>NZ_CP004350.1:1200000-2400000 GCF_000550785.1 Corynebacterium casei LMG S-19264
CATCGCAACGGAGACTCTGGCGACCGACTTCCAGGTCACCACTGAGGCTCTTGACAGTGAGACCCATGAGGTTATTTCCGGCGTAACCGCACAGGTGGCTAAGAACTAGTCTTGACCTTGACACGGTGTCAGGTTGTGTCATGGAGGAATGAATTCTTCCACACGCCTGCGCAGTGCCCTGGCAATGGGCACCAACCCACAGTCCGGCGACCTACCCAAGCTCATTGAGCAGCTGGGTAGTGAGCCGGACTTCTTCGTCCGTGACATGTTGACCTGGGCTTTAACCAGGCATCCACAGGATGAGGTTTATCCACTCTTGGTGCGTGCACTGGATAACCCCCGTGCGCGCGCCCAAGCCCTGCACACTTTGTCCAAGCTTGGGCATCCGGATACCTGGGCTGTTATTACTCCCGCATTGCTTCATGATGACGATGCTGCAGTGCGTACTACCGCATGGCGGGTGGCGGTGGCTTCAGTTCCAGAGGCAGAAGTCGATGATCTCATCGCTGAATTCGTTGGGGAGCTGGGTCGGGGGGAGGTGGAGACCCAGCGCAGCCTGAGCCGGGCACTGGCAAGCTTCGGCCCACTCGCGCGTGATCGCGTCCAGCTCGTAGCGCATCACGCCCAGCACGCTTTGGCGCTTATCGATGATCCAGATGGGGAAGACCACACCCATCTAGAGTTTGCGCGTAAGGTTGCGGCGCTAGGAATTGATAGCGCAGACTAAGACCATGCGAATCGGAGAGATGGCTGAGACAACGGGCGTGAGCGCTCGCATGCTCCGGTATTACGAAAAGCTCGGCCTCATTGAACCAGGTGCCCGCACAAGTGCTGGCTATCGCATCTATGATGATGCGGACTTGGAAAGAGTCTTCCATATTGAAGGATTGCGTGGCTTGGGACTAAGTCTGACCGAGGTGAAAAGTGCACTCGATGACCCCGACCACCGCATTGCAGAGGTCATTGATGAGCTCATTGCGGAATCGCGGGCCCGGTTGCGTGAGGAAAAGCGCCTCTTTGAGCAGTTGCTGGCGGTTAGAGGATCTGATGTCACTGACTGGCGTGCAGCACTCAACGTCATGAATTTGCTGAAGAACCTGCGTTCCCATGAGCCCGCCGCACGCCAAGGTTCCGCGCTGCGTTTGGCACCTGCAGCCCATCCGCGCATGGTGGCGCGTTCTGCGATAGCCGAAAAGGACCTCAATGTTGCAGGTGCGCTGTCCTGGTCAATGCTGCAAGCTGGCGACGTAGCCCTTGAAGAAGTATCACGGGCTTTGGCCTCCGCAGACAAGGAAGTTCGCATGCGTGCGGTGCGAATCCTTGCTGAGGCAGCTGCGAGGACAACCGCGGGGACGAAGCAGTCGGAGCGGAGTGAGGAAGTCTTCGAGCATCTGCGCGGTGCGCTGGATGATGAGGACACAGATATCCGAGCAGTCGCAGCACTTTCTTTAGGCGAGCGCGGTGTGCTAGTTGCTTTTGATGAACTGCTTCGGATGATTGTGGACGGTGATCATGACGTGCAAGCCTCTGAAGTACTTGCGCAATCTCCGAGCTGGCACGAAGCAGCACTGGACACGATTGGTGCGTTGTTAAACGACGACAGAACGCAGGAACAACGCGCGCGCCTGGTCCAAGCACTCGCGGAGTTCGAAGACTCTGATGAGTTGCTGTTGGTCCTGCTTGATGACCCCACCCCCGTGGTGGCGCTGACCGCCAAAGCTATTGTGCGCACACGGGGTAATATGCCCTGATGTGAATGCGGATGGTCAAATAAACACAAGCGCTGCGGCAAAAGGGCTCGCTGCGCCCGCGGTAATGGCGGTGTCAGGTGCTTCCTTATACGCCGGCGCGGCTATTGCGGTGGGCTTGTTTGAAAACTTCTCACCCGTGATTGTGGCATGGTTTCGTGTCGCAGCCGCCGGGGTCATCTTGCTGATTCTCAACCGCCCGAAGCTGCGCGCTTTTGGTGGTGTGGCCGGGCGCAATGCCGCTATCTATGGCGTTATGACCATGGCTATGAATATGGCCTTCTACCAGTCACTCAACCATATTCCGATGGGCACGGCAGTTGCCATTGAATTCCTCGGCCCTGTTGTTGTGGCAGCGTGGGGATCGCGCCGGGCATGCGACTGGATTGCACTATTCTTCGCTGCTGCCGGCGTGCTGGTCATTTCTGGTGCTACATGGTCCGATAACGCAGTCGGCATTATGTGGGCGCTGGCCGCAGGCTTGTTCTGGGCTGGTTACATTCTTATTTCCAGCCACATTGCCGCGGATAAAGAAAACTCACGTGCATCCATGGCCGTCGGCTTTTCCTATGCCGGGCTATTAGCGCTCCCAGTCATGCTTTTGATCTGGCCAGAGGACCCGGGTCTTCCCGGCATCACAGTGTTGGGGCTGGCTGCCGGGCTGGGACTGTTGTCCGCCGCAATCCCGTACAGCTTGGACCAGGTGGTGCTGCGCATGGCAGGCTCGAGCTACTTCGCCTTGCTGCAAGCCATCCTGCCCGTAGTCGCTGCCATCGTTGGTGCACTCGCGCTGGGGCAGTGGCTCACCACCGCTGAAATCATCGGCATTGTGCTTATCATCATCGCGGTGGGGCTGCGGCGAAATTAAGCGTCACGGACATACAGAAACACCGAAGCCGCGAAGGCGTCCGGCAGTAGACGTCTTCGCGGCTTTAGCTGTGCACAGATTTAGCTTGCGCGGTGCTAGCGCGCAAGCAACTTATCCAAGGTGGCTTCAGAGCCAACCTCATGCAGGCTGCGCAGCGCATCGGCGTATGCGGTGGTGAACTCCTCGTTATCCACGAGGTCGCCGAAGACTTCGCGGTCGCGGATGAACGCCAGGATGTCCTCGCGGTTCTTTGACGCGTTTTCCTTCAGGCGGTCGGCCATACGGTCATTGATGTTGATGTCCTGGCCTTGCTCATCAACGCCCTCGGCATAGCGTGCCCAGGACGCGACGATGGCAGCAGACAAGGTCACAGGCGCATTGCCGGATTCCAGGTTCTCTCGCACGACTGGCAGCAGCCACTTGGGGATGCGGTCAGAAGATTCAGCGCACAAACGCGCCACGGTGTCCTTAATAGCGGCATTGCCGAAACGGGCAATCAACTGGTGGCGGTAGGCATCCAAGTCCACGCCCGGCAGTGGGCGAAGAGACGGGGTGCCTTCTTGTTCCATGTACGCCAGCAGGAAATCAGCAAAACGCTGATCCGCCATGACATCGTGGACCAGACGGTGCCCGGCCAGGTAGCCGAAGTAGCACAAGCCCTGGTGTGAAGCGTTGAGCAGACGTAGCTTCATCAGCTCATACGGCACAACATCATCAACTAGTTCCACGCCGACCTTGTCATAAGCAGGACGCCCAGCAGCAAACTTATCTTCCAGCACCCACTGGGTGAAGTCCTCACAGACCACTGGCCAGGCATCGGCGTAGTCCAACTCCGCGCGGTCATCATCGGTGGTTTCCGGGGTGATGCGGTCCACCATGGAGTTCGGGAAAGGAACCTCCTGGTCAATCCACGCGGCCAACTCGGTATCGATAGCATTGGCAAAAGACAAGAACATGCGGTGCGCCATCTCGCCGTTGCCCTGGATATTGTCACAAGACATCACAGTAAACGGCACAGTGCCGGCATCACGGCGGGCAATGAGTGCGGCAGTTATTAGGCCGTAGAAGGTGCGCAAGGAATCCGTCTTGCCTTCCTTCAAATCTGCGACATCGGCAGCAACCTGAGGGTTGTCCAGGTTGAACTCGCCGCGCACGTGGTCAAAGTTGTAGCCTCCCTCGGTGACGGTAAGGGAAACAATCTTGATGGAAGCATCGGCAAGCACTGCGACTGTGGCCGCCGGATCATCTGGGGCATAGAGATAGTCAACAATGGAGCCAATCACGCGGGAATAGTGCTGGCCATCGGGAGTTTTCTCCGTCAAGGTGTACAAGCAATCCTGGCCCTTGAGGGCATCACGCATGCGCACATCGGAGGGCATGACGCCGACGCCGATGATGCCAAAGTCCATGGCTTCACCGTTTCGCATGAGCTTATCGATGTACAGAGCTTGATGCGCGCGGTGGAAACCACCGACACCGAAGTGCACGATACCTGCGGTGATTGCGTCGCGGTCATGCGCTGGCCCCTCGACGGGGAGGGAAGGAAGAGTTTCTTGGTTAAGCTGGGTTTTGGTCTGAATTGTAGACATTGAAGTTTAGACTCCTTCAGGAACTTCGGTGAGAGATTTTACTGCTGGCATGCCATCAAAGCCTGGCTGAGTGCCGCGCAGGCTGTGCGCCATGAAAGCTGCCGCAATGAAAAGGCCGATGAAAATCAGAATCAGGCCGGTCGCGCCAACCAGTGGGTAGAAGATTGCCACCAATGCTGGACCAGCAGCGACTGCGCCGCCGACGCCCAAGTTATAAGCAGCCATTGCTGCACCGGGGCGCTCTGGCTTGAGCGATACCGCGATGGGGGAGAGCGGAACAAAGCCCGCGAGGGAGACACCAAAGAGTGCACCACAGGCCAAGGTGAGGGCAAAGCCCACGCCATCTGGCAATCCCATACCAACGGAGATCATTGGCACGAAGTAGACCATGGCGAGTGTGACTGCACAGGCGATAGCGCCAGCCCACACGGTGGTCTTGGACCAGCCGAACTTGTCACCAATGCGGCCGTAGAACGGATTGAACGGCAAGTTGACCGCGTAAATAACAGTGGTCAGGATGAGGAACCATGCCAGTGGCCAGTCCAGACGCTCAGTGAAGTAAGCGGGGAAGAACACAGCCATGGCATAGGTCGGAATGGAGTTGATGGTGCGGATGTAGACCACAAAGCGTGCGCGGCGGTCTTGGATGAGCAGCTTGAAAGAAGCGCCCAAGGTGGCGGATACGTCATCGGCATTGTCCACCAGTGGTGCGCGGCCGATGCGCTCTTTGACACCGATGAGCGCACAGGCTGCGCCGATGACTACCAGCACGAGCGAAACCCAGAGGGTCTCATAGAAGTTCAGGTCGAACCACGCCATGGAAATGGTAGCGGTTAGCGCACCCAGGGTTGGCAGACCCGCGGAGAAAGCCACATAGAACCAGCCGGTTCCAGTGCCAAGCTTGTCAGCGGGAGAGACCGCAGTAATCCATACCAGGAAGCCATACGCAAAGAGTGGATAGCCAAAGCCACGCAAACCGTAGCTTAAGAAGATGAGCGTGGTGGAGCTGGTGGTCAAGGCAAACAACAAGAATGCGAGTTCAAAGACCACCCAGATGCCAGCGCCGAGCATCATCACCCGGCGTGGGCCCCAGAGGTCAGAAAGGGCTGCGGCGAAGAATGCAGCGATGGCCACTGCCACACCGTAGACCGTGACCAGCAGGCCAGCGCGGGAAACAGTGAAGCCGTGCTCAGAGGAAAGGAAGGGTTCGAGGATGTTGGTTTCGACACCATCGCCAATCATGAAGATGGCGAGGCCGATGAAGCCCCAGATTAAAGGCCGCGGAATACCAAGTCTTTCTACCAATGGTTCGTGTGACATGTAATAGACTCCGTTTCAGTAAAGGTCACCGTCACATTCTGTGATGAAGACCAAACTAACATGGATTTAACAAAAGGATGTTATAAATAGCAGAATTAATGTTAAAATTCACAAAAGCGTGAGAAGGGTAGAGGTGAATTGATGGCGAGCCAAGCAGAAATCCGGCGCGCGGACATCTTGGGCACTGTCCGTCATTCCGGGCATGCCCGGGTCGATGAGCTGGCAGAACGCTTCGAAGTCAGTGTGATGACCATTCACCGTGATCTAGATTTCCTGGCCGAGGAAGGCCAGATTGAGCGTGTGCGCGGCGGCGCAAAATTCGTCGAGCCAGAATTTTCTGAAACCAACGTGGAAACCCGCCGTGAGACCAACGTGGATGTTAAAAAGGCGTTAGCTTCTTATGTTGCGACGTTAGTTTCAACAGGTGACATTGTGGCGCTGGATGATTCCACGACGGTGGAATACTGCGTTCCTGATGTGTTGTCCGCTGGCCCCGTTGGAATCATTACCCATTCATTGAAGGTGCTCAACGTGGTCTCAGCGCACGCACCGGAGGTTGCTCTCACCGGTGCGGGTGGGCGCTACTGCGTGGAGACAGATTCCTTCCTGGGCCAAGCCACCTGCAATGCGGTGGAAAGGCTCAATGCCACGGTGTCGATTGTGTCCACCACCTGTGTTAACGCAGCCGGAATCTATCACCCTGATGAGGATGCTGCGATCACCAAGTCTGCCTTTGTTCGCCTGGGTACCCGCAAGATTTTGGTGTCTGATTCTTCGAAGTTCGACAACGTCGGAATGCACTTTGTCGCGCGTTTGAGCGAGTTTGATGACATAGTCATGGACAACAACCTCGATGGTGATGAGCGCGAGCTGCTGGAGAAAACCGGCGCTAGACTCCACCTTGTTGACACTGCCCAGCCGACACCGACCCTGCAACCGCCGGCCGTTTTGAAATAGATTTAAGTGAGATTCCACTATGACTTATGTTCTTGGCATTGATTCCTCCACGCAGTCGTGCAAAGCGGTGTTAGTTGATGCCGCCTCGGGGGAGATTGTTGATCAAGCTCGCGCTAGCCATCCGGGCGGCACCCAAGTTGACCCGGCGCGCTGGATTGAGGCGCTGGATGAAGCAACCGCAGGATTGTTGGAGAAAGCAGATGCTGTAGCAGTCGCTGGTCAGCAGCACGGCATGGTGACGCTGGATGAAGATAACAACACTGTGCGTGATGCGATGTTGTGGAATGACGTGTCTTCAGCGGATGCCGCGGTGGAATTAGTTGAAGAACTTGGCGGTGCGCACAAGACCGTGGAGCTAACTGGCTCTGTGCTAGTTGCGTCTTTTACCGCGACGAAGCTGCGATGGCTGCGTGATAATGAGTCTGAAAATGCCAAGAGAGTTTCTAAAGCAGTGCTGCCGCATGACTATCTCACCTGGCATTTGGGTGGGAGAGAAGAGTTCACCACTGATCATGGTGATGCTTCTGGCACCGGCTATTACTCCACGCGTGAGCGCCGCTTCATGCCTGAACTAGCGGAGCAGTTCTTAGGCCATAGCGTGCAGCTGCCACGTATTGCCGAGCCCAATGAGATTGTTGGCCGCACTGCAACGGGTGCTGCAATCGCGGCTGGTACTGGCGATAATATGGCGGCGGCGTTGGGCTTGGACCTGCAGCCGGGGGATGTCTGTGTGTCCGTTGGTACCTCGGGTGTGGCCAGCGCGTGGAGTGAGCACAGCGTACATGACGACAACGGTCTGGTCACCGGATTTTCTGATGCCACAGGCGCATATCTTCCGCTTGCGTGCACTCTCAACGGCGCGAAAGTTCTGGACTTCGCAGCAAACCTTTTGGGAGTCGATCACAAGGGCCTGTCGGAAATGGCCCTGGCCGGGAAGTCATCGGTAACGTTGCTTCCTTATTTCGATGGTGAGCGCACCCCGAACCGGCCGCACGCAACGGGGCTTTTGACAGGCCTGCGCACCGACACCACGCGGGAAGACTTTGCTCGCGGTGTGGTGGAAGGTTTGCTGTGTTCCATGCTTGATGCTATCGAGGCAGTAGAAAAGGCGATGGGGCACAAGGCCAACCGCGTCCTGCTCACCGGTGGTGCTGCGCGCAGCGAGGCTATGCAACAGTTTGCCCCCAGCATCTTTGGCGTGGATGTGGCTTTGCCTGCACCGAGCGAATATGTTGCGCTTGGTGCTGCCCGCCAAGCCGCGTGGGCATTGTCTGGCGCGGATAAGCCACCGCAATGGGATGTTGCTGGTACCACCACCTACCGCGGGGAGGCGAACCCGGATACGGTGGCGCGTTATCAACAAATTAGGGATTTGACCGCAAACTTCTAGACTTGTTGGTATGCAACGTTGGGTTCTTCACATTGATATGGATGCGTTTTTCGCATCGTGTGAACAGCTGACCCGGCCTACCTTGATGGGCCGACCAGTTTTGGTCGGCGGCATGTCCGGCCGTGGTGTTGTGGCTGGTGCTTCCTATGAAGCACGCAAGTACGGCGCGCATTCGGCCATGCCCATGTATCGTGCGCAGCAACTCATTGGGCCCAAAGCCGTAGTGGTCAGCCCACGTTTTGAGGTCTACCGCCTAGCCTCGCAGCGGGTCTTTAAGTTCATTGAGTCCCGCGTGGACTTGGTTGAACAGCTCAGTATTGATGAGGCCTATATGGAACCGGCGGAACTTATTGGTGCCACCGCAGAAGAGGTTGAATCCTGGGCGCATGAGCTGCGCGCTGCCATTAGGGACATAGTGGGGCTTCCTGCTTCGATTGGCGCTGGTTCCGGTAAGCAGTTTGCCAAGATTGGATCCGGGCAAGCCAAGCCCGATGGCGCTTATGTGATTCCCGTGGAAAAACAAGAAGCCATGCTGCATCCGCTCGACGTGGATGAGCTGTGGGGTGTTGGTCCAGTTACCGCCACAAAGCTGCACTCCATCGGGGTCAAGACCATTGGTGACTTGGCGGCCTTGAGTCAACGCGAAGTTGAAATCACCCTGGGCAGCACCATCGGTCCAGCACTGTGGATGATGGCGCGCGGGGTGGATGACCGCCCAGTGGCACCACGTGCCGAATCCAAGCAAGTCTCAGCTGAGCACACCTACCCGGAGGACCTCACCACGAAAGAAACCGTGGATGCCGCTCTCGAGCGTGCCTTAAGCGGTGCTCACGGCCGCCTGCTCAAAGATGGACGCGGTGCCCGTACCGTCACGGTAAAAATGCGCATGGCCGATTTTCATAGTGAAACCAGGTCTTTAACACTGGCCTATGCCACCGATGACATTGCAACACTACGCAAAGCGATGCAATCTCTGGCACGCTATCCAGCCGAACTTGGCCCCATTCGGCTAGTCGGCGTTGGCTTCTCCGGTCTGGAATTAGAACGCCAAGACGTGCTCTTTCCCGAACTCGACCAAGCAGTGATCAGCACGGAAACCACCTTCGAAGAAGAACCTTCTCCCATTAAACGCACGTGGTATGCCACCCAAGACGTGTTTCACCCCGACTACGGACACGGCTGGATTCAAGGCACCGGGCACGGCTTTGTCAGCGTGCGCTTTGAAACCCGCGCTACCGGACCTGGCCCCTTCAAGTCTTTTGATGCCGATGATGAGCAGCTGCAGCCCGCCGACCCCGTGGATTCTTTGGCGTGGGACGTGGACCTAGCGGAGCAGGACTAAAGCAGCTCAGCTACATCAGTGCCCGTAGCTAGGGCCGCGAGTAGCATCATGCGAGCCTGGCCTGCACGCAAAATGCCGGTGCCAAGTGCGCCGTTGCGCGCGAGGGTTGCGCCGCCGCCGCTGCCGCCATAAGCCAAAGACACTGAGCCTTCTGGAACACGCGTGGTGATAAGAATTGGGATGCCGGCTTCTAACGCGTCGGCTACGCCTTCACCCATTTGTGAGCCCATGTTGCCGGAACCCATGGCTTCCACAATGATGCCGCCCGCACCGGAAGCTACCGCTGCATCAACCATGGTTCGCGACGCGCCTGGCCAGGCAGAAATAATGACCACGTCATTGCCCGCCAGGGGAGTCAGCGCCAATGTCGGGCGAGTCTTCATTGGGGTGGGCACCGCAGCGAAAGCTTCCAACGATGACGTGTGGGACTTGAAAGCGCCGCGGGCTGGAACGGTCAAACCACCGAAGCGGATGCTCACGCCCGGCGCGCCGGTGGTGGCGTAGGCAATGGCATCCGCCAAGTTTTGCGGGCCGTCTGAATCAGGGTGGTCAAAAGACCGCTGCGCGCCGGTAATAACTACTGGCTTATCTCCAATGTGGAAAAGCTCGAGTGCCATGGCGGTATCTTCCATGGAATCCGTGCCGTGGGTGATGACGACGCCGGCGATGGAAGCATCAGCAAGCAATGCGTGTACCCGCTGCAAAAGGTCATCTAAGTCCGGCAAAGTCAACGAAGAAGAATCCAAGCGCACCGAATCAATAGCACGCGTATTCACGCGAGGTACTGCAGACAAAGAAAGTGCTGCGTCAACCAATTCGGCTGCGGAGACCGTGGGGACAAGCGCGCCATGTTCATCAAGGGTGCACGCAATCGTGCCACCGGTAGCTACTACTGCAATCGTTTCAGACATAAAGCAAGCTTAAATCAAAGCCGTAAAGAGGTTGGGCAAAAGTTTGAAGAAACCCTGTGAATTAAGGCGCAGGTTCTTATATCGCGCAAGGTGGCCGGTAGGATTGGCAAAGAATAAATTCGTTGAAGGAGATTAGTTGATTTTTCGTAAACTGACCGCCGGCTTCCTAGCCGCCACCGCTGCAACCGCATTGGTCGCGTGCTCCTCTGATTCAGAATCAGAGTCTGGAGACTCCGCAGACACCGCAGCAGCCCCAGAAACCCAGGCTGAAGAAACTTCAGATGCGCCAGCCTCTTCTGAGCTGCCAACCGCAACGGACCTCAACGCCATCTTGGCCACCGCAACTGACTCCGCTGCCTCCGAAGAGGACAAGGTCAAGACCGTGCAGGGTGGCGAAACCGCCCCTGAGCTGTTTGAAACCATGGCATCTTCCAAGGCCGAATCAGGCGCCAACTTTGAGGTAGTAGACCCAGTTATCCCTGGCTACTCCCCAGACTCCGTCCTGGCAACCGTGAACTTCACCGTTCCAGAAGAGCCATCCCAGACCGCTGAAAACGTTGAGTTCGTCTTCGAAGAAGGCACCTGGAAGCTGTCCCAGTCCTGGGCCTGCACCCTGATTACCAACACCGTTACCCCAGACCAGGTCCCAGAAATGTGCACCGACGGAACCGTTGATACCGGGGCCAACGAAGTCACTCAGTAGGACGTAGTCCTTCACTCAGCCCAGCGCTTGGGAGTTATTTAAGACTCTTGAGCTGCTGGGCTGAACTGCATCCGCGTGTTGGTTGATTGCAACACGCGGATTTCTGATTCCTGGGTCCCGTAGGTAACGCGGGTGGCAATGTCGATGTTGCCGGAGGTAGGAAGTGGCTGCGAGAAATCAATAGTCAGATTGCCAGAGGAACGGGTTTCGGTGTCCATGACTTCCAGTTCGCCGCCATCTTCCATCGACAAAGCACCCAGGGCAGGGCGTTGGCTGATATCCAGGGACAACTCCGCACCGGTCTCAGTGAGCTTGTCCAAGGTGTAGGTGGTGGTCTGAAGCAAGGTGGAGTCACCGGAAGTGCGCGAATCCAAGGTCCAGATGGCGCCTTCACCGATTTCTTCATCGGGGAAGACAATCGGCATGGACGTTAATTCCACAATCGCTTGTTCCAAGATGGAACGAGCATCATCATTCGCGGCCTGTGGGGCGGCCAAGCGCAGGGAAGAAACCTGGCCGGCATCATCGGCGCGCCAACCGAACTGGAAACCATCGCCGGATTCCACATTCAGCGCATCAGTGCCGCTATAAGTCGGGTTGCTCAACGTCATAAAAGCATTGCGTGTGGCCGGGGTTTGCTCCGGATCATCACTTGCTTCAGAAACTTCAGCGTTCAGATCAAAAGAGGTGGTGGATTCTTCCGGGGCGCTGGACTCAAAATCAGTCGGGGCATTGGCATCCACAACATCTTGGGCGAAACCTTCGGTGAGCACAAACTTCAAGTCCTGCTCAGAATCGATATCGTCAAAGGTCAACACCCTCTTGTCGCCAGAACCGGCATCTTCCACAGTCACGCGCGCGGCGTCGACTGGGGCCGCTACTGCTTGCTCTACTGCAGGACCTGGAGGCTCATAGCTGCAACCGGTCACAACTAACGCAAGGGCAACAATGGAGGCTTTCACACGCATGCATTCAAACCTACCGGATGGCTGCCTCTACAATGGTTTAGGTGCGCTCAATTGTGAAGATGATGGCAGTGATAGTTATTGCCGTTGCAGTGATAGACCAGGCCGTTAAACAGCTCATGCTTAACTGGCTCAACCCAGGTGAAGCCGTCCCCGTAATTGGAGATTGGTTCAGGTTCTATCTCTTATTCAATCCCGGCGCCGCCTTCTCCATGGGCGGAGAGGGATCGACCTGGCTATTTACCACCATCCAGTTGGTCTTCGTCATTGGTGTGGCCATCGCCGCACCGCGGATGAAAGACCGATGGGAAGCGTTCGGGCTAGCTTTGCTTGCCGGTGGTGCGTTGGGCAATCTGACGGACCGGCTGTTTCGGGAACCAGGCTTTTGGTTCGGGCATGTCGTGGACTATATTTCCGTTGGAAACTTTGCCGTATTCAATATCGCGGATGCCTCTATTACGGTAGGTGTCATTGTATTTATTCTTGCCATGCTGACGGAGGAAAGGAGGGCGAAAAATGAACAGGGAAGTACGGACTCTGCCGGTACCGGAGGGAAATGAGGGGCTGCGCGTTGATGCAGCCTTGGCCAAGATGTTGGGGTTATCCCGCACCGTCGCGGCAGACTTGTGTGCTGAAGGCGCAGTGCTTGTCGATGGATCGGCGGTAGCCAAATCCGACCGCCTCGCCTCCGGAAGCTGGGTAGAAGTTACTCTGCCAGAGCCGGCAGCACCGCTGGTTCCCAAAGAAGAACTGGTGGAAGGAATGGACGTGGTCTATTCCGATGATGACATCATTGCCGTAAACAAACCTGTTGGAGTGGCAGCGCATCCCTCCGTGGGCTGGGATGGTCCAACCGTAGTCGGTGGACTTGCCGCGGCAGGATATAGAATTTCAAACTCGGGTCCGCCAGAGCGCAAAGGTATTGTGCACCGCCTTGACGTTGGTACATCAGGCGTAATGGTGGTGGCTTCTTCGGAGCGCGCTTATACCGCGCTGAAGCACGCGTTTAAGGTGCGCACCGTGCACAAGACCTACCACGCGCTGGTGCAGGGCTTGCCCGATCCGATTGAGGGCACCGTGGATGCGCCCATTGGCCGCCATCCCTCATCCGGTTGGAAGTTCGCAGTGACCGAAGACGGCAAGAATGCGATTACGCACTACAGCTTGTTGGAAGCATTCCGCGAAGCATCGCTTCTCGATGTCCACCTGGAAACCGGACGCACCCACCAAATCCGCGTGCACATGTCGGCCATTGGCCATCCGTGCTGCGGTGACCCGATGTACGGTTCAGACCCCAATCTGTCCAAGCGCCTAGGGCTCATCCGCCAGTGGCTACACGCGGTCAAGCTTGGCTTTGAACACCCCGGCACAGGCCGGTGGATCGAGATTGAGACCGAATATCCAGCTGACCTGCAACACGCTTTGGACGTTCTTCGTGGATAAGGATTACCGGCCACCCCGCCGCAGGCCGCGCACTAATGCGCGCGAGACCGCGTGGCAGCAGACTGTGCACAACCAGTCTGTGGGCAACCGCGACCGGCGTAGCGAGGCTGCACAGGCTGTGCCTGCACGAGTGGTGCGCCGGCATCCACCTCATATTTATCGCCGTCGGCGCGCAGCCGCCATCGGCATCTTCGTGTTTATGCTGCTGTTGATTATCTTCCTCGCCGGCGCCTGCGGTCCGGGACCGACCCAGACACTGCAGGGTGACCAACTCGGGCCAGAGCCAGAAGAATCCGCGCAGCAATATCAAACCCGCGCAGCCACTAGTGTTGTCGATGCCCGCAATGACACCTATGCGCTGGTTAGCTTTGATGGCGCCGTGGATGCAGAGACCGCAGCGCAAGCTGTTGAGGGTGCACAGCGCGTGAGCTCAGTCATCACGCAAGAGGCATTCTTGCCCGTGGAAATCCCCGAGCCCATTGAGGGCGAAACCCGCGCGGATGTCTTTAGCCGCGCGGTAGGGGATGAGGAACTCAATTCCGTCATCGTCTACGAAAATGGCGATATGTTGGAAGAAATCTCCCATCGTGAGGGAGTCTTTGCAGTAGAAGCCGCACCGGATGATGCCGCGTGGGGAAGCTTCGGAATTAGGCCGGTGATGGATCTTGAAATTACCCAGTAATTTAAGCAAGCTCGAAACCTTTAGCTCGTGGCCAGCGAACTATCGCTTCGCGTACGCGATGGTGATCGTCGGCATCTTCGTGTGCCTGGGCTTTTTCTTCTTCGGCAACCAGCCCGCCGAAGGCAAAGTGCTACTCGGTCTGGGCTTTATCGTGTGCCTCGTGCTCGGCTGGTTCATGCCCTCGTGGGCCATTGATGAAAAAGAAGAAAAAGCTAGACGCGCTTGGAGGAAGTAGAATCCTCCGTCTGAGTCGTCTCCTCTGGCGGTGAAGACAACGCAATCCTGCGGGACTGACGGCGAATGCGCACCAAGTCAATCATGTACAAGGCGACCGCGAACCAGATGATGACAAAGCCAATCCAACGCTCAGTCGACATGTGTTCTTGAGTAACAAGCACTGCCCACAACAGCTGCATGGTCGGGGTCATGTACTGCAGCATGCCAATCGTTGCCAGCGGCAACATCTTCGCGCCCTGGGCGAACAAAATCAACGGCAGGGCAGTAACCAGTCCTGAGATAATCAGCAATGCCGTGTGGCTTGGGCCCTCAGACAAGAACGTGGACTCACCATTGACGCTCAAATAACCCAAGTAGATCAGCGCGACGGGAGACATGACCAGAGTTTCCGCGGCCACCGAGCCAGCGGACGAGACCTGCACCTGCTTCTTCAACAGGCCGTAAATGCCAAAGGATGCCGCCAGCATGAGGGAAATCCACGGACCCTCACCTGTCATAAACGTCAACCAAATAACTGCGACGGCAGCAACGCCCACGGCAGAAATCTGTAGCTTACGCAGCTGCTCTTTGAGCACCAGAACGCCCAGCGCAACAGAGACCAAGGGGTTGATGAAATATCCCAGCGCAGCGTCCGCGACATGCCCAGAATTCACAGCCATCACATAGGTGCCCCAGTTGATGGTGATGGCAACTGAGGCAGCCGTGAGCCACAGCCACGTGCGCTTAGACAGCTGCGTGAGCTCTCGCCATGCACCGGTGAAGATCAGGTAGGTGATGATGAGAACAGCAGTCCACACAATTCGGTGCGCCAAAATCTCCAGCGGGGTTGCTGGCAACAGCAGGGGGAAGAAAGCCGGAAAGACTCCCCACAGTAGGTAGGCCCCGATTGCGTATGGCATATATCCCTCCCGGATGCTGTTGGCTGGCGAAGACCTGATTGTACGGCGCAATTGTATTATGCAATTGTATGGTGCAATGAAGACGCTACTCTAGTCCAACCGCACAGGACCATCATTTATTGCCTCTTGTGGGCGAAGTGTCCGCCTAGCAGGTAATTCCCGCCATTTGACTCGGGTGGATACAATGACGAACATGGCGAAGAATTCCTCTTTTGTACACCTGCATAACCACACTGAATTTTCCATGCTGGACGGCATGGCGAAGGTAGATTTGCTTGCAGAAGAGGTTGCACGGCAAGAAATGCCTGCTGTGGGCATGACAGACCATGGAAACATGTTTGGCTCGGATGCCTTCTACCGCCGCATGACCAAAGCCGGAGTGAAGCCGATTATCGGTATTGAGGCTTACATGGCTCCTGGTTCGCGCTTTAATAAGAAACGTCAGCTGTGGGGTACTCCCGATCAAAAGCGCGATGACGTCTCCGCATCCGGCGCGTACCTGCACCAGACCATGCTGGCAGAAAACGCCACTGGTCTGTCCAACTTGTTCAAGCTTTCCTCCCTCGCGTCTTATGAAGGCCAGTTGGGTAAATGGCCACGCATGGATGCAGAGCTCATCGCTGAGCATGCCGATGGCATTATCGCCACCACCGGTTGTCCTTCAGGTGATGTACAAACCCGACTACGCCTGGGACAGTTCGACGAAGCACTCGAGGCCGCCGCGATGTGGCAGGACATCTACGGCCGCGACAATTACTTCCTCGAGTTGATGGATCACGGCCTAGACATTGAAAAGCGCACGCGCGACGGCCTGCTCGAAATCGGCCGCAAGCTCGACCTGCCACCTTTGGTGACCAATGACTGCCACTACGTCCTGGAATCCCAGGCACCGTCGCACGAGGCAATGCTGTGTGTGCAGACCGGTAAGACCTTGATGGACCCGGACCGCTTCAAGTTCGACGGCACCGGCTACTACATCAAGTCCGCCGCCCAAATGCGTGAACTGTGGGATGACATGGTCCCAGACGGCTGTGACAACACCCTGTGGATCGCCGAGCGCGTTGAGTCCTATGACTCCCTGTGGGAAGAACACACCCACGACCGCATGCCTGTCGCAGACGTTCCCGAGGGCTACACCCCAACGTCTTGGCTAAGCCACGAAGTGATGGAAGGCCTCAAAGACCGTTTCGACGGCGGGGAAGTACCTGAGGAATACGTCAAGCGTGCGGAGTATGAAATCTCCGTTATTGATATGAAGGGCTACCCGTCCTACTTCCTGATCGTTGCCGAGATTATTAAGCACGCGCGATCCATCGGCATCTGGGTAGGCCCCGGCCGTGGTTCGGCCGCAGGTGCACTGGTTGCTTATGCATTGACCATTACCAATATTGACCCGATTGAACACGACCTGCTGTTCGAGCGATTCCTTAACCCGGAACGTCCATCCGCACCCGATATCGATATCGACTTCGATGACCGCCGCCGCGGTGAAATGATCCAATACGCCGCAGAACGCTGGGGCGAGGACAAGATTGCCCAGGTTATTACCTTCGGTACCGTGAAAACCAAGCAGGCCATTAAAGACTCCGCAAAGGTGCACTTTGGCCAGCCCGGCTTCCAAATGGCTGACCGCATTAACGGCGCCCTGCCACCGGCAATCATGGCGAAAGACATTCCGCTGTCCGGTATTACTGACCCTGACCACCCGCGTTATTCTGAGGCCAACGAGGTCCGCCAGCTGGTGGAAACCGACCCGGATGTCAAGAAGATTTATGACACCGCGCGCGGCCTGGAAGGCGTAGTCCGCCAGGCAGGTGTCCACGCCTGTGCGGTGATTATGGCGTCCGTGCGCCTGATGGACCACATCCCCATGTGGAAGCGCCCCGCCGACGGTGCGTACATCACCGGCTTGGACTACCCAGCATGTGAGGCCATCGGCCTGCTGAAGATGGATTTTTTGGGCCTGCGTAACCTCACGGTTATCGGTGACGCCCTAGCGAACATCAAGAAAAACCGTGGCATTGAGCTCAACCTAGAGGACCTGCATGCCGACGACCCGAAGGTCTCCAAGGTTTATGACCTACTCTCGAGCGGTGACACCCTTGGCGTGTTCCAGCTGGACTCCGGCGGCATGCAGGAGCTGCTCAAGCGCATGAAGCCAACCGGCTTTAAAGATATCGTCGCGTCCCTGGCGCTGTACCGCCCAGGTCCGATGGGTGTGAACGCACACTGGAACTACGCCGACCGTAAGAACGGCCGCCAAGAAATTACGCCAATTCACCCTGAACTGGAAGAACCACTGGCAGAGATTCTGGGCGAGACCTACGGCCTGATCGTGTATCAGGAGCAGATCATGCGTATTTCCCAGAAACTGGCTAACTACACCGCTGGTGAAGCAGACGGCTTCCGTAAAGCCATGGGTAAGAAGAAGCCAGAAGTGCTGGCCTTGGAATATGAGAAGTTCAGCAAGGGCATGTTCTCCAACGGCTATTCCCAGAAAGCGGTTGACGCGCTGTGGGGTACCATCGAGCCCTTCGCGTCTTACGCGTTTAACAAGTCCCACGCCGCAGGCTACGGCCTGGTGTCCTTCTGGACGGCCTACCTCAAGGCTTACTTCGCGCCGGAATACATGGCAGCGCTGCTGACCTCTGTGGCGGATAAGAAGGACAAGTCTGCTATCTACCTCGCGGACTGTCGCCACCTCGGCATCAAGGTGCTGCCACCAGACGTTAACGAATCCGCAGAGGACTTCGAGGCTGTTGGTGAGGACATTCGCTTCGGCATGGGCGCTATCCGCAACGTGGGCTCTGAAGTGGTGGAGTCCATCATCGCCGCGCGCCGGGAAAAGGGCGCGTTTAGGAATTTCAGTGACTACCTGGACAAGATTTCGCTTGTTGCCTGTACTAAGCGTGTAACGGAATCCTTAATTAAGGCTGGTGCTTTTGACTCTCTTGGGCACCCGCGCAAGGGGTTGATGCTGATTCAGGAAGACGCGGTTGACTCCGTACAGTCCACCAAGAAGGCTGCCGATAAAGGCCAGTTCGACTTGTTCGCTGGATTCGGTGGCGAAGACGGTGGGGCAGCATCGACTTTCGCCATTGAAGTGCCCGATGATTCCTGGGACCGCAAACACGAACTTGCCCTTGAGCGCGAAATGCTGGGCCTGTATGTCTCTGGCCACCCACTTGATGGCTTTGAAGATGCACTTGCAGCACAGACTGATACCACGCTGACTACCGTTGTTGGTGGCGAGATGCGCAATGGCCAGGAGATGGTCATCGGCGGCATTATCTCTGGCGTGGACCGTCGCTTTTCCAAGCGTGATGGCTCGCCCTGGGCCATTGTCACCATCGAGGACCACAACGGTGCGCAGGTTGAAATCCTGGTATTCAACCAGGTCTATTCTCTGGTCGCTCCGCAGATTGTGGAAGACAACATCATCTTGGCCAAGGTGCAGGTGCGCGTGCGCGATGAGCGCACCAGCTTCTTCTGCAATGACATTCGCGTGCCAGAACTTGGCCCCGGCAACGGTGCTGGCCTGCCTTTGCGCCTGAGCATGCGTACCGATCAGTGCACTATGGAAAACATTGCCAAGCTCAAGCAAGTATTGGAGAAGAACAAGGGTGATTCAGATGTTTATCTGACTCTGCTCAATGGCGATGAATCCACCATGATGGTCTTGGCTGACCACTTGCGGGTGGAGCGTTCCTCCAGCTTGATGGGTGATTTGAAGGCAACGATGGGCACCGGCATCTTGGGCTAACCTCCCATCTCTCCAAGGTTTATGCGCGGGCGTGAATAAAAATCATGCGTGGTGGTGGATCTGCGATAGGGTAGACAGCACAGTCTATTTCTTTAAAGGAGAAAAACCTCGTGGCACAAAAAATCCGCACCACACATGTTGGCTCACTCCCACGCACCCCAGAACTGCTGGAAGCAAACAAGAATCGCGCATCCGGCTCCGTTCCAGATGAAGCATTTTTCGAGCTGTTGGAAAAGGCAGTCGATGAAGTTGTAGCTCGTCAGGTCGAGCTCGGTATCGACATCATCAACGAGGGCGAGTACGGCCACATCACCTCCGGTGCGGTGGACTACGGCTCTTGGTGGAACTACTCTTTCTCCCGCCTGGGTGGCCTGACCATGACCGACGTTGACCGTTGGGCTAGTGAAGAAGTAGTTCGCTCTGAGCCAGGCAAGCCACGTCTTACCTCTTTCTCTGACCGCCGCGACCGTAAGCTCTTCTCCGAGGCTTATGAAGATCCAGAGTCCGGCATCTTCACCGGCCGCGCCAAGGTGGGAAACCCTGAGTTCACCGGCCCAATTACTTATGTTGGCCAGAAAGAAGTTGAAGCAGACGTCAAGCTGCTCAAGGATGCAATGGCGAAGCACAACGTTTCCGACGGCTTTGTCGCAGCGCTTTCCCCAGGCTCCGCAGCACGCCTTGCAAACAAGTACTATGAAACCGAGTCTGACGTTATCAAGGCTTGTGGTGAAGCACTGTCCCACGAATACAAGGCAATTACTGACGCTGGCCTGACCGTTCAGTTCGACGCACCAGACCTGGCGGAAGCGTGGGACCAGATCAACCCTGAGCCTTCCATCGAAGACTTCCGTGGCTTCGTCCGTGAGCGCATTGACGTACTCAATGACTCCATCAAGGACATTCCTAAGGAACTGACCCGCCTGCACATCTGCTGGGGCTCTTGGCACGGACCACACGTGACCGATGTTCCATTCGGCGTCATCTTGGAAGAGATTCTGCGCGCAGAGGTTGGCGGCTACACCTTCGAGGCTGCATCCCCACGCCACGAACACGAGTGGAAGATTTGGAAGGACGTTGAACTTCCAGAAAACACCTTGCTATACCCAGGCGTGATTGCTCACTCCACCAACGTGGTTGAGCACCCAGAGCTGGTTGCAGACCGCATTTCCAACTTCGCTGAGGTTGTTGGCCCCGACAAGGTTGTTGCATCCACCGACTGTGGCCTTGGCGGCCGCCTGAACCACCAGATTGCTTGGGCAAAGCTGGATTCTCTGGTCAAGGGTGCGGATATCGCTTCGTCTCGCCTGTACTAGTACCAAGCGCTAAGCGCTAAAACATAAAGAAAGGTGCTGCAACAGTTTGAAACTGTTGCAGCACCTTTCTTCTGCGTCAGGCAGTATTGCGTCAGGTAGGGTTACTGCAGACGGAAACCGAACTGCTGCAAGACGCTAGCGATCTGGTCGCGTGCCTCTGGGGAGAATGCTGCCAGGATGGTTGCTGCCTGAGTTAGGGAGCCGCCGACTGCCAAGATGGCACCGACAACAGCGAATATCATGTCGGTGGTTTCATTGCCGCGCATAGACTTCAAAGAATCTGGGACATTTTCCCAACGCTCGTCTTCTGCCTGCTCATCTTCTTCTTCGATGCAGTCTGGCTCTTCTGGCATGCCTGAGGAACCGTAGCCGTTAGCGATACCGAAGGCGAGCTCCTGTGGGCCCATGAAGGAGGAACCAACGGTGCCGTCTTCAACAGCCTGCTCGTGGTATTCACGGGCGTTTTCTACAGCTTCCTGGCACTCGTCGGAGTAGCCATCCGCGTTGATGTGGCCACCGGAGGACAGCTGGCTGGAAGACGGGATGGTTTGTGCAGTTGCAGCAACCGGAGTCAAGGCTGAGACAGCGACGCTGGTAGCTGCAACAACAGCAACAGCAAGGCGGGAGTTACGCATGGAAATTTCTCCTTGGAAGGCAGACGGGCCAATTTGTACTCCAATGAATGTAGCAGGCCGACCCGTATCCCGATAGTGCAATGAAAAAATCCTAACGCCGCCGGTGCGCGACAGGTTAGTTCAAGAACGCTTCTACCTGCGCGCGGACTTCTTGTGGCAGAACCTTCAGCATCTGGTCCTTAGCGCCTGGAATGACACCCAGTGCAGCGACGACGCCAGCGATTACTGCAACGATGGCTGCGAGGGCACCGCCGGCGAGCGCGGAACCAGAATTGGATTCAGAGGATCCTGTGGAAGAGTTTGAAGAACCTTCAGCGCTTGTCTCATTCTTGCCAATCGGATGCTCACTATCAGCGAGCGGGTCTTCAATCTGGAAGATGGTGGTGGTGCCGGAGACCTCGTTGCCGATAACCAACAGGTACTCACCATTAGGGGAGTCTTCCTTATCGATGAAAGCGAAGCCTTCTGGGCCCAGGTCGCCCGCGAACTTGGTGGACTCGTAGTTGTCCTCATCGAAGTCAACAGTGAAGTCACGGTTGTTGACGTAGGTCTGGTACTTCGCGTTCGCTGGGTCAGTAACGTCGTAGACAAAGACTCCGCCAACGCGCTCAGTGCCGATGAATGCGTAGGTGCGGTCACCAATCTGGCCAATGGTCAATGCCTCTGGCTCTGGGCCCTTGTTGTCAGAACGGTCATCAAACTCAGGACCTTCGTTGTCCGCGTTGTGGTGGAAGACGCCCGCCTGGTTTAGTGACGCGGTGACTTCTTCAAACTTGGAACCGGAATCGAAGATGACATTGCCCTCAGCGTCGTAGATAGAGAAGGAACGGGAACCATAAGCGTAGAGCTCATCGAAGCACTGCTCTTCTTCATTCCAGCCAGAGGCATTGGACAGCTTCAGATTGCCCGCTACTTCCTTGGATGCAAGCTCCTCCAGATCAACATCGCCCAGAGCGCCCTCACAGACCTGGCCATCTTCAACAACATCAGCCAGCTCGACTTCATCGGTGTAAATGCCGGAGCCGCCCTCATCTTCATCAACGCCCCATTCGCGGGCATCGCCTTCATTCGCAGTAGCGAAGTAGGTCTGGCCATTGGAGGTAAAAGCGTGGATGGAGTCTGGCATGCTCAGCCCCTTAACCGGGATGGTGCGCAGCTCAGCAGCGTCATCCTTGTTGGAAGAGTCAATAGCAATCTGCGAGTGATCAGTGATGTGCGCTGGAACAATCTTCTCAACGGTTGCAGAAGCAATGTCGATGATGGCGATCGCATTGTTTTCCTGCAGGGTGACAAAAGCCTTGCCGTAAGCAGAGGCTACGTACTCTGGCTCCAAGTCTAGGGAAGGCTGGTTGTGGTGAGCCTCTGGACCAAAGATACGGATATCTTCGTGCAGCGCGCCTGGGGCATCGAAAGCCTCAAAGCCAGCGGTGCGAACGTCCGCCTGGGATGCTGCCTCCACGGTGCCCACTGCAGGCAAGGTAATGACAGAAACAGAACCTGCAGGGTCTGCGACATAAGCGGTGCCCTCAGCGTTAAGTTCGTTGGAAGGCTCACCCTCATTAGCAATCAATGCATACGCGCCATCAGAGGTGATGTGCACGTTATCCGGCAAAGCGCCGATGGTGACGCGGCCCAGCTCGGCAGAGCCCAAGTCTTCTGCGGAAGCATCGAAGAAGAGTGCTTCGCCCTCAAGCAGCTTGTCGCTCTGCTGTACTGCAGCGATGGCCAAGCCATCTTCGCGAACGGTCACGGAGTTAATTTCCTTGTCTGCACCCGCAGAGATCGAACCAATCTTGGTTGGGTTCTCCGGGTTAGACGCGTCCAAAACGTCAATTTCACCGGACAGTGCATTCACCGTCAGGATGCGCTGGGAATCAGCGTGGAATGCAACAATCTCAGCTGCAGACTCAGCCAGCTGGCCAGAGGCATAGCTGCCGATGGGAGCCATAGAAACCCCGGCACCTGCCGCGGAATCGGTAGCTATAGAATCAACGATGCCATTGAAATCCTGCGCATTGGCAATAGCAGGGGAGATGATGCCGGCGGTGAGGGCAGCTGCAGCGCACAGAGAGATGGCGCGACGACGAATGGACATTAATTACTCCTTGGGAATAGTTAAAAAGGTTCTGAAAACAACCTGGGTAATCTTCGCTGAGCAACATGATTTCGCGGCAAATTTAATGTTGAGTGTCTGTGTCCGACAGTTGAATTTCACATGAATTCGATTTTGCTGGGGGCAACGCCAACACAGTTTGGTGCAAGAGACTAAAATGCTTGCTCATGAGTACTAGCCAGAAGGTCAATGCAGAAAAATTCGTCCCAGTTCGCGCAAGCGATATTCAGCTGGCACAAGCACGAATTTCTTCTGAGATTGCGCCGACGCCGCTGCAATACTGCCCTCGGCTGTCGGAACAGACTGGCTGTGACGTTTTTCTAAAGCGCGAAGACCTGCAAGGTGTGCGCTCCTACAAGATTCGTGGTGCCTTCTTTTCAATCTCAAATCTCACCGAAGAAGAAAAGGCAGCGGGCATCGTAACCGCCTCTGCAGGCAACCACGCGCAAGGCGTGGCATATGCGTGCAGCACCATGGGAATCAAGGGCAAAATCTACGTCCCCGGCCCAACACCAAAGCAAAAGCGCGACCGCATCTTGGTGCACGGCGGCGACATGGTCGAGCTTGTCGTCATCGGTGCGAACTTTGATGAAGCTGCTGCTGCCGCACACGAAGATGCTGACGCCAGCGGTGCAACATTCATCGAGCCTTTCGATGCCCGGGATACCGTGATCGGCCAGGGCACCGTCGCCGCAGAAATCATTTCCCAGCTCTCCTCCCAGGGCCGTGCCCTGGACACCGTGGTGGTGCCAGTTGGCGGTGGCGGACTGCTGTCCGGTATCACCAGCTATTTGGCGGATATGGCGCCGCGCACCAGCATCGTTGGCATTGAGCCAGCCGGCGCGGCATCGTTAAGCGCTGCATTCGAAGCAAACGAACCTGTCACCCTCGACACCGTCGACCCCTTCGTCGACGGCGCTGCAGTCAAGCGAATCGGCCAAACCCCGTACAACATCCTGGACGCGAACCGCGGACGTCTGCACTGGGACACCGTCACCGAAGGTGCAGTATCCACAGAATTGCTGGAGCTGTACCAAAACGAAGGCATCATCGCTGAGCCTGCCGGTGCACTTTCAGTTGCTGGCCTGCGCAAAATCAATCTGCGTCCTGGCTCCACCGTGGTCTGCGTGATCTCCGGCGGCAATAATGATGTGCTGCGCTACGCCGAAATCATGGAACGCTCCCTGGTCCACCGAGGCCTGAAGCATTACTTCTTGGTGAACTTCCCACAGGAACCTGGCCAGCTGCGTGATTTCCTGGTCAATATACTCGGCCCAGATGATGACATCACGCTGTTTGAATACCTCAAGCGCAACAACCGTGAAACCGGTGCGGCATTGGTTGGCCTGGAACTGGGCAACGCCGCTGACATCGACGGTTTGCTCGAGCGCATGGAGGCATCACGCATTGATTGCCGTCAGCTCAAGCCGGGCACACCGGAGTATGACTTCTTGGTGGCTTAGTGCACACAGAATATAAACGTCCACCCGCTGATGTGACGGTTGAACATGAGATTGAAATCAAGCGCTCACGCTTTATTTGTCTTATCGGCCGCGTCACCGATGATGCTTCCGCACGCGCATTCATTGATGAGGCGCGTTCGCGTTTTCCTGATGCGCGCCATCACTGCTCTGCGTATATCTACCATGTGGACGACTCCCATCCGGTGGAGCGTTCCTCCGATGATGGTGAGCCTTCCGGCACCGCCGGCAAACCGATGCTGGACGTGCTCAAGGGCTCCGGCTTGATGGATATCGCCGCGGTGGTTATCCGCTACTTCGGTGGTGTGAAACTCGGCGCAGGGGGATTGGTTCACGCCTATGGTGGCGTTGTTAGCGAAGCCATCGACTTGGTTAAGCCCGTGCTTCGCACTACCCGGCACCTTTTTACTTTGGATGCGCCGCATGCTGATGCCGGTAGGTGGGAATCAGAACTGCGTAACCGTGGTTATGAAGTAATAGGAGTAGATTACGGCTCTCAAGCCACCATGACTTTGGCTGTGGCGCCCGGTGAGGAAGACGCGTTGTTTGATACCATCGCCGCGCTGACTCAGGCCACCGCGGAGGCAAAAGAAGCCGGCACCCAATGGGTGGAAATAGCACAAAACAGTTAATCGATTAGGATATATCCCATGACAATGCAGCCCCGTCCGAATAATCCCATTGAGCTTAAGAAGCAAAAAGTTCGCAAGTATGCCCGCAACGGCGTAATCTCCGTCGCTGCTGGTGTTGGCGGCGGCCTTCTTGGTGCACTTGTGCTGGCAGGAAGCTCATGGATCTGGCTTTCCATCGGTCTAGTCGTGGCAGTTGTCGGTGGCGTTTCTAACTGGGTAAAGATTCAAAAGATTGTCAACGAAAACAACAGCGGATACTGACGGACTGCCCGTACGCATCGATGCCTGGGTATGGGCCGTGCGTATGTTCAAAACGCGCGGTGAGGCAGCCGATGCCGTGCGTGCCGGGCACGTCAAGCTCAACGGCAATGCGGTCAAGCCTGCGCAACCAGTAGTACCCGGTGACCGTGTGCGGGTGTGGAAGAACCACCATGAGCATGACTTAGAAATCCTGCGCACTGTCCGCAAGCGTGTCGGCGCACCTATTGCCCGCACCTGCTACACCGATCACGCGCCGCCGCCTCCACCGCGTGAGTTTATGCCGGCCGTGCCACGACGCGACCCAGGCACCGGGCGTCCAACAAAGAAGGACCGCCGCGACATGGAGAAATTCTTCGGCAAACGCCGCTAGCGGGGACTGCAATTGCGTCAAACATGGTGGAGGGACTTCCTGTTTCGAATGGGAAGTCCCTCCACTATTCGCGGGGTAGGTTTGCGGCTAAACGACATTGCGAGAGAATTCTGCGCGCGGGGCGGAAATGAATTTATCGTGCGTATCTAGGGTGAATTCTTAAATGGCATCCACTTGAAAATCGTTGCTGATACGGTGGCGCTGAATGGGGGAAGCATCAATCCAAAGTGAAGGCTGCTTCTTTACCCGTGCATTTTGAACAACGCCTATCGGAGAGGACCGAATACCCATGTCGGACCAGGAAACAAAAACCGAGAGCTTCGTCGAGTTTCTCGCCATGAGAATTAGCGACATTCCTGAAGAAGAAACGCCGTGGACTCGCCACTGGGTGGAAGCGATGATTATCAATGGGGAAGCCGCGTTGAAAAATGGCGATGAACTCAGCATTGAACGCGTGATTGCTCCACTGATTACCTCGCTGTCCAAGATTGAACAGGCTGCGCGTTATGGTCTGACCGACAGGCAGAAAAGCTCTATTGGCGAAGCCGATGCAATAAGTAGCGCGCCAGAAGATACTTCCCATGGCTCCCACAGTGCGTCCGGCGATGAACAGAGTTCGGAGGAATTTCTGGGCTTCTTAGCCACGACTCAAGACCGCGTTCCCCATGAAGATGCACCTGGAACCCGCGATTGGATTGAGCGGATGCTGATGACAGGGGAGACGTTGTCAGAATCGGGGAAGGAACTGTCTCCACAACGCATGGCAGCGCTGCTCATTCCGACCTTGTCGAAGATTGAGCAGACCGCGCGACACGGCAAAGTGCGTCCCGCAGCCGCAGAATAGCGGAGAAGCCGCCGTGCCGATTGAGCGCTTTACTTGCGCGTGGCACGCAAGGCTTTGAGGCGGGAGACAAGCCGCTGGCGACGATCCCGGCGAGTACCGGTATCACCGGTTGCCTCAATGTGGTCCTTGCCAAAGCGGTTGAGCAGCAAATCATCAATCAGACGCACCTGCCCGGGACGGAAACGGTACTTCATGGCGTCGTGGACAGTCTCGATATCGCGTTCAGACAGCAGGTTCTCCAACTGGTTCATGGTGGTGATGCCATTGGTTTCCAGCAAGTCCGCGAGCCAGCGGTAGTGCTCCGAGCGTGAGCGCGGGAAGCGGCCATCGAGAAGCACTGCAAGAATGCCCGGTAGTGTTTCTGCTGAGATCTCAATATCTGAATCCGCGTGATGGGCAGGGTCTTTTAGCGCAGCAATCTCATCAAACTGGTTATCCGCCAGTTCAATGAGCCCAGCGGCCAAGGTGAATAAGCGGTCCACCTGTGGCGATGGCGCGCCAAGTCCCTGCTTGTAGCGAATATCGTGCTCAAACTCAGCCCACGCGTGCTGCAGCACGGTACGAATCTGTACCTCAAAGCGCATACCCACAAAGTCCGCTAGGTCTTCCATATCTTCGGTCACGCGCAGCACAAGGTGGTGGGAGCCATAACCAAATCCGCCAGCCACACGAGTTTCAGCGGCCTTATCCACGGACTTAATTACTTCAAAGGAGTCACCAAAAATAGTGATGGCTTCCGGGATGACGGTGGAGTGAAAGACATTGACGCGCACACCAACGATGTCCTGGATGTCATCCCACGGATTCGGATACATTAATTCGCCATCAATATTGCGCTTCTTCGCCTTGGCCTTTAGTGATGGCCAGCCCTTGACGCGGGCTGCGACGCGATCAAAGATAATGCCGGCGTCATTGAGGAGGTCTTCAATGGCATCACGAAATTCGCGTGCTGCTCGAGGGTGCACGCGAACCCATTCGTGGTACTGATTGCTCAGCTTCGAGATGGGGGATTCAGCCATGATGATTGGTCCTCCTTGAACAAAGGCTAGCCACGGAATTCCTGTGGAAATCCATGTGACCATAGTAACGGGTATGAGCATGGGCTTGGCCGTGACGCTGCCAAGCCCAGTAAAGCTTTTGCGGGTAAATCAATGAAAGCTAGCAGCGAATTCGCGTCCGGCAAAACATAAACCAATGACTGAACGCGCAGGACACGCAGCAAGTGGTGGTGCAAAATGGTGAAGGTCTGAGGGTGTGCCAACCATGCTTGTGCAGCAGCACCGCGAACTTTGACTTCCACCCCAGTCGGCATGCCACGGCCCAGACGGACGGAAGCAGAACGCGTAGAGAACTCTAGTCCTGCCGGGGTTCGTGCGGCTCGTTCTAAGTTTAAGGCCGCCAAGTCCCAGGCGGTGTGAATGCTTAGCCCCAGAAGGTCAAGACCGCGCTGGCTGATGTTGAGCTCATTAGCCTGCAAACCTAGGCGCAGTCCCGGGGACAATGCGAGAGTTGCAAGCGAATCTGAAAACCCATCATCTGAAAGTGGGCGGGTATCCACCCAATCTTTCGCATGCAGCTTCGGAGTGATTTCTCGGACAGAGAGTGCACTGGAGACTTCTACATCAATGAGTGGTTGGGACAAGGGGCTCGGGGAGTCACTCAGGGAAAGCTCGCCGGTGGCGTGGTCAATAACGGTGGTTGCGTGAGACAGCATTGTTGTTCTCCAAGGGTGTCCAAAAAGGGCTAAATAGGGTTTATGCCTTTATGGACTGCTCACGCCATAGGAAAGGTTCCCTCAGCAATGCGAAAGGTGCAGAGACTATCGTGTCTCTGCACCTTAAATGAAGCGGTTGGGGAGGGCCTCGCTGAAAACCTAGATTCCTAGAACGGAGGTTCAGTTTCTAGCTCAAGGACCTCAAAGAGCTTGGAAGCCGGCCATTTTTCAATGCTCTGGCCCTTCTCATTGAGCTCGTCCGCTCGCTTTTCCTTCGACGTGGTGGTGGCCCACTCACCGAGGACCAAAACGGTGGTCTTCTTCGTCACGTTCTTGCCAATCTGACCGCCGTGGTGCGCGATACCGTTCCACAACACGCCCTTGTCAAAGGGCTCGAAGTCACCGGTCAACGTGACATGTTGGCCATAGAGTGGGGAATCCTTGTCCGCGTCCGGGTTCGGATCGGGGATAGTATCCGGCGTTGCCACCGACTCCCAAGGTGCTGGACGGCGCTGGGCCTTCTTCTCACCGGCACCTGCAGACTTTTTCTCAGACGTGGCGGGAGATTCAGAAGAACTCCAAGGGTCCGAGGATGTGCGGTCGCGGAAGTCGGTTCCTGCGCCCAAATCTTCCGGAGAAATTGGCGCGGTGTCTTTGCGCAGCACCGGCATGATGTGCTCCGGGGTCATGGTGCCCAGTTGGAATCCCTGTGCATCAAATACGTCGCGGATGCTTTGCTCACCTTCCACAGGGGAGTCAAACGCCGGTGCCAAAGCCGAAATGATGTGGCCAGCCGCGCGGGCATCATCCAAGGCATCGTGGTGCTTGAATTCACCAAAGCTCACGGCCTTCGCTACGGTTGGGAGCTTGTGGTTAGCAACTGCGAGAACCTTGGACTTGGAAGCATGGCGAGCCAATGCCAAAGAACACGCCAGCTTCATTTCTGGAACCGGCATCTGGGAGCGAAGGAAAGCTGAGCGAAGCGCAGTGGAATCAAACTGTGCATTGTGCGCGACCAACACATCATCACGCATAAACGTCAACAGCTCAGAGGCTGCTTCCGCGAAAGTCTGGGCGTCTTTGACGTCGTCGGCGGTGATGCCGTGGATGGAGATATTGATGTCATCAAAGTGCTCAATGCCCGCTGGTGGCTTGCACAGCCAGACCTTGGATTCGGTTTCCTCACCGGCTACAAAACGCACGGCACCAATCTGGCAGATAGAGCCCCAGTTGCCATTGGCGGTTTCCACGTCGACGGCGACAAAGTCCAAGCCAGGGGTAGCAGTAGCAGCCAAAACGCGTTCGCTATCGGCGCCAGCAGGTGCAGAGCTTGTCGATGCCTTGCCAGAGCGCACATCATTAATCCAGCGCGCGCAGGCCTCCGCGTCCTGGTTCGGCGCGAACACGATCGTCAAGGCATCGGCAGCCTTGCCTGTGAAAGAAATGACAATCTCACCGTTAGAGGTTGCGCTTGGCTGCATGGCATTAACGCTCTTGATCTCATCAAGAGCGATGTCGCGGCGTTCTTCGCTGTTGAGCGAGGCCGTAAGCTGCGATGGAACATAGACCAAGTTGCCCTGCGATATGGACAAAGAGGCTCCGAGTGCTGAAACCGTCACGTTAAGTGCTCACGCCTTTCTGCGAAATTACTGCTCTTGTTCCCCAAATTCAGACTCTGACTCAGATTCAGCTTCTGCCTCAGAATGTGAATCTGCGCCAACCAGACTTGAGTTTGCGGATTCAAATACCGGTGGTTCGGTCTGCTTCAGAACAAGAGTCGAACGGGGTTGAACTAAAATCGTACCCTCTGCGTCATGGATGGTGTCCTCTTTGGGGTACCCGCCAGGAAAAGCGGTATCAACGATCAGTTGCCATTTCGCGCCCAAATCCTTGGTAGGCAGGCGGAACTCAATTTCTTCATCGTGCGCGTTGAACATCATGATGAAGGAATCATCCTTGATTTCTTGCCCCGAGCGGTCACGTTCTGTAATCGCGTTGCCGTTGAGGTAGACCATCAGCGCTTTGCCGAAATCATGATCCCAATCGTCCTGCGTCATCAGCCGGCCGGAAGGCACCAACCATGCCACATCACGTTCGCGTACATCCGCGCCGAGGGGGCCGCCGGAGAAGAAACGTTGACGACGGAAGACTGGGTGGTTACGGCGAATGGCAATCACTCGCTTGGTAAAGGCGTACAGCTCCGATGGCTTCGCCATGTTCAGCAGTGACCAGTCCATCCACGCAATTTCATTGTCCTGGCAATAGACGTTGTTGTTGCCGTCTTGGGAGCGACCCATTTCATCACCATGTGAAATCATGGGCGTGCCCTGGGACAACAACAAGGTGGTGAGGAAGTTGCGCTGTTGACGGCGGCGCAAACGCAGAATGTCCTCGTCATCAGTTTGGCCCTCAACCCCATGATTCCACGAGCGGTTATGGGACTCGCCGTCGCGGCCATCTTCACCGTTGGCATCATTGTGCTTCTCGTTATAAGAAACCAAGTCACGCAAGGTAAACCCGTCGTGGGCGGTGATGAAGTTGATGGACGCGGTTGGGCGACGGCCGTTGTTGGCATAAAGGTCCGAAGAACCCGTTAGACGCGATGCAAACTCGCCCAAAGTGGCGGGCTCGCCGCGCCAGAAATCACGCACGGTGTCGCGGTACTTACCGTTCCACTCACTCCAGATCGGAGGGAAGTTACCCACCTGATAGCCGTCATGGCCAATATCCCACGGCTCCGCGATGAGCTTGACCTGGCTGACCACGGGGTCTTGCTGCACCAGATCGAAGAAGGTGGCTAGCTTATCCACGTCGTCGAGTTCACGGGCCAGTGTTGCCGCCAAGTCGAAGCGGAAGCCGTCGACGCGCATTTCCTTCACCCAGTAACGCAAGGAATCCATGAGCATCTGCAAAGAATGTGGGTGACGAACGTTTAAAGAGTTACCGGTACCGGTGTAGTCCATGTACTTGGACTTATCTTCATCCACTAAGCGGTAGTACGCAGGGTTATCGATACCGCGGAACGCAATGGTAGGGCCCAAGTGATTACCCTCAGCGGTGTGGTTGTACACCACATCCAAGATGACCTCAATGCCCGCGGCGTGATAGGCGCGCACCATGGATTTGAACTCCGCTACCGCGCCGCCCGGGGTGCGGTCGGAAGAATAATCTTGCTGAGGCGCAAAGAAACCAAAGGTGTTGTACCCCCAGTAATTGCGCAGGCCCAGATTGCGCAAGCGGTCGTCTTGCAGGAACTGGTGTACAGGCAACAGTTCCACCGCGGTGATGCCCAGGTCCTGGAAGTACTTGATGACGGAGGGATGAGCCATGCCTGCATAGGTGCCGCGAAGATGCTCAGGCACGTCTGGGTGGGTCATCGTCATACCCTTCACGTGGGTTTCATAGATGACAGTTTCCGTCTCTGGCGTACGCGGCCGGCGGTCGCCCTTCCAGTTGAAATAAGGGTTGATGACCACGGACAGCATGGTGTGGCCCAATGAGTCTTCTTCATTGCGCCCAGAGCCGGCTGGCTCAGCGTCGATGTCATAGGAATACAGCGACGCGTGACCATCGAAGCCACCCTCAAAGGAATGAGCATAGGGATCAACCAGCAATTTGCTGGGATCACAACGCAAGCCATTTTCTGGATCATAGGGGCCGTGAATACGGTAGCCGTAGCGCTGGCCTGGACCCACAGTAGGAAGATAGCAGTGCCAGACATGAGCCGTTTCTTCTTCGAGCTCAATGCGCGCCTCATTCATGTCCTCATCAATGAGGCACAATTCAACTTTCTCGGCGATATCGGAAAAGATCGCGAAGTTGGTTCCCGCGCCATCGAAGGAAGAACCCAAAGGATAAGAACTTCCTGGCCACTGTTGTGTGTATGAACTAATAGATGAGGTCATGGTTGAGAAGCTTAATGCATAAGGCGCGTTCTGGCGCCTTATCCAGCACCTAAAAGAAACTAGAAGAGGATAGAGGCAATCAGTGTGCAGAAGCTGCTACGCCGGCGATGATGATCTCAGCACCTCGCATCAGTGCCGCATCATCGAAGGGATTCTCAGGCGTGCTGGAGTCCTCAGAAGCGGAGTCACCCTTGGCCGCTTGCATAAGTTGCGCCAATTGGGCCCGGTTTTGATCCATCACTGTTGCGCCCAAGACCAAGTGCACAAGTGTCTGCGCGGCAACGATGCGGGTCGATTCTTCTGCATTGACCTCCCGCAGAGAATCAGCAAACTTCTGCGTTAGAACCGTCCATGTGGGGGAGTCTGCTTGGGAAAGCGCTGCGGTGACAAGCTCTGCACCGTCACGGTGATACAACAATATCTTGCGCAGCTTTGCTACCAAGTCCAGCGTTGAATCCCCATCTAGGTGGGCAACAAAACTTGAAGCGATTTCCGCAATAAGCGCCTGCTTGTTTGCGACATGCCAGTACAGCGCGCCGGGCACAACCCCTAGTGTGGTGGCGATTCGGCGCATAGTCATGTCCGCAAAACCGTAGGTGTCTAGGAGCTCTACGGCTGTTGTGATGATGTCTTCGCGGGTCAACTGCACAGCACCGGAGTCTACCCAATGTGCGATAGCTGAGATTAGTTGACATGTTCACAGGGAGCTTTGAGGTTTCCTTAAAGGGCTGGGGAACATTGAATTGTTAGGATATAACGCACACGATGTCTGCCACGATGTACAAGTAAGATGTTTTGGCGTCTGAGATTTTTCAAAACTTCGTACAACGCAGCAAGCACAAACTAATTCAGGAGAAAACTTGTCTTTTCCACGCCCGATGAAATTGTCCACCGCCGCGCTCGCACTGGTAGCACCATTAGCGCTTGTTGCTTGTAGCTCCGGCGAAAGCGAGGATGAAGCTGCGGCAACCACGTCCGCAGTCACCTCGACCGTAGAAGCTACCTCCGAAGAGGAGACCACCTCTGAGGAAGCAACGTCGGAGGAAACCACCACGTCGGAGGAAACCACCACGTCGGAGGCCGCGGAAACCACTGAGGCAGATACTCAGGCACAGGCTGCTCCGCAAGAGCCAGCCGCACAAGATGGCGGCGCTGCTGCCGGTGCCGGTGCTGCGGCAGACGCAGCTGCTGGTAACCCATTGGGTACCGAAGAACTTCAGCCAGTCGAAGGCGGCCAGGCTGCCGATGAAGCAACTAGTGGCCAGATTTCCGCGCTGGTGAACGGCTGGTATGAGGTTCCGGATATGCGTGCTTACATGCGCTACATCCCGGACAACACTTGCTCCCAGGTTCTGGCAGAAAACCCAGACGTGAACAATGTTGATTACAACATGTTCCCGCAGATCCCTATGGCTCAGGTGAGCACCAACTGGAACGCTGCTGGCGTTCAGTCCATTGATGACCTGACTGTCAACGGCAATGATGCTTCTGCAACAGTCACCGTTAACACCGGTGAAGGCGTAGACACCTCAGTTATGCGCTTCAAGAATGAGGGCGGTAGCTGGTTATTCTGTAACTAAGGCAAGAAATTAGTTACTCTTAGCAACCGTGGCACGTTCAATTTTTCCCCGCACCGTCGGCTTTGGTGCGGGGCTTCTTGCATTAGTTTTGGTTGTCTATTCCGTATTCGGAATCTTGTGGGGCCTATGGCGCCCAACAATGACAGCGACCGCTGTTGAAGGCGGCGGTTTCGCCATCGATTCAACCTCCAATGCGCAATTTCAAGGTTTCGGCACCTTTGTTGTCGCCACCGCACTTTTGGCCGGAGTCATTTCCTTCGGTGTATTTAAGTACGCCAAAGCCCGCCGCGGACTTGGCACCATGATGTACCTAGCTATTTTGACAGTCATTGGTTCGCTGGCTTTTTGGCTCGTGGGCGGATTCGTTGCCCAAACAATGCCGGATGTCAGTTCTGAAGTGGGAAGCCAGGTGGAATGGACACCGACCTTCGCGCCTGGTCTTGGCTTGAGCGCAGCACCATTTCTATCTTTACTGGTGTATTGGTCGGGGCTCTACTTGGTTATTGGCGACTCCCGTGATGATGACGCAGCCGGTGGGTTGGGGAGCTCACAGCCCGTTGAAGTAGGACAACCCCTTTATTGATTTCGGTTGCATTGAGGCGTGAGTCTAAGGGTTGATATGCGTGGTTGTGCATGGAATACGGGTGTTCATTCTTAAGAAGAGGAATAGCGGTCGTATGATAGGTTAAAGCACCTAATAACACTCGTTGGAAAGGCCAGCTCAATGTTGCGCGTCATCGATCTTAGAGGTCGGAAATTAACTACCTCCCAGTTGCGCCGAGTAATTCCCCGCGGTGGCGTTTCAGTCGCCTCCGTCGTGGAAAAAGTCGCACCGATCGTTAGCGATATCCAGCATCGTGGCGCCGAAGCCGCGCTCGACTACTGCGAGCAATTCGATGGCATCCGCCCTGATGCTGTCCGTGTGCCAGAGCAAGCATTGCTCGACGCGCTTGAGCAGCTGGACCCACAGGTCAAGCACTCCATTGAGACTTCCATTGCGCGCGTGCGCAAGGTGCACGCTGAGCAAAAACCAGATTCCCACACCACCACGTTGGCTGAGGGCGCGACCGTAACTGAGGTCTTCCTGCCCGTAGAACGTGTGGGCTTGTACGTGCCAGGTGGTAAGGCCGTGTACCCATCTTCGGTCATCATGAACACCGTGCCGGCACAAGAAGCTGGCGCATCCACGCTAGTTGTGGCGTCACCTCCGCAGAAAGAATTCGGCGGTTTGCCGCACCCAACCGTGTTGGCTACCTGCGCCATCTTGGGCGTGGATGAAGTCTGGGCTGTCGGCGGCGCCCAGGGTATTGCGCTGCTAGCGTATGGCGATGATGATGCTGAGCTTGAGCCAGTGGATATGATCACTGGTCCAGGCAACATCTTTGTCACGGCCGCAAAGCGCCTGGTACGTGGACTCGTCGGGACCGATGCTGAAGCAGGTCCAACCGAAATCGCAGTGCTGGCGGATGCCACCGCGAATCCTGTGTACGTGGCCTATGACCTGATTTCCCAGGCTGAGCACGATCCGATGGCAGCGAGTGTTCTTATCACGGATTCTGAAGAATTGGCGCAGTCTGTTTCGCGCGAAATCGAGCAGCGCTACACCGCAACCGCCAACGCAGAACGCGCTGAGGAAGCCCTGCGCGGTGAGCAGTCTGGAGTCGTTCTAGTTGATGACCTCGAGCACGGTATTGCTGTTGCGGATGCCTATGCCGCCGAGCATCTAGAAGTGCACACGGAAAATGCCCGCGCAGTTGCAGAACGTATCAAGCACGCCGGTGCGATCTTTGTCGGCGACTACTCGCCGGTGCCGCTGGGTGATTACTCAGCAGGTTCCAACCATGTGCTGCCCACCTCCGGCACCGCGCGCTTTAACCCAGGCCTGTCCACCCACACCTTCCTGCGCCCGGTCAACCTCATTGAGTATGACCGCCAGGGGCTCGCAGAGGTAGCAGATGCCGTGGTCAATTTTGCTAATGCCGAAGACCTCCCAGCACACGGTGAGGCAATCCGTGCACGATTTGAAGACAACTTTTAAAGGACGCCATGACTGAAAATTCTTTGCAGAACATCACATTGGATGACTTGCCATTGCGGGACGAACTCCGCGGCAAGTCAGCTTATGGTGCACCGCAGTTGCACGTGGCGCACCAGCTCAACACCAATGAGAATCCTTATTCGCCATCGGATGAGCTGATCGCTGATTTGATTGCAGAAATCCGCAAGATTGCAAGCGACCTCAACCGCTATCCAGAGCGCGATGCAGTGGAGTTGCGTGAGTCATTGGCTCAGTACATCACGGGCCAAACTGGGGTAGCGGTAACCAAGGAACAAGTCTGGGCAGCCAACGGCTCTAATGAAATCCTGCAGCAGCTACTTCAAGCCTTTGCTGGTCCTGGCCGCAAGGCGCTGGGCTTTACCCCGTCTTATTCCATGCACCCGATTCTTAGCGGTGGAACCCAAACGGAATTCATCGAGTGCCCACGCGCTCAAGACTTCACTATTGATATTGAGAAGGCTTTAGAAAGCATCGAAAAGAATGCTCCCGACGTGGTGTTTATCACCACCCCGAACAACCCAACCGGCGATGTGACCAGCCTGGATGGCATTGAAACCCTCATCCAAGCCGCACCCGGAATTGTTATCGTGGATGAAGCTTATGCGGAGTTTAGCCCCAGCCCATCGGCTGTAACCCTTCTGGAGAAATACCCCACCAAGCTGGTGGTTTCGCGCACCATGTCTAAGGCCTTTGACTTCGCCGGTGGCCGCTTGGGTTACTTCGTAGCGGCACCGGCCTTTATTGAAGCCGTCATGCTGGTGCGCCTGCCGTACCACCTGTCCAGCCTGACCCAAGCGGCAGCGGTGGTGGCACTGCGCCACAGCGAAGACACCCTCTCTACCGTGGCGAAGCTTTCTGCGGAACGAATTCGCGTGGTAGAAACATTGGATAAGCTGGGCTTTAAAGTTATTCCGAGTGAATCCAACTTCGTGTTCTTTGGTGAATTTGAAGACCAGCACGAGATCTGGAAGAAGTTCCTAGAGTGCGATGTGCTGATTCGTGATGTAGGAATTACTGGCTTCCTGCGCACAACCATCGGGTTGCCATCGGAAAATGACGCCTTCTTAGAGGCAGCAGCGGCGATTGTTAAGGAGATTTAATATGGCGCAACGAGTAGGTATGGCGGAACGCAAAACATCTGAATCTGACATCACGGTTGAAATCAACCTGGATGGTACCGGCAAGTCCGACATTTCCACTGGGCTGCCATTTTTTGACCACATGCTCACCGCGTTTGCTACGCACGGCAGCTTCGACTTGAAGGTGCACGCGAAAGGCGATGTAGAGATCGACGCCCACCACACCGTCGAAGACACCGCGATTGTCTTAGGCCGCGCTTTTAGCGAAGCCATTGGGGATAAGAAGGGTATTCGTCGTTTCGGATCGCAGTGGCTGCCGATGGACGAGGCGCTGGTTGAAGCCGTCATCGATATCTCTGGCCGCGCCTACTACGTCATGAACGGCGAGCCAGAAAACATGGACTGGCAGATCATCGGCGGTCACTATGCCACCGTGATCAACCGCCACTTCTTTGAAACCTTTGCTATCCACTCGCAGACCACACTGCACGTCAATGTGCGCTACGGCCGCGACCCGCACCACATCACCGAAGCAGAATACAAGGCTGTGGCCCGCGCGTTGCGCCAAGCGGTGGAAAATGACCCACGTCAATCAGGTATTCCATCCACCAAGGGAGCTCTGTAGACTCCGCCGTGTACCTAGTTGTAATTTTGATGTTCCTCGTCGCCGGCATGTTGGTGGGAGGAGCGTGGACAGCGTATAAACAAGGCGCTAAGTTTTGGACAGCGATTGCCGCAATCCTGGCCCTGGCAGCTTCGGCGACTGCTATTGCATGGATGATAGGAGAGATGTAGTAATTGGCTAAAAACCGCAAGAACGCCGACAACGAGATCCGCCTTCACACCGTCGATGACGCGAATACCCCAGCGCCCAAGCTGGGGCCGGATGCTTCCCAGGCTCCGGAAAAGATGAGTCTGTGGAAAGTCCCTGGCTTTTCACCCACCATGGTTGCCGTGGCGGCAGCATTCGGTGCTTGGTCAATCTTGTTGCCTGTTGTACCAACCCAGGTCATTGAAAACGGTGGTGCACCTGCACTCGCGGGTGCATCCACCGGCATTTTCATGGCTGCTACCGTGCTGACGCAGATATTTACCCCGTGGATGCTGCGCAAATTCGGATATCGCCCGTTGATGGCGGTATCCGCTTTCATGCTCGGTGTGCCAGCTTTAGGTCACCTGTTTGGTACTGAAGCCTGGGCGGTCTTGCTGTTTTCGGCCTTGCGCGGCACTGGTTTCGGCGCGTTAACTGTTGCTGAGGCAGCGTTGATGGCGGAGCTCGTTCCGCTGAAGTACCTGGGCAAAGCCACCGGCCTGCTGGGTGTGTTCGTGGGTGCTGCCCAAATGGTCTTCCTCCCAATCGGTCTTTTCATGTCCTCGTCGTGGGGCTATGACATCACCTACATTGCGGCTGCTGTCATCGCCGTTGTCGCAGTCGGCATGGTCTTTAGAATCCCTGATATTCATCCCAAGAATGAGTCGGAAAATTCAGCAGGTGAGGGGACCAGCGAGCATGCACGCCGACGGGTGTCGATGTGGAAACTTGTTCTGGTGCCTGCACTTGGGCTGAGCGCAATTTCCATGAGCTACGGCGTGGTGTCTTCCTTCTTGCCGGCTACTGTCACCGAGCTTGACCCGCTCACGGGCGCCACCTTGGGCGGCATCATGTTGTCCATCGTTGGTGGCTCGGCCATGATTTCGCGCTACTTGGCTGGCTCTGCGGCCGACCGCTTCGGGGAAGCAGGACGGCTGTATATCCCAGGACAGCTGGTGTCCTTCTTCGGCATGGCACTGATGTCTGGTGCGATTGTTGCAGGCTGGTCCGTGTGGTGGCTGGTCGTTGCGGCCGCACTGTTCGGCCTGGGCTTTGGTGTGGTGCAGCAAGAAGCATTGCTGTCGATGTTCCAGCGCCTGCCTCGCAACCGATCATCCGAGGCATCGGCGTTGTGGAATATCGCCTATGACGGCGGAACGGGGCTTGGCTCCATGGTCTTTGCCGGTGTTGTTGCAGGTGCCGGTTATGCCGGTGGCTACGCTGCCGGTGCCGCGGTCATCGTCATTGGTGTTGGTCTGACCAGCCTGGACAGGTTTATGGGCAAGCATCGAATTAGTGAATATGACAATATTAAAACTCGCCTCAAGCGCCTGCGAAAGGACAGATAAATTATGGCCAATAACAACGTCGCCCTGTTGGATTACGGGGCAGGCAACCTGCGCTCGGCGCAGCGCGCTTTAGAACACGTTGGCGCGAATGTCACCGTGACTTCCGATCCCAAGGTGGCAGCGGAAGCCGATGGCCTTCTGGTGCCAGGCGTGGGTGCCTTTGCCGCCTGCATGGAAGGACTGAATGCGATTCAGGGACCACGGATCATCGGCCAGCGCCTTGCTGGCGGCCGCCCGGTCTTAGGCATCTGCGTGGGCATGCAGGTCATGTTCGATGCTGGCAATGAGCATGGCGTGCATGCCCAAGGCTGCGGCGAATGGCCGGGGTTAGTAGAGCGCTTGCATGCCGATGTTTTGCCGCACATGGGCTGGAACACGGTGGACATGCACGCGGACTCCGAACTGTTCGCAGGGCTGGATGAAGACACCCGCTTTTATTTCGTGCATTCCTATGGCGTGCGCCGCTGGGAGCTGGAAACTGAAATCACTATTCCGCCGACCGTGACCTGGTCACGCCATGAGAGCGATCCTTTCGTGGCGGCAGTAGAAAACGGCCCGTTGTGGGCAACCCAATTCCACCCTGAAAAATCAGGGGAAGCCGGCCTGCATTTATTGCGTAACTGGTTGGGACAACTCTAGGTAGGATAGGACACCATGACCTTTACTTTATTGCCCGCAGTAGACGTTGTTGACGGCCAGGCCGTTCGCCTTGATCAAGGCGAAGCAGGAACTGAAAAGTCCTATGGCACGCCTTTGGAATCTGCCCTGAAATGGCAGGAGCAGGGTGCGCAGTGGCTGCATTTTGTTGACCTAGACGCAGCGTTTAATCGTGGTTCCAACCATGAGTTGATGGCGGAGGTTATCTCTAACCTTGGCATCAAGGTGGAGCTGACCGGTGGCATCCGTGATGATGCTTCGCTCAAGCGCGCACTAGATACCGGCGTGCAGCGCGTGAACATTGGAACCGCGGCATTGGAGAATCCAGAGTGGATTGCCAAGGTGCTGGGGGAATACGGCGATAAGATTGCCGTCGATTTAGCTGTGCGTCAGATTGACGGCGAGTGGCGTACCCGTGGCAATGGTTGGGTATCTGACGGCGGAGATCTCTGGGAAGTTCTGGAGCGTCTAGACTCCGCTGGCTGTACTCGCTTTGTGGTCACCGATGTGTCCAAGGATGGCACGTTGACCGGCCCAAACGTGGAGCTGCTGCGCGAGGTAGCCATGGCAACTGAGGCCAAGATTGTTGCTTCCGGCGGCATTTCCAAACTCGAGGACGTCACGGAGCTTGCGCTGTATGAAAATGAGGGCATTGATTCTGCCATCATTGGTAAAGCTTTGTATGAGGGCCGTTTCGATCTCACGACAGCGCTTGACGCAGTGGCTAAGGTTGAACCATTGCCAGAAGAAGCCCCTATTGATTTGCTGGAGTCGCGCGAATGACCTCACCATTAGAGCTGGTTGCCATGGCAGAAGCTGTTGTTGATGACGTAGAGCAGCTTTTCATCGATGGCCTCGGCGCACCTCCTGCCCGGTTTAAAGGCGAAGGTGACTTTGCCACCGAAGTCGATCTGGCTATTGAGGCGCACCTGCGTAGTACGCTGACCCAGATGACTGGCATTGGAGTCTATGGCGAAGAAGGCGGCGGGGATGCTGATCTCAACCAGACAGCGTGGGTAGTAGATCCTATCGACGGCACAGCGAATTACGCCGCCGGTAACCCGATGTGCGGCACTGTGGTTTCTTTGGTGCATGAAGGTAAACCGATTGTTGCTATCGCGAATTTCCCGCTCGTGGGCCGACGCTTAGTAGCAGCCCACGGCATGGAACTTCGCACCCTGGGTGGGCCGAAGTCCGGCTTTGGTGGTGGCCAGGATGCGCTCGCTTTTGAAGATTCGCGTGGCCACATTGGTTGCTCTTCGCATCTTCCAACCACGCTTTTTGATGATTTGCGCAGCATCGGACTGCGCCCCCGCATGTCCGGCTCGGTCTGCTTGGATTCGGCATTCGTTGCCCAAGGCGTATTCGATGGTGCGGTGAACTTCTCGCCGCACCCGTGGGATAACGCGGCTGGCGTACTTTTTGTTCAATCCGCCGGCGGTGTAGCTACCGATCCGCAGGGCAATCCGTGGACCACCGCGTCCAAAGGACTCGTTGTGGGAACTGAGCAAGTTCACGCCACCATCCTTGATGCCATTGAACGCACCGGCGTAGGCAACCGCCAGTCCTAATCTTTTACACACTTTTTAAATAAGGAGTCTGCCGTGTCTGTGGCAATCCGCGTCATTCCATGCCTCGATGTTGATCAAGGCCGCGTGGTTAAAGGCGTCAACTTTGAAAACCTGCGCGACGCTGGCGACCCAGTTGAACTGGCCAAGCGCTACAACGATATTGGTGCTGATGAACTGACCTTCTTGGACGTTTCTGCCTCCAAGCACGGTCGTGGAACCATGCTGGATGTTGTCCGCCGTACCGCAGACCAGGTTTTCATCCCGCTGACGGTTGGCGGTGGAGTGCGCTCCGCAGACGATGTGCGTGAGCTTCTGCGCGCTGGCGCGGATAAGGTTTCTGTCAACACCTCCGCTATCGCGCGTCCAGAATTACTGCGCGAGCTGGCCGATATCTTTGGTTCCCAGTGCATTGTCCTGTCCGTTGATGCACGCCGTTCCGCAGAGCAGCCTTCCGGGTTTGAGGTGACCACCCATGGTGGCACCAAGTCCGCTGGCCTAGATGCACTGGAGTGGGCGCGCCGTGGCGAAGAACTCGGCGTGGGAGAGATCCTTCTCAACTCCATGGATGGGGACGGCACCCGCAGCGGCTTTGACATCGAAATGCTCAAGGCAGTGCGCGAAGTAGTTTCCGTTCCCGTCATTGCCTCCGGCGGTGCAGGCAAGGCTGCTGATTTCCCACCGGCAGTTGAAGCCGGCGCCAATGCTGTGCTGGCGGCTTCCATCTTCCACTTCGGTGAAGTTACCATTGAGGAAGTAAAGGATGAACTGGTGAATGCGGGATTTGAGGTACGCAAGTGAGTAATAACACCTCGAGCAGTGAGGCTGCTCAAGACGCAGAACGCACCAATCCTTCCGAGTATGACCTAGCGCCAGATATTGCCGCGCGTCTCAAGCGCAATGAGCAGGGACTTGTCCCCGCCATCGTCCAAGCAGAGTCCGGTGAGGTGCTCATGATGGCATGGATGGATGACCACGCGTTGGCGCATTCTCTGATGACGCGCAAAGGCACATATTTTTCCCGATCTCGTGATGAGTATTGGGTAAAAGGGGAGACCTCTGGCAATGTACAAGAGGTAGTCGGTGCACGACTAGATTGTGATGGCGACACCATTTTGCTGACCGTGCGTCAGTCGGGTGGTGCCTGCCATACGGGTGATAGGACCTGCTTTGATGCAGACGACTTACTTCATCCGCGATCTAAGAATCCTTCTTAAGGAGAAGTGATCTTTTTATGGGCAGGCGTATTGGCCCCCTCCTATTTGCAGTAGCCGCCATTGTCTTGTGGCTGTCTTCCCGCGCTACCTGGGTCACGGCACACGTGGAAGATGAGCTGTCTGGTGCGCAAACCTTGCCGCTTAACGGTGGCTTCTGGTCGCTGGAACTGATGGGCCTGACCTTGCTGCTGTTGGCTGGCTCAATCGCTGGTCTTGCGTTGCGTCGTATCGGTCGCCGAATCGTGGGCATCATTGTGGCACTCGCCGGTGCTGCTGCCGCATGGGGACCGTTGCAGTTGCTGACCACTGGTGCCGACCCGGTCCGCGCGCAGGAGCTGCTCCAAGCCAGTGAAGCCAACCAGAACGCCGTGGACAATGTGTCGATTTCGGCGTGGGCGCAAGTAGTCTCCGTTGAGGTTTCTCAGTTGGGACCTATCTTCGCCGTGATTGCCGGTGCGGCCGCAGTCTTCGGTGGAGTCTTGTTGGCCATACAGCCGGGGGTAGACAAACCACGCTCCCACAAATATGAGACTTCTGCGGCGCGTGAAGAAGCACTGGCCGAAGACCTGCAGAATTCTCCAGATTCAGGCCGCGTTATGTGGGATGCGCTGGATGCGGACATCGATCCGACGGACCTTCCTAGCCAAAAATAGGGCACGATTTCTTAAACTCTCACTGCGCGCGATAGCCTAGTTGTGATCTAGACTTCACTTATTCTTGAGTTCAGAACGGGAGGTGTGGAGTGCCAGCCCCGATCGCGGTGGAAAGTATTTTACGCGACGTTTTAGATGACGTCGCTGCGCGCGAGGCAAAGGTGTCTTTCCAAGACGTCAAAGCTCGCTCGCGCAGCATGGAACCACCGCGTGATGCCCGCGCCGCCTTGCTGCGCAATGGCTGCTCCGTTATTACTGAACTCAAGCGTGCAGTCCCATACCGTGGCCAGATTGCACAATTGGAATCGCCGCAGTCAATGGCGAACCTCGCAATTCAACTCGAGCAAGTCGGCGTGCATCTGATGGCCTGTCAGACTGAGCGGCGGCGTTTCCACGGCTCGCTCGCGGACATGACCGCAGCACGTGAAGCCACAACGGTGCCAATGATTTGCCGCGACCTGATAGTGGACCCGTACCAAATCCATGAGGCTCGATGTTATGGCGCTGACGTAGTGCCGCTTCAAGTTGGGATTTTGGAACAAGCCCGCCTGGAATCATTGCTGGACCGCATTGAGTCCTTAGGCATGGTGGCCTTATTAGAAGTTCGAAACCCAGAAGAAGTAGACCGAGTCATGCACGCCGGGGGAACAGTCGTGGGGATAAACGCGTGGTCATTGACTTCAGACGCGTTGCATCGGGAAGCATTTGCGGAAATCGTGCCGGGGCTACCGGAAAGTGTTATCCGCATCGCCGTGGGCGGCGTTGAATCCCCGAAAGACCTTCTAAGCTATGCCTCCTCCGGCGCAGATGCCGTCATGGTGGGCGAGTCCGTAATGACGGCACAGAGCCCATCGGCGTTGGCGCGCGGCCTTGTTGCTACCGGCCAACATCCAGCCTGCCCGTCACGCAAGCTCTAGTGCCCAAAGCCAAAGAAGTATGGCACACTAAACTATGTGCAAACGATGATTTTGGCTAATATTCCGTCCCCGCCGCAAGGCGTGTGGCATTTAGGTCCTATTCCCATTCGTGCTTATGCCTTGTGCATTATCGTCGGTATTTTGGTGGCTTTGTGGCTAACACAGCGCCGCTATACCGCGGCGGGTGGCAACCCTGACACGGTGTGGGACGCAGCCATTGTCATCATTCCCGCCGGCATCATCGGCGGACGTATCTATCACGTGGCCACAGATTACGATAAGTACTTCTGTGCCGACTGTAATCCCGTGGATGCGTTCAAACTCACCAACGGCGGATTAGGTATTTGGGGCGCAGTCGCCTTGGGCACGCTGGCTATCTGGGTGATGTTCAAAATCAAGGGTATCCCGATGGGACCGTTCGCCGACGCCGTCGCGCCAGGCTTGGTCCTGGCACAGGGTATTGGCCGTCTGGGCAACTGGTTCAACCAGGAACTCTACGGCGCCGAGACCACCGTTCCGTGGGCGCTGGATATCTACTACCGCGTGGACGAAGCGGGCAGCTACGCACCAATCTCAGGTCGCTCCACCGGTGAAGTTATTGCGTCCGTTCACCCAACATTCCTTTATGAACTGATCTGGAACGTCCTAGTCTGCTTGTTCTTGCTTTGGGCACACCGCGCCTGGAAGCTCGGCCATGGCCGTATCTTCGCGCTCTATGTCGCCGGCTACACCCTGGGCCGTTTCTTCATTGAGAACATGCGTACCGATGAAGCCACCATGGTCTTTGGTTTCCGCATCAACGCAATTGTTTCCGTCGTGGTCTTTATCATCGCCGTCATTGTGTTCTTCTCGCTAAAGAAGGGGCAAGAAACCCCGGAAGAAGTGGATCCGCAATACCAAGCAAAGTTGGCAGAGGAAGCATCGGAAGAAAACGATGAAGCGGAAGCGACGGATGCGTACGGTTCTGCTGGAACGTCAGATGCGTCCAAGCCCAATTTCTAGTAGCTAATCAGTTCCGACCGGGTATTTCCGATTCGGTTGGATCATTTTTGTATTGAGATATGCGGTATTAGTAGCAGCGGGCTCCAACTGCGGGTAGGTTAGGAGACGTTGAATACTGCTAGAGATGAAGAGGTTAGGCTCAAACATGCTGGATAGAAGAACTAAGATCGTTTGTACTCTTGGCCCTGCCGTAGCCAGCGAGGATGCCATTTTGCGCCTCGTTGAAGATGGCATGGACGTTGCCCGTCTCAACTTCTCCCACGGCGACCACGCTGACCACGAACAAAACTACAACTGGGTGCGTTCTGCAACGGATGCCACCGGTCGCGCAGTCGGAATTTTGGCTGACTTGCAGGGTCCAAAGATCCGTTTGGGTCGCTTTGAAAACGGTTCAGAAATCTGGGCCAATGGTGAGACCGTTCGCATCACCGTCGATGACGTTCAGGGCACCCATGACCGAGTGTCCACCACTTATAAGAACCTGGCGCAGGATGCGAAGCCAGGAGATCGCTTGCTTATCGATGACGGCAAGGTCGCCGTTGTCTGCGAAAAGGTCGAAGGCAATGATGTTATCTGCCGCGTGACTGAGGGCGGCCCGGTTTCTAACAACAAGGGCGTCTCTCTGCCGGGCATGGACATCTCCGTTCCTGCTTTGAGTGAAAAGGATATTGCTGACCTGCGTTTCGCTTTGAAGCTGGGCGTTGACTTCATCGCTCTATCCTTCGTGCGTTCTCCAGCAGACATTGACCTTGTTCACGCAATCATGGATGAGGAAGGCCGCCGCGTTCCAGTTATTGCGAAGCTGGAAAAGCCAGAAGCTGTCGATGCTCTGGAGTCCATCATCTTGGCGTTTGACGCTGTCATGGTTGCTCGTGGTGACCTAGGCGTGGAAGTTCCACTGGAGCAGGTTCCACTGGTTCAGAAGCGCGCCGTTCAGATTGCTCGTGAGAACGCGAAGCCAGTCATCGTGGCAACACAGATGCTGGATTCCATGATTGAGAACTCCCGTCCAACCCGTGCGGAAGCATCCGATGTAGCCAACGCTGTTCTGGATGGTGCTGACGCGGTCATGCTTTCTGGTGAGACCTCCGTTGGTGTGGATCCACACAACGTTGTGCGCACCATGGCACGTATTGTGCAGCGGGCTGAGACCGATGGCCGCGTGCCACCGCTGTCTCACGTTCCACGCACCAAGCGCGGTGTTATTTCTTACTCCGCACGCGATATCGCAGAGCGCTTGAACGCGAAGGCAATCGTAGCGTTTACCACCTCGGGTGATACCGCGAAGCGCGTGGCGCGTCTGCACTCACAGTTGCCATTGTTGGTCTTTACCCCAACCCAGGCGGTTCGTTCCCAGCTCGCATTGACCTGGGGTGCTCGTACATTCTTGGCTCCAAATGTGGAGACAACGGATGAGATGATGCAGGCTATGGATGAAGCATTGCTTTCCATGGATGAGTACGAAGAGGGCGACCTGGTTGTGGTCGTTGCTGGTACTCCGGCCGGTATCGCTGGTAACACTAACATGATTCACGCTCACGGTCTTGGTGAAGTAGTTAACTAAGCACTTGCTAATCAGCCGCTGTCTGTTCCACACGTATTGTGGCGGGCAGCGGCTGTTTAGATCGCACGAGTTAGATCGCACGAGGAGGAACTCATGCTTGAGGTCATTGCGCTCAACGTCGATGATGCCCGCAAGGCCTAAGAAGGTGGCGCACACCAATTAGAGCTCGTGGGCACCATCGACAAAGATGGACTGTCACCCTCACCGGCGCTGGCTGCAGACGTCGTTACAGCGGTAAACATCCCAGTGCGGTCGATGCTGCGCCTTAGCGACGGATTTGCCACCAACGCGAATGAGGTTGAACAGCTTAAACAGCTTGCCGTGCAGTACGCAGACCCGGGCGCGGCAGGTGTGGTCCTAGGATTTCTCACGCCAGATTCACAGATCGACATTGCGGTCCTAGAAGACATCCTGAGTTCCACGGCTCCAGGGATGGACTACACGTTTCATCGTGCGATTGACTATGCAGCACAAGGCGCGAGGGAAACGTTGCTGGCCCTAGAACATCCACCACGGCATGTCCTGACCGCCGGAAGCCCACTCGGTGTAGGAGAGGGGATTGAAACCTTACTTGCCCGCGCCAAAGCGACCCCCGAGCTGATCCTGGCCGGTGGTGGATTAAAAGCTGAGTTCGTGCCGCGCTTCACAGCAGCGGGTATCAGGAATTTTCATATTGGCTCAGCAGCGCGGCTCAACGGCAGCTTCGATGAGCGCATTGACCCGAAGGCAGTGGCTCGCTGGGTTGAGCTGACCGAGAAACCTAGGCTATTTGATTAAATCCATAGCTCCCACCGTGCTTAGCTCATGTGTGTTGCCCAGCAGGTTTCTACCTGAGGTAACAAGCTTGACCTTGCTGCGGTGGCTCATCATCCGACCTCGATTTTTCTCGCGGCGCCTTGCCCGGGCGCCGTCGTCGTTGACACCGTTGTGGTAAGCACACAGCGCGGACAGATTTGACGGGTTCGTCTGGCCGCCGTTCTTATGCGCGTCGATGTGGTGGACCAGGCATCGGTCTGCCGGTACTTTGCAGTCTGGCCATGGGCACACCAGGTTTTCTGCGATGGCCAAGATTCGCTGTTTGCCTGACGCGAACCGCGCTTCGTAGAGATTGACTGGTCCGGCGGTGGGGTGGAAGAGTCCGGCGTAAATCTTGTCGCCAAGGGCGCCGGACATCGCAAGGTTAACGATTTCGGCTCCAGTCATCGTCGTGCCGTCGGAGGCGCCGATGATGGATTCGTCGCCTTCGCCGCGAATAATCGTTGCGGATTGATCCAAACCAATAGCAATAACAGTGCGGTATTCGGGTTTGAGCACACCACCGCCACCATCGATATGTTTCCAAAACGCTTCTAACAGTGCCTTCGACCTCGGCTCTGATGAGGTCTCTATGGCATCAAGGGTCTTCTCAAAGTCGATGATGCGACGTTGAGTATCGGTGATGCTCATAGTGACCATGCCATTTTTCGGGCGGCTTATACGCATACCGGGTTCTTTTGGTTTGTCACCAACGAGTCCGTCGACGCGCTGGTTGCCCAGAGCATTGACTTCTTCATAAGTGCCCTCATGTGCAATTAACTCAGCACGGAGTTTCCAGGCGGCACCGCGCTTTTTCTTTAACTTCTGAGCGTGACTATCAATCATCTGAAGGCGCTCCATACTCAACCCGCGCTCTTCGGCGAGTGCTACGGACTCGTGCTGAAGGCGTGGTGAGTCGGTGGAGCCGAAGAAGACATCCGCTAACTTGGCGTACTTTCTCGCCGTCTTTAACGCCATGTCATCGGCGGCCATGTCATAAACGGATAGTTCCGCCATGTCTCTTAAAACGCTCACCGCCTGGGTGGCTTGTCGTATGAATGCTTTGTAGTTTTTCATGACTTCGACGCTAAACCGAAAGCGCAACCCCGCAACAGAGCAAGTCTGAAAAGCTGTGGATAACTACGTTGACACGTCACTCAACAGGGCAAGTTATCCAAAGATGTGCTGCGGGAGCCCAATTGGTCCGAAAATCCATTGTGGTGCGGTGCTTTCGGGGTTTGCCTAAGAAGTTTTCAGAACGCCAGAATTCTTTAGAGCGGAACCTGTCCGCGCATAAGCACGCGGGCAGTCCGGATAAGAGATGTGAAGGCTAATTCGGCATCCTTGTATTCGGCAGCGGCGATAACCGCGCCGGATGGGGTACCAAGGCGAACGGTATTTTTCACTCCGGCGATTTCGGCAACTAGCGTGCCAGGAGTCGCAGCTGCTGCAGCCAAACACATGGCGCCGGTCCCAGGGATCGCCAGGTGCGCCTTGCCCATGGAGATCATGCGCACCATGATGTCCACCGAGTCTGCTTCCAAAACGGCGCCGTCCAAGGTGGTGGAATCTTGTGCGGGAGCAATAACGGCAATCTTGGGAACTACTTCAGGACATTTGCTAAAGCCCATGGCGGCGGCACCCGCTTGACGCAGGCGTTCCAGAAGCGACTTCACCGGTTTATTGGCATCAATCTCACCGGGTAGCTCAGCTCCGCTGAGTCCAACATCTTCAGCGCGCACGATGACCACCGGCAAGGTGGAATCCACCAAGGACACAGTGATCGGAGTGCCATCGCCACCTAAAACATCGGTCGCGGAACCCGTGGGCAAAAGCCCGGAAGTGCGGCTGCCGGCTGGTTGCGGATAGCTCAACGTGATGGCTGAGCCCGTGCCAGAAACCCCGGGGATTTCCACATCTCCGGTTGTGGCGGCGCGGCCATCGACAACCTCCAGGGTGCTTTTGACCGTTTTGGAGGTGTTCGTGTTGAACAAGGTGAATTCATGCGTGCCATCAGGGGCGTCAATGATGCCGGCCTCCAGCGCGAATGGCACAACGCCGGAGGAAAGATTGCCGCAGTTGCCGGAGTAGTCGATGTGCTCAACTCCGACCTCAACTTGGCCAAAGGTGTAGTCCAAGTCGAATCCCTCGCGAGTGCTGGCTGAGACCAGCATGACTTTAGACAGCGAGGAAATTCCGCCGCCCATGCCGTTGAGCTGGCGGCCGTGTGTATCAGGGGAGCCAATGAAAACACATATCGCAGCATCTCTCTCAGCTTTGTCAGCTGGGAGGTCTGCTGCGTTGAAAAAGAGGCCTTTGCTAGTGCCGCCACGAATGAAGCACGCGTTAATCCATTCCGTCATACACACTAAGACTAGTGGTGAACATCACGTCATTTGGACGCTTTGGTATGTGGAATTTTTAACTCTGAACTAAGAAGTCTTCGGAGGAACCGTCTTAGTAGCCTTCGCACGCTTTGCCTTCTTATCGGCGGCGGTCTTGGCTGGTTTCTTGGCCGCAGGCTTGTCGGCTTTGGCAGCAGCTGGTGCGGAAGCGATAGGGGTTGGCTTAATCTTCCACACATCCTGCGCATAGTCGGCGATGGTGCGGTCTGAGGAGAAGCGGCCGGATTCGCAGATATTGATCCAGCACTTGCGAGCCCAAGACAGTTCATCATTGACGTAGTCATTGGCCATACGGTCACGGGTCTCGCGGTAGTCCGCGAAGTCGCCGAGGACGTAGTAAGTGTCTTCCGCGTGAGGTCCGAAGCCGTCGAGCAAGCTGGAGCGGATTTCGCCAAAGACGCCGGTGTTTTCAGAACCCAAGGTGCCGTTGGTCAGTGCGTCCAGAACGCGGGAGAGACCCGGCACAGAACTGTAGAGCTCACCAGGATTGTAGGTTTCCTTCAGTCCCGGAAGTTCCTCATTCTTAGCGCCGAATATGTAGGCGTTTTCCTCGCCCACGGATTCCACGATTTCCACGTTGGCGCCGTCCAGAGTGCCCAAGGTCAGAGCGCCGTTCATCATGAACTTCATGTTGGACGTACCGGAAGCTTCCTTACCGGCGGTGGAGATCTGCTCAGAGATATCTGCGGCAGGAATGATGTGCTCAGCGGGGGAGACATTGTAGTTTTCCACGAAGACCACGCGGATGATGTCGCGGGTACGTTCGTCATTATTGACCAGGTCAGCGATGGTGTTAATCAACTTGATAATCGCCTTTGCGCGGACATAGCCAGGCGCGGCCTTCGCACCGAAGATGAAGGTGCGTGGGGGTACTTCCTCGCCGTCTTCGGTGATGCGGAAGTAGACGTCCAGAATATAGAGCGCGTTCATCAACTGACGCTTGTACTCATGCAGGCGCTTGATCTGCACATCAAAGATGGTGTCAGGGTTAATTTCTGCACCCTGGTGGTTGTGAATCCAAGTAGCGAAGTCAGCCTTGTTGGCCTTCTTGATGCTCATTAGCTCATTCATCACTGCGTCATCATCGGCATACTTGCGCAGTTCTTTGAGCTCACCCAGGTTGGTGACCCAAGAATCTGAACCGGAAAGGCGCGTGAGCAAAGCCGAAAGACCCGGGTTGCACATGTCCACCCAGCGGCGTGGAGTCACACCGTTAGTCTTGTTGTTGAACTTCTCCGGCCACATTTCATGCCATTCACTCAAGGTGTCAGCCTTGATGATTTCGGTGTGCAAGGCGGCTACGCCGTTGATGGAGTAGGCGGCATAAGACGCAATCCACGCCATGTGCACATAACCATTAGAGACCGGCGCCATGTATTCAATGCGCTGCTGGTCCAGACCGCGCTGCGCCATGTCCTCACGGAAACGGCGGTCAATCTCAGCGATGAGCTCCCACAGTCGCCAGAATAGTTTCTGGAAGATGGATACTTCCCAGGTCTCCAGCGCCTCAGCCAAGGTGGTGTGGTTGGTGTACGCGAAGGTGTTGGTGACAACCTTCCACGCCTCATCCCAGCCCATGCCGTGCTCATCCAACAAGATGCGCAGCAGCTCAGGGATAGCCAGCACCGGGTGTGTGTCGTTGAGCTGAATGGAATTGAAGTCATCAAACTTCGTCAGGTCATCACCGTGGTGCTTGAGGAAGCTATTAATCATCTCCTGCAGGGAGGCTGAGACAAAGAAATACTGCTGGCGCACGCGCAGCACCTTGCCTTCATAGGTGGTGTCATTCGGATACAGCACGCGGCAGATATCCATGACCTTTTCGCGCTCCACAATCGCTTCGGTAAAGCGCTGGGAATTAAACGCGTCATAGTCGAACTCATCAATCGGCTCGGCCTTCCACAGGCGCAGCGTGCCCACGTTGGAGGTGCCGTAGCCGGTAATCGGCATGTCATAAGGAATTGCGCGGACTTCCATGTCATCAAAATGCACGCGCCACTGCTCAGATGCGCGGCGGACAATGAAGTCATAGCCGTTTTCCATCCACGCATCTGGCTCTTCCTTCTGGAAACCATTGTCAAAGGACTGACGGAAAAGTCCGTAGCGGTAGAGCAGACCATAACCAGTGACCGGGTAGTCCTGGGTGACAGCAGAATCGAGGAAGCACGCAGCCAGACGGCCCAGGCCGCCATTGCCCAAGGCGGCATCGTGTTCGGCTTCAAGGACATCGACAAGCTCGTGGCCCGTGCCATCCATGGCTTCTTTAGCCTGCTCAACAAGACCTAAGTTGGTGAGGTTGTTCAGCAACGCGCGGCCTTGCAGGAATTCTGCGGAAAAGTAGTGTTGCTGACGGCCCTTGACATAAGCCTCTTTGGTCTTCTCCCAGTCATCGGCGATTTGCTCCATAACGGCCGAGGACAAGCCAGACCAGGCCTTGCGGTTGGTGGCGGAGGATGGGGAGACGCCAGCGGCAGCACGGATGTGACCAGGCAAAGATCGTTCAAAGCGTGAGGTATTCATGAACGTGAGACTTCCTTATGACTAGGGTTCCTAAGGTGTAACCGCTTGAAGCCTAATTGAAAAACTCACGCGTTGCTGGGAAAGTGGAGTTTAAGGTGAGCAAGCTTCCCATTTCGCCATGGGGTGGGGAACCCAGATTTTAGGCTTTGGCCAAGAAGCTTAAGACTGCAGCGGCGCCAGCTTGGGTGGAGGAGTGGCAGGTTGGCTCGAAATCCGGGATGAAGTTGGATTGGTGGTTGACCGGTGGGTTGTCCAGCAGTTCTTCCGGAGTGGAGCCGACGAGCCAGAAGTAATAGGGCACGCCCCAGGCCTGCGGGAGGTAGCAGAAGTCCTCGGAGGCAGTTGAGGGCTTGGCATCGATGACATTGTCGCTAAAGACATCGTCGAAGGTTGCACGCACGGCTATGGCCGTGGCAGGGTCGTTGTCAGTAACTTCGCCGTGGGCAAAGTACTCAAAGGTAGGTTGCGCAGGGCTTGCCGATGCCGCACATTCCGCCTCCACCACGCGGTGCAACGCTGCGTATACGCGCTCGGCCAACGCGGGATCGTAGTAGCGCGTGTTGAGAACCAGCTCTGCGGAGTCGGGAATGATGTTGTTCTTATCGCCGGAATGTAATTCGCCGACGGAGATGACAAAGAATTCACCGGGAGGAACCTCGCGGCCCACAATCGCTTGCAAGCGCACCACGATCATCGCTGCAATCAGTGTCGGATCGATGGATTTATCAGGCATGGAGGCATGCGCAGAGCGGCCCGCAATGCGAATGCGAATAGAATCACAGCCGGCCATAATTGGGCCCGCGGCGGTCTGCACCTGGCCAGCTGGGCCGGGCATGATGTGCTGCGCCAAGCAGACATCGGGGCGGGGGATGAGGCTAATGAGGCCATCGGCAAGCATGCGCTTTGCGCCATCCGAAGTCTCCTCTGCCGGCTGGAACAACGCGATGAACGTTCCTGACCACTTACCACGCAAGGAATTAATTATTGCGCAGGCGCCCAACAGTGCGGTTGCGTGCATGTCATGACCACACGCATGCATATTGCCATTCATTGAGGCGAAATCCACCCCAGTCTGTTCAACTACCGGAAGGGCATCAAAATCAGCGCGCATCAACACCGTTGGACCCTCATCAGGAGAACGGAAAATAGCAGCAATGCCAAAGCCACCGATACCGGTGACCAGTTCACAATCAAACTCCGCCAGCTTCGCCTCAATCTTCGACGCTGTGCGCTCCTCGTGGTGGCTCAGCTCTGGATGACGGTGAAGATCCTCATAAAATTCACGCTGCCAATCCAGGTCGGCACTGTGAGAAGCTAGGAGTTGAGAAATAGAATTCGACTGATTCATGATCCATCTTTTTAGTTAGGGTACGCTTACTTTTATGCCACTTATTCAGTTTGATGTTTTGGTTCCACACGCTCAAGCCAAGCGCGTTGGCGAAGTCTTCGATGAAGCGCTAAACCGCCTGGTCACAGCAGAACGTATTGATTCCGCACAGGTAGAAATCAACGATACCCCACGCCTGCAAGAAGGCTTGGAAGAACAGCTTCGACAGACCTACCGCGATGAACACGAAGATCACGACCTAGAAGATGCCGAGGTATACCGCTACCTCATTAAGCTCGAAGGCGTTAAAGGCTCCCTCAATGAGCTAGGTATGGTCCTCGGACGTCTACTGACTCCACATGCGGTTCTTCCTAAGGACTGGGTGCTTTTGGAAGACGAGGAAGCGCACGAGCTTCCTGCCATCTTCCCCTGGACCCTCGCTGTCAGCCAGTAAAAGCAATATTGCTTTTACCGCGATGCGCCTCTGAGGCCTTCCGCGATTGCACGGCCAGCTTCTTTGAGCTGATCGTGCATCCGGCCGTTTTGTGACAACTGCGCGGATAGTGCACCTTCGGGAACTGGGGAGTCCAAGCGTCCGGCGACGATGCCGAGGCTTGCGCCTGAAGCGTCAGCGATATCCGCGATGGTGCCCACGACCTTGCCGGTGAGAGACTGCTCATCAAAGGCGCCCTCGCCGGTAATAATCAATGCCTGCTCGCCTGCGGCCTGTGCTTCTTCGAGCGCGGCCCGCAGCCCAAGCAGTTCTGCTACAAACTGCGCGCCGGGCTGCAACTCAATGTTGGACTCAGAGCCGTAAAGTAGTGCTGACAACCAGGTCATGCCGACAGGAGTCGCACCTGCGGCACCAAAACCCTCGCGTTCCACGTCGATGCCCGTGACCTCACACAGTTTCATCAGCGCACCGGTGAGCAGTGGAACATACTGATCCGAGGCGCCCTTTTGTGGGCCGTACATGCTGGCTGCATGCAATGGCGGGCAGGTGGTATCACCCAACAAAGTGAACTTCAGACCCGCCGCCTTTATGTTGAGCTGTGCCGTATCAATGGAATCCAACATGACCAAAGGGGCGCCGCCTTTGGGCAGCGGATAGCCGCGATCATCCATCGGGGCACCGCCCAAAGCAGTGATAATTCCCATACCGCCGTCCACGGTGGCCGAACCGCCCAGGCCCAAAACAATGTGGGTTGCCCCGCGAGATTCGGCGTCCGCAATCAATACTCCCGTGCCGTAGGAATCGGCATGCAGGGCGTCCTTGTCGTCTTCCACGGCGGGCAAACCCGACGCTGCAGCAACATCAATGTAGGCAGTCTTTTCATGCAGGAAATAAGACGCAGAAATCAGTCTTCCGCGCGCGTCAGTGGAGGGAATCTCAACCTTCTCAACTGCGGGGGATGACTTCGACGCTGCTAAAGTCTGCGCGACTACTTCAGCGGTGCCCTCGCCGCCGTCGGCCATCGGCAGCTGCTTGATGGTGGCATCGGGAAGCACCTCTGCGACACCTTGAGCGATACCGCGGGCCGCCTCGGAGGCGGTGGCTGTGGATTTGAACGAATCTGGGGCGACAACAATGAGCATGCGGTTGATTATAACTGTTGAATCTCGCGCCCAAATATGCTCGTTTACCTTTGACACTTGCCATATTGGTTGAGCAATAGGTAAATTTGTTTCTATTAACCGATATAAATGGTTTGGCAGTTGCCTTTTAGAGAGGGCATCGAAGAATAAGGAACAGTGCCTTTAAGACACGAAGGAAAGAGCCCAAAGTGACCGTAGATAACACGATTTCTGAGTATTACGACAAGCTTCTCAAGCGCAATGCCGGAGAACCAGAATTCCACCAAGCAGTCTCAGAAGTCTTGGACTCGCTCAAGGTTGTTTTGGGAAAAGACCCTCACTACGCTGATTACGGCCTGGTGGAGCGTCTGTGTGAACCAGAACGCCAGCTCATCTTCCGCGTTCCTTGGATCGATGACAACGGCCAGGTCCGCGTAAACCGCGGCTTCCGCGTGCAATTCAATTCCGCACTCGGCCCATACAAGGGTGGCCTGCGCTTCCACCCATCCGTCAATCTTGGCATCATCAAGTTCTTGGGCTTTGAGCAGATTTTCAAGAACTCTCTGACCGGTCTTCCAATCGGCGGCGGCAAGGGCGGCTCCGACTTCGACCCAAAGGGTAAGTCTGAGCTGGAAATCATGTGCTTCTGCCAATCCTTCATGACTGAGCTGCATCGCCACATCGGCGAGTACCGCGACGTGCCTGCCGGCGATATCGGCGTTGGCGGCCGCGAAATCGGCTACCTCTTTGGCCAATACCGTCGTCTTGCCAACCAGCATGAGTCCGGTGTTCTCACCGGCAAGGGTCTGACCTGGGGCGGTTCCTTGGTTCGTACCGAGGCAACCGGCTACGGCACCGTCTACCTGGTAGCTGAAATGATGCGCACCCACGGTGAATCTCTTAGCGGCGCGAAGGTCATTGTTTCCGGCTCTGGCAACGTTGCAATCTACGCTGCGGCGAAGGCTCAGGAACACGGTGCGACCGTGGTGGCAATGTCTGACTCTTCTGGCTATATCTACACCCCAGACGGTGTTGACGTAGACCTGTTGAAGGACATCAAGGAAAACCGTCGTGAGCGCATCAACACCTACGCCGAGGAAGCTGGCGTGAAGTTCGTTGAGGGTGGAAACATCTGGGAAGTTGAAGCAGACGTTGCTCTTCCTTGTGCGACCCAGAACGAGCTCGACGGCGAATCTGCTGAGCTGCTGAAGAAGAACGGTGTTCGCTACGTAGCTGAAGGTGCGAACATGCCAAGCACCCCAGATGCAGTTCACGTCTTCCAGTCCGCAAACATCGCATTTGCTCCGGGTAAGGCAGCAAACGCCGGCGGCGTTGCAACCTCCGCGCTGGAAATGCAGCAGAACGCATCACGCGATTCCTGGTCCTTCGCGTACACCGATGAGCGTCTGAAGCAGATTATGACCCGCATTTTCGTCAACATCTCCACCACGGCATCTGAATACGACCGTGAAGGTGACTACGTTGCTGGCGCAAACATCGCTGGCTTCAAGAAGGTTGCAGATGCCATGCTCGCGCAGGGTGTCATCTAAGCACTTTTTCTAGGCCTATGGCCTGGATATTCTCCCTCCAACCCACCTGTAAATTCGCCCGCGGCGAGACTTCAGGTGGGTTGTGGCGTGGGAGATGAACCTAAAGTTGAAGTTTATATATACTTGGCTCCCATGTACCGCGTATTTGAAAGCATGGATCAGCTGGTCAACCACCTCGAACAGGCCATGGGTGTTCCCATGACCTCCAACTGCATGGTGCCACGAAATGAAATGTTGGCACTGCTCGATGAAATGCGTAATGCCATTCCTGTAGAACTGGATGACGCACAAGACGTTCTGGATAACCAGGACGAAATTATCCGTGCGGCAGAAGAGCGCGCATCACAAACTATTGCTGATGCTGAAGCACAGGCTGATGAAACCATCGGCCGCGCTGAGGCTGATTCCCAGGCGATGATTGATGACGCGAACCACCGCGCAACCACCGCCATCGGTCAGGCTCAGGATAAGGCTGCAAGCATTGTTGAAGGCGCACGTGCCGAGGCAGAGCGCACCGTTGCCAAGGGCAACGAGTCTTATGAGCGTTCCGTTGCAGAAGGCCACGCTGAGCAAGAGCGTCTGGTCTCTGAGTCTGAGGTTGTTCGCCGCGCCAATGAAGAAGCCAACCGCATTGTTGACTCCGCACACTCAGAATCCAATCGTCTGCGCAATGAGTGCGATGAATTTGTGGATTCCAAGCTTGGTGAATTCGAAGAGTCACTAACTGGCATCTTGCGAACCGTAAATTCTGACCGCGCAGCGCTGCGCCGTGGTGCTGGCGCTTCCGGTAGCCGTGCTGCCCGCGGCGGTTACTCCTCTTACGAGCGCGAGTAACACATATTCATTACTCCTACTGAGTGCTGCCGTTAAGCGTGCAGATACTTAGTAGGAGGGGGATTTTGCAGAGGCACTCAACGCCGCCGAAATCGCGGCTGCGACGAAGGCAGGTCCTGCGAGAATTGGCCAGGTGGACAAAACCAGACCGAGTTGTTGAAATTGATTGAGTGAATCAGTGGCCAGTGCGTTTAAGGCAGTGCCGGCGCTGATGATGCCGCCGATAATGGCGACACTGAGCAGCGCTGTGGCGACCATGTTGCGTGCATAGAAGGTAATGGCAGCGGTAGCCAGAGAAAATACCAAGGCTATGACCATGATGGCGATGTCATTGGGCAATGGGAATAACGTGAGTACAAAAATGACCAGCCCAGAAATGACTGACCAGCGCACAACGCCTTTTTGGTTCACGCCGTCGCTATTGATGGCGTGCCGGAACCTGCGTTTGGAAATCCGGCCCAAGATAAAACTGACAATGATCAGGATTGCCGCGGGGAGCAGCGACCCAAAAATCAGTGGTGTCGCACTTAAATCCTGACCATTCATGTTTAGCAATCCTAGAGCGAAATTGGTTAAGAAATAAAGCCGACAAACGCCTATATCACCTGTACATAGAGCATTGTGACCTCCTAGACAGGTGAAGTACAGAATCCAGGGTAGGCTTAAGGATGTTATGAACTCTCCACTGAAATTCAACGTGGCACAACTGTTGCGTGCCAACACTTTTGAACAACGCGAACAGACTGGTCCCGCGCCCGAGCGCATTGGCTTGGAAATGATTGCGGTTCCAAAGGGAAGCGAAATTACTGTTAACGCTGACCTGACCCCACTGGGTGAAGGACTAATGGTTGATGCACGTATCACCGGCACTTTGGACGGCGAATGTGCACGCTGCCTCAAGCCTTTGCAGCGCCCATTCGATCTCCAAGTCAACCAGGTCTTTGCCATCAGTGAAGGCTTCATCACTGGTGATCCCGCTGATGAAGAGGATGATGTTCCATCGGTAGTCGGCGATGAGATTGATTTGCTTCAGACCGTCATCGATGAAGCCGGAGTAGTCCTGCCTTTCGCACCAACGTGTGAGGGCGGCTGCGACATCAACACTCCAGAAGGCGTTGAAGTTGGCGTATCCGGGGAGGAAGAAGAGCGCGTTGATCCACGCTGGTCCGGCTTGGAGAAGTTCTTGTGAGTAGGAAAAAGAAGATTAGCGGTGAGCAGGCCTTAGAAGAGGCCTACGCCGCGGTTGATAAGGCTCCGCTACTCAAGAGCTTGGGTGTGGATATCAACGAGCACTACCTGCGCTTGGCATTGACCCACCGTTCTTTCGCGAATGAGCATGGGCATCTGCCGAACAATGAGCGCCTTGAGTTCCTCGGCGACGCTGTTCTGGGTTTGTCGATTGCAGCCCGGCTGTATGAGAAGTTCCCAATGCGCCCCGAGTCTGACATTTCGAAGATGCGCGCATCCATCGTCTCCCGTTATGGGCTTTCTGACGTTGCGCGTGAAATCGGGCTCGGTGCCTACATTTTGCTGGGCAAAGGTGAGCATAACTCCAAGGGGCGTGAGAAGGATTCCATCCTTTCGGACACCATGGAGGCGCTGTTTGGCGCTATCTACCTGCAGTACGAATTTGAGACTGCGCGTGGCGTCATTTTGAACCTCTTTGCTGAGAAGCTGGAAGCTGCTGTGTCCACCAGTAACCACATGGACTGGAAGACCACCCTGCAGGAGCTGTGCGCGGAGCGCAAGATGCCGATGCCGGAGTACACCGCCACATCGACCGGTCCTGAGCATGATCAGTTGTTCTCCGCTCAGGTATTTGTCGAAGGGCAATTGCTCGGTGAAGGCATGGGCCCAAACAAGAAGCAGGCTGAGCAGCATGCTGCTGAAAAGGCTTCGCTGATCATTCGCGTGAAGTAGTGCTACTTAAAGCAATCTCTTATGCCTGAGTTACCTGAAGTTGAAGTAGTCCGCCGTGGACTAGAACCTCACGTCGTTGGTCGTGCCTTCGAGGCAGTGGAGGTTCTACATCCGCGTGCGAATCGGGGACAGGACGCACCACTTGGTGCTCTCCTAAAAGGTCGCGTTATTAGCGGCCTTGCGCGTCGGGGTAAATACTTGTGGTGTGAGCTCAATGGGGAAGACGATGTCCTCTTCGTGCACCTAGGGATGTCGGGGCAACTTCGAATTGGTCATACTGATTCCAAGCACGTGCGCATCCGCAGCCATCTCACCGATGGGGTGGATCTAAGCTTTATTGACCAGCGCACTTTCGGCTATTGGCTCGCAGCACCCTTGTCAAAGATTGACCATATTGGCCACGATCCACTGAGCCCGGACTTCGATATTGTCGCCGCGGCGCGCAAGCTGCGGACCAAAAAGACACACGTGAAGACCGCGCTGCTGGACCAAACAATTGCCTCTGGTATCGGCAATATCTACGCCGATGAAGCACTGTGGCGTGCCAAAGTATCTCCACTGCGCAAAGCCAACCGCTTACTGCAACGCGAAGCCATCGCGATTTATGAGGCTGCCGCTGCTGTGATGACTGAGGCCCTCGCGCAGGGCGGCACCAGCTTTGACTCACTGTATGTCAATGTCAACGGTGAATCCGGGTACTTTGCCCGATCCTTACATGCCTACGGCCGCACCGATGAACCTTGCGACGACTGCGGAACTCCCATCGCTCGCGTCATCTTGAATGCGCGCTCCTCGCATTTTTGTCCTGCTTGCCAGTACTAGGACCTTCCGACAAATGTAAAAGCGAGATCACCCGTTTTAATTCAGCACCCCCTTTAGTGGATTAGTGCTACAAATCATATTCTTGTCATTTGCGGGAAAAGATGTAAAAATCTTCAGGGCGATATTTGTCACTGTGGGAAGCGGGATGAGTCCGGTGGGGTATCGGCAAGCTAGTACCTCTGGATACTGTAGCCAAAGCCTCCAATGCTGCGAACTTGGCAGAGGGGCGACTGGTGTGAATGGTTTTGATTCTGGAAGCATTGCCTGTCCGGGAAAGTGAAAAACTTAGGCTTGGCCGCGTGACGTGCAGGAAGAGATTGTTGATATGTGCACCTTGGTTTTGTCATGCGCGCTTTAGTGAAATCAGTGAATCTCACACGAGGGATAGCATTGCTTCAAGCGTGAACCGAATGCGGGACTACGACGCATTCTGATTGAGTAATAGAAAAACCACTTTGAATGCTTAGGCATTTGCCTATGAATAGTTGTAAAGGGGGAATAAACGGAACCTGTCGGAGATAAAACACTGCGAAAATTGTTTGCTTCAGCCCACTCCATTGTGTGACTCAGGTTGCCCCAACTATTAATGATCCCCTTTAATATCCCTATGAGTTTCCTCGAAAATATTGTGGGCACGTTTAACGACGGCCTATGGACCTACATTGTTCCGTGGCTTCTAGTGGGTGCGGGCATCTTCTTTGGCTTCCGCACCGCGCTGGTCCAGCTTCGGATGATTCCGTCCATGCTCAAGTCCGTCGTGGAACGTCCGAAGGGACCCGGTAAGGACGCTGACGAAGAGTACGGCGGAATTTCCGCCTTCAAAGCGTTTACCATCTCCGCTGCGTCCCGCGTTGGCACCGGCAACGTCGCTGGTGTTGCGGTGGCTATTTCCGTTGGTGGCCCGGGCGCCGTCTTCTGGATGTGGATGATTGCAATCCTTGGCGGTGCTACCGCCTTCATCGAGTCCACCCTGGCGCAGCTATGGAAGATCCGCGACGGTGATAACTACCGCGGCGGCCCGGCGTACTACATGAAGAAGGGCCTGGGCTGGACCCCGCTGGCAATTATCTTCTCGGTAGCAATTTCTTTTACTTTCGGCTTTGTCTACAACGCTTTCCAGACCAACGCTATCGCTGAATCGCTTGCTACTTCCTTCGACAATGACTCCTTTACTTTCCGCGCGATTGTCGGTGTCGTCATCGCTGTGGTCTCCGGCTGCATCATCTTCGGTGGCGTTCAGCGTATTGCGAACATGACCCAGATCATCGTTCCATTCATGGCGGTTGCGTACTTGATCATTGGTTTGTACGTGGTCATCACCAACATCGATGCAGTTCCTGGTGTTATTTCTGACATTGTCACCCACGCGCTTGGCTTCCAGCAGATTGCCGGTGCTGGTTTGGGTGCTGCGATGATGCAGGGTATTCAGCGTGGCCTGTTCTCCAATGAGGCTGGTGAGGGTTCCGCGCCAAACGCTGCGGCTACCGCAACTGTGTCCCACCCGGTCAAGCAAGGTCTGGTTCAGAGCCTGGGCGTTTACTTTGACACCCTAGTTGTTTGTTCCATCACTGCCTTCATTATTTTGCTGGGCACCGACCTGGAATACGGCGGCGAAGCAGAAGGCGTATCCCTGACCCAGTTGGCGCTGTCCAACGAAGTTGGTAACTGGGGCGCGCACATGGTGACCTTCATCCTCTTCTTCCTGGCATTTTCTTCCATCTTGGGTAACTACTACTTGGCTGAAGCCAATGTTGAGTACCTCACTCAGTCCCGAATCTGGCTCTTTCTCTTCCGCGCTGTAGTTATCTTCTTCGTCTGGTTCGGTGCGGTTGGCTCCCTGCCACTCGTATTCGCACTGGCAGATACCGGCGCAGGTACTATGGTTATTCTCAACATTCTGGCGATTGTGCCGCTCTCGGGCGTCGCGTTGAAGCTGTTGAAGAACTTCAATGACCAGCGTCGCCAGGGTATCGATCCGGTCTTCCACCGCGACATGCTGCCTGAACTCGAGAATGTTGAGGTTTGGGATGGTTCTGACCCGGTTACTCGCCGTGGCCTGGAAATGATTGAAAACAAGAATCGAGTAGATTAAATGCAACGCATGACCGCATTCGTCCGTGGCAATGTTCAAGGAGTTGGCTTTCGCTGGTGGACACGCTCCCGCGCCCTAGAGTTGGGTCTTGCGGGACACGCCACCAATAAGGCAGACGGACGCGTGCAGGTTGTGGCAGAAGGCTCTAAAGAAGACTGCGAGAAACTTCTGCAGCTGCTCAAAGAAGAACCTTCTACTACTAACCGCCCCGGCCATGTGGAATTGGTAGTAGAGCAGTGGGCTGAGCCTAAAGGCGAGTCCGGGTTCATCGAACGCTAAGAGTTTGAATCCACTGCAGGTTCGGCCTGTAGAATTATCCAAATGCATTTGAAATCGTTGACGCTTAAAGGCTTCAAGTCCTTCGCGTCCGCGACGACCCTAAAATTTGAACCCGGCATCTGTGCCGTGGTTGGGCCCAACGGCTCGGGCAAATCCAACGTAGTGGATGCCCTGGCCTGGGTTATGGGTGAGGGCAGCGCGAAGACGCTGCGCGGTGGCAAGATGCAAGACGTCATCTTTGCCGGCGCTGGTGAACGCAAGGCTTTGGGCCGTGCTGAAGTCACCCTCACTATTGATAACGCCGACGGCGCGCTTCCTATTGATTACACGGAAGTATCCGTAACGCGACGCATGTTCCGCGACGGCGCCAGCGAATATGAAATCAACGGCGCTAAAGCCCGCTTGATGGACATCCAGGAGCTGTTGTCTGATTCTGGCATCGGACGCGAAATGCACATCATTGTCGGGCAGGGAAAGCTCGCAGAAATTCTAGAGTCCCGGCCCGAGGACCGCCGCAGCTACATTGAAGAAGCGGCTGGCGTGCTCAAGCACCGTCGGCGCAAAGAAAAAGCGCAGCGCAAGCTCATCGGCATGCAGGCAAACTTGGACCGCCTGACAGATTTGACGGAAGAACTGGGCAAGCAGCTCAAACCACTGGAACGTCAGGCGCAAGCAGCACAGCGTGCTGCGACTGTCCAAGCGGACCTGCGTGATGCTCGCCTGCAGTTGGCAGGTGACCGCGTTGTGCGTGTGCGCGCCGAATTTGCGGATGCGAAGCGCCAAGCCGAACTGCTAGACGAACAGGTAGCGGTCGCAACTGAGGCCCTTGAAGAAGCTTCGGGGCAACAAATGGAGCTTGAAGATGAGCTCAATGAAGTAGCTCCTCAGGCTGAAGCCGCGCAGAAATTGTGGTTCGACCTCTCCACGTTGGTGGAGCGTCTTGCAGCGACTTTGCGTATTGCCGAAGAACGAGCGAACAACGCTGGCGCGGTTGCCCGCTATCAAGGCCAGGACCCAGAAGACTTAGAGGCACGCGCTAACCAGGCTGATGAAGAACACGCTGAGTTAGTTGAGGCTGCCGAAGAAGCAGCGGAAGCCTTGGAGTCCATCCGCGAAGAAGTCGCCGAGCGCCGTGAAGCATTCGATGCTGCGGATAAAGAGCATGCGGCGCAGTTGCGCGCAATCGCCGATAGGCGCGAGGGCGTCGTGCGTCTTATCGCCGAAGAAGAAGCTTTGTCCCGTCAGGCTGAAGCCTCTGAACAAGAGCTTTCGCGCAGCGAAGATGGCGTCAACGAATCAGCGCAGAAGCTGCGCACCTCCCGGCAGGAAGCCAGTGAAGTGGAAGAAAAGCTCGCTGGTTTCGACCGTGAGCGCACACCACTGGATGAGGCACATGTTCGTGCGTTGAGTGAATCTCAGGCAGCGGATCTGCGATTGGAGCAGTTGCGCGATGAACAGCGTGTGCGTGAGCGTGCTGTGTACACGTTGCGTTCGCGTATTGAAACGCTGAACAGCACCATTCCTCCAACGGCAGAAATTGGCTATGACCTCCAACCACTGGCACAGATGATCTCCACCAAGTATGACGTGGCCGTTGCTGTTGCGCTGGGCGCTTTCGCTGAGTCGCAAGCTGGTGAAGTGGGCGATGACCTCATTGGAGCTCTGGAACATGCGCAGCGCACAACCGTCTTTGATACTTCCGGTGGATCTGAAGCTAAATGGCGCATGGACGCGAATCTGCCAAAGGACGCCGCATGGTTGCTTGATCATATTGTGGCGGTTCCAGAAGTATCGCAGGGCCTGACCCGCGTGCTTGCCGATGTCGTCTTGGTCAAGGACTTCGCCACAGCGCGTCATCTTGTCAAAGAGGATCCTCGCTTGCGCGCGGTGACTCCCGATGGCGTCATGGTGGGTGAGGGCTGGGTATCCGCCGGTACCGGTTCGCAGTCCACGGTGGAGGTTACTTCCAAAATTCAGGCTGCTGAACAAGAACTGGAACAGGCAACTCAGGACTTAGAAGAACTTTCCGGCACCTTAGAAGGCGCGAAACTTGCGGCCGAAGATGCACGAGTTACTGCCGCCGGCGCAAAAGCTGCACTGCGTGAGCACGACGCGCAGGTATCTGCCTGGAAGCGCGACTACCGGCGTTTGGTATCGCAAGTCGACAGCAGCCAGCGTGACCATGAGAAGCTCGCCGGCCGCGCGACGGAGCTCGAGGTCAAGCTTTATGAGTTGCGTGAGCAGCTTTCCCAGGCACGTGACCGTCTCGCCCGCGTGGATAAGGATGAGCCAGATACGGAAGCATCGACTAGTGAACGCGATGCGGCTTCGGCTGCTTTGGATACTGCGAAGACCATGGAGATGGAAGCGCAGATGAGTTTGCGCTCTGCGCAGGACAAGGTCGGGCATGTTGCTGGCCGTGGGGATAATCTGCGCCGTCAAGCGCAACAAGAACGCCAGGCCAAAGATCGTCATGACCGCGCCATGGAACGCCGCCGCGCACTTGGTGAGCTGGCGCGTACCGTTGCATCGCATGCCAAGACTCTCAGTGAGCGTGCGGCGACAGCTTTGGCTGAAGCAGCTGAATCTCGTGATGAGCTATCCACGAAACGTACCGTTTTGAACAATCAGCTCAATGCTGCAAAGCAGACCGTCAACGGTGCACGCCAGCGCTTAGAACAGTTGACCAACAAAGCGCACTCGGGTGACATCGCGCGTTCTCAGGCACAGGTTCGCCTGGATGAAGCTGAGGCGAAGATTTCAGAACAACTGGGCATTTCCATTGCTGATTTGTTGCGTGATTACACACCGGGTGAAGAATTTGACCGCGCGGAGCAGACGAAGCGTTTGAAGCAAGCTGAAAAAGATCTGAACTCACTGGGTAAGGTCAACCCGCTGGCCTTAGAGGAGTTCAAGGCGTTGGAAGAACGCTATTCCTTCCTGTCCACGCAGCTGGATGATGTCATCGAAGCCCGCAAAGATTTGCAGGGTGTTATTGAGGATGTTGATGCGCAGATTCTGCAGCTATTTAGTGATGCCTGGAATGATGTGGAAGCGGAATTCCCGAAGGTATTTAACACGTTGTTCCCTGGTGGCGAGGGCCGGTTGATCCTCACCGAGCCGGATTCCTTGCTGACCACGGGCATTGAGGTTGAAGCGCGGCCTCCTGGAAAGAAAGTCAAGCGCCTATCCTTGCTTTCAGGCGGAGAGAAGTCATTAACCGCACTCGCGATGCTCGTAGCGATTTTCCGCGCCCGCCCTTCACCGTTTTATGTCATGGATGAGGTTGAGGCAGCGCTTGATGATGTAAACCTGCGTCGATTAATTGCATTGTTTGAGGAATTGCGTAAAGATTCCCAGCTCATTGTGATTACGCACCAGAAACCGACGATGGATGTGGCGAATGTCTTGTATGGCGTCACGATGCGTGGCGATGGTGTGACGCGGGTTATTTCCCAACGCATGAACCCGGCAAGCGCAATGGAGCCAGCTAGCAGTTAAGATAGGGCGCATGGAATCGAACTTAACGTTGTGGATCGGCATTGCAGTTGTTGTCCTGATCGTGCTTATTATTCTCCTGATTTTGTGGGGAAAGAAGCGCGGCGAAGACAAGAAGGTCTCGTTTGAAAAGCACGAGGAAGAGCCAAAAGAGCTAACCCAACAGCAAAAGTCCGGTAATTATCAGGCGCAATCCGGCTTCAATTTTTCACCAGCGAAGTCGGCTGAACCTGTTCAAAAGTCTCCAGATGCACCCACCCCAGAGGTGAAGCAGCACAAGGCTGCCCCGGTACCGCCAGTTATGCCGCCAACTCCTGAACCACAGGAATCTGCCGCAACTGAGATTCCAGAACAGGAATCCCCAGTCGCAGAACCTGAAACCAAGGATTCCTCCGCAGCGGAATCCACTCCTGCTGAAGCAGCGACAACTCCGGAAGCTGTAGAGGAACCGGTTGCTCCGGTTGCTGAGGACACACAGCAGGACTCAACAATCATTGAAGAATCTGAGCCAGAGGCAGCCCCTGCTTCAGAACCAGCTGAGCCAGAAACCACCATCGTTGAGGAAACCGAGCCAACGGCAGATACAACAGCAGGGGAGAGCCCTGTTGTTCCGGCGCCAACTCCTGCGGTTGAAGAAGAGGAATCCCCAATCTTTGACGAGGTTGCAGAAGATCTTGATGCTGAAGACGTCAAGGATGATGTGGCTGAACGCGAGAAGGCGCAGGAAGCAGCGGATGCTGCGGAAGTACAAACTGATTCGGCTGCGACGGCACTAGAAGAGACTCCGGTTCCAGAGACTCCAGTCGCACAGCCTGAACCAACTGAGCCACTTGAAGAGATTGAGCCTGCTGGTGGACGACTTGGTCGTCTCCGTGGACGTTTGTCGCGTTCGCAGAATGCTATCGGCCAAGGTCTCATGGGCATCTTGTCGGCCGGCGACTTGGATGAGGACGCATGGGAAGAAATCGAAGATACCCTCATCATGGCCGACCTTGGCACTGCAGTGACCATGAAGGTGACTGATTCCCTGCGCGACAAGATTGCAGAACGCGGTGTATCTAGTGAGGCAGAAGCACGCGCAATGCTGCGTGAGACTTTGATCGAGGTTGGACATCCAGAAATGGACCGTTCAATCAAGGCAATGCCACATGAGGGCAAGCCAGCAGTCATCATGGTTGTCGGAGTCAATGGCACAGGCAAGACCACAACCACCGGTAAGTTGGCGCGTGTTCTGGTGTCCATGGGGCACTCAGTCCTACTCGGTGCGGCCGATACTTTCCGTGCGGCAGCAGCGGACCAGCTAGAAACTTGGGGCCGTCGTGTTGGTGCTACCACCGTGCGCGGCAAAGAAGGTGCTGATCCAGCATCCGTTGCTTTCGATGCAGTGGCAACAGGCGTGGAGCAGCAAGTCGATGTGGTGCTTGTAGATACAGCGGGTCGTTTGCATACTTCGACCGACTTGATGGACCAGTTGGGCAAGGTAAAGCGTGTTGTGGAAAAGAAGACTTCGGTTGATGAAGTCTTGCTGGTAATTGATGCCACAGTTGGCCAAAATGGCCTCATGCAGGCTCGCGTTTTCCGTGAGGTAGTAGATATCACAGGCGTGGTTCTGACCAAGCTGGATGGCACTGCCAAGGGTGGCATTGTGTTCCAGGTGCAGGAAGAGCTCGGTGTCCCGGTCAAGCTTGTGGGCTTGGGTGAGGGAGCGGATCACCTTGCACCATTCGAGGTCGAAGGCTTCGTGGATGCACTGCTTGGTGAGCAGTAACCTGTAGTTCGACCGAAAGTACGCCCCGGGCTCTTTAGTGGAGCCCGGGGCGTGCTAGTCTTTCTGTGATGACGAATACAAATGCCTCAAAAACCGCCGTGCGCATCAGGCACAACGGGACAAATGGCTATATCAATTCGTGGGGTCCACATCTCTCTGGTGTCATTCCTTGAGCTGAGTCTTTAACCCCGTCTCTTATTGTTCATTAACTAGGAATAACTACTTGCGATGCTTTTTTATGTTTTAGTGCTCTCAGGGCTCACGGTCGCAGTGGCTCCACTGGCGTCGCGTCTTTTAGGACGCAATGCCGGCTGGCTACTGTCATTGCCGTTGCTTGCTGGTGCCGGCATGGCAGCGTCAACGTACACCACCGATGAAGTTCATACCGAGTCAGTGCAGTGGATGCCAACCATCGACGTGGATTTCTCACTTCGTTTGGATGGCCTCTCACTGGTTTTCTTAATGCTGGTCCTTCTTATTGGTGCCGGCGTCTTGGCCTACTCAACGCGGTACCTGCACCATAAGGACACAGCGTTTTACTTCTATATCTGTGGCTTTGCTGCGTCGATGGCTGTCGTAGTCACCACCGATGACCTCATGGTGTTCTACCTAGCGTGGGAGCTGACCACGCTGTGTTCATACTTCCTGATTGCCAACTCTGGTGAAAAGGGACATCAGCCTGCTATTCGTACGCTGTTGGTCACCGTTCTTGGTGGCCTGTTCCTGCTGGCCGCAACGGTCATCATGGCGATTAGTGCTGGCACAATGTCCATTTCTGAGGTCATCGCCTCCCCAATGTGGGATGACAATCTTGGTCTCAAGGCCGGCGTTGCTTTCCTTATTGCTATCGCAGCATTTACCAAGTCGGCCCAGTTCCCGTTCCAATCCTGGTTGCCAGATTCAATGGTCGCTATCGCGCCAGTTTCGGCATACCTGCACGCGGCAGCCATGGTCAAGGCAGGTATTTACCTGATCTTGCGTTACTCGCCGCTGCTTCATGATGTCCAACTGTGGAATATCATGCTCATCGTTTGCGGTGGTATCACAGCACTCTTCGGTGCACTCACGGCAGTTAAATGTGATGACCTGAAGGAACTGCTGGCTTACTCCACGATGTCGCAACTCGGCTTGCTGGTCATGGTGGTTGGTATCGGTACCGATGAAGCCATTACCGCAGCGATTGTCCACACCGTGGCGCATGCTTGCTTCAAGGCCGCGCTGTTTATGAGCGTTGGCATTATCGAGCATGAAACCGGCACTCGTTCTTACCAGGAATTGCGCCACACACGCATAGTGAAGATGCCTATCACCTCCGGCATTATCACCATTGCTGGTGCGTCCATGGCCGGTATTCCACTTCTGTTGGGCTTTGTTTCCAAGGAAGGTTTGATTACCGCAGCTTTGGAATCTGGTTTAGCGCAGCCATTTACCATTATCATTACCGCGACGATCGTGATTACTTCGATGTTCACGTTCGCGTACTCCTTCCGCTACATCATCGGCTCCCGTGGCGCGACCAAGCACTCTATTGCCGAAGCTGAGTTCCAGGCGGAAGAAGATAATCGCGAACCAGAACCGGTTCAGACCATTCAGGAAGCAAAGCTGACTGTCTGGGTAATTCCAGCGATTTTGGCAATTGTCACTGTGGTATTCGGTCTGGTTCCAGCATTGCTGGACTGGATTGTGGGGGAGGCCGCTCTTGCAGCAACCGCTTCCGAACCACACGTACATTTGGCTATCTGGCACGGATTTAACATCCCGCTGGCACTGACCGGTGTAATCATCGCCTTTGGTATCGCATTGGTGAAGTTCAACCGCGAACTGGCACGCGCGATGACAAACTTTGGTGCACCAATCTCCGGCTTGGATGCGGTGGAAAACCTCCGTCAGGGCATCATCGATTTTGGTGCAAAGTACGCAACCAAGCCATCGGGTACCACCTCCATGCGCCGCCACTTGGTCGCACCACTGCTCATGCTGGTTGTTATCGCGGTGGTCGGTATCTTTACCCTGCGGGATATCCCTGAGGTTTACCGCGAGACTTCTTCACCAATGGACTGGGTTTTCGTCCTCATTATCGCTATTGGTGTTCTTGCCTCTGTAATGGCGAAGTCGCGCCTCACCGTGGTCGTTGTTGTTTCCATCGCTGGCTTCGGCGTGACCTTGTGGTTCTATGCTCTCGGCGCAGCCGATGTGGCTACTACGCAGTTGACCGTTGAGATTTTGACTGTCTGTGTGCTGGTTCTGGTACTGCACCGTTTGCCAGACCACTTTACTCCGGAAACCCGTAAGTTCCACTGGTGGTCAATTGTTCTTTCCGTTGTTGTCGGTTTGTGCGCCATGCTCGCAGTATGGGGACTGACCGGACGCCGCGATAAGTCTGATGCTGCTCGTCTCTACTTGGAGCAGGCACCAGATGACACCGGCGGTACCAACATCGTGAACACCATTCTGGTTGACTACCGTGCATTGGATACTTTCGGCGAACTGACAGTTCTGGGCATGGCAGGTATTTCCATTGCTGTGCTTCTGGCTAAGTTCCGTTTGGCACCAGTGCGTGAAACCCTCTTGGACCGCAAGTCGCCAATCTTCGATGCTGCTGAAAACTCCATCTTCTTGCGTGCCACCAGCCGTCTGGTTGGACCAATCATTATCGCTTTGTCGATTCTGCTCTTCTTCCGCGGTCACTATGAGACCGGCGGCGGCTTCGTTGCGGCACTGGTCGGCTCCGGTGGTATGGCGCTGCTGTACCTGTCGGCACCAAGCAACGACCGCGCGAAGATTCGCTGGCCGTACTTCACTTTGATCGGCTCTGGTGTGGCCTTGGCATCGTTGACTGGTTTGGCAGGCTACTTCGAAGGTTCCTTCCTCACCTCGCTGCACGTAGAAATCTTCGGCACGCACCAGACTTCGGCAATGCTCTTCGACCTTGGCGTTTACCTGGCAGTTATTGGCGTGGTTATCGCGTCCTTCAACCTGCTGGGCATGCCGCGCAAGGGCGATAAGGAATTCCATGTCATGTTGGACTTGGTTTCAGAGTCCACCTTGCAGCGTCGCGGACAAACCGAAGACCATAAAGCTCTTGCCGCAATAGCGGAGAACAAGACGGAAGAAAGGAGCAAGTAAATGACCCTGGCTATATCCTCAGGCATTCTCATCGGTGGCGCTGTCTACCTCATGCTTCGCCGAGATATGTTGCGCATCGCGCTCGGATTTACCCTCCTTTCGCACGGCGTCAACCTCATGATTGTGGCCGCCGGCGGAACCTATGCGCGAAATGAACCATTTGGGGTACACACACCCGCGCAGATGGAGTTCGCTGCTGACCCGCTACCACAGGCATTTGTGCTGACCGCGATTGTTATTAGTTTCTCCATTTCAGTCCTCATGTTCGTCACCGCCGCAGTAGGCGATGGTGATGATGCAACCCGTCCTGAGCTGGACTTGGATAAGCACAAGGATGTGGTGCTCTAATGTGGTACGACGCTGACCTTGTTGCTTCTTTGCTGCCATTGTTTGCGGCCGTCCCGCTGCTGGCAGCCGGTTTATTGATTATCTTCCCGCGTGCGCGCATCTTGCAGGAAGTTGTTCTCTACACTGTCCTTACCGCAGGGCTGGTGGGTTCTGGTTTCCTGATTGCAATTACTGCTGATGGCACTGCGCTGGCGCACCGCGTGGGTAATTGGGATGCACTCGTTGCTATCCCATTCGCCGTAGATATGTTCGCGGCACTGATGCTTGTTACGGTATCCATCTTGGCCATTGTGTGTGCATGGTTCGCCACCGCCAGTGGATTTTCCAAGGAACCGTTCTTCGCACCGTTGACGTTGGTGTTGATGTGTGGTGTCTACGGTGCATTGCTGACCGCAGATATCTTCAACTTCTTCGTCTTCATTGAGGTCATGTTGCTGCCAAGTTATGGCCTGTATGCGACCACGATCTATCGTCGTGGCGGTAGCCTGCAGATTGCTGGTCTGCGCCTGTTTATCGTGGCAAACCTGTTTGCTTCCAACATGCTGTTGGCCGGTGTTGTCCTGGTGTACGGCTCCTATGGAGCGGTTAACCTCGCACAGCTGCAGGGTGCTGCGAAGGAAGAACCAGCTGTTGCAATTGCTATGTCCATCGCCATGCTGGCCATGATGATTAAGGCGTCTGTGGTTCCAATTCACACCTGGCTGGCACGTACTTACCCGTACACCAACCCTGCTGTGACCGCACTGTTTTCTGGTCTGCACACCAAGGTCGGTGTGTATGCCATCTACCGCTGGTATGCAGTCATCTTTGACGGCGATGCACGCTGTCTGTGGATTCTGGTTCTGCTCTTTACTCTCACCATGGTTATTGGCGTTCTTGGTGCGGTGGGTGAGAAGACCACGCGCGAGATTCTGGCTTTCCACATGGTCTCCCAGTTGGGCTACATCCTGATGGGTGTCGCATTGTTTACCCAGCTGGGTATGACCGCCGGTATCTTCTACCTGATTCACCACATGATTGTGAAGGCATCGCTGTTTATGTCAACGGGTGCGGTGGAAGTCGCATACGGCACTGGTGAGCTAGACAAAGTCACGAACATATCGAAACGCGAGCCCATCATTGCTGTTGCATTCTTTGCTGCAGCATTGTCGCTGGCTGGTATTCCACCGTTCTCCGGCTTCGTCGCTAAGTTCACCTTGCTCATGGGCAGCTGGGAAGCTGGCGAAATCTATGCGTTGATTGCCATGCTGGCGGTCTCGCTGATTACCTTGCTGTCCATGCTCAAGATTTGGAAGGGCATGTTCTGGGGTGATCGCACCAAGGCTGCACCTTCTCCTCGCGCTGGTCAGGATCCTGACAGCGACGAAGGCACCATCGGTGGTGGCGTAGCCTCTTACCCAGAATTGCCACCAGAGGGCTCTTCGGTTGCTGTGAAGGCTGAATCGGATGCGTACATCATTGACAACACTGCTGATGCACGCCCACGAATCAAGTTCTGGTTGGCAGCACCAGCGGTTATCACCGCGCTGCTGACGTTGGTTATTGGTCTTGGAGGCGAAGTTCTTCTGGCATGGTCGGAGACCGCAGCCCAGGGGCTTATTGATACCTCCGCTTATGTTGAGGCGGTGCTCGGATAATGGATTTTCTAACTTACCCGTTTCGTTTCATTGGCTTTTGGCTGTGGTACATCAAGGAATTCACCGTTGCTAACTACAACGTGTTGAAGGATATTTTGTCCCGCGGACACGACTCCACACCAGGCGTGGCGGAATACCCATGCCAGTCGCTTTCAGAAGCGCACTACACACTCATCGCCGCGTTGATTACCGTTACCCCAGGTACGTTGGTTGTCGGCGCTGCTGCAGACACTCAAGATGGTCAGCGCGTGATGTATGTGCACGGCATGTACAACACGGATGCTGATGAACTCCGTGCTGATTTGCGCGATATGGAAGAGCGCATGCTGCGTGGCGTCATGGTTCACCCGAAGTTCTTCTCTGACGTTAAGAAAGAGGCTTAGGTCATGGTTCTAGATATTGCAATTGTCGTGGTGGCGCTGTCCATCATTCCTTCTGCTTACCGTATGTTGATCGGCCCCACCCGAGCTGACCGAGTTTCTGCAGCGGATGCGTTGTTGTTTGTGCTCGTTGCCCTCGTGGCCTTGGTTGGTATGAAGAAGGGCTCAGGCTTTACCTTCGACCTGGTACTCGTGGCGTCAGTCATGGGCTTCTTGGGTGCGGTATCGCTCTCGCGGGCACTCATGCGAGGTGAGCGTTAATGCCAGTGCTGCATATCATCTCTGACATTTTCCTGCTGTTCGGTGCGTTTAACTTTGCGGTCTGTGCTGCCGGCATGTTGAGCTTCCGTGACGTGTTCGCACGTATTTCGGTGCTCTCAACTGCGTCCGGTTTCGGCGTGACCTTCCTGCTGATTGGCGCATTCTTGCGTGATCCAGGCTGGTGGAATGTCCTCATCGGCTTGGCTGCAATCATCTTGTTACTTGGCACCTCGGCTATTGGCTCTATCCTGATTTCCCGCGCTGCAATGTTGCGTCGCGTGGAGATTGTGGACTGCAAGTTTAATGAGGCTGACCCGTTCTACGGTGACCCGGAAGCACTCGCGCGTGAGCAGTTTATGCGCGATGACCTCTCGGATAGGCTTTCCTAGCAGGCCAGAACACTACGAGTTTCTCAACACATAAAAAGTCGGCACCCTGTGGGTACCGACTTTTTGTGTTTCCTAGGTCACAAACTATTTCCCATTCTATAGCCGGACAGGTATTCTGATATAGTACCTATTGAATTATAGAAAGTGGGAAGGCAAATGGACAGCGTATTGGCAGCATCCGGTAATGCCTCGTGGATGCTCATCTCGGCCTCATTGGTGTTGTTGATGACTCCTGCGTTGGCATTGTTCTACGGAGGAATGTCATCGCGGCGCAGCGTCATGAACATCATGATGATGAGCTTCGGAAGCTTAGGAGTTATCGCGGTTGTCTACATTCTGTGGGGTTGGTCCATGTCTTATGGCACCCAGTCATTAGGCGGGGTAGTGGCCAACCCATTTGAGATGTTTGGGCTGCGGGACCAAATCTGGGATGAGTCCGGAAACTACATCGAAGGAGCCTCGGGTTATTCCAATGTCATTGACATCGGATTCCAGTTGACCTTCGCAGTTATTTCGACTGCGCTGATTTCCGGTGCGTTGGCAGAGCGCGTGAAGTTCTCTACCTGGTTGGTTTTTTCCGGAGCTTGGGCAACACTGGTGTACTTCCCGCTAGCTCACATGGTCTGGGGCGGAGGACTGCTCTCGCACGCTGAAAATTCCATTTCGGCGTGGATCTTCGGTACTGAAGGCGGAGAAGCAATTGTTGCACCAATTGACTTCGCGGGCGGCACCGTTGTCCATATCTCTGCTGGTACGGCGGCTTTGGTTCTCGCGATAGTCATCGGCAAGCGAGCAAGCTTCCCGAAGCACGTTTCACGTCCACACAACCTCCCATTTACTATGCTCGGCGCAGCATTGCTGTGGTTCGGTTGGTTCGGCTTCAACGGCGGCTCCGCATTTGCTGCCGATGGTCTTGCGGGCCTGGCATGGCTCAACACCACAGCAGCAGCTGCAGCAGCAATGCTGGGCTGGATGCTCATTGAAACTCTGCGTGACAAGGCAGCAACGTCTTTGGGTGCTGCTTCCGGTGTTGTCGCAGGTTTGGTCACCATCACCCCGGCTGCTGGTGCGCTTACCCCAATGACCTCACTCATTCTGGGCTTTATCGGTGGCATCCTGGGCTGCTACGGCGTGGGTCTGAAGTACAAGTTTGGCTACGATGACTCTCTCGACGTCGTTGCCGTGCACCTGGTCGCTGGTTTGTGGGGCACAGTGGGCGTGGCATTCTTTGCCCGCGAAGGCGGCGTGTTCACCGATGATTACGCCTATGGATTCAAGCTCCTGGTTGTCCAAATCATCATCGCTGTTGTGGCCATGGTCTTCTCCGGCGCGATTACCTACCTCATTGCTATTGCTCTGCAAAAGACTCTGGGATGGCGCATCGATAAAGAAGCCGAAGCTAATGGAGTTGACCTTGATCAACACCGCGAGACTGCATATGACGTCGCCGGAACGAACAATTTTGCACACGCGGGCGCTAGTATGGAAAGAAATGGCCAAGCACCTGTTATTCCATCCCGCACAGATATAAAGGAGTAAACCACCATGAAACTGATTACTGCAGTTCTCAAACCCTTCACTTTGCCGGATGTGCGTGCGGCTCTTGAACACATCAATGTTCATGGCCTGACTGTGACTGAGGTACAAGGATACGGCCAACAGCGTGGACACAATGAGGTCTACCGCGGTGCAGAATACGCCACCGACTTCGTGCCAAAGATCAAGCTGGAAATCCTCGTGGCAGATGAGCGCGTAGATGAAGTTGCGAACGCGATCGTTGAGGCCGCGTACACCGGCAAGATTGGTGACGGCAAGCTGTGGGTATCTTCCATTGAAGATGTCATCCGCGTACGTACCGGAGAGCGTGGCGAAGACGCTGTCTAGTGAGATTTTAGATCCACACGCAATTCGCGCTGAGGCGTATACCTCGGCGCGATTGTTGATCGATGGACTAGTTATTCCGCCCAATGCGGCGCTGGCTGCCACCGGGTCATTGGCCCGGCGGGAGATGACATCCTACTCGGATCTCGACATGGTGCTTATCCATGCTCCGGGGGAGCCAGTCGATGATGAGGCTGCGTCGGCTCTGTGGTACCCAATTTGGGATGCCAAGTATCACCTGGATTATGCAATCCGCACGCCGGATGAGTGCGCGGCGATTGCAGAAACTGATGTGGCGGCGGCATTGAGCCAGTTGGATTTAACTTTCCTGGCGGGCAATAAGCAGCTTGTCGATGAAGCCCGGGCGAAGCTCTACGCCACCTGGCGGGTTTCGTTGCAGAAGAACTTTGACAAGTTCATTGACTCATCCATTGAGCGCTGGCGTAGGGCGGGCCAAATCGCGTCGATGACGCGGCCCGAGATCAAGAACGGGCGTGGGGGATTGCGCGATGTGCAGCTGCTACTCGCGCTTGCCTTGGGCAACCTCTGCGATGTGCCTGACCTGTCGGTGCAACGTGACTTGTTGTTGGATGTGCGCGTGCTGCTGCATGAGCATTCGCGGCGCCACCGTGACGTACTGGAGCCAGAATTCGCTGCCGAAATTGCTGATGACTTAGGCTTCAAGGATCGCTATGAGCTCTCGGCCGATTTGGCTGAAGCCGCGACCACGATCAGTAATGCGGTCGAGCGTGGGCTGTCCACCGCGCGCGGGCTCGTGTCCCGGCGCAGCCTGCATCGCGTCCGCAAGCCACTCGATGTCGATGTGCTTGATGAAGGCGGCTACATCACCCTTGCCCGCAACGCGAACCTCGAGGATCCTGGTCTCGTGCTGCGGGTAGCTGCGGCAACCGCGCGTACCGGCAACCCGGTGAAAAGTGGCGTGTGGCAGCGGCTGCAGGCAGTACCTAATTTGCCGCCGCGGTGGCCCCGCGCGACGGTCGATGACTTCTTCACCGTGCTGACTCGCCCGCAGGTCATCATCGAAATGGACAGGCATCAGTTGTGGGAGCGCTATGTCCCAGAATGGAACCACATTCGTGGTGTGCTGCCGCGCGAGCGCAACCATTCCCACACCATTGACTACCACTCCGTTGAAACGGTGGCGCGCTGCTCTGACGTGCGCACCACGGTGGGCCGGCCAGACCTGTTGCTGCTCGGAGCTTTATTCCATGACATCGGCAAAGGCTATGGTCGCCCGCACGAACAAGTGGGCGCTGAGATGGTCGCGCGCATGGCGCAGAAGATGGGACTTAATCTGCCTGATCGTATGCGCGTGCAAACCCTCGTTGCTGAGCACACAACGCTGTCGAAGCTGGCAGCGCGCATGGACCCGTATTCCGATGAGGCACGCAATGCTGTGTTGGATGCGGTCCAATATGACCCACTGACGCTGTCTTTGCTTACCGTGCTGACGGAAGCCGATTCGAAGTCGACGGGGCCTGGCGTATGGAATCATCGAAAAGCTGCTGCTGTACATGAGCTATCCAAGCGCGGCCTAAACATGCTGGACACCTTGGTGCCCACCCGTCCGCAGGTTTATGCCCCGGCGGATATCGGACTGCAAACTGACTGGGAAGATAAATATCTGACCATTTCTTGGCGTGGGTCCTATCAACGCGAAGTGGTTCGGCCACTCGCCGTTGTGGCTGCGCTGGGGTGGATCGTTACCTCGGCAGCGATGGTGCGCGAAGATGATGGCTCTTATGCCGCGGAGTTTACGGTGCGTGCCCTGCATGAACGTATTGAGCGGGCAGCTGATGAAGCTCGATTTATCCAAGCCTACAAATCAGGTGTGTATTCCGTCCTGCCGCCGATTGAGAAAATGCCCTCGACGGCCAACTGGCAAGTCGGTGGAGTCTTTGAAGTGCGCACCGTTGACCAACGCGCAGGTCTTGGCCATGTTATTGGCAAATTGCCTGATGTAAAGTGGCTGACAATGACCTCCCCGGGAGCCACAATGGTGGTGCAAGCGGCGATGATGGAGACAGTTTCTCGCGCCGCCTTGGTCAGGAATGTGACCGAAGCACTATCAGGCGGCTAAGCTAGGGGAGTTAAAAAGTTCCCGAACGAAAAGATGTGCTTAAGTGTTCGAGTCACTATCAGATCGCTTACAAACGACGCTGAAGGGTCTGCGCGGTAAAGGCAAGCTGACCGAGGCAGACATCAACGCCACCGCGCGTGAGATTCGTCTTGCGCTGCTGGAAGCCGACGTGTCTTTGACCGTTGTGCGCGGGTTCATCAAGCGTATTAAAGAACGCGCTGTTGGCGCGGAAGTTTCTGAAGCGCTGAACCCTGCTCAGCAGGTTATCAAGATTGTTAATGAAGAGCTGGTCACCATTCTTGGTGGTGAGACCCGCCGCATGCAGTTTGCGAAGAACCCGCCAACTGTCATTATGCTCGCTGGTCTGCAGGGTGCTGGTAAAACCACCCTCGCCGGTAAATTAGCCAAGCACCTGTCAGGTCAAGGCCACACCCCGATGCTGGTGGCCTGTGACTTGCAGCGTCCTGGTGCAGTCCAGCAGCTGCAGATTGTTGGTGAGCGCGCTGGCGTTCCAACCTTCGCTCCGGATGTGGGTACCTCGGTGGATGCGCACGACCACGAGATGGGCACCTCTACCGGTGACCCAGTCCAGGTCGCGCAGGCAGGTATTGAAGAAGCCAAGCGTGCACAGCATGACGTGGTCATCATTGACACCGCGGGTCGCTTGGGTATTGATGAAACCCTGATGACACAGGCCCGCAACATCCGTGATGCCGTCAATCCAGATGAAGTTCTCTTCGTCATTGACTCCATGATCGGTCAAGACGCAGTTTCTACCGCTGAGGCCTTCCGCGACGGAGTGGACTTTACCGGCGTTGTGTTGACCAAGCTGGATGGTGACGCCCGTGGTGGTGCTGCACTGTCTATCCGTGAAGTTACCGGCAAGCCAATCATGTTTGCTTCCACGGGTGAGAAGCTAGAGAACTTTGATGTCTTCCACCCTGAGCGCATGGCCAGCCGAATTCTCGGCATGGGTGACATGCTCAGCCTCATTGAGCAGGCCGAAGCAACCCTGGACCATGACAAGGCCGAGGACGCCGCGCGCAAGCTTGGCTCTGGTGAGCTCACTCTGAATGACTTCCTTGACCAGTTGCTGATGGTCCGCAAGATGGGCCCAATTGGCAACCTGCTCAAGATGATGCCTGGCGGCAAGCAGATGAGCGAAATGGCCGATATGGTCGATGAAAAGCAGATCGACCGCATTCAAGCCATCATCCGCGGTATGACCCCAGAAGAGCGCGAGAACCCAAAGGTGCTCAACGCATCACGCCGTAAGCGTATCGCGCTGGGTTCCGGTGTTGAGGTCGCTGATGTTAACCAGCTCATCGAGCGCTTCAATGAGGCGAAGAAGATGATGACCAAGATGGCCGGCCAGTTCGGTATGGGCGGCGGCGCACGTTCTGCGACGAAGAAGAAGCCAAAGGGCCGCAAGGGCAAGAACGGCAAGCGCAAGAAGCCAAAGAACTCCAACCGCGGCGGCGGTATGCCACAGATGCCAGGCGGCATGCCGGGTATGCCGGGCATGCCTGGTGGTGGCGGTATGCCATCCATGGAAGAACTCCAGAAGCTACAAGAGCAGATGGGTAGTGGCGGCGCCGGTGGCGGCACCCCAGGAATGGGCAACAAGCTGCCTAAGGGCATGGAGAACATCGACTTGAACAACCTCAAGTTTGATAAGTAAACGCCCCACAGCTTAAGCACAAAGCACAGCTCGAACCCCTGACACTATTAGATGTCAGGGGTTCGAGCTTTTGTCTAGGCTGCTGTCTTTTAGGTGGCTGCACCAGCACCAGGAATGGTCTCTCCAAGACCTGGCTCATAAGGGACTGCACCTTCTGGGAGTTCCTCTACAGGAGGTTCCGCGGGTGGAACTTCTGCTGGTGGGTTTTCGATGAGCGGAGCTTCTTCAGCGGGCGGAGCATCTTGATAGACCGGCGGCGGTTCATTGCCCGGCAGCTGCTCTACTGGAGCTTGCTCACCACCTGGGTATTCGCTGCCCGGAAGCGGTTCACCTTCTGGTGCCGGAGCGGGCAGTGGCGCTGGCTCGAAACTTGGGGTGCGCGGTTCTGGAATTGGTGCGCCTTCCATAAAGGCGCGGATGTAGTCCTCAAAAAGCGGCATCGCAGAATCGGCGAACGCGTTAGAGATATGGTGCATATCGCGATACACCATGGTATTGCCAATAACAGTTGGGCACCAGACCGCATCACAGAACCAGTTGGAAGTATCGACTGCGACCATGTTCTCGAAGTTCGCGAGAATCTCCGCAGCCGGATCTACTGGGGTGTACACGCGCTCGCGCGCCATGCCACAGCCGATGGGGTCTTCCGTAGCGACATAGCACTCATCAAACTCACGAGCCATGAGGTTTTCATCAAAGCTCCATGGGTTATCGCGCAGGCCCAAGAACGGAATATCGGCGGCCTGAAGACCCTCCCAGAACCCAACGTAGCCTGCCGGCACCATATCTGGTCCGTGGCCGTATTCGCCCTGTGGGCGAGTGGTGTTAGAGATGACCAAGTCAGGCTGCGCATCCAGGACCTTGTCCATCGCTAGCTCGCCCCAGTCGGCGCAGACCGGAGTCACGCCAGAAGTATCACCCAACTCAATGGGGCAGTCCTGGCGCAGCAGCGGCACCAGCTTGAAGCCCATGCGCTGGCCCAGTTTGTCCAGACCGGAAGACCACTGCTCAGCATGTGAACCGCCGACAAGATAAACGGTGAACTCAGCGTCAACATCGCCGAAGATACACGGTTCACCATTGACATCGGTATCCAGGAAGAAGTCCGCAGGAGCATCCTTGGCAATGAAGCAGTGCACTGTCGAAATTGGTGGCATGATTCCGCCGACCAACATTGGATCGGGCTGCACCATATCAACCTCAGGCACGTCTGCGCCGAAGTGCGCCAAGGCGCCTGGATAAGAAACCGCGTCCAAGGTGTCGCCCTCAAGATTTTGGATGGAACGCAACCACATTGGCTGAACCATCAACAATGCCACCATGCAGACCGCGACAAGACTGCCGCCGACTGCACGCATCTGGCCAGGGCGCTGCTTGAGCGTTGCCATCGCGCGGTTTACTGGCATGTCATCAGACATTGGGCGCTTCGCGTTTTGGCGCAGCGGGCGCTCCAAGAAACGGTGCGTCAGATCTGCCAGAACAAGGGAGACTGCGATAATGATGATGCCCAACCACCATGGTGGGGTTGCCAGTCTCAACGCGGAGGTAGACAAAATCAGCAGAGGCCAATGCCACAGGTAGAGGGCATAGGCGATATCGCCTAGCCAGCGCGCCTGCTTGGAGGCCATTAATCCGGAAATCCTCCCGCCGGAACCGCCGCCGAGGATAATCAGCACCGCGCCACCGAGTGGCAGCAGAGACAGTGGGCCTGGGTATGCCGTGGAATCCGCGATGATTGCGCCGGTAAAGAACAGTGCGATCAGACCAACGATGGTCATCACGTTGCCCAGGAATTCCGAGACCTTTATCTTGGAGCCATAAATTGCCAGTACTGCGCCCAGGGTCAGCTCCCATGCGCGGGACCAGGTGGAGTAATAGTTTTCACCAGTGCCATACAAGCCATGGCGGGAGGCGTAAGCGAAAGAGACAACCGTGATAACAATCAGGATCGGTCCGGCAATCTGATTAACGCTAGGGAAGCGAGAAGGACGCAGGCCACCTGTGGGGCGGAAGCGAATGATTACTGCGAGAACCAGCGCAAAAATAATGCCCATGAGGTAGAACTGGCCCTGCACAGCCATCGACCACATGTGCTGCAGTGGGGAAGTCTCAGCAGAGGCTGCCGCGTAATCAGCGTCCTGACGCGCTAATTCCCAGTTCTGGTAGTAGAACAAAGTCGCGGTAATCTGCTGCGCAAATTCGGTGCGCATCAGCTGCGGGGTGATGAAGTACACCAGCAGCGTGGTGACACCAATGACCAGAATCAGACTGGGCAGAAGTCTGCGCAGTGTGCGCCAAATCGGCCACCAGGGGTTGAGAGAAGCATTCGGCTTCGCTGCATAACGCAGCTGCGAGCCTAAGAAGAAATAACCTGATAGGAGCAGGAAGACGTCCACGCCGCCGGATACACGGCCGACGAAGACGTGATAAAAGACCACTAGGGCAATTGCAATGCCACGAAGTCCGTCCAGGTCATATCGGTAACGGAAGTTCCGAACAGCGTCAGTGCTCATATAAAATCATATGGTCCGAATCTATTGCTTGGGCACAGCAAAAATAACTGTTGTGCAGGAGGTGGCAGGAATTCGGTGACAAGGTTACTCGGTCGAGGTGCCCAACACATATTCCTCCACACCAGTTTTGGGAATTAGTTGGATGCCCTGTAATATGATGCCGGTTGTGTGAAATTGCACGACTGCGTAATGCCGCCACCGACTAAGGTCGACCGGCAGTCACACGCAGAAAAATCTCCAAGGGTTGAACCGGCTTGAATGAAAATTCGAGCGCCTGTACTGCCCAGTGACTGAAATAGATAAAGGAGCCAATCATGGCTGCAAAGATCAAACTTCAGCGTATCGGTAAGATCCGTAACGCACAGTACCGCATCATCGTTGCTGATGCCCGCACCCGCCGTTCCGGCCGTGCAATCGAGAACATCGGCATCTACCAGCCAAAGGAAGAGCCATCTGTCATCCAGATCGACTCTGAGCGTGCACGGTACTGGATCGGCGTTGGCGCACAGCCAACCGAGCCAGTACTCGCACTGCTGAAGATCACCGGTGACTGGCAGAAGGCTAAGGGTCTGCCAGGTGCAGAGGGCACCCTGAAGGTTGCAGAAGAGAAGCCATCCAAGCTGGAACTCTTCAACGCTGCATTGGCTGAGGCTAACAACGGCCCATCCGTTGAGGCTGTTACCGCTAAGCGCGCTAAGGCTAAGGAAGAAAAGGACGCTAAGGCTGCTGCTGAACTGGCTGCCGCAGAAGCTGCTAAGGCAGCTGAGTCTTCTGAGGAAGAGTCCGCAGAGTAATTCCAACTCAACTTTGAGTTAGATGCGTAAAGCAAGCGCCGTTTCCCAATTGGGAGACGGCGCTTTTGCTCTATTATGCTTGACCTCATGGAATTATTGATCGGTCGAGTCATCAAGTCGCACGGCATCAAAGGTGAAGTGTCCGTGGACGTGACTACGGACAGCCCAGAGCAGCGTTACTACCCGGGGGCAGTATTAAACGGTAAGCAGGGTGGGAAGCAAGTGGAGTTCACCATCAAGACAGTCCGTGCACACAAGGGACGTTTGTTATTGACTTTCGATGAGGTCAAAGACCGCACCGCAGCTGATTCGCTGCGCGGAGTGCAGTTCTTCGCTGAACCAATCGAAGAAGAAGATGATGAAGGCTTCTACGACCACGAGTTGGAGGGACTCAAAGTCGTCCTTGAAGGCGCGTCCATCGGTGAAGTCACTGGCATCACCCACGGCACGCAACAGTCACTGCTGGAAATCAAACTAGATAATGGCAAGGAAGCCCTCATCCCATTCGTGGAAGAGATCGTTCCAGAAATAGACCTTGAGGAAGGCACCTGCACAATTACACCACCGGAAGGGCTGCTTGAGCTGTGAGGATTGACGTAGCCACTATCTTCCCGGAATATCTCGATCCACTCCGCCACGCGCTTTTGGGCAAGGCGATTGAGCAAGGCCGTCTCAACGTCGGTGTGCATGACCTGCGCTCATGGGCGACAGGTGCGCACAAGACTGTCGATGACTCGCCGGCCGGCGGTGGGCCAGGCATGGTGATGAAGCCTGAGGTATGGGGGCCAGCACTCGACGACATTGCCGCGGGCAACACCGAAGGCAGCGAACTAGCTTCAGCATTGCCGCATCTTAACCGCCCACGCCATGATGAGCTCGAAGGTATTGGCGGGCACTCCTATGAGCCAACTGGGGAGGATTCATCTTTGCCGTTGCTGCTCGTCCCAACGCCCACGGGCAAACCCTTCACCCAAGATGATGCACGACAGTGGTCGCATGAGGAGCACATTGTGTTTGCCTGTGGCCGCTACGAAGGAATCGATCAGCGCGTAATTGATGATGCCCACAAGCGCTACCGCGTGCGGGAAGTCTCCATCGGCGATTATGTTCTCATCGGCGGGGAAGTAGCAGTACTGGTTATCGCGGAAGCAGTTGTCCGTTTGATTCCCGGCGTGTTGGGCAACAAGCGCTCCCATGAAGAGGACTCATTTTCTGATGGCCTGCTGGAAGGCCCTAGCTACACCAAGCCACGCGTGTGGCGTGAGCTGGAAATCCCAGAGGTTCTCACGTCCGGCAATCATGGTCTGGTCGACCGCTGGCGTAGAGAGCAATCCCTCAAGCGCACTTTTGAGCGCCGGCCGGAATTGCTAGCCGGGGCGCATCTGGACAAGGCCGACATTAAATACTTGGAGGGACTTGGATGGACATCAGCGTAGATCTCTCAGTACTCTTCTATCCATCGCAGTGGAAGGAAGTTCTAGAAGAACTTCCTCGTTTGTCAGAGCAGGCAGGCGTTGTCGTGGACAATATTGCGGTGGAAGTACTTTACAGTGCTTGCGAAACTGACAACGTACTGGTCAATGAGTACTGGATGCGCCACGGCACAGCACCCGCTGGCGCGCAGGTCTACCGCATTATTGTCAACGGCTCCTCAACACTGCCGCTGAATAAGTGCGCGGCAGCAGTCGCGGAAGCCTTCCCGGCGGAAACCACATGGTATGGCACCGCCGAGATTGGCCACACCGAGTTTGGGCTCGGCACGACCTTGGCGTGGACTAAGTCCCCTTGACGTTAAGCACCTGCCGCAGCTCGTGCTTGACCTCAACCAACTTCGCGGCATCTTCCATGACCTGGTCAATGTCCTTGTAGGCATCTGGAATTTCATCAATCCATTCCTTGCCCGGGCGGTAGACAATACCGGTCATGCGGGAATCCAAGTCCTCCGCGGTAAAGCGCTTGCGCGCTTCGGTGCGTGAGTACCTACGGCCGGCACCGTGCGGTGCTGAACGCAGAGCAGGGGCAAAGCCTTTGCCTTCCACGACATAAGAACGCGTACCCATCGATCCTGGAATCAGTGCCTTCACGCCGGCATCGGCAAGCACTGCTCCCTTACGCGTGAGCCACACGTTCTTGCTGAAGTGCTCCTCCTTGACCGTGTAATTGTGGTGGCAGTTAATGCGTTCTGCCTCAACCACCTCTGTGCCGATGAACTCACCCAAGCAGTGGGCGAACCTATCCATCATCTCCTCACGGTTGAGGTAGGCAAAGTGCTGCGCCCAGTGCAATTCCTTGATGTAGGAATCGAACTCCTCTGTACCTTCCGTCAAGTAGGCAAGATCCCGATCTGGCAAGCGCACCCAGTGTTTATCGCACTGTGCCTGTGCTGCGGCGATGTGCTTCTGTGCAATCTTGTTGCCTACACCGCGTGAACCAGAGTGCAAGAACATCCAGACACGGTCTTGTTCATCCAGGCAAAGTTCGATGAAGTGATTGCCGCCGCCCAGCGATCCCAGCTGCTGACGCCACTTCGGCGAGTGCGACAGGTCAATGTCATCCTGATCCGCCATCTGGGCAAGCTCCCGGGCGCGGGCATCCGCGGTACCTTCGAGATGCCACTCGTTATAGTTACCAGGGGACAGCGGGATGGCCTGCTCAATCGCATCACGCAGTGGAACCAAGTCTGCAGGCAGGTCAGTGGCGCTAAACTGCGTGCGCACACCAATCATGCCGCAACCAATGTCCACGCCAACAGCAGCCGGCACAACCGCGCCGATGGTGCCGAACACGGTGCCAACGGAAGAGCCCATGCCAACGTGGGCGTCAGGCATCAGCGCCACGTGCGGGTGGATAAAGGGCATTCCGGCGAGTTGCTCAGCCTGTGTCATCACAGCTGGCTCGAGGACGGAAGCGAAAGCTTCAACGTGCACTTTTTCATTGAATTTGCGAGGTGCGGCCTTCTTCGGGCCGCGAGAACGAGACATGTGTCTTTCTCCTTGGGTAGAGGGGTGGGTATGAAAACAAAAATCCGGCGTCAGCTGGTGCTGCGCCGGAAAACCTGTTTGAGAAAGTCTAAAACTTTAGGATTTAGACTTTCTGCGCGCATGCGAAAAGGAGAGCTTTTGTAGCTGATGCAGATACATGCTTTCTCCCTGTGTTTGAGTTACTTTACTTGTCGCATTGAACGCGCGAGTTCTAACGCTAGCCATAAGCGGACGTTTTGGCAATAGCTAAAGGGAAATCGCGTGGCTGCTAGACTGATCCGAATGATTGCAGCGACTATCGCACAAGAAATTGGGGTTCGTCCCGACCAAGTTGAAACCGCACTGAAGCTTCTCGCGGAAGGCAATACGGTTCCGTTTATTGCCCGCTACCGCAAGGAAGTCACCGGCGGTTTGGATGATACGCAGTTGCGCACCATTGAAACCCGCGCAACCTACCTTCAGGAATTAGAGGACCGTAAACAAGCCATCCTCGAAGCGATTGAAGCGCAGGGAAAGCTTGACGATGACCTGCGGCGCGACATCTTAGAGTGCGACACCAAGGCACGCCTGGAAGATTTGTACTTGCCGTACAAGAAACGCCGCAAAACCAAGGCAGATATCGCGCGGGAAGCTGGCCTTGAGCCGCTGTTGGAAGAGCTCATTGCTAACCCGGCGGCTGACCCGAGTGAGCTAGCCAAGGGCTATCTCACAGAGGGCTTCGAGGATGAGAAGAAGGCGTTGGACGGTGCCCGCGCCATCATCGTGGACCGCTGCGCGCTTGACGCTGACCTGGTGGGCAAGGTTCGCGAGGAAATGTTCAGTACGGGCACGATGCAGGCAAGCGTTGTTGCAGGTAAAGAAACTGAAGGCGCAAAATTCAAGGATTACTTTGAATTCTCTGAGCCTTTCGAGTCTTTGCCTTCGCACCGCATTCTTGCGCTGTTGCGCGGTGAGTCCGAAGGTATCTTGCAGCTCAACCTGGATGCTGGCGATGATGACATTTATGAAAACATGATTGCCACCCGCTTTGAGCTAGACCGTAGTTCCAAGTGGATCTCCCAGGCGGTGCGCTGGGGCTGGCGCACCAAGCTGTACATCTCCGCCGGTTTGGATGTGCGCATGCGCCTGAAGGAAATCGCTGAAGAAGGTGCCTTGAAAGTCTTCGCCACCAACCTGCGCGACGTGCTGTTGGCCGCACCGGCTGGTCAGCGTGCCACCTTAGGCTTGGATCCCGGTTACCGCAATGGCGTGAAGTGCGCCGTGGTGGACCCAACGGGCAAAGTCTTGGACACTGCGATTGTCTACCCACATCAGCCCCAAAACCAGTGGTCGCAGGCAGTACAAACTTTGTCCACACTGTGCGCTACCCATGGCGTTGACCTGCTGGCCGTGGGCAACGGCACTGCCTCGCGTGAATCCGAAAAGCTCGCTGCGGAAGTAGCGGAGCTCATCGCCCAAGCTGGCGGCAAGCGTCCAACCCCAGTTGTAGTTTCGGAATCCGGCGCATCGGTCTACTCAGCATCGCAGCTTGCTGCCGATGAATTCCCAACCATGGACGTTTCCCTTCGTGGCGCGGTATCCATCGCCCGTCGTTTGCAGGATCCGCTAGCGGAGCTGGTCAAGATTGATCCGAAGGCTATTGGTGTTGGGCAATACCAACATGACGTCAACCAAGTCTCGCTCGCGCGCACCCTTGATGGCGTGGTCGAAGATGCCGTCAACGGTGTTGGCGTGGACTTGAACACCGCATCCGTTCCACTGCTCGAACGCGTCGCTGGTGTCAGCACCACTATCGCAGACAATATCGTGTTCTACCGCAATGAAAACGGAAGTTTCACCACCCGCAAGGAGCTCAAGAAGGTGCCACGTTTGGGGCCTAAAGCCTATGAGCAGTCCGCCGGCTTCCTGCGCATCACCGGTGGCAAGGACCCACTGGATGCGTCAGCTGTTCACCCCGAGGCCTACCCGGTCGTGGAAAAGATCGCTCAAGCAACACGACTGTCCATCGCAGAACTTGTGGGTAACTCACGGGTTCTTGGTGGACTTAACCCAAAGGATTTTGCCGATGATACCTTCGGCATCCCGACTGTCAGCGATATCATCGCTGAGCTGGACAAGCCTGGCCGTGACCCACGTCCGGAATTTAAGACAGCCACATTCAAAGAAGGCGTGGAAAAGATCTCTGATCTGACCCCGGGCATGGTGTTGGAAGGTACCGTTACCAACGTGGCGGCCTTCGGTGCTTTCGTGGACGTGGGAGTCCACCAGGACGGACTGGTGCACATCTCCGCGATGAGCAACAGCTACGTCTCTGATCCACACGAGGTTGTGCGCTCCGGCGAGGTAGTCAAGGTCAAAGTTCTCGAAGTAGACGTTGCCCGCAAGCGAATCTCTTTGACTCTTCGCCTTGACGATGATGCGAATGCAGACAAGAGCTCCGCACCTAAGAAGAGCTCGGCGCCTAGGAAGAAACAACCCCAGTCAAAGAACCCCCGCGGCAAGCAGCAGTCTGCCCCGCGCGGATCAATGGCAGATGCCTTGAAAAACGCTGGATTCTAGCTAGATTTACCTTCGGGGGAGTCGAAGCGATTTCTAAAAAGGTACCTTCGTACACCCCCGTTTGAAAACCGTTGTCGCCGGTGAGCGGGATCCCCTAAGGGAGATCCCTAAACCCGGGGTCACGGCGCATGAATTATTTTCCTACTATCAGTAATTGAAAATTATTTTTATTGTGGGAGAAAACTAAATGCGCAAACGCGTTATAGCCGCCGTGGCCGCTGTTGTCCTCTTAGGGGGAGGAGGTGCAGTCTATGCACTCACTTCTGGGGGAAGTGATCAGATTGCCCCCACTGACTACATGGCGCTCTCGCGCGCGCAAGCACCGCGCGTGTCTGTATCGGGGCAAATCGAACCAATCCGCGAAATCACCTTGACGTCTACATTGGCGGCACCAATCCAATCTGTTGATGTTGAAATTGGTGACCCGGTTGAAACGAATGACCTGCTGGGACGCTACAACGTCTCTGATTTGCAGCGCGAGCTCAGCCAACAAGAAGCAACCCAGGCACAGTCCGCAACTGAAGCGCTATCTGCCGTGGAAGCTGCACAGCGTGAACTTAACCAGTACCAGGACATGTTGAATTCTGGGCTGGATCCAGAAATCTCGGGCGCAGAGTCTTCACTGCGCCAGGCACAAAGTGCCTATGACAAAGCGAATGAGACCTATCAGGCGCAGCTCAACCGCAAGGCGCCAGAAGTAGTCGCAGAAGATTCCGCAATCGAAGCCAACCGTGACTCACTGCTCGGGGCCGCTGTCAACGCTGCCAAGCTGGGAGTCAGCGTTGTCTTTGACACAGCATCCCGTGCGAGTGAATCTGCACTTCTGGAGGAAGACCGCGCGCAGTTGGCCACGGTCGAGGATGAGGAAGCTCGCAGTGCCATCGAGGCGCAGATTGAGTCGCGTGAGAAAGCCATCGAAGCTTATGACCGCGGCAATGTTGAGAACGCACTTACTGGCGTAGACGCGGCGGCCTCTGTCCTCGCCGCTAATCGTGAACTCAATACCTCCCAGGAAGAATATGATCGCGTTCTTCAAGACGTAGACCTTGACTTAGCTAACCAGCAGCGTGACGTCGCTGATGCCTTCGTAGCAGTCAAAGATGCCTCCACCAGCCTGGAAGCAGCGCGTCGCAACTCCGAATACCAGATCACCAACTACAACGCGCAGGTATCTGATGCCATGCGCTCGGCGCAGGTTGGCCAGAACTCCGCTGAGACCGCAGCCGACCAACTTCGCGTGGATATCGCGCAGGCTGAAGTGCGCTCGCCGTTCAAAGGCTTGGTCACCGCAGTCCCTGACCAGAACTCTGCCGAAGGTGGCACGGCATTTACCGTTGCTGATGACTCCACGCTGGTGGTCAAGGCCAACGTCCGGGAATCTGACATCTCGCGTGTCAAGCATGGCCAGAAAGTCGAATTCACCACGCCAGCAACAGGGGAGCAGACCTTTACCGGCAAGGTGAAGAAGATAACCACCGTGCCCTCCACAGATCCGGCAGCAGCAGGAGATTCATCCGGTGGAGAATCCTCATCAGTGACCTACCCGGTAGAAATTGAAACCACCGGTGATACCAAGGGGCTGCTCATTGGTGCGTCCGCCAAGGTGCGCATTTCCCTGACAGAATCCACGCCAGGGCTATCCATTAGCCCGTCTTCGATTCTGGAAGAAGAAGGCAAGCAGCACCTGCTGGTCATTGAAGACTCCGGCGAGATTGCTAAACGCGAGGTCACAGTCGAAGAGGACGAGTTCGGTGCGACGGTGTCAGGCGACGGCATTGAAGAGGGCACCAAAGTCCTGACCGTCCCGGAAATGTATCTCCACCGCGTTGGTGAAACCGTTGAAGTTCCGGGTATGTAAATGAGCCGAGTAATTGAAATGACCGGCATTTACAAGACTTTCAATGTAGATACGCCGAATGAACTCACCGTGCTTCACGGTGCAGATTTCCATGTTGATGAGGGCGAATTCGTCGCGGTAGTTGGTCAATCCGGTTCTGGTAAATCCACGCTGATGAACATTATTGGGCTGTTGGATAAACCAACGGAGGGCACGTACACCCTGGCAGGGGATGATGTTGCCGAATACAACGATGACAAGCTGGCGGTTTTACGTAATCGTCGCATTGGGTTTATCTTCCAGAACTTCAACTTGGTGGCGCGCATCTCGGCTCGCAAGAACGTGGAGATGGCCATGATGTATGCGGGTATCTCACGTAAAGAGCGCACCCGCCGCGCTGATGAGCTGCTGGACATGGTGGGCATGGCAGACCGCGCTGACCATCAGCCTTCAGAGCTTTCAGGTGGGCAGAAACAACGCGTTGCTATCGCCCGGGCTTTGGCCAATGATCCGGACATTTTACTTGCCGATGAACCCACGGGCGCTCTCGATTCACAGACCGGTCGCCTGGTTATGGATCTCTTCCACGAGCTGCATGAGCAGGGTAGAACCATCGTATTTATTACCCACAACCCGGAATTGGCGGAGGAAACCTCCCGCATTGTCACCATGGTGGACGGGAATATCGCATGAATTTCTCTGAAGCTTTAGCCATGGCGGTCTCAGGGCTGCGCACCAACAAAATGCGTGCGGCGTTGACCTTGCTGGGCGTCATCATCGGTATCGCATCCGTTATCGCCATTTTGACCCTGGGCGCAGCATTGCGCACCCAAACCCTTGATGGACTTTCATCCTTTGGCGCCACCGATGTTTCCGTCAACGTGCAGCCGCGTCCTGATGAGGATGAAATCGAAGAAGCAGGCGGGCAAGACTATTACTATTACTCCGGCAGCTTAGAGGATCCGAATGCGGGAATCACGGAAGAAATGATCGATGGGCTGCGCACGCAGTTCGGTAGCCGCCTAGCAGGTATCACCATTGGTGATTACAACTCTTATCAGGCCGAAGCATCCGCCGCGGACGAAACTACATCTGCCGATGTCGGCTTGGTTAACGCTGATTACTTTGAAATGCGAGGCGTCAAAATCGTTGCTGGGCGAGGGCTTACTGCCGATGATATCGAGCGCCAGTCCCAAGTAGCAGTGATTCCAATGCAGATGGTTGAGCTGCTTTTCGATGGCAACCCATACGGAGCCATCGGCAAGATGGTGGAACTAACCTATGGCGATACGTTTATGGAATTCCAGGTCGTGGGAGTCGAAGAAGCAGCGAGCGCCGGCGTTTTGGTGGGTACAGGTCCTGCACAGATGTACATCCCGTACCAGTTTGAGGAAATCTTCAACCCAGACTTCGCGACGCTGTCATCGATCGCAGTGCGGGGAAGCGGTGAGGACAATCTCCAGCCGGAGTTGCAGCAATACTTAGATAACTACTACGCCTATAACGTGGACTATGAGGCGAAAGCAACAGATGCTTCAAATGAGCTGGAGTCCTTCAACCAAGTCATGAACGCGATTTCCGGCGCAATTGCCGCGATTGCTGGAATCTCACTGTTCGTCGGCGGTATTGGTGTCATGAACATCATGCTCATCACCGTGACCGAGCGAACGCGAGAGATTGGTGTGCGTAAGGCACTAGGTGCCAAGCGCAAAGACATCCGCCTGCAATTCCTCGTCGAGGCAATGGTTGTCTGTGTCATCGGCGGCATTCTCGGCATTGTCTTTGGCACCATCTTTGGCCTGCTCGGATCGGCACTGCTGGGAACCATGGTGCTCCCGCCGCTCTACGGCGTTATCGGTTCCTTGGTCTTCTGTCTTATCATCGGGCTATTCTTTGGTTGGTACCCGGCTGATAGGGCAGCGAAGCTCACTCCGATTGAGGCGCTGCGCTACGAATAAGGATTTGGAATATTCTCGCAGCATGTGCCAAAATTATTGACTGTTCTATGTAGACGGATATGAACCGGTTAGTTTCACGCCAGGGTCCTCTATCCTAAATTGAAAAGGATTGCTATGAGCAACATTCTCGACAAGGTCGATGCAGCATCTCTGCGCGACGATATTCCTTCCTTCCGCCCAGGTGACACCCTGGACGTTGAAGTAAAGGTTATCGAAGGTAACAACCAGCGTACCCAGCTCTTCAAGGGTGTCTGCATCCGTCGTCAGGGTTCCGGTGTTCGCGAGACCTTCACCGTCCGTAAGGTTTCCTTCGGCATCGGTGTAGAGCGTACCTTCCCAGTACACTCTCCAAACCTGGAGTCCATCACCGTATCCCGCCGCGGCCGCGTCCGTCGTGCGAAGCTGTACTACCTGCGCGAGCTGCGTGGTAAGAAGGCTCGCATCAAGGAGCGTCGCTAATTTACGGCGAATTCCCTGCATCCTCATCTCGAGGGCGCAGGGAATTTTTTTATGCCAACAACTGCCTGGAAGCCAGCTCCTGATACAGCTCAGAAGTCTCAAGCAGCTCTTCGTGCGTGCCGCGAGCTTGGACCTTAGAGTCATCGATGACCAGAATCTGGTCTGCATCTGTCACCGTGGACAAGCGGTGAGCAACAATAATGACGGTCTTATCCGCACCAGCTGCCGCAATGGCATCCAAAATGAGCTGCTCATTATGAGAGTCCACCGCAGAGGTTGGCTCATCGAGCACCAAAATCGGGGAATCCATCAGCAACATGCGCGCAAGGGCCAAACGTTGACGCTGACCGCCAGACAGCGAAACACCGCGGTCACCCAGAATCGTATCGAGCCCCTCGGAGTCTTCGAAACGATCACGCAAGTTCACCTGGTCCAAGGTCGCCCAGCATTCTTCGTCAGTGACTTGGAAGTTTGCCAGCTTCAGATTCTCTCGCACCGTACCCGCCAAGATGGCTGCTTCTTGCTCCACGTATCCGACCTGGGCGCGCACTGATTCGCGGGAAAGCTCAGACATATCCTGGTCTCCCAGATAGATCGTGCCAGCGGTCGGATCATAGAAGCGTTCCATGAGTGCGAGCGTCGTGGACTTGCCACCACCAGATGGCCCAACCAGCGCAGTCTTGGTACCGGGCTGGACATCGAAAGACACGTCTTCTAGCACCGGAGTCTTGCCATCATAGGAAAAGGAAACGGAATCAAAGCTGATTGCGGAGGAGTGTTCTGCTTCCTTGCCGGTGGAATCTTCGAGTGGCTCGTCTAGCACATTGTTGATGCGGTCAATCGCACCCATTGCTTGACGCACGGTCGTTATCGCGCTGAAAATCATGCCCAAAGGCATCGATGCCATAAACATGTAGAGCACGAAAGACACCAAGTCCGCCACGGAAATAGTTCCGGACGCCACGCGAGCACCACCGATACCGAGCACAATCAAGAATGATCCCTGCAATGCCAATCCAGAAACCGGATTGAGCAGAGCACCGACCGTCGCCATTTTGACGCCCTCGTGATAAGCCCTGTCGGCAGAGCTATGCAGTTCTTTTTCCACGCGTTCTTCGGCGCGGGAAGCACGCACAGTACGCACCGCAACAAGAGACTTGTCCATGCCGGCACCGAGTTCACCCACAGCTTCCTGAGCACGCTTGGTGTATTTCTGCATAAGCCGGGAAGTAAACACCACGGCAACCAAAGTCAGTGCAATAACGGACAAAACGACGAGCAGCATGGTGACGTCAATGAGCGCCATCAGAGCAATTGAGCCCACGATGGTCAATGCCGAAGACACGGCCTGGACCAGGCCGCCAGTAAAAGCGGTACGCACCAAGGTGGTGTCAGAGCCGACGCGGGTGACCAAATCGCCGGTGCGGTGTTTGTCATAGGACGTGATGGGAAGCCTGAGCAAGTGCGACACCAGATCACGGCGGGTAGCGAAGACGGCTGCCTCAGCGGTTCGAGTGAGCAAGTACCATTCCAGGCCACTAGCAACAGAGGACAAGACCAATAGACCAACGAGCAAGGTAATGAGCATGCCCATGGGCTGGCCAATTTTGTCGATGATCTGGTTGATCAGCATGGGCTGCGCAAGTCCCATGAGTGAGCCGAGGACGGAGAAGACAATGGCACCGGTCAAAGATGCCTTGTGGTGACCTAGCATGGAGAGCAGGGTCTTAAATGAATGAGAAGATTCTGGGGATTCTGACACAATCCCTTAGTCTATGCATTGGTCCAAACAAAGGCTGCTACGATCGACCGGGTGAAAGACAATAACGCTGAGAGCGGCAGGAAGCAGTTGCCATGGATAGTTGAAACCCTCCTTATCGTGGGCGTAGTTTTGGCTATCGTGGGCGTCCTTCAGGCGTTTGTTGGTCGCCAATACGTCATCCCTTCATCATCGATGGAGCCTACTCTGTACGGCTGTGAGGGCTGCACCAATGACCGAATTCTGACGGAGAAGATTAGCTATTACGGCTCCGATCCGGAACCAGGTGACGTCATTGTGTTTGAGGGCACGGAATCATGGAACACCGGCTGGGATTCGCCACGTTCGGATAATGAATTCCTCGCTGGTGTTCAAGAAGCATTGAGCTATGTCTCGCTTGCCCCACCTAATGAAAACAACTTGGTCAAGCGAGTTGTTGCCACTGGCGGACAGACCGTGCAGTGTCAGGAAGGCGACCCAGCGGTGATGGTTGATGGCTCTCCAATTGACCAGTCTTATGTGCAAAACCCGCCGACCTATCCAGTTGACCCAGCCACCGGTTCTGAAGCCTGTGGCGGTGAGTACTTCGGCCCAATCACCGTCCCAGATGACAATCTGTTCGTCATGGGCGATAACCGCACTAACTCGGCTGACTCCCGCGCGCATTCATACGATGAGTACCAAGGCACTATTCCTATGGACAATGTCCGCGGCAAGGTAGCGCTCGTTTTCTACCCGTTTAGCCGCATCGGTGGAGTCGATGACCCAGAAATCCAAGGATAAAGACCAGCAAAGTCCCTGGGCATTGGTGTGGGAAGCATTCCTCATCATTGTCCTGGCTTTCGCGCTGCTCATTGGAACCCAGGCGTTTGTTGGCCGGCCTTATGTGATTCCTTCGGCATCGATGGAGCCCACGCTTCACGGTTGTGAGGGGTGCACCAATGACCGCATCTTCGTGGAAAAGCTCAGCTACTACTTTTCCGATCCTGATCCCGGCGATGTCGTGGTCTTTGAAGGACCCGATGCCTGGAACGTCGGCTTTAGCGTTGACCGCTCCAATAACGTCATGGTGCGCGGTGTACAAAACCTCGTGGCCGCAGCCGGTCTGCGCCCGAACACCAAGAACATTCTGGTCAAGCGCGTTATCGCCACCGGAGGTGACACCGTGCAGTGCTTGGAAGATGATCCCGGTGTGATGGTCAATGGCACCAAGACCAATGATTCCTTCATCAAGTCTCCACCGGATATGGAAGTCAACCCCCAAGCCGGTTCGGCTGCCTGCGGTGGGGAATACTTCGGGCCACTGACTGTGCCCGAAGACAATATCTTTGTCATGGGCGATAACCGCACAAATTCACTGGATTCGCGCTACCACATGGGCGATATGCTCCAAGGCACAATTCCAACGTCCAACGTGAAAGGACGCGTGCGTGCAGTATTCTTCCCAGAATTCCGAGCAGTGCCGTCTGAGACCATCTAAATGCGCAAGCTCGTTCAAAAACGCACCTATGAAGTAGCGCTGTCCAAGGCAGGTTTAGGCCCTGTTGCCGGCGTGGATGAAGCAGGGCGTGGCGCATGCGCGGGACCGATTACTATTGCCGCGTGCGTGCTGCCAGACAAGATCATTCCGGGGCTTGACACACTGACCGATAGTAAGAAGTTGTCCGCGAAGCAACGGGAGAGTCTTTTCCCCATCATCCAAAAACACGCGCTGTCTTATGCAATTTTGCACATCGGCCCAGGGGACATCGACAGCCATGGCATCCAACACGCCAATGTTTCCGGGATGCGCCGCGCGGTGGCACGCCTAGATGTCCGGCCGCGCTACATTCTCACCGATGCCTTGAAAGTTCCAGGATTCACCGCGCCCTATCTGCCGGTTGTCGGAGGCGATTTTGCTATTCGATGCATCGCTGCTGCCTCCGTCTTAGCCAAAGTCTCCCGGGACCACATTATGGAAGAGCTTGAGGATTTATATCCCGGCTATGGGCTGGGCAAACACAAGGGATATGGCACAGCCATCCACACCGAAGCAATCAAAACTCTAGGGGCAACTCCTATTCATCGGATGAGTTATTCCAACGTGGCGCAAGCGCATTTAACGTTTGAAATGACTAAAGTAAACCGGAGCACCGTCGAAGGAGAAATATAGTGAGCGCTGAAGAGCTGGAAAACTACGAGGCAGAAGTTGAACTGTCCCTCTACCGAGAATACCGCGATGTGGTTAGCCAGTTTTCCTATGTCGTGGAAACCGAACGCCGCTTCTACCTGGCTAATGCGGTAAAACTCATTCCGCACACCAACGGCCCGGATGTGTACTACGAAGTACGCATGTCGGATGCGTGGGTATGGGACATGTACCGTTCCGCGCGCTTTGTCCGCTACGTTCGCGTGATCACATACAAGGACGTCAACATCGAAGAATTGGACAAGCCGGAGTACATTCTTCCTGAATAAAGCCTCTATTTCGCAATCACCTGTGGATAACTAAGCCCGTAGATTTAGTTATCCACAGTTTTGCGTTTTGAAGACGTATCAACCATTGAGTTTCTTATCTGTGCTCCATGAAACTGGTTAATGACCAGTAGAAATGGCGAACAGAAAGAATGCAATGATTAATAGGACAACCAGAAAATCTGCTTTGGGCAAACGCGGTGAGAAATTTGCGGCTGACTTTTATCGCTCCCGCGGCGCTGATGTTATTGCCGCGAATGTCAATTATGCGGTGGGGGAGATTGACCTCATCGTCCGCGAGAACAACGTCTTCGTTTTCGTTGAGGTCAAGACCCGCACTTCAGCGAACTATGGAGTTGCTGAGGCGGTGACACCGCGCAAACTCATCCGCATGCGCAAAGCCGCCGTGCAGTGGCTGGATGGCAAACCATTGTCAGAAGTGCGCTTTGACGTCGTAGCGCTCTTGGTCAAAGGCAACTCTTTTGACCTTGAGCACTTCGAGGCGGTGAGCTAAATGGCGCTGGAGTCTTGTAAGACCATAGCTTTGGAAGGCGTCATCGCGCACATAGTCGACATTGAGGCAAATATCGGCGCCGGTCTGCCCGGTATTCACGTGGTGGGGCGAACGGATACGGCCATTAGTGAATCCCGCCAGCGCATCAAGACAGCCATCATCAACTCCAAGCTCGCATGGCCGAAGACCAAGATTGTGGTCTCTTTATCCCCGGCATCACTCCCCAAGTCCGGCTCGCACTTCGACCTGCCGCTTGCCGTGGCGATCCTGCTTGCTGGCATGAAAGCGCAAGATGAGCAATTGGCTGCCGATGGCTACGCCACCTGGGGCAACGAATCCTTCGCAGAGAAAACCGCCACCACACTTTTCCTCGGTGAGCTTGGTCTGGATGGCAGCATCCGTCCCGTCCCCGGAATCCTGTCCGCGATGGTGGCCGCGCAAAAACACGGCTATCACACCCTGGTCATTCCGCCCGGAAACGCAGGCGAAGCCCAACTGGTTGAAGACACCAGGGTGCTTGTAGCACACAACCTCCGGGAGGTCTTTGAATGGCTGCGCGGTAACCGAAACCTCACAACTCCCGAGCAGATTCCGTCTGCACCGCGAAACCAAGTATTGGACTTCGCGGATATTGCCGGCCAGCATGAAGCGAAGTTTGCTGCTGAAGTAGCCGCCGCCGGGGGACATCACCTCATGATGATAGGCCCGCCAGGCTCAGGTAAATCCATGCTCGCCGCACGAATCCCCTCGATTCTGCCAGAGCTAACCACTTCCCAGTCCATCGAATCAACTGCGATTCACTCCATTGCTGGCTCGGTGGGCAACGTGATTACTCACGCACCGTTTATCTCCCCGCATGCATCCATGTCACGGCCGGCACTTCTCGGCGGCGGTAGCGGCAACCCACGGCCCGGCGCGGTCAGTCTTGCACACAACGGTGTCCTCTTCTTGGATGAAGCCAGTGAAATCTCTCCAGCAGTCCTTGATGGTCTGCGCGCACCGCTTGAAGATGGCGAAGTCCGCCTTGCGCGAGCCCGGCGCGAGATCACCTATCCGGCGCGCTTCCAATTAGTTATGGCGGCAAACCCGTGCCGCTGTGCAGCTGAAGACCCATCGAAGTGCGTATGCCGCTCTACAGTCCGGCAGGACTACTTGCGCAATATCTCGGGACCCTTGCGTGACCGCCTCGACATCGTGCTCGAGCTATCCAGCCAAGCAGCCATCATCCACACGGAAGACGAAGAATCCTCACAGTCCATTGCTGATCGCGTCGCTGCAGCTCGTGACCGCGCTGCTTGTCGATGGAAATCCCATGGTCTCTCCGTCATTCACAACGCGGCAATGTCGTCTACCTACCTGCGTCGACACTGCGCGGCGGATGAATCCGCGATGGCACTCGTCGGTGCTTATCTCGCCGAGGGCCAGCTGTCACAACGTGGAGTAGACCGCTGCCTAAAACTGGCGTGGACGCTCAGCGACCTGGATGGGGAAGACATCCCGGGCCTTGACCACATCGCTCGTGCGCTCAACCTTCGTGGGGAGGGATTCTAAGTGTTCTACAATGACACCCCCGAACAAGCGTGGGTCTATATCAACCGCGTTGTGGAACCACCATCACGAACCTTGGGCAAGCTCCTTGCTGAGCATCCAGTGGAGAAAGTCGCCCATGGCATTTATCACCAAGAATCCTGGATTGGAAACCTTCTTAGTGAGTCCGCTGCCCGCCGGGACTGGCTGCGGCAAAAAGAAGACCTAGAGACCATCGAACGCGTCGGCGCGCGTTTAATCACTCCAGACAATGCAGAGTGGCCCGACTTCAATAGCGCGTTTCGTTTCTACGGCAACCTCGAGGCACCCACCAACTTTGATAGGGAAGCCATCCCACCTTCGTGCCTGTGGGTACGGGGAAGACCACTGAAGGAAACTGTTGCCCAGTCAGTCGCCGTTGTCGGCACACGCGCGATTACCCCATACGGCACCCAAGCAACCCGCAAAGTCGTCGCAGACCTTGCTAAACACCAATGGACAATCGTTTCCGGCGGCGCACTGGGCGTCGATACCGTTGCGCATTCCGCAGCACTAGAGATGCAGACCCCAACCGTAGCCGTTGCCGCCTGCGGTATTGACTATGACTATCCAGCACGTAACGCGCCTTTGTTCCACCGCATCGCGCAAACCGGAAGCATCGTCAGCGAATTCGCGCCGGGCACCACCCCGCAACGCCACCGCTTCCTATCACGCAACCGTCTCGTCGCTGCCATGACTGCTGGCACCGTCGTGGTGGAAGCCGCCTACCGCTCCGGCGCCTTGAACACCCTTAACTGGGCAGAAGCCTTGGGCAAAGTCACCATGGCTGTGCCCGGACCGATAACCACCACTGGCTCTTTAGGCTGTCACCAACGCATTCAAGAAGGGCGCGCGCAACTTGTTGCCAGCGGCGAAGAGATCCGTGAACTCATCGGCCGCATAGGGGACGCGGATGCCGGCGCACAATACGAACTCGAATTTGCTGCAAGCCCCGTGCAGTCACTGTCGCGTAATGAGCTCAAAGTCTATGACGCAGTGCCCCTGCACGAGGGCCACACTGCCGAAGACATCGCACGCGATGCCGGGATGCGCATCCCTTTGGTAGTTCACCTGCTTGTTGTGCTGGAGAAGATCACACTCATTCGAAGGGAAGGCAAAACATGGATTAAACTCCATTCACATGAGTAACACCCAAATGGTTGAAGCCATCGAGGACTTCGCCGAGCACCAACGCCTGGTACTCGGCAGGTCTGAGGCGACCATCAAGGGATATAAATCTGATCTGCTTGACCTAGCGAACAAGACTGAGAGCTTTAAAACCTTCACCCTTGCCCGTCTGCGCAGCTGGTTGGCTGCGGCAGTATCGGAAGGCAAAGCGCGCTCCACCCTCGCGCGCCGCACCGCGGCAGCAAAGGCCTTTTCCAAATGGGCCGTCAAGCAGGGATACCTCGACACCGACGAAGCAGCCAAGCTGTCCACGCCCAAAGTGCCCAAACACTTGCCTAAGGTGCTCAACGAAAAAGAAGCAAGCACCGCGATGGAAAACGCGAAATCCCCCGACGAGCTTCACTTCCTACGTGACTCCGCCATGCTCGAGCTGCTCTACGCCACAGGCATGCGCGTCTCCGAGCTCACAGGCATTGATCTAGGCGACATCGACTCCACACGCAACACCATCCGCGTGCTTGGTAAAGGCAATAAAGAAAGAATCGTCCCTTTTGGCGATGCCGCCAACACCGCGCTGTCCAAGTGGCTCGCGCGCCGGGCTGAGATGGCAAAAGACACCAATGCACTATTCGTCGGCACGCGCGGCGGGCGCATCGACCAGCGCCAAGTGCGTCGCGTTGTTGAAGCTGCAAGCCAAGTCTCACCGCACGCGCTGCGGCACTCCGCAGCAACCCACATGCTCGAAGGTGGGGCAGACCTCCGCGTTGTCCAAGAATTACTCGGGCACTCCTCGCTGCAAACCACACAGGTGTACACACACGTGACTTCAGAACGGCTAAAGAAAGTCTTTAACCAGGCCCATCCACGGGCTTAAGACGGATAGTAGGTGTCAGCAGCGATAGGGGATTGATGTATTGGTCTTCGCCAGTGCGCGCACCCCAGTGCAGCCCGGGGTAGCCGTCAAAAGGATGCCCTAGCTTGCCGATGACCTCCCCTTCCCTCACCACATCACCCTGACTAACCCAGGCGTGTACTGGCTGATAGGTGGTGCGAATCTCACCGTGCTGAATTGAAACCGTCGGGGTGCCCGCAACCACGCCGGTGAAAGCGACAGTGCCATCGCCTGCAGCAAGAACGGAGTCACCAATGTCTAACCGGAGATCCACGCCGCGGTGCCCAGCAAGCCAGTTCTGTGCGGGTGGGTCATAGGCGCGTAGCACTGAAGTCGCATAGGAATCGCCCGTGGTGGGATCCACCCACGCGAGCAGAAAAGGAACAATTAAAAGCCATCGATTTTTCATAGCTTTGAGTCTGGCGTTACTCCTCGATAAACTGCCAGGAGAGCATCGGAAAGCATTGCGAAACTGTGGATAACTTGACGTGGTTGTTTATGTCTCAACAAAAAATTGTGGACAACCAGCCGGCCGGTTTGATAACTGGGGTAGTTCTGTCTAAACTCGACCCTGCAGTGTGTCACATGCACGCTGACTTCGCGCGGCGAAGACAACTCATCGACGAGGTCCCTTCACGGGTGTTGATTGAGATAGCTTCGCAGCCAGGGTGCGGCAAAACCGCACAATAACTAGTACAAAACCGAAACTGAAAGCGAGCGAAACATGGCAGTTGTAACCATGCGCGAGCTCCTCGACGCTGGTGTGCACTTTGGCCACCAGACCCGTCGCTGGAACCCAAAAATGCGTCGTCACATCTTCACCGATCGTAACGGCATCTACATCATTGACTTGCAGCAGACCCTGACCTACATTGATGAAGCATTCGAGTTCGTCAAGGAAACCGTTGCTCACGGTGGCACCGTCTTGTTCGTCGGCACCAAGAAGCAGGCTCAGGAAGCAGTTGCTGAAGAAGCAGCTCGCGTTGACATGCCTTACGTCAACCACCGTTGGTTGGGCGGCATGCTCACCAACTTCCAGACTGTTTCCAAGCGTCTGAAGCGTATGAAGGAACTTCAGGCAATGGATCAGGCTGAGGACGGCTACAAGGGCCGCACCAAGAAGGAAGTTCTCATGCTGACCCGTGAGCGCACCAAGCTGGAGCGCGTTCTCGGTGGTATCGCTGAGATGTCCAAGGCTCCATCTGCACTGTGGATTGTTGACACCAACAAGGAGCACATTGCAGTAGCTGAGGCTCACAAGCTGAACATCCCAGTCGTTGCTATCCTGGACACCAACTGTGATCCAGATGTCGTCGACTTCCCAATTCCAGGTAACGATGACGCAATCCGTGCAACCAAGTTGCTGACCGGCATCATTGCTACCGCTGTTGAAGAGGGCAAGAAGTCCCGCGAAGAGCGTCAGTTGGCAGCAGCTAAGGATGCTGCTGGCGACACCGCTGAGAAGGACGAGCGCGATGCAGCTGAGGCTGCGGCAGCGTCCGACCCAGCATCAGCTGAATAAGCTTATGTGACTTGCCCCCGTGCCGAGTACGGTGACGGGGGCTTGTTGTTGACATAGCCGACGGTTAAGTAAAAGATCGGCTACGCTATTTTCTGAACATTGTTTGATTAAACAAGGAGGATCGCCCACACTATGGCGAACTACACTGCTGCTGACGTAAAGGCACTGCGCGAGGCTACCGGCTCCGGCATGCTGGACTGCAAGAAGGCTCTGGAAGAAGCAGGCGGCGACTACGACAAGGCCGTCGAGATTCTGCGCATCAAGGGCGCAAAGTCTGTTTCCAAGCGTGCTGACCGCGAAGCAACCGAAGGCCTCATCGCCGTTTCCGGTAACACCATGGTTGAGATCAACTGTGAGACCGACTTCGTTGCTAAGAACGCTGACTTCCGCACTTTCGCTGACAAGATTGTTGAAGCAGCTGGCGCTGCTAAGGCAAACTCCGCAGAAGAGCTCAACGCAGTTCAGATTGATGGCAAGGACGTTGCCACTCTGATCGACGAAGAGTCCGCAAAGATCGGTGAGAAGCTGCAGGCACGCCGCGCAGTCACCGTTGAAGGCGACAATGTTGCGGTTTACCTGCACCAGCGTTCCGCTGACCTGCCACCAGCAGTTGGCGTTCTGGTTTCCTACGAAGGCGACGCAGAAGCAGCTCGTGCAGTTGCAATGCAGGTTGCTGCGATGAAGGCAGAGTACCTGACCCGTGAAGAGGTCCCAGCTGAGATCGTGGAGAAGGAGCGCGAAATCGCTGAGGCTACCACCCGCGAAGAGGGCAAGCCAGAAGCTGCACTGCCTAAGATCGTAGAAGGCCGTCTGAACGGTTTCTACAAGTCCATCGTTCTTCTGGACCAGGCTTCCCTGTCTGACTCCAAGAAGACCGTTAAGCAGGTTGCTGAGGAAGCTGGCACCACCATCACCGGCTTCCAGCGCTACGAGGTTGGCGCTTAAGAAATAATCACACCTGTGATCCCATGAACCCGGCCAGATGCCTGGCCGGGTTTTTGTGTGCCTAATGTAAGATAGAACAGACTCGAAATCACCATCAAGGAGACTATCCCGTGACTACTGAAAGCCGTCGTACAGCCTATAAGCGCGTGATGTTAAAGCTAGGCGGTGAAATGTTCGGCGGCGGCCAAGTCGGCATTGACCCGGATGTTGTAGAAAACGTGGCACGTCAGATTGCAGAAGTTGCCCGTGCCGGCACTGAAGTTGCGGTAGTCATCGGCGGCGGCAACTTCTTCCGCGGCGCTGAGCTTTCCCAGCGCGGCATGGACCGTGCTCGCTCTGACTACATGGGCATGCTGGGCACCGTCATGAACTGCTTGGCTTTGCAGGACTTCCTCGGCCAGCTCGACGTTGACTGCCGTGTGCAGACTTCCATCAACATGGCGCAGGTCGCTGAGCCATACTTGCCGCTGCGTGCAGAGCGCCACTTGGAGAAGGGCCGCGTTGTCATCTTCGGTGCAGGCATGGGCATGCCATATTTCTCCACCGACACCACCGCTGCACAACGTGCGCTGGAAATCGGTTGTGAGGTGTTGTTCTTGGCTAAGGGCGTAGACGGTGTCTACTCCGATGACCCACGTTCCAACCCGGATGCGGAGCTTTATGATGAAATCACCCCACGTGAGGTCATCGAACGCGGCCTGAAGGTTGCAGACGCTACCGCATTCAGCCTGTGCATGGACAACAACATGCCAATCCTCGTGTTCAACCTTTTGACCGAAGGCAACATTGCCCGCGCCGTCAATGGTGAGCGTATCGGTACCTTGGTGCAGTCTTAGTCTGCTACATTGAATTCGAATTAATAAGGAGATCACATCATGATTGATGACATTCAGCTTGAGTCTGAAGAGCGCATGACCAACTCGGTTGAGCACACCCGTGAAGAGCTAGTGACCATCCGTACTGGCCGTGCGAACCCATCTATGTTTAATGGCGTTGTCGCTGAGTACTACGGTGTTCCAACGCCAATTACCCAGATGTCTTCCATCAGCGTGCCTGAGCCACGCATGCTGCTTATCAAGCCTTATGAGCAGTCCATGATGGGCGAAATCGAAAACGCCATCCGCAACTCTGACTTGGGTGTTAACCCAACCAATGACGGTCAGGTTCTACGCGTCACCATTCCACAGCTGACCGAGGAGCGTCGCCGTGACCTAGTCAAGGTGGCTAAGTCTAAGGGCGAGGACGGCAAGATTGCTATCCGCAACGTTCGCCGCAAGGCTATGGAACAGCTGAAGAAGCTGCAGAAAGATGGCGACGCTGGCGAGGACGAGGTCGCAGCAGCTGAAAAGGAAATGGAAAAGACCACCCAAGGCTACATCGAGCAGATTGATAAGCTCGTTTCTAACAAAGAAGCGGAGCTCATGGAGGTCTAAGCCCTTCCACAACTAGTTATACTCAGTGCCGCCGGGTGTGGGCGGCACTTTTCATATGGGACGAAAGGCGACAATGAGAACTGTGCCAAAACCGAAAAATAGCGCCGGCCGTAATTTGCCGGTCGCTATCGGCGTTGGTGTTGGCTTGGGCGCACTGGTGGTTTTTGCGGTGTGGGCGGGTCAACTTGCGTGGTACATAGTTGTCGCCGTGGCGGTTGGGGTCGCCATGTGGGAAGTTCTCACTCGTCTGCGGGAGCATTCCTACCATTTGCCGCGCACGTTGATGATCATCGGCGGGCAAGCAATGCTGTGGAGCTCCTGGCCTTTTGAAACCAACGGTCTCATCGCCGTGTATGTCGTTGCAGTGTTGGCATTGATGTTTGGTCGGCTGTTTCATAATGGGCGGCATCGTCCGCCAATCAACTATTTGCGCGACATGTCAGTGGGCATATTCGTCCTGACGTGGATTCCGATGTTCGGCTCATTTGCTGCGATGTTGTCCACCACCTCACAAGGTGGGGCATCGATCATCGTGTTTATGTTGTGCGTTGTCGCATCTGACACCGGCGGTTATGTCGCTGGCGTGATGTTCGGTTCACATCCAATGGCGCCAGCGGTGAGCCCCAAGAAGTCTTGGGAAGGCTTCGTTGGCTCTATCATCTTCGGCATGGTCACCGGTGCGTTGAGCATTCACTTCCTGCTTGAGCGTGAAGCCTGGGTTGGCGCAGTCATGGGCCTTGGCCTAGTGGTGTGCGCATCCCTGGGAGACCTCGTGGAGTCTCAGTTCAAGCGGGAACTAGGCATCAAAGATATGTCCAATATTCTGCCGGGCCACGGCGGCCTGATGGACCGCCTGGATGGCATGTTGCCGGCGGCCATGGTCACGTGGGTGGCTATTTCTTTCCTAGGTGTTTAATCTGGCGGCGCAGCTCCAGCATGCGCCAGCCGCCAATCAGTGCCATAACTAGTGCACCGCCGATGGCAAACAGCAAGAACGCAATACCTGCTGGGAATTCACCAGACCATGCGAAAATATTGAGCTCCACAGACTGCTGATTCTGCAGGATGAAAACAATCAAGAGAATCAGCAAGATTGCGCCGATGATCAGAGCAATCCATGTTGATGCAGCCAATGAGCCCTTAACTTTCGGCTTCTCGGGGGAGGCTGCAACTGGCTGTTCGGTCGGGTGCACATCGGCATGCTCGACTTCGGTGGATGTGTATTCGAATTCTTCAGATGGGTTTGGTGTAGTCATAACCATCATTAAATCTGGTTTAAACGGTTTTGCCCACTTAACCCGCCCGGAATTGGGAAAAATAGGCCAAATCATGCGAAGATGTCGGATATGGCGCAACCAATTGAATTAAATTTTACAAAACCCCGACGCGGGCTTCCCCCAAAGCACTTCGCTGACTACACCGAGGCAGAGCGCATTGAGATCCTAGCAGAGCTAGGTCTGCCCAAATTCCGTGCCAAGCAGGTGGCTAAGCACTACTACGTCCACCACACCGTGGATGTAGATGAGATGACTGATATTCCAGAATCTGCGCGTAAGGATATTCAGGAAAAGCTCTTCCCACCGCTGATGACCCAGATCCGTGATTTCTCCACCGATGATGGAGAGACCACCAAGTCACTGTGGCGTCTCTACGACGGCACGTTGCTGGAGTCTGTCCTAATGCGTTACCCAGGCCGCGCAACCCTGTGTATTTCTTCGCAGGCTGGCTGCGGCATGGCGTGTCCTTTCTGCGCGACCGGCCAAGGCGGCCTGGACCGTAACCTGTCTGCTGCTGAAATCGTAGAACAGCTTCGCAATGCTGCCAAGACCATGGAGGCCGAAGGCGGCCGTTTGACCAATGTAGTGTTCATGGGCATGGGTGAGCCGCTGGCCAACTACAAGCGAGTGGTGCACGCCGTGAAGCAGTTTACGGACCCAGATGGATTTGGCATGTCGATGCGCAACGTGACCATTTCCACCGTCGGCCTGGCTCCTGCAGTTCGCAAGCTTGCCGATGAAGGCCTGTCCTGCACGCTGGCCATTTCCCTCCACACCCCGGACGATGAGTTCCGAAACGAGCTGGTTCCGGTTAACCAGCGGTGGGATGTCGATGAGATTTTGGACGCCGCTCGCTACTACGTAGACAAGACTTCACGTCGTGTTTCTATCGAGTACGCGCTCATTCGCGACAAGAACGATCAGGACTTCCGCGCAGACATGCTCGGCGAAAAGTTGCATAAAGCACTAGGCTCGAAAGTCCACGTGAATCTCATTCCGCTTAACCCGACTCCTGGGTCTGAGTGGGATGCGTCACCAAAAGACCGACAGGAAGAGTTTGTTCGCCGCGTCATTGCGCAAGGTGTCCCTTGTACCGTTCGCGATACTAAGGGACAGGAGATTGCCGCTGCGTGTGGACAGCTTGCCGCTGAAGAAAGGCAATAATGGACGCGCTTCGGATCGAAGGCCTAAGTAAGAAATTCGGCGAGAAGCTGGCCGTAAACAATCTAAATTTGAGCATTCCTTATGGCTCAATTTATGGCATCGTCGGTCCGAACGGTGCTGGCAAGACCACAACCTTGACCATGGTCACCGGTATTACCAAGCCGGATGCTGGTAAATCCTGGATTGCTGGTCATGAGACCGGAACCATCGAATCCAAGAAGGCCATGGGCCTGTTGATGGATGGTGCGCCGGTCTTTGAAAAGCTCTCGGGTGCTGAATACCTGCAGTACCTCGGCGCGCTGCGCAGCATGCCCGCAGCAGAGGTCGAAGAACGCAGCAGGGAGCTCCTTTCGGCGCTTGGGCTTTCCGATGCCGCCACGAAATACATCGGCGACTATTCCGCCGGTATGACCAAGAAGATTCTTCTGGCAGGCTCCATCCTGCACGACCCAGAAGTTCTCATCCTCGACGAGCCGCTTGAGGCTGTCGACCCAGTGTCCTCCCGCATGGTGCAGCAGTTGTTGCGCAGCTACGCCGCCAGGGGAGGCACTGTTATTTTATCCTCCCACGTCATGGAGCTGGTGGAGGGCCTGTGCGATCACGTCGCCCTTATCAACAACGGTGAGGTCGCCGTTGCCGGACAAATTGACCAAGTGCGCCAAGGACGCTCACTCACGGATGTCTTCGTGGATTACGCCGGTGGCGCCGAGTTCGACGACACGACGTTTACCTGGCTGCGAGGTAACTAATGACCTCCACGCTATTTAAACTGCACCGAACACTGTGGTGGCGCACAATCAAGAAGAACCCGACGGTGCTTGTTTCCGCGGGCATGATCCTGGTTTATGGCCTACTCAGCGTTTTATCCATGACCGTTCAGGTCAATTCCCCGGAAGCACTTCATGCGCCGGTAGCTCTGGGCATGGTCGCGATGTTGATTCTCTCGCTCGCGATGCCAGCCAACGAGCAACACATTACGCAAGAAACCTTTCGTACCTTGCCTATAGACAACCTCAAACCAGCCATGGCGCTGTCCTCTCTGTGGACCTCGCGTGCCATGCTGACCATCCTGTTCACCATTATCTGGGCGGGTTTCGGTTTCACCCAGCTGCCAGTGGGGCAGGGCATCATGTTCATCGTCGGTTCGGTCATGGCTGCGGCAACCACGATCATCTACATCGATGTCATCGCGAAAGTGGGAAGCTCACGCAAAGAAATCCTTGGCATCGTCGGCGGCATCGGCATTATTGCCATGATCTTTTTCGCCGTCAACATCTCCAGCCAAGATGCAATGAACATGCCTCTCGAGGATATCGGCGCCATCGCATCCTGGACACCGTTTGCCGCGGCTACTGGCTGGGCTACTGGGGGCATCGTCAAGCTGCTCATTGCTATTGCGACCTTGGCGCTTGGTGCTTGGCTGTGGTGGCGTGACATTGAAGTCTCGCCTGTACAGACCAAAGAGCGCAACAAGACTGATCTGCGCATTCCTTTTGTACCCAACAACCCGACCGGCATCGAATTTGCGCGCAGTATCCGCTATATCTTCCGCGACACCCGCCTGCTCATGTCAGTGCTCGTGCTGCCCATCGTCGTGATTGTGCTCATGGTGCAGTCCGTCTCTCAAGGCATTCCAGAAATCGCGTACACAGCGCTAGTGATATGTGGTCTACTCGGCGGCGCAATGGCTGTTAATGACTTCGGCTATGACGGCCCGGCCATGTGGCTCAAAATGGTCTCTCCAGTACAGCAGTATCGCCTCATTCTCTCCCGACACTGGGCACACATGATCATCCCCGCGGCATTCCAGGTGCTTTTCGCGATCGTCTTGGTATTCCTGTACGACGACACGTCGACGACGATATTGGTTGGCCTGGTCAGCCTCGGCGTATTGATGACTTCCGCCGCGCTATCACTGTTCCTTTCCGCATTTAATCCATATCCGGTGGCCCCTCCGGGCACGAGCCCCTGGGCCGATAAGTCCGGCTATTCTGGCGCCGCATTCGTTGCGGTGTTTGCTTTGATGTTCCTAGGCTGGATTCCAGTTGCCCCAGGTGCTGCACTCATCATCTTCTTCGGTCAGCAAGTTATTGGCGTGCTGGTTGCTTTGGCAATTCCGGCAGCGATCTATATCGGCATCATCCTGGTGGTCAAGAAAACCGCAGATGATCGGATGCCGGTTGTGTACAAGAAGGTCGGTGCTTGGGTTCGTTAGAACGGTGGCTCACCTTCTTCTACGTCCACGATGACTTCTTCAATTTCAGGCTCGCCGATGTCCATTTGCGCGAACAAGCGCGCATTGCGTCGACGGGCCTGATTTGCTTGCGCCACTGTCTGCGCCCACCGCTTCTTGCCCTCCGACATCGGCCCGCTAGGAACCGTGCTTTCCCAAGAACCATCGGCGAATAGCCAGAAGATGACTCGCGTAAACGGGTCCATGATGTAGAACGCCCGGCGGTCAGTCTTGATGTTGTGGTGGTGCTGGCACAGACTAGCGAGGTTCCATGCCGAAGTTGGACCGCCATCCGCGTGATTGTGACGGTGGTCAGTCTGGCAGCGGTGCGCGGGTGCATCGCAGTCTGGCCAGCGGCAAGTGCCATCAAGCCCGACAACGGCTGAGCGAATGGAATCAGAAGGGGAGTAAGCCGCGGTCTCTGCGGTGGCGACGTTATCCATATCGCGTGTGCTTGCTATGCGCTGCAGCATTTCCTCAGCTTGCTCGGGCTCCAGCCAACCAATTTCTGGTATGAAGACAGGGGCGTTGTCGGTCTTGGCCTGGTACAGGTTCAAGATGAGCTTTGCTTTAGGGTCTTCCTCGCCACTGAGCAGTGCAATCGCGGCCTTGGCCATCGAAGTTCCAGTACGTTCGGCTAATTCTTTGATGCACTTGTCTATGACCGTGCCTGCCTCAGCGCCGGTTTCTAATTCGATGAACGCTCGCTTGCCGGAGTAATTGATGGTGTAGCGAAGCCGAGGCCTGGTGTTTTCATTAGATAAAGAAGAATCCTCAAGAGCAATGAGCTCATTGAGGAAATTAGTAATTGCACGCCGGGAAGGCATGCGCTGATTACGGCGCTTCGGAGTGAGATATTCGGCCAACTCACAATCGATGCGCTGCATCATGGCAATATCAGGCACAGGGCCGAGCTTGTCGAGAGTGTTGTTAATGCCAATGAGTCGGTCAATATCCAGGTGGCATAGACGCCTGAATACTGCATTGGTCTCGGGCAGCTCGGCTAGGCGCATTATGCCAAACACGGCAGCGCGGACATAGCCGGCAGTCACGCCGAAAGTCGAAGACATTTTGCGGGCATAAAGCTCAAAGTCTTCCTCATTCTCGGGGACGTGCATCATCCAAATATGGAGGTCCATGCATCGGCGGATCATGCCGTGCGCGGCGGCGGGGTCGTGACAGTTGCTAATGGAGTAGTAGGCGGATTCGTCTAATGGTTCAGGGCGCATTGAACACTCAAGTGCGTCCCAGTTAATCATCTCTAAGGTTGCATTGTTGGTTTCCATAATTCCTCGTTTATTCGAACAAGTAATCTAATGGAAAGTATAGCGAGCCCGCAGGAAGAATCAATAGGTTGGCGCAAATTCTTTCGAAAGTATGTTCACTACGGTGGGCAAAAGAAAACCGCCGCCGAATGATCGGAAGCGGTTAACCTGAACTTCTTAGTTCTGGATTGCCTTCTTCTTGGAAGGGGCAACACGCAGGTGCTCGACGCGAGCTGGGTCGATGTTCAGTGCACGCAGCTCGGCATCGCTAAGCTCTGCGTACTCGCCACCCAAAGTCTTCTGCTCGTACATCCAGTCTGGCTCGACGTGGTTCTCTGGCTTGTTGCGGCCAGTCAGGGTGCGAACCTGGGAAAGCTTTGGCTGGAAAGCGTGAATCAGAAGGCCAATAGCAATCAGTGCAGCAAAGATAGCCAAGAAGACGGTCTCAACGTGACCCTGGTGGTTACCAAAGTTGTACGCCAGCAGGATGAATACAGAGCCCCAACCAGCAATCTGGGTACCGGTGCGTGGGGTACGGGACCAACCGAAGCCAGCGGAAGGAACGTCACTGGTGGATACGCCGTCGTATACCTCTGGCGCCTTGTTGTGAGAAGACACGTGCTCTCCTTATTTCTGTCAAAGCCACAATTCTCCTCATAACCTTAGTCCATTAACCTCGCAATCGCGTTAATCCACCCCCGATAATTTTGTGACGTTGACTAAGGTGGTGTGGGTGAAACGAATTCTAATTCTTGGCTCAACAGGTTCCATCGGCACGCAAGCGCTAGAAGTGGTTGCGGACAACCCAGATAAGTTCGAAATTGTCGGCATTGCTGCAGGTGGATCAAACCCAGATCTCATCATTGAGCAGGCACGTGCGTTCAATCTTTCGGCTGACCACGTGGCGGTGGCGCAGGCTGACGCGGCGAAGACGGTATCGGAAGCGCTCGGCGGCACTGTGGTGGATTCGGCGGCGCAGTTGGTGCGCGATGTTGAGGTGGATACGGTGCTCAACGCGCTGGTGGGTTCCTTGGGATTGGAGGCGACGCTGGCAACGATTGATGCCGGGGAGATTCTGGCGCTTGCAAACAAGGAGTCTTTGGTCGCGGGTGGCTCCATCGTGATGGATAGAGTCAAGCCGGGGCAGTTGATTCCGGTGGATTCAGAGCACTCGGCGATGGCGCAGTGTCTGCGTTCCGGCGATCGCGGGGAGCTGGCACGGTTGGTCTTGACGGCTTCGGGAGGGCCATTTCGGGGTTGGACGCGGGAGCAGATGTGGGAGGTTAGCCCACAGCAGGCCGCGGCACACCCGACGTGGTCTATGGGGCAGATGAACACGCTGAACTCGGCCACTTTGGTCAACAAGGGCTTGGAGCTCATCGAGGCCACCTTGTTGTTCGATATCGACGCTGAGCTTATCGATGTCACCGTGCATCCGCAGTCGATAATTCACTCGATGGCGACGTTTAAGGATGGGTCGACAATTGCCCAGGCCTCACCGCCTTCGATGAAGCTGCCTATTTCCTTGTCCTTGGACTGGCCGCATCGCGTGCCTGATGCGCAGCCTGCGTTGGACTTTTCGCAGGTGTTGGATTGGCATTTCGAGCCAGTTGGCAAGGCATTTACAGCTGTGCAGCTGGCTGCCGATGTCGCCGGCAAGGGCACATTGCCGGCTGTCTATAACGCGGTTAACGAGGAAGCAGCGGCAGCATTCTTATCAGGCCGTATTAAGTTCCCACAGATTGTTGACTGTATTACTGAGGTCCTGGATTCTGCTTCACAGTTTGCTGGTGTACCGTCAACCGTTGACGATGTGCTGGCCATTGAAGCTGAAGCACGCAAGCGGGCGAATAAACTGCTGTCTACTTGGTCATAGTTAAAGAACTTTAGGTATAAAAGGAAGCTCTCTCAATGGCGAATCTCTTGGGCATTGTGCTGTTTGCCCTCGGCATCTGTCTCACAGTTGCACTGCATGAAGCTGGCCATATGCTCACCGCGCGTGCTTTTGGCATGCGGGTGCGCAGGTTTTTCATTGGTTTCGGGCCAACCCTGTGGAGCTTTAAGAAAAACGAGACTGAATACGGTGTTGCAGCGTTGCCTTTGGGCGGCTTCTGCGACATCGCTGGTATGACCGCGCAGGATGAGTTCATCACCGAGGAAGAGCGCCCCTATGCGATGTATAAAAAGCCTTGGTGGCAGCGCATTATCGTGCTTTCCGGTGGTGTGGCAGTCAACATCATTCTCGGCTTCATGATTTTGTTTGTGGTCGCGCAGACTGCTGGCCTTCCCAACCCCAACGCGGATACGCGTCCTGTGGTGGACCAAGTTGCGTGCTCCGCTGACCAGCTCGACAACGGAGAGCTTGGTTCCTGCACCGGCGTTGGTGCAGGTGGTGAAGCAGGCATTGAGCAAGGGGATAGGCTCCTTACTTTCAATGGCGAAGAGTTGGAGAGCTTTCAGCAGCTTCGCGATGAAGTCTTAATCCGCCCAGGTGAGACCGTCACCATCGAAGTAGAGCGCGGCACCCAAGTGCTGGAACTTCCAGTAGAGCTGGACACCGTCAAGCGCAATATTGATGGTGAAATGGTTGACGCCGGTTCGATTGGTTTGATCCAGGAGCCTTTGGACATCATCGAAAAGCATGGCTTTGTCGGCGCCATCCCTGCGACCTGGAACTACACGGGCTACATGCTTGAAGCAACTGTGCAGGGAATTATTGAGTTCCCATCCAAAATTCCTGGCGTTGTTGCTTCGATCTTTGGCGCTGAGCGCGATACCGAAGGCCCAATGTCTGTCGTTGGCGCATCTCGCGTTGGAGGCGAATTGGTGGAAGCAAACCTGTGGGCGGCGTTCTTTATGATGCTGGCTTCACTGAACTATTTCTTGGCTCTGTTTAATCTCATACCTCTGCCGCCATTTGACGGAGGTCATATTGCGGTGGTGCTTTATGAAAAGATTCGAGACTTCTTCAGGCGCCTTCGCGGCAAAGCGGCCGCCGGTCCAGCCGATTATACGAAACTTATGCCGGTTACCTATGTGATTGCGGCTGCATTGATGACGGTTGCTGCCGTAATTATTGTGGCTGACTTCGTCAATCCCATAAAATTGCTTGGCTAGAAACCGGTGCTAAAGTAGGGGAATAATACCCCCATGACAACAAGGAGAATAAATGTCTATTGGTCTAGGTATCCCAGAGGGTCCTCCACCGACCTTGGCGCCGCGTCGTAAGACCCGCCAGTTATTCGTTGGTGATGTAGGCGTGGGGTCTGACCATCCGATCTCCGTGCAGTCGATGACTACAACCAAGACGCATGATGTGAACGCAACCCTGCAGCAGATTGCTCAGTTGGCAACCGCTGGCTGTGACATGGTGCGCGTTGCGTGTCCAAAGACTGTTGACGCGGAGGCGCTGCCTGCCATCGCGAAGAAGTCCCCGATTCCAGTTATTGCTGATATTCACTTCCAGCCGAAGTACATCTTCTCTGCTATTGACGCTGGCTGTGCTGCGGTTCGTGTGAACCCAGGCAACATTAAAGAATTTGATGGCCGCGTTAAGGAAGTAGCTAAGGCTGCTGGTGACGCCGGCATTCCAATCCGTATTGGTGTCAACGGTGGCTCTTTGGATAAGCGCCTGTTGGAAAAGTATGGCAAGGCAACCCCGGAGGCTCTGGTTGAGTCTGCTATCTGGGAAGCTGGCCTGTTCGAGGAGCATGGCTACGGTGATATCGCGATTTCCGTGAAGCACTCTGACCCAGTGCTCATGGTGGAGGCGTACCGTCAGCTGGCTGCGAAGACTGACTACCCACTGCACCTTGGTGTTACTGAAGCTGGCCCTAAGTTCTTGGGCACCATTAAGTCTTCTGTTGCTTTCGGCGCATTGCTCGCCGATGGCATTGGTGACACCATTCGTGTGTCCCTGTCTGCCGACCCAGTGGAGGAAATCAAGGTTGGTGACCAGATTCTACAGTCCCTTAATCTGCGTCCGCGCAAGCTGGAGATTGTTTCTTGCCCATCTTGTGGCCGTGCTCAGGTTGACGTGTACAAGCTGGCTGAAGAAGTTACCGCGGGTCTTGACGGCATGGAGTTCCCACTGCGCGTTGCAGTAATGGGTTGTGTTGTGAACGGTCCTGGTGAAGCACGTGATGCTGACTTGGGCGTTGCTTCCGGCAACGGCAAGGGGCAGATTTTTGTCAAGGGTGAGGTTGTTAAGACCGTGCCTGAGGCGAAGATTGTGGAGACCCTTATCGAAGAGGCAATGCGTATTGCTGATGAGCAGGGCTTGGAAGCTGTTGAAGGTTCCAAGGCGCAGGTTCGCGTAACTCGCTAATTATCTGTGTTGGTCAGCGAAAATAGTGGCATTCGCTGCTATGCTGCTAACTCATGAAACGGTCGGTATCGCTGCTGTGTGCAGTATCAATAGCTGCAGGAACAGTGGTTGCGTGTACCCCGAAGCCGGTCTCGGCTGATCCCACCGTTGACTCCATCGTGCAAGCGATGGAGTCCGGTGAAGCCTTCGGCGAATTCTTTGATAGGTCTGCTGAAGTAGATGATGTTTTCACCTCTACTTATGAGGGACTGCAGGCCGAAGGCATCGATGTTGAAGTGCATGATATTGAGCAAAATGACTCTCGTGCAACAGCAAATTACACCATCACGTGGGACTTGCCGCGTGATAGGGAATTAACCTATGACACCTCGATGGTGCTGACCAAAGCCAATGATGAATGGACTGGCCGTTGGCAGCCCATCATGGTGCACCCATCGTTGGGAGCTAATCAGCACTTGGAGCTGCGGTCAATCCCAGCAGAGCGCGCGAGCGTAGTTAGCTCCGACGGTGTGGAGTTGATGCGCCCAGGCCTGCAATACCGCGTCATAGTCGATATGCGCGACGTAGAGGGCGTCCCAGCATTCGCAGGACGGATTGCTGCTGCCATCAATGATGCTGGGGGAAATGCGCCTGAGGCTTCTGACCTAGCAAGCGAGATGTCCGAAGTTGATGGCAACTACTCGGTGGGTTTATTCAACGAGGAAATCGGTAAGCGCCTGCAAGCGCGTTTTGCTGATGATCCGCAGGTACGCATTAATGAGGAGCCAGCGCTCGTGGTTCGGGATCAAGGTTTTGCGCGGGATTTGATGTCGCGTGTCTCCAACCTGGTCTCCGATGATGTTGATGGCGTCAACGGCTGGTCCGTTGCAGTGGTCAATGATGAAGGCGCTGCCTTCTCCAACGTGGTGGAGCATGCGCCCGATCCATCGCCAGCAGTGCGCGTCAGCATTGACTATGACGTGCAGCGTGCGGCGGAAGAAGCCGTGAATCTGCGCGCGGACTCGCAGACCATGATGGTGGCTATCCGTCCTTCTTCGGGCGAGATTTTGGCTGTTGCGCAGACCGAAGCCGCCGACCGCGACGGTGATGTTGCGTTGAGCGGTCAATACCCACCGGGCTCGGTGTTTAAGATTATTACCGCCGCCGCTGGGGTGGATAAGCAAGGCGTGGACCGCGGCTCCATCGTGCCGTGTCCCGGCACCATGGACATCTATGGCCGTGTGGTGACCAACTACAACGGCTTCTCCTTGGGCAACGTGCCGCTGCAAGATGCATTCGCGAGCTCATGCAACACCACGTTTGCTGATATGTCGACGCGTCTTGCGCCAGGAGAGCTTGCCGATGAAGGAAAGCAGTTCGGGCTCGGAATCGACTTTGAGATTCCCGGTCTAACCACCATGACAGGCAGCATTCCGGAGGGGGAGACGCCTCTGGAGCGTACTGAGGCCGGCTACGGCCAGGGCTATGACCTGGCTTCACCTTTTGGCATGGCAATGGTATCAGCCACGGTAGCCAATGGATCCACCCCAGTTCCTACGCTGGTTTCAACTGAAGAGACAAAGGTGTCAGAGACAGTTGAACCGCCGAGTGAGCATGTGATTAATGAGCTACGCTCGATGATGCGACAGACCGTCACCTCCGGTACCGCTGCGGGTATGCAAGCGCAGGGTGAAATCTTTGGCAAGACTGGTGAGGCTGAAATCAATCAGGGATCACATGCATGGTTCACCGGATACCGGGCGGATGACGATATTGCTTTTGCAACGCTCGTGGTCTTGGGCGGCGGCTCTGAAACCTCCGTGTCCATTACTGATTCCTTCTTCCAGAATCTGGATAAGCACCGAGCCGAACCCCAAAGCTAAAAGCTGGATTCGGCAGGACTACCATGGTCAGCATGAGTACTCGTGAAAAATTGAAGCCTGGTAAGCCAACCCCCGTCCGCAAAGTACCAGACCATATTGAACGCCCAGAATACGTCTGGAAAGACACCGTTCAAGAGGCAATGGGTGAACCATTTGTTCAAACCCCAGAAACCATTGAAGCAATGCGCGAGGCATCAAAGATCGCCGCGAATGCGCTGAAGGAAGCTGGCGCTGCAGTTGCTCCTGGCGTGACCACAGATGAGGTGGACCGCGTGGCTCATGAGTACATGTGTGACCATGGCGCTTACCCATCCACCCTGGGATACTTAGGCTTCACAAAGTCCAGCTGTGTGTCCTTGAATGAGATTATTTGCCACGGCATTCCAGATAGCACCGTTATTCAAGACGGCGATATCGTCAACATTGACGTCACCGCCTACAAGAATGGCGTGCACGGCGATACCAACGCGACGTTCCTCGCAGGTGATGTTTCTGAAGAGCACCGTTTGTTGGTTGAGCGGACCAAGGAATCAATGATGCGCGGTATCAAGGCTGCCAAGCCAGGACGTGAAGTCAACGTCATCGGCCGCGTTATTGAGTCTTATGCCAACCGCTTTGGATACAACGTGGTGCGTGACTTTACCGGCCACGGTGTGGGCCCAACTTTCCACAATGGACTGATTGTGCTGCACTATGATTCCACGGCCTACCGTAACGTACTAGAGCCAGGCATGACCCTGACCATTGAACCAATGTTGAACCTCGGTTCTTTGGAATATGACATCTGGTCTGATGACTGGACCGTGCAAAACCGTGATGGTAAGTTCACCGCGCAGTTTGAGCACACCATCGTGATTACCGAGGATGGTAATGAGATTCTGACGCTGCCAGATTAATCTCAAGCGTCTTAGTGGTGGGAGAGGGCTTCGGCCTTCTCCCACTTTTTGATGCCACAGCAAAACGAAAAATAGTCGCAACCACCTTCAATGGTGGCTGCGACTATTTAAGAAGTACGAGCTTCTATTTACTTCTGGATGAAGTGTGGGAAGAAGCCGTTGTAGACGCCGTAGTTGTAAGCAGCGATGATGCCGCCAACAACGGTGCCGATAGCAGCAACGATGTTGCCATCGCGCCACAGACGAGCCCAACCTGGGTTGGTGATGTCGCCGTTGTCGCCCTCGTTACCCTGCTCTTCGCCGAGCAGGTCGGAGCCAGAGGTGTTCTTGTCAGCGTTCATCAGATCGCCGATCTTGGAGGACAGGTTAGGGGACTCTTCGGTGTTCTCGGAAGAGAGGTGGCTCTGAGCATCCTCAGAAGAGAGAACGGAGGAACCCTCAACGAAGGAAGACTCGTTGTCCTCGTGCTGCTGCTCGTCCTGAGCGGTAGCAGCGGAGATGCCGGTGAAAGAAACAGCAACTGCGGTAGCGGCAGCAACTGCAGCGGTGCGGAAGTTACGCATTGTATTAAAGCCTTTCGGGGTTTTAGTAGCTAGGGCTGCGGATTACTGACCGAACTGGAAGTAGTTGGCAACTGGGCCAACAACCAGACCGATGAGGGAGCCGATGGATGCAACGATGGTCAGTGCGTAGAAGCTCTGAGCCCAAGATGGGATGTTGTCCTGGTCCTTGGAAGAACCAAATACGTCGCGACCGTTGAACTCGGTGTTCTTGTCGTCGCCCTCGCCCTTGTCAACCAGGTCGGAGTCGCCGATCTTGGAAGACAGGGAACCGCCGTTGCCCTCTTCCTCGGACGCAGCGTCCTCGTCGGAAGAAAGGTCGGAGGAGGTGTTCTCAACGTTGGAAGATACGTTCTCTTCCTCGTTCTCCTGTGCAGATGCGATGGTGGTGCCGCCGAAAGCGACTGCGATTGCGGTTGCGCCGGCGATGGCTGCATTGCGGATACGCATGTGAAATGTCCTTAAATGTCGTACTGGCAAGGCTCCCAGGTGGAAACCTATGTGTTATTGGAAATTCAGGGTATTTCCAGAAACACGCGGTTGCCGGTTTACGGCTTAAGCCGGTGTCACAAAGGAACTCTAACCAAAAAATGGACTTTTCGCACGCTGACAGTCCTATTTCGATTCAACTGCCTATAAATCTAGCCCCGTTCTGGTTATTAAATCCTGAACGGATATCAGTAAAAGTTAAGGTTGTTGCAATTTTGTATCAATCCTATTACGCCCCCGTGGGGGTGATGTGATTGTTATCACGTAATGCTAGAATTGAGTCCCGCTGGGGAAATGGTTACTCGGAATCGAATTCCAAACCCAATAGAGCATTCTCTGTAACCTCAGGCAATGCAGGGTGAATCCAGTATTGCTTCTGGGCGAAGTCTCGAACATCCAAATCAAATGCCATCACGGTAATCATCTGCTGGATAAGCGTGGATGCCTGTGGGCCATAGAAGTGTGCGCCAAGGAGCTTTCCGGACTTCTTGTCTGCAATCAGCTTGCAGATGCCGTCGTGGTCTTCCATCGCCCAGCCATAGGCAACATCGCTGTAGTTTTGAACCTTGACGGTGATGTCGAGGTTTTGTGCACGTGCTTCTTCTTCTGTGAGCCCGACTGTCGCAATCTGTGGGTGGGTAAAGATTGCGGAAGGGACGTGGTCGTGTGGCATTGGCACCATGTCATCTGGATGGAGCATGTTTTGGCGCACAGCCTTGGTCTCTGCATTCGCTACGTGCTTGAGCATGTACGGCGAGGAGACATCGCCAAGTGCCCAAACGCCCTCAGCGGTGGTGCGGCCAAAGTCATCAACCTTGATGCGGCCGTCCTCGTGCATTTCAATGCCGGCAGACTCTAGGTTCATCTGGTCGCCGTTAGGGATGCGTCCGGTAGCAACCAGCAATGCATCGGCTTCGAGAACACTGTCGTTGTCCAAAGAGATCTTGACGCCACCATTGGCGGTGTTCTCTACATCTTGAACGTTGACGTTGGTGATCACGTTGTAGCGATCACGGGCTTGGGTGTTGAAGCGGGAAGAGAGATCCTTGTCCAGCCAACGCAGTAGCGTCTCAGAGCGGTTGATGATGGTGACATCGGTCCCAAGGCCCTCAAAGACGTGTGCAAACTCCATAGCGATGAAGCCGCCCCCGATGATGGCCAAGCTCTTTGGCTGCTGTGGCAGGCGCATAATGGTCTCATTGGTGTGGTAAGTCGCGCCGGAGTTTGCAATAGCGGAAGGGATCTGTGGGCGGGAGCCAGTAGCGATGACGATTTCGTCGCCGGTGATGACATCGTCGCCAGTCTTAATGGTCTTTGGGCCAATGAACTCAGCATGCTGGTCATAGACCGTAATGTTTGGGGTCTCGTCGCCGCGGCGGTAAGCCTCGCCACCTTCGGCGATTTTGTCAATGCGGTTGGTAAACACGCGGTCAACAATGGAATCCCAGTCCACATTGGTGACCTCACCGGTGATACCCAACTTCTGTGAGTGGCTGGTCTGGTGAGCTACATCGGCCGCGTAGACGTACATCTTGGTGGGGATGCAGCCAACGTTCATGCAGGTGCCGCCGAATTTGTCCTTCTCAATAATCGCGATCGAGATATCGTCGTGCTCCGGGGTGGGGATGGAGTTGCCGGAACCGGCGCCGATGATGATCAAGTCATAGTGTGTCATTATGTTCCTTTAAATATGCTTTCGATTAACTAACGTTTATTTCTTTACGTGCTGCGCGAGATAGGCGCTGGTGACAGCAAACGCTTCGTCGCGTGCTGGTTTGAGGGAAAGAAATACGTCGTGCCTAGCTCCCAGAATAGTGTGTATCTCAACATCTTTTCCAAGATGGGGAGCCCAGCGCTGAGTCTGCTGCACGTCAATCACGGCATCGGCCGTGTCGGTCGCAGGCGAATAGGGCCTTCCCAAGTGCGAGCGGCCAGACGTGAGCACTAGCGTTGGTACTCCCACATCAATTTGGTCGGTGTGGATGAGATGCTGGCTGTTGAGTACAGCGCGTAGCCAGCCCAAATATTTCCGGTGCCCCCCAAGCGGCTTGATGGCCAAGTCGTAATTCCACTCGCCATAGAAATCGGCGTGGATAGATTCGCCGAAGGCTGCGAGCCCGCCGCCTGGAAATTTGACGCGGGGGAGAAGCTTGCCAGCGACATTGATTATTGGGCGAATCACTCGCAGCTGGCGCTGGCTAAAACCCATCAAGTCGAGCCAGGGGCTGTCAAGGATTAGTGCAGGAACCTTGTCACTATTTAGCTGATTAAGCCACATCGGCACGATAATGCCGGCAGTGGAGTGTGCAATTGGAGTCATGCTTGGGTGATGTTCGGTGATCGTCTCTAATGCGGCATCAAGGTCCGTGAAGTAGTACTCCAAGTCGGTCACGTAATGCCAAGGTTCACCGTCTTGCCGGGCACGGCCGCATTTGCGCAAGTCGATGGCATAAAAGGCATAGCCCTGGTTGTGGAAGTATTCCGCAACGTGAGATTGAAAGAAGTAGTCCGTCATGCCATGTACCCACAGGAGTGCCGGGCGGCCTTCGGTATTTGCGTCTTCTGGTTTGTAGCGAACTAAGGTGGCTTGAATTTGGCCAGCGCCGTCCGGGTCTTTTCCTAAAGGCAAAGTAAGAGCTTGATAATCCTCACCCAAAAAATCGGGGTGCCACTCGCGCAGTTGATTCATGCATTTAAATATAGCGGAACAGTACGGAAGTTGCTGAAGTTAAGAATGTGAATAAAGGGGTGCGAATTTGCGGTAACTACCCGGGCTAAATCTACTAATCGGCAACCTAAGGCGTATGGTTGGAAGCGATGCGTGATGTGTGCGCGACTAAATAATTAATCACTTTTTATTCGATTACGAAGAGGTAATGTCTGGTGTCCCCCGCAAAGAATGCAGGCCAAGCAGTTGATACCGTAGACGTCGCACTTGTTGGTGCCGGTGTCATGAGCGCAACCCTGGGTGCAATGCTCAGGGAGCTCGAACCAAGTTGGACGCAAATGATTTTTGAGCGTCTTGACGGACCTGCTCTGGAATCATCTTCCCCTTGGAACAACGCTGGTACTGGTCACTCCGCACTGTGCGAGCTGAACTACACGCCAGAAAAGGGCGGCAAGATTGACGTCTCCAAGGCAATGGGCGTCAATGAAAAGTTCCAGGTGGCACGCCAGTTCTGGACCCACCAGGTCAACAACGGCATTCTGGTTGAACCACGCGAGTTCATCAACCCAGTTCCGCATGTTTCCTTCGCACAGGGTGAAATCCAGGTTGATTACCTGAAGCGTCGCTATGACCTCCTGAAGGAAAACCACCTCTTCCCAGACATGGAATTTAGCGATGATCGTGATGAATTCGCTAAGCACCTGCCTTTGATGGCGAAGGACCGTCCAGAAGACAGCAAGGTCGCTATCTCCTGGACCAACGTTGGTACCGACGTTAACTTCGGTGCGTTGACCAAGCAGTTCCTCACTGCAGCTAAGGCTGCTGGTACTGAGATCCGCTACGGCAACGAAGTCACCAGCATTAAGCGTGATGGCGCTGGCTGGAAGGTGTACACGAAGAACCTGCACACTGGTGATACCCAGGTTGTCAAGGCTAACTTCGTATTCGTTGGTGCTGGCGGCAACGCTCTTGACTTGCTCCGCAAGGCAGGCGTACGCGAGGTTGCTGGTTACGCGGGCTTCCCAGTGTCCGGCATGTGGCTGCGCTCCACGAACCCTGAGCTGGTGGAAGCACACAATGCAAAGGTCTACGGCAAGGCTGCTGTTGGCGCGCCACCAATGTCTGTTCCTCACCTGGATACCCGCGTTATCGATGGTGAGAAGGGCCTTCTGTTTGGCCCATACGGTGGCTGGAGCCCTAAGTTCCTCAAATCCGGTTCTTACCTGGACTTGTTTAAGTCCATCCGCCTGAACAACATTACTTCCTACCTGGGTGTTGCTGCGCAGGAGTTCGGTCTGACCAAGTACCTGGTTCAGGAAGTTCTCAAGGACTTCGATGACCGTGTTGAAACTCTACGTGAGTACGTTCCTTCCGCTGATGGTGATGACTGGGAGACCGTTGTTGCAGGCCAGCGCGTGCAGGTTATCAAGCCAGCGGGTGCGCCTCGTTTCGGTTCCCTGGAATTCGGTACCACCTTGATCAACAACCCAGAGGGCAACATCGCGGGTCTGCTTGGTGCATCCCCAGGTGCTTCCATCGCCCCAGCTGTCATGCTGGAGCTGCTGGAGCGTTGCTTCGGTGAGCACATGATCGGCTGGTCCGAGAAGCTGTATGAAATGATTCCTTCATACGGTGAGAAGCTGGGCAAGAACCCTAAGCTATTTGATGAGATCTGGGAGATCACCCAGAAGACTCTGCAGCTGGATAATGCTCCTGAGCTTTAAGTTCCGCAGAACGTAATAAACCCTTCGAGATCACCCGGGAGAGACAAAACCGGGTGATGTTCGGAGGGCTTTTTTACTGCCTCAAGCAGCTCGAAGTAATAAGAAAGATCGCCGTCAGTTGCCTGCTTTAGAGCGCGGTCAACCGGAATATTACGCGGAATGGTCACAGGGGAGTTTGGGTCTCTCTTGTGGTTTTCTTCCGTGATATCGCCTGTGACTTCCTGGACGTCTTCTGTCTCGAGTGCACCATTCATGATGTCGGTGAATTCCGCCATGGTGGAGTTGGCGATGTCGATGGCGTGGTTCGGATCTTCATCGAAAAGCGGCAAAAGCGTTTCCGCCAGCCGTGCCAAGTTCCAACCCAGGATGCTGGGCTGGTTGCCATAGCGGTAGCGGCCTTGCGTGTCGATGGAAGAAAAGTATGTATTCACATCGAACTGTTCCATAAAAGCACACGGCCCGTAGTCAATGGTTTCTCCCGACAACGTGGTGTTATCGGTATTCATCACGCCGTGGATAAAGCCCAGACGCTGCCATTTGGCCACCGTTGCTGCCTGCGCGTGCATGACCTTGCGGAAAAGCCCCTGGTAGTCCTCACCCGGATAATGCCGGGCGATAGCAAAGTCAGCGACGTCTTTAATCTGGTCCGTCATCGCCGCATATTGCATCGTGCCAACGCGAATATGGCTAGCAGCAGTGCGCACCATGACTGCGCCTGGTACCACGCGGTCGCGCTGGATCTTGCGGCCGGTACTGATGACTGCCAGCCCACGCGTAGTGGGGACTCCCAGAGCCTGCATTGCTTCAGACATGAGGTATTCGCGCAGCATTGGCCCCAGCGCACCGCGACCGTCAGAGCCGGGGCGTGAGAATGGAGTTTTTCCAGTGCCTTTGGCATGCAGATCTTGGCCTGCGATTTCGCCCAGCAGTATGGCGCGGCCATCGCCCAAGACAGGGGAGAGCTGGCCGAACTGGTGGCCGGAATAGGCCATGGCATGGCCTTCACCAGATTGGCCGAGGAGGAACTTTAACCCATCTGCGGACTTGAGGAAGTCGACATCGAGGCCGAGTTCCGCGGCGAGCGGTTCGTTGAGAATAAGGAGTTGTGGATCGGGCTGTTCCTCACCGGTTGCTGCCCGAACCATGTCGGGGAGTGCTTCGGCATAGGAGTGTTGGAGTTTCATAGAGACTTTCCACTGCTTAGAGTGCCTGACACCCGAATGTGGACGATGCCACCAATCCAGATGTCTTTGCCATCATCAAAGACGTGGACAACACCCGCGCGGCCCATCTGCGAGCCTTGGGTGGCGGTGTAGGAATCAGGCACGTGGTTTCGCTCGCGCATAAATTGTGCGACAGAGCCGTTCAAAGAGCCGGTCACTGGGTCTTCTAGACCGAACATGAAAGCGCGTACTTCGTATTCAGGACCTTCGCCCTCGTAGGCACCAACAACGCCAACTTTCTCGTTGTGGCTGGCTTGAGGTTTGATTGCTTTGACTGCATCGGCATTGGCAAGTTGCAGAATCTTCCAGCCGGGGCCGTTATCGCCCCAGGCATGGTCAACGACATCAGAAGGCTCGATGTTCAAGGCTTCGCAGGCACTGGAGATCTCAGCGTGTGTCAGCGGGCCAGACTTGAGCAGGTCCGGGGTGGCGAAGGAGTAAATCTTTTGCTTCTTGCCGGCATCATTTCGGATGGTTTCTTCCTGAATGGTGACAAGTCCAATGGCGCATTCTTGGACAATACGGCCGTGCTTGTGCGGTTCAATGCCCAACGAGCGCCAGGCGCGGGCGCTGCCCAAGGTGGGGTGGCCAGCAAAAGGAAGCTCTTCAAAAGGCGTGAAGATGCGCACGCGGTAGTCCGCGGAGGACTCCGTGGGTGGGAGAAGAAACGAGGTTTCTGAGAAGTTGATCCAGCGGGCTATAGCCTGCATCTGTTCGGAATCAAGCTCCCCAGCGTTGGCAATCACCGCCAATGGGTTGCCAGAAAAGGCGGTGGTGGCAAAAACATCAACTTCAAAATACTCGTGCTCCATGCCCATTAGTTTAGGTCACTACCTGAGCGCCGGGGCAAGGGATTTAACATTAAATGCCATGACCCAGGGATTCTCCCCGTTTACACAGATGGCCGATGGCACCATCAAGCAGATCAATCCCTTTTCGGGCACAGAAGTGTGGACGGTGCCCGGTCGTGGTGACAGGCCATTGCAGGGGCCGCAGGTGGAGAAGAATCCTATTGAGCCAGGCGAGCATGCTTGTGCTTTTTGTTGGGAGCGAAAGCTTGAGACGCCGCCGGAGAAAGCTCGCATGCTTGCCGATGCCACGGTGTTGCGCAATGTGCTTGCCGATGAATTAGACGCAACCGTCCCAGAATTTCGGCGGATCCCGAACCTCTTTGAAATCGTCACCTTTGATTATTGGAATGCGAACTATGGCTTGGAGGTAGACGAAGAGCTGATTAACCGGTACATGGCTACCCGCTATGAGCATGTGCTATCTGTGGTGGAGGCCAAGACTAAGAAACGGTTTGACGGTGAGGAACTGAAAGCTCACGCCCGCGGGTTCCTTTCCGGCGGACATGATGTGATTGTGGCGCGCCGGCACTTTGTCGAGGGGGCGAAAGATTCTTCGCAGTTGGCATCGGCTGGCACCTTGAACGCAGATGAGCATGCGCGCTTTATCGCATTCACCGTGGATGCGATGGAAGATTTGTACGCGAAGAATACGTACGCGACTTATGTGGTGGCTTTTCAGAACTGGCTCAAACCAGCCGGTGCGTCCTTTGGCCATCTCCATAAGCAGTTGGTGGCTATCGATGACCGCGGCAGGACTCTGCGAAACCTGGAAAAGCTGGTGTTGGACAACCCCAGCATCTTCAATGAAAAGGGCCTGGATGTAGCACGCCGTGAGGACCTTGTTATCGCAGAAAACGAGCATGCTGTGCTGTTCGCAGGATTCGGGCACCGCTATCCCACCCTTGAGGTGTATTCGAAGAATCAGGGGCGCCCGTGGGAGCACACGCCTGAACAAATCCGCGGGGTCAGTAACCTGCTGCACATGGCGCACCGGGCGATTGGTGCTGATGTGCCGTGCAACGAAGAGTGGCACCATCAGCCGACCGAGGTGGAGTGCGCAATGCCCTGGCGGATCAACCTGAAGCTGCGAGTCTCAACTTTTGGGGGGGTTTGAGGGCGGTACGCACATTTATCTCAACACAATTTCCCCGTGGGACCTGCGCGATAAGGGACGTGCCGCACTGGACTAGACCACCATCGTGATCTGGTTGCCATTGACCTCTTTGAAGTGAAAACCTGGTGTGGCCAAAATATCATCGATGGACGAGATTCCTTTGCCAGCAATTTCGCGGGCTAGCTGGCCTTTGTAGAACTTGTTGAAGTGGGAGATGACTTTCCCTTCAGAGTTCTCCACGCGCACGGTTACGGCGTCTTTGACCTTGCCCAGTGTTTGGTAGGTGCCTGAGCGCAGATCGATGATGAAGTCATCTTCAGCGTTGAGAGCTTCAGTGATGGATTTTCCCCAGCGTGACTTCATGGTGGCATCGTGAAGCTTTGTGCCCCCTGACAACCGGTAGAAGGGAATCATGTCTCGGGCACGAACAACACCGAAAAGCGCTGAGCCAATTGCGAGCTGATCCCACGCCTTGTCCGAAAGAGTCTTCGCATCCAAAGCGTCGTATAAAACGCCGGTGTAGCGATAGAGCGCTGGCATGGTTGGTCCGGTTGTTAACTTAGTGTTTTCCTCCGCTTCGGCGCGCAGTGCTTCCGAAATCTTCAAAACCTTCATCGCTTCATCAACATCATATTGTTGCAGCACATCGACTATTTCTTTGCGGTTTGGGTTGAGCGACGGGAAAGAAAGCGACTCGAAATCTAAGGGAGCGCCATCTCCGCCGAAGGCCTTTGTTTCACTAGGAGGGAGGATAATGAGCATGTATACAGACTAGCCGTGTATTTTGGGATCATGATTACTCGTCTTTCTGAGCTGTTTTTGCGAACTCTGCGTGAGGATCCCGCAGGGGCTGAAGTCCCAAGCCACAAGCTTCTTGTCCGCGCCGGTTACCTGCGCCGCGCCGCACCTGGTATTTATTCTTGGCTGCCTTTGGGCCTGCGAACACTACGCAAGATTGAAGACGTTGTCCGTGAGGAAATGAACGCGATTGGTGGACAGGAACTGCTGTTCCCAGCATTGCTGCCACGTGAGCCTTACGAGACCACTGAGCGGTGGACTGAGTACGGCGATAACTTGTTCCGTCTCAAAGACCGCAAGGGCGCGGACATGCTGCTCGGCCCGACCCATGAGGAAATGTTCGCGCAGACGGTCAAGGACCTGTACTCCTCGTACAAGGACTTCCCAGTCACCCTGTACCAGATTCAGACCAAGTACCGTGATGAAGAACGTCCACGCGCGGGTATTCTGCGTGGCCGTGAGTTCATCATGAAGGACTCTTATTCCTTCGACATGTCCGATGAGGGCTTGGATGAGTCTTATGCTCGCCACCGCAAGGCGTACCAGAACATCTTCGACCGCCTCGGAATCGAGTACGCGATCTGCAAGGCGACCTCCGGCGCCATGGGCGGCTCCGCCTCCGAGGAATTCCTCGCAGTTTCCGCAGCGGGCGAGGACACCTTTGTTCGCGCCACCGAAGGTGACTACGCAGCAAACGTTGAAGCTGTTGTCACCCCAGTTCCAGAAGAGATTGACTTCACCAACCTGCCAGCCGCGCAGGATCATGAGACCCCAGATTCAGAGACCATTGACACCTTGGTGGCATGGGCACGTGCTGAGGGAATCACCATTGATGGCCGTCAGGTCGAAGCCAATGACACCCTCAAGTGCATGATGGTCAAGATCACGCAGCCAGGTGAAGAACCAGAATTGGCAGGTGTTTTGATTCCAGGAGGCCGCGCACTGGCTCCAAAGCGCTTGGAAGCAGCACTGGAGCCAGCAACTTTTGAGCTGGCCACTGAAGAAGACTTCAAGGAAAACCCATTCTTGGTCAAGGGCTATGTCGGTCCGCGTGGCCTCAACGCCAACGGAGTGAAGGTGTACGCAGACCCACGCGTGGTTTCCGGTTCTTCCTGGATCACTGGTGCAGATGCTAAGAACCGCCACGTGGTGGGCTTGGTTGCTGGTCGTGACTTCCAGGTTGAGCAGTTCGTGGAGGCATCTGAAATCCACGAAGGCGATCCGGCGCCAGAAGGTCAGGGCACGTTGACCCTCAAGCGCGGCATTGAGCTGGGCCATATTTTCCAGCTGGGCCGCAAGTACACTGAGGCTTTTGATGTCCGGATTTTGGATGAGAATGGCAAGCGTGCCATCCCAACCATGGGTTCTTACGGCATTGGTGTTTCCCGCATGATGGCGGTGCTGGCTGAGCAGCGCCATGATGAAAAGGGTCTGAACTGGCCACTCGATGTTGCGCCTTACCAGGTGCACGTTGCCGTGGCGAACAAGGACGAAGAAGCAACGAAGGCCGGCAATGCCCTGGTTGAAGCTTTGGACAAGGCCGGCGTTGAAGTTCTTTTCGATGACCGCCCAAAGGTATCCCCAGGCGTGAAGTTCAAGGATGCTGAACTACTCGGCATGCCGTTCTGTGCAATCCTCGGCCGTTCCTTCAAGGATGGCATCATCGAGCTGCGCATCCGCGGCGGCGAGACCTTCGAGGTCAAGTCCGACGATATTGTCGACGAACTGTTGCAGCGCCTCGGCCGCAAGTAGTTAGAGCTTCGCAGCAGAGTGAATGAGCCAGCTGCGCCATTGCGGATCATCTGTGGTGGTGGCAGCGGCTGAGAGGCGATCATGGCTGGCTTGAACCAGCTCATCGGCAAAGGCCTGAGCATCGGAATCATCCGGCCACTCAGCCTCATAGGCAGTATCCGCAACCGGAGCGGTATCACCAAGAAGCTCGGAAAGCTCGAGCGTGAGCGCCTCATGAGACTCAGTATCAACGCTCGCGCCATGGGCTTCGGCGACGTCGAGGCCATAAATGGTGGCGTACTCATTTTCTAGCAGTGACGTTGCTTCCGTCAGCACTTCTTCTTGGGGTTCTTCTGGTAGCGGTGCGTGACCTTCTGCAAGTGCGATGGCCTGGCTGATGAGCAGGGGACGGGAGTCCTCGGGGGCGTCATCGGCAAGCTCGATGAGCTGTGCAACCGCATCTTCTGGTGATGCTGAAGGACCTGCTGGGTCCTCTTCACTGATAGCGCAACTATCAGGAACCATGCCATCTTCTTCTAAACCGCAGACACGATTAATCTCCGCGAAAAGCTCTTCCGATTGCGTCAGGCGAAGCTGAGCAAGCTCCGAGTCATCGGTGGTATTCGCATCAGCTTGCGCGGTCTGGGCAAGCTCCACCAACGCGGAATTCGGACGCGGACCAAAGAAGTCCACGACTGCGCATGAAGAGATCACGGGGACACACGCTACTAGGGCTACAAGAGTAAGTCGGCGATTCACGTGGAAGACCTTACCCTCTCCACGTTAAGCTGATATCTATGGCTTTCCCAAGTGAACAAACTTTGAAAAATTTCCTCGAGCCCCTCGTCGCTGAGCGCGGACTCGATGTTGAACAGATTAAGACCACCAAAGCGGGAAAGAAATCCCAGGTAGCAATCCGACTCGACGGCGATGTCCGCCCTAACTCGGATGTCTTGGAAGAAATGTCGCGGACCATCGGCGACGCATTTGATGCGGCTGAAGAAGCGGGGGAGCTGAACTTTGGTGCCGGCTACACACTAGAAATTTCCACCCCAGGCGTGGATTTGCCGTTGAGCGAACCTCGACACTTCCGCCGCAACCGCGGGCGCAAGATCAAGTCCTCGCAGGGTGAATTCCGTATCGGTGCTTTAAGCGATGATGAAGTAAACGTGATTGTCGTAACAAGTGCCCGAGATATAGCCAAGGTACAAGTACAGCGATTGGAAAACCTTGTGGGTTCAGTGGTAGAAATTGAATTCGCACCTGCTCCCGTCGTGGAACAGGATATTGTCGAGCTCAGCTTCGAAGCAGCCAAGGAATTGGAAGCCGAAGACTAAGCAGACTCGGGCTGGTTGTGCCAGCTTGAGAAATGTTGGAAACGTTGAAGGATGAATAAGTGAATATTGATATCGACGCGTTGCGCGCTATCGAGACCGAGCGTGGTGTCCCAGTAACGGACTTGCTGACTTCTGTAGCAAGCGGCCTGCTGTATGCGTACACCGAATACCGCGACGGCAACATCGAAGAAAACCACAAGTCGCGCGTAGATATTGATGCCGATACTGGCGAAGTTTCCGTAATCATTACCGAAGTTGATGACGAGGGCGAAGTTGTCACCGAATTCGACGACACCCCAACCAACTTCAGCCGCGTTGCAGCACCAGCTGTACGTGATGCTATTTTCAAGCGTCTGCGTGAAGTAGAAGCAGACCGCGCCTATGATTCGTACGCAGAACTTCAGGGAACCGTTGTCTCTGGCGTAGTTCAGCAGGATGCACACGCTAACTCGCGTGGCATTGTCATTGTTCAGCTGGGCACGGAGATTGACATCAAGGAAGGCAAGACCCAGGACGGCGTTTTGCTTCCAGTCGAGCAGATTCCTGGTGAGCGTCTGACCCACGGCACCCGTGTTCGCGCCTACGTTGTGGGCGTGCAAAAAGAAGGTGCACGAGTTCAGGTACTACTTTCCCGTACTCACCCTGAGTTGGTACGTGGTCTGTTTGAGCTGGAGGTGCCAGAGGTCCTTGATGGTGCAGTAGAGATGGTTGCTATTGCCCGTGAAGCGGGACACCGTTCCAAGATTGCCGTGACCGGCAAGGTCAAGGGTCTCAACGCAAAGGGTGCATGCATTGGTCCTCGTGGTCAGCGAGTCACCAACGTGATGAAGGCACTGGGTGGCGAGAAGATTGACATCATTGACTTCAATGAAGATCCAAGCGTGTACGTTGGCAACGCTTTGGCACCTTCGAAGGTTGTCAACGTTGAAATCGTTGACCCAGAAGCACAATTCGCTCGCGTGATTGTTCCGGACTATCAGTTGTCTTTGGCAATTGGTAAGGAAGGCCAGAATGCTCGTCTTGCGGCTCGTCTCACCGGCTGGAAGATTGATATCCATTCGGATGCGGACCGCGCCGAATAACGCGCAGAATAACACTGGTGAAATGTCGCAAGTTCAAATTTGCCGACATATCAAGTAGGATTGTTAACGGCCCACGTGCAGCAGGAAGGAGTTGGGTATGACCCGACTTCGGACGTGCATAGCAACACGAAAGCGCCTGCCGGACACGGAGTTATTGCGTGTGGTGGCTGATACAGATGGACGTATCATCCCCGACCCCGGCAGACGGCTTCCCGGCAGGGGAGCCTGGATAACACCAGATTTAGCTGCATATGAGCTTGCGGAGAAACGCCGAGCATTCGCTCGCGCTCTCCGGCTGTCCGCACCCGTGGATACAGGTCAAGTACGTGAGTACATATCTAAGACCTTCGAGATTGTAAGGAAGACCGAACACTGATGAGCACACAACGATGAAGCATCAGCGATGAAAGTCAGTAACTGATCCTAGGGGCGCCTTGTCGCCTCTAGGGAAACCAAGAGGAGACAAGTGGCAGGTAAGCTACGCGTTCATGAGCTGGCGAAACAGCTCGGAATTACCAGTAAAGAACTACTCACTTCGCTCAAGGAGCAGGGTGAATTTGTAAAGACCGCATCATCCACCATCGAACCACCTGTGGTGAAGAAGATGCGTGCTCATTATGAAGCACAGGGCGTCGGCGGCGACAATGCTGAGGCCCCAGCTAAGGGTGACTCGGCTAAGAAGCCAGCGGCACCAAAGTCTGCACCTGCAAAGCCAGGCGCAGCAAAACCAGGTGCTCCAAAGCCTGGCGCTGCTAAACCAGCTCCAGCTAAGCCTGAATCCAAGCCAGCACCGGCAGCAGCTAAGAAGGCTGCTCCGAAGCCGGCCGCTCAGGCAGCTCCAAAGCCAGGCACTCCAAAGCCTGCTGCTGCGAAGCAAGAAGCACCAAAGACCGACGCAGGCAAGCCGGGCGCACCAAAGCCTGGTACTCCGAAGCCGGGCGCACAAAAGGCAAATGCACCAAAGCCTGGTTCTCCGAAGCCAGGTGCTGAGGGTGGCGACAAGCCAACCCCACGCTCCATGCCTAAGCCAGGCGGCTCCCGCCGCGTTGCGAACAACCCATTTTCTTCCGGTGGCGGTTCAGGCGATCGTCCTTCACCTCGCCCAGGTGGAGCAAAGGGTCCTCGCCAGAAGCCACAGGGTGGCAACAAGCGCGAGGGCGGCCGTCCAGATAACCGCGAGCGCGATAACAAGCCGCAGTCTGGTGGCCAGGGTGGCGGACGTCGTCCATCACCAGCAATGATGCCTTCACATCCAAACCCAGCAGCAATGCCTCAAAAGGCAGCAGCTGGCGGAGGACGTGGCCGTGGCGGGCGCCCAGGCGCCGGCGGCGGTCAAGGTGGCCAGGGTGGCAACGCTCCGGGCGGTTTCCGCAGTGGTCCAGGTGGCCGCGGCGGACGTCGCGGTGGCACCGCTGGTGCATTCGGCCGTCCAGGCGGCGCACCACGTCGTGGTAAGAAGTCGAAGCGTCAGAAGAGGAATGAGTACGAAGAGCTACGCGCACCAAACGTAGTTGGTGGCGTACGCTTTCCAGACGGCAAGGGCGAATCCATTCGTCTGCGTCGTGGCGCATCCCTGTCTGACTTCGCCGAGAAGATCGGTGCGGATCCAGCAGCATTGGTACAGGCACTGTTTAACCTCGGTGAAATGGTGACCGCTACTGCATCTGTTTCGGAAGAAACCTTGCAGCTGCTCGGTGCTGAGGTCAACTACGACGTTCAGGTTGTGTCCCCAGAGGACGAAGACCGTGAGCTGCTCGAGTCCTTCGACTTGCAGTTCGGTGATGATGAAGGTTCAGAGGAAGACCTCGCGAAGCGTCCTCCTGTTGTCACCGTCATGGGTCACGTCGACCACGGTAAGACTCGTCTGTTGGACACCATCCGTAAGACGAATGAAGGCGCTGGCGAGGCCGGCGGCATTACCCAGGGCATTGGTGCATACCAGACCCAGGTCGATGTCGATGGTGGCGAGCGCACCGTAACCTTCCTGGATACCCCAGGTCACGAGGCGTTTACCGCAATGCGTGCCCGTGGTGCAAAGTCCACCGACTTGGCAATCCTGGTTGTCGCAGCAGACGACGGCGTTATGCCACAGACTGTTGAGGCAATTAACCACGCCAAGGCAGCGGACATCCCAGTTGTGGTTGCAGTCAACAAGGTTGATAAGCCAGAGGCTGCTCCGGACAAGATCCGTGGCCAGCTCACTGAGTACGGTCTGGTTCCTGAAGAATACGGTGGCGACACCATGTTCGTGGACATCTCCGCTAAGGCGGGCACCAACATTGATGCCCTGCTCGAGGCTGTTGTTCTGACCGCTGATGCGGCACTGGAGCTGACTGCTAACCCAGACATGCATGCACAGGGTGTTTCCATTGAAGCTCACCTGGACCGCGGTCGTGGCCCAGTGGCAACGGTTATTGTTCAGCGCGGTACCTTGCGTATCGGTGACTCCATCGTTGTCGGTGACGCGTTTGGTCGCGTTCGTCGTATGCTCGACGAATTCGGTCAGGACGTCTCTGAGGCTGGACCTTCCCGTCCAGTCCAGGTGCATGGTCTGAACGGTGTTCCAGGCGCTGGCGACAACTTGCTCGTTGTTGAAGATGACCGTGTTGCACGTCAGATCGCAGCTCAGCGAGATGCACGTAAGCGTTCCGCAATGCAGGCTAAGTCCCGCAAGCGTGTCTCCCTCGAGGATCTGGATGCAGTATTGAAGGAGACTTCGACTCTTAACCTCATCCTCAAGGGCGACAACGCCGGTTCTGTTGAAGCACTGGAAGACGCTCTGCTTGAGGTTGAGATTGATGACGAGGTACAGCTCAACATCATCGACCGTGGCGTTGGTGCGGTTACCCAGACCAACGTCTCCTTGGCTGCAGCTTCCGACGCTGTCATCATTGCCTTCAACGTTCGCGCTGAAGGTAAGGCAACCGAGGAGGCTAATGCCGAAGGTGTTGACGTTCGCTACTACACCGTCATCTACCGTGCTATCGAAGAAGTTGAGCAGGCACTCAAGGGCATGCTCAAGCCAACCTACGAAGAGCGCGACACCGGTGTGGCAGAGATCCGTGCCCTGTTCAAGTCCTCCGCTATCGGTACCATCGCAGGTTGTATGGTCACCGAGGGCAAGGTCAAGCGCAACGGCAAGGTTCGCATTGTCCGCGACGGCAACGTCATCGTTTCCGATTCCAAGATTGTTTCCTTGCGTCATGAGAAGGACGACGCAAACGAAATCAATGCTGGCTACGAGTGCGGTATGGTCTTGGCCTACCCAGACATTCAGGTAGGCGACTTGATTCAGGCATACGAGGAAGTTGAAGTACCACGTACCTAATCAGGTAGTAATTGTGAGTAGTTAGCTCTGCTCACTACTGGAAAAGTTGAAGAAGCCGGGCCTTGTGCCCGGCTTCTTTAGCCCTTAAGCAAGTGTTTTCGATTCCTAGGAAATGAACTAGGATTGTTCAGAGTTTTAAAAAAGTAGAAGAAAGGGCGAATACCATGGCTGACCATGCACGCGCGGCCCGGATGGCAAAGCGCATTCAGACTATTGTGGCAAGCGCTATCGAACGCGAAATTAAAGACCGCAGGCTTGAACTAGTCACAGTTACCGACGCCCGCGTGACTGGCGACCTGCATGACGCGACTGTGTTCTACACGGTTCGCGGCGTAGATATTGATTCGGAGCCAGACCTGGATCAGGCTGCCGAGGCACTCAACCGTGCCAAGGGCCAGCTGCGCAAGATCATGGGCGATCAGTTGCAGGTTCGTTTCACCCCAACGCTGTCTTTTGAGTTTGACGCGGTTCCAGAAGCATCTGCCCACATGGAAGAGCTGCTCGCACGTGCCCGTGCACGTGATGAGGAACTGGCAAAGCTCAAGGAGAACGCGAAGCCAGCCGGCGAAGCGAATCCTTATAAGACGGATGCGGAATAGAACTGGCAATGTCCCAACAGTCCTCAATTTCCCAAGTGGTGGGAGCACTCCAGGAAGCTGACTCCGTGTGCATCGTGGCGCACCTGCGCCCAGATGCTGACGCGCTAGGTTCGGTGGCCACGCTGCGTCTTGCGCTGGAGCAGCTAGGTAAAAAGACGCGCTGCGTGATTGGCCAAGATTGGCCTATTTCGGAGAATCTTTTCACCATTCCTGGCACGGACACCGTGGAGACTGCAACCTCCTTGCCGCAAGGTTATGACCTTTATGTCACGGTGGATTGTGGCTCACTGGATCGCACTGGGGTCTTGGCGCCAGATTTGGCCAAGATGATTCGCCGCGGAAACGTGGTCTGCATTGACCACCACGCGTCGAATCCTGGCTTTGGCAACATCAACCTGGTCGTCGCAGGTTGTGAGTCCACGACCACGGTATTGAAATCGGTGCTGGAGGAGCTCGGCGTGACCATCAACCATGACATCGCGCATGCGATGTACGCCGGATTGGTTACGGATACGGGCAGTTTCCGCTGGGGTTCACCTCGAATGCATACCTTGGCTTCGGAGCTCATGGAATTTGAGCTGGACACCAAGCAGATCTCCGTGGATCTATTGGATTCCACCACCGCTGAGGACTTGCAGATGCTGGGCAGGGTGCTTGCCGATGTCCAGATTGTCCCTGCTGGTAACCACACCATTGCTGTGCTTTATGGTCGTTATGATGTGATTTCTGGCCATTCAGATTCTGCTGTTGAGACCATGGTGGACTTTGTCCGCGCATTGGACGGCACCGATATGGGCGTGGTGTTCAAGGAACAGGTGCCAGGGTATTGGGCAGTGTCGTTGCGCTCTAATGACGTGAACTGCGCCCAGGTCGCTGCGCGTCTTGGTGGCGGCGGACATGTGCCTGCTGCTGGTTATTCGACGCAGGGTGAGCCAGAAGAAATTATTGCGGAACTAGTGAATATCGTTGACAAGCTCTAACAGCAACTCCGCCGAGCATGTTTCTGCCCGGAAGGTATTTGGCCTCGCGCTGCCAGCACTCGGTGTGCTGGCAGCCATGCCTTTGTATCTGCTGCTGGATACAGCAGTGGTGGGTCGCCTTGGTGCGGAACAGCTCGCGGCACTTGGTGCCGCTGCGGCGGTGCAGTCAGTGGTGACCACCCAGTTGACGTTCTTGTCTTATGGCACCACGGCGCGCTCTTCGCGGTTGTTCGGATCCGGTAAGAAGGACGAGGCAGTCGCTGAAGGCGTGCAAGCGACGTACGTCGCGCTGATAGTCGGCTTCGCGCTGGCTTGTGTGATGTGGTTTTTCGGCGGACAGATAGCGCTGTGGATGACTGGCAATCCAGAGACTGCAGAACTCACAGCCGCCTGGTTGCACGTGGCGGCCCTTGCTATTCCCATAACCTTGGTGGAGATGGCCGGCAACGGCTGGTTGCGTGGTATTCAAGATACTAAGAAGCCACTGTATTTCACACTAGCTGGATTGATTCCAGGTGCCATCGCCGTCCCCATCTTCGTGCATTTTTGGGGATTGGTCGGCTCCGCCTGGGCCAACGTGCTGGGCATGGGCATTATCGCAGTGCTCTTTTTGCTGGAGTTGAAAAAGCAACACACAGTCTCGTGGCGTTTGCGCCCGAGTGTTATCAAACGCCAACTGGTCCTGGGTAGAGACTTGATTATCCGCTCTGCCAGCCTGCAAGTGGCTTTTCTTTCTGCTGCAGCAGTCGCAGCGCGCTTTGGCACGTCTCCTTTGGCCGCGCACCAAGTTATGTTGCAAATCTGGAACTTCCTCACGCTCGTGCTGGATTCCCTTGCCATTGCTGCGCAAACGCTTATCGGTGCGGCTTTGGGCGCGAAGTCCGTTGATACGGCACGCAGTGCCGGACAAAAAATCATTGGTTATTCGGTGATCTTTTCTGGAGGACTCGCAGCGGTATTTGCGCTCGGCGCTGCTTTTATCCCGCGCATCTTCACCAATGATGAAGCAGTGCTAGAAGCCATGCGGATTCCGTGGTGGATCATGATTGCGATGATTGTTGCCGGTGGTGTTCTCTTCGCCATCGACGGAGTCCTGCTTGGCGCGGGAGATGCGGCGTTCTTGCGCACGATTACCGTTGGCTCCGTCATCGTCGGCTTCTTGCCAGGCATCTTGATCGCCTACTTCCTAGACTTAGGATTGGCGGGAATCTGGTGTGGTTTGGCAGCCTTTATCGGACTGCGCACCATTGCCGTGGTCTTCCGCTTCTATTCCATGCGTTGGGCGGTTGTGGGCTAACGCTTGTGCCGCGGCGCGCGATAGACCTTAGAGAAACAAGCGACTGCTAAAGTCTCAGTAGTTACAACATGACCGAGCACTAGGGGTAAATACATGGCTGGAAAGGCATCGCACACGACACTGTGGGCGGTCTCCGACCTGCATGCTGCGGTCAAGGCCAATAACGGCAGAATTGATGACATCCAACCGCAACACCCGTCTGACTGGTTGATTGTTGCAGGCGACGTTGCAGAACGCACTGACTTAGTGGTGCAAGTGCTCAAGAAGCTGCGTTCTCGTTTCGCCAAAGTCATTTGGGTGCCGGGCAACCATGAGCTGTTCTCGCGCTCCACAGACCGCTATCAAGGCCGCGACAAGTACAACCAATTGGTTGAAGGCTGCCGCGAAATCGACGTGGATACTCCGGAAGACCCTTTTCCAGTATTCAACGGCGTCACGATCGCGCCATTGTTTACCCTGTATGACTATTCTTTCCGCGCGCCAGGAACCACGGTGGAACAGGCGATTATGGCCGCCGCTGAGCGCCAGATCATGATGACAGATGAGATTGCCATTGCGCCGTTCGTGGATGTGCGCGCGTGGTGCTGGGACCGGCTGGCTTATTCCATCAAGCGTTTGTCGCGTATTTCAGGGCCAACAATCTTGATTAATCATTGGCCCTTGGTACAGGAACCGACGCTGAAAATGCGCTGGGCGGAAATTGGCTTGTGGTGCGGTTCTAGGCATACACGCCAATGGCCGACACGATATAACGCACAAGCTGTTATATATGGCCACCTACACATGCCTTCTGTAGATAAGATTGATGGGGTAGACCATATCGAGGTTTCACTTGGATACCCGCGTGAGTGGATGGCGCATGAAGGTAAACAATTGTGGCCATACCCTGTGATGACGATGGGGGAGGAGAAGTGATCATGCTAGAGCCCTCCCTCTTTCCCGATGTCGCCCGCTTTTGTTACGTAAAAACCGGCACCGAAGGCTTCGACCTCGTCAACTTCCAGAATTTGCATCCCCTGGAGCAATCCCTTGTTTCACATTCAGTGGAAGTCCGCAAGGCAGAATTTGGTGATGCTCGTTGGTGCGCCCACGAAGCACTTCGGGAACTAGGTTATATAGGCGCAGACCCCATTTTGCGCGGGGAACGTGGGATGCCACTGTGGCCGGAAGGGTTTACCGGCTCATTGACGCACACCACTGGATTTAGAGCAGCCGTGGTAGCGCCGACAAAGAAGGTTTTGTCGCTCGGGCTCGATGCTGAAAAGGCAGAACCTTTGCCCGAAGGCGTGTTGTCCATGATTGCGCGCTCAGGCGAGATTCCACAGATCAATCGCCTCCGCGAAGCGGGCATTCCCTATGCAGATAGATTGCTGTTTTGCGCAAAGGAAGCAACCTATAAAGCGTGGTTCCCCATGACTCATCGCTGGCTAGGTTTTGACCAGGCGGAGATTGATATCCGCGAAGATGGCACTTTGATTTCTTATCTCTTGGTGCGCCCAACCCCAGTGCCATTCATTTGCGGCCGTTGGATGGTCCAAGACGGATATGTCCTCGTGGCCACCACCGTAGAAGAAGGCATTGGCCACGAGCGCCTGGCCTACTAAGGCCAGTATTTCAGAGCTTCGAGGTCTAGAGAGTCGAAGGATGCGCGACGAAGACGGTTGCTAGACGCCTGCCCTGTTCTTTGATCAATGCAACGGAGCGGCCATCCGGTCCAACGGCAGCGTGAGTTCCTTTGAGCCCACGTGGCTCTAACCATTGGCCCATGGCAAGCTTGGCTGCTTCTTCTTCGGTGACATCGAGGCGTGGGTAGCAACGCACAAGTGCCTCATCGAGAGTGAGGGAGAGCTGTAGGTTGTCGATCGGGGAGGCATCGGCAAGCAAAAATGGCCCAACCGCCGTGCGCCGCAGGGCGGTGAGATGCCCACCCACACCCAGGCTATCGCCTAAATCACGAGCCAACGAGCGAATATAGGTACCCGATGAACACTCAACGGTGACATCAAACTCGCGTGGTTCGGTACGGCTGGCATTGACATCGAAGCGGCTAACTGTCACCGGACGGGCAGGGATATCAACCTCCTCGCCGTCACGTACACGCTGGTAGGCGCGTTTGCCGTCAATTTTAATGGCGCTGACCTTCGCTGGCTTTTGCATGATATCGCCGGTTAACTTCTTAATTTCTGCCAAAGCTTGCTCATCAGTGATGTGCTCAGCAGAGGTCTGGTTAATGACTTCTCCCTCAAAGTCATCGGTGGTGGTGGAAGCACCCAAACGAATGGTGGCGTCATAGGCTTTGGTGGCTGCAACCATGTGCGCCAAAAACTTAGTGCCGCGTTCAATACCCAGGATCAAAACACCCGTGGCCATGGGATCTAGGGTGCCGGCGTGGCCGACTTTGCGGGTGCCAAACTCCCTTCGTATGCGGGCGACAACGTCATGAGAAGTCATGCCGGCCGGTTTATCCACAACAACAAGTCCTGAGTCAGTCATGAGGCCATAGTCTAATCTGCAGCCAAATGATCTAGCATGTAAGGCGTGGATATTTGGTACGGAACAGCAGAAGTCCCCGCGGACTTAAACAACAGTGCAGTCACCATTGGTGTCTTTGACGGTGTACACCGTGGACATCAAAAACTGATTAATGCAACTGTTTCTAAAGCCCGCTCCGTGGGAGCAAAAGCCGTCATGGTCACCTTTGACCCGCACCCGGTTTCTGTATTCCTGCCGCGTCGTGCACCGCTGGGGATTACCACTTTGTCTGAGCGTTTCGCATTGGCGGAAATCTATGGCATTGACGCAGTCTTAGTCATTGACTTCACCAAAGAACTTTTTGGAATCTCTCCGGAAAAATATGTGGAGTTTCTGCTGGAGGACACGCTGCACGCCGCGCATGTTGTGGTGGGCGCGAACTTCACCTTTGGTGAAAACGCCGCTGGTACCGCTGACTCTTTGATGAACATTTGCCAATCCCGCATGTCCGTTGAAGTTATTGACTTGCTGGATGATGAAGGTGTACGGATTTCGTCCACCACGGTGCGCGATTACCTGTCCCAGGGTGATGTCGCGCGCGCCAACTGGGCGTTAGGCAGGCACTTTTCCGTCTCCGGCCCGGTGGTGCGCGGTGCCGGTCGTGGCGGCAAGGAGTTAGGTTTTCCGACAGCGAACCAGTATTTCCATGACACAGTCGCATTGCCTGCCGATGGCGTGTATGCCGGCTGGTTAACCATCATTCCAACGGGAGCCCCGGTGAGTGGAAACATGGAACCAGGCATTGCCTATGCAGCAGCGATTTCTGTGGGAACCAATCCGACTTTCGGCGATGAACAGCGCTCCGTAGAGTCCTTCGTCCTTGACCGCGAAGCAGATTTGTACGGCCATGATGTTCAGGTTGAATTCGTTGATCATGTACGTGACATGGAGAAGTTCGACTCAGTGGAGCAGTTGCTAGAAGTCATGGCGAAAGACGTGCTGAAAACCCGTGAGGTACTTGCTACCGATGCCGCTGAGCATAAGCTTGCGCCAGAGACTTACTTTCTACAAACAGAAGGATAGACGCCCATGAAAATGATTCTGGACCTCGATACCGGCATTGATGACGCATTTGCACTGGCTTATGCCATTGCCCACCCCGACATTGAACTCATTGGTGTCACCGGAACTTATGGCAACGTGACTATCGAGCAAGGCATGGCAAATACCCGGGCCTTGCTGAAACTGCTGGGACAGCCGGATATTCCGGTCTATGCCGGCGTGGAAATTGAAGGGTTTGTGGTCTCTGAAGCTTCCGCCCGCATTCATGGCACCAACGGCGTTGGGGAAGTAAATATCGCTACGGATAATGCTGAGTCCGCTGGCGAGGCCGTGGACTTTCTCATCGAATCTGCTGCGAAGTACGGCGAGGACCTAGTTGTTGTGCCCACCGGCGCGCAAACCACCACCGCCAAAGCTCTGGAAAAAGATGAGGCCTTGCGCGGGATTCGCATGGTTACCATGGGTGGTGCACTGACTGTGCCGGGCAACGTTTCACCGGCTGCTGAGGCAAATATCTCCCAGGATCCAGTTTCTTCCAATTCCGTCTACCAGCTCGCTGAAGATATGACTATGGTGGGCTTAGACGTCACCATGCAAACCCAGCTGACTCGGGCTGAGGCAGACTCCTGGCGCGGTACTGCGGCGGGAGATGCCTTTGCGGATATGGCTGGCTATTACATCGACGCTTATCAAGAAAACAATCCTCACATGGATGGCTGCGCGCTGCATGACCCGCTAGCTGTTGCCGTGGCCGTAGATCCTGACCTCGTGGATTGTTTGATTCTGCCGCTTCAAGTTGACACCGAAGGCCCGACGGTAGGGCGCACCATTGGACGCTGGGATGGTTCCGAGGTTGAAACCCGCGTTGCCGTGGGTGTGGACGTGGATGCGTTCGTGCCTGATTTCATCGATAAGCTTGGGCAACTATTTGCCCGTTTGGCTCAGTAAAGGGTAATGTTGGACATCGCTTTGTGACTGCGGTTCGCAGCAGTTGCTTAGTAGCAGCTCCTAGCTGTTTGATTTAATGCGGACTGAAATATTAACAGGAGAAAATCTCATGGCATTGAGCGCTGAGAAGAAGTCTGAAATCCTCAAGGAATACGGCCTCCACGAGACCGACACCGGTTCTCCAGAGGCACAGGTCGCAATGCTGACCTCCCGTATCAACACCTTGACCGAGCACCTGAAGTTCCACAAGCACGATCACCACTCTCGTCGTGGTCTGCTGCTTATGGTTGGTCGTCGTCGTGGTCTGCTGAAGTACCTGGCAGCTAACAACGTTGACCGCTACCGTGACCTGATCTCCCGTCTGGGTCTGCGTCGCTAAGCCTCAATTGGGTTGCTTAAGCTTTTAAAGCTTTTAACTAACGCCGCTGCTTGTTTTAACGAACTCGCAGCGGCGTTAGTTTATGTTTTGCCCCACATTGTCAAATCTAGTGGACTGGCAGTGTGTACGAGCTGGGAGTTTGGTAGACTATGGAGCGTCGTACGTGCAAAAATACGTAAATGAACAATTCTGATGGCGACATCGATGATCGCCAGATACTCTACGAAGGAGATCCTCTCTTTATGAGCCCACGCAATAGCGGGAAAGCGCAAACCCCAAACAACCAGGTCAGCTTCGCACGCGATGAAGACTTTGGCACCCTCGAAGCAACCGCAGTCCTAGACAACGGTGACTTTGGTACCCGCACCATCACCTTTGAAACCGGCCAGCTTGCCCGCCAAGCTGATGGTTCTGTCACCACTTACTTTGATGATGACACCATGTTGCTGACCACCGTGACTGCATCCAACCAGCCACGTGAAGGCTTTGACTTCTTCCCACTGACCGTGGACGTGGAAGAGCGTATGTACGCAGCCGGCAAGATCCCAGGCTCTTTCTTCCGCCGCGAAGGCCGTCCTTCTACCGAGGCGATCTTGGCCTGCCGCCTGGTTGACCGCCCACTGCGCCCAACCTTCGTGAAGGGCCTGCGCAATGAGGTTCAGGTCATCAACACTGTTCTGAGCCTGGACCCAGCGGAATACTATGACGTCATTGCCATTAATGGCTCCTCGGCTGCAACCCAGCTTTCTGGTCTGCCAGTCTCCGGCCCAGTCGGCGGCGTGCGCATGGCGCTGCTTTCTGATGACAAGCACCCACAGGGCCAGTGGGTAGCGTTCCCTAATGCTGAACAGCACGAACGCGCACTGTTTGAAATGGTTGTTGCGGGCCGTATTGTCACCCGCAAGAACAAGGGCAAGAACGTCGAAGACGTTGCCATCATGATGGTTGAAGCTGGCGCTGGCGTTCACGTTCATGAGCGCATTGCTGAGGGTGCTCCAGCACCACAGGAATCCACCGTTGCTGAGGGCCTGGAAGCAGCAAAGCCATTCATCAAGTCCCTATGTGAAGCACAGGCAGGTTTGGCGGAGCGCGCGGCGAAGGAGAAGAAGGAATTCCCACTCTTCCCACCATTCGCTGATGAGGTCTACGACGCAGTCGCTCGCAAGGCTGAGAAGAAGCTCGGTCAGCTGATGACCATTGCTGCGAAGCAGGAGCGCGAGGATGCAACCAACGCGCACATGGAAGAAGTAGAAGCACAGCTTCTTGAGGTCTTCACCGAAGGTGATGCTTCCAAGCAGATCCGTGCTGCATACAACCAGCTGATGAAGGAAATCGTGCGTGAGAAGATCCTCACCGAAGGTTTCCGCATTGATGGCCGTGCAGCAGAGGACATCCGTGACTTGGGCGCTGAAATCGGACTTATTCCACGCGTTCATGGTTCGGCACTGTTTGAGCGCGGTGAGACCCAGATTCTTGGTGTGACCACTTTGGACATGCTGAAGATGGAGCAGACCATTGACTCCCTGACCCCAGTTGAGTCCAAGCGCTACATCCACCACTACAACTTCCCTCCATACTCCACCGGTGAGACCGGCCGCGTTGGTTCTCCAAAGCGCCGCGAAATCGGCCACGGTGCACTTGCGGAGCGCGCACTCTTGCCAGTTATCCCTTCCCGTGAGGAGTTCCCATACACCATCCGCCAGGTATCTGAGGCGCTTGGTTCCAACGGTTCTACCTCCATGGGTTCTGTCTGTGCATCCACCATGTCCCTGTACAACGCAGGTGTTCCACTGAAGGCACCAGTTGCAGGTATCGCGATGGGCTTGGTTTCCGGTGAGGTCAAGGGCGAAGAGCGCTTCGTTGCTTTGACTGACATCCTCGGCGCTGAGGACGCATTCGGCGACATGGACTTTAAGGTTGCCGGCACCAGCGACTACATCACTGCACTGCAGCTGGACACCAAGTTGGACGGTATTCCTTCTGAGGTTCTGGCTAACGCTTTGCAGCAGGCACGCAACGCGCGTGAGGAAATCTTGGACATCATGGCTGAGGGCATTGATGGTCCAGATGAGATGTCCCCACAGGCGCCAAAGATCACCTCCATCAAGATTCCAGTTTCTAAGATTGGTGAGCTGATCGGCCCTAAGGGCAAGACCATCAACACCATCACCGAAGAAACCGGCGCTGACGTTTCCATCGAAGATGACGGTACTGTTTACGTTTCTGCTACCACCGGTGAAGCGGCTGACGCGGCAATTGAGAAGGTCAACGCTATCGCGAACCCTCAGCTGCCGAAGGTCGGCGAGCGTTTCTTGGGCACCGTTGTAAAGACCGTTGCCTTCGGCGCATTCGTGTCCATCACCCCGGGCCGTGACGGTCTGATTCACATCTCCAACCTCGGTGGCGATGAGCGAATTGAAAAGGTCGAGGACGTTGTCAACGTTGGCGACAAGATCCAGGTTGAAATCGCGGACATTGACAACCGCGGCAAGATCTCCCTGGTTCCAGTCGAGGAATAAAAGCCTTAATCTGGCCTAAATGACAAGCAGTGCTCCTGAGCGATTGATTCCGCTAGGAGCACTGCTTGTTTTCATGTGAAGGCGCCGTAGCATCCTGCGGGCGGCACTTCAACTGGTTAGTTCAAGATGTCAATGACAACGCGCGGTGGGCCTTCAAGAGAGGTGACTGAGTAGGCGGATTCCTTGTTGAGGCCAATGACGTATTGGGATTGAGCTTCAAAGGTGTTGACATACTCGACGCCTGTGACAACGCCGGCGGCAGTGCCCTCAACCTTGCCGGAGTCCATGTAGGCCTCTTCCAACTCAGGAGTGGATGGCCATGGCGTGGATTCAACACCGATAACGATGGCGGTGGCGCCGTCATATTCAATGGGAAAGCCGGATGCTTGCTGTGCTGGCTCAGCCGTCAACTGTGTGTACCAGCCGGCCTTACCTTCGCCTTCATAATCCAAGACAACGCGGGTGAAAGCGCCGTGATCGGCAACGCGTACGCCCTTCGGAATCAGGCTGGTGCCTTCTGATGGACGGGCTTGCTTATCGGTCACATCTGGCGAGCCCAGGGGAGTGATGGCTTGTGAACCATCGGTGGTTGCCTCAACGGTGCTTGGAGTAGGCGAAGTCTGCTCTTCAAGTGTTGTCTCTGACGCTGCTGTGTCGGAGGTTGATTCTTCTGATGTAGCAGGGGAAATAGAACTAGCCGCAGTCTCATCAGCAGGGGATGAGCATGCGGCAAGCAAAGTGGTGGCTGTTACCAAGCCCAGAGCGGATAGGGAAATACGGCGAATAGACATACTCCCAGTTTAGCTGTTTAAGAAGTGTCTATTGAGACAAATTGGTAACAGTGAGGTTGAGATTTACTGGTTCTTCAGCTGCACCAGTTGAATCAAGTTGCCACAGGTGTCATCAAAAGCAGAGACCACAGAGTGGCCGTAGTCAGTTGGTTCGGTGGTGAATTCAACGCCTTTTTCTTTGAGCGCTGCGGTTTCTGCCTCAACATCATCGGAAAGGAACTGTGTGGCAGGGATACCGTCCTTGCGCAACGCCTCGGTGTAAGCCTGCGCTGCTGGGTGGCCGTTTGGTTCCAGAAGCAGTTCGGTACCACCGTCTGGGTTGGTGACGGTCAGCCACCAGAAGTGCTCATTTTTAACGCTGTCTTTGACAACGAAACCGAGCTTATTGACGTAGAAATCTTGGGCCTTTTCAAGGTCATCAACGAATACGGAAGCAATATAAATGCGCATGGTTAAAACCTTAGCAGCGCATCTCGCTACACTGGAGCGCTAGAGAAAAAGAACTTTCAACCAAACCATTTCATGCTTGATTCAAGGAGAAGGTGTAGATGACTATTAAAGTCGGTGTACTCGGGGCTAAAGGTCGCGTAGGTCAGGCAATCGTCCAAGGCGTCGAGGCAAGCGAAGACCTGGAGCTCGTGGCAACCATTGGCCGCGATGACTCCCTGGAGCTTTTGGCCGTCAATGGCGCAGAAGTAGTGGTGGACTTTACCCAGCCAGACTCGGTCATGGGAAACTTGGAATACTGCATCGCCCAGGGCATTCACTGCATAGTAGGCACCACCGGCTTTACCGAGGAGCGCCTGCAGCAGGTTGAACAGTGGGCCGCGCAAGAAGGCGCTGGCAATGTTCTGATTGCTCCCAACTTCGCTATCTCCGCCGTGTTGACCATGGTTTTTGCGCGCCAGGCTGCGCAGTACTTTGAGACCGCTGAGGTAGTCGAATACCACCACCCAACCAAGCTGGACGCGCCGTCTGGCACCGCTATTCACACTGCACAAGGTATCGCGCAAGCACGTGCGGAAGCAGGTTTGGGCGCTATGCCAGATGCGACAGAACAGACTTTGGACGGCGCACGCGGCGCACTCATTGATGGCATTCCGGTTCACGCTGTTCGTACCCGCGGCATGGTTGCGCATGAGGAAGTTATCTTTGGTGCGGAAGGACAGTCTTTGACCATCCGCCAGGACTCTTATGACCGCAGTTCGTTCACCCCAGGCGTTTTGCTGGGTGTTCGCGAAATCGAGAAGTTCCCAGGTCTGTCTTATGGTCTGGAAAAGTTCTTGGGGCTATAGATGGCTGAGCAAGTCAACCTAGATGTACAGCTGATAGCTGCAACGCAGTTTCACAAACCCCCGCAGCCAGCATGGGAACGCGATGAGAAGGCGTCGGATGCAGAAGCGCTCGTAGAGTTTGCTGGGCGTGCCTGCTATGACTCCTTCGACAAGCCGAATCCGCGTACGCAAACCAATGAGTCCTACTTGCGGCATCTGCTGGAGGTGGGCCATGAGGCGCTGTTAGAACACGCCACCGCGACGTTATATATTCAAGGCATTTCCCGCTCGGCATGTCACGAGCTGGTACGTCACCGTCACTTTTCTTTCTCGCAGCTTTCGCAGCGCTTTGTGCATCCGGAGGATGCGGAAGTAGTAGTTCCGAAGTCCATTGCAGATGATGAGCAATTGTCGCGGCTGCTCCTAGAAGCTGTTGATGATACGCGTTTTGTGTATGAGGAGCTGTTGCGTTCGCTTGAAGAGAAGCTTGCCGATGAACCCAATGCCATATTGCGCATGAAACAAGCACGTCAGGCGGCACGAGCGATTCTTCCTAATGCCACCGAATCACGCATTGTTGTGACTGGAAACTATCGTGCCTGGCGGCACTTTATCGGCGCGCGAGCAACAGAGTATGCAGATGTGGAAATTCGCAGTGTAGCTATCGCTTGTTTGCGCTTGTTAAAGGCACAAGCACCGGTGCTTTTTGATGATTTTAATATCTCCACGCTGGCAGATGGTACGGAGATGGCATCCTCGCCTTATGCCTAGCCTAGTGCCAGGCTAGGGCCCGATTTTCGCCACACACGGGCACCGATATGCCGAAATGATGGGCAAGCGGGTAATCTTGATTGCCATGAGCACAGGTATGACAGCAAGGACAGGTGTCGAGCACTTTGGCCGCGTTGGTGTCGCTATGGTCACTCCCTTTGATGGTGACGGCGCACTCGACGTGGAGAAGGCTCGGCAGCTAGCCGCACACCTGGTGGACAACGGCTTGGATTCTTTGATCCTGTCTGGCACCACTGGAGAATCACCCACTACTACTGTGGATGAGAAGCTGGAACTGCTCAAAGCTGTAAAGGATGAAGTAGGAGACCGGGCCAAGATCACCGCCGGCGCAGGCACGAATAACACTGCGAGCTCGGTTGAGCTGGTAAAGAAGTGTGCTGATGCTGGCGCGGATGGCCTGTTGATTGTGACGCCGTATTACTCGAAGCCGTCACAAGAAGGTGTCTACGCGCACTTTGCAGCGATAGCGAATGCCACAGACTTACCTATCTGTGTCTATGACATCCCTGGACGCTCAGGTATCCCAGTTGAGACTGATACCTTGCTGCGTTTGTCAGAACTTCCCACCGTTAAGGCTGTAAAAGACGCAAAGGGCGATTTTGCAGCTGCCTCACGTTTGATCGCAGAAACTGATCTTGCGTGGTACTCCGGTGATGACCCACTCAACCTGCCATGGTTGTCTGTTGGCGCATCCGGATTTATTTCAGTAGTGGGCCATGCAGCTCCACGCGAGCTGGCTGAACTGTGGGACGCTTTTGACCGCGGCGACATTGAGCGTGCACGGGAGATTAACGCACAAACTCTTATCCCTCTGGCGGAGCAACAGGCCCGTCTCGGAGGCGTAACACTTGCAAAAGAAGCCCTGCGACTGCAGGGCATTGAAGTTGGAGATCCACGTTTGCCAGTAGTCGGCGCAAGCGCCGATGAGCTCGAGGATCTCCGCAGGACAATGAAGAAGGCTGGAGTCCTTAAAGAATGAATGAATCCCGTAACCGTCCCCGTAAGGTAACCCGAAAGGCGGGTCCACCAGCGGAGGTGCAGGAAACCGCTTCGAATGAATCGGCTTCGCCTGTTTTCCAGGCCCCAGATAACTCTGCAAACGCGGTATCAAACAATGCCCCTGCTGAGCAGAAGTCTGAAAATTCCGGCAACGCTGGAAACTCCGAGAAGAACTCCTCGGACAACAACCAGGGTGGCAACAACAACCGTCGCTCCCGTTCCCGTGGTTCCCGCGGTCGTGGCCGTGGCGGCAATGGCCAGAACAACAATGGTCAAAACAACGGCCAGAACAACCAAGGCGGCAACAATAACCAGGGCGGTGGCAACCAGGGTGGCCGCAACAACCGTCGTGGTGGAAACAACAACAACCGTCGCAACGTTCCTAAGTCCATGCAGGGTGCGGATCTGACCAAGCGTCTGCCACAACCACCAAAGCAGGCTAACGGCTCTTTGCGTATTTACGCATTGGGCGGCATTTCTGAAATTGGCCGCAACATGACCGTCTTTGAATATGACGGCAAGCTGTTGGTTATCGACTGTGGTGTGCTCTTCCCATCCTCCGGCGAGCCAGGCGTCGACCTGATTCTGCCTGACTTTGGGCCAATCGAGAACAAAATTGACAAGATTGAAGCCTTGATTGTCACCCACGCACACGAGGATCACATTGGTGCGATTCCATGGCTGCTGAAGCTGCGCTCCGATATCCCAATCGTTGCATCCCGTTTCACCATCGCGCTGATTGCTGCGAAGTGTAAGGAACACCGTCAGCGTCCAAAGTTCATTGAGGTTAATGAGAAGTCCGATGTTAGCTACGGTCCATTCCGTGCACGCTTCTGGGCAGTTAACCACTCTGTTCCAGATGCACTTGGCGTCATGCTGGGCACTCCAGCTGGCAACGTCATCCACACCGGTGACATCAAGCTGGACCAGACCCCACTTGATGGTCGTCCAACCGACCTGCCTGCGCTGTCTCGTTTCGGTGATGAGGGCGTTGACCTCATGCTGTGTGACTCGACGAATGCAAACATCCCAGGTGTTTCCGCATCTGAGGGTGACATCCCGGCAACCTTCAACCGTCTGGTTGCCGGAGCTCGCCAGCGTGTCATCATCGCGACCTTCGCTTCCAATGTTTACCGTGTTCAGGCGGCAATTGATGCTGCAGTGAAGGCTGGCCGTAAGGTCGCTTTCAATGGCCGTTCCATGATGCGCAACATGGAAATCGCTGAGAAGATGGGCTTCTTGAAGGTGCCACGCGGCACCATCATCTCCATTGAAGACGCAGCAAAGATGGCTCCGCACAAGGTTGTTCTGATTACCACCGGTACCCAGGGCGAGCCAATGGCGGCATTGTCACGCATGGCGCGCAGTGAGCACCGTCAGATCACTGTTCGCGATGGCGACATGATTATCTTCTCTTCCTCCCTGATTCCGGGGAACGAGGAAGCCGTCTACGGTGTTATGAACATGCTGTCCCAGATTGGTGCGGAAGTTATCACCAACAAGGAAGCAAAGGTTCACGCTTCAGGCCACGGCTACGGCGGCGAGCTTCTGTTCCTGTACAACGCAGCGCGTCCCAAGAATGCGATGCCAGTACACGGCGAGTGGCGCCACCTGCGCGCCAACAAGGAACTGGCTATCTCCACCGGTGTTGACCGCGACCGCGTTGTGCTTGCACAAGATGGTGTGGTTGTTGACCTGCAAGATGGTCGCGCACAGGTTGTTGGTCAGCTCACCGTTGGTCACCTCTACGTTGACGGTGTCAACATGGGCGATGTCGACGCAGATACCCTCGCGGACCGCACCAACCTTGGTTCCGGCGGCGTTGTATCCATCACCTGTGTCATTGATAACCGCACTTCGCGTCTGCTGGAGCACCCAACCGTGTCCACCACGGGCTTTAGCGATGATGACCGCGGCATCATTCCAGAGGTAGCCGAACTGGTCGAAAGCACCATGAACGACTTGGCTTCTGAAGGTGAGAACGACACTTACCGTATGGTTCAGCGTCTGCGCCGCAAGGTGTCCAAGCTTATGGATTCCCAGTACAAGCGTGAGCCAGTTATTTTGCCAACCATTATCGCCACTTCCCGCGAAGTATTGGTTGCAGATGATGAGGACGTCAAGGCAACCCGTCCTTCCCAGTAATCTCCTAGGACTGCTTCAGCTCAATGTCCCCCAGCATGTCTATGCTGGGGGACATGACTTTTTCCAATGCTCAACGAAGCCAATTAGCAGCTCTTCTCATTGACCTTGGTCCTAATTCTCCAACACTGTGCGAAGGTTGGGAGACCAAAGATCTTGCGGCACACTTATGGATCCGGGAAAACCGCATTGACGCTGCGGGCGGAATGTTTATCTCCAAACTAGAACCGCGCCTAGAAGACTTAACGCAGAAAACCTTAGAGCGTGATTATGAAGAAGTAGTTAAGGAATGGGCTGCTGGACCACCGAAGCCTGTTAAGTTCATTGATAAACAAATGAATACGTCGGAGAACTTTATCCACCACGAGGATGTGCGCCGGGCTAATGGCAGGACCACGCCTCAACCATTATCCCAGGAAGCGCAGAAGCAGCTTTACGGATCGCTGAAAATGATGGCGCCGATGATGCTGAAGAAATCACACAGCCCAGTTGTGCTTCATCCTCGTGGTTTTGATCGAATCGTTGCAGCGGACAAGAAGGGCGTTGCGCGCAACGGCAACGATGTCATCCGCGTCAGTGGTGAAGTAGGGGAGTTGTTGCTCTGGGCTTCAGGCCGTGATGTCGTCGATGTGACAATCAATGGGGATGAATCCAAGATCGTCCGTTAAGTATTGAGCGATACTTTCGCCCAGAATCTAGTTTCAGGAAATCCTGCGATCTCCGTGTGGCTAATGTGACGAGAGGTGTTTCTGCGGCTAAAGTTACAAGCATGTCTGTCAAGAATGCTTCTCGCTCGTCACGCCGGCCACGTTCTAGCACCAAGAGTGCTAACCGGTCTCGGCCTGCTCGCGCGCGAGGCGGATCCGCCGCAGAAACCAAACTGCAAGTAACCCCAAGCGCTACCAACTCGCATCAGCGAACCGGTAGCGCCTTTGGTGCGGTTGGACGTGGCTTGTCCAAAGCTCTTGGTGCAACAGCCCGGGGCGTTGGAAGTGTGACACGCTCAGTAGGCGACGGAATGGCGAGTCTGAAACCGTCTAAAGATTATGACGGTGACAATGACCGCGAATTAAATGAAGATGATGATCAGTTCGGACATGCAAGGGAGTATGACGACATTTCGAACAAACCCGCACGGCGCAAGCGCCGCAAATCAAGCGTGACTTCTAAGGCGCGCCAAGAGCCAATTCAGGAAGAGCTTTCCCTCGATGACTTTGGTGATGTCGATGAGGTAGAAGAAGACACCGTAGAGAAGGCAGACTCGCCAGGCTGGCGCGTAAGCAACCCGGATGCTGTCGGCCTGATCCTGTTGGGCATTGCCGCTATCGTTGGTGCATCCGTGTGGCTGGATATTGCTGGCCCGATTGGTGCCGCGGTTGCCCATGCCATTCACTTGGTCATCGGCGCTGGTGCATTGGTGCTTCCAGTTGCACTAATCGCGTTAGCTCTAGCCCTGATGCTTGACATTAGCGCTCCGGAGACGGGTATCCCGACTCGCGTCATCATTGGCACCACAATGATCATCGTGGCCATGTTGGGTCTCATTCACCTGTTTGCAGGCAATCCGAGTGCGTGGGATGAGCGCATCGCTGCCGGCGGCGCGGTCGGTGCCTGGACCGGTGGATTGTTGGCAGCAGGCTTTTCTTCCTACGTTGCTGTCCCACTGCTTATCCTCGTCATTATCTACGGCGCACTGCGCGTCACCGGCATCACCGTGCGCGAGGCGATTGATTACATCACAGCACTTATTAAGCAGACCATGTCGCCTGCTGACGCAGAGGACGAGTATGACGAGGACGAGGGCGATGACCTTTATGGCTCTGTCAGCGATGACATCGCGGATATCGAACGCGGACGCGAACGCACCCGCACTACACGCGTAAGCCCGCGGGTTAGTCCACGTCCAACTTCTCGTTCCGCACCGCGCAGCCCAATGGAGGCATATCCGACCGAGGATCTACCACAAGACGCGCCGGAACCAGGCCGCTACCCGGTTGATGAAGGCCCGTCTGAAAATGACACGCAGGTTCTACCGGCAATGACCACGCCGACCCCATCTAAGCCAGCTCCTGCCAACCCGGTGCAGAAGGCTGAGCCTACGCGGATCATCGACAAGCCAAGTGCGACGCCTACTAGAGCTGCTGAACCGGCGAGCGAAGGCAGCGGCGATGGCGATGTTGTGTCGTCTTCCCAAGACGCCATGCGTCAAGCTATCTTGGCCCGATCTGGTATTGATCCTGTCACCGGTAAGCCAACTGCCGATCCACATACTGAGGATAAAGACGAGGCCTTCGGTAGCGAATCTGCTGCATTCGAGGCGCCCGATTACGTAATCCCAGAGACCAACTTGTTGACCCCGGGCGCGCCGTCGAAGGGGCGCACGGAAGTTAATGACCGCACTATTGAAGCGATCACGGACGTCTTTGAAGAGTTCAAGATCAACGCTGCGGTCACCGGCTTTAGCCGCGGCCCAACAGTGACCCGCTACGAAATCGAGCTGGGACCTGGCGTCAAGGTATCGAAGATTACGAACCTGCAGTCCAACCTGGCTTATGCCGTTGCGACCGAGAATGTGCGTCTTTTGACCCCAATTCCGGGCAAGTCTGCTGTAGGTATTGAGGTTCCGAACCCAGACCGCGAGATGGTGCGTTTGCGTGAGGTGCTGGAAGCCCCAGCGACTATCGCGGACCACGACCCAATGCTGATTGGTCTGGGCAAGGACATTGAGGGTGAGTTTATCTCAGCCTCCGTGCAGAAGATGCCGCACCTGCTGGTTGCGGGTGCCACTGGTTCCGGTAAATCGGCGTTTGTGAACTCGCTGTTGGTCTCGTTGCTGACTCGTGCGACCCCAGAAGACGTTCGTCTGATTCTGGTAGACCCGAAGATGGTGGAGCTGACTCCTTATGAAGGCATCCCGCACCTGATTACCCCAATCATTACTCAGCCAAAGAAGGCTGCCGCTGCGCTGCAGTGGCTGGTGGAGGAGATGGAACAGCGCTACATGGACATGAAGTCCGCGCGTGTTCGCCACATCAAGGACTTCAATCGCAAGGTTCGCTCAGGTGAGCTGACCGCCCCTCCGGGGTCGCAGCGCGAAATGCGTCCGTACCCATTTATCGTGTGTGTGGTGGACGAGCTGGCTGACTTGATGATGACTGCGCCGAAGGAGATTGAGGACTCCATCGTGCGTATTACTCAGAAGGCACGTGCGGCAGGTATCCACCTGGTGCTGGCAACCCAGCGTCCATCCGTGGATGTTGTTACTGGTCTGATTAAGACCAACGTTCCATCCCGTCTGGCATTTGCGACATCTTCTTTGACTGACTCCCGAGTCATCCTGGACCAGGGTGGTGCTGAGAAGCTCATCGGTATGGGTGACGCGTTGTTTATCCCACAGGGTGGCCGTCCGGTGCGTGTTCAGGGCGCTTTCGTTGCTGACGAAGAAGTCCACGCTGTGGTTGAAGCCGCCAAGGATCAGGCGCAGCCGAACTACACCGAGGGCGTTACCGAAGAGAAGGCATCGGCAGCCAAGAAGGAAATCGATGACGACATTGGTAAGGACATGGACGACCTGCTTGAGGCAGTCGACCTGGTTGTTACCTCCCAGTTGGGCTCCACGTCCATGCTGCAGCGCAAGCTGCGCATCGGCTTCGCTAAGGCCGGCCGCTTGATGGACTTGATGGAATCACGTGGCGTGGTCGGACCTTCTGAAGGTTCCAAGGCTCGTGAGGTTCTGGTCAAACCTGAAGAGCTCGAAACCATCGTCTGGATGATCAAGGGCGCGGACCCAGCGGATGCGCCGAAGGAAGTCCAGGACGAAATGGCTGCTGAGGCTGAAGCCAACAGCGCTGCAGAGGAGGACCCTGCATCCGGTGATGAGGGGGATGCCCGCACCGTGCAGGCGACTTACAACCCCACTTCAGGCGCGTTCTAGTCCGAGACCCCACCCAAATGTTGAGACGTTGATTGGGTGGGGTTTTCGTGTAGAGTGTAAGAAGTCTTGGAGGGGAGTACCCCGTTAATTGGCACTGATCGTCAACACGGCAGAATTTGATTGCGTCACCATTGATGCAGGATAGATTCTCCCGGTCGTGTCGGCCCGCGAATGCAGGCGGGGGAGACCTCCGGTCAATCTAAGTTTCCTGAGACCGGAGGATAAAACCATGGGTGTACCTTTGTGGATTTGGCTTCTGACGGGTGCCGTCATTGCCGGATTCTTTATTTTTGATTTCTATTCCCACGTTAAAACGCCACACGAACCAACCCTGAAAGAATCGGGTACGTGGACCGCGTTCTACGTTGCCATTGCATTGCTCTTCGGCCTGTTGGTCTGGGGTCTGTGGGACCAAGAGCACGCGATGCAGTACTACACGGGTTATGTGACAGAAAAGGCTCTGTCGGTTGATAACCTGTTCGTCTTCGCTCTGATTATGGGCGCGTTTAAGATTCCGCGTAAGTACCAGCAGAAGGTGCTTCTCATCGGTATCGTGCTGGCGCTGATTTTCCGCTTGATCTTCATTTTGCTGGGCGCAGCAGTCATTGCTGCTTGGTCGGACGTGTTCTACCTGTTCGCAATCTTCCTGCTGTTTACCGCAGTCAAGCTCATCATCGATGAGATTCGTGATGCGGAAGAGACCGACCCTAATGACATGATGATCATTAAGTGGCTGCGCAAGGTAGTTCACGTGACTCCGCGCTACCACGGCGACAAGCTGACCCACCGCGAAGAGTCTGGACCTAAGAAGGGCAAGCTTGCGCTGACTCCACTGTTTATCGCGCTGATTGCTATTGGCCTGATTGACATCATGTTTGCGTTTGACTCCATTCCTGCTATCTACGGTATTACTTCGGAGCCATTCCTGGTGTTCACCACCAACGCGTTCTCTCTGATGGGTCTTCGCCAGATGTACTTCCTTCTGGATGGCCTGCTGGACCGCCTGGTCTTCTTGTCCTACGGTCTGGGCATCATCTTGGGCTTCATTGGCGTCAAGCTGCTGCTGCACGCATTGCACGAGAACAATCTGCCTTTTATTAACGGTGGCGAAAATGTTGCTGTGCCTGAGGTGGGCACCACCACATCGCTGTTGGTCATCGTCGGTGTGCTTGTGGTGACCGTCGTTGCTTCCATCATCAAGAACAAGCGTGATGAAGCACAAGGCGGCATCCACATTTCCCACAACCACTATGACTGGGATGAGGAGGCCAACAAGATTGTCCGCAACATGAAGGGTGACTTGGTTGGTTATGCTTCTGAGCTTCCAGCAAGCGAATTGCCAAACGGTAAGTAGCCAATTACTTCGGTGAGCTCAAGCAACCGAGGCAATAAAACACTTCAAGGCGGGCACCAGCTCTACATCGTGTAGAGACTGGTGCCCGCCTTTCTTTGCCTATTGGGGGTGTGAGTAGCTGTGCCTAGTCTTCGAAGGAGTTAATGACCGGGTTCCATTCGCGGATTTCGCGCTTTTGCACTAGCTCCTCGATCCAGTAGGGGTCACCGTCCATGATGGTGATGACGTCTTCGAGGACGGTGTCTTCATCGAGCTGGAGCACGATGAGTGCGCCGCCCTTGGAATCAGTGAAAGGACCGGAACCCAGGATCTGTTCCTGGTTGTTCAAAGTAGAAATAAACTCGCGGTGTTCAGGGCGAACTTCATCCAGGCGAGGGTGATTTGGGTTGTACTCGTATGTAACTGCGAAGAACTTCATCTGTCCGATTGTACGGATTTCTCAGCCCATGTCGGTGGGGTGGTTCGTTAATAATTCATGCACGGTATTATGTTTTGTGTGACCACTCCAAAAGATAGCGCGAATTCAGGTTCCGGGGCAGCAAAGCCATCCAACTGGAACCTGCCAAATGTTCTGACCAGTTTGCGCATCTTATTTATCCCCGTCTTCGTGTGGCTGGTGCTATCCGGACAACAGTGGTGGGCTTTCGGTCTGTTCGCTGTCCTGATGGCCACTGACAAGCTCGACGGCGACATTGCGCGAGCACGTGGTCTGGTAACTGACTTCGGAAAGATTGCTGACCCAATCGCTGATAAAGCGTTGATGACGGCCGCTTTGGTGTCTTTGAACATCATTGGTGTGCTTCCCGTCTGGATCACCGTTGTCATCTTGTTCCGCGAGTTCGGCATCACCTTGTGGCGCATGTGGATGTTGCGCAACGGCAAGGTCGTGCCTGCATCAAAGGGCGGCAAGCTCAAGACAGTTCTTCAGTCTTTGGCTGTTGCACTTTACCTGTGCCCATTGCCGGGCTGGATGGACATCCCGTCCTACGTTGTTATGCTGCTAGCGGTTGCCGTGACGGTTGTTACCGGTGCGCAGTATCTCATGGATGCAAGAAGGCACAACTAGATGCGTGCCGCCCAGGTTGTTCGTCAGCTTACTGAGCGTGGAGAAACCCTAGCTTTTTGCGAGTCTCTCTCAGCGGGCTTAGCAAGTGCAACCATTGCGCAGGTACCAGGCTCATCGGCGGTGCTGCGGGGCGGGCTTGTCACGTATGCGAGTGACCTCAAGGTGGCTTTGGCTCATGTGCCGCAAGAGTTTGTCGATGAATTCGGGGTAGTCTCCGCCGAAGTCGCCGCGGCGATGGCCAAGGGCACACGACTGGTTTGTGATGCCACATGGGCCGTGGCCCTGACTGGTGTGGCAGGTCCTGATTCCCAGGACGGTCATCCTGTCGGGGAGGTGTTTCTTGCCTGCGCCGGCCCTGAGGGCGTCGAGGTAATTCGGGCCGAAAATGACACGTCGGTGCAAGCACTGTGCGAAGTTGAGTCTGCCACCATCAAGGTGCTGAGTGGTCAGCGCAATGAGATACGAGAGCAAGCTGTGGAATGCGCGCTGCAGCTGTTGCTAGATAGTATCTGAGCTCGGCAAAGGTTAATTTTTAACAACGCGGGAACAAATTAAAGTTGAGCGTCGTTATACCAAGTAATGAACACTACAACTGCACTCCTCGAAAAAACCACTGGTTCCCACGGAGCTTCCGCACCGCACAGTGCTCGTGTTCGTCATCCCGAGCCGCTTCTGCGTGAGGCACTTGGCCTGACATTGCGCGCATTCCGTGCTGACAAGGGCGTCACCTTGCGTGAGCTCGCCGCTAGCGCACACGTGTCCCCGGGCTATCTCTCTGAGCTCGAGCGCGGCCGCAAGGAAGTATCTTCTGAGATGCTTGCTGCTGTGTGCCATGCACTTGGCGCTTCAGTTTCTGACGTTCTCATTGAGGCGGCTGGCAACATGTCGCTGCCGACTGTGAACGAAGAGCTTGCCTCTACTGCTCCGGCAGCTTCTGAATTCTAGTCACACGGTGGGGACCGCGCCTTTCGGCGTGCGTTTGCCCCGTGTGTCTTTTGCATGTCCACTGTGCTGTTTCGTGATTGAACTTTTACTCGATTCGCGCGGCACTGTGAGCATGACTTCGCTACCATTGTGGCTGTAGAATTCTAAGGTAGTTTTAAACTTAGTAAGCTTAGTAAATAGACAATCCGAATCTCGTAGATTTGAATGAAAGGCCTGGGACTATGGCTAACCCTTTTGTTAAGGCGTGGAAGTACTTGATGGCGCTGTTTGACTCCAAGATCGAGGAGAACGCAGACCCAAAGGTGCAGATCGAGCAGGCAATTCAGGATGCTCAGCGTCAGCACCAGGAATTGTCCCAGCAGGCTGCAGCAGTTATTGGTAACCAGCGTCAGCTGGAAATGCAGCTAAACCGCCGCCTCAGTGAGATTGAGAAGCTGCAGGGTAACACCCGTCAGGCGCTTGAGCTGGCAGATAAGGCTCGCGCTGATGGTGATGAGAGCAAGGCAGTTGAGTATGAGAATGCTGCTGAGGCATTCGCTGCGCAGCTGGTTACCGCTGAGCAGTCCGTAGAAGATTCCAAGCGTCTGCACGACCAGGCTCTGCAACAGGCAGACCAGGCTAAGAAGGCAGTGGAGCGCAACGCTGGCACCTTGCGTGAAAAGGTTGCTGAGCGTTCCAAGCTGCTGAGCCAGCTGGAGCAGGCCAAGATGCAGGAGAAGGTATCTGATTCTCTGTCCAGCATGAATGAGCTGACCAACACCTCTGGTCCTACCTTGGACTCTGTACGCGACAAGATTGAGCGTCGCTACTCCAAGGCCCTGGGGCAGGCTGAGTTGGCTTCCAACTCTGTTGAAGGCCGCATGGCCGAGGTGCAGCAGGCTGGTATCCAGATGGCTGGTCACTCCCGCCTGGAGCAGATTCGTTCTGAGATGAACGCTGGTAAGGCTGTTGAGTCCGGTAACTCCGCATCCAACAAGTCCATCGAGTCCGGTGCCAATGATTCTGCGCCTTCTGCGTCCGATGATGCAGTCCAAGCGCGCCTGCGCGAGCTTCGCGGAGAGTAATTACTCGACGTAGCTGAGAAGTGTTAGTCAAAGGAGCTGTTCTCCCGGCTGGGAGAACAGCTCCTTTGACTGTGCTTAAACTGTTTTTAAGACGTTGCCATCGCCTGCGATTGCGCCGGAGCGGCTTTCTTTGGCTGCCGGCGAATCAGGTCAGGGAATGCGGCGTGCACGCCTAAAGCGATGATGATGACCACGGTCATTTCAATGCTGGCCGCGGGGATGAAGGCGAGCTGCGCAGCAATCGCCTCAACCACACCCAAGCCGGATCGCACCATCAACCCAATCGCGCCGAAGACGTATTGCGTGAACAGCCCGGCAAATGCGGCGACGATAAATACAGCAACCATGCCAATCTTCTTGCGCGGCGCACGGTAGGCGATAAGCCCGGCGATAGCAGGGGAGAACACGTAGCCGATGATGTAGCCCGCTGTAGGTCCGGCGAGCGCACGCAGCGTGGTGCCACCGCCCGCGAGGACGGGAAGGGCTAGGCCAATGGTGAGGAACAGCAGGCCGACGTAGAGCCCACGGCGCCCGCCGATGATAAGTCCGGTCAGAATCAGTGCTGAGTTCTGCACAACGATGGGTACGCCAGCGGTGCCGACTGGGATAGCGACGAAGGCGAGGACGATGATCAACGTGGTAAAGACCGCGACATAAGCGAGGTCAGTGGCAACAGAATTCTTTTTCATGTGAGTATTCCTTGATTAGATATATGTTTGAGTAGCTAACTAGGTTTTGGGTACGGCAAATCCACCTGGTTGTAGTGTTTGTAAAAATCCCCCCGAAACCTCCCCGAAATTTCCCCCGGATTGCTTTTAGTCGCCGACGCCGCGGGCTTGCAGTGCTTCGCCGATGGAGCGGGCGCGGCGAATGGAGCGAATCAGAACCGGGGTGCCAAAAGCTGCGAAGGAAAAGCCAGCGCCACGGGCTTTGCGGGCATCTAAGACTTCACCGACAGTGGCGAACATCAGGGGGATAAGCCGGATGGTCAGAGACATCGCGAGGGTCACGGTATCGACGGGGAAACCAAATCGCTCCAGTGGAGCAAGGGAGGTTTCAACCGATTCCATGATGTCATCGACCGTGGAGGTTAAGGTGAGCAAGAAAGCCACCAAGATGGCAGAGAAGATGGACAGGAACATCGCCAGGGCATAGTCCAAGTCCCGTGCCCACCATTGGAAACCGGCGAGCGGCACCAAGATGATGAGCGGTGGCCACAACTGTGAGAACGCCACGCGCGGAGGGATCTGCGCGAGAAAGTACAGTGATGCTGCAATCGCGCATACGATGAGACCGCGAACCGGAGTAGTAGACAATATGGAGCTGGTGATGATGAAGACGAAGATAAACAGCAGCTTCCAGCTCGGGCGCATCCGGTGGATGATGGTGTCTTTATCAACATAGACAGCCAGGGGGATGTTCTTCGTCTTCATCACATCGCCCGCTGCTGCATCAAATCGGTATAGAAACCAATGGTGTCATCCGGTGTGCCGTCATAAGCAACAGCATGATTATCAATGCAGATGACGCGGTCGAAATCAGATAAGAATTCCAGATCGTGAGTAACAACAATGACTTGCTGCTCAAGTTCAGCAAACTCTCGGCGAATCCGGTTGCGGTTGATCAAATCCAGCAAGGTGGTTGGCTCATCGGCCAGGATCAAGATGGGGTCAATGACCAGTACGGCTGCCATAGCCAACATCTGCTTTTGGCCACCAGAAAGGGTGTGCGGTGAGTTGCCCGCGAGGTCTGTGAGTTTGAAGCGCTCCAGTGCGGCATCGACAAGCTCAATGCGTTGCTGCTTGGGCAACTTGAAACGGCGAAGGGAAAATGCCACGTCATCGCGCACATTAGGCATCACAATCTGATTCTCTGCATCAGAGAAAATGAACCCAATCTTCTTGCGCAGCTCCTTGCCATTTTCGGACACATCCAAGCCATCGACAGAAACCGAACCTGAAGTAGGCTCACCCAAACCATTGATCAACCGGGTCATGGTGGACTTACCGGAGCCGTTGGAGCCGATGATGCCAATGCGGTGCTCGGTGAGATCCAAGTTGATGCCATTGAGAACAGGCGTCTCATCAAAAGAGACATCAACATTGCTGAACTTGATGTGCGGCACTACACGGTCTTTCGTTTCCGGGAAATGAGGTCAGGGAACGCGGCATGGACGCCGAGCGCGATGATGATTGCTACAACAATCTTTGCACTATCTGGCAGAAGGAATGGAACCTGCGCGGCAAAAGCTGGTCCCAACTCCAAACCGGAACGAACCATCAGACCGAAAGCGCCGCACACGTACTGCACGGCGAGTGCTGCGAAAGCCGCGATGATAAGCGTGATAGCCATGCCAGCCTTCTTGCGTGGCGCACGGTAAGCAATCAGGCCAGCCACAGCAGGGGAGAGGACGTAGCCGATGATGTAGCCGACTGTTGGTCCTGCCAAGGCGCGCAGTGTGGTGCCGCCGCCGGCTAAGACCGGCAACGCAAGTCCCAATACTAAGAAAAGCAATCCGACGTAGAGACCACGGCGGCCGCCCAGGACGAGCCCGGCTAGAATGATGGCAGCATTCTGCATGACGATGGGCACGCCGGCGGCGCCAACAGGGATGGATACGAACGCGAGGACAATGATGAGCGCGGTGAAGACCGCGACATATGCCAGGTCCGTGGCGAGGGAATTCTTCTTCATGGGAGATAACTGTAGAGTAAGGTTATTATTGCTGGCAAACCCATCTTTTGAACAGTGTTTAAGCAGGCGTTTTGTAGTGCTGCGTTATGATAGTCCCCATGCGACTAACGGAGTTTGAGCAATTATTGGAGGATGTTTTTGGATCCCTGCAAGGTCGGTGGATCGCGCATTCGCACGTGGTCTCTACTTTGGGCGGAACTCCGGATGATTTAATCGAACGCGGATACGATCCGGCGAAGGTGTGGAAAGAATTGTGCGATGATTTTTCGATTCCCGAAGATAGGCGCCTGGGCATAGATAGACCTGGAAAATAGCCTTAAATCAAGTCTCGAACAATTTGGAGACAACACGCCCTATTCGAATATGCAATCGAATGATGGTGCGTGTACTATTCGAAATGTCAGACGCGGATATTAGTGTAAACCGCGTAATGGGCTTCGGCGTGGGAACCTAACGCCAAACGGTTAAGTCTAGAAACTACAGTGGTCATCAAACTGTGTGACCAACATGAAGTGAATTTAAATTAAGGAAGACACATGGCTGCAAAGAAGAAGGCAACGGCAACCAAGCCTGGTGAAGACCGTAAGAAGGCACTAGATGCCGCAATGTCCATGATTGAAAAGGACTTCGGCAAGGGTGCCATTATGCGCCTAGGTGAGGAAAACCGCCCACCAATTCAGGCCATCTCCTCGGGTAACACCGCTATTGATATTGCCCTGGGTATCGGTGGATTCCCGCGTGGCCGTGTGGTTGAGGTTTATGGCCCAGAATCTTCCGGTAAGACCACTGTGGCGCTGCACGCTATTGCAGAAGCTCAAAAGTCCGGCGGCATTGCGGCTTTCATTGACGCCGAGCACGCGCTCGATCCTGAATACGCACGTCTGTTGGGCGTTGACACTGATAACCTGCTGGTTTCTCAGCCTGACACAGGTGAGCAGGCGCTAGAGATCGCTGACATGCTGGTGCGCTCCGGCGCGATTGACATTATCGTCATTGACTCGGTTGCAGCTTTGACCCCGAAGGCTGAAATCGAGGGCGAAATGGGTGACTCGCACGTTGGTTTGCAGGCGCGTTTGATGTCGCAGGCGCTGCGTAAGATGACTGGTGCTTTGTATAATTCGGGCACCACCGCCATCTTTATTAACCAGCTGCGTGAGAAGATCGGCGTTATGTTTGGCTCACCTGAAACCACCACGGGTGGTAAGGCGCTGAAGTTCTATGCTTCTGTCCGTTGTGACATCCGTCGAATCCAGACCTTGAAAGATGGTCAGGACGCGATTGGTAACCGTACCCGCATCAAGATTGTGAAGAACAAGGTTTCTCCGCCATTTAAGATCGCAGAGTTTGACATCATGTACGGCGAGGGAATCTCCCGTGAGTCTTCCATCATTGACCTTGGTGTTGAACACGGCTTTATCAAGAAGTCTGGTTCTTGGTTCACCTATGAAGGCGACCAGCTCGGCCAAGGTAAGGAAAAGGCTCGCATGTTCTTGAAGAGCAACAAGGACTTGGCTGATGAGATTGAGAAGAAGATCTTCCAGAAGCTTGGCGTTGGTGAATATGCTCAGACCACCGGCGAAGAGACTCCGATGGATGTTCCTGGGGCAGAAGACCCATTGACTGATGATCCAGCGGGCTTTGTACCAAACGTCGATTTCGACGATGAGGACGAAGAGTAAAGCCCAGAAGTAAGACACGATACGCGGTACCAAAGTCCCACAGACCGGGGATGGAAGTACCGCGTATTTTTCATCGAGCACTCGGCGACGTACCGGTGCAGGGGCAGAAGGGGATAAAGAGCAATGGCGCAAGAGCCTAGTCCAGAGAAGCTGGCCAAGCTACGGCAGGCCTTGGAAGACTATGCCGAAGGCAATGTGGAAAATCCTCTTATTGACCATGAGGCTGAGGAAGCAAAGGCAGATGTTCGAGCTCGTGCACTACGGCTGTTGGATGAGCGTGCACGTTCGCGGCACGAGCTCAAAGAGCGGCTGCTGAAACTGGAGTATGCCGAGCCCGTTATTGAAGAAGTTCTGGATGACCTCTCAGGCGTCGGGCTCATTAATGATGAACTCTTTGCTTCGGAATGGGTGCGCCAGCGCCACGCACGACGCGGGAAATCTTCGCGTGCCCTCAATCAGGAATTGGTGCGCAAAGGCATTTCTTCCGCAGTTCGTGCGCAGGCGCTCGAACAAATAGACCAGGAAGACGAAGAGGACATGGCCTGGAAGCTGGCAGTCAAGAAGGCCAGGTCCATCAAACATGTCCCTGAAGACCGCGGCGAGCGTGACAAGGCCCTGCGCCGAATCGTTGGTGTGCTTGCGCGCAGGGGCTTTAACGAAGGAATGTCCCTATCTCTTGCACGCCGCGCATTGGATGAGCGGTGTGAAGAGCTAGGGACATCCTAGGGCCTCAAAAGATTATTCCGAAGGGTTCCTAACTTGCTTGTAGTTAGGGTTGTGCCAGTCAACGTTGACGTTGTCCTTGGTGTCTAGACCCTGATCTGGTTCTTCCGGAACCTTGGCAATGATGTTCTTGCGGGCACGGCCAGCGCGCAGCTGACGCTCGATGCGCTGTGCCAGGGTGGTAAGACCCCAGTTGATGAGCACCATGATGATACCGACAATGACCAGCGATGCCAGGAAGTTCTGGTTGTAAGACGCAGACTGTATACCGGAACGAACAATTTCGATGTAGCCAATCTGGTAGCCCAGAGCGGAGTCCTTCAGAGCAATGACCATCTGTGCAATCAGTGCTGGCAGCATGGCTGCAATAGCCTGCGGCAGCAGAACGCGGTACATGGTCAAGCGGTGGGACAATCCCAGTGCCTTAGCCGCTTCAGTCTGACCCTTTGGCAGGGAACGAATACCGGAACGCAGAATCTCCGCGATAACAGAACCGTTGTACAAGGTCAAAGCGAAGACAACCGCGGAGAAGGCCAGGTGGCGGGATGGCACGACGTTGTAGACCGCGAATAGCTGGTAAGCGAAAATCATGAGCAACAGCACCGGGATGGCGCGGAAGAACTCAACGATTACGCCGCAGATCCAGCGGACAAGGCGGTTTTCAGACAGTCGGCCCAGGCCCAAGACCACGCCGAACACACAAGCCAGCAAAATGGATGCAAATGCCGAGAATAGTGTGCCGCGAAGACCCGGCAGTAGGTAGGTCGTCCAGGTTTGAATATCGAGGAACGGTGTCCATAGACGGCCTTCAAACTGGCCGTTGTTGTTTAGCGTCCACGCAACCCAGCCGATGATGGCCAAGAAGATGATGCCGGCAATCAGTGAGTAAATGCGGTTATTGCGGCGGCCCTTTGGGCCGGGCGCGTCATAAAGGACTGTAGCGCGTACAGACATTACTTGTTCACCGCCATTCTCTCAGAGAGCTTGCCCAATCCCAGGCCCATTGGCAGCGTCAGGATGATGAAGCCGAGTGCGAAGATGAAGAAGATGATGAACAGCTGATTAGCGTGGTTCTCAATCGTGGACTTCATCAACAGCGAGGCCTCAGCAACACCAATGGTGGATGCAATCGTGGTGTTCTTCGTCAACGCGATAAGCGTGTTGCCCAACGGCACAATGGCCGCGCGCACAGCTTGAGGGAAGACAATCTTTCGGAACATGTCTCCAAAGCTCAAGCCCAAGGATCGGGCTGCTTCGGCTTGCCCGAAATCAACAGTGTTGATGCCGGAACGTAGAGATTCCGCAACGAAGGCCGAGGTGTACAAAATGAAGCCCACGATGGCCAAACGGAAGTTGTTGTCCACCAGGAAGGTGCCGGATTCGCGACTTGCCAGAGCCATGCCCAGGTTTTGGTACAAACCAAAGGAACAGAGCAAGACGATGAGCGTCAGGGGAGTATTGCGCACCACGGAAATGTAGAACGTGGAAATCGTGCGCAAAATTGACACGGGTGAGACCCTCATGGCGGTGAGGATGGTTCCGAAGATGACAGAACCAATTGCTGACCAGAATGTCAGTTGAATGGTGAGCCAAAACGCAGGCCATAAGTCCGGTAATAGCTGATCCCACATGGCGTTCATAGTTCTCCTTGCATACTTTTCAAACGCGAAATGTGTGGTGAGTGAGAATAGCCCCGGCTATGTGCTTCTCGCGGGGGCTATTCAGTAACAGTTAAGCGTTTGAATTACTCATCCAAGAAGGACAGGTCACCAGGGGTGCCCGGAGTAATTGCATCGCCTTCGCCTAGGTTGTCAGAGATGAACTGGTCGTAGGAACCGTCATCGAACATTGCTTCCAGAGCGGTGTTGATTGCGTCGGTGCCCTCAGTGTCATCCTTAGCCAAGCCGATCCCGTAGTACTCGTTGGTGAATGGCTCGCCGTCCTGCTCCAGCTCAACCACGCGGAAGTTGCCTGGGGACTGTGCGGAGTAGCCATTGAGGATGGTCGCGTCAGTGGTCAGCGCGTCAACGTTGCCCTGGCGTAGTGCTTCAGTACAGCTGGAGTAGGTGTCGTATTCCTGCAACTGAACGGAAGGAAGTGCTTCCTTGACCTTCTGCGCTGGGGTAGAACCGGTAACGGAGCACAGGATCTTGCCGTCCAGGTCATCCAAGCCAGAGATTTCAGAGTTGGACTCCTGAACCAGCAATGCCTGGTGAGTCAGCAAGTATGGACCACCGAAGTTGACGGACTCAGAACGACCTGGGTTGATGGAGTAGGTCGCGGTAATGAGGTCAACCTCGCCGTTTTGGATGAGGGTCTCACGCTGTGCGGAAGGGGTTTCACGCCAGTCGATGGTTGGCTCCTCCCAGCCGTTTTCAGCCGCGATGGAGTTCACGACGTAGGTCGCAACATCAATGTCCAGACCGGTCATGGATCCGTCTGGCTCACGAAGACCTAGACCTGGCTGGTCGAACTTGGTGCCAAGGGTGACATTGCCGGACTCGATAGCGCCCAGCAGGCCGTCGGAATCGCCGCCAGCGGAGTCGCCACAAGCTGCGAGAATGCTGGCAGATACGGCAACGGTGCCGAGGATTGCTGCGATGCGAGTGATTGAACGGGACATGATTTTCTCCTTAGATGAAATGTGGGGACGCAAATACAGGGATTAGTGGGAAAGAATCTTGCCGAGGAAGTCCTTGGCACGATCGGACTGTGGATTATTGAAGAAGGACTCAGGGTCTGTGTCTTCTACAATTTCTCCATCGGCCATGAACAGGATTCGGTCGGCTGCGCGGCGGGCGAAGCCCATTTCGTGCGTCACAACCACCATGGTCATGCCTTCTTTGGCCAAAGACGTCATAACGTCCAAAACCTCATTGACCATTTCCGGGTCAAGTGCTGAAGTTGGCTCATCGAAAAGCATGATCTTTGGCGTCATTGCCAACGCGCGAGCGATAGCAACACGCTGCTGCTGACCACCCGAAAGCTGCGCCGGGTACTTATTTGCCTGGTTGCCAATTCCGACGCGGTCAAGAAGCTGCATGGCGCGCTCTTCAGCGGCGGCCTTCTTCATCTTGCGGACCTTGATGGGGCCCAAGGTGACGTTGTCCAAAATGGTGAGGTGGGGGAAGAGATTGAATTGCTGGAAAACCATGCCCACATCGGCGCGAAGCTTGGCCAGCTGGCCACCTTCCTCCGGGAGGACGGTCCCATCAATTTCAATGGTTCCTTCTTTAATTGTCTCGAGTCGATTGATGGTTCGGCAGAGCGTTGACTTACCTGAACCCGATGGGCCAAGAACCACAACTACCTCGCCGTGCTTAACCTCAAGGTCAATATCCGTCAGTGCTTGGAAGTCATCAAAGAACTTCTGCACGCCGCTCATGCGAATCATCGGAGTGTCTGTCACTTCACTGTTCTCCCTTCGCGTGTGTGTTGCAACATACTCAGAATGTTAGGCGGTGAAGTTTGCAAGCGTGTGATTGTTGAAATAACAACTTGGTAAACTTTGCCGAAATTGCAAAGGTTTTGTGTGGAGGCCTATGCGTTAGCGCAGGTTGTGGGGTGTGAAATCTATGTTTGCGAACAAAGCTAATCTGTAAAGTTGGCCAGTGAATGGGGTTCAAATGACCCCCAATGTTGCCCCCGTCATACCGTGTTCGATGTCCGCACGAACATATTTTCTACCGATATTCAGATGGTTAGGCACTACTGCAAAGGCCCACTACAATATTTAGACGTGGAAACCATGCGCGAAACCCCCAATGAAAACCCCGTGACCTCAAATGATGCCGCATCCCCAGCGGCAGCATCGGCAGTTCGTACCTATGAAGTGCGGACCTTCGGCTGTCAGATGAACGTTCATGACTCTGAACGTATCTCTGGCTTATTGGAAGAAGCTGGCTATGTCGCGGCGCCAGAAGAGGCTGAACCCGATCTGGTCGTGTTCAATACTTGTGCTGTGCGTGAAAACGCTGACAAGCGTCTTTATGGCTCTCTCGGCGCATTGAAGAAGACCAAGGATAATCATCCCGGCATGCAGATTGCCGTGGGCGGTTGCTTGGCGCAAAAAGACAAAGATACGGTTATCTCCAATGCCCCATGGGTGGATGCTGTATTCGGTACCCACAACATGGCGGCGTTGCCTGCCTTGCTGGAGCGTGCGCGCCACAATGAGGAAGCGCAGATTGAGATTGTTGATTCGCTAGAGGCATTTCCTTCGGTGCTACCTGCCAAGCGTGAGTCCGCCTATGCAGGTTGGGTGTCTATCTCGGTGGGCTGCAACAACACCTGTACTTTCTGTATTGTTCCTTCACTGCGCGGTAAGGAAGAAGACCGCCGCCCAGGTGACATCCTGGCTGAGGTTCAAGCGCTGGTGGACCAGGGAGTTACAGAAGTGACTCTGCTGGGGCAGAACGTGAACTCTTATGGTGTGAACTTCGCTGACCCGGATATGCCACGTGACAAGTTCGCCTTCTCCAAACTACTGCGTGAAGTTGGTGCAATTGAAGGACTGGAACGTCTGCGCTTTACCTCCCCGCACCCAGCGGAGTTCACCTCCGATGTCATTGATGCAATGGCGGACACCCCGGCGGTGTGCCCACAGCTACACATGCCTTTGCAGTCTGGTTCGGACAAGGTGCTCAAGGACATGCGCCGTTCCTACCGCACGAAGAAATACATGGGCATTGTTGATGAAGTGCGTGAGAAGATGCCGCATGCTGCAATCACTACCGATATCATCGTTGGCTTCCCAGGAGAGACTGAAGAAGATTTCCAGGGCACCTTGGATATTGTTCGGCGTGCACGTTTCTCTGCTGCTTATACCTTCCAATATTCGCCGCGCCCAGGCACTCCTGCTGCAACCATGGAAAATCAAGTCCCGAAGGAAGTTGTGCAGGACCGCTTTGAGCGCCTGATTGCTTTGCAGGATGAGATTGCCGCGACAGAGAACGCCACACTGGTGGGCATCGATGTAGAGCTTTTGGTGCAGGCCGATGGCCGCAAGAATGATAAGACTCACCGCCTCAGCGGGCGTGCGCGTGATGGCCGCTTGGTGCACTTTGCCCCAGTTCAAGATGGCAAGGACATATCTTCAGAGATTCGCCCCGGCGATGTCGTGCACACGACTATTACTGATTCCGGGTCTTTCTTCCTCATCGCTGATTCTGGGGTTGCGTCGCATCGCCGAACCAAGGCTGGTGACATGTCTGCTTTGGGCCAGACCCCAACCACGCAACCGATTGGCGTGGGTTTGGGCTTGCCACAGATTGGCAAGCCGGCGCAGGAGCCAGCACCCGTCAACGCGTGCGGTTTGTAAACCGACAAAAATTTTCTAACGAGCAAGCAAGAGTAAGCTAGGTAATTGTGTCTAAGCAGCAGTTAAATCCGATTCAGGCTGAGCGAAAGATTGCTCAAACAATGGACTTGAGAAATCAGGTTATTCCGCTCATTATCGCCGACGCGTTTTATGTTGCGTGGCTGCTTTTGCCGCAGGCGGCCGGACTGCGTGGTTTTCAGATCATTACCTTTTCCGCCGCAGCGCGAGAGACCATGTCAATTGCTGAGTTTGTCTTTGCTATTTTGGCTACCTTGGGCGTGGGTATTTGCACGACTTTGGTCTTGATCACCCGCAAGGCTGTATTCGGGCTGGTTGGCTGGATGTTCGTCACCGTAGGCTTTGCCTATTCATTGTTTATGGTGTGGATGCGCGGTACTCGTACTGATAGCGCGGAAATCGGCATGTGGTGCGGAATCATTGCAGTGGCAATCGCGACTGTCTCTTACTCACTTGTGGCACTGCGCCGCAACCCAGAACAGCTTGAAGCAGCACAACGCGCCCGCGAAGCCGCGGCGGAGCTCGATTCTGTGGGGCAAGCGCAGATGGATATCCGCAAGGAAGCTGCACCCGAAGTTAATCATTTGCTTGTTGATGACCGCCGTGCCCGCGCCGCTGAGCGACACCAAGACGTACAGAAATCTAAGAAACCACGCGAGCCTAAGCAGGGCCCGGCAGAGGACTAATTTAGCGCGAGCTCCCAGGCTTCGGACTGAGAGATTCCTTCGGCGTTGAGCCCGCTGTAGATGCGGTTCATTGCCTCATCATCAACACCGATGGATGAATAGGTGCGTTCTACTTCCGGCCACCTATCCCGCAGGGCTGTCAAGGCTAATAACTTGAGTCGGCTCGCGTATTGGTGACGTCGGCGCTCACGGTGGGTGACCGTCATGGTCCATTCGGCAACTTCAGGGTCAGATGCCGCATGCCGGCCAATCTCGGTGAGAGCTACGACGGCGGATGAAGCTTCATCGACAAGAGCGATGATCAACGTATGCGCGTTGCGTGAGCGCAGCCGACCATGCGCTTCCTCGAGCCGCTGACGGTTCCACTGAATCGGCTCAACACTCAAATCGCCCGTCAATGAGTCCTCAGAAGCCACGCTAAGCAGAGCAATGACATCATCAACATACTCATCCGGGATGTCATAATCCGGCCAGACGTGTGTGCCAAGACCAGCTGGAACCAGCGCCGTGGCAGGCTGTTCGGGTACTGGAACCACAATCTGGCGTTCAGCATGCTTAATGCTAAAGCCTGCCTGGCGGTAAAACGCAGTGAAAGGATCGGCATCCGCGGTGGTATCGTCCGAATGCAGCGATCCTGTTTGCACGGTCGTGCGCCCCAGCTTGCGGGAGATGTCCAGGCCGTGTTTTACCAACGTCGCAGCAATGTGCTGAGCATCGTCGTCCATTTCTTCACCTGGTAAGGGAAGAAAGTTCACGTCCAGGACAAAATCCACGTCCGCCGTATTTCTCTCTTCCAGCAGCGGGATACTGACGTGGATGAAACCGACATAGTCATAGTCCGGGCACTCACCAGTGGAAGGAATTTGTGGCAGGCCAAGCGCAGAGACTTCTCCCAGCGGTGGCTTTCCTTGGACCAGGGCAAAGATATAGGTTAGTGACTCATTGGAGCCGCGAAGGCGGTGAACTACGCGTTCAGGGGAGGCAGAGGCAGCTGGGTCACCTGTTGCTTCCTGGGCATAAAGATTAGCCATGAACACAAAGGTGCGAATGGCGTCGGAGGGCTCAGGAACAAATCCCTCCAGCCGTGCCGACGCCGGTGAGGTACTTACCGGGCCGCTGGCGGTGGTGGAGGGAAATGAAGGTGGCGCAAACTGCACGAGGTGCAGATTATCCACAGTGATTAGTTTTCTACGGCTGCTTCAGCCGTCTTTGCCCACTCAGCCCACTGCGCAGCTTGTGCGCGCAGTTCTTCTGCCTTCTTGGTCTTGCCCTTTGCCTCAGCGGCTTCAGCCTGGGCGGTAAACTCATCAACCTTGACCTTGAACTGGTTTACACGTGCCTGAACTTCAGGGTCGGTGCGGCGCCAGTTGGATTCTTCGGCATCAGAGACGCGGTTTTCCAAGGCGCCAATCTTGTCCTCGTACTCACGGACCTGATCGCGTGGAACAAAGCCAACCTCTTCCCACTTATCCTGCAGCTCGCGCAGCTTGGCCTTGGCGCCTTCGACGTTCTTTGCGGGATCAATAAGTCCGTCATATTCAGCGATGAGTTCGTCTTTAGCCTTCGCATTAGCGGCGAACTCTTGATCGCGTTCATTATTAACGGCGTCACGCGCTGCGAAGAAGTGATCCTGGGCGCCGCGGAATGCTGCCCACAGCTTGTCATCTACTTCGCGTGGTGCGCGACCGGCTGCCTTCCACTCCGTCATCAAATCACGGTAGGCGCGCGCGGTCTCACCCCAGTCGGTGGAGGTCTTGAGAGCCTCAGCGCGCTCAACCAGCTCTTCTTTCTTCTTGCGTGCAGCAGCACGGCCACGGTCGAGCTCTGCGAAGTGCGCGCCGCGGCGGCGGTTGAAGGCATCACGTGCGCGGGAGTAGCGCTTCCACAAACCATCATCGGTCTTGCGGTCAATGCCCTTAATTTGCTTCCACTCGTTGAGGATCTCGCGGATGCGGTCACCGGCAGACTTCCAGTCGGTGGAGTTCTCCGCCAATTCCTCGGCTTCAGCAGCAAGGACTTCCTTAGCGGCAATAGCTTCTTCGCGGCGGCGCGCCTTATCGGCTGCAGCTTGCTCGCCAGCTTTGATGGAGTGCTCTTGGATGGCATCCAGACGGGATTCTAGGGCCGCCAAGTCACCGACAACAGCGGCGGTAGGAACGGTTGTCTTCAGTTCGGCAGCAGTTTTCTTGATGGCTTCAGCTTCGTCCGGATGCGCTTTCAGGCGTGCTTCCAGCAGCTCAACCTCAGTTGCCAAGTCGTCGTAGCGGGCACCAAAGTGCGCCAGGCCCTCTTCCGGAGTGCCAGCCTGCCAGCTTCCAACTTCGCGCTCACCGGTGGCGGTGGTGACAAAGACTGTGCCGTTGTCATCAATGCGGCCCCACTTAGCTGGGTCGGATTGTGGAGGTTTATTCATCACAACCACTGGCTGCGCCTGTGCTGGCTGTGGCTTCGCACCTGGGCGAGGGCCTGGCTTCGGCATGTTGGCAGGGGATGGGGTAGAAGTTGCCATGAGATAAACTCCGTCCTTACTTTTGAGGGCTGTGCCGCGCGACACGGCTGCCTAGAAATTAAATGACGAACGCTCCACAATATGCGAGACGAACGTGTCTTATTACACAATACCGGTATAGGTGCGGTGATGTCAGGGTTAATGATACTAATTCCACCGACGGGCTTAGGATGGGAGACACAATGAAAAATGTTGTCTTTCTTCCCGGTTCGCCCGCTCTCATTCCCGAGCTTTCACCCAGTGATGAAGCCTCCCGCTGGTTGCTGAGCAGCGCGGTTGAAGTGATATCTCATGCTACAACGCCATCAGATCGCCCCATCCATGTGGTCAGCTCGCGAGATAAGCGCTGGTACACCGCTCACAAGGGCTCGCTTCGGGCGTGGGGTGCGCCGCAGGTAAACGTCGAGGATGGTCATTATCTGGGTGAGCTTGTTGCCCGTTATGTGCTGAGCCACGCGAATATTTCTCAGTCTGCGGTGGCAGAGGTTCGGGCGCATATTGGTGAATTGAATTCTGAAGCGCTGACCATCATCGTCGTCGATGGCAGCGCGGGTTTGACCGCGCGTGCGCCGTTGGCACTGTTGGATTCAGCCGAAGAAATTAACCAGTGGTGCCAAGAGGTTTTGAGCGGCAACAATGCACAGGTGGGCACAGAAGCGATTAGTGAGCACAAACTTGTCGATGCCGGGGTGGTCGAGCCACAGCTATGGCAGGAATTAGCAGCTGTGCAGCCGCGCAAAGCAGAGCTTATCGATGTCGATGTCACGCTGGGTGTCGGTCGCTACGTCGCAGCGTGGGAGGTGTAGTTAATGGAAGCAGTGGAAGCAAGAGACGTGGCTGAGCAATTGCGGCCCATCGTGGTTGTGGGGCCAACCGCATCAGGTAAATCAGCTCTGTCTTTGGAACTTGCCCATCATTTTGGGGGCGAAGTAGTCAATTGTGACTCCATGCAGCTTTATCGCGGCATGGATATCGGAACAGCAAAGCTTAAGCCGGAAGAGCGTGAAGGTATCCCGCACCACCAGCTTGATGTATGGGACATTACGGATACGGCTTCCGTCGCGCGCTATCAAGAAGATGCGGTGCGTGATGCTGAAGAGATCATGTCGCGTGGAAAGCGCCCGATCATCGTTGGCGGCTCCATGCTGTATGTGCAGTCTTTGGTTGACGCGTGGGCCTTTCCGCCCACCGACCCTGCGGTGCGTGCGAAATACGAGGCACAACTGCAGGAAGTCGGTGTGGATGAGATGCATGCCAAGCTCGCCCACGTCGATCCGCAAGCAGCTTCGATTATTGAAGATAAGGATCCACGCCGAACCGTGCGCGCTCTGGAAGTCATTGAGCTTACCGGCAAGCCTTTTCAGGCCAGCCAGCCGCCAAAAGATGCGCCGCCTCGGTGGAATGCTCAGCTTTTAGGACTAGAAACCAATCCGGAGTGGCTGAATCCGCGCATTGAGCTTCGTACCAATCTGATGTTTGAACAGGGATTGGTCAAAGAAGTTGAAGGGCTCATTGAACAAGGCCTAGTGCGGGATTCGACGGCGGGGCGCGCGATTGGTTATGCCCAGGTATTCCAAGCCATGGAAGGTGAGTTGAGCTGGGAAGAGGCAGTCGATCGCACCGTCATCGGCACGCGGCGCTACGTGCGCCGTCAACGCTCGTGGTTCCACCGCGACAAGCGTATTACCTGGCTTGATGCCACTGCACCTACCTTGCCGCAGGCACTTGACGCACTGCACTAGTATGAAAGTCATGTCTACTATTTCCACCGCATCACTTCCGTTCGCAAAAGGTCATGGCACGGAGAATGACTTCATTATTGTCAATGATCCACAAGGTGAGCTGACGCTCGACGCCGATCGCGTCGCAGCGTTGTGCGACCGTCGAGCGGGTATCGGTGCTGATGGTCTGCTGCGCGTTATTCGCGCACAAGCCCTGGTGGATAATGGCGAAATTACTGAGCTCGCCGAGGGCATTGCTGGTGATGACTGGTTCATGGACTACCGCAACGCTGACGGATCGATTGCAGAGATGTGTGGCAACGGCACCCGCGTGTTCGCCCACTGGGTAGTGGTGCAAGGCTTGGTGCGTTTCCCATCTGATGCTTCTGATGACGGAGAAGTTTCGTTCACCGTTGGTACTCGCGCTGGTGTAAAGCCAATCACCGTGCATTCTTTCAACTCCCGCCGGGCTGAAGTCAGCGTAGAAATGGGAGCGCCCGAAGTCATGGGGCTATCCACCGCGAATATGGCAGGGCAGTCCTATGCCGGTCTTGGCGTAGACATGGGCAACCCGCATCTCGCCGCAACCATTCCGGGACTAACTTCTGAGTCCTTGGCAGAACTTATTCTTGAACAGCCAGAGTTCGATCCGGAATTCTTCCCTCACGGCCTCAACCTCGAGGTGGTGACTCCGCTGAAAGACGGCGAGGTACACATGCGCGTCTTCGAACGTGGTGTGGGGGAGACTCGCTCTTGCGGAACCGGAACGGTCGCAGCCGCTGTATCGGCACTCGCCGATGCCGGGGCGGTCACAGGTTCCGTGAAAGTCAACGTCCCTGGCGGACAGGTGCTTGTTGACGTTCGTGAAGATGGTTCCACTCTGCGTGGCCCATCTGAAATTGTGGCAACTGGCCTAGCTGCAATCTAAGCTTCGCCCTCGATATCGCGGCGGTAGTTCGGTCCCAGCGCAAGTGCTGCGCGGCGAGCTACCAGCCACGATTCTTTCAGTTCCAGCGCGCGCTGATCGGTGATCTTGAGCAATTGCTCAAACTCGCTGGTTTCCATATTGGCCTTTGCCAAACGGGCATCCAAGCGGCGCAAATAGCGCTTCGCGGTGGAGAGCTGATAGTGGAATTGTTCCACAGCTGGGTCTTCACACTCAGTGTCCATCAACGCGGGGCGGTGAAGGGTACGGTCTGCAATCGCAGCAGTATCAACTGAGTGCGCAAAGTGCTCGTATTCATCAACTACGTCCTGGATATCATCCGCGGAGAGAGAAATTGATGAACGCAGAGTCTTTTGCTCTGAAGCATCCGGGCGCGAATATAGCATAAACAGCGCGATCGGAAGAATGATCAGGCAAATAATTACACCGGGGAGGCGGAGCACACTGAGCACGACGAAAGCCGCGACCACAATGGCAATGCTGCCAAATATGGTGCGCTGACGTGATGTAAATCCGCTAGGTCCCCACTGCATGACTAGTGACCGCCGCAACCGCCTGAGCCGCAGGAGCATCCGCCGCCTGAGCCACAGCCGGACATTGGGGTCAAGACACTTGCTGTCATCAAAGCGGCTCCGGCCAAGACGGTGTCCTTCTCCGGCAATTCACCGAAGGATTCTGGCAGACACAGATCGAAGGGGAATGCGCCGTCAAGAACAACGTGCATGAACTTCTTGCCACTGAGCTGGTTGTGGCGCCAGCTAGATTCCAAGACACGCGCCGCGAAGCGAGCGCCTGGGGTTGGGGCTGCGCCACCGTTGCCGGAGTTAATAACTTCCGCGCCATCGGATTCAAACAGCGCAGGGTACATTCCCTCTGCTGATTCGAAGGCTTCCGCTGAGTCATAGGACTGTACCGACAGACCCATAGCGGTGATGCCAACCTGCTGCCATTGCTGTTCTTCAACCTCAGCAAGAAGCGGGCCCTGCGCCAGGTTCGCAGTAATCTCCGCAATGGTGTCACCGGTTGGGGTGATGATGTTCATGTAGCTCAGCACATCATTAACCATGGAGACGTGGGCAAATGCTTGGGTAATGCCTTCAAAACCGATGAAGGTGGAGAAAGGCTCCACAGCAAGAATATTGAGCTGTGCGCCGGAGGCATCTGCAAATTGGATCAACTGTCCGCCACGAACTTCACCGGTCACGGTGAGCTGATTGGTGGCGATGGCTGCTTCCACAACGTCTTGCCAGTGCTCAAAATTGAAACCGAGTGCGAGCATCTCTGAGTGGGTCTGGGCGGTAGTCATGACTTTGATTCTAGTCCCAAATGTGCGTTATCGAAAATGCATTGGTGTCATTTACCTGTGACTTCTAGCCAAGGGCAGGTCATTCGTGCGATACTGGGGAGACAATGACAGATTTTTCTAACCGATTTAATAGTGAAAAAGAGCGTGACGAGCTGTTGGCACGTGCTTTTTCAGAAAACACCCCGCAGCCCCGTTCAGGTGAGCGCGATGATGAAGATTTAACCCTGGGTGAACTAGAACTCGCAGAGCGCAATGCTTTTAGGCGAGTTACACGTGATACCGAAATTCGAGCTGAGGACACCACCGACGGCTATGAGGTGGAGTACCGAAAGCTCCGCCTTGAACAAGTCGTCCTCGTTGGTGTGTGGACCGAAGGCACGGCAGCAGAAGTAGAAGCCACGATGTCTGAGCTCGCAGCATTGACGGAGACTGCCGGCGCAGAGATTGTGCAGATGCTGTACCAAAAGCGTGATCGTCCGGATCCCGGCACCTTTATTGGCTCCGGCAAGGTCAAAGAACTCAAGCAAATCATTGAGTCCACCGGCGCTGATACGGTCGTGTGCGATGGTGAGCTCAACCCTGGTCAGCTGTCCGCTTTGGAGCGCGAACTTAACACCAAGGTGATTGACCGCACCATGCTGATTTTGGATATCTTCGCTCAGCACGCGAAGTCCAAAGAAGGTAAAGCGCAGGTTTCACTGGCCCAACTGGAATACCTCTATACCCACACTCGTGGTTGGGGTGGCAACCTGTCCCGTCAGGGCGGCGGCCGCGCTGGCTCGAATGGCGGCGTTGGTCTGCGTGGTCCTGGTGAAACCAAGATTGAGTCTGACCGTCGCCGAATCCGTACGGAAATGTCGCGTCTGCGCAAAGAACTTAAAGGCATGCAGACCGCACGTGACGTTAAGCGTGCGAACCGTCAGCGCTCGACTGTGCCGCAGATTGCTATCGCTGGTTACACCAACGCTGGTAAATCTTCGCTCATCAACGCTTTGACCGGCGCTGGTGTCTTGGTCGAAGATGCGCTCTTTGCCACCTTGGATCCCACCACGCGTAAAGCAGAGCTCGGCGATGGCCGCCACGTAGTTCTCACGGACACCGTTGGTTTCGTCCGCCACCTGCCAACTCAGTTGGTTGAAGCATTCAAGTCCACCCTGGAAGAAGTCTTCAACGCTGATTTGATGCTGCATGTGGTTGACGGCGCAGATCCATTCCCACTGAAGCAGATTGACGCTGTTAATAAGGTCATCTATGACATTGCTAAGGAAACAGGGGAGACCCCGCCACCAGAAATCATTGTCATCAACAAGATTGATGCTGCTGATGAGCTCGCGCTAGCGGAGATTCGCCACGTTCTCGACCGTGACAATGTCGTCTATGTTTCAGCTTTTACTGGTGAGGGCATTAGTGAGCTGACCACGCGCATTGAGCTGTTTTTGAACTCGCTGGATTCTCACGTGCAGCTTCTGGTGCCGTTTACCCGCGGTGATGTCATCGCCCGGGTTCATGACTTGGGCACGGTCTTGGATGAGTCTTACGTTGAAGAGGGCACTTTCGTTGATGTTCGCCTGCCGGCGCAGCTAGCTGGTGAGCTTGAAGAGTTCATCATTGGCGAAGAAGAGGCGACCAAGCTCATGAACAAAGATTCTTCTGCCACAGACTCGGACCGCAGCGCTTCCTAGGATGCACCTGTTCTTCTGAAGTATTCCCACACCTGCAGAAATTAGTTTGGCAAATGGTTAGGTGAATTGCTGGGGATAGACAATAATAGTGTTTCGTGAGTTCATTAATTGGCTGGAAGCTGCACGGAGACGGTAAGAAGATTCAACCAGGGGCAGTAGTAGCTCCTGAGGAGCGCCTGAATTGGCCGCGGACCATCGGCATTGGCATGCAGCACGTTGTTGCCATGTTCGGTGCAACGCTGCTGGTTCCAACGCTGACTGGATTCCCAGTTAACACCACGCTGTTGTTCTCCGGTGTCGGCACGATCCTGTTCTTGCTGATCACCCGCAACCGCCTCCCGTCCTACCTCGGCTCCTCCTTCGCCTTCATTGCGCCGCTCGCTGCTTCCCAGCAGTACGGTATCGGTGCACAGGCTGGTTCCATTCTTGTCACCGGTGTCTGTCTCATGGTCGTCGGCTTCATTGTGAAGATGGCCGGCCGCAAAGTGGTAGATGCGGTTATGCCGCCGGCTGTTACCGGTGCCATCGTGGCGTTGATCGGCCTTAACCTGGCGCCAACGGCAGCATCAAACTTCCAAACCCAGCCAGGGGTTGCGGCCGTCACCTTGCTGGCCATCGCCCTGTGCACCATCGGCGGACGCGGAATGGTCTCACGCCTCGGCATCCTCATCGGTGTCATCATCGGCTGGATTTTCGCCGCTGTGACCGGAAACCTGAGTGAAGGCGCTGCGGAATCCATTGCTGATGCGGCATGGATTGGTCTGCCACAGTTCCATGCACCGGAGTTCAACTTCTCCGCGATTGCAGTCGCCTTGCCAGTGCTTGTTGTTCTCGTTGCTGAAAATGTCGGCCACGTGAAGGCTGTCAGTGAGATGACCAAGCGGGACTTGGATGATCTTGCTGGCGACGCGCTGATTGCAGATGGTCTTGCTACGGGGCTTGCGGGTGGCTTCGGCGGCTCTGCAACCACAACTTACGCGGAAAACATTGGTGTGATGGCGGCAACCCGCGTGTATTCCACTGCTGCCTACTGGGTCGCTGCTTTCACCGCGATTGCACTCGCGTTCATTCCAAAGTTCGGTGCACTGATTTTCACCATCCCAACCGGTGTGCTGGGTGGAGCTACCCTGGTGCTTTACGGCCTCATCGGCATGCTGGGTATCCGCATCTGGATGGATAACAAGGTCAACTTCAACAATCCGGTCAACCTCACTTGTGCTGCAGTTGCGCTTGTCGCAGGTATCGGCAACCTAACGCTGACGGTCTTTGGCATCTCACTCGAAGGCATTGCCTGGGGTTCCGTTGGTATCATCGTCGCCTACCCAATTTTGAAGAAGCTGTACGAAACCCTTGGTGAGGGCCAGCACGCAAAGTACTAACAGCAAACGGTGGTAGCCTGTGCCCTATATCACCAATAAGTGGAGTTCTGGCAGAGAAATTCTCGCGCGGAATTCAGAGTAGGAATCAGCACATGAAGATCGAAATGACCACCGTTCCAGCTCACCATATTCTTTCAATCCGCGACACCGTCCCGCTGGACAGCATCCCAACTTTCCTCAAGCCCTCCTATGAACGCATCGAAGCGCTCGTGAACGAGGCTGGCATAAAAGAAGAGGCATGCCGCGCATATACATATTCAATGTCGCCCGATGAGATTGATATTGCCGCGGCATATGTCATCGCTGAGCAAGACCTCGACGTCATCCGCGCAGCGGTAGAAGAATCCAACAACAGTGACTCCAATGGAGCGTTTGGCGGCTTGGAGCTCATCGAGTTTGATGAGCGCAATGCAGCGATGACCGTGCACCACGGCAGCTACAACAAGCTTGGAGATTCCTGGTCTGCCTTCGCCCAAGAACTCGCGACTGAAGGCTTCAAAGTCTCCGAGCCGACCTTTGAAGATTATGTGGACAGGGGAGATGACAGCAGCACCGCTGAAGCTGTGACCAATTTGTACTGGTACTTGTCGCACTAGCGAGCATAGGCAGACAAAAGCAGAGGGTCTGAGTACTTCCTACTGGAAGTTTCTCAGACCCTCTGCTTGGTATTGCGAGGTCTTGGGTAGCGCTTAGGCGTCGAGGTCCTGCTCAATGAGACCGGCAATCTTCTCAACGGCTTCAGCGTTGTCAGAAGTGACGGTGACTTCGTCACCTTGCTCGGCACCCAATGCCATGATCATCAAAGAAGATGCGGCATCGGTTTCATCGTCGTCTTCTTCGCCTACGAGAGCCAGGAAGATGTCCTCATCGTACTCTGCTGCAGCATCCGCGATGACGGAAGCTGGACGTGCGTGCAGGCCTACGGAGGAGCCGACTTTTACTGTCTTAGAAGCCATGATTAGTAAATCCTTTCCAGAATTAAAATTTCTCACACCAGTTTAAAGACGAATCCGAAACTCTGCCACGAATGGTCCCGCGAAGGGCCCAGAATGATTCAAAGTCGAGGCAAGGTCACGGATTTTGTCCAGGTATTAGGCAGCTGCGGCAGCGGCCTTTTCCTTCTCATTCTTAGCTGCTGCTTCTTGAATGGTCTTGTTAGGCCAGAACTGTTTCAAGGTGATAACCAGTACGGTTGCCACGAGAGTGCCGCCCAAGATTGCGGCGATGTAGCCCCAAATTGGATCGATAGCGAACAGTACGAAAATGCCGCCGTGTGGCGCGCGGGAGCCGACGCCGAACGCCATGATGATTGCGCCGGTCGTTGCGCCACCAGCCATCATTGCTGGAATGACGCGGAATGGGTCGGCGGCAGCGAATGGAATAGCGCCTTCAGACACGAATGCCAGACCCATGAGCCAGGAAGACTTACCGTTTTCCTGCTCAGCTGGAGTGAACAGATTCTTGCGCACGAAGGTTGCGATGGATAGTGCGATTGGTGGAACCATGCCGGAAGCCATAACCGCAGCCATGATCTGCAGGGAAGCTTGGTCACCTGTGGACAGACCGGCGGTGCCGAAGAGGTACGCCGCCTTATTGATTGGTCCGCCAAGGTCGGAACACATCATCAAACCAAGCACGATGCCCAACAGAATTGCAGAGGATCCAGACATTCCGCCCAGCATGTTCTGCAGGCCGGTCATCAGTGCGGCTAGCGGTGCGCCCAGCACGAAGTACATGGCAAGGCCAACCACCAGGGTGGTTAGCAGTGGAATCAACATGACTGGCATCAGAGAAACCATCCAACGTGGAACCTTCCAGGAGCCGATCCACATTGCGATGAGACCTGCAAGCAGACCAGTCACCAGACCACCGATGAAGCCAGCACCAACCACAACAGCGATCGCGCCACCAGCGAAACCAGGGGCAATACCTGGGCGGCCGGCAAGAGCGTAGGAAATGTAGCCAGACAGTGCGGAGACAATGAAGCCCATCGCGGCTTGGCCAGTAGCGAAGAGAACAGCACCGATGTAGAGCAGCATGCCAGAACGCTCAAAAGTCATGGTCGCGCCATCAACTTCAACGTCATGACCTGGCAGGTTGGTCAGGGAATACTCCGTGGAGATCACCTGCCAGCCATTGGCCATATCGGCGCCGCCGAAGAGGAAGCCTAGGGCCAGCAGCAGACCACCGGCAGCAACGAAAGGCACCATGTAAGACACACCGGTCATAATGGCCTGCTGGATGCGCTTGCCCCAGCTCAGTTGTCCGCCGGCTTCTTCGCTGCTTGACGATGCCGCCGCACCAGAACCCGTGACCTTACGAGCATTCGGATTCTTTGCAGCCGCGACAGCCTCGTTGAGCATCACATCAGGTTCATTGATGGCGCGTTTTGCGCCCGATTCAATGACTGGCTTGCCCGCGAAGCGTTCACGGTCGCGCACCCCGACGTCAGTAGCGAAGATGACTGCATCGGCTGCATCAATGACAGACTGCGCCACGGGAGTGTTGTTGGAGGAACCCTGAGTTTCGACCGTCAGATTTACATCGTCGCGGCCTTCAGCGGTCTGCGTCAAAGCATCGGCAGCCATGTACGTGTGCGCAATGCCGGTGGGGCAGGCGGTAACCGCAACAACATTCAAGGTTGAGCCCTTGTCCGTGGATGCTGCGGTGGATGCTCCGGTGGTTGCAGCGGTGCCCGCTGCTGCGGTGCCAGCCGCGGCGCTTGCAGACTCAGCTGCAGGTGTAGCTTGTGCCTTTGGCTTCTTCTCTGCGTTGACAACCTCGAGGACGAGGGAGACAATCTCTTCCTTGCTGGTTGCGGTGCGAAGCGCTTCTAGGAAATCCTTGCGAACCAGCGCGCGAGCCAGCTTGGACAAAATCTTTAGGTGTTCTTTGCCGCCGCCAGCTGGCGCTGCAATGAGGAAAACCAATTGGGCGTCACCGTCAGGACCAGAGAAGTCCACTGGATTGGACAGGCGCGCGAAAGCCAAGGTGGGTTCGCTGATTGCCTCAGAACGGCAATGAGGGATTGCGACCTGGCCAGGCACGCCAGTGCCAGCCTGAGATTCACGCTCGATTGCAGGCTGTGCCAAGCCCTCGATGTCGTTGGCACGCCCTGCGCCATGCACGAGCGCAGCGAGCTGGGTAATGACAGTATCAACGGACGAACCAAAGTCAGCGTCTAACGCGACTAAGTCCGTAGTAATGAGATCGGATGCCATGAGAGGTCTCTCCTTGATTTATAAGGGAAGGAATATGAAACTAATTCAGTTCACTGACTTCGGTCTGTTCCAGATTCAGCATATCCGGAGTCGGAATAGTTGTACCCGGCAATGAGGTTGCGGCGGAACCATACGCTACGGATTGTTGTAGAGATTCAGCCAAGCTCTTGCCAGCCGCCTGGGCCAACAAGAATCCAGCAAGTGAGCTATCGCCCGCGCCAACAGTGGAGACCACGTCGATCGGTGGCGGACTAGCCAACCACGCGCCCGACTCAGTGACCAACAGTGCACCCGCAGCGCCGAGCGTCACCAGTACGTAGGCAACACCCTGAGCGTTGACCTTGCGTGCTGCAGCAATCACACCAGAAAAGTCACCTTGTTCAGCTGCTTCTTCTAGTGCAAGACCGTCCTCACCGACGAGCTGACCCAGCTCCAGGCCGTTTGGCTTGATTAAATCAGGTGCCGCGGTAGAGAGATTCTTTGCAATCTCTTCCATCGGCTTGTCGGAAGTGTCCAAAGCAATTCGGACATTCGGTGCTGATTCACGCAGAGACTTGATGGCCGTGACATAGAAATCAGACGGCACGCCATTCGGCAAGGAACCGGCCATAACTACCCACGCGGCATCGGCAGCCGCGGCGGAGGTGGCGTCAATCAGCAGTTGCTGTGCCTTCTCATCCACCAACGGACCTTTGCCATTGAGCTTGGTTGTGCGCCCGGATTGTTCCGTAACGGTGGTGTTGGTGCGGATGGGTTCATCAATGGAAACTGTCTTGATCTTGACGTTAATGTCACGAACCAAAGGAACGAAAGGATCATTGTCGGCAGCCGGGAAAACTGCGATGTTGGGCTGGTGTGCCAGCGTGACTGCGTGGGCCACATTGATGCCCTTGCCGCCGGCAACGTGGGTCATACTGTGGGCCCGGTGCACAGTGCCGGGTTCAAGGGCGGAATCCAACGCGATAGTGGCATCGATACTTGGATTCGGAGTTAGAGTCACAATCATTTTGTGCGGGGTTCTCCAAAAATTAGCTATATTGGCACAAAGCCCGAGTAAATGGCGATTACTTGGGAAATTGCATGGATAAATACTCGACAATGTTGATTGTTGCCCGAATATGTCCGATTGTCAATGATATTCTGTGGCTAATCTGTGGAATATTGTTTCCCAAACCCATTTACAACTTCACACCTCTAATCCGCATCACTGTTTCGCATGGCGCAGGCATAAAGCGCAGCGCACAGCATGCAAGAAAGACAAGGGAGAAGAACACACCATGTCAAAGTCCATCAACGGTACTGGCGTCGTTGCAGGCGTCGCTTATGCTCCAGCCGTTTGGGTGCGTCCGCGTCCAGAACTTCCGCAACCAGGCCAATCCATCGCGGAAGATGCACGTGACGCCGAATTTGAACGTTTCCAGCAAGCAGCAGAAGTGGTGTCCACACGTCTAAATGACCGTGCCGCACAAGCCGAAGGTCATGCGCAGGAAGTTCTCAACGTGACCGCCGGAATGGTCAAAGACCGTGGGTGGCAAAAGGCCGTCAAGAAGAATATCTTCGGTGGACACAATGCAGAGTATGCGGTTGTCGGCGCGACCGATAAGTTCGTTGCCATGTTTGAGGCCGCTGGTGGCGTCATGGCAGAACGCACGACTGACCTGCGCGATGTGCGCGATCGTGTCATCGCTGAGTTGCGGGGGGAAGAGGAACCGGGCCTTCCTCACATTGAGGGTGAGGCAATTTTGCTTGCCGATGATTTGGCGCCAGCCGACACAGCCACCCTTGATACCTCCCACGTGAAGGCTTTGGTGACTGAGCTTGGTGGCCCAACCAGCCACACCGCGATTATTGCCCGTCAGCTGGATATCCCTTGTATCGTCGCCGTGGGCAAGTCTCTTCGTGAGATTGAAGCGTCGACAGTGCTGTTTATTGATGGTGCTTTGGGCACTGTGAGCACTGACGCTGATGAGAACGAAGCTCGTCAGGCTGTTGAGGAATACAAAGAACGTGCCGAGAAAGTTGCGCAGTGGACCGGTCCCGCGCAGACCAAAGACGGTCACTCCATTCAGGTTCTTGCCAATGTTGCCGATGGCAATGCAGCACGTCTTGCCGCCCAGTCTCAGGCAGAAGGTGTTGGCCTGTACCGCACCGAGCTGTCATTCCTCTCTGCTAGTTCCGAGCCTTCGGTTGATGAGCAAGCCAAGATCTACAGCAAGGTGTTCCAAGCATTCCCTGATTCCAAGGTCGTTGTCCGAACCTTGGATGCGGGCTCTGATAAGCCAATTTCCTATGCAACCTTGAGCGAAGAAGAAAACCCAGCCCTGGGTGTTCGTGGTCTGCGTATTGCACGGGATAACGAGTCTTTGCTGACTCGCCAGCTCGATGCTATCGCCCAAGCCGCAGCAGAGCGTAATGAAGGCGCTCAAACCTGGGTTATGGCACCCATGGTGGCGACTTCCACTGAGGCGAAGTGGTTTGCGGAGCTATGCCGTGAGCGCGGCCTAGTGCCAGGTGCAATGGTTGAAGTTCCAGCTGCTGCTTTGATGGCCGATACCATCATGCCGCACCTGGACTTCGTATCCATCGGTACCAATGACCTCACTCAGTACACAATGGCTGCAGACCGTTTGTCTCCACAGCTGGCATACCTGACGGACCCGTGGCAGCCTGCAGTTCTGCGCTTGATTCAGCACACCTGCATTGGCGGCGTTGACAACAACGTCCCCGTTGGTGTGTGCGGTGAGGCTGCAGCAGACCCACTATTGGCCTGCGTTCTTGTAGGACTTGGCGTCAATTCCTTGTCCGCGGCCTCGACGGCAATCGCTGGCGTGGGTGCTCAGCTCGCTGAAGTGACCCTGGAGCAGTGCCAGAAGATGGCCGAGGCAGCCATCTACTCCGTGGGCGCACCAGAGGCACGCGAAGCTGTCCGCGCACTGTTGGATGAATACAACTCTTAAAACACGAGCTTGAACTCATCACCAACAAGCCGGTCAAAGCAGTAACTGTTCTGCTCTGACCGGCTTGTTTGTTTTAGCGTTTGACTAAGAACGGTGTGCATCAGGAACAACGACTACTTCAATCTCGCGATCACGCAGGGAGTTCAAGAAGACCTCAGATGCGCCGCTATCAGTGATAACGACATCGACCTCAGAAATTGGGGCGAAACTAACTAAGTAGTCCGTGCCCAACTTCGATGAGTCACACAAGACAACTACCTTGTGGGCGTTGGTAACGAAGGCAGACTTGATGGCTGCTTCCTGCGCATCCGCAGTGGACAACCCATGGTCCAAAGTGAGGGCGTTGGTGCCGATGAAAGCGACATCTGCACGAAGCAACGCCATCGTGCGCAGTGCCGTATCGCCCACAACAGCCTGCGTGATGGCGCGAACCGTGCCGCCAAGCAGCTGGACATACTGCACACCGTTATTCGCCAGCGATAATGCAATGGGCAGACTATTCGAGACGATAGACAACTGATGCGCAGCAGGGGATTGACCAATCAGATCCGCCACTGCGCTCGTGGTTGTACCCGCGTCGAGAAAGATACTGCCGTGGCCCTGGGGGAGAAATTCCATAGCGGCACGGGCGATCGCCATCTTTGCGGTGGTTGCTGAACGCAGACGCGTGTCAAGAGTCAATTCAGAAGTTTGGAAAGACTGTGATGCCACGGCGCCACCGTGGACACGATGCACAACGCCTTCTCGGTCGAGTACCGCAAGGTCACGACGGATGGTTTCAGCAGTGACATCGAAGCGCTCAGACAGCTCGGTGACGTTGACACGACCCTCTACTGCAGTCAATGAAGCAATTTGTCGGCGACGCTCCTCAGCGTACATATGGCATTCCCTTCCATCACGGGCCTAGGTCGAATCAGTCAAGGTCAATTCCCCCACCCGATAATGAGATGCGCAAGAAATTTAAACGGAGGGCGGAAATGTGGAGTTATGTCCTAATTTGGCAGCCTTAACTCCAGAATGCCATGGTTTTCAGAACTAAACACAGATTCAGCATCAACGGCATAATCACTTGTAGCCCGCTGTACAGTATTGTTGCTGCTATTAATAGCGGTCAGCGGGTTAATATCGGACACAGAATGTGGGAATACCTGCGATTTAAGAGCCAAAGGAAATTACCCTTTCGGGGGGAGTAGATTTCCGATATCCCACAAACTGAGAACACAAAAAGAGGCCGCGTCCTCCTTGGGTAGAGGGCGCAGCCTAGGTTCTAGCGAGTGCTCGTGTTAAATCTTGCGGATTACAGAGACAACCTTGCCCATAATCTTGGCGTCATCACCTGGAATAGGTGCAAATGCCTCATTGTGGGGAAGTAGCCACACGCCACTGGAGTCCTGGTGGAATTCCTTGACTGTGGCTTCCTCATTGTCCAGGAGTGCCGCGACGAAGTCGCCGGATTCCGCGGTGGGCTGGGAACGGATAATTACCCAGTCGCCGTCAAGGATGGCTGCGTCCTTCATGGATTCGCCAACGACCTTGAGCATGTAGAGCTCGCCCTTGCCCACAATCTCATCGGGGAGAGGGTAGTAGGAGTCCACATTCTCTTCTGCCGTAATCGGAGCACCCGCAGCAATACGACCGACAACCGGGATGTAGCTAACGCCTGCTGCACCTTCCGGAAGGGTGGCGTCAATCGGAGCCTCTGCGGTGCTCTTGCGTCCTGGCTTCGGCTCATCATCCATTGCAAACTGGCGAAGATCCACAGCGCGTGGCTTGTTTGGATCTCGACGAAGGAAGCCCTTCTGCTCCAGCTGGTTCAGCTGGTAAGCAACGGAAGAGGTGGACTGAAGTCCAACCGCGTCACCGATTTCGCGAATGCTTGGCGGATAACCGCGCAAAACAACAGCATCTTTGATGACTTCGAGGATCCGGCGCTGTCGCGGCGACAGCTCGGAAATATCTGGACGGGGAGTAACTCCTCGTGGTTTGGCCATTTTCTTAGCTCCTTGGACATCTAAGCCTGCATCCAAATTGCGTGATGCTTTAGCGGCTTAGTTCGACTGAACTTACGTCAAGTGGACTGCGGGTAATCGGTGAAAGTGAAATAGCTATAAAAGCGATACCGTATTTGTATCACGTTTTTCACCGATGTTCGACTATTTCCGGCTATTTCTGGACAAACTTTCGAAATCCTGTTATAAATCGAACATACAAAGAAAATCGAACAGTTGCGCTAATGGCAAGCTTCAGTGTCTGGATAGATGGATAGTGTTACATGCGTGACCGAAAGGAAATTACTATGGCTATCGCTCTTAACCGCGGAAACGCAAATTCAGCACGTACTTCTACCTTCTCCCCGCATCGCGTGAATCGTGTTCCATCCGTATCTGTGTGGGAACCTTCACTTCGGGAACCGCGTGTAAACAATGTTCGCACTTTAGGGACCGCCCCTAGAACAGTGCAGCGAAACACTTTCGAACATCATGCTTCAAATCCAGAATTATCTACTCCCGAAAATGGTGGACGCGCTGCAAGTGTTCGAAGCAACATCGCGCTGGGCGCAGTATTTGGCGCTGCCGTATTCATGGGCACTCTTTTCGCCGGATTCAATACATCAGAAGAGCCAATGTCGCAGGTTACCTCCGTTAGCAGCTCGCCTGCGGCCGGTGAGGTTATTGCTCGATAAGGTGAGCGACAAAGCATTCGGATTTGTGCAACATCGCTGGCCATAGCGGCACATTGGGCAGTCTGAATAAGTTTTCTTAAGGGCAGTACACTAGTTCTAGTTAAGTATTCATCACGCTTTAATTTGGCGTGAGAATCCCACAGTTAGGACCTTTGGTGTACTGCCCTTTTTGCCATTACGAACAATCCCGTGTGATCGACTCCCGCGTTATCGATGCAGGCTCAGCTATACGCCGTCGCCGTGAGTGCGCCTCATGCCAGGGACGTTTCACCACCATTGAAAAAGCCATCCTCTTGGTGGTCAAGCGTAATGGTTTGGCTGAACCGTTTAGCCGTGACAAACTGATTCGCGGTGTTCGTCGAGCTTGCCAGGGGCGCGACGTCTCCGATGATGCTTTGAAGCGCCTAGCGCAGGAGGTAGAGGAGCGGGTGCGTAGTCACGGCAGCTCCCAGGTCAACGCTAATGATGTCGGCCTAGCCATCCTGGAGCCGCTCCGCGACTTGGATGAGGTTGCGTATTTGCGCTTTGCTTCCGTCTACAAGTCTTTCGATAGCGCGGATGACTTCGAGTCTGAGATTCGCCTCATGCGTCGCCGCGAACGCGACGTTTGATTATCGTTAGAGCTTGTCGACGGCCTTTTGGATTCGGCGTAACGAGACCGCGTGAGCGGTTCCAAGGCGTTGTGCGAAGAGGGAAACGCGGAGCTCTTCGATCATCCAACGGATGTCTTTGACCTCCCGTGACTTCGCACGACCGGCCGGTAGATTGCGCAGCCTGTTGTTGAGGTATGCATGAGCATTTTCTACTTCTGCTTGGCGGTCCGCGTCTTTGTCTGGGTCAATTCCCATCTCATCCATTCGGATATTCATGGCCTGCAGATACCTCGGTAGGTGCTTGAGATGCTGGATGCCGTGGACCGTAATGGCATGCTTCGGGAGCAAGAAGTCCAGCTGCTTCTTCATGTCATCAATAGCTGGGCCGGTCCACTTCTTGAGCTCATCACTAACATGAGCAAACTGCACCATTGCCGGAGCCAGAGCGACAATGGATTGGCGAACACGCACTGGAACTTCCGGCTTCACCTTCATTTTGAGTTCTTGGAACTCATCAGGCGAGCGCACTGGACCGCCTGATTCCATCATGACATCGCGGATGGCAGCGACTCGAGCATCATTGACTAACTCTTCAGCACCGTAGTTGTCGATGGCAACACGTTGCTGCAAGGGCAGGCCCTTGACCATCTGCGTCGTATTGACGGTGATATCGCGCATGAGCAAAGTCAGCGTCGTCGTAATCATCGCCGAATCCGCAGCTGCTTTAGTCGCGTGCACTTTGACCTCAACGCCATCTGGGGTGGCAACCAGCGCGGGATAAGCAACCACATCATGGCCATCAACAACGGTTGCCACTTCTTCCTCGATCTCACCAATCGTGTCAGTCGTCCATTCGGATACAGCTGCAGACTCCTTGGCACGGCCCAATTGTGACACCGAAGAGGTAATCGATCCAGCTTGGCGCTTGACCAGCAGCGCCAAATCTCGATCTGAGTCGATGATGTCGCCCTTCTTGTCCACCGCAGCGAAGTTGAACTTCAGGTGAGGCGGTAGTGCTTCTGGACGGAAATCAGATGCAGAGATGCCCGATCCGCCGAGTTCGCGCAATACATCAGAAAGCTGTTGGACCAAACTGCCCTGATATGGAATGAGTTTGTCCATCGCCCGACTAGCGAACTCTGGAACCGGGACGACAGAGCGACGCAGAGCCTTAGGAAGGGTGCGCAGTAACTCCGTGACAAGTTCTTCGCGAAGTCCCGGCACCAGCCAATCGAAATGTTCTTTCTCCAGCCCCGCCAGCAGCGGAACCGGAATCATCAAGGTCACACCATCGAGAGGGTCGCCCGGCTCAAAACGATAAGTCAGCTCATAGTCAATCGAGCCCTGCTTCCAGTGATCAGGGAACGCTTCTTCGGTGACCGCCGAATCATCATTGATGAGGCTTTCGGGATCAAAATCTAGAAGTGTTGGATTCTTATGACGCTCCTTCTTCCACCACGTGTCAAAGTTGCGGCCTGTGGTTGCTTTGGCAGGCAGTCTCTGGTCGTAGAAATCGAAGAGCGTATCTTCATCCACAACAATTCCGCGGCGACGCGCCCTTTCCTCATACTGGCTCGCGTCCTCGAGCTTCTTCACGTTGTCATGGAAGAAGTGGTGGTGCGTGTTCCAATTGCCGCCAATGAGCGCCTCGCGGATAAACATGTCCCGGGCAGCTACAGGGGCGATGCGGTGATAAGGCACGCTGCGATCGGCCACCACGGTGACCCCGTAGAGAGTTGAGCGCTGCGTAGCCATCGCGGCAGCACGCTTGCTCGACCACGTAGGTTCCGAATAGTTATGTCGCAGCAGCTTCTCCGCAAGCTTTTCTACCCAAGCCGGATCAATCTTGGCAACATCGCGAGCCCACAAACGTGAAGTCTCCACGAGCTCAGCCGCCATGATGAACTCAGGCGGCTTCTTCGCCAGGGCAGAACCGGGGAAGATGAGGAACTTGGTGTTGCGTGTGCCGAAGAACTCCTTTGAGTTCCCGTCGCGTGCGCCAATATTGGACAGTAGGCCAGACAGCAGCGACTGGTGAATGCTGTCCTCTTGGCGTTGAGTTTGAGTAGCCGTCCAGCCCATCTGCTTGGTGACATTCTGGAGCTGTCGCACCAGATCGAACCATTCGCGGATGCGCATGTAGTGCAAGAACTCTTTCTTCATACGCTTGCGGAATGCATTTCCCGACATTTCATCGCGGGAGTCCTGGATGTAATCCCACAACTTCAGCATGGAGATGAAATCTGAGGTCTTGTCCTTAAACCGAGCATGCGCCTGGTCGGCTTGGGCCTGGAACTCGAGTGGGCGCTCGCGAACATCTTGCACTGTCATCGCAGCCACGATGACGGTCACGTCGCTCAGAGCACCGAGTTTCTGTGCCTCGACAAGCATACGTGCCATTCGCGGATCCACAGGAATGCGCGCTAAGTCTTGACCAATCTCAGTAAGTTTGGGCAGCCCTTCGTCTTCTGTGTCCTGCAATGCAGAGAGCTCATGCAGCACCATCAAGCCATCACGAATAGATTTTGCCTCGGGCGGCTGGACAAAGGGGAACTCTTCGATTGCGCCCAAACGCAGGGAAACCATCTGCAAGATGACGCTGGCAAGGTTGGTGCGCAGAATCTCTGGGTCGGTAAATTCTGGACGGGACTCGAAGTCTTCCTCGGAATAGAGGCGAATAGCAATACCATCGGCGATACGACCACAACGACCCGAACGCTGATTTGCCGACGCCTGTGAGATTGGCTGAATGGGAAGTCGCTGCACTTTGGTGCGCGTGGAATAGCGGGAGATACGCGCAGTGCCGGTATCGACCACGTAGTGGATCCCCGGGACAGTGAGTGACGTCTCGGCAATATTGGTTGCCAGGACAACGCGGCGTCCCGAGTGAGGGCTAAAGACACGGTGCTGTTCCTGATTGGATAGACGGCCGAACAATGGAGTTACCTCCACACCCCGCCAGCGCCGCGCTTCGATTGCTTCCATGGCATCACGAATGTCGCGCTCACCAGGGAAGAAGCACAAGATATCGCCGTCGCCCTCCTTCATGAGCTCCTCAATTGCCTCGCACAGGCCGTCGAGGGGATCCTGGTCTACTAGTTTACCTGCGGCTTCAAACTGGAGGGGGCGGTAGCGAATCTCCACGGGATAGGTGCGGCCCGAGACTTCGATGATTGGCGCAGGATTGCCTTCTTTATCCGCGAAGTGCTCAGCAAACCGTTCCGGGTCAATCGTTGCCGAGGTGATGATGACCTTCAGGTCTGGGCGGCGGGGAAGAAGTCGCTTCAAATAGCCCAGCAGGAAGTCGATGTTGAGCGAACGCTCATGGGCTTCATCGATGATGATGGTGTCATAAGCGTTGAGGAAACGGTCACGCTGCATCTCCGCGAGCAAAATACCGTCGGTCATGAGCTTGACCGCGGTTGTTTTGGTGACGCGATCATCGAAACGAATGGCATAGCCAACGGACTCGCCCAAGTCTTGGCCCAGCTCATCAGCGATACGCTCAGCGACAGTGCGGGCTGCCAGACGCCGGGGCTGAGTATGGCCAATAAGTCCTCGACGTCCGCGTCCAAGCTCTAAGCAGATTTTTGGGATCTGAGTGGTCTTACCCGAACCAGTTTCACCAGCAATGATGACAACCTGGTTATTGGCTATGGCCTCTGCAATATCGTCTTTGCAGTCACTGACAGGTAGTGCCTCGGGGTATTCGAGCTCCGGCACGTGAGCATCGATAAGCTCTACCCGCGAAGCAGCTTTATCTATGTCGACACCGATAGCTGCCAGTGCCTTCTGTGTACGTGCTTTGGACAGGCGACGGCGAAAAGAACGTTCCTCAGTTAGCACAACGCGCTCTAGACGCTCATACAACTCTTGGCGAGTTGGAGCGTCGATAGAATCATCCTGGGACTTCTGTGAATTTTCTGCGGCATTATCGCGGTGTGAATTACTCATGACTAGTGGGAAATCATACCCGTTATCATTGCCTTTACCCAGTTGGTTTGGGCGCTTGAGACTGAACAGGCATTTGAACTGGCCGATGTGTAGCCTGAGAATTTTTCAGTTTTGTAATGAGTTGGAGGCTCAAGGCCTATAAATACTGCTCTACCTCGCTCAACGCTAATCCTTTGTGGCTAAGAGCGTTTCCAAATCTCTCGGCGGGGGAGTATAATGTTGTATGCGGTAGTGCGGGCTGTGAAAGTACACGGTAGCGTTGAACAGGAATTACTTTCGAGGTTGTGTTTATCCTGTGAAGTAGAGCTTTTATTTAAGAAGGGGACGGCAAATGAGCACTCCATACAACGGTAACGAGGATGACTTCTGGGACAAGGAGAATGAAGGATCTGGGGACTTGCCACGATACGGGTCCACAAATCATCCCGAAGACCGTCCTGACTATGGTCAAGGCGGATACGCGCAGAGCGGCAACGGCCAACCGTATTCCTCAGGGTATGACTCCAATTATGGAAACGCTGGCTACAGCGGCGCGCAATTCGGCGGCGCAGGTTACTCAGAGAATCTTTTTAACAATGGCTCAGGCCAGCGTGATTTGGTAGAGACCGACGGCAAGCTACAGGTATTTAGCGCAATTGGCTTCGGCTTCAAGCGCACTTTCTCCAACGCCAAGCTATGGCTGTTGGGCTCCTTGGCCTTCATCGTTGTTTCGTTCATCCTGGGTGGAATCGTCGGCGCGATTTTCGGAAACGATGCTGGACAAACAGGTGGCGGTTTCGAGCTCGGTACCGACCTTGCCGGCAATATTGTTAGCCTCATTTCCCTGGCTCTGATGCCATTTGTCTACCGCCTTGCAACCAAGGAAGTGGACTCCCGCTCCACCGGCTGGTCAACTCTGGGCAAGGATGTTCACTATTTCCCAACGCTGGCCATCACGTTTATTCTCTGGCTCATCAGCCTCGTGTTCTCGTTCTTTGTCGTCACAATGATTCTCGGAAGCTTCTTCGCGCAGCTTGAAGCGGCTGGCACTGATGAAGTTGAGTTCTACAACTCCTTGGCTGCGAACATTGGCACATTCTTGGGCATCCTCATGCTGATTATGGTCGGATATTTGCTGGTAACCCCGCTGTACCAGCTGATGGTGTGGTACGCAGCTGACGGCCGCGCTGGTATTGGACAGTCCATCGTGCAGGGCTTCCGGTCTGGCGCCGCGAACTACTTCCGTCTAATCGGATTTAACATCGCGATCAGCGTTGTGATGGTCTTTATTACCTTGGTAACGCTTGGACTCGGCATGATTATTGCGCTGCCTGTGTACCTGCTGGCGCAAGCCCATGCTTACCGCCAGATTGCCGGTGGACCAGTTCCATTCGGCAGCATAGACCGCAGTTAAAGGTAGATACCTAACTTAAGCGCAAAGCAACGGCCCAACCACATCATCCTGGTTGGGCCGTTGCTTTGCGCTGGGGGGAGTTGGGGGACTTAGCTATCCGACTTTTTCAGCGAGCACGCTGCGTGAGCGCGCGACTGCAGCCTCATATGCCTGCACGACCAGCTCGCCAAAGTGACGGAATTCTTCACCACGGGCAGCAGAAGCACGGAAGACCAAGCCAATCTCGCGCTCAGCGATGACATCATCCCGGAAAGTAGCAAGCTTCAACTTGTCGTTGGAGTACTCCGTAGCAATCGCGGATTCTGGCAGCAGCGTTGACCCCAAGCCGCCGAGCACTAGCTGGATGATGGTGGTCAGTGACGATGCACGGGTGATGGAATTCGTGGCGTCAGAAGGATTCACATCCGCGCGACGACACAGGTCCATGATCTGATCACGCAGGCAATGACCGTCATCGAGAAGCAAAAGCTCTAGGTTCTTGATCTCGTCCAATGAAACATCATTATGGCCCGCCAAGGAATGGCCATCCGGCAGGACAATGGAGAAACGTTCACGATAAAGAGGGACAGACACCAGCCCTGAACCTTCTGCAGGAAGCGCAATGATCGCCATATCCAGCTGACCATCACGAAGTTCTTGCGTCAGGTGAGTAGTCTGTTCTTCCACGATACGTGGCTCAAGCCCTGGGAACTGGGTCTGGATTTCAGTCAGGATCTGCGGCAACACGTAAGGCGCGACCGTAGGGATCATGCCAATAGTTAAGGGACCTGCGAGCTCACCGTGCGTGCCTCGTGCGTGCGTCAGGAAGATATCTGCCGCCTCGAGGGTGGCTTTCGCGTAGGGGAGCAGACGTTCCCCAGCAGAGGTCACGATGACTTTGCGGGTGGAGCGTTCAATAAGTTGAATCTCGAGTCCTTGCTCGAGTGCAACCAGCGCCTGCGATAGGGAGGGCTGGGAAATTTTGAGCTTTTGGGCTGCTGTACCGAAATGCTTGTTCTCCGCAATGGTCACGAAGGTTCGCAACTGCGCCAGGGTGGGGCGGTACTCTTTATCGAACATGCCTATAACTCTACACCTACTGTTAAAGAAATCTATAAATCCAATTACTATTGATAACCATTTCAACTAGATGCAGGTTAATGGCAATAGTTAGGCGATTGAAGGAGTGGCTTCAATGGGCGGATTCGCCTATTGGTTTTGGCCTGTCACTACTATTAATGCCAGAAAACCACTCATATCCACGTTAAAGGACGGCCGTCGTAATGGCTTTGGACAACCTTAAGCATTTGATTCCCGACTACGCCAAGGATCAGCGGCGCAACCTCGATGCTCTCATCAAGTCTTCGGTACTGACGCAGCAACAGTTGTGGGGTTGCTTGCTTGTCTCTGCCGCGACGTCGCGCAACGATGTGGTGTTAAAACAGGTCCACGCTGAAGCCCGCGAGCATTTAAGTGAAAACGCTGTTGACGTGGCACTGGCGTGTACAACTGCGATGACTTTGAATAACTATGGGTTCCGGACCAAGCATTGGTTGGGCCACGACTTTGAATCCCTACGCTTCGGACTACGCAATGGTGTCTTCCTAAAACCTGGTGTCACCCAAGCAGACTATGAGCTTTGGGCAGTTGCTGTTTCGATAGTTAATGGCTGCGAACAATGCACGCAAGCACACTCCCGCGATGTCCAAGAACAGGGGCTGAGTACGCTGCAGGTATGGGAAGCCGTCAAGATCGCTTCTGTTATCCAAGCTATTGCGCAAACCATTCACATAGAGACGGCTCTAAAAACTGAGAACCTTCCTGAATGAATTAAAAGTTTTTTATCGTCCTCGCGCGTTAGCATGGCAATTTGCGCTATTGACAGTGCAACCACTTTGCAAGTTGAGGTCCACAATGAATGAGTGGGGGATATGAATACGTCGAATAAGACGATGACTGGAGCGGTCATTGTTGCTGTTGCCGTCATTTGGCAGGGAATCGGTACCGCTGTGGTTGGTATGCGGGTTGAGCCGGATCTATCTACTTTCACGACGTTTTCGGCCTTCCTCATTGCTGCAGTGCTTTCAACCATTGGCTACTTCGCTGTAAATCATCGAAAGTAGAATGCGAGTTCAGAGCGTGTAGTGGAAGTGCCAAGTGCAACGAAGTCGCAGCGGGTTAAGTCCGCACTGGCGTTGAACCTGTTCTCGGCTGGTGCATTTTGTCTGTTCTATATCTCCGCCACGATGATCCAGCCAACGGCGGCGAGTGTGATTGAGACAGGGGTCGGTCCCTTCGTGGTTGCCGTGCTTCTAGCGCTCACGGCCAAAGGTTTAACAGCACTCTGATTCCGACGTTTGCCATCGTCGCTTTGGCTTTCGCCTTCTTTTTCATAGGAGATGTTAGTGCCACGAGTGAAACTTATGCTGGCGTGTTGCTTGCGGTGGGTGCTGGTATTTCGGCAGTCGGCGTACTACATTCGCCGCGCTGGGCGTCAAGCCAAGGCCTGGGCGTGCTTACAATTGCCGCGATCCGCTTCCACCTGGCATGGATTTTAAGTGGGATAATCGCTATTACTTCAGTGGATTTCACAGAACTGCAGGGCAACAACGGACAGCTGATTATACTGTCGACGCTGTGCATTACGCTTCCCATCTTGTTGCTGCAATGGGGAGTCATCCTGGCACCGCCGTTTATCTCTGCGTTGATTCTCGCCACATTGCCAGCTGTCGTTATGGCTACTGAGACGCTGCTGGGGTCAACTATTAACCCGGTTCAGATCATGCTGCTTGTACTCTTCGTGGTTATCCACGATGGGCCAAGCAATACATGGCACGAGGCAGAGTTAAAAGAGCCGAGCTTAGTATTCGATATGAAGGCTGGAGAGGCGAACTTCTCCTGCTTCATCCGAGGCATCAAGATCGATGGTTGCAACGAGCTGGTAGCCGAGATCGCCAGCTGGATCCTTAATAATCTGGCGGACTTCCCAGCTGCGGCCGGAAGTATCACCGAGGCGGAAGAACTCCTTTCCGCGCGCTTCTGGCCCGGTTTCCATGTCGTCATATTCGTCGAAGTAGCTATCCAACGCGGCGCCGAAGTCTGGCATGTCCTCGAGGTATTCCAGCATCTCTTCCAAGCGGTCTTCCTTTTCGAAGGCAAAGAGATGGACAATACGGAAGAGATAATTTCGCACCATGATAGTAAACGCTCTGCGGTTTGAGGTCAGAAGCGATGGATCTTCCACGCCGAAGGCAAGCTCGCGGTCGAGGGTCTCCTGCGAAATCGGCGAATCCTCACCGGTCATCTCAGCCCATTCATCAACCAAAGATGAGTCCACTTGGCGGATCATCTCGCCGAGCCATTCGATGACATCGGCGAGCTCGTCGGTCATGTATTCATCCGGAATGGACTGCCGCAGCGTGCGCCAGGCGTCCGTGAGATAGCGCAGGATAACGCCTTCGGACCGTGCCAACCCATAAGTGGCCACCAAGTCCGAAAACGTCATCGCGTTTTCCAACATGTCGCGAACGACCGCCTTGGGGGAAAGCTCAAACTCCTTCACCCACGGGTTGGATTCCGCGAACGTGTCATAGCCTTGCTCAAGAAGCTCTTCGAGTGGCTTTGGCCAGGTGACATCCTCAACAATGGCCATGCGTTCGGTGTAGTCCACGCCCTCGGCCTTCAGCGCAGCAATTTCCTCACCGCGGCGCTGTGACTGCTGTGCCTGGAGCACCTGGCGGGGATTATCCAAGATTGACTCGAAGACAGAGATCACGTCGAGGTAGAAAGTGGGGGACTCTTTGTCCAACAGCGATAGTGCTGCGAGCGCGAAGGGGGACAGCGGCTGGTTCAGTGCGAAGTCACGGGGGAGTTCACGCACCAAGTGATACGGCCGGCCGTAGATATCCAGGCCCTTGGTGGAGCGCTGCACCAAACCAGCATTGAGGAGGCCTCGGAACAGGTCTAGCGCAGTCAAGATGTGCTTGTTTTGCTGGGTGCGGGTGTCATGATTGGTGCGCAGAAGGTGCTTCATGTGCTCATAGCCGTTGCCATGGCGCGCCAGGACATTGAGCAGCATCGAGTTCGACACCCGGAATTGGGACGTTAACTGTTCTGGCTCGGCATTAATAATGCGGTCAAAAGTTTGCTCCGACCAGGTTACAGAACCTTCCCGGGCGGACTTCTTCTTGAGTTTCTTCAGCTTCGCAGGATCAGTGGACAGCTTTTGGCGTGCCTTGGCATTTTCAATCTCGTGTTCTGGTGCCTCAACTACCACGGTGCCTTCGGTGTCATATCCAGCACGCCCGGCGCGACCAGCGATCTGATGAAATTCGCGGGACTTGAGAATACGTTCCCGGCGGCCATCGTATTTGGCCAGGCCAGTCATGAGCACCGTGCGAATGGGGACGTTGATGCCAACGCCTAGGGTGTCGGTGCCGCAGATGACTTTGAGTAAGCCTTTCTGAGCAAGTCGCTCTACCAGGCGGCGGTATTTGGGGAGCATGCCGGCATGGTGCACGCCGATGCCCCGTCGTACGAGCTTGGAGAGGTCTTTGCCGAAGGTGGTGGTGAAGCGGAAGGTGCCTATTTCTTGGGCGATGAGCTCTTTTTCTTCCGGCGTAATGAGCCCAGACAGAGAGGTTAGGGCCTGTGCGCGTTCAGAGGCTTCGCGTTGGGAAAAGTGGACGATATAGATTGGTGCTTTGCCGGAGTCCAGCAGTTCCTGGACTGTTTCATGGACCGCGAGGAAGGTATAGGAGAAGTCCAAGGGGACGGGCCGAGTGGTGCCGCCAACGAAGGTGGTTTCGCGTCCAGTGCGTGAGGTGAGATCCTTTTCCAACCATTCGGTGTCGCCCAATGTCGCAGACATCAAAAGGAACTGGGCTTTGGGCAGCTCGAGCAGCGGTACTTGCCAGGCCCAGCCGCGGTCAGGTTCGGAGTAGTAGTGGAATTCATCCATCACTACTTGGTCGATGTTTGCCTCAGCGCCGTCGCGCAGGGCGATGTTCGCGACGATTTCCGCAGTCGCGGCGATGATCGGTGCGTTGCCGTTTACGGTGGCATCACCGGTCATCATGCCGACGTTTTCTGGGCCGAAGATTTCACACAGCGCGAAGAACTTCTCACTTACCAACGCCTTAATCGGAGCGGTGTAGAAGGAACGCTGTCCACGCGCCATGGCTACAAAGTGCGCAGCGTTGGCAACCATGGATTTACCAGAGCCGGTTGGGGTCGCAAGAATAACGTTGTCACCGGCGAGCAAGGCTAACGATGCTTCCTCTTGCGCGGGATACAAAGAAATCCCTCGTTGGCTAGTCCAGGACACAAAGGTGTCCCATACCGCGTCCTCAACGAGGGATTCGGGTACTTCTTCCAAGTCAGGCAACATCTGGGATAAGTTCACCCGTCCCAGCTTAGCTACCTCAGTTGCTAGAAGTCATCCTGACTAGATGTCGTCTTCTGGGCCGGAGTCCTCACGGTCATCAATATCCTCGGACAAGAAGTCATCCACAGTGTCCAAGTCCGCGAGGAAGCGCTGGAACTCTTCACTAATTTCCTCGCCGGTTGGAACATTTTGCTCACCCGGCATAATCGCCTGCGGATGTTCGTGGCGGTAACGCTCCATGTAGGCGTCATACTGCTCTTCCAAGGAGTGAACAACCTGAACGATTTCTTCAGAGTCATTTACCTGCTCTTCAAGCTGGGTATTAACGCGCTCGATGTCGTGCTCCAAAGACTTCAGCGGCAGGGTTAATCCTGCAACCTCTGAGATAGCATCCAGCAACTCATGGGTCGCGTGAGGGTATGGCGAAGACGCCAAGTAGTGCGGTACATGCGCGGTATAGCCTGCGACGTTGCGGCCACGTTTTGCCAGTTCCTTTTCGATGAACAAGGAAGCAGAACCCGGAACAATCATCTTGGATTCCATACGCACCATGCGTGAGACCAATTCCGCAGGGTTACCATGTGCAGTCACAACCAGCGGACGCGTGTGCGGCACTGGCATAGGAGCTGCGTAAAGGCAGATGGTGTTTTTCACATCAAAGCGAGTCACTAGCTCGGATACGGCCTTGGTGAAAGACTCCCAACGCAAATCTGGCTCTGGGCCAGACAGCAACAAGAAAGGTTTGCCATCGGTGTCTTTGAGGACACGAATGTCCAAGTCCATTGATTCCACTTCGACCGGCTGATCAATATCAATAGTCACAGCAGGACGACGTGAGCGGTAGTCAATGAGCTCATCAGCGTTAAATGTTGCTAGCGGGCGTGAATCCAGGGCAGCCTTGAGGTGATCAGCGCTGGATTCAACCGCGAGTCCGGCATCGGCGTAGCCGTGCATTGCCACCACTAATGTTGGCCCCTCGTCTACCGGTGGTGCGGGATATTCCAATTCATACATGCGACGTTCGTTATCTTGCATGATTAACCTCCTCTTACTACCACGTTCAACACACTTCACGGATAAAGTATTCCGAGCATTGGCTGCATGCAATCCGCGGCGCTTGTCCAACTATTCTAGGCCATTCGTTCGCGAATATGTGCCAAGCTGTGAAGGATTCGCCCGCGCCAGCCTCCGTGCCTGTGGATAACTATGATGACACGTCAATGAACTGGCCAAGTTATCCACAGATTGATAGGGCTAAGGACTTTTGCTCTGGTGTGGGCTTGCGTGATTTACGAAGCTTAAAACTATGACAAACTCATCTACTCTTCGTACACCAGGACAGCTACTATCCAACATTCCCGGAATCCTGGGATTCTATCCTTCAGACTCTATAGTCCTCATGGCTTTTGAAGAAAGCGACGGGGCGCTCACCCTTGGCCCGACCCTTCGATTCGACATCGCAGATGTCAGCTCCACATTGACTGAAGCTCTCACAGCCATCGACTATCACCGTTGCGTTTTTATCATGCCCTTTGCCATCACGACTTCTGCCAACACAGACCTGCACAGCATCGCCAACGAAATCTTCAATCAGGCAGCCTTGTTGGAAATGCCCATCACGGGGATGTGGCACACCACCGAGATTGCAGAGGGAGAGCCCTTTGGAATGATTGCCCGGGACTTGAACGATATCCACCCAGACTTCATCGACATGGAAGAACTCCCTGAACACTGGAAGAGGGGACGCATTGAGAACATCGTGAACTCAGCAACAATGGAGCCTTTCATCCGCGAAGGCCGCCTGCCAGGTTTTGACCGTGATGAAGCGCACGCGCCACTGCACACGCGCAATCACATCATCGATGCCGACACCTTGGAACTCACTCGAGCTCAGGCACTGCATGCAGCAATGATCATGCAAGACAAAAACACTCTTGACAATCCACGTTATGGCTACGACTTGGCAGACCTGCTCGATGAATGCGAGGAGCTCATCTTCCAGGCGTCTACCTATGGATATGATGCGGCCGATAGCTGCCTGCATGACATTGGGCTGCTTGGAGTTGCCGCGATGACAATGGCAAATAACTACGTCCGTGACCTCACCGCAGCGACATATCTTGACCACCCTGAGCAAACCGCAGCGATCATGCTCGCGACCTCACAATCGTTCACCGGAGAAATCCGCAACAATGCCCTGTGTATCTACGCAGCGGCACAGATCAAACGTGGCATGCCGATGTACGCGGGAATGGCACTCGGAGCTTCCCAAGGAGCAGACCGGAGTCACTCTCTGACCACACTGATGTTGCAGTGCTACCTCAACGGCCTAGCTAATAACTGCGTGGACAATATCTACCAGGGAAGCACGAATGCCCGCAGCCATCATTACAGGCAACGGGCGCAGAAAAATCAGGGCAAGAAAAACCCTCCAAGCTCAGGCGATTCCTCCCGTGAATCACGGGAGTCTGACACACCTGATTTCGACGACGCAGCCTAGCGCGCCGGGCTCGGCGCGGTGACTCTTTGACTCTTACTTAACGCGCTTGGCGGAGTGCGCGCGATCTCCGAGCTGGCGAGTAAACTCCCACGCGTCGGAGACAATAGTGTGAAGATCCGTGCGCTGCGGGTTCCAGCCCAGCTCAGACTTTATGCGCTCAGAAGAGGCAATCAAGGTTGCTGGGTCTCCCGCACGGCGCGGAGCCACCTCTGCAGGGATAGGATGCCCGGTAACTTCCCGGCAGGTTTCAATAACCTGCTTGACCGAGTAACCATCACCGGAGCCCAGGTTGAAGATTCGGTGCTCACCGGCAGCGTTCGCTTCCAGCGCCAACATGTGGGCATCAGCCAGATCGCGAACGTGGATGTAGTCGCGCACCGCCGTGCCATCGATGGTGCCCCAGTCATCACCGAACATGAAAATCTTGTCGCGGTGGCCCAGTGCAACCTGCAGCACGATTGGGATGAGGTGGGTTTCAACCTCACGGTTTTCACCGATCTGGCCATAAGCGCCGGCAACATTGAAGTAGCGCAGCGAAGTCGCACCCAGGCCATAAGCCTTGGCATAAGAGGTGATCATGTAATCAATGGCTAGCTTTGACGCACCATAAGGGTTGGTTGGCTGGGTCGGCATATCCTCAGTAATTGGAACCTGCTCAGGCTCGCCATACGTAGCGGCGGTGGAGGAGAACACCAAGTTCTTCACCTCATTGGCGCGCATTGCTTCCAGCAGCGTCAAGGTCGTGACAACATTGTGCTGCCAATATTCCGCTGGCATCTCAACTGACTCACCAACAAGTGAACGTGCTGCGAAGTGCACAACACCATCAAAGCCACCCTGGCCGAGTACTTCTGCCACTACGTCGGCAACGTCGCCTTCCACCAGTGTCGCCTCGGCAGGAACCGCTTCCCGGTTACCAGTCGAAAAATTATCAATGATGGTGACATCGTGGCCAGCTTCCACCAGAGTCGCGGCGCACACGCTGCCGACATATCCGGCGCCACCAGTAACGAGCAATTTCATGTCAGACCTACCAAACACATTGGAAACAAAGGAAAGAAAACTACGCTGCGCTGAAGCTTCACTTAAAAACCACAAGGGGCCCGAACCCCGTTAAAGGTTCGAACCCCAGAGCACTAGGGCAGTGAGCCCTAAGAATTGAGCGGGGGAAGACTAGCGTACTGCCACGCGAATCGCGTGGGCGTAATCGTCTTTCAATTGTACCGTTTCACCCTCAGCATTGGTGAGAGTGACAACGCCGCCTTCTTGACGCACCGTCACAGTCGCGCCCACATTCATGCCGGCGGCGTGCAGGTTCTTAAATGCATCACCGTCGTACTGGATGATCTCATTGATCTGCGTGATGGTTGCCTCAACGTCCTCACCATGCGGCAGGTCAATCGCGCGCTTATCGTCATTAAACGGCGCAGAGACTGCTCCGAGCTTTTCCAAACCTGGAATTGGGTTACCAAATGGAGAAAGCGATGGATCCTCGATAACGGCAACCACGCGGCGCTCCACGTCTTCACTCATTACGTGTTCCCAACGGCACGCCTCATCATGCACCTGGTGAATATCAAGGCCCAAGACATCTGTGAGCAGGCGCTCTGCCAGACGGTGCTTACGCATAACGGAGGTAGCGTGCTCGCGACCCTCGGTGGTTAAGTCAAGGCTGCGGTCTGGAAGCACGTGCAGCAAGCCGTCTCGCTCCATGCGGGCGACCGTCTGGGATACGGTTGGGCCGGACTGCTCGAGGCGCTCGGCAATGCGCGCGCGCAGAGGGGTAATGCCTTCTTCTTCAAGTTCATAGATGGTGCGCAGATACATCTCAGTGGTATCGACTAAGTCCCTCACGTGGCGACCCTTTCAGCAACAAAGAAAATAGTTAATTACTTACACACTAGCGCACTTTTCCCGCAGAGACTTTTAGGACTGACTTTTAGTCTCAGCGCAAAAGTTGTGCCTATGTGGTGTTATTGGATTGTTTGATAGATGACGGCGGATATAAAAGCTTTTCCTTAAATTTAGCACACAGGGGCGAATCAGTGCCATTGTGTGGGATGCGCTGGACTTTATGCCGATAAGTCCTCACTGGAACGGAAAATCCACCGGCACTCACCGTGAAGTGGCGCCGATGGACAGTTTGTTCTAAGCGAAGATTTGCCGTCTGTAGTTTACAGAGCGTACTCCCGCAGACGTGCGGCACGGTTACCGTCACGCAGCTTGGCCATTACTTCACGCTCTATCTGGCGCACGCGCTCACGGGATAGGCCGAACTTGCGGCCAATTTGGTCTAAAGTGCGAGGCACACCGTCATCGAGGCCGTAGCGCAAGCGGATAACATCCTGCTCACGTTCCTCGAGGGTTTCGATGACATCGCGGATATCGGAGTGGCGCATGGAAGCTACAACCGCAGTTTCAGCATCGGTAGCCTCGGCGTCTTCAATGAAGTCACCCAGTGGTGCTTCTTCATCTGCGCCGACCGGCATGTCGAGTGACACTGGGTCACGGGACTGGCGAAGCAACATTTCAATCTTGTTCTCTTCGATACCGGACTCTTCTGCCAGTTCCTCATTCGTAGCCTCACGGCCCAGGGACTGGTACATCTCGCGCTTGATGCGGGAGAGCTTGTTGACCTGTTCAACGAGGTGGACTGGGAGGCGGATGGTGCGTGACTGGTCAGCCATGCCGCGGGTAATAGCCTGACGAATCCACCAGGTTGCGTAAGTGGAGAACTTAAAGCCCTTGGCGTAGTCGAACTTCTCCATTGCGCGGATAAGGCCGAGGTTTCCCTCCTGGATAAGATCTAGCAGCGGCATGCCGCGGCCGGTGTAGCGCTTGGCCAAAGAAACTACGAGGCGCAGGTTTGCTTCCAGTAGGTGGGAGCGCGCCTTCTTGCCTTCCTTCACCAAAATCTTCATGTCGCGCTTTTCTGCGCGGGTGAGCTTGTCTGCATTTGCAAGCTTGTACTCGGCGTAAAGGCCGATTTCAATCGCCTGTGCCAGCTCAACTTCATCTTCTGCAGAAAGCAGTGCCGTCTTACCAATTCCGTTGAGGTAAACACGCACTAGGTCTGCGGAAGGATTGTCATTGGTTTGGCCACGGCGGGAACCGCGGTCAACTTCCTTTTCGTTCTTCTCTGAAGCGTCATGGGAATTCTGGGCAGATGCGTCTGTCATCGTTGGCCTCCTGAATTAATCGCCGGTTACATAATATCCAACGGCACTGAAAGCTGATTAGTTCCCACGCGATAAAAATTGTTCTCCCACACCGGAAAAAGACACCCTAATTTGGGGTAAGGGTTACCTAAATTGTTTACGTCTCAACAAGAACAGTAAAGGGGCCATCGTTGACAGAAGCGACTTTCATCATCGCGCCAAAGCGTCCCTCTTCGACATGAATATCCCGCGCACGCAGACTTTCAATCACTTTATTGATGATTGGTTCGGCGTCAGAACCAGGCGCCGCATCGGACCATGACGGGCGACGGCCTTTGGCAGTGCGGCCATATAGGGTGAATTGACTCACTACCAGGACGGGGGCGCCCGCGGACTCCACGGAAGTCTCGCCATCGAGGATTCGAAGCTCGGCAATTTTGCGAGCCATGGTGGAAATCTTATTGTCCAACACCGCCGGATCGTCTTTACCCGCCTCGACATCTTCGATGGAGACTCCGATGAGCGCCAGCAGCCCGCCAGTCTCCGGAGCGTCGAAAGAGCCAACGACTTCATCGTCGACTGTGACAGAAGCAGAAAGACAACGGGTTAGTACTGCACGCACGTGGAAGAGCGTCCTTTCTTAGGAACTTAGGTGGTCAGAGTTTGGGATGTTAGAGAACCGGGCCGAGTTCGGTGGGGTAGAGGAAGCCATGGCGCACGAGGTCGGTGATGGCCGGCAGCGCTGCGGTGAGGAGCTCCTCAGAGTCGTAGTCATTGGCCACGGCATATAGCTCGATGGTCTCGCGCAGGTTGAGCCCTTGGGGGTTGAGTCCGGCGACGATGGAGGCAACGTGTTCATCCACTTCATGGGTCCACCGTGGTCCCTCGGTGCGGGTTAAGCGCATGGTTGTGCGGCTGAAACCGAAGCCGACTTCAGCATTGGCCAAGGCAATGTCCTCGCGGGCAACACCCGGGCGCAGGCCAAATTGCTTATCCCCAATTTCATCAGGCAGGAGATTGCGCAGCCAGGCAGAGCGCATGAAGTGCTCCTCGATTTCTGGCCCTAGGGCGTCGTCGAAAGCCTGCGAAATTTCTTCCGCCGTGACCTCAGAAGTCAAAGAGTCATCGATCCGCTGCAAGGCGACGAATCCGAAGCCAATTCCGGTGACGTCATTGTCGCGGAAGTGCTCCAGCCACAGCCGGGCGCGTTCACGGCCTTCATCGCTGCGCGGGTCGATGGATTCATCTTTGAGCCAGGTGGACACATACAGTGCTGGGTCTGCGACATCGCGCTGCAAGATCCAAGCGCTCACCCCGGTCTTCGGAATCCAGGAAGCAACGCGCTGCTGCCATGCACCATCGGAGGTGTGCACCCAGGCAGCTAACAAGTGCGCGGTACCACCGGGGTTGAGGTGCTCAGCGGCTTCGGAGATAACCAGCTCGCTGGCACCATCTAGATTGAGGCCAGAATCGCGATAGACGTGGCCTACTTCTGGCAGACCGACCACGAATGGTGGGTTGGCCACAATGCGGTCAAAGTGCTCTCCTGCGACTGGCTCAAACCAGCTGCCGTGGCGAAAGTCCACGTTCTTCGCACCCGTAGTGGCAATCGTTGCCTGCGCTAAGGCCAGCGCTCGCTCGTGGACGTCAGTGGCCACGATATTCTCCGCGCTGCCAAGCTGACCGAGTAGCTGCACACCAGAACCAGTGCCTAAGTCCAGCACGGAGTGAACCGGGGTGGTTGGGGTGGTGCGCAGCAGGGACAAACTCGCCGCCCCAACGCCGAGGACGTGGTCAGGGCCAGGGACATGCTCGACTACCGATGCATCAACGTCGGAGAACACCCAGCGGTTAGTGCCATCGATGATGTGGGACCGAATATCCAAAGCAATGCGGATTACCCCGTTGGGATCAGCAAGGGCAATGTTGGCATCGACAAGCTTTGTTGCAAGAACGGAGCCAACCGCCGCGGCCAAATCCGTGGCTGGTGCCGGCTGATGCAACAAAAATAACCTGATGAGCAGATCCATCTGCGTGTTTGCGCTGGTGGCGACCTCGACCGCTGCTGGCTCACCACGATAAAGCGCCTCGGTTGCCTGCGGGCCTAAATGCGCGGCGATGCCATGGGTATTAAACCCTGCTTCTGCAAAGACATCCACCAATTCCTGCGCGATGGAATGAAGTGGAACCTGCGGGTTAAGTGGCGGGCAAAAATCGGGCATCTATTTGTCCTTTGAAGAATTGGGGTTATCGGTATCTACATGGTCAATAATGTCAGATTCACGGCGCGGGGAGTCGGTGTATTCCAACTGAGGATTGTTACCCGCCGCTAATGCCTCTGCACGGGCCTGGCGGGCAAGCGCTGGCTTATAGGTGTTGCGCTCACGCGGGTCACGCTTTTGGCCCCGAGCATTGGCAAAGACCACAGCAATCCACGGCAGGGGAATGGTGATAGCGGAAATGAACGCGCCCAAAAGCCACGCGTTATAGGCATAGATGACCCACACCGTGAGAAGCAGCGAGGGAACACGCAGAAACATCAAAATGCCATAGCCGATCTCCCTGCGATGACGGTCTTGCCCAGGTGAAACCTCAGCGTCTGTGATCAACACAGACTCCTTACGTTTCCACCAGGGCTTGGCACTGGATTTGCCTTTGCCTTTATTTTGACCGGAACTCATGGTTTTCAAGCCTAGACCCAATCACCGCCCAAATTCGATACGGCCCTACCTGCGGCTTGCCCATTTGATGGGGTTTTGGGGCAAGATAGAGGGTGTGAGTACGACGACAAAGACTATTGAGAGACCAGACATCCGTGAGGATGTAAGCAACACCGACGATGACACCCCTAAGTTCTTTCACTACGTCAAAAAGAACCAGATTGTGGACTCCGCTGTGTCCGGCAAGATGGTTGTTGCGTTGTGCGGGGAGACCTTCCCGGTGACCAAACAAGCCAAGCCGGGTTCGCCGGTCTGCCCTGATTGCGAACGGATTTACAAGGGCCTGCGTCGAAAGTGAGTGCACAGACTTCCAGGAACAAGGGTCAACTACGTGCCTGGCAGCAAGCCGCACTTGATAAGTTTCTTGCCACCAAGCCGAAAGACTTCATGGCGGTGGCAACCCCGGGCGCGGGTAAGACTACTTTCGCGCTGCGCGTTGCAACCGAGCTTGTAGATTCGCGCACGGTTGAGCGCGTCATCGTGGTTGTGCCGACAGAGCACCTGAAGGTGCAGTGGTCGGCTGCAGCCGCACGCGTTGGTTTGTCGCTCGATCCGCATTTCACCAACTCGTCTGCCGTTAACCCTTCCTTCGACGGCATCGTGGTCACCTATGCGCAGGTGGGCATGCACCCGTTTAAGCACCGTGCGGTGGCATCTGCCCGGCGCACTTTGGTGATCTTGGATGAGATCCACCACGCTGGTGACGCCAAGAGCTGGGGCGATGGTGTGCGTGAGGCATATGACGATGTGGTGCACCGTTTGTCCTTGACCGGTACGCCTTTTCGTTCCGATGATTCGCAGATCCCGTTCGTGCGTTATGAAGAAGATGGGGAAGGGCATTTAGTATCGCGCTCTGACCACACCTATGACTACGGGCATGCGCTTGCCGATGGCGTCGTTCGCCCCGTAGTCTTTCTCGCCTATTCCGGTGAAGCCCGGTGGCGTACCTCCGCGGGTGAAGAGTTTGCTGCACGCCTGGGGGATCCGCTCAATCCTGAACAAACTGCGCGTGCGTGGAAGACTGCGCTGGACCCGCGCGGCGACTGGATTCCATCGGTGCTGCAGGCCGCGCACACGCGTTTGATGCAGATGCGCCGCAACATGCCTGATGCTGGTGGATTGGTTATCGCTACTGACACGACGACCGCGCGTGCATACGCGAAGATCCTCAAGGAGCTGTCCTCCACGCCAGTGTCGGTCATTTTGTCCGATGAGCCGGGCTCTTCTGACCGCATTCAGGAATTCTCTGATAGCCGCGATGAGTGGATGGTGGCAGTGCGCATGGTGTCTGAGGGAGTTGACGTTCCGCGCCTTGCCGTGGGTGTCTACGCAACCTCTGCATCGACGCCACTGTTTTTCGCGCAGGCGATTGGCCGTTTCGTACGTTCTCGTATGCCTGGTGAGACCGCATCTGTCTTCCTGCCGTCCGTGCCGCGCCTTTTGGGCCTGGCGGAGAACATGGAGAAATCCCGCGACCACGTGCTTGGCAAGCCGGATCGCCCAGACGACGGCTGGGATGATGATCTACTCGCGCAAGCGAACAAGGAACAGACCGAGCCCGACCTGGAACCGTCCTATGAGTCGATCGGTGCAGACGCTGAGTTCTCGTCACTTATCTACGACGGTTCCCAGTTCAACACCGCGGCACTGGATTCTGATGAAGACGCTGATTTCTTGGGCATCCCAGGACTGCTTGATGCGGACCAAGTTAAGGACTTGCTGCGTAAGAAGCAGGAAGAAGAAATGGATCAGCGCGCCGCTAAAGAACGCGAAGAACGCGCCGCCCAAGCAGCCGAGGAACACCGCCGCAAGATTCACGGACTGCCGTCCTCGCCTGCTAACCGGCGTCGCGCTTCAGGCAGTGACAGCGCAAGCACCGATGGCGATGCCCCAGTAGCAATTGATGAAGTAACAGAGTTGCGCAAAGAGCTCAACACGATTGTCTCCATCACTGCCGGACGCACAGGGCGCCCACACGGCGCCATCCACACTGAAGCACGTAAAGCCTGCGGCGGGCCGCCCACCGCATTGTGCAACGCCGACCAACTTCGCGAGAGAATCGAATACCTTCGCAAGTGGTAACACGCGCGCCGGGCCCGAATGTGAACGTGTTCCGCAGCAGCTGTGGGAGCAAGTTCATATCCCGGGTCGGTGACGCGGCGGGGATTATCGGTAAACTGTTTCACTACACGCTCGGGCACTAGCTGGCTCCATCTGCCATAAGCTTGATTTACCAACAACCGTAAGGATTATCTTCTATGTCTAACCCAAACAATAACCCGTACGACTCCACTGGAAACTCAGGCAATTACGGCGATAATCAGCAGCCTTATGGCGAACAACCAAGCGGTGACTCCTACGGCGCTGGCGACTATGGTTCCGGCTCGGGTCTTCCTAGCTACGGTTCGGGTGCTCAACAGGGCCCAGCAGGTTCCCAACCTGGCGGCTACCAGCAAGGTGCCGGTGGCTACCAGGAACCAAACTTTGGCAGCTATGAGCAATACCAGGGCTACCAGGGTGGCGGATTCGATGACGCGCCAGTGAAGAAGTCCGGCCTCGCCTTGGCTGCCTTCATCATCGGTATTATTTCCCTGCTGGCCACTATCACCGGCTTTTCCATCGTCCCAGGCCTCGTTGGCATCATCGTTGCGATTATCGCTCTGGTGGTCAACCGTAAGAAGCCAAAGGAAGCCCGCCGCACCTGGATGTCTGTCCTCGGCCTGATTTTCTCCATCATTGGTGTCATCGCAACCGTTTTGCTCTTCGGAATTGTGCTGGCAATCTTCGGTGACCCTGCGGTACAAGCCTGCTGGGATAACGCAGCTACCCAGGTTGAGTTCCAGGAGTGCTTCGAAGGCCTCGTGCAGTAACCTCAATCACCTGAATTAGCTTGTAAATTGCGTCCTGCAATAGCTCGGAGTAAAGCTAGTATGTAGCAAGACTGTGCACTACGTGTGCGCGCTCGGCGCCTGACACAGATTCGCTTGTGCGAAATACTGTGGCAGGCGCTGTTTCTGTGGGAAGAGCCAGCACAGTCGAACAATTTCATCGACAATACGAATAGCAAATCGAATAAGTTGCGATGAAGGGGAGAGGTACGCAGTGAGTGACGCGATACAGCCAGAGAAGAAGACACTGACAGTGGCTGACTGGTGGACCGCGTTTATTGCCGTCAACTCCACTGCCACCCGCTGGCCGGGCGCACTGCGCGCGGCACTAGCCATACTGATCCCCGGTAGCATCGCCATGCTCACTGGCGACAAAGAAGCCATTTTGCTCATTTGTGCCGGTGCATTCACCGTTATTTACGGCGAGGGCATTGTCTACCGCAAACGGTGGAAAGTCATGGCTGTTGCCGGCGCTTTGCTCTGGCTCGGCGCTTCCGTCGGCGCGCTCGTGGGTACCTTGGTGTTTGCTCCAGGCAACGGGCACTGGTGGCTATTGCTCACCGCGCTGTTCGTTACCGTTTTGGGTGCTGGTGTTGTCTTTATTCAAAACGCGTTGCGCCAGCCACCGCCGGGTGGCTTCTTCATTGTCATGGTCACCGGTGGTTCCACCATGTTGGCACGCTCGGGAATTGATCCACTGGAAGCAGCATTTTGGCCACTGACCGCAATTGCCACTGCCTTAGTACTGGGTATGCTGCCAGCGCTTATTGATCCTCACGGTCCAGAACGCGCCACCGTTGCCACGCTGGAGCGCACGGCTAAAGTCTTTGAAGAATCTAAAGATGATGAACTAGCACGCCACCACCAGGCACAGACCGCGCTAGCTACGGCGTGGGAAGCTCTTGCCGATGCCGGCATCGTCCGCGCCGGCCGCGTTGTTATCACCTCGCAAAGTGACCTGGTGGAGCGCACACTGAACGCGCAGCGGAGCATCGTTAAGCACAATCGCTCTGGCGTGGACGCTTCATCCGAGGCACTATTTGAATCCGCGAACCTGCTCGACCCAGAACGTACCGTCATACCGCACTCGCGACCCACCGCGCAGTATCGCATCTATAGGTCGTTGACAGCAGACAGTCATGCGATGGTCACCGCCAAGAAAGTCGCGGTAGCGGGCCTTGCTACCGGCGTCATTGGTGTGGCCTTGGGATTAAACCGCCCCGACTGGGGAGTTATCTCGGCCTTGCTGATTCTGCAGAACGGCCCAGAGAAAATCCCTGGCACCATCCGCGGCACCCACCGCGTGCTGGGCTCCATCTTGGGCCTGGGACTGTTTGCCTTGTTATACTTCTTTGGCGTTGAAGGCTGGACGCTGCTGGCTGCACTGGCAATCTGTCAGTTCTTTGCGGAAATTATGGTGGTCAAGAATTACGCCCTGTGTGTTATTTTCTCCACGCCGCTGGCGCTGCTCATGGGTGGTATTTCTGAACCACTCGGTGACTTGGTTGTCTCCCGCATCGCGGAAATCGCACTCTCAGTAGCATTCGCATTCCTGGTGCTGTGGTTTATGAGCAACGGCTCCAAGGCACGCGAATACATGCGCCTGCAATTGCGTAGCTACCAATCCATGTCCACCGTGCTGGGCAGCCTTCTGACGGGCAAACCCGATGACGCTCTGGTTCAGCGCCGCGACCTGCAATATGAGCTGTTGTCAGAGCGCCGCGCCATTCAAACTTTGGCACTGGACCACCCCGAACAAGCACAACAGCACTGGGAAAAGCACCGCGCTATCCAGCACGCTGGCTATCAAATCTTGGACTATTGCTCACTTAGCCCCAACGTGATGATGGAATACGGCGCATTGGGCACACTGATTGAGTCCGTCCGAAAGGTCGCACCGGCGCAATCCGGAAAGCAGTAGGCGGCATGAGGGCCGTTTTCAGCGCTCAGACGCCGTACCTGTGGATAATTTCGCCTGTTGCGGGACGCGTCAACGTAGTTATCCACAGATTTTCAGACTTCCTTTGGTGCCTGGTTGCGCTGTGGGTTTAGCGTCGAAGTTATGGAACTACTTCAGACACTCAAACACTTCTATACCCAGGGCATAGGCGTTCTCCGCATTGCTTACGAGCACTCTCCGTATGACTTGGAGAGCTTCGGCATTGCTCTACCTAAGGCAAAGGAATACGCCAAGCTCGCCGATAGCCTTCTCGGCCCTGCCGACTCTCCGCGCCTGCAGCGCGAATCAATAGTGCTGGCCGAACAACGCCAGTTAAGTCTTGACCATCTCGTGATGGTTAGTAGACACGCTAAGAAGCTCAAACAACGCGGCGCAGCCTGGAAACTGCGCGCCGAGCTTATCGCCCACGAGGGCTCGTACAAGGAAGTTAATGCCTACGGCAATCGCCGGGTGAAAGAAATCCAAGGTGAGAAGCCGAAAGAGCCCGGTGTAAAAGTGATCCAGGCTAAGAACGGCATGGTCACTATGACCGTGACTGATACCCAACGCCGCATCACTGATTTTACGAAAACCCTCGACGCGATAGAAACCACTGAGCAGCCGAGGAAGAAAGCACTGTTGGAAGCGTTTTGGAAACTTATTGACGGTGGCGGTGGCATACTCAAACCGCAATAACGCACGGTCATCGCTATCGGCCTGGATCAATCCGCGCAGATCATCCGTGGCGAAGGCGACGAGTCCATCATCGGCGCCTCCGACGGCACCACCATGACTGGTGCGGAAATCGTTAACCTTGCGATGTCCGGCGCCCTCGGCGACAAAATCTACGCCGGCCTCTTCCACCCAACTGCCGGGCCAGTCAACCTGTACGAGGCGCGCTTCGCGTCATTTAAGCAGCGAACCCTGGCCAAGACAGAAAATCTGGTGTGTCCATGGCCGGAATGCAATGTACCAGCAGATCGCTGCCAGGTGCACCACATCGATGCGCATAAGAATAGCGGTCAGACGAACCCTTCGAATCTCTCCACGCTGTGTGCTTATCACAACGGTGTGAACGATGATGGTGATGTTCCGGGCAAGAACTTCACCAGACCAAAACGCGGCCGGACGGTACGCCACCGCGGCAAGGTCAAACTCTTAACGCCGGGCGGAAGGCTCGTGAGCAACACGCATGATTTGAGCACGATGGGGGCAATGAACTTAATCTAGTAGCCCCGTGCCCCCGGCTTGGCTTTTGGCCTTGGAGAACTTTTTGGAGGACAATTTTTCGAGAAGTGCAGAGCGATCGCACCTGCTCTGGTTGATTGGTGAAAGTATTTCCTGCACAGAAACTTGTACTGTGCCACGATAGTGTTCATGCCTTCAACGATTTATCTTGTTGCGCCCGCTGGCCATCCAAATTTCGGTGATGAATATATCGTTTCAGCGTGGTTGCGCGAGCTATATCGCAGGCGTCCGCATGCCCAAGTCATCTTGGACTGCCATACACCCGGTATTGCCTCAATCCTGCACGCGAATGTGCATCCGCACCTGACGGTGACGGATACCCTGTGGCACCTGGCGCTCAAGTGCGCTTCACCGGAAGAAGTGGTGGAATCGCTGGGAAATACCTACTCCAAGCCTTTGCTGACCACTGGGATGAACTTGGCTAAGACCGCCGATATTGTGCACGTGCTCGGTGGTGGCTGGCTCAATGACACCTGGCCTCATCACCTCAAAGTGCTCGCCGGAGCGGCTTCATTGGGCAAAGACTTGAAAGTGATGACCGGGCAGGGTTTCATTCCGGGGGAGAAGAGTAAAGATGAGCTTGGGCGGTGGCTGAAGCGCTTTGATCATGTTGTGGTCAGAGACGAGCCTTCTCATGCGTTGTTCGCTGACGTCACACAGATGGACCGGGGTGTAGATGATGCATGGTTGGCGGCTGCGGAATCCACAACCCGCCACGGACTGGGCTGGGGTAATACCGATGCCCGCGAGCGAGACTTTGTCATAGCCGCGCAGTCAGACCTGCTTGGCATTGAGATCGAAGAACTCGCACAACGCATCATGCGGCAGCTCAAGCACTTCGGTGCGCAAGGACACCAGATTGCATATATCGAATGCATCCCTGAAGACGACTACAAGGTACTGGATGCACTTCGAGACATCGATGAAGACCTCATGCGGGAAACTCGAGTTATCGCATTTGATGAGCTGTGGGCATTTGGTCTGCCCACCCGTCAAGGACAAACCTGGATTTCCACCCGCTTTCATCCGCATCTTGTGGCGGCTGCGCGCGGCGTATCCGGCATTGCTATTTCCGTTCATGCTGGCATGTATTACTCGGTCAAGCATGCATCGGTAGGCTCGTCGTGGACAATCACGGACTTGCTTGTACCCGTTGAGGCCGGCGCGGGGCTCTCGCCCCAGCACGCCGACGAAAAGAAAGAGCAGGCTGAGGAGTTAGCCGAGCTTATTTACCCCATGACGCGGCGGCAGCAGGTCAAGATGGGCTTGAAAGACACCCTCCGCAGTGCAAAACGCCGCATCATCAAATAGGGCGATTAAGGCACGCGCTTGGTCCATTCTTCGGTGGAGTATTTCTCATCCACCAGGGTTTGCACGGCCTGCAAGTCAGCGTCTGTGAGTTCAACTTCTTGGGCGCCATAGCGGGTGGAAAAGACCGACTTGAGAGTCTGAATGATGTTCTCGCGGGAAGCGCCGGTCTGCCGGCGTAGCGGATCCACGCGCTTTTTCGCGCTGCGGATACCTTTATCAGAAATCTTGACCTTGCCAATGCGCAGAACCTGCGTCATCATGTCGGCGTCAATGTCATATGACATGGTGACGTGGTGCAACACAGCACCGCCACGACGCTTTTGCGCAGCGCCACCAATCTTGCCGCCGGTAGAGGTGATGTCATTGATGGGCACATACCAGGCATCCACGCCGTGTTCTTTCAGCGCGGCCAGACCCCAACGGTCAAGGTATTCATAGGATTGTTCGTAGCTCAGTCCGGCCACGAGGGATTCCGGAGCGTAGACGGAATAGGTGATGCAGTTGCCGCCTTCCATAAACATCGCGCCACCGCCGGACATACGGCGAACAACGGTCACGCCGTGTTCCTCCACGCCTTCGGGATGAAGCTCATTGACATAGGACTGGAAGCTGCCAATGACGGTGGCGCGGTCTTCCCAGTCCCAGATGCGCATGGTGGGTTTGCGCTCACCGTTGGCGACCTGTTCCAGGATCAGCTCATCCAACGCGACGTTGACTGGGGTGGGTAAGACGCCAGGATGCAGGATTTCCCATTCGAAATCTGTAAAGTCCTTCGCGCCAGTAACTGCACGTCGCACAGCTAGGGCCACGTCACTGGGCTGAAAGCCCTGCAGTTCCGCGCCGTCGAATTCAGCGAGGGCGGCATCAATCTTGTCGCGCAAACGATCCGCAGTATCGCTTGTCGATGCCCCCTTGAGCGCCCCGCTCAACGCAAAGAACGCCTCGTCTGGTTCGATGAAGAAATCACCCGAAATCTTTACATCGGTGATGGTGCTGCCGTCTGTATCAACGTCAACGACCACCAGTTTTCCACCCGGAACTTTTACTTCAAAATGCTTTGTCATAAGCCCCCACCCTAATGAATTTTCAAACTTTAGGTTGAGAGATCTCGTTCCAGCTTTGGGGGATCTGCTAGGCCTAAGAGACATAGTCCTAGCAGTGCAATTGTGGTGGACAATTAAATCGACTTGATTATCCAGATGTAGGTGCCGTAGGAGACGCGGTTTGAATATCTTCAGGGCGCGTCTTCAGCGTGCGGCTGGTGGAGAAAATTGCGGCGCCGATAAGGCCTACGATGGCGAACGCAAAGAAACCCCATGGGTAGGCAAAGCCTTGGGCAACCAGCAAGCCACCAAGCATCGGCCCGGAAATCGCACCTAAGCGTCCCACACCGGCCGATAGGCCCATCGCGGATGCTCGGACGGATGACGGGTGGTTTTCACCTACGAAGCCGTAGACCAGGACTTGGGAAGAGAAGACGAATACGCCGGTCAAGAAAATCATGATGTACAGCGCAATGAGCGGCAGTTTTACGGCAAGCAGCGCGAGGAAGACTGCGGATGCCACGAACCACACCAAACTCGTCTTGCGTGGGAGTACTTATCCGCAATCCGGCCAGAGATGAGCAGGCCAACCACAGCGCCGATATTGAGCACCATGAGGAAGGCAAGGGAATTGCCCAAATCATAATCAGCGTCGCGCATAATCTGCGGAAGCCAGGTGTTCATGCCGTAGACCAAGAGCAAACCCATAAAGGATGTGCCCCAGATAGCTAGGGTGTTGCGGCGGAAGGTTGGGCCAAGCAGAACCTTCATGGTGTTGTTGTTTTCAATTTCTGCCGCGTGTTTAACGCCCAATTCATCCTCCAATGGGATGTTGAACTGCGCGGCAATCGCCTTAGCCTGGTCGACCCTGCCAACTGTCTTTAAATACTGCGGTGACTCTGGCAGCAGGAAGTACATTGCTGGGACCAGGACGAGCGCTGGTAGTGCACCCGCAATAAACAGTGAGTGCCAGCCCAGTGGCTCAATCATGATGATGCCCAAAAACGCGGTGGCAACGGCGCCCACGTGGTAACCAGTCATCAACGTTGTTGAGGCAGAACCAGACTTGGTGGCACCACGGAATTCTGTCACCAGTGCAATAGCTGTTGGCAACGCGCCACCGAGACCCGCGCCCGCGAGGAAACGCAAAATGACGAACAAGCTCACGCTGTTAGTAAAGGCGAGGAAGAAGGTGAAGATGGAAAAGAGTGTTACCGCCAGCATGAGAACGCGCCGACGGCCGAACTTATCGGTGAGGAAAGAGATAATGAGCGCACCGAGCATCATGCCCACCAAGCCGGCGGTGGAGACGAGTGTTGCTTCGGCTGCGCCAAAGTTCCATCGCGTGTCTTCCATCATGGACGGAATGGCAACGCCCAAGACCACAAGGTCGAATCCATCGAGCAGCATTGCCAACCAGCACAGCACCGTGATGACAGCGGGTTTCTTAGCGCCGCGTGCGGCACGCACTGCGGCTGAAGAAGTAGAAGTAGATGAGTTCATGCGTTAGGAGGCCTTCCTTTTTGAAGGGGACTTAGATGGCAGGGAAGTCCCAGCCGACGTATTGCTGCGCAAGAAGCTGGCGGCCGGCGTCGGAGGACACAACGGTGGAAAGCTCCGCTAGGCGGCGGTCGGTGTGGAAGGCAGAGGTCAATTCGTCTTCTGCTGGTACCGAGTGCAGCATTGATGACATCCAGTAGCTAAAGTGCTGGGTCTTCCATACGCGCGGCAAGGCCCGATCGGTGTAGGTGCTCAGCAGCGAGCTTTCAGACTTTTTACCGCCTGGACCAAGCCCGGAGCCAAGGCGCAGATATCCGCCATGGCAAGGTTGAGGCCCTTCGCACCGGTAGGCGGCACGGTATGCGCGGCATCGCCGGCAATGAACAGCCGCCCGCGCTGCATTGGGTCAGTTACTGCGGAGCGAAAACGCAACACAGCCTTGTCAGTGATCTCACCTTCGGACACAATCACGCTGTCCGAATCGGCGCGAAGGTGCAGTTGCTCCCAGATGCGCTCATCCGGCCACATCCCAGGTGTGTCACTGGGAGTGCACTGCAGGTAGTAGCGCTGCACGGATTCCGAACGCGTGGAAATCAGCGCGAAACCTTCTGGGTGGGTTGCATAGATGAGCTCTGGTGCGGTTTGCGGTGCGTGGACCATCATCCCAAACCAGGCGAAGGGGTACTCGTGCTTCATGCGGCGCCCATCTTCGCCAGTAATCAGCTTGCGAGTAAGCGAATTGGAACCATCAGCGCCCACAACATAGTCGGCGCTTAGAACCGACTCGCTGCCATCGGCCGTGCGGTAATGCACCTTCGGATTGTCGGACTCGTGGTCTTCGATGGAGGTGACTTCGGTGTTGAACCAGACTTCGCCGCTGTCGCTCAGGCGCTTGGCAATAAGGTCAATGAGCACCTCGTGCTGTGGATACACCGCGACATGTTTGCCGGTGTATTTAGCAAAGTCAATGCGGTGGCTTTCACCCGCGATGGAGATAGATATGCCTTCATCGATTTCTGCTTCTCGGTCCAGGCGTTCTCCCACACCGGTCTTGCGCAGCAGGTTGATGGTGCCTTGTTCTAGGATGCCGGCGCGCACAGTGGTCTCAACTTCTTCGCGGGATTGCTTTTCGATGACCACAGATTCCACGCCCTGCAAGTGGAGCAGATGCGAAAACATTAGTCCTGCCGGCCCGGCGCCCACGATTGCTACCGGGGTATGTGATGATTCTGAACGCGAATGGATGCCCATATTCATGCCTCTTTCGAACTAGGTCTTTAACGACCGAAACCAGGGAGAGGAGAGGTCTCTATCTCCCACTGAAGCAACGGAAGTAAAAGTAGTGATAGAGACAATATAGTCAATGTGCGCAGTATGGGGTCACAATTCGCTATGCGAACATGGGCCCTGGACGTTGACCTATGACCTGCACTTGAATGTGCCCTAAAGGTGGCGGTGGAATTATGGGGGCGGATTACTGGGGTGAAATATATCCCGCAGTAGACCTTTTCGTGCTTGAAATCATGCCGAGAACCGCCATTGATCGCTGAGAAAAAACATCGATTAATTAAGGTGGCGAGGAGCAAAGTCATATGTAATACTCGTAATTGTCAGCGCGCGGCCCCCGGTCCTTCACCCCCGATAGTTCCGGAGCGAGCCCCCTGACACGGAGACACTAGGACACCCCCCCGAGCCTGGTGTCTCCACTTAAGTTTTCACCCCAAACCGTGCCCAAATCTGAGACGGCGCGTGCGTAAGATGATGAGAAATACCGTTCAGACTCACCCGACGCAATCATGATTGGAAAACGTGGGCATGGACTTTCAAGAGTACGCATCCGAAATACTTCGGGGAGAAAAGATTCGCCTCCGCCCGCTGCAAGAAGGCGATCTTCCGCGGCTTGCTGCATGGTGGAATGATCCTGCGTGGATGGTCCTTCAGCAAGCGGCCATCTTCCCAACTCCCGAAGCATCAACCATTGAGATGTTCCGCAATTGGAGTGGCAATGATAATCCTCGAGGATTTGGCTTCTCTATTGAAGACATTGAGAGCGGCAAGCTACTTGGCCACGTCGCCGTCTGGGGAGTAGATCCGGTGGTTCGCGCAGGAACTCTCGGAATCATCATCGGCGGCGAATTCGTAGAGCAAGGCTTCGGCACAGATACGATGCGGGTTGTGCTCCGATACGCCTTTGAAGAACTTGGTCTAAACAAAATTGAGCTAAACGTCTGGAGATTCAACACACGTGCATTGCGCACCTACGAACGTGTTGGGTTTGTCGTTGAAGAAACTCGACGCGCGGCTGCATTCCACGCCGGAAAATTCTTGTCACAGATCCACATGGGGATTCTCAGGAGCGAATATCTCGAGGCACGCCAAAAGCCCTAATTCTCGAACCTCCACGGCGAGTGAAGGAAGTAAGAATCAGGGCTTAAAACGACAGGGAGGACTAGGCGTCTAGTCCAAGTAGTCGCGCAGAACCTGCGAACGCGATGGGTGGCGAAGCTTCGACATCGTCTTCGACTCAATCTGGCGAATACGTTCACGAGTAACACCGTAAACTTGACCGATTTCGTCTAAAGTACGCGGCATGCCGTCGGTCAGGCCGAAGCGAAGGCGTACAACGCCTGCCTCGCGCTCAGACAGAGTAGTCAACACGTCTTGGAGCTGATCCTGGAGCAGGGTGAACGAGACTGCATCGACAGCAATGACTGCCTCGGAGTCCTCAATGAAGTCACCCAGCTGGGAATCGCCCTCATCACCAATAGTCTGGTCAAGAGAAATTGGCTCACGAGCGTACTGCTGGATCTCCAGCACCTTTTCCTCGGTGATATCCATTTCCTTCGCCAACTCCTGCGGGGTTGGCTCGCGGCCCAGATCCTGCAACAGCTCACGCTGGATTCGGCCGAGTTTGTTGATGACCTCAACCATGTGGACCGGGATACGAATAGTACGTGCCTGGTCTGCCATAGCGCGGGTAATAGCCTGACGGATCCACCACGTAGCGTAGGTAGAGAACTTGTAGCCCTTGGTGTAGTCGAACTTCTCGACTGCTCGGATAAGGCCCAGGTTGCCTTCCTGGATCAAATCCAAGAATGCCATGCCGCGGCCGGTGTAGCGCTTAGCCAGCGAAACAACCAGACGAAGGTTTGCTTCCAGCAGGTGGTTCTTAGCCTTGCGGCCATCACGGGCAATCCAACGAAGGTCGCGCTTTTGCGCAGGCGACAGCTTCGCAGCCGCGTCACCTTCCGCAATCAAGCGCTCCATGTCATCGAGACGGTGCTGTGCGTACAAGCCCGCCTCAATGCGCTCCGCGAGAGAAACCTCTTGCTCAGCATTCAGCAGCGCAACTTTACCGATCTGCTTCAGATAAGCACGGACGGAGTCAGCCGAAGCGGTGAGCTCAGCGTCCTTACGCGCCTGACGCAAGGTTGCGGATTCGTCCTCGTCCCAAACGCTAGCGCCAGCGTCCTCCTCGGACTCTTCCTCATCCTCCTCGGCTTCGAGCTCTTCATCCGGCTCGCCGAATTCGCCCTCATCCATCTCCGCTGCATCAGGATCGAAATCAGTTTCTTTCTGATCTACGTCTTCCTCGTTTGCGTCGACTTCCTGCTCTTCCAATGCCTCTTCGTCATCGGATTCTGCAGAAGCCTTCTCAGGAGAAGTTGCCTTTGAAGCTGCAGACTTACGGACAGTCTTTTTGGCCGTAGTCTTGCGAGCGGTTTTCTTAGCGGTCTTTTTGGCCGTTTTCTTCGCCGTCTTCTTAGCGGTTTTCTTGGCCGTTTTCTTCGCCGTCTTTTTGGCAGGGGTCTTTACTGCAGGAGCTTCCTCTGCACCCTCGCTGAAAGCCTGGTCTGAAGATTCAGTGGCTGCCACGTACGCCCTTTCGCCTAGACATGATTTGTTTGAAACTTAACACGCAGATTGCATAAAACCTGGATTTACACCCTCTAGGTGCGACAAATAATTAAAACGCCGAAGAGGGTGTTTTAATTTCCTGCCGCCAGATGAGAGGGGGTTGCAGTACTAACTGCATATCCCATCGCGTGCGGAGTTGCTCAATATTGAACGGTCGACCGCCCAGTATAGATGATGAATAAACATCATTGCCAGAACGGGTCGGCATTCTTACTATTATAGAGCGCTTTTTGAAATATTGGTTTGGACACTCAACATAATTGCTTATGGCGCGATGTCACGAGTAACGGCCATCGCCGCGCCGATGATTCCTGCCTTATTGCGTAGATGAGCAGGAACAACCTCAGTCTTGATGGTCAAATGCGGTCCCCATTTTTCAAAGCGCCGCGAGATTCCTCCGCCGATAATGAACAGGTTCGGATTAAACAGCGCCTCATACTCGTGCAGCACGCGATTAACGTGCTTCGCCCACTTCTTGAACGATAGATCCTTGTCTTCTTTGACCGCCGATGATGCTTGGTGTTCTGCCTCATCATCGCCGACGATGAGATGTCCAAGTTCCGCGTTCGGCCACAACTTTCCGTCCAGCAATAAGGCTGAACCAATACCGGTGCCAATGGTGAGGAAGATGACTGGCCCTTCTTTTGCCTTGGTATCGCCGAAAGCAACCTCTGCCAGGCCGGCCGCGTCGGCATCGTTAAGCACTGAAATGTGCCTATCGGAACCTAGGTGGCGGTGGAAGAGCTCGTAGGCATCCACCCCAATCCATGACTTATCAACATTGGCCGCTGAGAGGACCATCTGACCTTTCACGATGGAAGGCAAGGTGATGCCAACCGGGCCCTCCCAACCTGCCTGCTCCACGATTTCTGCCACCGTGGATGCGACTGCCTCGGGAGTTGCCGGTTTCGGGGTTGAAATCTTGATGCGGTCTCCAACAAACTCGCCGGTGTCTAAATTGACTACGGCGCCTTTGATGCCAGAGCCGCCCACATCAATGCCAAAAGAAGTTTTCATGCGCACAAGTTTACAGAAGTGCACAATGGTTGGTATGACTGAAATCAATGTGCGTGAATTTCGTGACTATGCCGCAGGTCTAGCGCAACAGGCCGCGTCCCTCATTTTGACGAAGCGGGCTGAGATTACCGCGACCGATGACATTCGTTCGCACAGCCAGACAAAGACTTCTGCAGTCGACCCTGTCACCGAAGTAGATACTGCGGCTGAAGCGTTCATCGTGGACAGCATCCACCGCGATCGACCCGATGACGGAATCATTGGCGAAGAGGGTGCCGATATACCATCAAAATCTGGCGTCTCGTGGGTTATTGACCCCATCGATGGCACAGTGAATTTCATGTATGGGCTGGGGGAGTACGCAGTCTCAATCGGCGCAATGGTCGATGGGCAATATGTTGCCGGCGTGGTTATCAATGTGGTGAAGCAAACCTTGTACTCCGCCGCCGTGGGCCACGGTGCGACCGTGACCTATCGCGACGGCACAAGCACCATCTTGCGCTGCCGCCAAGAAACCGATCCACAGCTTTCTCTCATCGCCACTGGCTTTGGATATACCCAGACACGTCGCTCCGGACAGGCGAAAATCCTCCAAGAGGTACTACCACAAGTTCGTGACATCCGGCGCATGGGCTCAGCTGCCCTTGATATGTGCCGGGTTGCCGAGGGCACAGTGGATGCCTACTACGAACATGGCGTGAAGATTTGGGATGTTGCTGCCGGCATCGTGATTGCACGTGAAGCAGGCGCTCAAGTGCGAGTGCCGGAAGTGTGGGAGAAAAACTCGGCCCGCGGCACACTGGTGTGGGCAGCATCAGCTGAATTAGCTCCTGCATTTGAACGGCTGCTTTCTTCCGTTGGTGCGAACGGCGAAATTGACTAGTTTTTAAGCCTCAAAATATTGGGTCAGACTTGAACGGCCCAGCAATTTTCACCCGCAGTAGGGGTAAAATCACATCACCGTTCGCTACCAGAGAACCTGCAGGTGAGGCTAAAAAATTGCGAGAAGAATATACGTGGTGGGGGTAAAAATCATACTTTGAAGCGTCAACGAGTATGACAGATGCAAAAATGTCCTTTAGTATGCGCGATCGACGAAACGTAAACCGTATGTTTAACGCTATTTAAGGACGCATCTATGGCAACCGATTACGACGCACCACGTCGTCGAGTTGAGGACGAGCTCGAGACCGACTCTCTGGAAGGTCTCAAGGCTGCTGAAAACGACAACAACGGCATGGACGACGACGGAGAAATCGTTGAGCCGTTTGAGCCACCAACAGTGGACCTCACCGGCGAAGAGCTCAACGTGACTGTTATCCCACGCCAGGAGAACGAGTTCACCTGTTCTTCTTGCTTTATCGTGCAGTCAAACAAGCGACTCTCACATGAGGAAGACGGCCAGCCAATCTGCCTTGACTGCGCTTAGTCACTGCTTAGTCTGCATTGAGGTTTAGTTCTCAATAACGCAAAAGCGGCATCCCATTCTGGTGGGATGCCGCTTTTGCAACTCTCGAAACTATGTGAAGTGCTTCGAGGAATTATCTAATTCTCGAGGTCCTTGATTGCATGGTCTGCTTGTCCCGGAAGGAAAGCTCGCAGCAGCGCCTCGGGGTTCTTGGAGCTGACAAGCCAATAAGGCGTTGGATCCTCTGGGTCATCAAGCACCAACATAACCAATTCATTAACCCACTGGTGTGAGACAAGAAAAGCTGCTGGGTCTAATTGCGGCCCCAATGCGCTGCGGCGCGCAGTCTTTGGAACCGCCAAGCTGCGCGACACGATATCGTTCGGCAATTGAGCGCCCTTGACCGTGATCCACCGGGTTCCATCCGGATCTTTTTCGACTTTGATGATCGTGCCGGACATGGAATACAACGCCCAAGCCATCAAGCCGAAAGCAATAAGGAACGTGATGATCGGCCAGATATCCATGCGGTTGATCCCCACAGTCGTCGCAAGCAACCCCGCTACAAACGCAGCTGCCAGCCACCAGTACCAAGGAACCCATTGATGTTCCTGGTATAAAACCTCGGCATTTTCGCCGGATGTTGTGCTGTCTGGTGTGGAATTAGCTGATGAAGTCACAAAACACTAGTGTACTTGTTTCCTATTTTTTAGCGAACTACCTTGACCTACGCCACATCGCTAAGTGTCATGCCCGCTAGGTACGCCAAAATTCTGCTGGAGAAGCCAGAAGAACACCGTTGTTAATCCAATTCTTATGCTTTTAACGGCGCTCTATGGTGATGTTCGCATGAGAGTGACGGTATGGTGTGGGACGTGAATGGATGCGACAAAATGACTGAGAACCTCGACAAAGCTGGCGCGCCAGCAGGTGCGCCAGCAGGTGCGCCAGCGCCGCTTGGTGATGTAGCAATTAAGCGTTTGGATAAGGAATTGCCTCTGCCGCACCGCGCCCACCGTGGTGACGCTGGTGCCGACCTTTACGCTGCTGAGGCCGTGACTCTGCAGCCGGGGGAGCGTGCACTTGTAGGAACCGGCATCGCTATCGCGCTGCCGCTGGGCACCGTCGGCCTTATTCATCCACGTTCTGGGCTAGCGGCTAAGCAAGGCCTGAGCGTTGTCAACACTCCGGGAACCGTAGATGCGGACTACCGCGGCGAGATTAAAGTCTGCTTGATTAATCATGACCGCCACGAGCCAATTGAGATCACGCGCGGGATGCGTATTGCACAGCTGGTCATTCAACGTGTTGAGCTCGTGGACTTTATTGAAGTTGAAGAACTCGATCACACCGTTCGCGGCGCAGGCGGCTACGGCTCCACGGGCGTTTAGATGGCGTAACTGCGTCTACCCACCTTTGAGCGGCGGTTGCAAAAGCGATGAAAAGTCGAAGAAATTGCGTTTGGACGATGAAAGTTTCTGCGGCTTCGTTAGGCTGGGTAGAAATACTTAAATATTTGCACTGGCTTTTGGCACGGGATTTTCGCTCTTCACGCCACGGCCGCACCAATAGAACTGATTCAATACAGATTGATAATTTCATCTGAAGGGATGATCACACGTTATGGCACTTTGGCCTTTCGGAAAGAATAAGAAGCAAGACAAAGAAGACCAAGCTGCACAGGCAGCTGAGGAAACCCGCGCTGCATCTGCTGGTGCTGTGGAAGACACCAGTGACACTGGTTCAGAGGGATTAGCGGACGAGCAAGCATTGGGAGCAGATAGCGCAGCGCCATCTGATACCCCAGGTGATGCTGCCGCTGCACAAAACCTTGAGGTAACCGTTCACCCGCATGACGCCATCAATGGCGATATGGGGCCATTCGACGGCGACTCCGTAGATATTGAAACCTTTGACTTCTCGGAATTCTCCAACGGCATTCTGGATTTGAAGTCCATGAAGATTCCACTACCGAAGAAGTCCCAGGTGCAGGTGGAGATGGGCCCCAAGGGGCCGAAGATGCTTCACGTCATTACTGAGCACGGGCGTATTACCCCAGTCGCATTCGCTGCACCACGGTCTAGTGGTCAGTGGGAGTCTTCCGTCGGCGAATTGGTAGCAAATATCCATAAAGACGGTATGGACACCGAACTAGAAGATGGCCCTTGGGGTACTGAAATCGTTGCCCAGAATGCCAACGGAATGATTCGCATCATCGGCATCGAAGGTCCTCGTTGGCTGCTGCGTCTCACTTTGGCTGCGCCAACTGGCAAGGAAGAAGGCTTGACCGAGCTTGCTCGTGAAGTAGCCTCCCGTGTATTCGTCTACCGCGGAGATGACCCAATGCTGGCGGGTAACTCCTTGCCAGTGACCATGCCGCCACAGCTGGTGAAGCAAGTACAAGACGAGATGGAACGCCGAAAGAGCCAGGACTCTTCGCAGCAGACGAAGCCTGAGCAAAGTACTTCCGCTGCCAATAAAGCTTCGCAAGAAGCTGCAGCCCGTCAGCTTTTCCAGATGCTCGGCGGGAATGCAGCGGCACAGGCTGAGAAGAATAACCAGCCAACTGCCGCGGAAGCAGCAGCAAAGAACTCCGAGAATCATCCGGAAAATGAGCCTGATGTGCCATCAGATTCACACGACGATGGTGTCGACGATACCGATAAAGGTACCGACTCCAAGTAGAGTGAACCTATCTCTAGCGCCCGAGCAAACGCAATCATGCTTGCATAGGGCGCTAATTTTTACTGTTCGATTGTGAAGGCAACTTATTAACGGTGAATAACCCAATTGAAGAAGACAGCAACGCTTCCGGTGCTGCTCATTCCAAAGCCAGCGCCAAAGCTAAAGCCAAACCAGAAAAGAAGCCGATTGAAGAGCAGACTCTGCTGGAACAAATGGGAGGCTGGCAAGGTCTAGTTTCTACGACTTTGCCAATTCTGGTGCTGGTACCTGTTAACAGCAGGTGTGGACTCGGCCCTGCGCTGATCGCAGCACTAAGCGTTGCTCTGCTTATTCTTGTATGGCGTATCATCCGCAAGGAAACTATCCAGCCGGCTATTTCTGGCTTCTTAGGTGTTGCCTTCTGTGCTGCTATTGCGTGGTTTACCGGTGATGCAAAGGGCTACTTCCTCTATGGCATCTGGGCTTCATTGGTCTTCGCCGTAATTGCTTTTGCGACAGTCTTGTTCAAATGGCCCGCAGTAGGCGTTATTTGGAAGGGTATTAACGGCGAGGATATGACCTGGCAGCGTGTTGCCAGTGCACGTCGGTCATACTCAATCGCGACGCTTGGATGGGTAGTTATTTTCCTGGCCAGGTTCTTTGTCCAGAACAATCTGTACAACTCAGCAGATACCGCGACACTGGGCGTGGTGCGCATCCTCATGGGCTGGCCACTTACTGGTGTTGTGACCATTTTGACGATCTGGATGGTTCGCCGCGCCAACAAGGCAGTGGAAGAAGCCATTGCACGTGGGGAAGTGACCCCGAAACCTAAGGTTTCAACCACCGAAGAGACTAACCCCGAGCAGTCCAATGGCAGCGACGAGCACGCCGATCTAGCTAATGAAGAAGATGGAATTTCCGCAGGTGGAGATGCTGAAGTAACAGCTGAGACAATCACGGAAACACATCCTGAAGACACTATGAGAAACAACGAGGACGGACGATGAGCGAAAAAGTAAGTCCACAGAACAACGACAATGCGGCTGCCGATGCAGCAGCAAACTCCGCGCCAGCTATCCAGGTAGGAGATACCTTTGAGTTGACCATCGAGCGCATGGCTCATGGAGGTGAAGGTATCGGCGTTGCACCTGATGGCCGCGTGGTCTTCGTGCAGGGCGGATTCCCAGGTGATGTTGTAAGCACTCAAGTGAGCAAGGCAAAGAAATCATTTGCACACGCAGTGTTGAAATCAGTCGTTAGTGCAGGACCACACCGCACAACGTCATCATGTCCAGCCGCTGAGCTTGGTGCAGGCTGTTGTGACTTCGCCGAACTTGCTCCGACATCAGAAATTGGCATCAAGCTAGACGTTTTGGTGGACCAGCTGCATCGTGTAGCAAAAACTAACGATATCCCTGATATTGACACCATCAACCTCAACCCACAGCGCGGATGGCGCACTCGCGTGCGACTTGGTGTCGACGAGCAGGGACGTGCTGGTACCCGCAAGCGTGGTTCGAATGAGATTGTGCATGAAGTTCCGTGTACACAATTGGTTCCCGGCCTTGTTGATGGCCTCGTTGGCGCGGATGCGCGTCGATTTACTCCAGGTGCAGAGGTTATCGCTGTTCTTGACAGTGATGGCAAACGTCACGTTGTGGAAACATCGAAAGCCCCGCGTGGTCGGCGCGTGGAGAAAGTCACCACCGTTATCGAAGGCAGCGGTGACGTTAACCAAGAAGCTGATGGACACCGGTTCCATTTCCCGGCAACCGCATTCTGGCAGGCACATGTCGACGCGCCAGATACCTATTCCACCGTTATCCGTGAGTTCTTGAAGGATTGCCCACAAACTGTGGGCCGTGAGCCACTTGGTTGGGACTTGTACGGTGGCGTCGGCGTCTTCGTTCCGGCAATTGCGCGAAGCCTCGGCTCTCCTCAAAAGCCTGCGCGTGTAATCTCAGTGGATTACTCTCCAGCGGCTACTGCGCTGAACCAATCGGATCTTGAACAATATGAGGTCGATGTTGTTTCAGACCGCGTGGAAAAGGTCGCAGCTCAGCTTCCTGGCCCAACCGCCGTTGTTATGGACCCACCACGCACCGGTGCTGGCAAAGATGTTGTATCTACCGTTGCATCCGTATCGCCACAGCGCGTTGTCCACGTGGGTTGTGACCCGGCAACATTTTCTCGCGATATCGGCTACTGGAATGAGCATGGTTTCCGCATGCAGCGTCTCACACTCGTGAATGCTTTCCCAGGCACGCACCACTTTGAGGTGATTGCACTTCTGGAGCCAGGCGTTGCAGAACAAGAAGACTCTGAGAATGAGGAAGCTTCAGCGCAGTAGCGCTTTCGCCGACAGGTCTACGTTTGTTTGACCCCGCACGTATTTTCCGATGAATCATTCACGTTTTCTACCTTTCCCGGGGTACGGTGGAACCTAAAAGATCGCGCCCCGTAGCCGGCGGAAGTACCGTATATATTCACGAGCCGCGCGTGATAAACGTGAATTCTTCACACATTTTGCCCAGCACCGTCTTTAGTAAAGGGGTTCTAAACACTCCATGGGAATTCTCAATAAGGTGACCTCACCTCAAGACCTGAAGAGTTTGTCCGATGACAAAGTCGAGGAACTTGCCGCAGAGATCCGTCAATTCCTCATTGACAAGGTCTCAGTCACGGGTGGGCATCTCGGCCCTAACCTCGGCGTAGTTGAGCTGACTATTGCTTTGCACCGCGTTTTTGATTCTCCACGCGATCCCATTGTGTTTGATACCTCGCACCAGTCTTATGTGCACAAGATTCTGACCGGACGCGCTGACCAGTTCGATACTTTGCGTCAAAAAGATGGCCTGTCTGGATACACAGACCGCGGCGAATCTGAGCATGACTGGACTGAATCTTCCCATGCTTCCGCAGCGATTTCCGTGGTTGATGGACTGAGCAAGGCATTTCGCATTAAGGGGGAGTCTCGTCGAAACGCAATCGCGGTCGTCGGCGATGGCGCACTTACCGGCGGCATGTGCTGGGAAGCGTTGAACAACGTCTCGGCGGACAATGAACGTAATGCGGTTATCGTAGTCAACGATAACGGCCGTAGCTACTCACCAACCATCGGCGGTCTGTCAGAGAACCTAGGGCGAATTCGCGCCCAACATGGCTATGACGAGCTGATGGAGCACGGCAAAAAGACGTTGAAGTCTTTGGGCTGGGTTGGCAATCGCACTTTCGATGCACTGCGCGCATTTAAGGAAGGCGTGAAGTCATCGGTCTTGCCAACTGAGATGTTCCCTGAGTTGGGCATGAAGTATATTGGCCCTGTCAACGGCCATGACCTTGAGGCGCTTGATCACGCACTCAGCTACGCGCGTGACTATGAGGGACCAATCATTGTCCACGTGGTGACTGAGAAGGGCCACGGCTTCGCTCCCGCGGTTAATGAGCCTCAGGATCAGATGCACTCCACCGGCGCGATTGATCCAGTCACTGGTGTTCCAAAAGGAAAGAGCCAGCCAGGTTGGACTGCAGTATTTTCTGAAGAGCTCATTGCGGCAGCGGAAAAGCGCGACGACATCGTTGCCATTACCGCAGCGATGGCTGGTCCAACCGGCCTGATGCCTTTTGCTGATAAATTCCCGGACCGCTTCTTTGACGTGGGCATTGCAGAACAGCACGCGATGGCGTCAGCTTCTGGCCTCGCATTGGGTGGCCTTCACCCAGTGGTTGCTATCTACTCAACCTTCTTGAACCGTGCGTTTGATCAGCTCTTGATGGATATTGCTCTTTTGAAGCAGCCAGTGACCATTGTCCTGGACCGCGCGGGTGTCACTGGCTCGGACGGCGCTAGCCATAACGGTGTGTGGGACATGTCTTTGACCACCATTATTCCGGGCATTCATGTTGCGGCACCACGCGATGGACAGCGTCTGCGGGAGCTATTCCAGGAGTCTTTGGACATTGATTCCGGCCCATCAGTCGTGCGTTTCCCAAAGGGCAACTTGCTGGAGGATATGGATGCCGTTGCGACTACCGATGACGGCGTGGACATTCTCTATGAGTCCTCGGAAGAAGTCTCGGACGAAGAGTCCGCGAAGAAGGTTCTGATCATCTCCATTGGTGCGATGGCTGCGCGTTCACTGGGCGCAGCTGACATCCTGGAAGGAAAGGGAATGTCCGTCACCGTGGTTGACCCACGCTGGCTGTGCCCGGTTGCACCATCGCTGATTGAAATGGCCGATGCCCACGACATCGTCGTTGTGGCAGAAGACGGCATGATGCGCGCAGGTGTTGGCTCACTTTTCGACGAAGCGTTCTCAGCGGCTGAAGTAGATACTCCGCTGCGCCGAGTAGCTTTCCCAAGCATCTTCCCGAAGCACGGCTCACGCGGTGAAGTTCTTGAAGAGGTTGGTATGGATGCCGAAGGCATTGCAGCAACCGTTACTGAGTGGGTAGACAATCTACACTAGCGGCCTGCATTAGTGCACTGGATTCAACAAAACGATGCCGCTACAGCATGAACAGACGCTGTGGCGGCATCGCTGTTTCTATCACCGGCTCTTACGGCTTGAATTTAGAGCAGAGCTGATTCAAGAACTGGGGTGAGCTGCTCGACCTGCCAATTGCGCAGACCGTGTTCACGCAAGAATTCCTCGAGCTGAACCGTGGTGGTGACAGTTTGAGCTTTCTCGCCGTATTGAGGGCTTCGAATATCTCCGCGGGTCGCCCAGACAGCACTGCGCAAAACGGCGACGCTGACAATGGAATCAGGCACCACGGCTATGTCCTCGCCGAGGTCATCGCGGTCTTCGCGCAGGACATTGACCAACTCATTGAGATCAGGGTGGTTGTTTTTTAAGAACTGCTTAGTAGGGTACTCATGATTCTCCACAGGAATTTCTGGCCAGGTTTTCGGATCTGAGTCGGCAGCTGTCGTGATAATGGTGACCCACTTTTTAAGCTCCGCCGCAGATCGGTTTCGCAACTGAGAAATCCGTCGAAGTTGGTTTATGGAACGCGGGATATGCCGTGCAATATCAACAAGAGACGAGTTCGAAATAATTTGGCCAGGAGCAATGTCGGCATCGTAAGCCTGCTGCTCGCGTTCTTCCCATACAGCTTTGGCAACCGCTAAACCCTCAAGTTCATAGATTCCGCGAATCCCGCGGGAATCTATCCATGACCGTGGGGCCGGCTCGGTGATACTTCCGAAGTGGTTAGCAATAGCCGCGAATTCTTGCCTAGCCCATTCGGCCTTGTCGTCTTGCTCAAGGTCATAGGCCATCTCTTCAGCAAGGTCAATCAGGGTTTCCACATCTAAAGCCGCATAAGCAAGTTGTGCCTTAGACAACGGAAAGCGCGACCAGTCCGTCGCCCCATAACCCTTATCAAGCTCAATCCCGAGGAATTCTTCAGTAACATAGGCCAAATTTGGATTAGGGATACCCAGGAGGCGTCCCGCCACTTCTGTGTCAAAGAGCTTTCCCGGATATAAACCTAACCAGGCTAAACACGTGAGATCAGTAGCCGCAGCATGGACAATCCATTCTTCGCCGTTGATAACCGGCGCGAGGAACTCACGGACATCGCTGCGAATACCTTCTGGAGCAATAAGAACGATGGGGGTATCTGGGCGGCGTAGCTGAATAAGAAAGGCCCGGTCATCATATCGAAACGACGACGCACGTTCAGTATCGATAGCGATTGGACCGGAGCCTTGTGCCAGGATTCGTGCTGCTTCAATTACTCCGTTGCGTGTTGAAAATACGGTAGGGATTCCACCTTCAGGGACGCGGCGCGGAGAATTCATAAGTTAGAAGAGTAGTCCACCTGATAGACAATCTTGGGCACAGTGCAAGCCTGTTGCGAATATTGCTTCGAATACAGGCTTTTGTGCACCGTAGTTAGCGGGAAAGTTCGGTGATGCCCTCTGGTGGAAGCCCAGCGACATTAGCAAGCACGCGAGAAAACGCCTCAACATGCTTGGTCAGGTCGAGACCTTCAGCAGTCCACGATGCACGCATCTCCAGCTGATGTGCACGCGGTGGGCCACCAATCTCGCCGAAGCGAACTGAAGCAGTTGCCGTGACGGTGCCTCCAAGGTTGGTGTGGGTTGCTCCGCAGTCTTCCATCGACTCGGTCAGCCATTCCCAGGCCACATCCGGAAGCAATGGGTCACCAGCAACATCGGAGTCCATGTCGGCTTGGATATAGGCAACAAGGCGCATTGCGCCTTCCCATGCTTCTTCTGCGCCTGGATCATGAAGCAAGATGAGGCGACCGAATGCGTCACCGTCAGTATCGACTGGAACGATGTCATCAGCACTGTTACCGCCAACTTCAAGGCCCACAGCGTGGCTAAACGGAGCCAACTTTTGTGGTGGGCGAATGGTGCCCAAGGTAATCTCATCGCGCAGCTGTGCCGCGTGCATCGACTCTACAGCTTGCGAAAAGGCTGGTGGGGTCTTGTTTTCTGAATCGCCAGCAGTGCCTTGCGCTCCGTCCTGATTGCCTGAAATAGGCGTAGGGGCGCCAGTTGAGTGCTGGGTGGGTGCGTCGGAAATGCTCACGAGTCTCAACCTATAGTTTAAAGTCCTGCAATCCGATTAGGCGCGCCGTGTCACATTTGGTGCATTTTTCAACCATCGAACTTATGATGGATGAGGTAGTTATTCGTATTGATGAAAGGTTGGGGCGAAGTCACATGGCGAAGCTCGATTTTAAGGCGCTGAACGAGAAGCAGCAGTACTCACAGCATGCGGTCTTTAAAGTACCGGCTGGCGCACTGGGTTCTGAGCGTGCAGACGTAATCTCTGAGGCGCAGCAGTTTTTCAATGCAGTGGAAGAAGCTGGAACCGTCATCATTCGTGGTATCTACGACCTGTCAGGTATGCGTGACAGCGCCGATTTCATGATTTGGTGGCACGCCGAGGAATTTGAAGATATTCAAAAGGTCTTCAGCGAATTCCGTCGCACCACTGTGCTTGGACAGATTTCCGATGTCACCTGGATCGGCAACTCTCTGCATCGTCCAGCCGAATTCAACAAGTCTCACCTGCCTTCCTTCATCATGGGCGAGGAGCCAGAAGAGTGGATCGCGGTGTACCCGTTCGTTCGCTCCTTTGATTGGTACCTGCTTGAGGATGAAAAGCGTCGCAAGATTTTGATGGAGCACGGCATGGCTGCCCGTGACTACCCAGATGTGCGCGCTAACACTGTTCCAGCTTTTGCACTCGGTGACTTTGAGTGGGTCCTGGCATTCGAAGCGCCAAAGCTCGACCGCATCGTGGATCTGATGTACGTCATGCGCTACACCGAAGCGCGTCTGCATGTTCGTGAGGAGATCCCATTCCACACCGGTCGTCGCGTCAAGGATGTTTCTGAACTGATTGAAATCCTTCCTTAATCCCAGACGAATGAAACCTAATCGGTTTGAGGGTATAAGTACATAGATGCATAATTTCGACTGCGGCTTAGTTGCATCGTTGTAAGAAAACAGCTGTGGGGCGAGACATCCGGATTAGATCCTCGCCCCACAGCTGTTTGTAGGAAAATTAAGAAACTCGGCTTTAGCTTTAGCTTAAGCCTCTGCGTCCTCGAAGCTCATGGAGATGGAGTTAATGCAGTAACGCAGATCGGTTGGGGTGTCGTAGCCTTCACCAGCAAAGACGTGGCCCAAGTGTGAGTTGCAATTTGCGCAGAGAACCTCGGTGCGAACCATACCAACGGAGCGGTCTTCGCGTTCGATGATGCTCTCTCCAGCGAGTGGGGAGAAGAATGAAGGCCAACCGCAGTTGGATGCGAACTTTTCAGTAGAGCGGAAGAGCTCTGCGTTGCAGGCACGGCAGCGGTAGATGCCTTCTGCGGTGGTATTGGTGTATTCACCAATGTGAGGACGCTCAGTGCCTGCTTGGCGCAGTACCTGGTATTCCTCAGGGCTAAGACGCTCACGCCACTGTTCTTCGGTGAGCTGAGAGAAGTCAGTTTCTGCTTCAGTGCCGGTTGATGGGGATACAAAGTTATCGGACATAACAGTGAGTCTACGCCGGATTTTTTACTTGTAAACGCCACCAGCCCACGGCTGTCGCGGCGGTCACGGAGATGAGTAGCACCCAGCCGATAGTTCCAATGTAGGTGCCCATCCAGCGGCCGAAATCTGGCCACAGCGAGGAAGTCCAGCTGTTCGGAATCAAGAATAGAACTGCCGCCAGCCATGCTGGCCAGCTGTGGAAAGCGCTCCGGGATAACAGGACTGTAAATATCATGGGGAATAGCCACATGGAGTAATACTGTTGCCCCAGGGAGCTCAACGTGAATACGCCGACCATCAAAAGCCCGCTTGTGGTCAATGTCCACAACAAGGTATCCGTGGACCGCCAACGCAGGAGAAAAATGACGCCGATCGCCACTGCCGCTGCAGTGAGCAGCCATACCGGAAAGTAAAGCGCGTTTGAAATATCGAAGTATGCTTGCCAGCCGGCCAGTGAAGAGTTTGCGTAGTCGCGGGTCTCACCGAGATAAGGAACGAGCTTGGTGAGGTAGTCACCAGCGCCAGGAATGATTGGCCATGCAGCGATATTCAAAAGCGCAGGGACCGCAATGCCGGTGCCTACGGTGCGCCAATCTAGGCGCATGAAGGGGATGAATAACAGGGGAGCGAACTGCGGCTTGATGACAATGGCAAGGCCAATGGCCAAGCCAGCAATATAACGCAGGGCATGTGGCGATACCCGCGGTGACGAACTCTTTACGCCTTGGGCAGCCACAGCATTGTTCGCAGCGGAGTCGAAGGACCTAACAAAGCAGGCGAGGAAAACCGCTAGCAGCAAAAGCAAGATGCCATTGATGTTTGAAAAGGTCAGGGTATTGATGACTGCTTCGGTAGAAAACGCCAGGGCAGTAGCCACTGGCAATACTGGGCCGCGCAGGCAATGGCCGACAAGCCTGGTCAAGATGGCGAGCGCCGCGATAATGGCCAGACTATTGACCAGAATAAACGTGTACCGAGCAGCTTCGAAGCTGTCCACGGCTCCGATGGGAAGGAGCAACAGTGTTGCGCCTGGGTTGTACAAGTACAGCGGATCAACATGGTGATAGGCCTGGTCATATACAGGCGTGCCGGCTAATGCCCGTGATAGTGCGTTGTAAACCGTTGTGAAGTCATCGGTAGCTGTGCCGTTGAAGGCGGTGATTAAGGTGCGATGGAGAACTAACAGGATTGCCAGTGGCCACGCAGCTGCTGTCAGAACTCGCGGCAGACGAGACGGCGATGCTGGAACCTCATTGTGGGTTGCTGTATCAACCGTGGTGGTCAAGGGTTGTCTAGCTGACCACACGGATTCGAACCAGTTCTGAAATGCAGCTGTCACACCGGCAGATACTACGTGGTCGAAGCGACTCCGTACCGTAGAAACACCGTCGAGTCCGTATCAATGGCTACTTTCTCCAGCGTCATGCGAAGATTTGTATCCATTGGAACTCCCACTGCAGAAGCGGCTTTGGCTGAGACTAAATTCTTCTCAACCTTTGGGGTTAGTTGGGGATCAAGAGTCAAATACATCTGGTTAATGGCTTTATCCGCGATGAATAATCCGAAGATTCCGGGGCCACCTTCGCAATCGATTTTGTTGAGTCCTCGTTTGCTCAGCTGCTCAACTATTTCTTTCGCAGTTCCGGTGCCACTGTCGATGAACTCCACTCCGACATCGAGAAGTTCCTGGCGTTTGGCCGAGAAGCCGGGGTCGTTGAGCGCGTCATTGTTCGCGATGACTAGGGCCGAAGTGATCGCTTCCTTGATGAACTTCGCATTCACATCAACGTTGAAAGAGTTGGTGATTACAGCAATCGGTGGTGGAGTCGGACGATTTTTCGTGGGCTGTGCTCCGCCGTAGTCTTCTTCCAACACTGTGCGGCTGCCGACGACGATGACATCAGAGCGCTCACGAATTCCCAGGAAGACTTCAGTATCCAGCTTGTTGCCCATCGCGCCACTGTTGCCGGATATGGCAGCGGACCCGGAGAGAGTTGAAACCTCAACGAAACGTACATGTGGGGTTGAAGGATCAGGAGCTGGGCCAATGATGTCCGCAGCAAGCGGGGAGGATTGGGGCAGTGGCGTAAAAGCTGAATCAGTCATCACACCAATCTAGCCTTCTTGAAAAGTTCGGTGTTGCCAGTGGCGTTAGTTCGGCCCGAAAAGTAAACAGCGCATGAATTACACTGGGGTAGTTAGTTTCCGGGATTTAGCGTTCGTGGAGGGCGGCTAAAGTGTAGTTGAGCGGGGGATTTGGAAACTAGGGCCGCAAAGGATAAAGTTTCATATCGCAACACAGCACAAGTGTTTCATGACTGTTTCAAGTCATGGAGGAAATACTTGGCCTGGGAAGCATTGCGGATGTAGCGCAGTTGGTAGCGCATCACCTTGCCAAGGTGAGGGTCGCGAGTTCGAGTCTCGTCATCCGCTCAAAGTTTCACTACCATGAAACTTTCGTTAGCGCGATTAGCTCAGCGGTAGAGCACTACCTCGACACGGTAGGGGTCACTGGTTCAATCCCAGTATCGCGCACCAAGGGTAAAACCTTGAAAATGCGGATGTAGCGCAGTTGGTAGCGCATCACCTTGCCAAGGTGAGGGTCGCGAGTTCGAGTCTCGTCATCCGCTCTGGTTCTTTTACGGTTAGCCGTCAAAGTGCCTGAGGCGGTTCGCCACGGTGGAATGGCCGAGTGGTGAGGCAACGGTCTGCAAAACCGTGCACACGGGTTCGATTCCCGTTTCCACCTCAATTTGTGCTGTCCTAGGGGCAGGTACAAGCGCGATTAGCTCAGCGGTAGAGCACTACCTCGACACGGTAGGGGTCACTGGTTCAATCCCAGTATCGCGCACACGGATAACCACTTCGGTGGCAAATCCTAGAAACCGGGCCTGGTTTCGTTTGCGGATGTAGCGCAGTTGGTAGCGCATCACCTTGCCAAGGTGAGGGTCGCGAGTTCGAGTCTCGTCATCCGCTCCACTTAAAAGGTGGGTCATTTCTAAGAAAGAATGACCCACCTTTTCTCGTGCCCAAATGCCGGCCTATATGCCAAAAGTGGTGTCTGGCGGCGTGTCGGGGTGGGGTGTTTAGCGGATGGTTCCTTTTCTGATTCCTACTGAGTGGTTGTATTCGGTTGGGATAGCATTGTCGTAGAGGGCTGGCCTTCCGGTTTCGTGGTTGGTGTGGTTCTCGGTGTGGGTTAAGACGTGGACTTTGGCGAGTTGGTCTTTTCCCCAGTTCTGCTGTCTGGCGATCTTGCGTGGGTCGTCAGGCAGTGGTGTTTTGTTGTAGAGCCACCATTCGAGCATTTTTCTTTGCCGTTCCCCGCCGCGCCCGCGGTGGCAGCGAGCGATGAATTTCAGTTGCGAGTTGATGCCGCCTTCTAGGCTGTTGGTATTTGATGCCCAAGATTCTTTGTCTATGGCTTGCTTTGGTGGGGTGAGGTAGATAAATAGGTGTCCCTTTTTGTGCAGGTTAGTCAGCGAGTTATAGGCGCTGCGGACTCTGCGGTGGGTGAATTCATAGCGTTTGCCGGTGCGGTTTATTTCTGGGGGCAAGGGGGTTTTCTCGTTGAGGAAATCGTGGTGTTTGATTCCATATTTGTGGAGGTCGACGGCCCATTTTCGGGCTTGTTGCACGGTTTCTCTGCTTGTTAGTTCTAAGGCGAGATTATAGATTTCGCGTCCGGCTTCGGTCCGTGGCCGGGAGGTGACGTAGCGGCGAACAACTCGTTGGGCATGGATGAGGCAGCGTTGGATCAAGGTGTTAGGCCAGAGCTTTTTGATGGCGGCTTGAGCACCTTGTCCACCGTCGAGTACCACGCATAAGGGTGCTGCGAGTTTAGAGAGTAGCTGTGTGTAGGCGTGGGTGGTTTCGTGTTTGCACCAGTGCCAGCACAAGACGTGGTCGGAGGTTGAGGCTATGAGTAGACATCCGGCTGCGGTGTAGGTGCCGTCGATAAAGATTTGGTCGTGGATGCGGTGTTTGTCAGGGTTGTTGGGTATTTCGATAAGCCACAGTGGCTCGAAGTATCGGTATACGGTGCGGGTGGATACTTTCATCAGCCTGGCGCATTCGGTGATTGGGTAAATGCCGGTGACGTGGTTGTGGAAGTAGGTGAAGTGGCGCTTGGCAGTGATGTCTGGTCGGTGGGTTTGTTCGGATATTCCGCAGGTGGTGTTTTTACAGCGCCATCGGGTGCGTGCGTTTCTTTTCCCATTTTTCTTCATTTCCCCAGTGCATAGTGGGCATCGTGGTCGTATTTCGGGCATGAGAAATACAAAACCGCACCTGTTAGCACAGGTGCGGTAGAAACTTCGGGATTGACCGAAAAACTCGTGTGTGCAAGCTTTTTGACCTTGCAGAGTATTGATTTAGCTATTGAGAGCTGCGGAGATTGCCGGATCTAGACACCACTTTTGTCACATAGCCCCAAATGCCTTTCGGGTAGCGTCAACGACGCTACCCGCTGTGTTTGATATCACCAGTGCGGCACACGAAAGCCGGGAAGAATTACTAAAGGCAATGGTGAGAATAAGTTCGCGCCGGCACAGTAGTGTGGCGTCAGCTTTCCCAAAGTACACCAAAGGAACTATTCTCAGCGGTGATACGACTAAATAGTTAGTACGCATTGAGCAAGCGTACTTTGTCTAACACGTGGGCTCACGACAGGAATTTCTTCCTGGAGCCAAGGAGTGAAAAATGATTCGATCATCGATCCATCTGGGACGGACCTTAACTGCCGGTGCACTTGTTGCGGGCCTGGGTTTGTCATCTGCCTTGTTGGCACCCGTTGCGTCGGCGCATGACACCGCCATCGGTGGCAGCATCACTGAAGGCGACGTACTGGATGAATTCCCAGAAGAGATCATGATTGAGTTCTCTGCAATTCCGCGCGACGGATTCAATAACTTCGCAATCACCGATCAAGCCACCGGCGAAGTGCTATTTTCTGAAGAACCAGAAATTAACGAGCGCGAGCTGACCATCACTACGCCAGAGGATCAAGACCCAGGCGATGGCGACTACATGTTCGGATTCCAAATTACTTCCTCCGATGGGCATGCTACTCGCGGCGGTATCTCTTTCAGCGTTGAATCCGGTGAAGAAACCGCCAGTGCTTCAGAAACCGCCAACGGTGCGGCAGTTGACTCTGAAGGGGCCGAAACTCCTGCGGAAGCAGCAGAAGAAGCCGAAGGCATGAGCACCTGGATGAAGTGGGCACTTGCCGGAGTTGGTGTGCTGGCTGTTATCGCAGTCCTAGCGGTGATGCTGGCTAAGCGCCGCGGATACGACGCAGAGTAGTTTTCTTTCACAGAAGCTCGATTCATTTTTAACCTATACGCCGCCTTAATGAAGGCGGAGAAAGTTTTATCGCAATGTTAAACCACCCTCGTATTTTCGTGTCCATCGTTGCTGCCTCAGCCTTGGCATTGGCAGGTTGTAGCAATTCTGAGCAGGACTCCACGCAAAATGATTCTGCGCCAGAAACCGCTGCGAATGCCTCTGCTGAATCAGACGATGATGACGCAGACGACAACGATGACGCGGACGATGCTGACGATGCATTGGACTTTGAAGATGCAGTAGTCCGCGCGATGGCAGAAGACGCCGATATGACCGCTATCTTCGGCACGCTGGTCAATGAGTCCACCGCGGATATTGAGGTTGTTGGATTTACTTCCAGCATCGAGGCGGGTGTAAATGAAATCCACGAGACCGTTGATGGTCAGATGCGTGAGAAGGAAGAACCCCTAATCATCCCAGCTGGTGAGTCTGTAACACTTGAGCCAGGTGGCGACCACTTCATGCCCATGGACGTTAGCGAGCCAGTCATGGCTGGCGATGCAATCACGCTGACCGTTGAACTTGCTGATGGCTCCACCGAAGAATTCGATGATATTCCGGTACGCACCATCGGTGCGGGCGATGAGAACTATGGCGACCTTGGCCACGAAGGCCACGGTGACCATGACGATGCTGACGATGCCGGTGACCATGATGACCACGACGATCATGATGATCACGAAGGCCACTAGAGTAATTCGCTGTGTTGATTAATTCGCTGTGCTGGCTAAGCGCCGCGGATACGACGCAGAGTAGTTTTCTTTCACAGAAGCTCGATTCATTTTTAACCTATACGCCGCCTTAATGAAGGCGGAGAAAGTTTTATCGCAATGTTAAACCACCCTCGTATTTTCGTGTCCATCGTTGCTGCCTCAGCCTTGGCATTGGCAGGTTGTAGCAATTCTGAGCAGGACTCCACGCAAAATGATTCTGCGCCAGAAACCGCTGCGAATGCCTCTGCTGAATCAGACGATGATGACGCAGACGACAACGATGACGCGGACGATGCTGACGATGCATTGGACTTTGAAGATGCAGTAGTCCGCGCGATGGCAGAAGACGCCGATATGACCGCTATCTTCGGCACGCTGGTCAATGAGTCCACCGCGGATATTGAGGTTGTTGGATTTACTTCCAGCATCGAGGCGGGTGTAAATGAAATCCACGAGACCGTTGATGGTCAGATGCGTGAGAAGGAAGAACCCCTAATCATCCCAGCTGGTGAGTCTGTAACACTTGAGCCAGGTGGCGACCACTTCATGCCCATGGACGTTAGCGAGCCAGTCATGGCTGGCGATGCAATCACGCTGACCGTTGAACTTGCTGATGGCTCCACCGAAGAATTCGATGATATTCCGGTACGCACCATCGGTGCGGGCGATGAGAACTATGGCGACCTTGGCCACGAAGGCCACGGTGACCATGACGATGCTGACGATGCCGGTGACCACGACGATCATGATGATCACGAAGGCCACTAGAGTAATTCGCTGTGTTGATTAATTCGCTGTGCTGGTTAAGCACAGCGCTGAAGAAGGAGACAGTTTCCATGGTTGAGCTCGACCGACGAGCCTTACTAGTTCGTGGTGGTCTAGCCAGCGGGCTCGCTGCGACTGGTGCGATTATTGCTGGGTGCAGCGACCCGAATGCTGCCAATTCCGGCGTGACCGCCCCTGGCGCGGGGGCGGGTGCTGCGGCGGAGCGTACGGGGGCATCGGAAAGCAATGCGGAAGCCCAATCTGTATCCGACCACGTCCTCGATGATGCAATGGTGCCTTTCGATGGTGACCACCAAGCCGGCATTACCGCTAACTCCCATGCGGTGTTGAACTTGCTTGGCTTTAACCTGAAAGACTCTGTTGGTAAACGTGAATTCACCAACCTGATGCGTTTGTGGACCGCTGATGCGCGCGACTTGTGCACGGCTGAAACCCCGGCGGGCTCACTGGAGCCAGAGATGGTGGATACCCCGGCGAACCTGACCATTACGTGTGGAATAGGCGAGCGCGTCTTTGACGTCATCGGTGCGCCCGTGCTGCGCCCGGAGTGGCTGCGGGATGTTGAAGCCTTTGACCGGGACAAGCTGTCACCGGAATGGGGGCAGACAGACATTGTCTTGCAGATCTGCTGCGATGACGCGGTGACCGCAGGCCATGCCATGCGGCACATGATTCGCGCGGGGCAAGACTATGCGCAGGTGGCCTGGTTGCAGCAAGGCTTTGGCCATGCCTATGCATCCGGCGGCAAAGAAAAGACCATGCGTAACCACTTTGGGCAGCTCGATGGCACAGTCAACCCCCGCTCCGATGAAGAAATGGACCAGCAGGTCTGGATCGATGAGGGCCCTGAGTGGGCACAAGGTGGAACATCCATGGTGGTGCGCCGCATTCGCATGAATCTTGACACCTGGGAGAAGCTGGACCGCAATTCCCGTGAGAACTCCATCGGGCGCAAGCTTGATAACGGTGCGCCCTTGACTGGTGAGGAAGAGTTCGACGAACCAGATTTCGATGCCGTGGACAAATATGGGCTTCCTACTATTGACCGCAATTCGCACATCGCGCGTGCCCAAGCGCCAGACGGCAAGCCTCAGGAGCGCATGCTGCGCCGTGCTTTTAACTACGATATGCGACCGGACTACGCGCCGATCTCAGAAACCGGCTTCGTTAATGACGAGGAAGAGCTCTCGGGTACCGACGTGCAGCTATCGAATTCCGGACTGGTCTTTATTTGTTTCCAGAAAGACATGACCAAGGTTTTTGAACCGATGCAAAGGCGCATGGATGAAGTAGATTTGCTCAATGAGTGGATTACTCACATTGGCTCGGCAGTCTATTTCGTTCCACCGGGAGTCCACGCCGGTGCAACCACCGGTACCTTTTGGACCGAAACTCTATTGGACGCGGTAGGATAGCCGGGTTAGATCTTGTACATCAGGGTGGCGGCCAGGTAAGCCGTTTTTCCCATTAGCGCAAAGGAGCGCAGCATGTCAGAAGCAATCGCCGCCATTTCGGTCAACTATGAACCGTTTACCTGCCCAGCAGGCACAGCAGTAGGCGCAGCAATGAAGGAATTGGGTCTTCCTAATAAGGGCTCAGAGGCGGTTGTGGTGGTGCGTGATGCCGAGGGAACATTGAAGGACCTCGCACACGTGCCAGAAGAAGATGCTGTGTTCACCCCAGTCGCAGCCTGCGAAGATGATGGCCGCGCTGTTATCCGCCACTCCTGTGCGCACGTGCTGGCACAAGCCGTACAGGCTGAGTTCCCAGGCACCAAGTTGGGCATCGGCCCGGCGATTGAGAATGGTTTCTACTACGATTTCCAGACCGCGGAGCCTTTCACGCCTGAGGATCTCAAGACCATTGAAAAGCGCATGAAGAAGATCATCAAGACCGGTCAGCGCTTTGAGCGTGGTGTCTTCGCTTCCAATGAGGAAGCAGCATCAGCGCTCAAGGACGAGCCATTCAAGTTCGAACTGATTGAGGATAAGGGCAATGTTGACCCGAATTCCGATGAGGCAACCGAAGTTGGCGCTGGTGAGCTGACCTACTACGACAACGTCAACCCACGCACCAATGAGGTGGAATGGTCTGACTTGTGCCGTGGCCCGCACCTGCCAACCACCAAGTATGTTCCAGCATTTACCTTGACCCGTTCTTCCGCTGCCTACTGGCGCGGTGACCAAGACAACGCTGGCCTGCAGCGCATCTACGGCACCGCATGGGAATCCAAGGAATCCCTTGATGCCTACCAGTTGATGATGGAAGAAGCCGAAAAGCGCGACCACCGCCGTCTAGGGACCGAACTTGACTTGTTCAGCTTCCCGGATGACCTGGGCTCTGGCCTTCCTGTTTTTCACCCCAACGGTGGCATCATTCGCACCGAGATGGAAGACCACTCCCGCCGTCGCCACATTGAAGCTGGCTACTCCTTTGTCAACACCCCGCACATCACCAAACAGGACCTCTTTGAGCGTTCCGGTCACTTGGGCTTCTACAAGGACGGCATGTTCCCACCAATGCAGGTGGATGCGGAATATGACGAAGAGGGCAATGAGACCAAACCGGGTCAGGAGTACTACCTGAAGCCGATGAACTGCCCAATGCACAACCTGATCTTTGACACCCGTGGTCGTTCCTACCGTGAACTGCCATTGCGCCTGTTTGAGTTCGGCAATGTCTACCGTTACGAAAAGTCCGGTGTTATTCACGGTCTGACCCGTGCGCGTGGCTTTACCCAGGACGACGCGCACATCTACTGCACCGAAGACCAGCTCGAAGGTGAGCTGACCTCAGTGTTGGACTTCATTATTTCCTTGCTGAAGGACTACGGTCTGGATGACTTCTACTTGGAGCTGTCCACCCGTGACCCGAAGAAGTCTGTGGGATCTGATGAGATTTGGGAGCGTTCTACGGAGATTTTGGCTCGCGTGGCTGAGAAGTCCGGTCTGGATCTGGTTCCGGACCCAGAAGGCGCTGCTTTCTATGGTCCAAAGATTTCCGTTCAGGCGCGTGACGCTATTGGTCGTACCTGGCAGATGTCCACGGTTCAGTTGGACTTCAACATGCCAGAGCGTTTCAACCTGGAGTACACCTCTTCGGATGGATCGAAGCAGCAGCCAATCATGATTCACCGCGCGCTGTTCGGTTCCATTGAGCGCTTCTTCGGCGTACTGCTTGAGCACTACGCTGGTGCTTTCCCAGTGTGGCTCGCACCGCACCAGGTAGTTGGTATCCCAGTCTCTGAAGACAACGTGGGACACCTGGAGCAGGTCATCGCTAAGCTGCGCAAGAAGGGCATCCGCGCTGAGGTGGATACTTCTGATGACCGCATGCAGAAGAAGATCCGCAACCACACCACCGGCAAGGTGCCTTTCATGTTGCTGGCTGGTGCACGTGACGTGGAAGCAGACGCTGTGTCCTTCCGTTTCTTGGACGGCTCTCAGGCCAATGGCGTGCAGGTTGATGAGGCAGTCGAGCTGATTACCAACTGGATTGCAGAGCGTAATAACGCGCAGCCAAACCAGGAAAACATTGAGGCGCGACGCACCGAGAACGCCTAAGCACAAAAGCTACCCATACCAAGAATCTGCAGCCTAAGACTCGCCACTTGCAGGGCGAGAAGAAAGGACACGTCCTCAGTCATGGCCAACTCCTCAGCCGAGAGCGAGAAAGAAGGACAAGAAGGAATGGACGTGTACGTGGATTCTGGTGTGGGTGAGCCAGACCGCCTCGAACGGCTGTGGGCCCCTTTTCGCATGGCGTACATTAACAAACGCACCAAGGACCCGTTTGTTGAAGCACCAAAGAAAGATGATGAGGAAGCACTCATCATCGCCCGCGGGGAACACGTTTATGCACTTCTGAACCTGTTTCCTTATAACGCAGGCCACCTGATGGTGGTGCCTTACCGCAAAGAATCCAACTTCGAGGATCTCACCGAACCAGAGACGGCTGAGCTCATGGCGTTTGTGAAGAAAGCCATCCGAGTGCTTAAGAAGGTGTCACGGCCTGAAGCAATCAACGTAGGATTCAACCTAGGTAAGGCATCAGGTGGTTCGGTGGGAGATCATCTTCACATGCATGTCGTGCCGCGCTGGTCAGGTGATAGTAATTTTATGACTATTCTTGATGGAGCGAAGGTTTTGCCGCAGCTGCTGAAAGATACGCGGCAGGTGCTTGCCAAGGGCTGGCAAGAAATTGAGTTGGAGGATAGCCAAATGGAGACTTCTAAGAGGGAGAACCCCAGTGCTTAGCGTCCATGGGCGCAAGCCTGCGGCGGTCGTTGTTGAGCCGGTTGCTCGCGCGTTCCTCAAAGTAGGTTTGACTCCCAATGCTGTTACCCTCATTGGCACTTTTGTCACCATCGCGATCACGGTGACTCTGATTCCAAGCGGATATTTGTTCGCGGCAGCAGTTTTTTCGGGCCTTTTCGCTGCTTTTGACATGGTTGATGGGACCATGGCGCGGTTGAGCGGCGGGGGCACGAAGTTCGGCGCAACGCTTGATGCCAGCTGCGACCGTATTACTGACGGCGCATTGTTTGCTGCCATCATTTGGTACTTGATTTATCAGGACAATGCCCATCCGGCTACCATTTTTGCAGCTCTCGTGGTGTTGGTGACCTCGCAGGTCATTTCCTATGTCAAAGCCCGCGGTGAGGCTTCAGGGTTTGCCATGGTCGGCGGTTTGATTGAACGCCCGGAACGTCTCATCCTTGGCTTGGTTGGCATTGGTTTGGAAGGTCTTGGCGTGCCATATATCCTCCCAATCTGCTTGTGGGTCTTGGCCGTAGGTTCATGTTTCACCGTCTACCAGCGCCTCATGTTGGCTTTCAAACAGGACCAGCAGCAACAGGCCCAACAACGAAAGCCCAGTGGCGGCCCAAACCCCGCGAAGCCAGCCTGAGAGGATAAATGTTTAGCAAAGAAGACATCTCCGCGGCAGGCTACCTAGCTGGGTGGTCAGTGGTAAAGCACTTGCCGTTGCCGTTTGCCCGGTGGGTTTTTAACAAGGTCGCAGACAAAGTCTCCGACAATGGCAAGGGGATGGATCAGCTTCGCCGCAACCTCGCCCGCGTGGTGGGGCCGGGGAATGTCACCGCAGAGTTGGTGCGTAAATCCATGCGCTCATATATGCGCTATTGGATGGAGGCTTTTCGGCTTCAAACCATTCAGAAAGAACCAGACCTGCACCGTCAGCTTCTAGCAGGGTTGGAGGGCAAAGAGCTTATCGATGCCTCCTTGGCCTCTGATAAAGGCACCATCCTGGCTCTGACCCACAGTGGCAACTGGGATATGGCCGGGGTTTTCTTAGTTGGCTATGACGGCCCATTTACAACGGTGGCTGAAAGGGTAAAACCTGAAAGGCTTTTTGAAGCCTTCGTGGAATACCGCGAGTCCCTGGGCTTTAAAGTTATTGCTTTAACCGGTGGGGAACAGCCTCCTTTTGAACAACTGAAGGAAGCGCTCAATGCTGGTGAAGTGGTGTGCTTGCTGTCTGAACGTGATTTAACGCGCAGCGGGGTAGAAGTAGATTTCTTTGGCGAGCCCTGCAATATGGCCGCGGGTCCGGCGTTGCTTGCGCAAGAAACCCGAGCTAATCTTCACGCAGTTCATTGCTTCTTCGATGACTCCACGCCTGGCTGGGGTATGACGGTCTCAGAACCGATTGAGGTCACGGACACGCAAGCCACAACGCAGCGTATCGCGCATGCTTTTGAGGGATTTTTAAGGCGGCGCCCAGAAGATTGGCACATGTTGCAGCCACAATGGAATGTGGATGTTGAAGCGCGTCGCAGGCGGCGCAAACAGGGACAAAACTAGTCAAGTACTCAGTAATCAGGTGCGGTTTAGGAAGGTTTGGACACAACTATGCGTATTGGATTGGTGTGCCCCTATTCTTTCGACGAACCCGGTGGCGTTCAAGCCCACATGCTGGACTTGGCGTCAGTATTTTTGGACCAAGGACACTTTGTGCAGGTCCTAGGGCCTGCTTCAGCAAAGACGGAAATGCCAGACTTTGTGGTCAAAGGCGGCGGCTCGATCCCGATTTCCTACAATGGCTCGGTGGCTCGGCTTTCGGTGGGCCCGCAGGTGTCCAAGCGCGTGAAAAAGTTCATTCGCGAAGGCAACTTCGACGTCCTGCATATCCATGAGCCGAATTCCCCGAGTTATTCCATGCGGGCGCTGCGTATCGCGGAAGGACCCATTGTGGCGACCTACCATGCATCGGCAGCCAACTCGCGCCTTTTGCAGTTAGCCAAACCGATTCTCAACCCTATGCTGGATAAGATTCGTGGCGGTATTGCCGTTTCTGAAATGGCTCGGCGCTGGCAGGTCGAGCAGCTTGGTGGCGATCCTGTACTCATTCCGAACGGCGTGGACACATCCGTCTACGCGGGTGCCCGCAAGCTGCATGAAGAAAAGCTCGCCTTGGCAGAGACCAGCGGTGAAAGTAGCAATGATCCAATCGAGATCGTTTTTCTGGGCCGCCTTGATGAATCCCGCAAGGGTCTAGACGTGTTGCTGGATGCGCTGGAGCATATTCACCGCCCAATTCGGGTAACTGTCATGGGCGGAGGTCACGCTCGGTCCCGGCCTGGCGTGGACTTTGTGGGACGCGTTTCAGATTTGGACAAAGCTACGATTTTGGGCCGTGCGGATATCTACGTTGCGCCCAATAGGGGCGGGGAGTCCTTCGGTATTGTCCTGGTGGAAGCCATGGCTGCCGGTTGTGCTGTCGTCGCAAGTGACCTTGAAGCATTTGCTGCTGTCTGCGACGCAGATTCCCCGCAGCCGGCAGGGCTGCTATTTAAAAACGGTGATGCTCGAGACTTAGCCGCGAAAATCACGCATCTTATCGATGACGATGCGGCGCGCCACGAGTTGATTGCAGCAGGCACCAAACGTTCCCAGCAATACGATTGGGACCATGTGGCAGCGGCTGTCATGCAAGTTTATGAAACTGTTCAAGACGGCACGAAGGTTCGCATCGGTTAACAATGAACACAATATTGCTAATTATCGCCACGGTTGTCATCACCGTTATGGCGCTGTGGGCGTATTTCACCGCGCAGCGGCTCAACACCCTGCACATTCGAACCGACGCTGCATTGGCACAGCTGCAAGCCATGTTGGATCGACGCGCAGCTGTAATCGGGGTGCTCATTCCGTCGATCGCGGCCACTGCCACAAAGGCCGAAGGGGTTCCCTTGCGCCACGGTCAGTTCGATGAGCGAGCACAACGCGAACGTGAGCTCAACCAGGCAGTTCACAGCTTCCTTGAGACAGAGCCTGGATTGGGATCTGACTTGGCGAGGGGAAACTCGATTTCGGCTAATCCGCAGCTTGTCGATGCCGAAACGCGCGTCCATCTAGCGCACCGCTTCTACAATGAAGCAGTCTCAGACACCCGCGGGCTGCGACTACGCCCAACGGTAAGGGTGCTTCGCCTCGGCGGCACAGCACCTTTACCGGAGTTTTTTGAGTACTCTTTTAAACTCGATCAGTCGTAGTGCCAGCATCCGGCTCTGGTCCCAACCTCGGCTCTGGAGTTTGCTTCGGCCCTGATTCTGGAGCTGCACCAAAATCTTCGTATTGCGAAATTGGGCTGGCCGTAGAAACACCGACAGAGGATTCTGCTTCGGCGCCCTCTGATTCACTATCGCGCGGGGCAATAATGTCTTTGCCCGCGATGCCGCTCCTAGTGAGCTTCGCATCGCGCCAGGTTTCAATGGCGAGCCAGATAAGCGAGAGAACAGCCATCGCAACGATGAGTCCATTTCGGATAGCCAGTGCTAAGACAGGGCCGTACTCGACTCCGACATCGTTCCAGATGAAGTTGTACTTGGTTGGGTAGACATAAGTTCCCAAACCGGCGGCCACCAGAGTCATCAATGCCAGAAGCCACAGCAAAATGCGTATGGCGATGCGTGCCTTTGGAGTGCCCTCGATTTTGGGCTGGCGGATTGCGACAGCGAGCAGAGGGCCGAACCAGACGATGTACTGCGGGGAGAAGACCTTGTTGGTGGCAATCAGCAGAAGGACCATGACGGCAAAGAAAGCGATGGTGCTGCGTGGCTGCCAGCCGCCGGCGAAAAATCGCCAGAGTGCCCATAACAAAGCAAAGGCAACCACAGCCACCATTGCATAGGTTGACCAAGTGATTGCCTGCTCAACACCAGGGCCGGCGATTTCAAAGCTCTTAGAGCTGGCATAGCCCATGTCCCAGCGTTCAGGTTCAAAGAAAGCTTGGTAAACAAAGTACGTAGCGGGGATCGATTCGATCTGAAGTCCGCGATCACCTTGGTAGGTCAGCGGGCTAATGAGACGATCCCAGCCGCGGGTAAACACCGTGACGGCGCATAGCGCTACGAGTGCAGCGAAGAAGGACACCAGGCGAAACCAGGCTTTGCCCTTGGTGAAGCGACCCACCAGACCAGCGGCTAAGACGCCAGGCCACAGCTTCATGGTGGTGGCAAAAGCCAGCATTGCCGACGCCAGGTTGGGCCAGCGCGTAATACATGCCGCGGCTGCAGCCACGGCAAGCGCTGGGAAAATATCAAGACGCATGTAAAAGACTTGACCCGCGAGGGTGCCAAACAATGCCCAAAACAAACCGGCGTAGAACACACGCGAATTGTTCTGATGCCCGCGAAGAACGAGGGCTAAGAAGAGGGCATCGAAAAGCATGCACATCACCACGAAGGCGATGTAGAAAGCATCCAACCTGTCGCCGATGATGGCGGTAAGAATCTCAACTGGCCAAGTACCCGCATGCGGATACTCCGTCATCATCGTTGGGTCATCGCCGAACTCCCCGAAGTAGTAATAAGCAACGTCACCACGCGGGGTGAAATTGTCCAAAATGATGAACCCAAGGGCAATTCGGGCGAGAACCCAAGCTGTCCACACCGCAGGAACGGAAGCAAACAGACGCCTTAAAACTGGCATGCGTTAGTGGCCTTTATTGTTGTTGAAATAAACAGATGTCCGGTGAAAGCTCGAAAAGCGAGCTTTTTAAGGCTACAGCCTAGAACTAGTTGGTCTGACCCTCAATGGCAGATTCCACATCCACTGGTGGTCCCAGCATGAGCAGAACACTGAAGACAATGACCACGACGATAAAGACGATGAGGATTGAGCGCACTGGGTGGCGGACAACCTGAGCTAAGACATTGTCGAAGAGACCATGGGGTTTCTCATCACGGTTGGTGTAGCGCCAATTGCCTTCCAACAGTCCCTTGCGGTCAGCCCACAATGCGAATGGAAGCGCTGCCCACGGAACGACGGATACAAAGAGCCCCAGCACGCCAATGCCGAAAGGCCACTTGTTGTTAATCCACACCAAGGTGGTGATGAAGATGAAGCACAGGAAGCCAAAGCCGTGGATGCCACCGGCAATCGAAGTAACTGCGTCAGTAACTCCCGAATACTTGAGGATCATTCCCACGATGAGGAAGGTCCAGGTAAACATTTCCAGATATGCGACAATTCTGTGCAGTTTCTTCGGCGTCATAGGCAACATCGTATCCAACAAACTTCCATACTGGTGCACTAGACAGGCAGGTGAGGGTTTACGATTGCTCACATAAGATTGCGAGCCTTTTAGCTCCATATTGAAAGTAAGTATTAAAGGAGTATTCAGTGCCAACGAGTGCCTCACACACGGTAAGCGACATAGTTGAGATGAAACCACTTGGCGAGGACGTATTTCAGGGGCCTGCAGTACCCACCGCATTTACCCGTACCTTTGGCGGACAAGTGGTCGCGCAGGCTCTTCGCGCCGCTTTGCTGACTGTCGAAGGCAAGGATGCGCATTCCTTGCACTGTTATTTCCTGGAAGGCGGCGTAGCTGCCGAACCAATTGACTTCCACGTCGAGCGCATCCGCGATGGCCGTTCTTTTGCCGCGCGCCGCGTCGAAGGCTTTCAAAACGGCAAGCGCATGGTCATCATGTCCGTGAGCTTTCACCATGACCAAGACTCTGGTCCCGAACATGCCACATCAATGCCGGATGTTCCTGGGCCTGAAGAATCCATTGACCACGTTGAGTTCCGCCCACAATCGGCAAAGAAGCGCGCCTTGGATTGGACCGACTGGGATATCCGCGTGGTACCCAATGAGAAGCTTTCAGAAGAGCTACTCCATCCAGCAGGGCAGGCAACACATCAGTACCTGTGGATTAAAAACACGAGCGACATGGGTAATGACCAGGGTTCGCACCAGGCAGCCCTTGCGTATCTTTCCGATATGACGTTGCTGTACACGACACTATTGGACCACGATAACCCTGATATTCAGGCTGCCAGCCTCGACCATGCGATGTGGTTCCTTCGGCCCGTGCGCGTTGACGAGTGGTTGCTTATTGATCAGTATTCGCCTTCAGCCGGTAGCGGCATTGGTTTAAGTAAGGGAAATGTCTACAACCAACGGGGTGAACTGGTGGTAGTGCTGTCCCAGGAAGGGCTCATTCGCGCAAAGCGGACTTCTTAATCCGGCCATCCCTGGTCTTTGGGGATCAAGTTTTTGAGTTTAGTTTTGCCGTTTTCTGCGGGGGAGAAATACTGCGAACTGCAGAAGAACGTATAGTTGATACAGAGCTAAATTTTCACGTACGAAAGGTAACTTGAATGTCAGGCCACTCAAAGTGGGCAACTACGAAGCACAAGAAGGCTGCGAATGACGCTAAGCGTGGCAAAGAATTCGCGAAGCTAGTCAAGAACATCGAAGTTGCAGCGCGTACTGGTGGCGGTGACCCGGCGGCCAACCCAACCCTGGACGATATGATCAAGAAGGCTAAGAAGGCCTCCGTCCCGAACGATAACATCGAACGCGCGCGCAAGCGCGGCTCCGGCGAAGAAGCTGGCGGTGCTGACTGGGAAAACATCATGTACGAAGGTTATGGCCCGAACGGTGTTGCAATGCTGATCGAGTGTTTGACCGACAACCGCAACAGAGCAGCAACCGAGGTTCGTACCGCAATGTCCCGTAACGGTGGCAACCTTGGTGAGTCTGGTTCCGTTTCATACATGTTCACCCGCACCGGCGTTGTACTCGTGCAGAAGGGCGAGCTTGAAGTCGACGACGTCCTCATGGCAGTACTGGAAGCAGGCGCTGAGGATGTAGCCGACATCGGCGAATTCTACGAAGTTACGTGCCAGCCAACCGACATTTCTGCAGTCAAGGAAGCCTTGGTCGATGCAGAGATTGAAGTTGAAGATTCTGACCAGGATTTCCGGGCCTCCGTTGAGGTTCCACTGGGCGTTGATGACGCGAAGAAGATTATGCGTTTGATCAATGCTTTGGAAGAGTCCGATGACGTGCAGAACGTTTACACGAATATGGATCTCTCCGATGATGTCATCGCAGCATTGGACGCTGACTAATTCGAAATTAGATTGGCCTAAAAAGGGCTTTAGAAATTAAAAGAGTGCACCTACTTTCCAGGTTAGGGGAGTAGGTGCAGTTCTTTGTCTAGGTCCCGTGGTAGAACATATATGTGAGTTGGTGTCGTAAAATGCGACATTGGCGGGTAGCATGAATTTCTGAATCGGCGCGAGAGGACGGTGTGGCTAATGAACCTTGAGGGTTTACGCGTAATGGGCATTGATCCTGGCCTAACCCGCTGCGGTTTATCCGTCGTTCAAGCTGGCCGTGGTCGTGCAGTTCTGCCCATTTCGGTGGGAGTTGCCCGCACACCTCCAGAGGAAGAGCTCGCGCAGCGCCTACTTCGGTTGTCTAATGCTGTCGAAGAGTGGATGGATGACTATAAGCCGGATGTGGTGGCCATCGAGCGACTCTTCGAGCGTGGAAATGTCTCAACAGTCCTTTATACCGCTCATGGTGTTGGTGTGTTGATGTTGGCAGCGGCGAAGCGTGATATTCCGGTGTACATGTACACCCCGTCAGAAGTGAAAAAAGCTATTTCTGGCAATGGTCGCGCTGATAAGAAGCAGATGACCACGATGATTACTCGAATCTTAGGCTTGAGTGAGGCGCCGAAGCCTGCGGACGCCGCTGATGCTCTGGCGTTGGCAGTGTGTCACTGCTGGCGTGCACCAGTCATTCATAGAGCTGAGCTAGCGCAGCAACAGCTGAAAGAACTTGAAGAACAGCGCCGCCAGAAGGCTGCGCGTTAATCAATCGGCGCAACGTCATGCAACCAATGGCCATTAATGGCAGTCAAAAACTATATAGCTTGTAAAGATAGAACCAATGTTGGGCGAAACGTCCCACAGTCTGAACTTAGTTGAACGAAGAAATGGAGCTTGAGTCCACGTGATTGCATCTTTGAGCGGTGAAGTTCTCACAATTGAGCTTGATCACGCTGTTATAGAGTGCGCCGGAGTCGGCTACCAGTTCTTGGCCACGCCTAGGACTCTGGGAACATTGACCCGCGGTGAGCATGCGCGGGTGATGACATCCATGACCGTCAAAGAAGACGCCATGACTTTGTACGGCTTTACCAACGCCGATGACCGGGCGATGTTCCACCAACTGCAGGCTGTTTCCGGCCTTGGCCCGAAACTAGCCCTTGCGTGTTTGTCGGTCATGGATGCTGGTGAAATTGCCATGGCCATTAGCAATGGAGATGCCAAGAAGTTGCAGACCATCCCTGGTGTGGGCAAGCGCATGTCGGAGCGCATGGCGTTGGAGTTGAAGGACAAAGTCAAGGGATTCGTTGGCCTTCCAGATTCAGCAGAGGGAGCGGCTAGCCCAACACAGTCCAACTTGCCGGTGGGCAGCGGTGCCATCATCGACACTGTTGTCGAGGCTCTGGTTGGCCTTGGCTTTACCGAAAAGGCAGCACGCCCTGTGGTCGAAGCACACGTTGGAGCATCAGAGGACCTTGAAAAGCTGGAGACCGCAGTGATTCTTCGTGCTTCCTTGTCCTCGTTGAGCGTCAGTAAGTAATCCAGGGGAGATTGGGACAGCACATGTCAGATGTAGAACGTACAGAGTTTAACCTTCCTGATGAAGCCACGCGGACCTCTCCACTGCAGCGCAACGAGAACGTCGAGTCTGAGGCGCACACTGGTGAGCATGATATTGAGCGTTCACTTCGCCCGAAGGGCTTGGATGAGTTCATTGGCCAGCCGAAGGTAAAAGAGCAGCTCTCGCTGGTTCTCACTGGTGCGCGCAACCGTGGTGTAACTCCTGACCACGTTCTTCTCTCTGGTCCTCCGGGTTTGGGTAAGACCACCATGGCCATGATTATTGCGCAAGAAATGGGCACCAGTTTGCGCATGACATCCGGCCCAGCGCTAGAGCGTGCGGGTGACTTGGCGGCAATGCTGTCGAATTTGATGGAAGGCGATGTCTTATTCATCGACGAAATCCACCGTATTGCCCGTCCTGCAGAGGAAATGCTTTACATGGCGATGGAGGACTTCCGCATTGACGTCATCGTGGGCAAGGGGCCAGGCGCGACATCTATTCCTTTGGAAATCCCGCCATTTACTTTGGTGGGTGCCACCACTCGAGCTGGCATGCTGACTGGCCCGCTGCGTGACCGCTTCGGGTTTACCGCGCAGATGGAGTACTACAACACCGATGATCTTGAGCATGTGGTCACGCGTGCTGCGCGCATCCTTGGTGTGGAGATTGATAAAGAAGCCGCCATTGAAATCGCCTCTCGTTCACGAGGTACACCTCGTATTGCGAACCGACTGTTGCGCCGTGTGCGTGACTTTGCTGAAGTCAATGGTGATGGTCGCGTCAACCTCGTAGCCGCACAGGGTGCACTGGAAGTCTTTGACGTTGACGATAAAGGGCTGGACCGTCTTGACCGCGCCGTCCTCGGTGCTTTGATTAAAGGTCACGGTGGTGGACCAGTTGGTGTCAATACGCTCGCGATTGCTGTCGGCGAAGAGCCCTCCACGGTTGAGGAAGTATGTGAGCCCTACCTTGTTCGCGCAGGTATGATTTCGCGTTCTGCGCGCGGTCGAATCGCTACGCGTTTGGCGTGGAAGCATTTGGGAATGACCCCGCCAGAAACTGCAGCTGGGTTGTTCTAGGGATGTTACCTGGGAAAATCCCGGGTAGGGGACATGGCAACTATTTTGTTCGCGTGTAGAGAACAAAGCCAAATAGGGCAGAGATTGAAGCGTTATTCTGGCATTATGGTGTCATTATGGAATTAGTATTTCTCGCACTCATCCTCGTCCTTTTCCTCCTTCCAAGTATTTTGATCGGCCGCAAGCAGCGCCAGCGTCAACGTGAAGTTCTTGACTTCCAGCAGAACCTGGTCCCAGGTCAGCGCGTAGCTACTGCGGGCGGAATTATCGGTACCGTTGTTTCCACCAATGAAAATGGAGTGGACTTGGAAGTCGCGCCAAACGTTGTCATCACCTTTGACCGCATGGGCATCCTGCGAAGCGCAGACGGAATTGGCTCCGCTGAAGCAACCGCAGTTGCTGGCCAGCAGGCTCCCGCTGAGGACGTTGCATCAGAGCAAGATTCCCTGCAGGATTCCTTCGGTGACCGCAACGTTCATCCTGAGAACAATCCGGACAACTTCAGCTCCGGTGACTATGGTGAGGGCGACTACGGAAACTCCCCAGAGTCCAAAAATTAACATAACCTAGCAATAGGCTACGTTGCAGCAAAGGCATCCGAGCGCCACCTGAAGAAGGTGCCGCGGGTGCCTTTTTTGATCACACCTTGTTAACTAAGGGTACGTTTACCTGCACAGCTTTGTTGATACGTCGTTGTAATTGTCACAAGCGACCAGAAATGCCATGGTCGGGTGCAGCTTAGCCACCAAGATGACGTACGATGATGGTTTGTGTTTGGTCTCAGAACTCTGCATTGAAAGATGTAGTACTTGTGGAGGCCACGAAAGATATATAACCAATAAAGTCAATCAGTGGGAGATTAGTCTTGTCCGCTCCTAACCGCGGCGCGATCAGCAACAGCAGTCGCACCTGGCCAAAACGCGCACTGGCGCTGTTCGGCCTCATAGTGGTCCTTTTGTACGCACTAGTGCTGTTTACTGGTGACCGTTCACTAAGCCCGAAGCTTGGTATTGATCTCCAGGGTGGTACCCGAGTAACTCTGGTTCCGCAGGGTGAAGAGCCAACGCAGGATCAGTTGGCACAGGCTCGTGTCATTCTGGAACAACGTGTCAACGGCATGGGTGTCTCTGGTGCAGAGGTTGTCACCAACGGCAACACCCTGGTGATTACGGTTCCTGGTGAAGACACCACTCAGGCACAGGCAGTGGGTGCTACGTCGCAGCTGCTGTTCCGTCCCGTAGCGGATCAGCCAATGCCAGATCCAGCAGCATTGGGCGAGACCATTGAAGAAATGGCTAACCGCTGGGTGGAATATGACGTCATCTCTGGCGAGGGTGCAAATGAAATCCTTGGCCAAGTTCATGACGCCATAAATCCAACCACTGCGGAAGAAGGTGAGGAGGAAGCTGATGCTGCGGACGAAGGCTCGGATGCTCCAACCGTGACAGCGGAGCCTCTTCCGGAGCCAGAAAACTCCATTGAGGCCGCCGACCGACGCGACGAGATGGCGGATATGCTCTTGCAAGACCGTCAGTCGGAAGACCCAACGGTTCAGGCAGCAGCTCTTTCTCTGATGCAGTGTGATGCCACCACTGACCCATTGGCTGGTGCTGATGACCCAGCGCTGCCATTTGTTACCTGTGATTACGCCAACCAGGCTCCTTACTTGCTGCAGCCGGCTCCACTGCTGACCGGCATTGAGGACCCTGAAGGTACCCGCCTGACTGGTAATGAGATTGACACGAACTCTCCAATCAACGGTGGTTTGAACTCCCAGACCGGCCAGATGGAAATCAGTTTCTCCTTCCAAACTGGTGATGGTCCTTCCGGTTCTGAAACCTGGGCTAACCTGACTCAGGAGAATCTGCAGAAGCAGATTGCTATCACCTTGGACTCCGCGGTGATCTCCGCTCCAGTTATTCAGGGTGCAACCCCTTATGGTTCCGCGACTTCCATTACGGGTCAGTTTACCCAGGAAGAAGCACAGAACCTGGCGAACAACCTGCGCTACGGCGCGTTGCCGTTGTCCTTTACTGGTGAAGACGGCGAATCCGGTGGTACCACCGAAATTGTTCCACCATCCCTGGGCCACACCGCACTACAGGCAGGTTTGATTGCCGGCATCGTTGGTTTGATCATGGTTGCTCTGTACTCGCTGTACTACTTCCGTGCATTGGCCGGTGTCTCCATCCTGACTCTGGTTGGCGCAGCAATCCTGACCTACGGCTCCATTGTTCTGTTGGGCCGCTGGATTGGTTACTCACTTGACCTGTCAGGTATTGCCGGTCTGGTCATCGGTATCGGTGCAACGGCTGACTCCTTCGTGGTCTACTACGAGCGCATCAAGGATGAGTTGCTAGAGGGCCGCACGTTCAGGTCGGCTGCTACGAAGGCTTGGGAGCGTGCACGCTCTACCATCGTCACCGGTAACGCCGTGACCCTGATTGGCTCCATCGTGGTTTACCTCCTGGCTGTCGGTGAAGTTAAGGGCTTCGCGTTCACCTTGGGTCTGACCACGGTATTCGACTTGGTCGTTTCCTTCCTGATCATGGCACCACTCATGCAGCTTGCAGCTCGGCGACCAGCGTTTGCAAAGCCTTCTATGAATGGCCTTGGCGGCATCTTCGCGCTTGCGCAAGAGCGCCGTGAGCAAGGATTCTTCTCCAAGTCTGGCAAGTCTGCTGGCGCGAACGTTGCCGCCGACAATGAGGCAGCGCCGGAAGAAGCACCAGAGAACAAACTCCGTAGTGTCGTAGGCCCAGCCGCGACTGGATCCGCCTCATCTACAGCAACCGAAAACCAATCCCGCGGGGATAGTGACTCCACGACGCCGTCGGAGCAGGACTCCCAGGATGAGGAGAAATAATCATGGCTGCAAATAAATCTAAGATTTCACGCATGGACCGCCTCTACCTCGATGAGGGCGGGTTCGACTTCATCGGCCGTGCAAAGACCTGGTACGCCATCACTGCTGGCCTGCTCATCGTGGCTATCGCTGCAATCGCCATCCGCGGATTCACCCTGTCCCTGGACTTTGAAGGCGGCACCAAGGTCAGCCTGCCGGCTGCCAACCTCGAAGAACAAGCAGTAGGCGAGGTCTTCGAGGAAGCTACCGGCATTGAACCTGAACAGGTTCAAATCGTTGGTAGTGGCAACTCAGCCACCCTCGAGGTCAATTCCGAGCGATTGACCGAAGAACAGGCTGACGCCGCGCGTTTGGCCATCTACGAAGAGTTCGAGCCAGTTAATGCGATGGGTGAGTCCACTCCAGACGCAGTGGGTGTCTCCACCGTTTCTGAGTCCTGGGGTTCCACGATTACCCAGCGCATGGTTATCGCGATGATCGTCTTCCTAGTCATCGCAACCGCGTATGTTGCATTCCGTTTGCAGCGCACCATGGCGATTGCGGCAATTCTTGCGCTGATCGCCGATGGTGTCATCATCGCGGGCCTGTACGCACTCTTTGGCCTGGAAGTATCCCCAGCAGTAATCATTGGTCTGCTGACCGTTTTGACCTTCTCCATCTATGACTCAGTCATCGTCTTTGACAAGGTCAATGAAAATACGGAGGGGATTACTGGGCAAAGAAATCGAACGTACGCCGAGCAAACCAACTTGGCTATTAACCAGACAGTAATGCGTTCGATCTCCACCTCGGTTATTTCCGCACTCCCAATTGTTGCGTTGTTCATTGTTGCCGTGTGGATGATGGGTATTGGTACCTTGCGTGACTTGGCGCTGATTCAGCTGATCGGTGTGATTGAAGGTATCTTCTCTTCCATCTTCTTGGCCTCGCCACTGGTTGTCTCCTTGGCTAACCGCAGCAAGAAGATTCAGCAGCACAACAAGGACGTCGCAGAGTACCGTGCGAGCGCGGAATTCACGGAGGAGCAAGAAGCTGGCGCCGGCTCCGAATCAGACCACGGCACCAAGCGTCAGGTCGTTTCTCCAACCAAGCAAGTCACCAACCTGGAAGGAACCCAAGCAAACCGCACTGGTTCCTCGTGGCGCCCCGGGCGCTAAAGCTTGGCTCTAGCTAGCTAATTTCTTACAGCACCGCTCATTTTTGGCGGTGCTGTCTTCTTTAGTGTCTGCTTTACTGAGGTTGATTGAATTCCACGGTTGATTATTGGTCTAAGAAGCACGGCAGTAGTAAAATTCCAGGCTTGTGAAGGAGACGTGGGCATGACCAAAAAGGCAGGGAAGATGCCAGGTACAACAGGTGCGAATGCGCGTGGTTCGCGTGCATGGCGCAGCCGTGCCGGTGTAGCGCTTCTAGCCGCGATGTCGGTGGCATTGACCGCATGTTCCTCCGGTGCTGACCAAGGCAGCGAGGACGAGCTGGGGCCGCAGGAGAAGAAGGCTTCGGAATACCCGGGTTATCTGGCGAACTCTGAGCTGACAACCGTGAACGCTGGATCCGCGTTCGGTACGGCCTCTGTCGCCTCGCAGTTGTCTGGGCGTTTATACCCAGGTGCATTTGTCCCAGGGCCAACGGGACAGTTCGTCCCCAATTCAGACTTGGTGACTACGCAAGAGTGGATGGACGGCGATCAGCGCAATGTCTTGTACACCATCGCCGAAGACGCAATCTACTCTGACAACACCCCGGTTACCTGTGATGATTTCCTCTTGTCGTACACCGCCGGGCAGATGCAGGAAATGTTCGGCTCCAACATGCCGTTGATGGATCAGGTTGAGTCCGTGGCTTGCGCGCCTGAAAACAAGAAGTTCTTGGTCAAGTTCCAACCAGGACAAGGTGGCCAGTGGCGCTACATGTTTAGCCCCGGCACCATTATGCCGGCGCACAAGGTCGCTGAACGTGCTGAGATGAGCAGGGAAGAACTAGTCAGCGCATTGTTCTCCCAGGACCCTAACCAGTTGGGTCGCATCGCAGAGATTTGGCGCTTTGCTTTTGGACTAGAGAACTTTATCCCTGAGATGCACGTTTCCTACGGCCCATTCACCATTGACAGCGTCGGCGAGCAAGGCGAGGTACTGCTTAAGCGCAATGAGAATTATTACGGTGATCAGGCAGCGGTGGAACACCTAGTGGTGTGGCCTATTCAGTCCGATGTCTCTGAAGTAACTGAGCAGGACAACCTGTTGATTGCAGACGCCGCGGTCTCTGAGCCGCAGTGGTATAACGCAGAGACCATGGCCGATGATTTTGAGATCGAAGACGTCGTGGGTGACCTTACTGACTCGCTGATATTCTCCGATTCCGGCGTATTCGAACAGCAGTGGGCTCGCCAAGCATTTGCCAGCTGCATCGACCACAATGAGATTGCCCGTGTGAGTTCAGAAGCCTCCGGCGTTGAGGTGCCAGCTGTTTATACCCACGCGGTCAACCACAATGATCCGCTCGCACGCACGTTGACTTCAGTAACCGAAGAACACCAGGGCACTGATATGGACACCGCCGGACAGCTAGCCGGCATGACCATCCGCATTGGCTACCTAGGTGAAGATCAACGCCTCCAAGCCATGGTGGACTCCATTCGCCAGCAGTGCGAACGAGCTGGGATCACTGTGGAGGAAGTCTCCGGCGCAAATGTCTCCGCCGCCTTCCTTGAGATGGACCCAGAGACCTGGCTGCCAAGCATCGATGCTTTCCTCGGCCCGATTGATTCGCGTTCGCAGTACGGAGTGTCATCGGCAAGCTTGGCGCGCGTGGATGAGCTGCGCGATGAAGAACGCCAATTGTGGGAAGACCTTCCAGGCCTCCCATTGTCGGCTGAACCGCACACCTTCTTTATCTCCCCACAGGTGGCCAACGCCGTGCCTTATACCGGTAGCTCCGGAATTGGCTGGAACATGGACCGTTGGTTTGTGCGCGAAGCCGAAGCCAGCGAAGAGACCTCCACTAACTCCGCTGAGAACGGCGACTAAAGAAACTTCCCAGTCCACTTGATAATCTGCTTGTGCTCGCACTTCCCAGCTATTACATCCGCCCCATTTCCACAACATATCCAATCCGTTGAGATTAGGTTTTAAGGTTTAAAAACGTGAATTCCAAGTATGCCAATGCCCGCGAAGCTATCAAGGACAATATCCGCTACGTGCAGGATTTCCCAGAAAAGGGTGTGCTCTTTGAGGACCTCACTCCGGTCTTGGCTGATGGTGCAGCCTTCTCCGTGGTCATCGATGGGCTCGCCGATGAATGCGAGAAGCTCGGCGCTGACTTGATTGCGGGCTTGGATGCGCGCGGTTTCCTCTTGGGCTCTGCTGCGGCCTACAAGCTTGGTACCGGCGTGCTCGCCGTGCGCAAGGCCGGAAAGTTGCCTCCTCCAGTGCTGCACCAGGAGTACTCCTTGGAGTATGGTTCGGCGGCGTTGGAGATTCCCGCAGACGGGGCAATGATTAAGGGCTCCAAGATCGCTCTTGTCGATGACGTCTTGGCCACCGGCGGCACCCTAGCCGGAGCACGTCAGCTGTTGGAGTCAGCTGGTGCTGAGGTCGTTGGAGCCGTTGTGGTCTTGGAAGTTGATGGTTTGGGTGGCCGCGAGAAGTTCGGGGATCGCCCAATCAGTGTGCTGAATGCCACATCTGAATAAGACGCGCTAAACTAGATACATTAAGGATTCGGTTACTGCCATTATGTTCCCCACAGTGGCAGATAATAGATAGCTTCTGGGAAGCTTTCGAAGCCGGTCGTGTAGTGAGTGAAAGGGCGCATATGACGAATAATAGGTCTACGAAACGCCCAGCGAGCAGTGGCGTTCGCAGTATGTCAGCCCGCCTTGCGCGTTCGCTGACAGGGGGCCGCGTCAAGGTAAATCCGGTCTTGGATCCGTTGCTGTCTATCCACCGGCAGTTCCATCCCCGCGCTGATGTAGAACTTCTCAATAATGCATATTCAACTGCGGAGAAGCTGCATGTTGGTGTGTTTAGGAAGTCGGGGGAGCCGTATATTACTCACCCGCTGGCGGTGGCAACCATTGCCGCGGAGATCGGCATGGACACCACCACTGTGGTGGCGGCATTGCTCCATGACACGGTGGAGGATACCGACTACTCACTCGAGGACATCACGGCTGATTTTGGTCCTGAGGTGGCGCGTCTGGTTGATGGTGTGACCAAGCTGGACAAGGTCGCGCTTGGCGCGGCCGCTGAGGCGGAGACAATCCGCAAGATGATTGTCGCCATGGCGCATGACCCGCGCGTGCTGGTCATCAAGGTTGCGGACCGTTTGCACAACATGCGCACCATGCGCTTTTTGCCGCCGGAAAAGCAGGCTAAGAAGGCGCGGCAAACCCTTGACGTGATTGCACCACTAGCGCACCGCCTGGGCATGGCTAACGTCAAATGGGAGCTCGAGGACCTTGCCTTCGCCATCTTGTACCCGAAGAAGTACGACGAGATCGTGCGCATGGTTGCTGACCGCGCACCTTCACGTGACCGGGCACTAGCCGAAATCAAGGAACAGGTTTCTTCTGCTCTGAAAGAAAACGGCATTGAAGCTGAAGTGATGGGCCGACCAAAGCACTACTGGTCGATTTATCAAAAGATGATTGTGCGTGGCCGTGACTTCGCAGAGATCTTTGACCTCGTGGGCATCCGCATCCTGGTCGATGACGTGAACAATTGCTACGCAGCTATCGGCGTCGTGCACTCGCTGTTTCAGGCTCTTCCGGGGCGTTTCAAGGACTATATTTCCTCGCCGCGCTTCGGTGTTTATCAGTCTCTGCACACCACGGTGATTGCTGGGGAGTCCACCCTAGAAGTCCAGGTGCGTACACACGAGATGCACTACAACGCCGAATTCGGTGTGGCAGCGCACTGGCGATACAAGGAGATGAAGGGCAAGAACTCTGGCAACAATGAAGAAGTTGACCAGATGGCCTGGATGCGTCAATTGCTGGATTGGCAGAAGGAAGCAGCCGATCCAAATGAATTCCTGGATTCTTTGCGCTACGACCTGACGTCGCAGCAGATTTTCGCGTTTACCCCGAAGGGTGATGTGGTCACGCTGCCGGCAGGTTCCACCCCTGTGGACTTTGCCTATGCCGTGCACACGGAGGTTGGTCACCGTTGTATTGGCGCCAAGGTCAATGGCAAGCTAGTCGCGCTGGAATCGGAGTTGAAGTCCGGTGACAAGGTAGAAATCTTTACTTCCAAGGATGCCAATGCCGGTCCATCACGGGACTGGCAGGAGTTCTTGGTGTCACCGCGCGCGAAGGCGAAGGTTCGCCAGTGGTTTGCCAAGGAGCGCCGTGAGGAGCACCTTGAGGCAGGCCGTGACGCTTTGGCCACGGAGGTGCAGCGCGGTGGCTTGCCGATGCACCGTCTGTTTACTGCAAAGTCGATGAAACAGGTTGCGGAGCAGCTGCATTTTGAGGATGTAGATTCGCTGTACACCGCGATTGGTGCTGGCCACGTTTCCGCGCAGCATGTGGCTAATCAGTTGATGGCACTGTTCGGTGACCGTGATGATGCTGCCGATGCTCTTGCTTCGCGTACTCCTCTATCTGAGCTGGAGAGCTCCCGCGCGAAGCAGCAGACTGAAGACTCCAAGAATGGCTCCGGCATTCTGGTTGAGGGCAGCCCTGATGTGCTGGCCAAGCTGGCGAAGTGCTGCCAGCCGGTGCCGGGTGATGAAATCTTTGGCTTTGTCACCCGCGGTGGCGGTGTCTCTGTTCACCGAGTGGATTGCACGAATGCAGAGAAGCTCAAGAGCGAACCTGAACGCATGATGCAGGTGGAATGGGCCCAAGGAAAGTCTTCCTCAGGTGCTTTCGCCGCAACCTTGCAGCTCGAGGCTCTTGACCGTCAAGGTCTGCTGTTCGAGGTGACCAAGATCTTCAGCGAGTCCAAGCTGAATGTCTTGTCCATGCGTTCTAGCAGGGGAGAAGACCACATTGCCACGTTGCAGTTCACCTTCTCTGTCTCTGACACCAAGCAGCTGGGTGCGCTTATGACCACGCTGCGAAACACCGAGGGTGTGTTTGACGTCTACCGTGTGACGGCTTAGGCAGGGACGCACGACAGTCGACGCAAGGACAGCTTTCAGTTAGCAGTGAGGGCGTTGCCAAACTAAGGAGGGGGCTTGTACCGGCAAGCCCCCTCCTTAGGGGTAGTTAGGCTTCTAATATATTTCGGGTGCATGTCCACAACGTGAACTGTTGAGAACCCAAAGGTAAATACGCAGGTGGGGTGTAATCGTTGCACTGCCGAATCGTTTCTTAGGCGTTATAAAGAACTCTTGTAAGCAAACTTTTATGATCCTCACAGGAGAACCCGTGTCTAAGTTCCGTCATTTCGGCCGCCTATTGGCTGCTACCACCGTTTCCGCCACCATCGTTGTTGGCGCACCTGTTGCTTTCGCACAGGAAGGTGACGTTGTCGATTTCTCCGTCACCAACATCACCGATTTCCACGGCCACCTTTCTTTCGAAGAAACCGAAGAGCCAGGCGCTAACTCTGAAATGGGTGCGGCGAAGCTGAAGCCCCTGATTGAATACGTCAACCAGGACCAGGAATTCATCATGACCACCTCCGGCGATAACGTCGGCGGCACCGCATTCGTTTCTGCAGTGGCAAATGATGAACCAACCTTGGACATCCTCAACCTGTTGGGCGTTGATGTCTCTGCTGTTGGCAACCATGAGTTCGACCAGGGCCATGAGGATCTGACTGGCCGCATTGTTGAGGGCTCTGACTACCCAATTCTCGGCGCTAACGTCACCTTGAACGGTGAGCCACTGCTGGATGCGTCCAAAGTTATCGAAGTTGACGGCGTGAAGGTCGGCTTCGTTGGTACTGTGACCACTTTGACCAAGAACAAGGTCGCTCCGTCTGCAATCGAGGGCGTTGAGTTCACTGACCCAGTAGCTGCTACCAACGCAGAAGCTGACCGTTTGACCGAATCCGGCGAAGCAGATGTTGTTGTCGCGCTGATGCATGAGGACGTGGAGCAGTACGCAGAGGGCTTCAACAACAACGTTGATATCCTCTTCGGTGGCGACTCCCACGTGCGCAGCAGCGGTGAGGTTGCACGCGAAGGTGCACTGCCACTGTACTGGGCTCAGGGCCACGAGTACGGCAAGGTTCTGCAGGACGCAGACATTAAATTCAACAAGGACACCAACGAGATTGAGTCCATTGAGATCAATCAGTGGGATCGTTCCATGCCAGAGGTTGAAGCTCTCGAGCCTGATGCTGAGGTAGCGGCGCGTGTTGCTGCAGCCGAGGCAGAGGCTAAGGCGCTTGGCGCTGAGGTTGTTGGCCAGATGGAGTCCGCAACCTTCCGTGGCCAGGATGCTGGCGCTGGCTCCGGTTCTAACCGTGGCGTTGAATCCACCTTGAACTCCCTGATTGCTGACGCTAACCGCGCATCCCTGGAACAGCAGATCGGTGTGGACATCGATTTGGGCATCATGAACGCCGGCGGCGTTCGCGCTGACCTGCCTGAAGGCGACGTCACCTTTGAGGACGTTCTTACCGTGCAGCCATTCGGCAACTCTGTTGCTTATGGCATCCTGACCGGCCAGGACATCCTGGATGCTCTGGAGGCTCAGTGGCAGCCAGGTGCTTCCCGTCCACGTCTGGCATTGGGCATGTCCGCAGGCTTTGAATACGTATACGATCCGTCTGCAGAGCAGGGTGAGCGCGTTATCTCCGCAACCTTAAACGGTGAAGAGATTGACCCAGCCGCTGACTACACCGTGGCAACCTCCACCTTCCTATTCGACGGTGGCGACGGCTTTACCTCACTGGCTAGTGTTCAGGGGCTAACCGATGTGGGATACATGGACTACTCCGTGCTCAATGACTACATCGCGGCTGGTGCTGATATCCAGTCCGGACAGACCGATATCGGCATCTCCGCTGAGGGCACCGTTGCACCAGGCGAGGCAGTTACCTTCAACCTGACTTCCTTGAACTACACCATGGAAGAAGACCCACAGGCCACTACCGCGACCGTTGCAGTTGGCGATGTTTCTGAGACCGCTGACGTTGACACCGAGTGGAACGCTGAGGAAGACAACCAGCTCAACGAGTTCGGCCGCGCAACCGTTGAACTGATTCTGCCAGAGGACGCTGTGGAGACCGACCTGGTCACCATAACCACCGATGCAGGCACCGAAATCACCGTCCCACTGAGCGAGCTTGGATTCACCGAGGACACCGATGGCGATGAGCCAGGAACCCCTTCTGAGGGTTCTGCTGAGGGCTCCTCCGAAGGTTCTGCCTCCGGCTCCGCTGCAGGTCTTGGCTTCGCCGGTGTACTGGCAGCGATTGCTGGCATCGCAGCATTCGTTGGTCTAAGCGGTCAGTTCGACCAGTTCATCCCAGCTAACATGCAGCGTACTCTGAACGACCTGCGCCGTCAGATCAACACTGTCAGCCCAATCCAGTTCTAATTAGCTGCTAGCTACTCACCGCGGGTGGTTCATCCTCAGCAATGGGGAAGAACCACCCGCTTTTACATGGCCCCAGGCAACAGGCAAGGTAACGTAGATGACGTGAATTGGACTGATACGTTGATGGAACATGCCCGCGAGCAGCTCTATATTGACCCGCCGCGTATTCCCATCGTCATCTTGGCGGCAGTCCTGATTTATATCGCGTTCCTACTCTTAGTGAAGATCTTCGGCTCGCGCGTACTGACGTCAATGTCAGCGTCTGATGCAGTCATCATCATTATGTTCGGCGCAGTCGCCGGGCGCGTCATCCTCGGCCATCCACCCACGCTGGCAGCTGGCATCATTGGGCTTGCAACCCTGATGGTCCTAGAAGCCTTTTTCGGAATCCTGCGGGAGAAGAGCGGACTTGGGCACCTAATAGACCGTGAACCGATTTTGCTGATGTTTGAAGGCGCTATTGTGACCAACGCTCTTCGCAAGTCGCATTTTTCTTATGACGATGTCAGAACGTCTATTCGCAAGGCGGGGATTGGAAACTTCGCAGATGTCCAAGCAATGATTCTAGAGGCCTCGGGTGACGTCTCCATCATCCGTGCAGGCAGCCCCCTTGACCCAGAAATGCTTAAAGACGTGCGTGGAGCAAAAGAACTCCTTGAGGCACCCGCCCAAAATCCTCACACTAAATGAGCTCCCGGTCTAAGCCACTGATCCAAGCCAGTGATCCAAAAATCCGGCTCACCCGTAATAACGAGCCAGCCGGAATGCCTTGAGCAAAGTGCTTACATAGACAGGAAGCTGTCCATGGTGCGCAGCAAGGAGTTGATGGTGTTGATCCAGGTGGTGAATTCCTTTGGATCCAATTCGCCCTCATCATTGGTGGAGCCGTAGAAGAGGTTGTAGACGAAGGAATCCTCAGAGGAGACGTCGGCATTAGCGTTGTTGCCGTTGCCGGTGTTCTCTCCTTCCGCAGTGGTGGATTCGGAGCTACCGGCGAAGCTGCTCTGTGCGTTTGCAACAGCGGTTCCAGAGAAGGTCAAAGCAACAGCGGTAGCGCCTGCAACAAGAGCCTTACGGGAGAAGAGAGTCATGAAACAATCCTTTGATATTCAAGTTTTAAGTGCCCAGAAGAAGTCTACTCTAATGTAATTATTTTTCGACACACATATGTGAAATTGAACCAATCTCACACTTTCATGACTCGGCAATCGGGTTAGTTTGCTTAACCCGTGTTGAGCGAGTCCAAAAACGACTAAAGCTGCTGAGTCAATGTCCCAGCAGCTTTAAGCTTGTTTACTTCACAGGAAGCAAATTAGCCCATGAAGTCAAAGTGCTTGTTAGCGAAGGTGAACAGTGTGCCCACTGCACCAACGACTGCGGTGAAGACGGAGATCCAAGCAGTGATGTCCTTGGGGTCCGTGGAGGAACCCTCTTCCTTCTCATCATCCTTGTCGCCTTCAGCTGGAGCTTCGGATTCCTTGGAGGTTGGAGTCTCAACCGAGGTCTCGTCGGTGGTGGTGGTGACGGTGGTCTCGTCTTCTTGAGCGACGGCTACGGAGGTACCTGCGAAGGTGACTGCGAGTGCGGTTGCGCCGGCAACGATTGCCTTGCGGGAGAAAAGCTTCATGTGGAAATCCTTCAGACTTCGTAAGTTCTAGTAGACGCCATGATATTAACGTGACCTTAAGGCTATTGCAAGAGATCTATGAAGTTTTGTTAAGAGTGTGACATCCAACACTTACTGTCTGTGAGCTGTGAAAACTGGACGATCTTAGTTTGTTGCGGCTAAGTATTTGATGTATTTCGCGACGTGGTAAAGCAAAACCCGCTGGAATATAAATCCAGCGGGCACGCTAAATGTCTAAATATTTCCGCACAAGGCGATTGACCCTAGGCGAGGGTAGCGGATTCGATACGAACCTCTTCCGCAGGAGCGCCGTCGCTGGCGCCGCCCTCAACACCGGTCTCGGCGATTGCGTCGAGAGTTTCAAGTCCCTCTTCGGTGACGTTGCCGAAGTAGGTGTAATCAGGCGCCAGGGTGGAGTCCGCGTAGTTCAGGAAGAACTGGGAACCGTTGGTGTCTGGGCCAGCGTTTGCCATCGCGATGGAACCGCGTGGGTAGATGGACTGAACAGCGGTGTCATCGAGCTCATCAGTTGGGTACTCGTTAGCGAACTGGAAGCCAGGTCCGCCGGAGCCGGAACCGGTTGGGTCACCACACTGCAGTACAGCGAGACCGCCGGTGGTCATGCGGTGGCAAATGGTGTCGTCGTAGTAGCCCTGGTCAACCAAATCGGTGATCGCGTTGACGGCACACGGAGCAAGCGCACGGTCGAGCTCCATTGGAATCTCGCCCTGGTTGGTGGTGAAGTTGACGGTGACAGTGCCCTCAGTGGAAATGTCGTCGCCGTTTGGAACGGTGGCATCATTTGCAGCTTCACCGGACTCGTTGTACTCACACTGAACGGTGTCTTCCAGCGGGGTCTCACGCTGACCGGCAAGGGTGAGTACTTCCTGCTCCTCAGGAGCAGCTTCAGTCTCATTGGTGTTTGCGTCTTCTGCAACGACGTCTTCCTCGTTGCCCTGCATTGCCATGTAGGTGATGCCGCCACCGATGGCGAGGATGGCTACGAGAGAAGCGATGACAACGCCAAACGGGCGTGCCTTGTCTTTACGGTCGCGAGCTTTAATCTCGCGTGCAAGATGAGATAGGGCTTCTTCGCCGCGCTTTTTATTACTAGTCACCGAGTGATCCTTAGCTCGTGGTTGAACAGGTACATCTGGCACAGCGCTTCAGCGAAACTTCGCGTGCCAGGTTTCTCGGACTGATTCTAGCGTGAACCTCGCAGACAGGTTGAAGTGCCCCTACGCAATTAGTTGTGCATTTCCTGGCACTTTGCGGACGCGGGCGGGCCTCCCCGGGCTGAATACGTGTGGCAAAGAAACAACTTCATGGCGAGGAAGTGAAAACGACAGTATCGTCGGGGACATGGCTAACGTAACTTTTAAGAATGACCCAGCAACTACCGCAGGTGAGCTTCCAGCAGTAGGTGCAGAGCTTCCTAACTTCACCGTCGTCGGCACCGATCTTTCGAACGTCACTCCAGCGGATTACGCAGGCAAGCGCCTGGTTGTTTCAATCTTCCCATCCATCGATACCGGCGTGTGCCAGGCACAGACCCGCTCATTCAATGAGAAGGCAACCTCCCTGGACAACACCGTTGTGCTGTCCATCTCCAAGGACCTGCCATTCGCTCTGGATCGCTTCTGTGCAGCAGAGGGCCTGGACAATGTGGTTGCAGCATCCGCTTTCCGTTCTTCCTTCGGTGAAGATTTCGGCGCAACCCTGCAGGACTCCCCACTGGCTGGCCTTCTCGCGCGTGGCGTCATCGTCACCGATGAAGACCACAAGGTTGTCTACGCAAAGTTCGTCGATGAGGTCACTGAAGAGCCTAACTACGACGAGGCACTGGCTGCGCTGCAGTAAAGCCCCCCCCTGATTTGGCGAGCAAGGCTCGTATCTACTAGCTCCGGTCGACCCATTAGATGTGGGTTGATCGGAGCTTTGTCGTGATTGCCACAATGCTGAGTTTTGGCAGCCAAAGGATAGGGTATAGGCATGCAAATTCTTGGTTTTGGGGCCGGTCCTTACAAGACAAATACCTACATCGTGGAGCACGAAGGACGTGCCTTTGTGGTCGATCCCGGAATGCACGCCATGGACAGAGTCATTGAGCTCAGTCAGCAACACGGCTTCACCATCGAGGCCATCGTGCTGTCGCATGGACATCTTGACCACACTCGCGAGGCGGGAGACTTGGCAAAGCGCTTGAGCTTGCCGGTTTATATTCACCCGGATGATGAATTCATGTTGAAAGACGGCCGGGGAGTATCCCCGCAATCGCTGGTGCTTTTCGATGCTGCCTCGATGATCCCCATCGCGGACGTTCGCCACTTCGGTACGGGAGAGAAGTTGTCTCTGATCGGCATGGAGTTTGAGGTTCACCATTGCCCGGGCCATTCCCCGGGCTGTGTTGTCATCGTCGCTGAGGATTTTGCGCTGACCGGCGATGTGCTGTTTAAGGGCTCAATTGGACGCACAGACCTACAGCATTCGGATCCACGGGCCATGCAGGATTCGTTGCGTAGCCTGTTGAATATCTTGAATGATAAACTGACGCTGCTTCCGGGGCATGGCCCGACAACCACCATGCGTGCGGAAAGAAAGACCAATGGGTTTCTTCTCAACCTGGGAGATGTAATCTAGAAGCCGTGAGTGATAAGAAGCAGTTTCAAGCCTTGTCGGCACCAAAAGGCGTGCCAGACTATGTTCCGCCGCAGTCCGCGACATTCGACGCTGTGCGCAAGACTCTCGTGGGTCAAGCGTATTTAGCGGGTTATTCGCATATTGAGCTGCCGGTGTTTGAAGATACTTCGCTGTTCGCGCGCGGTGTTGGAGAATCCACCGATGTGGTCTCGAAGGAAATGTACACCTTCGCTGACCGCGGAGAGCGCAGTGTCACCTTGCGTCCGGAAGGCACAGCGGGTGTGATGCGTTCTGTTATCCAGCACAATCTGGATCGCGGTCAGCTTCCGGTCAAGCTGGCTTATTACGGCCCATTCTTCCGCTATGAGCGCCCCCAGGCTGGTCGTTACCGCCAGCTGCAGCAGGTGGGCGTTGAGGCCATCGGTATTGATGATCCTGCACTGGATGCGGAAGTTGTCGCACTGGCAGACCGCGGCTATCGCGCGCTTGGTCTGAGCGAGTTCCGTTTGGAAATGACTTCTTTGGGTTGTGGAAATTGCCGCCCTGCTTACCGTGAGAAGCTGCAGGAATTCTTGTTCAAGCTGGACTTGGATGAGGAAACCCGCCGCCGCGCAGAGATCAACCCTCTGCGCGTGCTGGATGACAAGCGCCCAGAGATGCAAGAAGCTACTGCCGATGCTCCGTTGATGCTGGACAACTTGTGCGATGAGTGCCGCGTGCACTTTGACACCGTGAAGTCTTTGCTCGAAGACATGAATGTGCCGTTCGTGATTAACCCACGTATGGTTCGCGGCTTGGATTATTACACCAAGACCACCTTCGAGTTCGTTCACGATGGCCTCGGTGCACAATCTGGTATTGGCGGCGGTGGACGCTATGACGGCCTGATGGCGCAACTGGGTGGACAAGACCTGTCCGGCATTGGCTTCGGTTTGGGCGTCGACCGAGCTGTTCTCGCCTTGGAGGCCGAAGGCAAGACCATTCCTAGTGTTGATGAACGCGCAGCTGTTTTCGGAGTCGCGCTGGGTGAAGAGGCAAAGAAGAAGATGGTTAACATCATCAATGATCTTCGCCTGGCTGGAATTAGCTCAGACATGTCCTATGGTGATCGTGGCCTCAAGGGCGCGATGAAGGGCGCTGACCGTGCCGGCGCACGCTTCGCTCTAGTTCTGGGTGACCAGGAGCTTGCCAACGGCACTGTTGCTCTCAAGGACCTGGCAGCGCATAAGCAAGAAGACGTTGCCATCGAGGACATCGTTGAAGTCTTGACCTCCAAGCTTTAGACCTTGGTGGTTGCTTCAAAACGTTGAAAGTGCCGTGAAGATCAGATTGAACTGATCTCCACGGCACTTTCAGCTGCGGACAAAAATCCACGTTGGCCGCTCTTGGCGCAGGTGGTTTAACACTCCACCTGTGAGACGGACAGTCCCAAGGTCTTTGCCAGACCGCCAATGGAGGTCTCTTTGTACTTGGTGTGCATGTCCCGGCCGGTTTCGGCCATGGTCTGGACTGCGTTGTCCAAGGTGACGTGGTGAGTACCTTCGCCCATGCGAGCAAGACGCGCAGAGTTGATGGACTTCACCGCACCAATCGCATTGCGCTCGATGCACGGAATCTGGACCAGACCGCCGACTGGATCGCATGTCAGGCCCAGGTTGTGCTCCAATGCAATCTCCGCAGCATTTTCAATCTGAGCTGGGGTAGCGCCGAGGATTTCAGCCAAGCCTGCGGCCGCCATTGAAGAAGCAGAGCCGACCTCGCCCTGACAGCCAACCTCAGCACCCGAGATAGAGGCGTTCTGCTTGATGATCATGCCGACCGCGCCAGCGGTGAGCAAGAAACGGCGAGCGGTCTCACGGGTGAAATCTGGGAGGAAGTCACGCGCGTAGTGCAGCACTGCTGGGATGATGCCGCAGGCGCCATTAGTTGGTGCCGTGACAACGCGACCACCCGCTGCATTTTGCTCATTGACGGCCAGCGCGTAGAGGTTGACCCACTCCATGGCAGAAAAGCCCGAGGTTGGGTCATCCTGCTGTTCTAACAACAACGCATACAGCTGTGGTGCACGACGATTGACCTGCAAGCCGCCGGGAAGAATGCCCTTGGTGGAAATGCCGTCGGTTACGCATTCGCGCATGACGTCCCACACCAAGTCCAGATGGGTGTTGACGCGGGCAATTCCGCCGTCCTCGCGGTGGAGGACGGCTTCATTAGCGGCAATGATTTCCCAAATGGTCTTGCCGGTCTCTTTGCACAATTCCAGCAGCTGATCACCAGTGGAGAAGTCATATGGAATGCGCTCATCATCGCTTTGGGCAGCAGCCATACCTGCTGGCACCTCATGAGTTTCTTCAAGCTTTGCGTTCAACTCGGCACGGGACAAGACGAAGCCGCCGCCGACGGAGAAGTATTCCATGTTGCTTGCAATTTCATTGCCCTGTTCATCCCAGGCGCTAAAAATGAGGCAGTTTGGGTGCTCAGGAACGGGCTCATTGTTGAAAGCGATGGAATAATCTAGCCTGCCCACTGGACCTTCGATGGTTCCCTCGGAAGGAATGAAGCTACCAGCGGTGGGCTCAGCGTCAACGGGAACGGTCAGGGGCGCCCAACCTGCGAGCCCTAGAATCACTGCACGGTCAGTTGCGTGGCCTTTACCCGTAGCAGATAAGGATCCGCGCAACTCAGTGTGAACCTTTGCGGGAAGAGCAGGCAAGGACTCCACAAAACTCTTGGCTGCGCGCATTGGTCCAACGGTATGCGACGAAGACGGGCCGACACCTACGGAAAAGATGTCAACGACGCTAATGGTCATTCAACGACGCCTTTCTCTATCAAACTTGGATACAAATCAGGGGGTAAAACATCGTGTAAAACGCAGAAATGCGCATGTTTCTGGTTGTTATTCTAACCCCAAAGCATTGAACTGATTCGGCTTTGGGCTTAGTAAATTATTCACAGAACACGCGCATTGTCTCACCGGCAAGATATAGCTGGTGAGCTTTGCCTTTACTGTAACAGCTGAGACATAGGAACAAAATTGTCAGTATCGATCCCAACCCCAGATTTGCGTTTTCTGGATTCTATGTTGGTGAAATCCCCGGCTAACCCTTCAACGTGATCTGGGTTCGACACCATAAAGTTTGCCAATTCACCGGCTGCGCGTTGGATGCGCTGCTCAATGCGTGCTCCCTCAGGAGTGCCGAAGTCTTCCGTTGCCTGGAATACTCCGGTTGGCATAACCATTGCGTGCAGGAAAGTCATCAGCGGGCGCAGGGCAAAATCCAAAACCATGCTGTGGCGTGCGGAGCCTGCTGTTGCCGCGATGACCGTCGGCATGTCATTGATGCTCTCAGTATCCAATGAATCAAAGAACATCTTGAACAGCCCTGAGTAACTTCCCTGGAAAATGGGAGTGACCACAATGAGGCCGTCTGCTGCGGAAAGCGTCTTTTTTGCATCGTCAAGCAATGGCGTCTCAGCCGCCATGTTGACCAAACCTGCTGCTAATTCCTCAGCGTAATCACGCGCCTCAATGAAGTGGATTTCAACCGACTCACCGCGGGAGGTCACTGCACCTTCAACTGAAGCGGCAATCTTTTCTCCCAGCTGCCGCGTGGACGATGGTGAGGACAATCCGGCGGTGATAACGGCCAAAGAACGCATTATCTTTTCAACTCTTTCTTTCTTATTAGCACGTAGTTAGTACAACCTTACCTGCTACAACGCTAACTGGAATTAGCTGGTGGGTTTCCTGAGCTACTCAGCGATCTTGCCTGGCGCGACCTGAAAGTGCGCATGGCTGCGGTCTTCCTTCAGGGATGCATGGGTTGGTGGGTTGGAAGGAACGTGGTCCGGGCGGCGTGCGTCCATGCGTCGACGAAGCTCAGGAACAATCTGGGTGCCCAAGATTTCAATCTGGTTGAGCACAACTTCCAGCGGCAAACCGGCGTGGTCAATGAGGAACATCTGACGCTGGTAATCGCCCACCCAGTCCGCAAACTGCATGGTGCGCTCAATGACCTGCTCCACGGTGCCAACGGTCAATGGGGTCAGCTCAGAGAACTCCTCGAGGCTAGGGCCGTGGCCGTAGACCGGTGCTACATCGAAGTATGGACGGAACTGCTTCTTTGCATCTTCTTCGGTATCGGCAACGAAGATCTGGCCTCCGAGGCCAACGATTGCCTGGTCGGCGCTACCGTGGCCATAAGCTTCAAAGCGGCGGCGGTACATGCCCACCATGTCAATGACGTGTTCCTTATTCCAGAAAATGTTGTTGTGGAAGAAACCGTCACCGTAGTATGCAGCCTGCTCCGCAATTTGTGGGGAGCGAATGGAGCCATGCCACACGAATGGTGGAACCTCATCCAGCGGGAATGGGGTAGAAGTGTAGCCCTGTAGCGGGGTGCGGAACTTGCCTTCCCAAGAGATGTTCTTTTCGCGCCACAAGCGACGCAGCAGGTGGTAGTTCTCAATGGACAGCGGAATGCCTTCGCGAATGTCCTTGCCAAACCATGGGTACACAGGTCCGGTGTTGCCGCGACCCATCATCAAATCCGTACGTCCGCCAGATAGGTGCTGCAAGAAAGCAAAGTCCTCGGCGATCTTCAATGGGTCATTGGTGGTGATCAACGTGGTGGACGTGGACAGAATAAGATTTTCGGTCTTCGCCGCAATGTAGCCTAAGTGCGTGGTTGGGGAAGAAGGCACGAACGGTGGGTTGTGGTGCTCACCGGTAGCGAAGACGTCTAGTCCAACCTCTTCGGCCTTGAGTGCCATCTGGGTCATGGCGTTAATGCGCTCATGTTCAGTTGGGGTCATGCCGGTTAGTGGGTCTGGGGTTACGTCACCGATGGTGAAAATTCCGAACTGCATGTCTGATCCTAACGTTGAGTTATTGAGGTTTTACTTCAATTCCTAAGTGATGCTGTTAGAAACTCTAGTATATCTATGACATGTCAACAATATTTTGGGAAAGTTATTCCAGACTTAACGAATCAATCAAAATGGCAAGGTCAGAGGTGGTGATGATGCGAAGTGGCTTCTGATTTCGCTCGCCATTCTCTGTCACAATGGCCGCGTGAGGCAGTCGACCGACCTTATCGGGGCTGATCAAGGCATCGACCGCCTCCTGCGCTGTAATGTCCCGCGCAAGGAAGACCGCTTGGTCGATCTTTTTCACCATGGCCAGAACATCTGCAATGGTCCGGGCGTCTAGGGCGTTATTGTCCGCCAAATCAGTGGCCACCCACCGGGAGATTGTGTTTGTGGTTAACAGCTGCACGAACTTGTTGTCTTCATAAATGGGAATCTGCGCAAAGCCGTCCTCCCGTATTACCTTCAGGGCATCGGTGACAGGGGAGTCAGGACTCAAGCTCACCACATTGGTTGGTTGAAGAATCGAGAGCGCTGAACGTGGATCAATAAGCAGTCCGCGCAACATTTCAATATCTTTGACCACAACCGGGTGCGGCTCCGCGATCGGTTCTCCGTTGTTATAGCGGCCATGGGAAATAGCATTGCGCAAATTTCCATAATCCTTCAGCACTTCGCCTTGCCTACGCGATAGCAAGTGCTTGTCCACCGCGCGGTCTACCATCCACCAAAATGAGTCCGAACGCTTGGCTTCCAGCACAATCCGCAAATGCGTCTCAATGTCATTGAACGCAGAAAGAAAAGGAATAGCTCGGCTCTGAAATTTCTGCTCAGTCTTAGCGTCCTCTAAATCTGCATCGGAGGCGTTGGGCTGAGTGTCTCCATTTTGCGTGGATGTCATAGGTGTTAGCGTACTGAACATCCACGAAGTGATGGCTTGATTTTTAGTCGGCGAAACTTCGTACCAATGCGAAAACCCACTAAGACTTTTAGTGCAAGTGAGTCTCAGTGGGCTGAATAGCTGCGCTAGGCGGGGCCAAAGGCGGTTTGGCTAGGAGTTATAAACCCCGCGTTCCAAGGTGTCGCATGCTGCCATGGTGCTTTCGCTGTAGCCGGTTAAGAAAGCTTCTTGGCGCTGTTCAGAGGTGCCGTGCGTGAACATATCCGGGCGGACTTCACCGCCTGAGCGCTGCTGGATGTTGTCATCTCCCACAGCGCGTGCAGTGTCCACCGCAGTAGCCACCTGTTCTGGGGTGATGGGCTCCAGCATGGCGTCTTCGCCCTTATCGGCATGCGATGCCCAAAGGCCTGCGTAGCAGTCTGCCTGCAACTCGATCTTCACAGCATTGGAATCCTCACCAGGCTCGTTGTAATTAGACAAACTCAACGTGCCCTCGAGCTGCTGAATGTGGTGACCGAATTCATGAGCAACAATGTACATCTGCGCCAGCGGGGCATTCGTGCCGCCGAATTGCTCCAACTGTTCAAAGAATGAGACATCAAAGTAGGAAGTTTGGTCTGCCGGGCAATAGAAGGGGCCAGTCGCCGCAGTAGCCGCGCCGCATCCCGATTGAACAGTGTCTTGGAAAACCACGCGTCCTGGTTCAACATATTCAATGCCAGCCTCTGCCGGAAGAATTTCCGTCCACACATCGTCCACGGACTGAGCAGTAAAGTCTACGCGGCAATCGGCGTAAACATTTCCGTCTTCAATTGTCTTGCAGTGGGCGAGGGTATCCCCACCTTCTTCACCGCCTTCAATGGCTGGCTGTTGTTGCTCTTGTCCACCGAATACATCATCAATCTGGGAGGGATTTCCACCCAGAAGTAGGAAAAGGCCAATCAGCAATACTGATCCAAGGCCGCCGCCGGCAGCAATAGCTCCGCCTCGACCGCCGCGCCTTGTAGTGGCACGCCTACCACTAATATCTGCACCCTTTTTGAATGTCATGCACTGATCATGCCACAGTCATGCGCAGGAATTATGTCAAGTAGGAAAATTTTTGGTCAACTTTGCACAGGTCAATCCTTCTCATTTTGTTCTCAGAAAGTTCATGATGAAGTCCATGGGGGAGTATCGGCCAGTTCGAGGGAGTAAAGCATGTCTGCCGGGTGGGAAAGTATGACCCCCTTAGAGGCCGCGGACATTGAAGGCGAGTAGACTTGGGCCGTTCATGTCTTCTTCCCGCATGTCGCGCGCGCTGTCTACGCAAGGCGAAGCAGGAAGGAGTGGTTGCATATCTGAAAGGAATGAACACTAACGTGTTGCGTACACACCTAGCGGGCGAACTCCGCAAAGAGCTGACCGGTGAAACCGTCACCCTTACCGGTTGGGTTTCCCGACGTCGTGACCATGGCGGCGTTATCTTCATTGACCTGCGCGACCGTTCCGGTCTTGCACAGGCTGTCTTCCGCGAGTCTGAGGTTGCTGAGCAAGCTCATGAACTTCGTTCGGAATTCGTAGTGAAGGTCACCGGCATCGTTGAGGCCCGTCCAGAAGGTTCTGAGAACCCAAATCTGGCGTCTGGCGAAATTGAAATCAACGTCACTGAGCTTGAGGTGTTGAACAAGTCTGCAGCACTTCCTTTCCAGATTGATGACCCATCTACCTCCGGCGAGGTAGGCGAGGAAGCTCGTCTGCGTTACCGCTACCTGGACTTGCGCCGTAAGGCACAGGGCGATGCTCTGCGTCTGCGTTCGGCAGCGAACCGCGCTGCACGTCGCGTCCTGGATGCGCACGAGTTCACTGAGATTGAAACCCCAACCTTGACCCGCTCCACCCCAGAAGGTGCACGTGACTTCCTGGTTCCAGCACGTCTAAAGCCTGGTTCTTGGTACGCACTGCCACAGTCCCCACAGCTGTTCAAGCAGCTGCTCATGGTTGCCGGCATGGAACGCTACTACCAGATTGCGCGTTGCTACCGCGATGAGGACTTCCGCGCGGACCGTCAGCCAGAGTTCACCCAGTTGGACGTTGAGATGTCCTTCGTTGATCAGGATGACGTCATCGCTTTGGGCGAAGAGATCATCTCTGAGCTGTGGAAGCTCATCGGCTATGAAATCACCACCCCAATTCCACGCATGACCTACGAGCATGCAATGAAGTACTACGGCTCTGATAAGCCAGACCTGCGCTTCGACATCAAGATTGTGGAGTGCCAGGACTTCTTCAAGGACACCACCTTCCGCGTATTTCAGAACGAATACGTAGGCGCGGTTGTCATGGAAGGCGGCGCTTCACAGCCTCGCCGCCAGTTCGACGCCTGGCAGGAATGGGCAAAGCAGCGCGGCGCAAAGGGCCTTGCCTACATCACCGTTGCCGAAGACGGCACCCTCGGTGGCCCAGTAGCGAAGAACATCACCGACGCTGAGCGCGAAGGCATTGCTGGGCACGTTGGCGCGAAGCCAGGCGACGCAATCTTCTTCGCCGCTGGTGACACCAAGTCTTCGCGTGCATTGCTTGGTGCAGCACGTGGTGAGATTGCTCGTAAGAACGACCTCATCAAGGAAGGCGACTGGGCATTCACCTGGGTTGTGGACGCTCCTATGTTTGAGCCAGCAGCCGATGCGACTGCATCGGGTGACGTTGCTCTGGGTAACTCCAAGTGGACTGCTGTACACCACGCCTTTACCTCTCCTAAGCCAGAGTGGATGGATTCCTTTGATGAGAATCCAGGTGAAGCAACCGCCTACGCATACGACATTGTGTGCAACGGCAACGAGATCGGCGGCGGCTCCATCCGTATCCACAACGGTGAAGTACAAAAGCGTGTCTTCAACGTCATGGGTATTGGCGAAGAAGAAGCACAGGAGAAGTTCGGCTTCCTGCTCGACGCCTTCAAGTATGGTGCACCACCACACGGCGGCATCGCGTTCGGTTGGGATCGTATTGTGTCCCTGCTCGGCGGCTTTGACTCCATCCGTGACGTCATCGCCTTCCCTAAGTCTGGTGGCGGAGTCGATCCATTGACCGACGCACCAGCACCAATTCCTGCGCAGCAGCGTAAAGAGACCGGCGTTGATTTCAAGCCAGAAAAGGCGAAGAACAACGCTGAGGCCAAGAACGACAACAAGGCCGAAGTTTAAAGCTCAAGCTTGAGACTTTAGCTTTCCGCGCACGCCGCGCGGGATGAATCTAGCATTAGGCACCACTATTTTCCGCCATGAAATGAAAGACGTGCTAATAGTGGTGCCAGACCTGAGGAGTAGACCGTGAACCTGGAACAACAACAAGTCGTAGACATTGCTCAAGACTTGCTGTCGCGGCGGTTTGGTGGTCAACAAAAACTCTCCGAAGTAGAGCGGCTTTCCGGCTCTGGTCACGCTATTGTCCTGCGTGCGCGCGTGTCTTCCTCACCGTTTCTGCAACAGCGGACCGTGGTACTGAAGCATAATCCGCCAACTGGCCAAGCCATTGATGATGTGGCTTTCATCAGTGAGGTTGTGGCATACCAGTTCACCACATCTCTTTCTGAAGACACCCGTCCTGGGCCCGTTCTGCTGGCGCACGATATAGAGCAGCGCATTCTGGTTCTGACGGATTTGGGCGATTCCAACACCTTGTCGGATACTCTCGCGCAGGCTAGCGATGATGAGCGCATGCAAATCATCCGTGCGCTGGGCACTGAGCTTGGTCAAATGCACGCAGATACTGCCGGCCGCGAACCAGACTTTGAAGCACTGCTCAACCGCGTGGTCCGCAACCACCCTGACAAGGTTAATTATCAGCTGCGTGCAGATGCACTACACAACTCCATCTACTTGGGCATTGAAATTCTTGAACGCGCGGGCTTGATGCCGCCTGAGGCAGTGACGCACTACGCGTATGCATCGGCCGCAACCTTGCTCAGCGGAAATGAACGCGCGTTTACGCCGTTCGATCTTTCACCTGACAACATTATTGTCTCCCACAGGATTTCCTTCCTGGATTACGAATGGGCGGGCTTCCGTAATGTCGGCTTTGACGTCGCATGTGTGATTGCAGGCTTCCCGCAATTCCTCTTTGCGCGACCAATCTCCAATGAAGAAGCAGACGTATTCGTCCACGCATGGGCACGGGAAGTCACCGACACTTGGCCACGCTTTGGCGAAAGCGAAGAACTCAACCGTCTGATCGTACGTTCACTCATTGGCTGGGCACTGTCCAGTGTTGCCACGATGTACACCGGCGGGGTAGAAGAATTAGCGTCTTTTGCTTCTGAGAAGCGCGAAATTGATAAACAAACCGCTAACTCCTTGTTGCGCCCAAGTGGATTAGAGCCGTTCAGCGATGATGAAATGCTGGTGCGCCGCGACTTGTTTGAAACCTTTGAAGCACTTCATCGCTTCGCTGTTCGCCGTGGACGCGGCTCATATACCGAGGAATACCAGGTGATTGCAGATTTCGGATTGCAAGTAGCTGACCGTCTCCGTGAGAACCGTTTAGGATCGAACCACCAGATCTAGGTATCGCCTGAGATACCCGCTTGGATTTAATCCCCGCTTTAGGGTTGGAAGGTTTATATGTCGCAGGACTCGCTATTTCCCACCACGCCATCTGCCAGCACCGATTCTGATAGTGCGACGGGGATAGCTGGCCGCGGTAACTCCATGTTTGCCACGCACAGCGGATCGCCGCTGGCTGCACGCATGCGCCCGCAAACCTTGGATGAAGTCCTGGGCCAAGATCATTTGTTAGCTCCCGGCAAACCGCTACGACGTTTGGTGGAGGGCTCCGGTGAGGCCTCTGTTATCTTGTACGGCCCACCAGGCACGGGCAAGACCACGATTGCGTCTTTGATTGCCTCGGCAATGGGACAAAACTTCGTGGGGCTCTCAGCACTTGATTCTGGCGTAAAGCAAGTCCGTGAAGTTATCACTCATGCACGGCAGGAAGCCATCCGCGGCGTGCGCACCGTGTTGTTTATTGATGAGGTTCACCGCTTTTCTAAAACCCAGCAAGACGCGCTTCTTGCCGCAGTGGAAAACCGGACGGTCCTACTTGTTGCCGCAACCACGGAAAACCCTTCATTCTCCGTTGTGGCGCCGCTGCTATCACGCTCGCTTCTGCTGCAATTGAACTCCTTGGAGCCCGAGCACATTGGGCAGTTAATTGACCGAGCAATTGCATCTGAACGGGGTCTGCAGGGCAGGATCACCATTGCCGATGACGCCCGCGAACAATTGACAATGCTTGCTGGCGGCGATGCTCGACGGGTATTGACCTACCTGGAAGCTGCTGCTGAGACCACAGAAGCCAACGCAGTTGAAGCCAAATCCGCTGAAGCAAGCGTCGACGATTCTGCGGCCGATGATTCTGGGGCTGATGAATCCAGCGCTGATGAAGCGGTTGCGGGGAAGCCGGTGTTGACCTCAGAAATTCTTAATGCCAGTGTGAACCGCGCGGTGGTGCGCTATGACCGCGATGGTGATCAGCATTATGACGTGGTGTCAGCGTTTATTAAGTCCATTCGTGGCTCAGACGTGGATGCAGCCTTGCACTACTTGGCGCGGATGATTGAAGCTGGCGAGGACCCGCGGTTTATTGCGCGGCGCTTGATTGTGCACGCCTCAGAGGATATCGGCATGGCGGATCCAACGGCGTTGCCAACAGCTGTTGCCGCAGCACAGGCAGCACAGCTCATTGGTTTGCCCGAGGCACGTATTCCGCTTGCGCAGGCAGTAATTCACTTGGCTACCGCGCCGAAATCTAATTCCGTCATGCAGGCCATTGCCGCAGCCCAAGAAGACATCGGGCGGGGAAAGATTGGTCACGTACCGCCGCATTTGCGTGATGGGCACTATGAAGGCGCGAAGCGACTGGGAAGCGCGGTGGGGTATCAGTTCCCGCATGATGATCCACGCGGTGTGGTTGCACAGCAATACCTGCCTGATGAGCTCGCAGATGCACAGTACTATCACCCAACGGATCATGGCGCCGAAAAGCGGATTAATGAATACCTGCCACGCCTGCGGGGAATTGTCCGGCAGGAACCTAAGAGTGGCAAGCGCAAATAATCGTTTGTGCGCCTCAAAAATACCGCCCTAGATTCCATGCTCACACGCAAGACGGGTAAAGTCTTGTGGTGTTAAGTCCGCACTCGTGGTCAGTGTTGCTCCCTCATGCATGTGATGCCACTGCATTGATGGCATTGATAGAGTGCGGACGAGAGATTTAACCCGCCAGATGCTGCATTTATCAATCCCGATAGATGCCGCCGATAGATGCAAAAGGACACTGCACAGTGAAGACTCATGAGATTCGCGAACGGTTTACCCAACACTTCGTTAATAGTGGACACGAAGCGGTACCGAGCGCCTCGTTGATTCTTGATGACCCAAACCTGCTGTTCGTCAACGCTGGCATGGTTCCTTTCAAGCCTTACTTCCTGGGCCAGCAGAACCCACCGTTTCCGAACGGTCTAGCAACTTCTATCCAAAAGTGCGTGCGCACCTTGGATATCGAAGAAGTTGGCATCACCACCCGCCACAACACCTTCTTCCAGATGGCCGGCAACTTCTCCTTCGGTCAGTACTTCAAGGAAGGCGCTATCAAGAATGCCTGGGCGCTCCTGACTAATTCTGTTGAAGAAGGAGGCTTTGGCCTAGACCCAGAGCGCTTGTGGGTCACCGTCTACTTGGACGATGATGAGGCAGCAGAGATTTGGAACACCGTTATCGGCGTGTCTAAAGAACGCATCCAGCGCATGGGCATGGAAGACAACTACTGGTCCATGGGTGTGCCTGGTCCTTGTGGTCCTTGTTCTGAGATCTATTACGACCGTGGCCCAGAATATGGCAACGAAGGCGGGCCAGAGGCTGATGATAACCGCTACATGGAGATCTGGAACTTGGTCTTCATGCAGAACATCCGCGGCGAAGGCACCGGCAAGGGAAACTTTGAAATCCTCGGCGAGCTGCCAAAGAAGAATATTGATACCGGCATGGGCATTGAGCGCGTTGCTTGTATCCTGCAGGGCGTAGACAATGTCTATGAAACCGACCTTCTGGCACCAGTTATTGCTGAGGCTGAAAAGGTCACCGGCGCAACCTATGAAGACCCTAAGGATGGGCGCATCAATGATGTGCGCTTCCGCGTGATTGCAGACCACTCCCGTACCGCGATGATGCTCATCCTGGATGGCGTAACCCCATCCAACGAAGGCCGTGGCTACATCCTGCGCCGTCTGGTGCGCCGCATTATTCGCTCCGCACGTCTACTTGGTGCGCAGGCTGAGGTCCTCGAGCGTTTCATGAACACCATCATGGACACTATGGAGCTTTCTTACCCAGAGATCACAGAAAACCGTGAGCGCATCCTGCGCGTTTCCCTCAATGAGGAAAAGGCTTTCTTGAAGACCCTGGAATCCGGTACCCATCGCTTTGATGAGGTGGCATCGGCGGCTAAAACTGCTGGCAAGTCCACGGTTCAGGGCGATGAGGCTTTCGAACTGCATGACACCTATGGTTTCCCAATTGACCTGACTTTGGAGATGGCTGCAGAAGCTGGTCTCGAAGTGGACATGGAATCCTTCAACGCTGCAATGACCCAGCAGCGTGAGCGTGCCAAGGCGGATAACCGCGCTAAGAAGCACGGCCACGCTGATGAGTCTTTGTACCGCGAGTGGGTGGACAACCAGCCAACCATCTTCACTGGTTATGAAGAGATTTCTTCCGACGCCAAGGTGATCGGCCTGGTTCGCGACAGCGAAAAGATCACCTCCGCTGGTGCCGGCGAGGAAATTGAAGTCATCTTGGACCATAGCCCGCTGTACGCGGAATCTGGTGGACAGATGGCCGACCGCGGCCGCATTTTCACCGGTGACACAGTCCTGGACGTCCAAGACGTGCAGAAGATCGGCAAGAAGCTGTGGGTACACAAGGCTACCGTGGCTTCCGGTGGCTTGGACTTGGGCTCTAACGTCACCGCTGAGGTTGACCAGCAGTGGCGTCACGGCGCAACACAGGCGCACACCGCTACTCACTTGATTCACGCTGCAGTGCGCCAGGTTCTTGGCCCAACAGCAGTCCAGGCTGGTTCCTTGAACCGTCCGGGTTACCTGCGCTTTGACTTCAACTACACCGAGCAGCTGACGCAAGCGCAGATGGATGAAATCGCTCTGATTGCCAACCAGGCTGTGGACTCTGACTTCGCTGTCAACACCATTGAGACCTCTTTGGAAGAAGCAAAGGCAATGGGCGCGATGGCATTGTTCGGCGAGAACTACGGCAACAATGTACGCGTCGTAGAAATCGGTGGACCTTTCTCCATCGAGCTCTGTGGTGGTACGCACGTGGCGCATTCCTCCCAGATTGGCCTAGTTTCTGTCCTGGGTGAGTCTTCGGTTGGTTCAGGCGCCCGTCGTATTGAGGCTTTTTCCGGCATGGATGCCTTCAAGTACTACTCCAAGGAAGCAGCACTTATTGATGCCGTTTCGAAGGATCTGAAGGTCCCATCGGATGATTTGCCAGGCCGCATTGCTGCTTTGACGGAGAAGCTGAAGCAAGCTGAGAAGGAAATCCAGAAACTGCACCAGGCACAGCTGCAGGCAAACGCGGCAGAGTTCGTGGCTCAAGCTGAAGACATCAATGGCTTCAAGGTTTTGACCGTGAACCTACCAGCAGGAGTTGCTGCTGGTGACCTGCGTACCCTGGCTACCGACCTGCGCAACCGCATGAACAATGACGACGCGATCATCGTTCTGGCATCCGACAATGACGGCAAGCTGCCATTTATCGCGGCTGCAACGAAGTCGGCTGTCGCACGTGGTGTGAAGTCCGGCGACCTGGTTAAGACCTTCGGCGAATATGTCGATGGCCGTGGCGGCGGAAAGCCTGACATGGCGCAGGGCGCGGGCAACACTGCTGCTGGTGTGGAGCAGGGCTTTGCCGCTGTTAAAGACTTCGCTGCCAAGCTCTAGTCCAGATTCTAAAGAGCAGATACATCATGGCAAAGGTTTCACCGGATACTCCGGGCGTGGATGACCCAGGTCCCGGCCGTCGACTCGGCTTGGACGTGGGCACCGTCCGCATTGGCGTAGCGGTCTCTGACCGCGATGGCCGTCTGGCCACTCCAGTGGAAACCGTGCCGCGCGAAACCGGTCTGAAAGACGCGGACCAGGGCGACATCGATAGGCTGCTGGCAATTATTGCCGAATACGGCATCATCGAAATCGTCGTGGGTTTCCCGCGCGATTTGCAGGGCAATGGCTCCGCCAGCGTCAAACACGCCAAGGAAATCGCTTTCCGCCTCAAGCGTCGCTTGGCCAAACCATTTGCAACTGACCCAACTCCGCCGCAGCCCACCCCCGTTATCCGGATGGGCGATGAACGGCTCACCACAGTTGCTGCCACCACAGCGCTGCGTGCCTCTGGTGTGAGTGAGAAGAAGGGCCGTTCTGTTATTGACCAGGCTGCGGCCGTAGAGATTCTGCAGTCCTGGATCGATGGGCGCAGCGCTGCCTTGGCCGATGAAACGGGCAACGAATCGGGCGAAGAACCGGGCGAATAAATACCGGTATTTCTCAGATAAATTTCAGGTTCACAACTGGGGTATCTCAGAAAGGTAACGTTTTACCGGTATGCCTGCTCGCTAACCATGAATACAGCGACTAGTGTGGTGGCGTTAATACATGTTGATGGCAACATTTTGGTGACCAAAAGGGACGCCAAAGTGGAAATGACCCCCAAGGAGCCGTGACCTTAGTGAGCCACAAAGAACCTCGACTGGCCAAGTCAATGGAACCAGTCCATGTAAAGCGCCGCCAACGCGGTATCGCGGTACTCATCGCTTCCTTCGTTCTGATCATTGGTGCGGTTATCTATATCGCCATGCGAGTGCTCAGCAACAGCGGCGGAGAAGTAGACGGCAATGACTATGAGGGCGAAGGCAACGGCACTGTCGAGCTAGTCCAGATTCCAGAAGGTTCCTCTATTTCTCAGTTGGGACCAGAACTGGAAGAGCGCGATATTGTGAAATCCGATGCCGCATTCCAGACCGCCGCCGCAAGCAATTCTGATGCCGGCAATATCCAGCCGGGTTTCTACCGTCTGCAGCGGCAGATGAGCGCTAGCTCCGCTGTTGAAGCGCTCTTGGACGCTGAAAACCGCGTGGACATGTTAGAAGTTCAAGGCGGCTCCACATTGATGGACATTAATGTCCTCGGCGGTGATGTCCGATATGGCGTGTACTCATTGATTGAGGGCGTGACCTGTAACGACGGCGAATGCGTGAACAAGGCGGATCTGGAAAACACCGCTGCGACCGTTGACCCAGCAGAACTTGGTGCACCGGAGTGGGCATTGGAAGAAATCCGTGCCCGCGGTGATGACCCGAAGCGTATCGAAGGTCTGATTGCTCCAGGTCAGTACGTCCTGGACCCGAACATGAGCGCGCAGGAAATTCTGACTGACCTGATTACTCGTTCTACCTCCATGTACAACGAGACCGGCATTGTGGATCGCGCAGCGGCAATCGGCATTACTCCATATGAGCTGCTTACTTCTGCGTCTTTGGTGGAACGTGAAGCTCCGGCTGGGGAGTTCGATAAGGTTGCTCGCGTCATCCTTAACCGTCTGGATGCGCCGATGCGTCTGGAGTTCGACTCCACCGTGAACTACGGCTTGGAAGATGTTGAGCTTGCTACTACCGATGAAGACCGTGGCAACGTCACTCCATGGAATACCTACGCCATGGATGGTCTGCCAGAGACTCCAATTGCATCTCCTTCGGAGGATGCAATCAAGGCAATGGAAAACCCTGCGGATGGTGAGTGGCTGTTCTTCGTCACCATTGATGACCAAGGCACTACCGTGTTTACCAACACCTTCGAGGAGCACCTCGAGCAGGTTGACCGCGCTATTGATTCCGGCATCCTGGATACCCAGCGTCAGTAGGGTAGTCCTAAGCAATTAAAGAAAGCATGAGGAAGACCTTTCACGGGGTATTCCTCACATCTCAAAGGAGCATTAAAAGTCCATGCCACGCGCCGCAGTTTTGGGTCAGCCGATTGCCCATTCAATGTCCCCAATTCTGCACTCTGCGGGCTACAAGGCCCTAGGTCTGGATGATTGGTCCTATTCCCGGATTGAAGCCAATGCGGACACCTTGCCGAGCATTGTTGCCGATGCCGAGGAGGACTACCGTGGATTTTCAGTGACCATGCCGGGCAAATTCGCAGCTCTGAACTTTGCCACTACAGTGACGGAGCGCGCACGATTGATGGGCTCGGCAAATACCTTGGTACGCACCGAGGAAGGCTGGCAAGCAGACAACACCGACACTGAAGGCGTGCAAGGTGCGTTGAATGAGCTTCTGGGCCGCGCCGATGGATTGCGGATTACGGATTCCTCGAAAACTGAGCCCCGCGCACTACTTATTGGTGCGGGCGGCACGGCTCGTCCTGCTTTGTGGGCACTGGCCCAGCGTGGCATCAAGCACATTGACCTACTCAACCGCTCGGATCGCCGTGGTGAGCTTCAGCATCTGACAGAAAAGCTTGGCCTGACCATTGAGCCAGTGACTTACGATGACAACATCGAAGCTATTGCACAACGCAGTGAGGTAATTATTTCCACCGTGCCCTCAGAGGCGATTGCAGACCATAGCTTTGCGCTTGCGCATGCACCTGTCTTGGACGTCATTTATGACCCATGGCCAACCCCGTTGACCGTGCATGCTGCAGCCGATGGCTACCCAACCGTGGGTGGACACCGCATGCTGGCGTACCAGTCTTTCAGCCAGTTTGAGCAATACACTGGCCAGGAAGCACCACGCGAGGCTATGTTTGAGGCATTGAATATTTACATGCGCGACAAGAACGTTAACCGTCTGTACTAGTCCAGAAATGGACATTAAAGTCGGAAGCCTGTTTCGCGCCGCATCGTGAAATTGAAAACATACTTGGGGGAGTGTGTCCATGAATATTTGGTTGTTGACCGTCATCGCGGGCGTGGCGGTGGCATGGGCCGCAGCGCTGATTTACTTTGATATCCGCCAGCGCCGACTACCTGATGCACTGACGCTTCCCGCCGGTGCGGTGATGCTGACTTGGACGATTCTGTCCATGGATTTCTCCGGGTTGTGGGGATTTGCGTGGCCGCTGCTGTATTTCTTGCTCGCTTTGCTCAGCAAAGGCAACGGCATTGGAGGCGGGGACATCAAGCTTGCGTTGCCACTCGGCATCGCCATCGCCTTAGTCTCTGGGGCCGTCTACATATTTGTCGCCATGGTGATTACAGCACTGCTCGCGTTGGTCTGGGGGATACCGTTGCGGCTGCGAAATCGAAAAAGTCCACAGAAGTTTGCGGATCCACCCAATGGGCCAGCCATGCTTTTGGCGACGGCAATGGTGACTTTTACACCACTGTAGGGGGAGTGCTGAATCAAACCCGGAGGCAAATGGTTCATTGCACCTACCCACGTGTGATAATGGTTGGCATGCTTCGTTGGACTACTGCAGGGGAATCCCACGGCCAGGCGCTCATTGCGATGCTTGAGCATATGCCGGCCGGTGTACCCGTTGACCGTGATGAAATTTCATTCCAGCTCGCTCGTCGCCGACTCGGCTATGGCCGCGGTGCGCGCATGAAGTTTGAGGCGGATGAGTTGACGCTACTCACCGGTATTCGTCATGGCTATACCTTGGGCAGCCCAATCGCCATCATGATTGGCAACACTGAGTGGCCAAAGTGGACCACCATCATGTCCGCAGAAAAGCTGGACATGGATGATCCAGAAAACGTTAAAGCTATGGAATCGGGTCGCGGTGCACCGCTGACTCGTCCACGTCCAGGTCACGCAGACTTCGCTGGCATGATCAAGTACGGGCACACGGAAGCACGCCCAATCCTGGAGCGTTCTTCTGCCCGTGAGACCGCCGCGCGAGTTGCAGCCGCAACCGTAGCGCGTAGCTTCCTGCGTGAGACTCTTGGCGTGGAGGTCCTATCCCACGTTTTGTCCATCGGTCCATCTGAAACCTATGAGGGCACGGCCCCACACTTTGAAGACATCACCGCGATCGATGAATCCCCAGTGCGCTCCTTTGACAAGGCAGCTGAGGAATCCATGATCTCAGAGATTGAGAAGGCAAAGAAGCAGGGCGATACCCTCGGCGGAATCGTTGAAGTTGTGGTTGATGGCCTGCCTATTGGCCTGGGCTCCCACATCTCTGGTGATGACCGTTTGGATGCACAGTTGGCCTCCGCGTTGATGGGCATTCAGGCCATCAAGGGCGTGGAGATCGGTGATGGCTTTGAAGAAGCACGTCGCCGCGGATCAGAAGCTCATGATGAAATGGTTCGCACCGAAGACGGCGTGGATCGCCTGACCAACCGCGCTGGCGGTTTGGAAGGCGGCATGACCAATGGTCAGCAGCTGCGCGTTCGCGCGGCAATGAAGCCAATTTCCACCGTGCCGCGCGCCCTGAAAACCGTTGACATGGCGACTGGCGAAGCAGCGACTGGTATTCACCAGCGCTCCGATGTCTGTGCTGTGCCGGCAGCAGGTGTTGTGGCCGAAGCAATGGTTGCTTTGGTGCTTGCCCGTTCCGTTCTGGATAAGTTCGGTGGCGACAGCGTTGAAGAAACTAAGCGCAATATTGCTGCCTACCAGGACTACGTTGCACAGCGTATGGAATTTAACCAGGACTAGTGACCATGACCCTTCCTTCTATTCCGCAGCCTACTGCTGCGACTCGCCCGCATGTGGTGCTCGTGGGACCTCCTGGTGCTGGTAAATCCACCATCGGCAGGCGCCTATCGCGTGCTCTGAACGTGGGACTGGTGGATTCTGATCAGCTCATTGAAGCAGCTGAAGGTAAATCCTGCGGTGAAGTTTTCGCAGACCTTGGTGAGCCAAAATTCCGTGATATTGAAGCCCAGCATGTTGCAGAGGCGCTGCAATCTGACGGCGTGGTTTCCCTTGGTGGTGGTGCTGTGTTGACTGAGTCAACGCGCCAGTTGCTAGAAAATCACGTGGTGGTGCTCATTGATGTCTCCGCTGAGGAAGGCGCACGACGTACTGCGCGTGAGTCCACCCGCCCGGTGCTCGCCGCGGATAATCCAGTGGAGCACTACCGGGACCTCATCGAAACACGCAAGCCTTACTACCGTGAGGTAGCCAACTTCCGGGCTCGCACCGATGGCCGTAGCCCCCAACAAGTAGTTGCGGATATCCTGGGCTTCCTCGACACGGTGTGCTGATACAACCCCATTGTTGATTTAAGAAACCACGCCTGCCCAACGCATCATATTTAGAGAAAGGCACAGTCAGTGACTTCCACAACCTCCGGAGCCGCAAGCAATTCAAGGACCACAATCGCAGTCAATGGACCAGCTCCCTATGAGGTAGTCATTGACAAGGGTCTTGACGTCGGCATCGCTAAGCATGCGAAAGCTACCGGCGCTGACAAGGTTATGGTGGTGCACCAGCCAAGCATCGCCGAACCGGCAGCACAGCTCGCTGCGCGCATCAGGGAAGAGGGGTTGGAGGTCTTCGTTGAAGAAGTCCCCGATGCAGAGGGCGGCAAGCAGGTAGCAACACCGATCGCACTGTGGGATCGTTTGGGCGAGGAGAACTTCTCCCGCACCGATGCCATTGTTGGCCTTGGCGGCGGGGCAGTGACTGATATGGCGGGCTTTGTGGCCGCCACTTGGATGCGTGGCATCAAGGTCATTCAGGTTCCCACCACGTTGCTCGCCATGGTTGATGCTGCCGTTGGCGGCAAGACTGGTATTAACACCGCAGCGGGTAAGAACCTGGTGGGCGCGTTCCATGAGCCCTCGGCAGTGTTCATCGACTTGGAGCGACTTCGCACCTTGCCTGCCGATGAAATCGTTGCCGGCTCCGCCGAAATCATCAAGACCGGCTTCATCCATGACCCAGTCATTATTGAGCGCTATGAGCAAGGCCCAGCGGCGTGCGTGGACCCAGACGGGTTCTTGCCAGAGCTCATCGCGCGTTCGGTAGCGGTCAAAGCAGCCGTGGTGGGCGAGGACCTCAAAGAGGCGGGCCTGCGCGAAACCCTGAACTACGGCCATACTTTTGGTCATGCTGTGGAGCTGCGCGAAAACTACCGCTGGCGCCATGGCAAGGCAGTCGCGGTCGGCATGATGTTTATCGCGCAGCTGTCGCACGCGCGTGGCCTAATTGACGCGGAGCTGGTTGCGCGCCATGAGCGAATCTTGGCGAATATTGGTCTGCCCACAACCTATGAGCCAGGCCATTTCGATGAGCTGTACCAAGCCATGACTCGCGATAAGAAAAACCGCCACGGCACCATCCGGTTTGTGGCGTTGACCGGTGTGGGAAGCACCACGCGCCTGGAAGGCCCAAGCATGGATGAACTGCGTGTGGCTTATGACGCGATTTCCACACATTAAGAAGCGAAAGGTTTAAACAAGCATGAAGATTGTTGTAGTCAATGGACCAAACTTGAACCGACTGGGTAAGCGCCAGCCAGAAATCTATGGCACCACCACGCTTGCCGATATTGAGAAGCTGGTGCGCAGCCACGCGGACGCGGCAGGTATCGAGCTAGATTTCGTGCAGTCCAATCACGAGGGCGTGCTGCTCGATACCGTGCATGCTGCTGCCGATGAAGGCGTCGCCGTTATTATCAACCCTGGCGCCTTTACACACACTTCAGTTGCCCTGCGTGATGCGCTGGCGGAAATCGCCGACGGCAAGGGATTTGTGGAAGTTCACATCTCCAATGTGCACGCGCGCGAGGAGTTCCGCCAGCACTCTTTCCTTTCTGACAAGGCCATCGGTGTTGTCGCTGGCCTGGGTGTTTATGGCTACATTGCGGCGCTGGGATATTTCACTCAAGACTTGGCACCAAAGAACGCCTAGGCTGGTAAGCTTGGACAGTATTCGCATCTAGAAACATTTTGGTCACGCCGCTATTTTCCGTACCCCGGAAGGTAGCGGCATGAGAGTAAAGGACATAAGTAGTAAGTATGGGTTTGGCAGATACTCGCTTTAGCAATCGACGCCGCGCACTGGCGGCAACCTTGGCCGCGCAGCGTATCGACGCAATTTTGGTGACTGACTTGACTCACATGCGCTACTTGACTGGCTTTTCTGGCTCGAATGGTGCGTTGTTGCTGCGCAAGGATCTTTCTGCCGTTGTGACCACCGATGGTCGCTATGTCACCCAGATTGCTGAGGAAGTTCCAGACATCAAGGCTGTTATCCAGCGCAATGTCGGCGCAGACTTGCTCGAGAACCTTGAAGGGCCACAGCGCGTTGGTTTCGAGTCTTCTTTTGTCTCCGTTGAGCAGTTTAAGAAGCTCGAGGAAGCTTGCCCCGAAGATGTCACGTTGGTTCCTGTCTCAGGAGTGATTGAAAAGCAGCGTGAGACTAAGGACTCTTTCGAGCTGGAGCAGCTCGAGAATGTTGCGCTGCTGGCAAATAACGCCCTGGAAGACATGTTGGAGGCAGGGGAGCTTGCTATCGGGCGTACCGAGCGCCAGGTTGCAGCTGATTTGGAATACCGCATGCGCAAGGCAGGCTCTGAGCGCGTTAGCTTCGATACCATCGTGGCTTCGGGCCCGAACTCTGCAATGCCACACCACGGTGCCGATGACCGCGTTATCGAATCCGGCGACCTAGTCACCATCGACTTTGGCGCACACCTACGCGGCTTCAACTCCGATATGACGCGTACTTTCGTCATGGGTGAGCTGACCGATTTCGCTGAGGAAATCTACAACGTGGTGCTCAAGTCGCAGCTTGCTGGCGTGGCCGCTGCAACGCCCGGCACCGCGCTGGTTGACGTCGACCGTGCTTGCCGCGAGGTCATTGAAGATGCAGGTTATGGCGAGTGCTTCGTGCACTCCACTGGTCATGGTATTGGTCTGCACGTCCATGAAGGGCCATCTGCAGCATCCACGGGCAAGGGCCACTTGGAAGAAAACATGACCTTGACCATCGAGCCTGGAATCTATATCCCTGGCAAGGGCGGTGTACGCATTGAAGACACGTTGATCATCACTTCCGGCGCACCAAAAGTCATCACCCCATCCTCTAAGGAATTGCGTGTTATCTAGCCGTGGGCTAGATTGCACCTTCTAATTTCTAAAGCGCCCGGCTCGGTCCAGTAACGTGTGGACACGGGGCTGTAGTAGGATGATAGACCGTACTTTTACACGACCCATCACAGGAGAATCTCGTGGCAGATACCAGCGACTTCAAGAACGGGCTTGTTCTTAAAATTGACAACAAGCTCCAGCAGATTATTGAGTTCCAGCACGTAAAGCCGGGCAAGGGCCCAGCTTTCGTTCGCAGCAAGCTCAAGGATGTTGTTTCCGGCAAGACCACGGATAAGACTTGGAGTGCGGGCACCAAGGTTGAGACCGCAACCGTTGATCGTCGTGACATGACCTACCTGTACAACGATGGCACCTCTTATGTCGTCATGGATGACACCAACTACGAGCAGGTTGAACTGTCTGCAGACAAGTTCGGTCCGGCTGCGAAGTTCCTGCAGGAAAATATGCGCGTTCAGGTTTCCTTCCACGAGGGTGACGCACTGTTCGCAGAGCTTCCTATCTCTGTGGAGCTCAAGGTTGAGCACACCGAGCCAGGTCTGCAGGGCGACCGTTCTTCCGGTGGCACCAAGCCAGCAACTTTGGAGACCGGTGCTGAAATCCAGGTTCCATTGTTCATTGAAATCGGAAACGTTTTGAAGATTGATACCCGCACCGGCGAGTACCAGTCCCGCGTGAGCAACTAATCGTGTCTGAAGAAAACACTAACGCCGAGCCTGTGGCACAGGCTGAAGGCAAAGCAACATCGAATCGTGTGCCGAAGTCGCGTCGTCACGGTGCCCGGTACCGTGCGCGTCGTCGCGCTGCCGACATCATGTATGAGGCAGAAAACCGCGATGTGGACCCGGTAGCCATCGTTGAGGATCGCATCAAGCTGGCTCGTGAAAATGAGCATGATGTGGCTCCGATTGCGGAGTACACCAAGGTCCTTGTCACCGGTGTCGCTGAAGAGCTGGACACCATCGACACCACCATTGAGCGTTTCTTGTCCGAGGACTGGGAGTTGCACCGCATTCCTGCCGTCGACCGTGCCATCATGCGCGTCGCCGTCTGGGAGCTGCTATTCAACCCTGAAGAGATCGATCTAGCCACGGCTGTGACCGAAGGTGTTGAACTGGCCAGCGAATACTCGACTGATGCCGCCGCACCGTACATCAACGCTGTCCTCGACGACGTCGCACATTTCCGTTCAGAGGACAACCCGATGAACGCGGACATCAGTGCTGAAGACAGCGAAGATGAAGCCGAATCTGACGTCGACGCGACTGAAGACTCGACTGATGACCAGGCTGCTGATGTAGCTGAGGAAATAGTCGCAGAGGCAGCTCCCGAGGCAGAGAATACTGAGTTGTCTGAGATGTCTGAGAAGCCAGGGGAGAATCAGTAGATTCACTAGTGCCTCGCGCGCGGTATTGACCGCCTAGCCTTAATCCATTAGTGGATTTCGGGCAGGCGGTCTTTGTTTATTAGTAAAGTGGGGAGAATGAGCAAATTCAAAGTCAAAGATGCCCTGAAACTGCGAATCCAGAAGCCGTTCGAATTTGAGGATGATGATCCCACGGCAACCCCAGGGTTTGACGGTGACAAGGATGATTTGAAGAAGCAGGCTGAGCGCTATGATGATGAGCTCAGTGACCTGCAGGAGCTGCTGTTTGCCAATGGCCGCTCGCTGGGCAAGGATGCGTCTTCTATCCTGGTAATTTTGCAGGGAATGGATACCTCTGGCAAGGGTGGCGCGGTTCGCTCGGTATTCTCAATCTTTGATCCGCAGGGCACCACCACGGTTGGATTTGGCAAGCCGACGGAGGAAGAAATGGAGCATGACTTCCTGTGGCGTATCCGCAAACACGATCCGTTGCCAGGCCAGATTGTGGCTTTTGACCGCTCTCATTATGAAGACGTCGTGATCCAGCGGGTACATAGCTGGGTTGATGAGGACGAGATTGATCGGCGCTTTGAAGCGATCCGTGAGTATGAAAAGGAATTAGCAGATCGCAACGTGCGGATCATCAAAGTCTTCTTGCACATCTCCAAGGACTTCCAGGTGGAAAACCTGCTGGAGCGCGTCGAGGATCCGAAGAAGTTCTGGAAGTATGATGACGGTGATGTGACCGAGCGCGCCCATTGGGATGAATATTCCAAGGCTTATGCTGATGCTTTCAACCGCACGGATGAAGACTACGCGCCGTGGTACATCCTGCCATCGGATAATAAGAAGTACGCGCGCATGGCGTTGAAGTTCTTAATCCTCAGCGCGCTGCGGGAGATGGACCTGTCCTGGCCTGAAGCCAAGTTCGATCCAGAGGTAGAGCGCCAAAGGATTCTGGACTCTAAGTAAGAAAAAGCACCCGTCTCACTGACCGCCGTGTAGCGGTAGGAGATGGGTGCTTTTGTATCAGCGAGAAAGTTAGTTCTGCGAGGTTTCGTCCTGGGCGGTTTCGGAGCCAAGCTTCGCCATTTCCTCAGCGGCGGCAACAAGAGCATCCTGGGCAGCCAAGACGCCGTCGACGGCGACCTTGAGGGACTGCGCAAGCTGATCATCATTCATACCGGCCAAGTGCATGAATTCGCGCTCAGTGCGAACAATGAGCTGGTCTTCGTGCTCAGTAATAACTGCGCGGGCACCGAAAGACACAGTGTTGATCTGGCCGGCAGCCAAGAAGAGGCCAGCATCAGCATTGGCAAACGATGCATCGGTGCCAACATCGGCACGCACGATGATGACGGACGGCAGCACTGCGAACATGATGCCCAAGCCATTCAGGTTGGCACTAGCGACAGAATCTGCGCCCTGAGCCTTCTCCAGCGTGATATCAAACTGGGTCATCGCGTTGATGACACGGTCAATATCAACAGGTGGCAAGGTATTTGCGGTATTAGCGTTGTCAGAATTAGTCATGGCTGTGGTCGCCCTCCCAGGTCACGAGTTCAGGGTGCTTTTGTTCGATCCATTCAAAGGAACCCAAGATGGCATCAATGGTCGTCATCACGAAGGCATCAAGCTGGTTGCGCGAAGCCCCAGCGCCGACGTGCAGCTCACGGAAAGCTGACACCGCAAGCTCCTCTGCATTGCTGTCAAAGAAACGCAGCGTTGGTGCAAAGTTGTCTTGGTTCCACTGGTTAGTCAGCATCAGAACCTGCGGACCCTGAGTGGTTGGGAATGCGCCGCGCCACAAGGAGTCAATGACCAAAGTGTTGTCGCGGATCTGCATCGCGATTGCAGCGTTGGAGAATCCGGTGCGCAAGATGGTGCCCTGCTCGCCGTCGGGGGTGTCCACCTCTTCGAGGCGGTAGACCAGCTGCTTGTCGTCAAAGATTTCGGCTACTCGTGCAAGAGTGACGTCCTCGACTGGTGTATCCGGAACGATATTAGGTTCTTCGGAGCTCACTTCATCAGTCCTTATGATTATTGTTGATTATTTTCGCTCTACCCAGCATAACGGCTCAGCACAAATGCGTCCGTTCGGTAGGGGATTTCTATCTTTTGCCCAGGTTGAAAGCCCATGTGCTCAAAAAGGTACCAATTTAGGTTGCCGGTCATACGTGAGCGGTTCTTCTCAGTAGCTCGCAGCCAATAGGAACGCGAGTGCATCAAAGTATGAAGCTGTTCCACGCGAAGCGTCTGATTCCAGTGCTCGTGGTGTTCTTCAGCAATTGTCCAGGGTGAATGCACTTCTGGTGTGAAGTCGGGGCGCAAGATATCACCTGAGTGCATGATGCGGGTTAGCCGCAGCACCCAGGGATCGGAATGGACGTCGATGGTGTTCCACACCAACACCACCGAGCCATCGGCACGTACCACGCGGTCGAGTTCCTGGCATGCAGCCTTGGCGTCGACCCAGTGCCAAGCTTGGGCACAAAAGGCAGCGTCCACGCAAGAATCGGCAAGACTCAAACGCTCAGCCGTTGCCCGCCAGCATTTTATGCCGTGCGCTTGGAGAACACGTACCATATCGGGGGAAGGATCACACGCTAAAACTGTGTCATGCGGCAAACTAAGAGTAAGCTTGCCGGTTCCGGCACCAATATCAACGGCAGTTTTGCCGGGTGCAAGATGCCCAATAAGACGTGGGTACTCGGGGCGAATTTCATCATAAACATCCGCGCCATCGCGAAATGCTTCCGCCGCAGCCGCCTTGTGCGCCATGGTGGCAAAGCGCGGTGCTTGCCGGCGCGACGGCGGGCGGTAGCTGGGATAATGTCCTGGGCTAGGATGGGTTGGTTCGGAAGTCATAAGTAATAAGAACAATACAGATAGTGCGTGAGGTGATGGTCGTGGCTGCTCTTCCACAAGCAAGCGATCCTCGGTGGTTGATAAAGACTCTATTTTCCCGCAAAAAGCTGACTGTGCCTGCCGCTATCTTAATGTCCGTCGGTTTTGTGTGTAACGGTCTCTCCCCGGTCATCGTTGGCAAAGCTATTGACAGGGCGATTGCCATCGGAAGCTTGTCGGCGCTGTGGCTGTGGGTCGCTATTTTGCTGGTGACATTCTGCGTCAACGCTGCCGCGGGCTGGTTCGCGCGCTCGATGTTTACCCGGGCCGCGTTGGAGATCGGCCATGATTTGCGCATGACGGTTACGGATCGTATTCAGCATCCCAAAGGGATGGCTGGCAAGCAGCGCACAGCGGGGGAGATGCTCTCCATTGCATCATCCGATACGCAGCGTGTTTCCGACGCGGTGATGATGACGGTCTTCCCCGTCGCGGAGATTACCTCCATTACTTATGTCGCCATCATGGTGTCCTTGGTCAATGTTCCGCTGGGCATTGGTGTTCTTATCGGTGGCCCGATTGTGGTCATGATTTCACTCAAGTCCGCAACGCCGCTGCGCAAGCGGTCTAGCAGGCGGCAACGGGCGTTGGCGGCGGCCTCAGCTACAGCAACAGATGTGGTTCAGGGTTTGCGTATTCTCAAAGGTTTGGGAGCAGTGGATACGGTGCGCTCGCGCTACCAGTTGGTCTCCGATACGGCTTATAACAAGACCGTGGATGCCAACGGCGCGCAGGCACGGCTAAACGCGGTGACGGAGACGGCTGGTGCTTTCTATGTGATCATCGTCAGCGTCGTGTCGGGTCTCATGGCTATCAATGGCACGATGACGGTGGGTGAGCTCATTACGGTGGTGGGTCTGACGCAGTTCATCATCACGCCGATGACAATGTTGGGCAAGAATATCGCTTCGCGGTGGGCAACCGCGCAGGCATCTGGCCGGCGTATCCAGGAGCTTTTGCTTGCCGATGCCTCCTTTACCGACGATCATCCTTCGCTGCCTGCTCTTCGTCCCGGCATCACCGTGGTGACCTCGACGCCACCGGCAGAGCTGGTGAACTTGCCGCGGGATAAATGCATTGTTGCTCCACACGGCGCGGATATTTTTGAAGGCTCAGTGCTCGATAACGTGCACCCAGATCGTGAACGTGCGTTGTGGGCACTGGAAGTGGCTTCGGCGGAAGATATCCCCGGTGGCCCCGAGCGCGAGGTCGGGGAGAACGGTGGACACCTCTCTGGTGGGCAGCGCCAACGCGTTGCACTGGCGCGCGCGATTGCTGCCGATGCCGACATTCTGATTTTGCAAGACCCCACCACAGCGGTGGACTCGGTTACTGAGCAGACGATTGCAACACGCGTCGCGGCAGCGCGCGCGGATAAACCAACCATCGTGTACACCAATGCGCCCGCCTGGCAGGCCGTGGAAATGGAGGCGAAGTAAGTATGAGCATGCGTTTCCCAACCGCCACGTGGCCAGAAACCCGCAAGGTTTTGGGCCGGCATCTGCGCCAGGTTCCAGGCGCTTTAAGCCAGTTCATTTTCTCTATCGTTTTATTGGGCGTTGGCGCGGTAGCCAATATTTGGATCCCCATCCAGTTGGGCCGCATCGTGGACGTGGTGATTTCTGAGGCCAGCACAAGCCTTGTCCGCATAAGTATTGAGCTGGTCATCGCGGCACTGGTGGCAGCGATCTTCTCCGCCTGGGGCTTCTTCGTCCTGTCGCGGCTAACAGAGCGGGTCATTGCCAATTTGCGTGAAAACATGGTCGGCACCGCCCTCGGCCTGCCCGTGCACCGCGTGGAGGACGCCGGCACAGGCGACCTGGTGTCGCGTTCTACCGATGATGTCGCAGAGCTTTCCGCGGCAGTCACCGAAACAGTGCCGATTTTGGCGAACTCCGGGTTTGCCATCGTCACAACCGCGCTGGCGCTCATTGCCCTGGACTGGCAGTTCCTGCTCGTTGTCGTGGCAGCGCTACCCATCTATGTCATCGCCGCGAGACGCTATCTTCGCGTCGCACCTGGCCGTTATGCTGCGGAACGCGCCTCCATGGCAGACCGTGCGCGACGCGTTCTGGAGGCTATCCGCGGGCGCGCCACTGTGCGTGCCTTCGGCATGGAAAAAGACATGCACAACCGCATCCATGCCGCGTCCTGGGACGTAGTTGAACACGGTTATTCGGCTCGCCGCACCATGTTCGTGCTGCAGCTGTGGATGACATCGGTGGAGTTCGTGCTCCTTACCGTTGGTCTGATCGTCGGCTTCATTACCGTACAGACCGGATCGCTCACTGTGGGTGCAGTCACCGCCGCGATGCTCATGCTTATTCGCCTGCGCGGCCCGCTGATGGGTTTGATGCGCGTTCTCGATACCGTTCAGTCCGGCTATGCTTCCTTGGCTCGTATCGTGGGCGTGGTCATCAACCCGCCGCAGCCCACCAAACCGGCAGGTGCTCCACCGAAGGAAGGACACGTTGAGGTTAGTGAAGTCTCCTTCTCCTATGGCGAGGGCTGGGCAGTAGAAGACGTTTCTGTCACCATCAAACCGGGTGAAACCGTTGCCGTGGTGGGCGCGTCTGGCGCTGGCAAGACTACAGTCGCTGCTTTGCTGGCAGGTCTTCGTGTTCCAGATTCGGGCAGCGTCACCGTCGACGGTGTAGAAGTCACCACGCTATCCGATGCCGAACGCGTTGCTCGCCTCGCTCTAGTCTCACAAGAGGTCCATGTCTTTTCCGGAACTCTGCGTGAAGACTTGAGCTTGGCCAAACCGGACGCGACCGATGAGGAGATGCTCGCAGTACTCAAGCGCGTGCATGCAGACTGGTTTGATCACCTCGTTGACGGGCTCGACACCGTAGTCGGCGCACAAGGCTTGCAGCTTGATCCTGTGGCCGCACAGCAGTTGGCATTGGCCCGCATGTTGCTTCTTGACCCGAAGGTCGTGGTGATGGATGAAGCCACCGCCGAGGCCGGTTCCCAAGGCGCGCAGGCGCTGCAGGATGCGGCTGAAGAACTCACCCGAGGTCGCGCAGCATTGGTGGTGGCTCACCGCCTGGACCAAGCATCACGCGCAGATGAGATCCTGGTCATGGACAATGGTCGCGTCGTGGAGCGAGGAACCCATGAGCAATTGCTAGAATCCGAAGGGCGTTACCGGCATCTTTGGACTGCGTGGCAGCGTGGTAGAGAATAGACCCCAACAGGTAATCCACACAGATAACTGAGAAGAGAATGCGAGGAACGCACGTGCACACAACCAGCTACATCGGGCGTGTTGCACGGAGTTTTATCCCGCAGGGTCTTGGCAAACGCCTCGTTGCCGGCGCAACTGCGGTTCTGATGGGCGCCGCGCTGGTGTCGTGCTCTGAGCTTCCCTCTCAAGGGGAGACCACGTCGCTGTCGGGAGAAGACACCATCACACCAAGCAGCGAAGCAAACGCCGCCTCCGAAACCCGCAACCTTGGTCTGCCAAAGTCGGCACCACTCGTTGGTCCTGAGCCGGGCGAGTCTAAGACCACCAATCTTGCATCGGGTCGCAGCTTTATCCTGCACGTGCCTGAAAACTACGAGCCTGGTAAGAAGTGGCCGGTCGTACTAGCTTTCCACGGATGGAAAGAAACCGCTGGCATGATGCAGCGCTACACGGAGCTCAATGCTGCCGATGCCATCATGGTCTATCCCTCTGGCGTCGAACGCGCCTGGGCGCCTGCGCCTTACGCGAAAACCACGGGCGAAGAAGATACGCAGTTTGCTAGCGATATCGTCGACTCGCTGCGTGCTACCTACGCCGTGGATGATGACCGCATCTTCGCCACTGGCATGTCCAACGGTGGTGGCTTTGCGGCTTATTTGGGTTGTCAGCTTCCGAATATCTTCAAGTCCGTTGCCACTGTCTCCGCGGCTTATTACCAAGCCATCCACGCTTCCTGCAAGGGCGAGCCAGTGGGACGCCTGGACATGCACGGCACCCTTGACCCAGTCGTTGACTACTACGGCGGAACCCGCCACAAGGAACGCTATGTTGCTGTCCAGGAAGTAGCCGCAATGGATGCTCAGCGCAACCTCTGCGAGGGCAATCTGCGCACCGAACGTCTAGCCAATAACGCCTTGCTGGTGCAGTGGGAACAGTGCCAACGCCCCGTTCAGCACATCCGGATTGGCGGCGGTCAGCACGTGTGGCCGGGCGGCACCTATGACAAAGACAGCGAAGTCGGCGACGGCTTTGCCACCGATAAGGTTCTAGACTTCTTTGGCATCCCGGGCCGTCCAGCAGGCATGGAGGAGGCCGCAACCGTTGAAACCGGCACGATGGAAGAAAACGAGCTCAGCGAAAGCTAGAGCCTGCGAAAGCTAGCTCGCATCAACCCGGGTGGCATCTAGTCCAGCCGCCTGCATGCGTGCCCAACAGATGTCAGCAATGGTTTCAAAACCTGCCTTAAACGCGGCGCTGTCTTCCATGGTCGGCTCCGGAATCTGAATCAGCTGCACTTGGCGCGTTCCACCATCGGCAGCATTTAGCTGTGCGACTGCCTGCGCCGTCGTGCCAGAACCGGCAAAGAAGTCCAACACTAGGCCATCTTTGGGCCCACCAATGCCAATGAGGTATTCCACCAGCCGCACCGGCTTGGGAAAATCGAAGATGCCAGCCACTCCCAGCGCAGTTTCGGCGTCGCGGCGACCCGCACGGGTGACCCCAAAGCGCTCGCCGTCGAGAATACTGCGCGGCCGCGCACCAGCTTTTCGATAGTTCTTGGTGTACACAAACCCACGGCGAAACACGAGCTGGTCAAAGTTCTCAGCAACCTTTTCGCGGCTCCAGCGCCAGCGCGCCACCTGCGTCTGACCTTCGGGCTGGTGCGGCCAGTACTGTCTGCCATCGGCATTAGTGATGGCGAAATCCAGCGAAGGCAGGTAGCCCAAGGTCTTTGAGTCCAACCGGACCAGGGAATAGGCGCCGTGCTCATCCCGGAAGTTATATTTCGTGCTGGTATGTCCCTGTGGGTCTAGATTAAACCCCGGCGACTCGGGCGATCTGGCATAAGCCAGCACATACTCATGCTCTGCGACCGCGAAGCGCGAGTCATTTTTACCCGTGCCGCCCTTCTTCCAGATGAACTGGTTGGCGAAATTGGCTTGGCCAAAGAGCTCATCGGCAAGCATGCGAAGATGCGCAGCTTCATCCTCGCCGATGGAGATAAAGATATGGCCCGTCGGCGCCAGCAGGTCCCACGCCAATTGCAGGCGCGGCGCCATCATCGACAGCCATTGCGTATGCCACTGGCCATGGTCTGTGGACTTGTGCTCGCGGCGGTTGCGGTAATTATCGCGGTAAACAAAATCTCGGCCAGTGTTGTACGGCGGGTCAATGTAGATGACATCCACGCTGCCGGGCGCGTGCTCACGCAGGACTTTCAGCACGTCTAGATTGTCACCGGCATACAGCACGTTGCCGGCGGTAGGTGTAACGGTAGCTTGGGCGGGCGAATGAGCCAGGGCGAGCGCTTCTTGCTTGCCCGGCCAGTGAAGCCCGAAGCTTGATGTCACAGAAAGAGTCCTACAATCGTTGCGGAAATCGCGGCAATACCAGTAATGATGACAAACAAATCAGTCCAGGTGTTGCGGAAACGCTTAAGCGCTGGAACTTTGTAGATTGCGTACATCGGCATGATGTAGAGAATCATAGCGATAAATGGACCACCGATGGATTCAATCAGCGACAGAATCGATGGATTGGCGATGGCCGCCACCCACGTGGTGAGGAAGATAAACGCGAACACCAGGTTGGTGATGGTGGCGGAGGATGATCGCTTGGCAAAGCCTGGTGCAATCTTGCCGACGATAAAGCGCGCGCCTTCCGATGCCCCCAGCACGTGGCCGAAGTAAGAAGACACAATGGCCAGGATGGCAACGATCGGCGACAACAGCGCCATGATTGGCACACCAGTGGTGTTCGCAATATAGGACATGACCGGGATGTTTTGCTCGCGAGCTTCCGCTAGGCCGTCGCCGCCGACTGCCAGGGCGCAAGACCAGACGAAGAACATGGTGAAGACGGTGAGCAAGATGGCGGTAATGGCCAAGACCTTGGATGCATTCTCCGTCGAGCGACGGCCCCAGGTGCGCTGCATGGCCAAAGAGAACTGCGAAATCGCTGGAGAGTGGTTAAAGGAAAATACCAGAACCGGCAAAATCATGACGATGGCCCAGATGCCAGCGGTATTCAGTTCTGCGTTATAGAAGCTTTCAAAGTCCCACTGTGGAATCAGGTACAGCGACACCGCTGCAAGGAAGACGATGAGTGGGTAGACAATAATTTGGGTGATGATCAGCATCAGGCGTTGGCTGAACACAAAGACTAAAGTCATGCCGCCGACCAGAATCAGCGATAGCAGCCAGCGTGAGATTTCCGGGCCATTAAGCTGATTGACGATGAAGCTATCCACCGTGTTGGTAATTGAGACACCGTAAATCAACACGATGGGGTAGATGGCAAAGAAGTAGAGCACAGAAATTACTGTGCCGGCGCGCTCACCAAAGTAGTTGGTGACCACTCCTGTGATGTCCGCACCTGCGACTGGCGATGCACACATGATGCGCGATAGCGCCCGGTGCGAGAGATATGTCATGGGCCCGATGAGCACCGTGGCAATCAGCAGCGGCCAGAAACCAAATCCGCCCGCGTTGATGGGCAGGAACAAGATGCCGGCGCCAACAGCGGTACCGAAGAGGGATATCACCCAGTTGGTATTGACAGAAGACGGCTTTTGCTGCTGAGTCGCGGGTTGCGTCATGAGGGTGGGGTGCTCCTTGAAGTTTTCTTCTACGTGCTTCTCAAGATCCAGCAGACTGACTTCATTTTCGACCACGGCAGGTTTGGGGAGCGCCCGCCACAGTGAAGATCCGTCTGATTTTTGGATTAATTTGCAATGAAATTAATTCGTAATATCTGGCCACTGAACGTGATTAGTTGACCCTACCACCGCCAATGGCAGACCTTGGGTATCGATCCACTGCAATCGGGGTTTTACGAGGGTAACTATTGCCACCATCTTGCAAATAGGACGCAGGTCACAAAAAGATTACGGGTGTCTGATTTAGGCAATTTTCAGCAATTTTTGCTCGACTTTTCATGGCGCGATGCCTCTGACGTCTCTATCGTGGGGAAGTGCACGAGACGCCAAGGCATGAAGCTGCTGCGGCAATTAGCTACAGGGCTATTCCTTGGGCGCTAAACGAAACTTGTATTAAGGAGCGTTATTCATGGGTATTTTTGACGATGCAAAGAACAAGGCTGCCGAGGCTGCACAGGACGGCAAGCTTGATGACCACCTAGACAAGGCAGAAGACTTTGCCAAGGACAAGGTCGGCGAAGAGCACCACGACAAGGTAGACGGTGCGCGCGACAAGATTGACGGCGCCCTCGGCTCCAACAACGACGACAACAAAGAAGAAGACCGCTAAGAGCTAAACCAAGCTCTTCCGGCTTCACACCAAAGAGGCTGTGCCCCACTCCATAACCGGAGCGGGGCACAGCCTCTTTTTTCAATCACTAATCCCGGAAGTGGGATTCCGGGGACCACTGATTAGTAATCTTCTGGCTGGTCCTGAATGATTGTGGCTGCCATCGCTAGGCAAACATACCTGTCATCAGCATCGGTGGCGACACCTGCTTTTGTTCCTGCAGGAGCTGGCTCGACTTCAGCGGATGGATCGAATTCCTCGCCCAGTCCATCAAGTGAGGAAATGCCGTAACGGATAACAGTTACAAATAGGTCGTCTACCTGTGCGCCAGCAATTGCGCTCTCATAGTCGTCAACAGATACGTCAATCCATTCGAGTTTCCCCTCCTGCGCCAACTTGATGTGCACTCTTGCTATCTTGTCATACGCTGCTGACCGTTCTGCGCCTGCCTTTTTGATGTTGCTGGCGACGAAGTTTTCAAGTAACTGTCGCTTTCCTTCAGTCGAATTGCCAGGCTTAGGGGTTGGGTTCTTTGGGCTAGATGGGGCAGGCTTGCTGCCGCTGGAGGACAGGGAGAATGCGGACTGTGCGCCTGCGGTTGGAGCGATGGATAGGGCCAGGGCAGCGGCCGTGGCATGGACACGAGGGCAGTAGTGAGTTTTCTCATGATCAATAAGCAAGACGAAAGTAACAGGTTTCGGCCAGGTTGTATTCAGGCAACCCCAAGGTTCCGGACAGGTTAATTTGTATACAAAGAATATTTGTATTGTTTACCTGCGGGAATTGGCCGCGGACGGGAATTCGTGGAGAGAATAATTTAACCTGCTGTTAACCAATCGGGGTAATCCACTGTGTGAGTGAGAGGTGTTCTGATCGGGCGATTCGCATTGTGTCTGCTAATAATCGTGACGGTGCGTCTGTGCAGTACTTGAGTACTACTTACGTAGTTGTTCAAGGTCAAAGGTGTAAATGTTTACGACATAATAGTATTCAGAGTCTGCGCCGACCGCGAGTCCGAAATCGATAATTTCACTGGGAATTCCATCCTTTGTTTTCTCAAGGTGCTCGATGTTGCCATCTAACTCTGACAAATAGTTTCGGCTGTAGCCGACATGACTTTGTCCTTCGTGGCCTATCGCAGCTGCTTGACCTTCGTCGGTTTCATTATCGGGAGCGGTGTGCCAATCTACTTGCCCAGACATTGCTCTCTCCAAGTGCTTGTGTGCAGCTTTGTCAAGCTCTGGTTCATGTAGAACCCCAGAATTTATTTGCAATTCTCTCGATAAGGAATCTAGCCGTTTGAGTCGGTCGAACTTGGATTCTTCAGGCTTTGTTTGCTCGGAGACATGAGCTTGAGCTTCCTGTTCTTGAACGAAGGAGATAACGAAGGGGGCTTTTCCTAGTGCGAATATCGTAATGGTGATGGCCACTGCGGCGATTGCGACCGTGGAAATGATAGCGATAGTAAGGGTCTTCATGAGCTAGAAATTAGCTCTAAACAACTGCGCATGACTAGGAAGCGGGGAGCGATCCCCGTTTTCGAACTCACTGCACTCGAACGGGAAATTCTGGCGTCAAAGCAGACAGTCGACTCATAGTGTTAGCTACGAATCGACTGCGGAATTCTGTCGGACTAACAGGATTTGAACCTGCGACCCCTACACCCCCAGTGTAGTGCGCTACCAAGCTGCGCCATAGTCCGCCATCGGCTCGTTGTGGCCGATGAAGATAGGTTACATCATTGGTATTTGGAACCGAAAAATAGGGCTGGAGTTTGGGAAAATCTTAGCTGACGTCGCCGGTGGAGTAGACCCATTCACGCGGGTGGTCATCGCGAAGCTGCATGCGGCGGAAGCTTGAACGCTCACGCTGAGAGCCTTTAGCGGCGCCCTTGTAGAAGGCTTCAAACTCGACCATGCCGGTGTCATCGAGCGGCGAGCCGGCAGCGGTGTCAATGATATCCAAGCGGTAGAAACGGATGCCGGAATCGGCGGCGAAGGACTCAGCAAGATTGAGCGAACCCGGCCGAGTGTCAGGATCCCAGGTGCCTAGCAAGTAAGCCTCATCGCCGGTGACAAAGGCACTAAAGCGTGAGCGCATGAGTGTTTCCGCCGTGGGGGCGGGCGCGCCGTCATGGTACTTCTTGCAGCACTCGCCAAACGTCAGCCCGGTGCCGCACGGGCAACGGACATCGGCAGGAAGTGGGTTGAGAATATCCATGGAGCTAAAACACATCCACGATGTGCGCGGAAGAAATCAAGGAGACAATCTCCGCGTCCTTGCCCGCTGCAAGAAGGGTGGACTTTTCACTGGCGCTGAGTTGACCCACTAGGTCGACGCGGCGCTCGAAAGTGGCTTCGTGGATGTGGGTTACGGTGACGTTGACATCGTCAAGCTTCATGCCCTTGGCTGCAGCCTTGACCGCTTGTGCCGTGCCTGAAGCCAGTGCTGACATGAGCAACCCCTCCGCCGTGTGGCCCTTGCCGCGGCCACCATCGGCCTTGGAACGGTCCGTGGAAATGGAGCGGTCATTGTTGCGCACCACCACGCCGTAGCGGGTGCCGGTTGCCAGATGCGATACGGCGGCTTCCGGACCGACCGCCTCAGGAGTGTGGTCTGGCTCGATGTACTGCTCAGCCCACGCGCCAATCAGATCGGCGGCGCGCTGCGCGGCACCCTGCTTGGTCACCAAGTGATCAGCCTTGTCCAGTGCCACCAATGACTTGGGGTAGCGGGTAACGCGGAAGATGCTCTGCGCATTGTCAATGCCCACGGTCTGATCAATTGGGGAGTGCACCAGCATCAACGGTTTGCGCATATGGTGCAGGTAATCCTCCGGATTAGTATCCGCGAGGTCCTCCAGGAAGTGGCGAGAGATGGTCAGACGGCGCCCGCCCAGGACAACCTCTACCGAGCCGTGCTTGTCCACTTCGCCAATCTTGTCGGCATAGTGCAGCACCGAGTGCGCGGGATCAAAAGGAGCGCCGATGGTTGCGACAGCATTGACCGAATCAATGGAGCCTGCGGCAGCTAAGGCCGCCGCGCCGCCGAGCGAATGCCCAATGAGCAACTGCGGGGCGTTGTACTCCTGGCCCAACCAGTCCGCGGCCGCCTTGAGGTCAGCGACGTTCTCACTAAACGAGGTCTCGGCAAAGTCCCCCTCGGACTGGCCTAGGCCCGGAAAATCAAAGCGCAAAGCGGCAATGCCAAAATTCGTCAGCTGTTTACAGACACGCGCCGCACCGGGAGTGTGGCGGTGGCCAGCAAAACAGTGCGCAAAGATTGCGTACGCTTTGGGCGGAGAGTCAGGAAAGTCAATGGTGCCGGCGATGTTGATACCGGTCGACGATGGAAACGTGACATTCACGGATTGCATGACACATACAATAACGGGATAGGTGTCTGTGGGGTTAGCTTGGCCTGCTACAGTCAATATAAATCACAAGAACCGCTATAGGGAGATGGAATAACATTCATGGGAGCATTAGACTGGTTTTGGAAGGCGATGGGATCATCGTCCGAGCGCAACGATAAGAAATCCAAGTCTATTGCGACTGGCGCAGGCGAGCTGGTCGCAGAACTTAGCGCGCTCAATGATGCCGACCTAGCCGCCCGCGCCCGGTCCTGCGCCGCAGGTGGGGAACTTAAAGACAAGTCCACGTTCCTCGCATGCTTAGCGGTTGCGGCAGAGCGCAAGCTGGGCTTAGCACCGTTTCATGTCCAATCCCAGGCGGTACTTCGACTGCTGGAAGGCGATGTTATTCAAATGGCCACCGGCGAAGGCAAGACGCTGGTGGGCGCAATGGCCGCCACCGGTTTCGCGCTAACGGGCAAGCGCGTGCACGTGGTTACAGTGAATAATTATCTCGCCCAGCGTGACGCCGAGTGGATGCGCCCGCTGGTTGAAACCTTTGGGCTTAGCGTTGCCAGCGTGACGGAGAAACTCAGCGCTGATAAGCGACGCGAGGCATATCGCAGCGACATTATCTACGCGCCGGTCAATGAGCTGGGCTTCGACGTCTTGCGCGATAACCAGATCATCTCCCGCGAGCAGACCGTGCAGGCACCAGCCGACGTGGCACTGGTTGACGAGGCAGACTCAGTGCTTGTCGATGAAGCCCTGGTGCCGCTCGTGCTGGCTGGTTCCCGCAAGGGTGACGCGCCCACGGGGCACATCACGAATGTGGTCTCGCGCCTGCGCGAGGAGCTTGATTACACCATTAGCCAGGACGGACGCACGGTAACACTGACCGATGCCGGCGCGCATCGGGTAGAACATGAACTCGGTATTGATTCGCTGTATTCCGAGGACAACATTGGCACCGTGCTGGTCAAGGTCAACCTGGCGTTGCACGCCAAGGCGCTGTTGATTCGCGATATCCACTACATCGTTAACGAAGGCGAGCTGCAGCTTATCGATGCTTCCAAGGGCCGCGTTGCAGATTTACAGCGCTGGCCAGACGGATTGCAAGCAGCCGTAGAAGCCAAAGAAGGCCTGGAAGTATCCGAGGGCGGGCGCATCCTGGACACCATTACCCTGCAGGAGCTGATGCGCCGCTACCCAACGGTGTGCGGCATGACCGGCACCGCGGTTGAGGCAACTGACCAGTTGCGTCAGTTCTACGACCTGCATGTTTCGGTGATTGACCGGAATAACCCGCTCCAGCGCTTTGATGAACAAGACCGCGTCTACGCCACCATGGCGGAGAAGAATAAAGCGATTGTTGCCGAAATTCAGGCCCTGAACGCCACCGGACAGCCGGTGTTGGTGGGCACACAAGACGTGGCGGAATCAGAAGACCTGGCCGAAGCTCTTGCCGAGCTGGGCATTGAGGTCAACGTGCTCAACGCGAAGAATGACGAAGAAGAAGCGCGGATCATTGCCGAGGCTGGCGATGAGGGGCGAGTGACCGTCTCCACCCAGATGGCCGGCCGCGGTACCGACATCAAACTCGGCGGTGCGGATGAATCTGACCGCGCAGCAGTCGTGGAACGCGGCGGGTTGGCGGTGCTGGGTACCTCGCGGCATCGCACCGCGCGCCTAGACAACCAGCTGCGCGGGCGTTCAGGACGCCAGGGAGACCCAGGGCTGTCACTGTTTTTCGTTTCACTGGAAGACGACCTCGTGGTCCAAGGTGGGGAAGATGACTCGCTGGTGTTTAACCCCGGTGAAGACGGGCGCATCGAATCTAAGCGCGTCAATGCCTTTGTTGCCCACTGCCAGCGCGTGACTGAAGGCCAGCTGCTGGAAATCCATGCCCAGACCTGGAAATACAATCAGTTGTTGGCAGATCAGCGAATAATCATCGACAAGCGTCGTGCGAACCTCCTGGACACCGACCCAGCCTGGAAGGAACTTGCCCAGCGCGCCCCGCAGCGTGCCGCAGAGCTTGCCGATGTCCCCGAGGCCGCCAAAGTGGCCGCCGCGCGCGAAATCATGCTCTTCCATCTGGACCTGTCATGGGCTGATCACCTCGAGCTGATGGACGATGTGCGGGAATCCATTCACCTCCGCGCGATTGCGCGAGAGACCCCCATCGACGAATATCACCGGATTGCCGTAAGGGAATTTAAAGAGCTGGCGCAGCGCGCAGTCGATGACTCCGTCGAGACATTTAACACAGTCCAAATCAACGAAAACGGTGCTCATCTGGATGATTCCGGGCTTGCGCGACCATCTGCAACATGGACTTATATGGTGTCCGATAACCCTCTGGCTGGGTCTGGCAACTCGGTTATTGGAGGGATTGGTAATCTATTTAGGTAAGTGAAATCTCACGCGACTGCCCGCAGACCGTGAGAAAGTCGCTATTATGAAATCAGTAAATCAATATCCACGACTTTGCCCAATACTTCGGAGGTAAACATTATGGCCGAGAACACTGGCACTCCAGAGCCGCAGGTTGAAACCACTTCGGTTTTCCGCGCGGACCTGCTCAAAGAAATGGAGAACTCTGCTGCATCGAGCACTGAGACCTCCACCGCGGGCGCAGACAACCTGCCTGACGGCCAGGCCCTCCTCGTTGTTAAGCGTGGACCAAATGCGGGTGCACGTTTCTTGCTTGACCAGCCAACCACCACCGCTGGCCGCCACCCTGAGGCAGACATTTTCCTTGATGATGTCACCGTGTCTCGCCGTCACGCGGAGTTCCGCATCGATGGTGAGAAGTTCGAGGTAGTAGACGTGGGATCCCTCAACGGCACCTACGTAAACCGCGAGCCACGCAACTCCCAGGTCTTGGAAGTCGGCGATGAGATTCAGATCGGTAAATTCCGACTAGTCTTCATTGCTAATAAGAAGTAGGATTCTAGTTCTTGAACAAAACAGTCTCTTTTTGTGAGAGACTGTTTCTTAGTAAATGACACAACTGTGGTTTACAGCTAAACGGGCTTGAGCTTCGGCTTTGGACCGGATGGCTGGTATTCCAAGCGATACCTATGAAATTCGTTGGCAATGCAATTTGCTGGCGAGTTCTGGAGAGAACAACAACATCGTGAGTGCAGCGAAGCAACAGGCAGCGGCAGTAAGCCCCGCACCGAAGAAAAAGACCATGTCCATTGGCGTGGTTTTGGAGAACCTGCAGCAGCAGTTTCCCGATGTCACTGTGTCCAAGATCCGCTTTTTGGAGTCCGAGAAGCTGATCACGCCTTCGCGTACTGCCTCTGGTTACCGTCGTTTCACCGAAGACGATGTGGAGCGTTTGCGCTACATTTTGACCCAGCAGCGTGACAACTACACGCCGCTAAAAGTCATCCGTGAGCAGCTAGACGCCATGGATTCCGGCCAGGTCACCGCGATTGTTGGTGCGGGCCAGACCTCCACGTTGGTCTCTGCAGACAAGTTCCGCGCACCAGTTGTTACCCGTTTGACGGGGGAGGACGTGGCAGAGCAGGCCGGCAGCACTGAGAAGTCTGTGATGGCTTTGGTCAAGGTTGGTCTGATTAGCCCAGATTCTTCCGGGTTCTTCACCGCTGATGATGTCTCTGTAGTCTCCGCGGCGGAAGCACTGAAGGCCTTTGGCTTTGATGAGCGTCGCCTGAAGTCCCTGCGCAATAATGCGCGCCGCCAGGCTGACCTGATTGCTCAGGTGGCAACACCAGTTGCAACCTCCAAGTCAGACACCGCGCGCCAGCAAGCAGAGGAGCTGTCTTCCCAGATGGCAGCATTGGTTGTCTCCTTGCACGCAACCTTGGTCAAGACTGACCTGCGCAACGAGTTCTAGGCGCGCAATTTAATTAATTCCACCCTCATCATCCTGCGCTAGCCATGCCCAGGGGTTAGGGTGGTTTCATACTTTAAGGGAAGGCTGTACAAGATAGCGATGACCATGAAATCGGTGGAGTTAGAATTCCTCGGCGTACACATGATGGAGCCGGAAGACTTCCTGTGTGCACTTCTGGCACACCCTGATTCGCACAAGATTGTGCCGGTATGGATGTCTCTTTCCGATGGTGCACGCTTAAGCTCCCGCGCAGACGGCTACAATCCTTCCCGCCCAGATACTCATGACTTGTTGCTTGAGTTGCTTGAGGCACAGGGCGGGGTCACAAGCATTGTTGTCAACAATGTCCATGAGGGCGCTTTCTATGTTGAGGTCACCACCGGCGCGGAGAAGAACCTGGATGCCCGCGTCTCGGATGCGCTGGTGCTGTCGATGCACTTCAATGTGCCGCTAACTATCGATGAAGAATTGCTGGGCAAGGTTGGTCTCTACGTGACCGAGGATGACCTGGACCAGTACTTCCACATTGATTATGAAGCGACCTCGTTTGTTCCTGGTGAAAGCTCGCGTCCTGATGATGAGGACTCCGAGTCCACTTCTGCCTCCGGCGACGCGCAGGCCGATGCAGACTTTAGCGAGCTGATGAAGTCCATGGGCTTGAGCGAGGACGAGCTGCGCCTTGATGCTGATGTGGACGATTCGGCTGACGACGAAGCAGCCGATGATGGGCAGACAAGCATTGATGATTTCCTGGATGCAGAGGACGAGGATGACTCCGACGGCAGTGAAAACCAGCGCTAAGCACGGCATTTACACCTGTCGGGGGTAGGTATGGGGGTGTTATGGAAAATAATTACCCTGAAAGAATGACACGCTTGTGACTAATGGTGAATTCGAGATCTGCTCGGGTTAAGGTTGAAGTAGAGATTGAGACTTTGCAGAAACTGCGAAGCGTGCGGGGTTGACGTATGTCAATCCATGGCAAATAATGAACCTATAGCCTTTGAGCTAAACACCATTGGAGTAGTTACGTGTCTAAGAACGAAGATGCCCTCATCACGGGCGACAACACCCACATCGAACAGGCTGCACGAGAAGCAACCGAGCAGGCTACCCAGCCTTACCAAGAGTCCCTCTTCGACGTGGGGCCTGATGAGCAGGTCGGTTACCGCGTGCCAATCGCATGCCAGGTAGCAGGTATTACTTACCGTCAGCTGGACTACTGGGCACGCACTGGCCTGGTTAACCCATCCATCCGCACCGCGCGTGGTTCTGGTTCCCAGCGCCTGTACTCCTTCAAGGACGTCCTTGTTCTGAAGATTGTGAAGCGTCTTCTGGACACCGGCATCTCCCTGCAGAACATTCGTCTGGCCGTCGACTCCCTGCGCGACCTGGGTGTTAACGACATTGCGGAGCTGACCTTGGTTTCCGATGGCACCACGGTGTACGAGTGCCGCTCCAATGATGAAGTTATTGACCTTCTGGCCGGCGGCCAGGGTGTGTTCGGCATCGCAGTTCCAGGCATCATGAAGGAATTGTCGGGCACCATTTCTTCCTTCCCATCAGAGCGCGTTGACTTTGATGAGGGCGAGGCAACCGTCGTCGGTATTGATGAACTGGCGCAGCTGCGTCAGCGCAAGACTTCTTAAAACCCGCGCGCGTAATACTCCGAAAAATCTCCGCTGTCCTCCAAATGAGGCAGCGGAGATTTTTGTCTTAGATGGAGCCGTGGGCGCGCACTAGTTGGCGAGCTTCTTCCATGACCAAATAATAGGTGGTCATGGTCGGCGCGAGCTGGGCGATGTCAGCCCAGGCGCGCAAGTGCTGGGACTTGATTGGGGTGAAGAACTTGGCCACGCCCTTTTGCTCAGCGGCAGCTGCGCGGGAGACATGCGCTGCAGCGACGGAGATATAAGGTCCCCACGCCCACCAATTCTTCTGACGCTGGCCGTAGGTGGTGCCGAACTTGCGCAGCAGGAGCAGATGGCGACGCACGTCATCACCAATGATGTTGGCTTCCTGGTCAAACATCTCTTGGCGCAGTTCGAGGAAACCTTCGATGTCCTCAAACTTGCGGCGGCGGCGCAGCAACTCAAACCAACCGTGGCGCAGCGCCTTGGCGTCCACGATTCCGCGGTCGCCGGCAATGTCATTGAGCGCTTCCACCGCGTCCGACAGCGCGTTGGCTTGTGCGGCGGCGACAACCTCTTTCATGATCTGCTGGGTATCACGCAGCGGCGCAAGAATCGGAGAGGTGGCATCGGCGGTCTTCGGGGCGAGCTCAGCGGGCAAGGAGCCATCGATAAGCCCGGCGATGAACTCGCCGCCCTCGGTGCGGAGGAAGTCCAGCGCCTCCGCGCGCGCTTCGCCGGTGAGGTTGCCGTCGATGAGCTCGTTGAGCAGCTCCAAGGCATAAACCCATGCGGTGGCGCGGAAATCTACCATGCGCTCGCCGTTGGAGTGGAAGTCAAAATTCACCAGGCCATGAATGATAGTCAGCGCCGGCTGATCACCCACGCGAACATTGGAGCGGCCCAGGGCTTCCAGCATGTGGCGCGGGTCGGAGTTGACGGTGCGGCGAATGACCGCACGCATGGGGTTCAACAGCGGGTCATCCAGGTTGCGCAGCGCATATAGGTGGCGCCACAACGCTGGTTGCAGTTGCTTTTCGATGCTCTCCTTCTCATTGCCCTTCGACAACTGCCACGCCAGCTTGGCCCCGTCAGCGGTGTCGAAGTGGCCCTCTTGACCGATGACGACCGCATTGAAAGTAGGGCGGTTCGGTGCCTTGGCAATGTAGCCCGGATGGGTTTCTGCGACATCAAGGACCAGCGGGCCGGCATCCTGGAGCTCTTCGGGCACGGTGCAGCTCAGACGGGCATCGAAGTGAACGCGCCAAGGTTCAATATCGGGGCGGGTGGCAGGCCACAAGAAGCCGGTCAGCGGCTTATCGCTGGTAAGTCCGCTCAGGCGCAGGGTATCGCCGACGATGTGGCCTGCGACCTCGGGCAGCGCCTCAGTAAAGCGCGCGGTGGTAGCGATGATGACATCGGGCGTGGCATGCGCGGCATAAGCCTTTTCATACTCGATCTCGGATTCAAAAGCCTTGGATTGGCCAGCAGTCTGGAGTTCGCTCCAGGTATCTTGCGCATTTTTTGGATGCCACGCGAGGGTTGCCAGGATGGAGGCGTGGGCGTCTTTGAAAGCGGCACGAATGGAGGCATTCGTGGTGGTAAATACTGCGCCGCCGCGCTTGCGCTTGAGCTGGATGACCTTCACCTTGCGCGAGACCTCGTGGGTCAACAACAGGGAAGCGGTGCCGCCGATGGTGCCAGGGAAGTGGACGCGGAATTCGCCGTTCTTTGACAAAGAATCTAAGGCGATGGTGTTCGGAAAATAATCCCAGTCCGGCTGCTCGCCGCGCTGATCCACGGAATAGGCTAGTGCCTTGGGCACGACAACAACATCCAGGCGGTACTCGGCTGGATTGGAGATGACAAAGGACTTGGAGCGCTCGTCGCGATCAATCGGCTGCGCGCGTTCAAAAGGCACCTCGATGTACTTTTCCGAGGTGGAGCGCTGCGCGAAATAGGCCTTCGTATAGGCATTGGCGTCACCCGTCTGGTCCGGGTGGCGGAAGTTCGCGGCCGAATCACCGGTATAAGACACGCGCAGGTCAAAGCCTTCTGCGAGATTGTAGGTGCGGCGCTCCACGAGCTCGCCGTCGCGCAAGACATCGATGTCATAGTGACCGATCCAGGCGTCTTCAAAGACATCATCGAACAGCGCGAAAGGCTCGCCCTCATGCTGATCGAGCTCGATCATTTCTTCAACCAGTTCGCGCTCCGGCAGCTCGCCCTCAGCGAAACCCTCAGCCGTGGTGTCGATGTAGTACAGCTCCACCGTCCATTCGGCGCCGTCATCCTTTGGCAACTGCAGCTTCGGGGAGACGGTGTAGATGGGCTTGCCATCGATACCTTCGGCGTCGTTGATGCGGCCAGCAGCGTCGTACCAGCGCGGAGCGAGCTTCCCGCCGAGAGCCACATGCTTGGTGGTCTGCGACTTCGAGGTAGAGTTTGCTGCGCCGTAGCTCATCAGCAGGACACCGGTGACGTCCAGGTTGCTGAACTCAAAGAGGGACCATTCGGGCCAGGAACTGAACTTGAGCTCATCGGTGGGAACGGCAGCGCGGGTGGGGAAGACGCTTTCTTGAGGCTCTTCGGGAGTTTCAACGTCCTCGGTCGCCTCTGGTGCTTCCACGACATCTGCCGGCAACTGGAATTTGGTGCCGGTTGGAGCCAGGAACAACGCGGTCGAGGTAGTAATCCGATTCTGATCCGCCGCGCGGCTAAGATCCGGGGCAAACAGCACGGAAGGAAATCCAGCGTCAATGACTGGCAAGCGATGCTTGTCGCCCGTCTCAGAGTTGGTGACGGTAATGCGCGCGGTGGGCTGAACAATGCTGACGCGCTGGCTCAGAGGCCGGCCTTCGTCATCTAATGCAGCAGGGATGCGGAAGCTGTCGAAGCCGGCGTCGATGAGCCACTCAATCTGCTCATCATCACTGGGCATGATTGCCGGAAGAATGAGATACAGCTTGCCCGTGTCCGGCTCCAGCTTCAGGTGAGGAACCTCCGGAAGGGCGGGGCTTGCGGGAAGGAGGGTGGCTTCGGCGGCGGTGACATCGGCAAGCAATGCGATGGCGTCCTTGTTACGGCAAGCGGTTTGCTGCGCCAAGGCGGTCTTCAGCGTGGTTTTGTTGCGCGAATGCGCCGCGCCGTTAAAGCGGACGACGGCGGCCAATGTAGGGAACTGCGCGAACACTTCCTCGACAGAACTCTTCGCTTCCACAGACGCAGACAAGGCGTGGCCCAACTCTGTGGAACACCAATCCAGCTGGGGCTGCGTGAGCTCCAGCTGCGCAGCGGACGCCAGCGCAGCCTCGGCGGAGGCTAGACGCTGGTTGGTATCCGGAAAACGCTGCGCGGCGATAATGAAATCCGCGACGTGAGGAGCAGGGGACGAAACTGAATTCTGTGAAGTAGTCAAAAACCTATAATCCTGAAGTAGAACGCATTGTTAGAGCTCTAATCTGCGTACCCAATATGCACACCCCGATGGTAGTTGGGCGTGCGGAAAAGGGCATCAGACCATAAAGGCGGCAGATTCTGATGAGAGTCTAATTATTTTGCCACACTTCGGGCATAAACCGGATTTATGCAGTTCGCAGCTTAAATTTCAACGCCGGCGGTTGCCAGCAAGGACTTGGCAACCTTGTCGGTTTCCTGCAACATCAGGGGATTTGTGCCCGGCATCGGCGAAATTGTGGTGTCTGGCCACTGCGAATAAGTTGGGATGCCGGCCACATGCAGTCGGGCATCCACGGTGCCATCGGCGTGAATGGTGCGGCGAGTCTCGGCGTCGGTTGCGGGCGAGCCGGTTGCATTGCCGCCGTCAATAAATGGCGTGACGCGATCGGTGATGGACTGTGAGAGGCTGTCGCCGGGGCGGCGAACATCGGGCTGGTGCATCCAGGCATCAATCAATACGGGCGAATGCACAGCCCGCGATCCGGAGGTCATGATGAACTCTTGCTTGCTGCTGCCCTCGGGCGTGCCGATGGTCACTGAGGTGCGATCCCCGACGAAGGTAACCAGGCCAGCGTCCACCAGGGCCAGGAGCTGGCGGGTGCGAAACAGTGGTGGGCCGGAGCCGGCCATCTGCCCAAGAGTCATGAAGGTCTTATAAGCCCCGGTGCGGGTCTCCCAGATAAAGCGGCCGTTGGAGCCGAGAATCGATGTAGGCTTGCGCGCGGCCGACACCGCCCACAGACCAGCCTTGAGCGGCGAGTTGCGGGCAGCGACTGCCTCGCGGATGTCTCGGTCGAGGCGACTGGCAATGCGCGTGGTGAGCTCGCGGGTGGTAAAGCCAGCCACGCCGACGCCCTTCTTTGATAGCGGCGCGATCCAGTCATTGAGCACGAAGGGCTCGGTGGAGGAGCCTTCCAGCACGGCCGTGAGTGCTGCCGGCATGGCACTGGCATCGTTGCTGCTCGGCACGGGAGTGGAATCGATGGCTGCGAGAATGTCCTCCAGCGGCTGCTCCAAGCTCGCGGGGCGAACCCGGGCCAGGGTGGTGTAGTACTCGGAATAAGCGTCGCGCACGATGGCGGGCCAGACCGTTTGTGTGAAGTCGATGGACTGTTCGGGCGCGTCGTGGTGCTCGGCGATGACGGCTTTCAGCCGCGCGAGGTTAGCCTTCGGCGGGAGCGAATGATACTCCGATTTAGGCAGATAGGGGTAGCCGCGGCCAGAGCCTACATACAGGTGTGGCTCGCGGCCGGTTGGCTCATAGCGCAGCCCGGCGCGCGCGGTGGAGTCTTCGACAAATTTGCCGCCGCGGTCGATGGTGAGCAGCGCCATGACGTCGAAAAAGCCCATGCCGAGACCGCGCACGATGACGTCGGCTTTGTCCGGCACGACGGAAAGGTCTTGTTCCAGCGGGTTGCCGGGTTTGACCCAGGTCAGGCCCGAGTTGGCGAAGATTTCTTCTTCGGCGTTCGGCGCAGGCTGAACCCAGCCGGAGGCCAGGACGGTGGCGTGGGCGTCAACCGTGTCGCCAGTGGAGAGCTCAATGACATCAAAGGTGCGGGTTTCGGTGATGCTCACCGCGCGGGCCGGGTGGTTTATTACCTCGGTGCCGGCGGGCAGCTGGGCGATGGCAACCTCGAGAGCCCAGCGCAGGTAGGCGCCGTACAACGCACGGGAAGGGTTGGATTCGGGGACGGTCGCAGCAATCTCGGCGGCAAAGTCGCGGGCGATGGAGGGGTCGGTCGGGAAGGAATCGAAAAGCTCAAGCTTCTTCTTGTCGATGCCTTCGCGCTCCCCGCGCAACAACTTGATCCACTCGTACTGGATGGGTCCTTCGAGAACGGGTGCGCCAACGGTTGCGCCAGGCTCGGTGAATAGCGTGACGGCGCCGGCGAGGGTGTTCATGCACAGGGTATGAGTCTGCGTGGTTTCCCAGATGCGGCCGGCGCCGTGCTGGGCGTCATCGATGAGGTGGATGCGCAGGCCTTGCGAAGAGTGTGCTGAACGAAGGTAGGCGGCGATGCGCTCAATGATGGAGATTCCGCGTGGTCCTGCACCCACAATGGCAATCGAAGGAGTAGCTGGTTGCGTATTGCCGCGAGTGGGGGTGGAAGACATGGAAAAAATTCGCTCAGCTTTCTTGAGGTTTTGCCTGGTGAACTGCTAATTTAATAGACTGTAGACAGTGTAGTCTGTTTGAAAAGAACAGTCTAGTCTGAAATCTGTTAGGTTTTCTTCATTGAATAATAACAACCCATTAACATTAGCTATAAGAAAGTGACGCGGAATAGTGAAACGCATTCAACGCGTGCGGGGCGGAAAGGCCCTGGGTGTTATCGCCGTGCTGATGGCCACCAGCCTGGTCGCCGCATGCACGTCGAGCGCCGATAGTGAAGATAGTGAAGAAAGCCTCGGGGGTGAGCGCGGACTCGAAGCGAACGAGATTACCTACCTCGAGCCGCAGTTCTTCCGCACGCTGTATCCACCGGCGGCGGGCTTTTATCCCAATGGTGCGGTGGTAAACCAGATTACGGACCGCCTGCTTTATCAGGACCCGGAGACACTGGAGCTTTCGCCATGGATTGCTACCGACCTGCCGGAGATTAACGAGGACGCCACCGAGTTCACCTTCGATATTCGCACCGATGTTACCTACTCTGATGGCACGCCGCTGACGGCGGAGAACGTGGTGCGCAACATTGATCTCTATGGACAGGGGGATGATGAGCGCCTGCTCAACGTGTCTGAGCAGATCTCTAATTACGACCGCGGGGAAGTAGTCGATGAAGACACCGTGAAGTTCTACTTCTCAGTGCCTTCGCCTGGTTTTGAGCAGGCGGTGTCCTCTTTCAACGCGGGCCTTTTGGCGGATTCCACGCTTGACTTGGACAATGAGGGTTTTGCGCCGGGCAACGCGGAGGCAGTGATTGGCTCCGGTCCGTTCGTGATCGACGGCGAGCGTCTGGGCACCGACCTGCACTTGTCGGCGCGCGAGGATTATGACTGGGCGCCGCCAGCACACGAACACCAGGGACGAGCGCGTCTCGACGGCATCAACTATGTCCTTGCCGCGGAGGAATCCATGCGTACCGGCGCGATCACGTCGGATCAGGTGCAAATTGTGCGTCAGGTGTCGGCACCGCAGGAGCCACACTTGGAAGCGGCGGGCCTCAACGTCATCTCCCGTGGCACCAACGGCATGAATAACCAGCTGGCGTTCCGCTTCAACCACTGGCCTTTCAATGAAAAGGCAGTGCGCGAGGCTGTTATCCACGGCGTGGACCGCGAGCAGATCATTCACGTGCTCTTCTCTGAGTCCTACCCGCTGGCCACGTCCACCATGGCAGCGACGGCTTTGGGCTACAAGGACCAAAGTGCGGCGTACACATTCGATCCGGAGCTGTCGAAGCGGCTTCTCGATGACGCCGGGTGGGAAGTCGGCTCCGACGGCATCCGCGTGAAAGACGGTAAGCAGCTGAGTGTTACCGCCAAGCTGGCGATGCCGCAGCCGCGCTCCCGCGAGGTCATCACCATGGTGCAGGAACAGCTCAGCGAGATCGGCGTGGAGGTGCGCCTGAACTCCGGCGACCAAGCCACCCAGGACGCAGACTCCAAGGACCCTAACAAGATTCAGCTGGACCACACCATGGTCGGCCGCGCGGACTATGACGTGATCAAGTCGCTTTATTCGGTCAACAACCGTGACTCCTTCATTAACCAGGACGAGGACGGCAATGTCTTGGACCAGCACCTCGAAGACCTGCTGAGCAAGGTCGTCTCCACCGCGGGTGATGAGCGCCGTGCGGCCGCCACGGCAGAAGTTCAGCATTATGTCACCGAGCAGGCATACGCATTGCCGCTGTTTGAAGAACCAGTGGTCTATGCGGTGCAGCCATATCTCAAGGGGTTTAACCCAGAGGCGATTGGCCGACCCAGTTTCTACGGCGCGTGGATTGACCACGAGGAGGCACAGTAAATGACTACCGGAGTATTAGCTCGACGCATCGGGCAATCAGTCCTGGTGCTGTTTATCACGTTCACCGTGGCATTCTTCCTACTCTCCGCATTGCCTTCCGATGGCGTCATGGCCCGCTACGGTGCTCCCGCACTCGGGTTGTCACAGGCGGAGATCGCGGGAATTCGCGAAGAGATGGGCATCGACAAGCCAATCTTGGTGCAATTCATTACCACCCTGGGCGGCTTTCTCACCGGTAATTTTGGCACCTCCGTCCAAACCGGCACCTCGGTGTCGACGATGGTGGCTGAAAATCTGCCACACACCCTGGCGCTTGCGACCACCTCGGTGGGGCTGGCAATCATCATCGCGCTCATCGTTGCATTCCTAGCCACCGTGCCGGGAATGGGCTTCATCGGCAACTTCTTCCGCAGCCTGCCTTCGCTACTGGTATCTTTGCCAGGCTTTTGGCTAGCGATTATCTTGCTGCAGGTCTTCTCCTTCCGCTTCGGCTGGGTCGGCGCCATTAACCCCGGCACCCTGGAAGGGCTCATTCTGCCGACCCTGACGCTGGTGGTGCCCATGGCTGCGCCATTGATTCAGGTGCTGATTCGCTCCATCGACGAAGTCAACCAACAGTCCTTTGTTCAAGTGGTGCGCGCGAAGGGTGCATCGGAAAGCTGGATCTTTTGGCGCAATGTGCTGCGCAACGCCATCCTGCCGGCGTTGACCATGGTCGGCCTGCTGTTCGGCGAACTGGTTGGCGGCGCCGTGGTGACTGAAACCGTCTTTGGCCGCGCCGGCCTTGGCAACATGACTGTGCAGGCGGTGTCTAACCGCGACACCCCGGTGCTGCTGGCCGTCGTGGTCATCGCGGCCACCGCGTACATCATTATCAACCTCATCGTGGACCTGTTGTATCCGGTCCTGGACGTGCGTTTGCGTAGGAAGGCTAAGTAAATGACCAATCAAACGTCTTCACAAGAACACGTGCAATCCCGCCTGCGGTCCACAACCCGGCGCCATAAGGGCAGCAATCCGTGGACCTCTCCGGGCTCAATTGTTGCGATCATCGTGCTCGTTATCGCCTTTGCTTGGGCGCTGTTCCCGAGCCTGTTTACCAGCGCCGACCCTTATGCCGGCACGGACGTCGCACTGCAGGCGCCAAACGGCGAACACTGGATGGGCACCGATGCTGTGGGCCGCGACGTTTACAGCCGCATTGTCTACGGTGCCCAACAGTCCCTGTTCGGCGCACTGATCGCGGTCGCCGTTGGTCTCTTGCTCGGCACCTTGCTCGGCCTTGTGGCTGGCACCTGCGGCGGCTGGGTCGATTCCGTGATCATGCGCATCGTGGATGTCCTTTTATCCATCCCGGGTATCCTGCTGTCGCTTTCTATCATCATTATCTTGGGCTTCGGCTCCACCAACGCCGCGTTCGCTGTGGGTATGACCTCCGTGGCGACCTTCGCGAGACTGTCGCGCTCGCAGGTGATGACTGTGGCCAAGGCCGACTTCATTGAGGCCGCCTACGGCTCTGGTGCATCTGGTGTGCAGGTGCTGTTCAAGCACATCCTGCCCAACTCGCTGACTCCAGTCATCGCACTGGCCACCTTGCAGTTTGGTAGTGCGATACTGCAGCTGGCCATCCTCGGATTCTTGGGCTACGGTGCACCGCCTCCAATCCCAGAATGGGGCCTGATCATCGCCGACGGCCGCGACTTCATCGCCACTGCCTGGTGGGTGATTACCTTCCCGGGCCTAGCCATTATCGCCGTCGTGATGGCCGCCAACCACCTGTCCCACAACATCCACACGGAGGCTTAAGAACCATGTCATCTGCACTATTGAAGATTGACAATCTGGCTGTGAGCTACCAGACCCGCAGGGGAGACGTGGCGGCAGTCTCCGGCGTGAGCCTGGAGGTCCACCCGGGTGAAATCACCGCGATTGTGGGCGAGTCCGGCTCCGGCAAGTCCACTTCTGCGATGGCAGCCATCGGTTTGCTGCCGCGCAACGCCAGCATTGATACCGGCGAGGTGCACTTTAAAGGCCGCGACATCACGAATTTGTCGGGTGGCGAATGGCGCCAGCTGCGCGGCCAGCAGATCGCGCTGATCCCGCAGGACCCGAACAACTCGCTCAACCCAGTCAAGACCATTGGTGCCTCCGTTGAGGAAGCCATGGTGATCCACAACTACGGCAGTGCCGCCGAGCGCAAGAAGCGCGCCATTGAACTGCTTGGCACGGTCGGAATCGATGACCCGGAGCGGCGCTATGCGCAGTACCCGCACGAGCTATCGGGCGGCATGAAGCAGCGTGTGCTCATTGCGGCGGCTTTGTCCCTGGAGCCCGAGCTCATCATCGCGGATGAACCAACTTCTGCGCTGGATGTTACGGTCCAAAAGGTCATCCTGGACCTATTGGACCGCATGCGCGAAGAGCTTGGCCTGGGCATACTGTTTATTACCCACGACTTGGCGGTGGCCGGCGACCGTGCCGACCGCATTGTGGTCATGGAAAAAGGCCAGGTGCGTGAGGAGGGCTGGGCAGCGACGGTGCTGACAGACCCGCAGGATGACTACTCCAAGCGCTTGCTTGCCGATGCCCCCTCACTCGCCGCCCCCACCATCCGCCGCGAGGGCGCTGCGAAAGGCTCCGGCACTAGAGAATTTGCCACCGAGCCATTGGTCAAGGTGTCAGGGCTGACAAAGACCTACGGCGACTTTACGGCCGTCAATAATGTCTCTTTCGAGGTCCGCCCCGGTTCCACCCACGCTTTGGTCGGTGAGTCCGGCTCCGGTAAAACCACAACCGGCCGCATGGTGTCACTGTTTGAGACCCCAACCTCCGGCAGCGTGACCGTAGGCGGTGTGGATATCCTGGGCGCCAAGGCATCCGAACGCAAGGAGCTGCGCAGCAACATCCAGCTGGTTTACCAAAACCCGTATTCCTCTTTGGACCCGCGCATGCGCATTGGCGACATCATTGCGGAGCCGTACCGGAACTTCACAAAGGTATCGAAAAGCAAGGCTCAAGCCCGCGCCAAGCAATACCTGGAACTGGTAGCTCTGGATGCCGATATGTACTCCCGGCGCCCCCGCGAACTGTCCGGCGGCCAGCGCCAGCGTGTGGCCATTGCTAGGGCACTGATTGTGGAGCCGGAGCTGGTCATCCTCGACGAAGCTGTCTCCGCACTGGATGTCACCGTGCAGGCACAAATCATCCGGCTGCTGGACAAGCTGCAGAAAGACCTGAGTCTGACCTACATCTTCATTTCCCACGACCTAGCCGTGGTGCGCCAGATTTCTGACACCGTAAGCGTGCTCCGCCGCGGTGAACAGGTAGAGCACGGCGTGACTGAAGACGTCTTCCGCCACCCACAATCCGATTTCACCCGCGACCTGATCGGTGCCATTCCTGGCCAGCGTTACCGCGCCGGCGACCTAAACTTGGGCCTGTAGAAAGGGGACACCATGACCGATATTATTAATGAACTTTCCGGAATCGACGCCGACTTCATCGCCTTGCGTGAGCGCCGCGCCGACGCCGTTGCCAATGCTCAGACCAGCTTCGAGGCCCTTTTAGAGCCAGAAAATCCTGGCGACTTCAGCTACGCGGAACGTTACACAGTGGCCGCTTTTGTCACGGGCATTTCCCAGTCGGGCGAGGCCGCAAAGTTCTACCTCGACCTTCTCGCCGATGAATCCGACGACGCCCTTGTCGCTGCCGTCCGCGAAGCCATCGCGGCTGGCACCACGGCCGGTCCTTTCCACCAGGGCGAGTTCACTATCTTTGCCCCTGAATCTGACTTGGGTGCACGTCTCGCCGCAGCGCTAGACTTCGCGCATCTGTTGACATTTCACCCAAGGGACGCCGATACTTCCGCGGTAGGCCACCTGGATGCGGCGGGCTGGTCCTCCGACGACATCGTCTCCCTGGCACAGTTGATCTCCTTCCTCGCATTTCAGCAGCGCGTGGTGCATGGACTTCGAGTTCTTGCCGGTTCCTCGGTGTCCACAGTCTCCACAGATAAGGAGCCTTCCAACGCGGCGGGCTCCATTGTCAAGACCGTTACAAATACTGGCTGGAAACCAGGGCAGAACACTCTGACGCCGGAGGTGGTCAAGCCAGGTAAGTTCGTCAACCATTCCCTCGGCTGGCAGCCTTGGGTGGCTCCCATGGAAAAGGCGGATTTCACCGAGGCTCACCTGGATTCGCTGATCAAGCCTGAGCGTATCGATATGCCTTACTTCCGCCTACTAGCCCGCGACCCAGCCGCGCTGAGGGCCCGTACGGTCACTGACCTTGACATCTTCTACAACACCGAGGGCGGTCTGGGCCGTGCCGAGCGCGAGCTGGCCGCAACGGTCGCCTCTCGCTACAACGGCTGCGAGTATTGCGCCTCCGTGCATCAGGCTCGTGCGAAGGAAGAAGGGGGCGATGCCGATGCCATCCACCGCCTGCTTGATGAAGGTATTCAGGCCGACCTCGGATCCGCGCAGTGGTCAGCTATCCGCGACGCCGCGGTTGCGTTAACCAGCACTCCCTTCGCCTTCAACGACACTCACGTGGCGAAATTGCGGGAGGTAGGCCTTGATGACCTCAGCATCATCGATGTCATCAATTCTTCGTCCTTCTTTAACTGGGCTAACCGGCTGATGCTCACCCTCGGCGAGCCGGACGTCCCGAAGCGCTTCCGCTAGACGGCAAAACCACCACGGTCCCTAAGGCACGGTTGTGCCCGGGGGTCGGTTGGTTGACTTGTTTTTAGGCGGTTGTGAAGAGACTGGTCTGCTCTTCACTAGGTTCAGGCGGTGTGCTCGTTGCTCGACTAGCCGGCGGCGAACTCCCCGGCGGACCTCCAGGTGCTCCTCCCGGAGGAGGGGACTCGGCGTGTGCGCTACTAGCTGGATGTTCTGGCTCAGCAGGGTCCTGATGTTTGAGCTTGTGGTGCGCTGATTGTTGCGCGGCCGTTGAGTCATTGAATTTAAGGCCGTCAGTGCGCGGATATTGCGTTCCAGCCCGCCCGGTATCGGGGCAGCGGGCTGCATGGGCCATGTTGCGCCGGAAGTCCTGGGCGTCATTGTTATCCCCGTGGTGCCTTCTGCATCGTAGCGTCAGGTTCTTTAAGTCCGTGACGCCTTGGAAGCTCCAGGCGACGATATGGTGGACGTCGCAGTTCATTGCGGCGGTCTCACAGCCATCGTGGGAGCACACCATTTCGGAGGCAATTAGTGCAATCTTTTGCGCCAGCGTAGCGGTGCGCTTGCTGCGTCCGAATGCCAGCGGCTGGAAGTCTGTGTCATCCATGATGCACAGGAAATCGCTGCCAGCAGCGCCCAAGCGGACCAAGTCCAGCGGGGTGAGGAAGATTCCGGTGTCGGTTGGCAGCAGTGTATTAGGGGAGAGGTTTTCCAATTCTTGGCGCGTTGCAGAGACCACGATGCTGGACAGTCCAGAGTCAGGATGACGGCTGGTCATGAAGTTGGAGCACAGCTGGGTGAGCTGGTCCGCGCGGCGCTGAGTCAGGCTGCGGTTGTCTTCGAACCCTGTCTCTTCCTTATCGAAGCCGGGACGGGCCGCAGGGGACATGGCCTTCATGAGTATTGCGGCGGAGGTTGGGTCGAGCTTGCCGCGGAAAGACACCATGCCTTCGGCATCAGGCTTGGAGATGATGAACTCGCGCTTTTTCGTCAGCGCAGTGTGGTCTTTCTCGCCGTTGGGCATAACTGCGTTGGCGTTAGCCTTGCGGACTGCGGAACGCAGCCAGTTCTTCAGCTGGGTCTTTGATAGTTTCTTTGCCTTATCGATGGCTATGGCGCGCAGTTCGTGTGTTCCTGGCTGGGCGTAACGGTCGAGTTGCTTGAGCTCGTAATCAATCATGCTCAAGACATCGGCGGGAATGGAGCCGGTTCCAATCTTTTCGCGGTTGCGGGCCTTGGCGTCATTCTCTCGTTCGGCGCGCTCGTCGGCCTCACGCTGGCGTGCCTCGCGTTCTTCGCGTTCCTCACACGCTGCCTGTTCAGCTTGTTCTCGCGCAGCTTCATCCGCCGCATTATCAGCTGCTTCGTCAACAGCCTCATCAACAGCAGGCTCTTCCGGATCCTGCTGCGGCGTTGGCTCCGGACCTGGGTCGGGCTTAACATCCTCGCCGAAAATGGTCTGTGCATTGCGAAGACGGTCCATGGCGGTGCCATAAGAAAGCCCCAAGCGTTTGATGAGGTACTCGGTGGCGTGGGAGGAGGAGACCATGCGGCCTGCATCATCGCGCTCGGCAAGGAAGGCGAAGGCTGCGTCGATGAATGTCTTTTTGCCAAAAAGCTCTTCCAATTCCTCGAACTGGAGGTAGATGTCATGGAATTTCAAGGTGTCAACGGAGTGCATTGCTGCCTGCAGATTGATGAGTCCGATGCGAATGTGTTCGATGGAATCGCGAATGATAGCGTTAGCGGAATGAGGGTCTTGAGTGCGGGATGTCGGGTTATATCCGGTCATGATTTCTACCTCCTTTCGCAGTTGAGAGCGTCCCTTGTGGCTTGCTTTTGTTGAATTTCAGCCTAGCCAATCTGTTCGACAAATAAACCCCCTATTTTCGAAGCAATCGCTCCAAAACTGGATTACTTAAACCTTGAAATACACTCTTGCGAACTGGCGCAACGGCCCAGAAATGGGCATGAAAAAGAGGGCCCAAACCAGTCAGGTTTGAGCCCTAGAAGTGCCCCATAACGGGGGTAAATTAGGCGCCGGCGGCTGCCTTCAGAGCATCAGCGACGGCGGTGGAATCGTTGCCATCGACAGCTGTGAAGGAGGAAGCAACACCCTCAATTGCGCTATCTGGTTCACCAGGTCCGACGTGCACGACTGAGAGCTCCACATTATTGCCAGCTGCCTGCCCGTAAGCCTGGGCGAAGGAAGCGTCATCCATGTCAGCGTCGGTTCCGGTGGTGACTAGCAGGACGCGTACTGGCGCATTGGTGTTCGCCGCCTGATCGGTTGCAGTATCGACCGCTGCCACGACTGCGGAGCGGGACTGCGGCGCACCGCCAGTGCCGAAAGCGGTGATGGTGTTGGCGGCATCCTCGCCGCTGCCAAAGCCCAGGTTGTCGCGGAAGCCCACGGTCACACCAGGGTTAAGCGGCGACGAGTAGTTCCACAGGGCGACGGATTGGCCATCGGCAGCTAGGGCCCGCGCGGTGTTGGCAAGAGCGCCGGTAACAGGCTCAAATTGCCCGGCTAGGCCGTCGGAAGTATCCAGCAGGATCAGAGTGTCAGAAGCGGTGGCGGAAGGCGCAGCGGGCGCTTCAGACGGAGTCTCAGTCTCGGAAGTCTCAGGCGCCTCGGACGTTGCCTCAGCCTCGTTCTCTTCGGAAGTGACTTCCTCATAGGTGCGCTCTGTGGCGGCGTCGTCTTCTTGAGTCTCCGCGGGTGCCTCAGAAGTAATGGCGGAATCAGCAGCGTTATCGACGTCGTCGCCGCCGCGGCTGAGAAGGAAGATGATAAGCGCAATTATGGCGACTACCACGGCAATGGCCACAGCAATGACCCAGCCTGCGACCTTGTAATTGTCTTTTCCGTTTGAGTGCCGAGCCATTCTGCAGTGCCTTTCATTTCCTACGCCACAGTATTTCAGGAGTTCAGATTAGCGCGTTTAGCTTCCTCAATGAGTACGACAAGCCGACTGCGCAGTGGCTTTGCGCGCGCGGCCAAGTTTCGTTGCCGGCGCACATACTCTGCCTTGCCATCCGGCGTCTCGATGGCCACCACGGAAAACCCTAGCTTACGACAGTCATAGGGGCTAGCCTCCATGTCTAAAATACGAGCGTCGACGGCTAGTTCGAGGGTGTTGAGGAAGAGCTCACCGGGCACCAGCGGCCCCATTTTCCAGGCCCATTTGTACAGGTCCATCGTCGCATGTACGCAACCGGCCTGTTCAGTATGGACTTGGTCTTTGCGCTCCAGCACAGTCAGGTTCAAAGGACGCGCAGGGGGAGTAAAGAACCGGAAGGCATCATAGTGTGAGCAGCGGATACGGTGGGTTTCCACGACTTCATCGGTGCCAGTTTGTCCGAGTCTGAGCGGCAAGTCATGGCGGGATTCTTCAGATTTATACAGCATCGCCCACTCGTGCAGCCCGAAACATTCAAAGCGCGAAGGGTTGGCTTCAGAGTTAATCAGCAACCGTTGGATATGCTCCATCGATTCACCGCGCCGTGCCCAAAAGGCAGAGAGGTCAAGGGCAACAACGTCGCCGTCGGTTGCATAGTCGCGCCAGGTCGTGTGGGGTGCGGAGGGAGCGTCGGCAAGCGAAGTGCCCACCCCGGGGTGCCACTGCCGCAGGTGCTTGGGCCGGACCGGGTAGTAGTTGAATAAAAAATCGAAGATGGGATGCTTCGTGCCGGGGTGCCGGTAGGTGGCCAGCAACTCATCCGCGCGGGTTTCGTGCGCAGCCATTCGCGCACGCCATTCGGAAGGGTCGAGGACATCCATTTCTACCAGCTGCGTCGCCTCGAGTTGTTACTGCGGGAAGGCTTATTGCTTGACGATGCCCCTCCGCCCGCCTTCGAGCCCTTTCCTCGCGGGGTATTGCCGCGCTTGCCGGAGAGTGTTGCACCGCCGCGGGAAGAACCGCCACGCGAAGCGCCGCCTCGGCCTCCGCCGCTGCGGGGTTTTGCAGCCTTGGGCTTGGAAGACTTCTTCTGCTGTTGCTGGCCTGGCTCCGGCAGTGCCACGCCGGTGGGAGCCTGCGCGCCCGTAATCGCGGCGAGGGTGCGGTTGTGGGCTGGGCTGGCGTCATTGGTCAGATCGATGCTTTGGGCATCCACGCCGGCCTTGGCGATGAGCTTGTCCACCTCGTCGCGCTGGGCGTCCATGACCAAGGTGACCACGGTACCTGCCTCGCCTGCGCGGGCGGTGCGGCCGGCGCGGTGCAAATATGCTTTGTGCTCTGCTGGTGGGTCTACGTGAACAACCAGAGAGACGTCGTGGACGTCGATGCCGCGCGCGGCAATATCGGTGGCGACTAGAACGGAGACGCTGCCGTCAGCAAAGCCTTGCAGGGTAGTGGTACGGGTGTTTTGGCCCTTGTCGCCATGCAAGCCCATCGCTGGGATGCCGGCGCGGCGCAGCTTCTTTGCCTGGCGGTCGACGCCGTGCTTGGTGCGCATGAACATGATGGTCTTGCCATCGCGTGCGCCAATGCGCGTGACAACCTTGTTGCGGTCATCGCGCTCACCGACGAAAAACAGGTAGTGCTTCATAGTGTCCACGGCGGCCTGAACTGGCGCGGTCGAGTGCGTGATTGGATCGTGCATGAAGCGGTTGACCAGCTTGTTTACGTCTCCATCAAGCGTGGCGGAAAACAGCAGACGCTGGCCATCGTTGGGGGTGAGATCCAGAAGCTTCTTCACTTGTGGCAAAAAGCCCATGTCAGCCATCTGATCCGCCTCATCAAGGGCGGTGAGCGAAACATCAGCCAAGGAAAGCTTGCGCTGATTCACTAGATCCTGGGCACGGCCCGGGGTGGCCACCAGAATGTCCACTGGACGAGCAAGCTTGCGGATGTGGTTGTTGATGTTGACACCACCAACCACAGAAAGAACGCGTAGGCCCATCGCATTAGCGGGCTCATCCAGGCGTTCCTGGATTTGAATAGCTAGCTCGCGGGTTGGCGCCAGCACCAAGCCGCGGGGGCGGCCTGGCTTGGAGGCGCCGGAGCTGGCGAGCCGGGAGATCATCGGCAAGCCAAATGTGAAGGTCTTACCGGAACCTGTGGGGCCGCGGCCGAGGATGTCCTTTCCGGCGAGAGCATCAGGAATCGCCGCCTCCTGGATAGGAAACGGCGAGGTGATGCCCTGCTTAGCTAGGACAGAAATAATGGGGCGGGGCAAGCCAAGATCGGCAAAAGTAGTCATTGCCTCTCAGCTTAGCCGCCGCGCCACAGCGGAAGTTAATCCATCTTGGTAATGGAGCGGTCATCGGACCACTCGATGTGATAGGTGCCTTCCTTATCCATACGCTTGAAGGTGTGTGCACCGAAGTAGTCACGCTGACCCTGAACCAATGCCGCTGGCAGGCGGGATGCGCGCAGGGAGTCGTAGTAGGAGAGTGAAGACGCAAAGACTGGTGCTGGCAGACCCAGCTGGGTTGCGGCGATGACCACGCGTCGCCATGGATCGATGAGGTCGGACAACTCACCCTTGAAGTAAGGATCCAAAATCAGTGCTGGCAACGCTGGGTTAGTGTCATATGCCTCGCGGATGCGATCCAGGAACTTTGCGCGGATGATGCAGCCGCCGCGCCAGATGGTGGCCAAGTCGCGTGGGTCAACGTCCCAGTTGTGCTCATCGGAGCCAGCCTTGATCAGGTCGAAGCCCTGGGAGTATGCAATCAGCTTGGAGGCGTAGAGCGCACGGCGAACGTCCTCGATGAAGTCCTCGCGGCTGGTGCCCAGGCCCTCGAGATCAACAGCGGTACCAGCTGGCAGCTCGCCTTCCTGCGCAGCGGTGCGCTGGTCAGCGGAAGAGGACAGTGCACGTGCAAAGACAGCTTCTGCGATAGCGGTGATTGGGATGCCGAACTCGAGGCCGCCGATAGCGGTCCAGCGGCCGGTGCCCTTTTGGCCGGCGGCGTCCACGATGACATCGACAAGTGGTTTGCCAGTGTCCGGATCGGTGGTGGCCAGGACCTCAGCGGTGATTTCGATGAGGTAGGAATCCAGGTCGCCGGAGTTCCATTCCTTGAACACCTCAGCAATTTCAGCTGGCTCCATGCCAGCGCCGTAGCGCAGCAGCTGGTAAGCCTCTCCGATGACCTGCATGTCAGCGTACTCAATGCCGTTGTGGACCATCTTCACAAAGTGGCCGGCGCCATCAGGACCGATGTGGGTCACACAAGGAACGCCATCAACCACAGCAGCGATGGACTCCAGGATTGGGCCCAAGGTCTTCCAGGACTCGGCCGGGCCACCAGGCATGATGGAAGGACCGTTCAGCGCGCCCTCTTCGCCGCCAGAGATGCCAGCGCCGACGAAGTGGCGGTTGCGCTCCGCCATTTCCTTCTCACGGCGGATGGTGTCGGTGTACAAGGCGTTGCCGCCGTCAATGATGATGTCACCATCATCCATAGCGTCAGCCAGCTGGTTGATCACGGCATCCGTCGCGGGACCAGCCTGGACCATGATGATGGCCTTGCGTGGGCGCTCCAGGGAAGCGACGAAGTCCTCAACGGTTTCGGAAGGGATGAAATTGCCTTCGGAACCGTGATCTTCAATCAGCGCGCGGGTGCGCTCAGGGCTGCGGTTATACACGGCGACGGTGTTGCCATTTCGGGCAAAGTTACGGGCTAAGTTGCTTCCCATAACTGCCAATCCGACAACACCAATGTGGGCACGATCAGTAGTTTCACTCATACCCGACATTTTACGCACACTGCTGACTCGCGTGCCGCCAAGTGGTTACAAGCACACCGAGTGGTGCCTAAGATGAATACCTATGAACCCACCGAATCACAGCGGGGAGATCCGCAAAAAGTTGGATGAGCTGCTAAAAATCGCGCACAAGCGTCCTCTGAATCAGCCCGAGTTGGCGTTGCTTAATGAGAATGCAATTGGTTTTGATGCAACACTTGGCCTTCGCTATACGCATATAACTCGCGGCGAGGTGCGCGCCATGGTCCGCGTGACCCCGTCGTTGCTGCAACCGTGGGGCTTGGTTAACGGCGGCGTGTATTGCTCGATCGCGGAATCAGTGGGTTCCATCGCGGGTGTTGTCCAAGCCGGCGAGGTTGTCGTGGGCGTCAACAACAACACCGACTTCATCAAGTCAGTGACCAACGGCATCATTGAAGCGCATGCCACGCCAATTCAGACGGGTCGGCGCAGCCAGATTTGGAACATTGAACTACGCCACGAGGGCAAGCTTGTAGCCTTGTCCAAGCTGCGCACGATGACGCTTGGCTAAGCACAGCTTGCCGATGTTCCATCGAAACATGGGTTGCCGGATACGAATTGGTTGTAGAAGGCGAACCTTCGGTTGTGGGAAAACTCTTGAGTTTCCTACAACCAGTTGTTTTTGCGGAACCACCAGAAGATGGCGCCGACGGTGATGACCATGAATGCAATGGAAATGTAGTAGCCGTATTCCAAGTGCAGCTCGGGCATGTTGTCGAAGTTCATGCCGTAAATACCCGCGATGAGCGTGGGCACGGCAGCCATGCCAACCACGGCTGAGATGGTGCGCATGTCGGTGTTTTGCTGCATGGAGACTTTGGCCACGGAGACATCGAGAAGTGAAGAAAGGCGTTCATCGAAGCTTTGGATGTGGTCTTTGACCACTGATTGGTGGTCGTTGACATCGCGGAGGTAGGAGCGGATTTGCTTGTCGATGAGGTCCTTGTTGTTTTCAACCAGCGACTTCAAGGCAGCAGACAGCGGCTCAATAGCGTGCTTCATCTCTAGAATCTCGCGCTTATAGAGGTAGATGCGGTTGACGTCGAACTTCACGCCGGGCTCGAAGACTTCTTCTTCAATTTCATCGACCTCGACTGCTAGCAGCGCGGAAATCTCTGAGTAGCGGTCCACCAACATATCCAGAATCTTCCAGACCATAGCAACGGGGCCGATTTCCACAAGCGACTGCTCATCAGCGACGGTGTACGCCAAGTTGGGTAGCTTCGCCTTGTGGCAGACAGTGATGAGGAAGTTTTTGCCCATGAGCATCTGCACCTCACCCGTGGAGATGACGTCACGGCGGTCCGTCACCTCATCGGAGTCGCGGTAGTTTACTGAGCGTGCGACCACGAAAAGCTGATCGTCATAGCGCTCCAGCTTGGGGCGCTGGTGCGCCAAGACGGCGTCTTCAACAATCAGTTCGTGGATGCCGAATTGCTCAGCGACGCGCGTCATCTGGTGCTCAACGGGCTCAACAAGGCCGACCCAGACGAAGCCACGGCCGTATTCTTCAACGGCTTCCAGCGCTGAGTTAACCGTGTATTCGCCGGGCAATGCTTCACCGTCGACAAAGACGCGGCAGTGTTCGATCGCGCGCTCAACGGGCACGTTCATCTTGGACTGTGAAGGAGGCTCAACCTTTGGCTTGCGCGGCCTAAACGGCGACGGTACAGCGGGCATATCAGCCTCCTTTTCCCAGTGGTTGCGGCGGGGATGTTCCCCGTCATCGTGACGGTTAGGAATCATACCCGCAACCAGAGCACCTATACTCATTGTCATGGCAACCTGGAAAGAAATCACGGAAGCAGATCCTTCCCACTCCCATAACTACGCCCGCCGCTGGAAAGTCTTGGAAGCAGAAGGAAAAGACATTCACGGCGAGGCTCGCACTGCAGACGCCATGCTGGAGCGCGGGTCCAAGGTATTAGACGCTGGCTGTGGTACCGGCCGTGTCGGTGGATATTTGGCGCGGCAAGGCCACAATGTGCTGGGCATGGATATTGACCCAATCTTGATTGATTATGCGCGCGAAGAACACCCCGATGTGCGCTGGGAAGTGGGGGACCTCACGAACGATGAGATCCCGGACAACGGCTTCGATCTAGCTATCTCCGCCGGCAATGTCATGGGCTTTCTCGCCCAAGACGGCCGCGAAGCAGCGCTGCGCAATATCTTCAACGCACTTGAGCCCGGCGGCCGCTTCGTCGTCGGTTTCGGCGAAGGCCGTGGCTGGAGCTTTGATGAATTCCTCGCACTCGTAGAAAAGGTCGGTTTCCGCATCGACTTCAAGTTCTCATCGTGGGACATGAATACCTTTAGCGCGAACTCGACTTTCTTGGTGGCGGTACTGTCACGCCCGGGTAGCTCGCTCCTGGGTTAAGAACGCGAAAGCGCTCGCTGGCCCTCGAATGAACGAGGTGCTAGCGAGCGCTTTTTTCAACCAAAGAAGCTTTAATTGACTTCCTGCTTCTTGGATTCATTGATGATGTTGCGGGCGTAAGCCTGCTGCTTGGTGATCTCGATGTTGCCGCGGGAGCGGGTGAAACCGTTCTGGAACCAGTTGATGATGGTGACCAGGCGGTTGCGGAAACCGGTGACGTAGCTGACGTGCAGACCCAACCAAGCCAACCAGCCGATAAAGCCGGTGATCTCGGTCTTGCCCATCTTCACAACGGCGTAGCCGCGGGAGATGGTCGCCATGGTGCCCTTGTCAAAGTAATCGAATGCTTCGGTCTCATTAGCGGTGGACTCTTCATCGGTCTTTGCGGCGATGAGCTTGGCAGCGTGAGCGCCACCCTGCATTGCAACCTGAGCCAGGCCAGGAAGGCGGTTAAGACCCATGAGGTCACCAATCGCGTAGACGTTGGAGTACTCGCCAACAGTCAGGTCTTCGTTGGTGGATACACGACCAGCGCGGTCGACCTCAACGCCAGCCTGCTCACCAACAAGGCGAGCCAGTGGGGAAGCAGCAACACCAGCGGACCAGATCTTGGTTGCACCGGTTAGCTCATGAACGGACTCGTCCTTCATGTTCTTGTAGGTGACAGCCTCTTCGGTCACGTCGGTAACCATTGCGTTCAGGCGAACGTCAACGCCGAGCTTCTCCAGAGCACGCTGGGACTTGCGGCCCAAGCGCTTACCGAATGGTGGCAGAACCTGAGGAGCACCATCAAGCAGGTAGATCTTTGCGGTCGCGGTGGAGTAGTTGGAGTAAGCATCAGTCAGAGTGCGGTTCGCCAACTCAGCAATCTGGCCGGTGAGCTCAACACCGGTTGGTCCAGCGCCCACGATGATGAAGGTCAACAGGCGCTCGCGCTCCTTAGGGTCATCGGTAAGCTCTGCCTTCTCGAAAGCACCGATGATGCGGGAACGCAGCTCCAAAGCGTCGTCCAAAGTCTTCATGCCTGGCGCGAACTCAGCGAAGTGGTCGTTGCCGAAGTAGGACTGGCCGGAGCCGGAAGCGACGATGAGGGAGTCATACTCGAAGACGCGGGTGAACTCATCATTCACTGCGGTCACGGTCTGAGCCTTGATATCAATGTCAGTTACTTCTGCGTTGACGAAGTTAGCGTTGTCCTGGTTGCGCAGCAGCTGACGGGTGGAAGGGGCAATTTCGCCAGCGGAAATCATGCCGGTGGCCACCTGGTACAGCATTGGCTGGAACAAGTGGTGGTTCTTCATGTCGATCAAGGTGACATCAACGTTGGCACCCTTGAGCTTGCGAGCAGCAGTCAGGCCACCGAGGCCAGCACCGATGATGACGACGTGGTGGCGGCCACCGTTTGGACGAAATGGAGCATCAGTCATTGCGAAGGAGCACCCTTCCTGTAGTAATAAGTAATTTTTCGACGTAAGTAGTCTAGATCCGAAAAGGCTGAAAGACTAGTTACTAAACACTGTGGCCCACGTTTCGCGCGGCAAGCCTGATAAAGAAACGTGTATTTAATAACTAAGATCGAATCTCGGGTTAAACGATAGTTCTTCTATGAGGATCCCGCTGGGGGTTTCCCTCATTTTCCTTAAGGGTTAAGAAAGGCAGAAATGGCCGCACACCAACACTTGTCTAGCATTGATGCGCAAGCATGGCCGGGAATCGCCACGTACCCCAGCGGGCTCATCACCGCAGTTAGGGCTCGTCGTGCGGAAGCCGAATTCGCCAAAGCGTGCTCCAATGCTGGACTTTCGTTGGAAGTTGAGCCCGATCTGGTCGTCCATCATGATGCGTTGTTCGCGCGAATTGCGCACAGTGGATGGCTGGGCGTCGCGGAATCGTATATGGCCGGGGAGTGGTCCACGCCGGATTCTTCGACTTTGGTAAAAGTTCTCACACGCCTGCTCGGTGTGGGCTACAACCCGGCTACAAACCAGGTTCCGCTCTCAGAGTCTTTTGGTGGGGAGCTGCCCGGAGATCTGGTCAATCTGTATTCGGGTGACGGGCTAAGCCACCATGGCGGGCTGTTTACGTCTGGTGTTTCCACCACCGTGCGGGAGTCTTGGCCGTCCTTCACGCGCGGTGCGGGTGCAAAGAAGCCGCATTTTGTGGATGTCACCACCGTGCATGAGCCCGATGACACCGTTGACCGGGAGGACCTCGCTGACGCGCAGCGCCGCTGGGCAACTGAGTTGTGTGACCTAACGAAGACAAACGTGGGCACGCACATGCTGATTTACCCGGCATCTGGCGCACAGGTTGCAGTTCAGGCTGCGGCTCGCCGCGCGACGGTTGATATTGCATCGGCTGACGATGCCCACTTGAAGTTCCTCAATGACCAATTGGTCTTGGAGGGCGTTGATGATTCAGTGGCCTGTCTTGCGCTGAATGAAGGAATTCCGAACCGTACTGAGTTGAAGAGTCGTTATGAGGCGATAGTGAGCATCGAAAAGCTCGAAGCTCTGGGCCCCAAGCAACGTCAAGCATTTGTGGAAGCCTTAAGCCGCTTGCTGGTGGGCACGGGCCGCGCGGTCCTGCAATCGATGGTGACTACCGAAACGATGTCAAAAGCTGCCTATTCTGCGCTGCAGCCCCTGCGCGCGTACATCTGGCCGGGCATGGAACTGCCCAGCGTGGAAGACGTACACAAGTTGCTCGAACGCCACTCTGGCCTGCGCGTTGTGGAACATCTGCACCTGGGCACGCACTACAAGGCTTCCTTGCAGTATGAACGGTCCTTTTTTGATGGCCGTCTGCGTGAGGCCGCTGCGGCCGGCTTCGACCAAGTATTTCGCCGGCTGTGGACATATCAATTTGCGCTGCGTGAAGCACTGCTGGCCCTGGGTATGATTGATTCCGTGGCCTTCGTTGCCACCCACCGCCACCGGGGTGGGCGAAGGTAACTTCCGGCACAGTTCTGAGACTATAGGTGCAGGTGAGGGCAACCTTTAGCCCCCTCCAATCGGGGGTGAACGGCGGATCTGTTACCACCTTGCCGAAAAGGAGGGCTAGTGTTGTGTCTTGCTAAAAAACAAGCATCATTTTAAGGGTCTATTAATTGCTAATGGGCCCTTTCTTGGCCCCTGAGTGCCTATTCTCATCTATATCTACAATGCAGTATCTACTTAAGGAGACTGTTTAAGTGTCTGAAAAGCGTGCTTCGCACAACCTGCGCGGCGGTTCCACCGTGGCGTTAGCGGATGCAAGGGATGCACTCGATGTTGAGAACTTCGAGCCAACCGGTGATATCGAAGAAACCGACAACGGGCGACAGATCGTAATTTCGCGTGAGCTGCCGCAGTCACCACAAGTTGTGTGGGGCTACCTGGCTAACGCTGCCCGCATCTCCCGCTGGTTTGGCCACTGCCACACCTTGGGCGATGCTTCACGCATGACCATGGTTTCGGAAGAAATCGAGTCCAGCTACGACGTGACCATCGCTGAGTCCACGCCGTACACCTACCTGCACTTGGCAGTCAACGACCACCAGGGCCACGATCTCAACATCCGCTTCTACCTCACTGAGGAAGACAACCATGAGACCTACCTGGAATTCCACCACAGCGTGGAAGGCGTTGAAGAACAGATCAGTCTTATCGCCCCAAAGTGGGAACTGATTCTAGACCGTCTGGAAATCGCCCTCGACGGCGGCAACGTCAAGGATGTTCAACTGGCTAACTACTACCCATGCCAGGTCGCGCACTACAGCCTGCCCGAAGACAAGTAGGGAGGCTGCGCAGAAGCGCAGCACCAGAACAGGCGCATTTGCCGGAATATGGCAAAATAAATTCCCACCTCACACCAGGAAAGCGAACTGGTGGAAGGTGGGAATTTTTGTGTGGCTATTGAGGTGCGAACTTTAGGGGTTAAGTAAAGAAAAGTGTGTCTGAGTTGGCCTTCTTTTACCAGTTCATCACCTGTTTTTAGCCGGTTTATAGTTCCTCAGGAGCTATAAACCGGCATTTTCACGTCAATGCCACGACGGAGATTTCAATATGGTACGAACAGCAGCGACACCGCCCCGGCACACACTTAGGAGCATAAGGCCTGTACAACAGCCAGTTAGCTTCGCTTACAGGGACCGAAGAATCAAATGGAAAGCTCCTCGAGAGCACTTCTTTGCCGTGGGGTGCGCATCTCAATACAATGCCCTTGCGCGGCCTTAAAACTCAGCGATAGCTCGTCTACCAGTAAGTACGTGCCGTCATAGCGAGAGCAGTCGAATTCTTGCCCGACACACCGACAGACACACTTTTCTTTACTTAACCCAACTTTAGACGTCGTTGAGGTCCTGCTTGGACAGTTCCTTCATGGACAGTACTGCAATCAAGGAGATTGCAGACACGATGGCCAGGTAGAAGCCCACTGCGTGAACACCGACCTGTGCAACCAGCCAGGTGGCGATAAACGGTGCAATCGCCGCGCCCAGGATGGAGGAGACGTTGTACGCAATGCCGGAGCCGGTGTAGCGCACGTTAGTGGGGAAGAGCTCTGGCAGTACCGCTGACATTGGGCCGAAAATAAGACCCATCAAGAACATGCCGATGGTCAGGAAGGCCAGCACGGAGCTTTCAGTTGCTGTCTCAATGGACAGGAACTGGGTGAAGGTGAAGCCGAAGACAATGATCAGGGCGGAAACTGTTGCCAGAATTGGCTTACGTCCGCGCTTGTCGGCCAGGATGGAAGATACTGGGATACCTGCGATAAACGCGAAGATGGAAATCAGCTGCAGCTGCAGGAAGTCGGTGTATTCGATGCCCAAGCCCAGGCCCTGTGAAGGATCACCAATACCGAAAGACAGAATCCAGGTGGTGACCAAGTAGAACAAGGTGTAGCAGCCCACCATGACGAAGGTGCCAATGAACATTGGCTTGCCAGCGACCTTGAATACCTCAGTGATGGGTGCCTTAACCTTCTTGCCTTGGTCAACAGCATTCTGGAATACCGGGGTCTCTTCCAACTTCAGGCGGACATACAGACCGATGAGAACCATGACTGCGGAAGCCAAGAATGGGATGCGCCAGCCCCATTCCATGAATGGGCCGGTGGTGTCACCGCGGGTGTAGCCCAATACGGAAACCAGAATCAGGAACAAGCCATTAGCTAGGAAGAATCCGAATGGCGCACCGAATTGTGGCCACATGGCTGCCGATGCACGCTTGCCGTCCTCAGCAGTCTCCGATGCCAGCAGGGCAGCGCCGGACCATTCGCCGCCCAGGCCTAAGCCCTGGCAGAAACGCATCAGTGCCAGCAGTGCCGGCGCGAGAATGCCTGCGGTGGCATAGGTTGGCAGCAAACCGATGATGAACGTTGCAATACCCATGGTCAGCAACGCGCCAACGAGAGTTGCTTTGCGGCCAACGCGGTCACCAAAGTGGCCGAAGACAATGGAGCCCAAAGGACGAGCTACGAACGCCAGACCGAAGGTGGCAAACGACTGCAGCAACGCTACAGTTGGATCCTCAGTAGCAGGGAAGAACAGGAGAGGGAAGACCGCTACGGCCGCGGTGGCGTAGATATAGAAGTCATAGAACTCAATCGTGGTGCCGATAGTTGATGCAAACGCGACACGACGACGATCTTTCGGCGTCAACTTAGCAGCCGAACCCGCAGTGGGCGTATTCCCATCTTGAAAAACAGAGGTAGTCAATATTCTGGCGCTTTCTAATTCGCTGTGTCATAAGGTGAGAAGCCGCAACATACCTATTGCACACCTCTAACCTGGTGATTAAAGTAAAAGTCTCACTCAATGGACGAAACATTCCCATTCCGTGAGACTTTTAGACTAACGCGTGAACAATTAGAAATCAAAGTCATTTACCGCACAATGGCGCACATCATACTGAAATGGGCTGCGAAGGCCTAAAGCGATCGAGCCTGCGGGCCTGGCGTCCAGTCATCCACACGGCGCTCGCTGCAGAACGGCGGTCCGTGCAAACCGAATGGCGCTAAGCGCGGGCCAACGGTCAGGCCAAGAGCTAGTTAGCCGAGCGGATGTCTAAGCGGATAAACAATCCAAGTTGGAAACTGGGGAGAGCGGCACCCAAATGTATAATGACATAATGTACATTATCGGACAAAAGGAGCAATTGCTTATTAATGCCCACAGTCCACGGTTTACCTTCGATAAACGCTTGATGCACTTGAAACATTCGCTGTAGAAAAATCGCTGCACTACATTCGGTGCGTTGTGTTTATTATTGTGTTTGCTCTAATAATCGTGTCGAGCATGTGCGCCTTTTCTTGCTTAGGTACGCGTCCTCGCTTTGTTTGTGCGTTGCTGCTCGGCTGTTCAACCCGGGTTCGCGTCGGGCCGTCGATGAGTTTCGGTGCATTTGTCCGTCTTTAGCTGCTGAAGTCGCTTCAGGGCCCCATTGCCCTTAAGCAGCCGCAAGGCTGAATAAACCCCTAATAACGTCACCGTGACGTTATTAGGGGTAATTATCTGGTTGCAGCTTTCGCGGTAGCTATTCTTCGATCTTGCCCAGTGCTACGCGAACGTTGACGGCACCTTCTTCTTCGATCTTGGCCGCAATCATGTCCGGTGTGATGACGTTGAAATCAAGACGATTAATTTGAATATCGCCACCCAGCAAGATGGTGTCGCCGTCACGCACGGCCTGGAATGGCGCGGTGACATTCTTGGTGGTGTCCTTGATGGCCAGGTCGCCAGTGAGCTCAACCTCGCCAAGAGTGCCGTCCTCAGGCAACGTGCTCAAGTCAACTGGCTCGGTCAGCTCAAAGGTTGCCTCCGGGAACTGATCAGTCTCAAACAGCTTGTCCTTCATATTCTGGTCACGGACTTGCTTATCGGTAGAAAGCTCGGCCATATCCACGGTGATTGCTGCGGATTCAACGGTGCCGTCGGTAATCTCAGCCTGGCCGCTCACATGCTTGGTGGAGCCTGAAGTGACAGTGACCTCAGCTGGCAGAACCTCGCCAAAGGTAAAGCCTACGGAGCTGTAATTGTGAGCGTTACCTTGGATAACTTCCCAATTGCCATCCAGTTCGGTGGATGCTGGCTCGGTTCGTTCGGCATTGATTGGTTCAGTCTTCACACCGGAGCCCATGAAGAGTGTGTAGAACATTGGGACAAGCGCAACCAGCGTCAAGCCCACGATGATCACAATAAAAATTGGGACCATAATTTTGCGATTGTAGAAAATCTTCTTCAACATTAGGTTTCTATCTCAACTCTTCCACTCGGCGGGCAATGCCAACCAATTCGTCACACAGGTGCCGTACCTCTGATGCTGGTGCGCCTTCTTCAATTGCTGTGGCAATATCCTCGGCAGAACAACGAAGCTCAAAGAGCCCGTCATGCAGTTTCACCGCGCGCTCAGGCGATAAGGTCAAGGCTTTCTCGTTGTCCGAAAAATCCCGTAGAGCAGCTCGTTTCTCGTATGCACGTTGCTTGCACGCGGAGCTGCAATACTTCTTTGGCCTGCCTCTACCCTGGTTTACAACAGATTTCCCACACCACTGACAGGCTGCTTTGTCACCTTCACTATCAGAAGTACGCATCACTTGCTCTACCTTAGTACAACGTTTGCCAAACTAGTGAGTCCATGCCGGCGGCTTCGTGGGTGACTCCTCACAGTTGAATAATAAGTCTTGGGGATGCCGGGAACAATTTTCAGTGCTTGTCCGTTATACTTATAGCTCTGTTTAATGAGAAGGTGCTGTGGGTGTTTTCACCCGCGCTCTCCTATCCCTAGATGTAAAGGATGATGTCGCAATGGCAGATCGCGTACTCCGTGGCAGCCGCATGGGCACTGTTAGCTACGAAACCGACCGCGACCACGATCTCGCTCCACGCCAGATGGTCAAGTACCGCACGGCAGCGGGTGAGATCTACGAGGTTCCTTTCGCACACGATGCAGAAATTCCAGTGGAATGGCTGTGCAAGAACGGTTCATGGGGCACCCTGGTTGAGGGCGAAGGCGTAGAGTCCAAGCCAATCAAGCCACCACGTACCCACTGGGACATGCTGCGTGAGCGTCGCTCCATCGAAGAACTTGATTCCTTGCTGGAACAGCGCATTGATGCGTTGCGCAAGCGTCGTCGCTCCGCAGCTCGCATGCTGAAGGAACAGCAGGAAGAACAGGCAAAGAACGGCAAGTAGTTCTTGCTTTACGCCTGAGCTTAAACTCTCAATGCAAAGGTGCGGGCCTCCAAAGATTTTCTTGGAGGCCCGCACCTTACTTTTGTGTGAACTTAATTGAGGCGTTCACCATCGCCGGCGGAGAACACGTGCAGTCCGCCTGGAACTACTGCTGCGTGAACGGTCTCCCCTGCCTGGATATTGGCGCTCGCAGCTACGCGCATGACAATGTCTGCGGCGTTCTGTGTTGCTACCGGAGCAGCCGGTGCGGCGCCTGCCGCGCCTGCTGTACCTGCATTGGTCGAAATAGCTGACACGCTAGGTGCGGAGCTAGCCTCGGTGCCATCAAGGTGGCCGTAGAGGTAGGTGTCGCTTCCGAGTTCCTCGGTGAAGTCAACAACGAAGGACACAACACCATGGCTATCTGCTGGGAGCTGATCGGCGCTTGGAACGTACTCCAGTCCTTCAGGACGGAATCCAACCACAACGGTGGATTCGCCAGAGGATGAAATTGCGGAACGTGCCTGTTCAGGAAGCTCAACTCGCGCCGAGCCATTGGTGGCATAGCCCTGAGCGTCGACGCTAAATGTCGAAAGGTTCATTGCTGGTGAACCAATGAAGGAAGCCACGAAGGTATTGCGTGGTGAATCGTAGAGCTCACGCGGGGTACCAACCTGTTGCAGCTTGCCTTCCTTAAGCACTGCGATGCGATCCCCCATGGTCAAGGCCTCAGTCTGGTCGTGGGTAACATACACGGTGGTTACCCCGAGCTTGCGCTGCAGTGCTGCGATCTGAGTACGGGTTTGCACACGCAGCTTGGCATCCAAGTTGGACAATGGCTCATCCATCAAGAACACCTGGGGGCTGCGCACAATCGCGCGTCCCATGGCCACTCGCTGACGCTGACCACCAGACAGTGCCTTTGGCTTGCGGTCAAGAAACTCAGTGAGGCCGAGAGTCTCCGCGGCTTCTTCGACGCGCTCATTGATCTCTGCCTTGGACTTACCGGCCATCTTCAACGCAAAGCCCATGTTGTCACGCACAGACATGTGTGGATACAGGGCGTAGTTCTGGAAAACCATGGCGATATCGCGGTCGCGTGGCTCAGTGTTGGTGACGTCCTTGTCCCCGATGGAGATTGAGCCATCGGTTACCATCTCGAGCCCCGCGAGCATGCGCAAGGTTGTGGACTTGCCGCAGCCCGACGGGCCAACGAGGACCAGGAATTCGCCATCAGCAATTTCCAAATTGAACTTGTCCACGGAAGGCTCCTCGGCGCCCGGGTAGGTACAAGTGGCGTTATCAAAAACTACGTGAGCCATGGTTTTCCTTACGCAAAATAGTTGTTGCTAAAAGCCTAGCGCTTTGAGCCCGAGCGCATGTCGTTTACCGTATGTTTTGCTAGCTTCCAGACTTCCCCAGCCAGATCGCCGACGTAGGAGGTTGCTTCGCCCAAACGGGATGGAACCTTGGTCACGCCAGTATCTTCCACCAGCTTCTTCACCACTGGGGTGACGTCCTCGACTGCGTCCTTGGCCTGCTCAGTACGGTGTTCAAGGCCCCACTTGGTGACCTCAAACAGGGAGTCTTTAACAAAGGAGCCATCCAGCTTGGACTCGCCGTATTCGCGCTCAGTGAAGGTAATTGGGACTTCACGGACATCAAAACCGTCCTTGACCGCGCGGAATGCAAGGTCAACCTGGAAGATATAGCCGGCATCAGAAAGCTCATCGAAGTCAATGAACTCCAGCAGGTCACGGCGGAATGCGCGGTAACCAGCGGTCATATCGGACAGACCAGCGCCCAGTGCCATAGAGATGTAGATGTTGCCCAGACGTGAGAGGTACTCACGGGAAGCAGGCCAGTTGACGGTCTCGCCGCCCTCAACATAGCGGGAGCCGATAACCAGGTCAGCTCCCTTATCAATCTCCTCTAGGAGTAGATGCAGCTGCTCTGGTGCGTGGGAGCCATCAGCGTCCATCTCGCACAGAACCTGGTAGTCGCGCTCTAGGCCCCACTTGAAGCCCGCGATGTAGGCGCCCAGCAGGCCATCCTTGCTCTTGCGGTGGATGACGTGCAGGTGGTCATCCTTCTCAGAGAGCTCATCAGCGAGCTCGCCGGTGCCGTCAGGAGAAGAGTCATCCACGATCAGAATGTGAACCTCTGGGGTTGCTTCACGCACACGCTTGGTGATCAGCGGCAAGTTCTCAATCTCATTGAACGTTGGGATGATCACCAAAGTGCTGTCAGACAGTGCGGTCTGTGGAGAAGTCACGGGCGTTGGTACTCCTTAATCGGCAAAAATATGATTGGGGCCAAAGAAAACATAACTGATTCTATGCCTCTGCTTGAGCAGGCTTGGCAGTTTTAACGTTGCGAGGCTGACGTTTTATCATCCAAGCATACCCTGCACCCACCACGCCTAAGGCGATGAGGATGAGTTGAATCCACCATCCAAAGCGCACTGCAAATGTTACTGAATCGCGCAGTGGAAGTTCTTCAACTAGATAGTCAGGCTGGAAAATCTCAGTGTTCTGAGACACCGTGCCATCGGGATGAACAATAGCGGAAACACCTGATGTTGCAGGAACTACCATGGCGCGGTCTGTCTCAATGGCGCGCATGCGGCTCATTGCCAGCTGCTGATAGGTCATGTCCGAGAAGCCAAAGGTTGCGTTATTAGTTGGGCTGGTCAGGATTTGTGCACCATTTTCAATGGAAGTTCTAAACGCATTGTCGAAGCTGACCTCATAACAGGTTGCTACACCGAGCACTACGTCAGCCATGTTGACTACACCTGGGCCGTCACCGGGTTTAAAGTCGCCGGCGAGCTCCACATAGTCGGAGACATGTTTAAAGATATCTCGCATGGGCATGGTTTCGCCGAAGGGCTGCAAGTATTTCTTGTAGTGGTAATCCCCCGGTTCGCCATCGGCGTTAAAGACCTGCATGGTGTTGCGTTCGCCGACTTCGTCAACCGTCAACGTGCCCACCATGATTGGCACTTGGATGTCATCCACGGCTTCTTGGATCAGCGCGCCTGCCTGTCGGTCACGGAAAGGGTTGACGTCGGAGGAATTCTCCGGCCAAATCACGATGTCAACGTCCTCGCCGGATTCTGCCAACTGCTTGGTCACGTCAACGTGGTTTTCCAACACGGCGCGACGTTGTGCGTTGAACTCTAGACCCAAGCGTGGAACGTTGCCCTGGATCGCGGCAATGTTGATGGTATCTGTGGTGTGGTGTGGCTGATTAACACCTTGCTGGGCCAAAAACGCCAGACCAAATGGAATCAAACCGGTAAAAAGTGCAAGGGCGCGAACACCATAGGCGCCAGACTCGGCCTCCGTACGCATGCCGAGGCGCACCAGTGGGTTCTCGTCCACCGTTTCCGGCGCTACCAGTTGACGTGGCGGGCCAAAGAGTAAAGCGGCGATGCTGGTGCCCACCGTGGCGGCGGCGGCGGTCACAAGCGCAGGTCCTCCCCAGGACGCGAGAAACGCCAGCGGGCCATCAACTTGGCCCCATCCCAGGCGGACCCACGAAAAGCCGCCGAAGGGGGCCGAGGATCGCAAAAGCTCAATGGCCAGGTAGAAGAGCGGGAAGATGATATAGCCCAGGCGCATGCGGGCGATGAACACGCCAAACACGCCAAGAAGCAGGGCATAAAGGCTAAGCCAGAATGCCAGTGCGCCGTATGGGAAGGCGCCAACCAATTCCCCGATCCACGGCAGCAGCAGCAAGTAGGCCACCATGGAGTGAACAAACCCTATGAGCGCACCGGACTTGGCGCTCACAAAGTTGCCGCGCCACGGCATCAGCGAAACAAAAATTACGGTGATGCCAACGATGCCAAGAGGCCAGTAGCCGTGGGGCTCAAAGGAGTAATAGACTCCAGCGCCGCCGAGGCCGGCTAGCAGGAGGCGAAGCAAAAGTAACACTACTAATTACTATCACTTCTTTGGCGTGGTGACGGCACCGAAACCACATGCTTAGTTGTCTTTGCCCGAGGAGTCATCCTTTGCTGAGCCGTCTGAACCACCAGACTTGCCAAAGTCCTCTGGGTTCAGGGATTCAGTCCAGCTGCGGATTTCTTCTTCATCAATGACTTCATGGTTTTCTGGCTTATTACCGGCAGTAGGGCCATGAGCAGCGCTACCCTGTCCTCCAGCGCTTGGATGCTGCGCAGCACCTTGACCAAAGCCAGCCGCTGGATTGCCGAATCCACCAAAGCCGCCGAAGTTTCCGTAGCTTTCGTGCTGCCCGGACATTGGGGAGGCATCATAAAAGCGCACGCCCATGTTCTCAACTGACTTGAAAAGTTTGACCGAAAGCATGTTGCGCAGCAATGCACGGGTTGGCGGCAGGATCAGGAAGATGCCGATAAAGGTGGTGATAAAGCCTGGCAGGGACAAGAACACGCCACCAGCAAGGGTGAGGCCAACATTGCCCGCGGTACGGCCGGGGGTTGCGTCTTCCATGATGACGGAACCATCTTCGGTGCGTTTGGTCTTGCCGCTCATGATGCGGCGGACTTCCAGGCTTGCAATGGTCATGCCAAAGAGCATGGTGGCAAGCAGCAACAGCAGGGTCCATCCCAGACCAATGAGCTGCGCGAGGCCTACAAAGGCCAAGCCTTCGAGGACGAGGTATACGAATAGGACAAGCATGAACGGCATAATGTTGACCATCCTACAAGCTTGGGCGTGATACGACATGTGTACATGCTGTGTATTTGTCACAAGGTAGTAGAATCTGGCGCATGCCACGACCAATTCTTTCCGCGCAGTCAGATTCCACCGTATTGAGCTTGTTCCCCGCGGGCGGAATCACTAGGTCGCAGGATTGGCTAGAAATCGCGGATGCCTCGCGTCAGCTTGCAGATTCCAACATCTATCTCACCTCGCACAGCTCGCTGGAGCTGCGCAACATTGCCGATGGAGACGCTGTCATTGAGCGTTTGGCCACCACTACTCTGCACACGTCGCCGTGCCGCGTGGTGGCGTCCCCCTTGAACTCGCGTGCGCGTGAGCTTGCCCGCTTGATTGGTGAGGCAGCGCCAGAGTCGACCAAGGACAACATCGTGGTCGGAGTTGATTCCGGGGATGGGCTCATTGCCAGCCATCATCCGCACGTGTGCGTGACGTTGATTGAAAACACCACAGAAGTTCGCGTGAGGGTTTTAGAACATGAGTTTCGCACGGACATTGGTGAGGCACCTAGTGCGGTGGCAGAGATCCTGCAATATTTGGACGCCAACAAGTCCGCAGAGGCACAGCTTGCCGATGCAGAGCTTATCGATGCTCCGTTGAAGAACTCCCAGCTTCCCATCGGTTGGTTGGCTGATCATATGCCAAGCGGCCGCGTGGAACTGGGCGTTGGCCTTTTTGACGGCGTGATGAGTGCCGAGATCGCCGAGATACTAGGAAAGATGGAAGTGCCAGTGACAATTACCCCGTGGAAGGGGCTTGTCCTGCACGATCTTTCCGAAGGCGATGCCGACGCGGTGGTCCGAGTACTTGCACCACGCGGGCTCATCTTCGATGTGAATTCGCCGTTCCTCTAACTAGGTTGCATCGCGGTAGGTGGTTGCAAACACCTACCGCGGCATGCGCCGCCAGATTGGTCGTGGCACAAGGCGCATGATGAAAGCCAGAACAGCAAGCTGGCGTGGAATCCACAGCGTGATGCTGCGGTACTTCTTGCCGGATCCGGACTTGTTCTGCTTGTGAATCTCTGAGGCGATGGAGTCCGCAACAATCTCAGGGGTGACTGACATTGGTGCAGGCTCCATGCCGGTGGTCATTGAACCGATGACAAAGCCAGGACGAGCGGTGATGAGCGCCAAATTCTTAGATTTATCCAAGGTCAGCTTGTCGGCGAGTCCCTGACAGAAAGCATCCAGGCCCGCCTTTGTGGAGCCGTAGACATAGTTTGCGCGCCGGGCACGCCAGCCAGCAATCGAGGAAAAGGCGATGATGTGGCCGGAGGACATGACATCGGCAAGCACTGTGAGCATCGATACCTGGGCGAGGTAGTCCACCGTTGCGATGTCTACCGCATGGCTTTCATCGCGCTCGGCTCTCTCCTGCTCACCCAAGATGCCGAAAGCCACCACGGCGCAGGAAATCGGACCTACCTTGTGCTGCACCGATTCAATCTTCTCCCGGTGTGAGGCGATATCCGTGGCGTCGAAGTCGAGAAACTCCACCTGTGGGCACCCGAGATCCTTTAGCTCTGCGGTGAGCCCCTCAAGTCCATGATTCCCGCGCGCTGCGAGAACAACTGGGCGGCCTGGACATAGCCGGCGTGCTAGCTCGCCGCCAATGTCGCTGCGGCCACCCAGAAACAGGACGGCGCCTGGTTGAGCTTCGGGTTTAGCGGAGACCACGTGGACCCTGGTTCAGGGATTCAATGCCGTCTGCTGTGGTGGTGACGATGTCCTCGATGCGCATGCCCCACTTGCCTGGCATGTAGATGCCTGGCTCGATGGAAAAGGCCATACTCTCGCGGATTACTAGGTCACTACCAGCGATGATGAATGGCTCTTCGTGCCCACTCAAGCCAATGCCGTGGCCTAGGCGGTGGGTGAAGTATGCCCCGTACCCAGCCTCTGTGATTGGGGTACGTGAGGACGCGTCAATCTCTTGTGCCGTGCGACCTGGCTTCGAGAACTCCAGCGACGCCTTCTGCGCGGCTTGTAGCACCTCATAAGCCTTGAGGAAGTCTTCCGGCGCCTGGGAAATATCGCCACCTGCAACATAAGTGCGGGTGCAGTCGGAGTGGTATCCGGTTTCCAGGGTGCCTCCGATATCCACGACCACTGGGTCGCCTGCATTGATGACGCGATCAGAGAAGCTGTGGTGCGGATTAGCACCATTTTCCATGGAACCGACAATGACGAAGTCGACGCTTACGTGCTCGTCCAAGATCATTGCAGTGAGGTCTTCTGCGACCTCACGCTCAGTACGGCCCGGCTGCAACAAGTCAGGAACCTTCGCGTGGACGCGGTCAATAGCCTGCGCTGCCTTGCGCAGCTCTTCGATTTCCGCTTCATCCTTGGAAGAAAACAGCTCGGCCAAGGCGGTATTCGCCAAAACCCACTGGGCATCAACCAAACCCTGCAGCTGGAACAAGTGGTCTGCAGTCAGCGCAGCAGTCGCCGCAACCGTTGCAGCATCCTGGCCGATGGCTTTGGCAACCTGGCCGTAGATATCATCGCCATCATTCCAGCCGTGGACCTCAACATCCAAGTTCGGCACTGGCGAGAGATTCAGATCCAAAATATCGGTACCTGGTGCGAACAGCTGCGGCTTGCCTTCTGCTGGAATGATGAGCGCGGTCAAACGCTCATGGGAAGACAGCGTTGAGCCGGTGAGATAAAAGAAGTCCTCACCGGTAGCAACCACCACGGCATCTATGCCAGCGGACCTGGTGATTTCCTGCGCGCGGCGCAGGCGCTGGTCGTAAACTTCAGGGGAAAAGACAGTTAATGAACTCATGTCTGCCATGATAACACCGTTAATATTCACGCCTCTCCTCCGCCCTGGTTGTCTAAGGTGGGCGGTGTGGTTTTAGAAACATGGCTAGACTCCCCAAGCATTGACCTGCACGGGCAAACTATAAGAATCTCCAACGGCCGCAGGTACTGCTCAGGAATGCTGATTGCGCCCGACTTAGAGGCAACCGAAGAGAAAATATCCACCTCGCTGGTACTCACCTGCGCCCACTTCTTTCGCACCGCACCCATTGGTGCCTTCTACGTCCGAGGAAGAGGGCTTAACCGCAAGCTGCAGGCTGTTCGCACCATCGACGGCACAGATATTGCCATCGCACTGCTACAACGCCCAGCCCCGGCCCGTGAGCTGCTCGGCGTGGGCACACAGTCCTTATCCCCAGGGATGAAGACAGCCACACTCGGATATGGCGGTAACAGCAAATATGCCATCGAAAAGCATGGCACTGTGCTGCTGCCCTTACCAATCTCCTACTCCCGAGGATTTGAAACCCGCGTGCGTCCCGCCGCCATTCAAATAAATACTCCCAAAGCAATCAAAGGCGACTCCGGCGGCGCCGTTCTCTCCATGCGCGACGGCGACACACAACCGACTATCAATGCCGTGCAATCCCTAGTGCTTGACCCACTCGGCATCAACCTAGGACTGGCGACCGTTGCGCAAACCTCCACGCACAAAAAGTCCCTGTACCGCGCGGCACAGGGACTGATAGCAATGCAGGAATGAACTAAGAAACTTAAGCTCCGATAGCAACCACACCGCGCTGGATGGCATCCACCGCGCGCCGGGCATTGGCTTTGAGCTCATCGGTATAAGCGGTCTTTGCCACCTGCTGCAGCAAGTCAACTGCCTGACGGCAATGGCGAACAAAGTCACCAGGTGTTAGATCCGCACCGGATTCAGCGGCTGCGGACATGCAGTAGCCCAGCGGTGCGCCCGCTGCCCACTGATGAAGGGCCAGTGAGAATCCTGGCTCTGGCTGGCGTGTGAGCGGCAATTTGTGCAGCTGCTCATCTGCGGTCAGCTCAGTGTAGATGCGCAGGGTGGCGTTCATAGCCTCAGCCATGCGATCTGTCGCCGCTTCTGGTGAGCCTGAGGTCTCCTTGCGGTTCTCAAACGAACACATGGAAACAACGCCTGCCAGTTCAGCCGGATCCAGGTCATCCCACACACCGCGTTTGAGGCACTGGGCCACCAGAAGGTCGCACTCATTGTGAATCAAGGCCAAGCGCTGGCCTTCATCAGTAATGACCGGAGTGCGATCTTCGCCCAAGCCCTCAAACTCGACGTAGTCCATCTGCGCCAACAAGTCGACAATGCGCTCAAAAGTCTTGCCCAAAGTATCAGTTGCGCGCTCAACCGTGTTGGTCAGACGCTTCAAATCCCGCTCGCGGCGTGCCAGCTTCTGAGCCAGACCAGCAAGTTGCTCACGGTCTGTCGCCGGCCATTCGTGGACAGGATGCAGGCGGATAGCGTCACGCAGGACCCCAACCTGCGGGTTGGGGCGTGAACGGGGCTTCATCTTCATGCGCTTTGGGCGGTCAAAGTGCTGACGGCGGAATTGGTCCTGCACGAACTTGGCATTGCGGCGCGGACTCTTTTGCACCGAACGCGGGAGCTTCATGTGCCCAATGACAATCGGTGGGTTCTCAATGCCACTGGCATCAATACGCCCGGACCAACCGGTCTCCGTAGTAATCCACGGACGAGGATCGGTGGTTTGATTAGCCGGGGTAGCCACAACCGCCAGGGTTGGGTGCTTCTTCCCCGCCAGTGCAATAACATCACCGATTTGCAGCTTGCCCAAAATCTTGACTACTTCCTTGGAGCGCTCATGTGTCTTTGACTCGACGGACTTACGCTCTTCTTCAGTCAGTTCGCGGCGCAGATCGATGTAGTCGAGCAGCATATCCGCAGCGTCATCATCGTCCGGTGCCGGCGGTGCAAGCATCTCAATGAGCTGATTCAATTGCGCACGCAAATCCCTCACGCGGTGTTCTGCACGCTCGATCTCGCGCGTCTCTTCCACGACGGAGCCATCGGCCTGGAACTGCGCGAAAGACTTCTCCAGCAAACGCAACGATTCTTGGTAGCCCAGCATGCCGAGCAAGTTGATGGCCATGTTGTAGCCCGGCTCGAAGGTTGAAATCAAAGGATAGGTACGCGTTGAAGCAAGGCCTGCAACTTGACGTGGGTCCATCGCTGGCGCCCACATGACCACTGCATTACCAATGGTGTCGATGCCACGACGGCCTGCGCGGCCGGTGAGCTGTGTGTACTGTCCCGGCGTGAGGTCTACATGAGCTTCGCCGTTGAACTTGATGAGTTTTTCCAGCACGATGGTGCGCGCCGGCATGTTGATTCCTAGCGCCAAAGTCTCAGTGGCGAATACTGCACGAACTAAGCCCTTGACAAAGAGGTCTTCCACAATGTGGCGAAACGCCGGCAGCATGCCCGCGTGGTGTGCTGCGAATCCGCGTGACAGCGCTTGGCGCCATTGCCGAAAGTTAAGAACCTGCAAGTCTTCTTCCGGGATTCCTTCTACGCCGGCATCAACGATTGCCTTGATTTCCTCGGCTTCTTCAGGCGTGGTCAACGACATACGCGAACGCAGGCATTGGTACAGCGCGCCTTCACAACCGGCACGGGAGAAGATAAAGGTAATTGCCGGGAGCATGTTTTGTCCCTGCAGAATCTGCAAAACCTCCGGACGACCTAGTGGGCGGTACCGATCCTGCGGGCGTGGCGCGCCTGAGCGACCGCCATGGCCGTGTCCTCGACCATCTTTGTCATCACGGCCGTCGCGACCGTCTCTTCCCTGCTGACGAGCACGAGCACGAAAGCCTTTGCCCGCCTTGTAGTCATCGCGACCTTCTTCACTGGAACCCGATTCCAAACGCGCGATACGTCGCGCCAATTCAGAATTGACCTGGCCACCGGAGCCCGGTTCAAACATCGGGAAAATCTTGCGGCCAAGCAGCATCCACTGATCCAATGGGACCGGGCGGTGTTCTGAAACAATGATCCTGGTATCTCCACGAACCGTGGACAACCAGTCACCGAATTCCTCCGAGTTGGACACGGTTGCTGACAAGCCAATAATCGAAACCGATTCATCCAGGTTGAGGATGACCTCTTCCCACACAGCACCACGAGAAGCATCTGCAAGGAAGTGGATCTCATCCATCACCACGTGGGTTAGTCGATGCAGCGCAGTCGAGTCTGCGTAAATCATGTTGCGCAGGACTTCAGTGGTCATCACGACGATTTCTGCGTTGCCGTTGATGGAAACGTCACCGGTCAAAAGCCCAACTGCCCGCTCACCGTGCTCGGCAACAAGGTCATGGTACTTCTGGTTGCTTAGTGCCTTAATCGGTGTGGTGTAAAAGCACTTTGTGCCTTGTGAGAGCGCGAGGGACACAGCAAACTCGCCGACGATGGTCTTACCTGCACCGGTTGGTGCGCAGACAAGGACGCCGTGGCCTTCTTCTACAGCCTCGCAGCCCGCAACCTGGAAGTCATCCAGGGGATGTGACAATGATGCTCGGAATTCCTCAAGATGCGGGTGATTCATAGTTGCCAACACTACCCGCTACCAGCAGGTAGTGCGAACGAGAAAGCTCCATGTCCACGAAGGAGAACATGGAGCTTAAATCAACTATTAAAGGACATCATCAAATGGATTCGCACCATTGGAAGGTCGGTTTTGTTGACCCTGACCAGGATGGGTGGTGACGCCATTTCCCTGGCTATGGTTTGGGCCATAGCCTTGCGGATTCTGTGGCGGTTGAGCACCAAAGTTGTGCTGGGCTGGTGGCTGCTGCTGGTAGGAGAATCCATTGTTGATCGGAGCAGCCGGCTCGATTGGACCGGCCGGTGCAACCCCGCCTTCCGCACCAATAGCTGAAGCAGGACCAATAGGGCCGGATGACTCTTCATCATCGAGCTCCAACCATTCTGGACGCTCTCGGCCACGGCGTTTGTCGTTGTAACGGCAGAACTGGAACGCTAGCTCCACCAGAACAGCGATGGCGCTAGCCAGAATCACCATGGAGATTGGGTCACCGCCAGGAGTCATGAAGGCTGCGAAAATCATAATGCCGACGATGATGATGCGACGCTTGTCTTTAACATGGCGGTATTCGAGGATTCCGACGATATTGAGCATCACCAGAATGAGCGGGACCTCAAAGCTGACGCCAAAGATAACGAGCAATGCCAGCAGGAAGTTGTAGTATTCATTACCGGTCAGCGCGGTGATCTGGAACTCATCACCCATGCTGATGAGGAACTCAAGACCGAAGGCAACGATGTAGTAAGCAAGCAGTGCGCCCGCTACAAACAAGGTCACCGCGAGCGTTACGAATACGACGGTGCCGCGCTTTTCATTCTTGTGCAGACCAGGAGTGATGTAGCCCCAGATTTGGTACAGCCAGATTGGCGATGACAGAACGACGCCGGCAAGTGCACCAACCTTCAACCGCAGAATGAACATCTCAAATGGCTGCGTTGCCAGCAAGCGGCACTCACCATCTTGCGTGAATACAGCGCGCTGCTCTTCTGGCAAAGCACAATATGGACCACGGAGAATCTCACCCAACGGCGCTAAGCCGAACGGTGAAGACTGATACCAAATGAAGCCAAGAATTGTTCCGACGACGAGTGCCGCCAAGGAAACAATAATGCGCTGTCGAAGCTCTTGCAGGTGCTCAACCAGGGTCATTTCACCCGTGGTGTTAGCCTTCTTTGCCTGGCGCTTAGCTTGCGACTGCTTCAGGCGGTTAAGTGCTCCGCGCTTTTTGGCCTTCGCTGGTGAGTTGGGCCCAGCGTTGTATGCGACGCTGCCCGAACTCTGTGGTGGCATGCCGTTGGCCATGATCTATTTATCCCCTACCCAAACTTGAACCACCTGGGCGGGAACCATCTGAATAATCTTGTCTAGATTCAGTTCCCACAATGGTGGATGATTTAAAGCCGGTACTTATTGCTGCGGCTGCTGAGGGTAGTTATTGCCCTGCTGGTTGTTACCAGGCTCGTAGTTACCGGCGTTGTAGTTGCCCTGATCTGGCTGCTGACCTGGGTAGTTCTGCTGGCCTGGCTGCTGTGGCCAGTTTTGCTGTGGCGGCTGCTGCATGCCCTGCTGAGGATCTACCCAGTTCTGCTGCTGTGGGTTAGCCTGCGGATTGCTCTGCTGAGGGTAGCCACCCTGGTTCTGGCCCCAGTTTTGCTGCTGCTGAGGGTAACCCTGTTGCGGGTTGCCATTCTGAGGAGCGTTCTGCTGTGGATTCTGGCGCGGCTGCATGTTGGGATCCTGCCAGAACTGATCGTTGTCATCGCCCTGAGTTAACTCAGCCTGAGGCTTGGAGTCCTCACGAGCCTTGGACTCATTGGTCATCTCAGTGACCTCGGACTTGAAGATACGCATGGAGCGACCAACAGAGCGTGCCAGATCCGGCAGCTTTCGGGCTCCGAACAGCAATACGATCACCACGATGATGAGGATGATTTCTACGGCACCTAGACCAGGCATGAACTAACTCCAAAGATTGGGCGCGTACCTACATTTTCAGGCACCCGCAGCCTTTTACTTACTTTCCAGTCGAGTATAACGAGCAATGGCCTGATTAGCGGTGTCCAAAATGGAGCTTCTAATATTTTCAGGGCTAATCACCTGGATTCTGTCAGCATTGCTCAGTGCGAAGCGAACGAACCAGGAATCTCTTCCAATTGGCATAGAACCCTCAATCCAGCCATTACGCGCGGTTTCAGACAAAGTGATGTCGTGATAATCCGCCATCCAGCTCGCAGATTCATGCAGAAATAGCGTTGCTCTTTGACTTGAGCTAAACCCAAATGGATCTGTGGGATCAATCTCAACCACTGCCGACTTGGGGGTGGCGTATTCTTCCAAGACCTCTACCCCGCGCATGCGGTCCAGCCGGAAGGTGCGGTGAGCATCTCGATCCTCGGCCCAGGCGCTGAGATAAAGCTCGGAATCGGCGAGGAAAACTCGAACCGGGTCAACGGTTCGGGTGGAAGACTCATTGGTGCCCGGCGACCAATAATCGAAGCGCACCTTCTTATTCGTGTTCACCGCCGTGGCAAGCGCGGCCTGAATCTTCGATTCTTCCGGTGGCGTGGTGGCTAGTGAGTCATAGATTCCCTCGGTCTTGGTATCCATGATGCCGCGAATCTTGTTCGCAGCGGACTGGACTGCCTGAGGATCAATCAGCCCGGGCATTGACTCCAGCGATTCAAGCGCTAACAACAGCGCACTCGCCTCTGTTGGAGTTAGGCGCAGTGCCTTATCCATTCCTTGGCTATCAATGATGTTGACCTTGCGGAAATCCCACGACAAGTCGATGAGATCCTCAGTATTTTGGGTAGCACCCGAGACGAACAGCGTATTGAGCGCTGCTGCTAGTTCTTCATGCGTCATGTCCAAATCAGTCGCGGCTTCCATCATGGACTTATTTGGATGGCGGCGGAAATATGGAATCACGTTGGCAATCCGAACCAAACGGTGAATGCGCGGGCCCATGGTGGAGACATTATGTGCGGAATTCTGCGCTGGCTCTTCGGCGACCTCATCGTGACGCCACTTAGTCAACTCGCCGGACAGATCCACCAGGTCTTCATCTAATGCCTTTTCGGCCAGCTCAACAATTTGCGTGCGAATCTCATCGGGCTCTAAAACTTCAGCGGAGTCGGCGTAGGACAAAGCCGTGCGCACCAGCCAATCCATTGAAGCCTTTTCAAAGAAGAAGGTTCCATCGCCATTGTCCTGGGCCTCTTCAATGAGCTCATAAGCTTTATCTGCATCCACGCGCAGCGTCGCTGCGGTCTGGCTGCGCAGCAAAGCGTCATTGACCAGTGTTTGCAAAGACTCTTGCACTGGTGGATGCGTTGCTTTCTCGTCACGCGCCTTGACCGATGCCACGCGCAATATGCGAAATACTCGGGGCGCACCCTTGCCCACATCGAAGCCCACCAGATATACGCGGTTGTGGTGCGTGACCAATCCCCACGGATCCATGAGACGGCGTTCCGCCGGCACGCCTGGCTGACGCTTGTACTCAAAAGACATCCGCAGACCATTGCGAATAATGGTGTTGATATCGCGAATGACGACGGGCTGCACCAGCGTCATATCGGAGACTGCTGTGTGAACAGGAATCACCTGCTTGGAACGCGTTGCGCCAGAAGCAGCAAGCTTGGTCCAGCCTGACTGCGAGAAGTCTCCAAGACCACCGGTGTTTCCAAAGCCTGCGGCCACACTCAACGCCATGACTTCTTCCGGTGTGAACTCCATATCCGGAAGCGCATACTGCTCAAGCAAAAGCTGGTAGTGCGTGTGGCCTGAGGCATCACGCGAGTGCGAAATTGGAATACCCGCGTGACGCAACACCTGAATATCGCGGCGTAGCGCCTTATCAAATGCCTCGTCCGACTTGTCCTTGTAGTCGTGCACGCTTTTGCGGATCCACTCCGAAGTGCGGGAAGCATTTCCACCGCTGTTTGCAGCACCGAGTAAAGCAAGGTACAAGCTGATGTGCCGGCCTAGTGCGACATATTCTTGTCCGGCATTGCCTTTTATCGGCTTATCAGCTGACCCAATTCCCATTCTGCGTGACCTTTCGGCTCGTTAATGTCAATGCCACTAACTATTTATCGCGATTATGTTCCATGATGTAGTCTATCAACCCAGCTAGGCGTTCATCTTCGGAAATGAAAGGATCTGAAAACTCTTCCATATTCGGCTCGGGGCGATTGACTTTTAGTCTGGTCCAATCCACGGTGAAATCGGCACCGTACTTGCGGGCCTGACTGAGGAATTCTCCGCGCAGTTTTGCGCGGGTGGTTTGTGGAGCAACATCGATGCTGTCCGCAATGGATTCATCAGTGGTCCACCGGGAGATGAGTCCCTTGCGCATCAATACATTATAAAGTCCCCGACCAGGACGGATATCGTGATAGGTCAAGTCGATCTGAGCAAGCTTGGGATGTGCCCAGTCAGAGTCCAATCGGTCGCGGTACTTCTCCAGCAAGTCGCGTTTAATAACCCAATCAATCTCCGTGCTAACTGAAGAGAAATCCTGGGTCCGAATGGCTTCCAAGGTGCGCTTCCACAAGTCAATGACTCGTGCGAGCTCAACCGTTGGAGTGCCCTCATCTGGGCGGTGCTCCAGCCACTTCTCAGCGCGCTCACACAGCACCTGCTGGATTTCTAACGCAGTCATTGTGGAGCCAGAATCAGCATCACTGACGAGCTTGATTGGCGTCTGACCAGTTAGATCCGTGGAGATGTCGCGGATATGCGCGATCGGATCTTCGACTTCGAGATTTGGGAGATCAAACTCGGCCTCTATCATCTCCAACATGAGCTGGGTGGACCCCACCTTGAGTGCAAAGGTTGGCTCCGCCATGTTGGAGTCACCAACGATGACATGCATGCGTCTAAAACGCGAGGAATCACCATGCGGTTCATCACGGGTATTAATGATGGGCCGTGAGCGAGTGGTTGCAGAAGACACTCCCTCCCACACCTGATCCGCGCGCTGAGAGAGCACGAAACGTGCTGGTGAATTCGCCTTTTGTGGCGCCACCATGCCAGCGCCGCAAATCAGTTGGCGGGTAATCATAAATGGCATCAGCTTGCGGGAAATATCCCGCAGCACCATGTGCCTCGAAATCAGATAGTTCTCATGGCAACCATAGGAATTGCCCTGGCTATCAACGTTGTTCTTAAACAGAATCAGAGACTTGGCCAACCCCATATCCTGCAGGGTTTTCTCAGCACCAACCGCGAGCTCATTAACAATGGCATCACCCGCACGCTCATAATTGAGCAACTGCGTCAGGCTGTCACACTCCCCTGTCGCAACCTCGGGGTGAGAACCCACATCAAGATAAAGACGCGACGCGTTCTCGGTGAAAATGTTCGTCGCTTGGTGTTTGTCCACAACAGGGCGGAAAAGTTCTCGCGCGACCTCATCAGGGGTGAGCCGACGCTGGCTTGGCTCAGATACAGCGGTGATGCCATATTCGGTTTCTATGCCCATGATGCGACGGGCATAGACCGGCGATTGTGGTCTCTGAAAATTCATGAGGTCTTACTGGCCGCCCTTTTGGACGTAGGACTTCACAAACTCCTCTGCATTGGACTCCAACAAACCGTCGATCTCATCCAGCAAGTCATCTGTACCAGTGGTGTTAATTTGCACCTGGCCGGAAGCCTGAGCGTCATCATCGCCCGCATTATCCCCTGAGCCGGAGCCATGGACCTGTGATTGCTTATTAGACATAATTTTCTCCTTAACTCATGCTCTTAATGTCGTACTCTAATTGCTTTACTGGTGCGCTGTATACCGATTCCCTGCTCTTCTAGGCCCTTGATTAACGTGGCCACAGAGCTGGCGGAATCAATGAGCTCCCCGACGGCTGACTGTGTAAAGCCTTCCACGTCATCAATGCGAACGTGGGCTAGGTGCGCTGTAGTATCAACGCCCTTGGTGATTTGATGTTCCCGCAAAGAAACCATCTGCCAGTTCGTGGCTATCACATCTTGCCCAAATTTCTCTGTCACGCGACCACGGAAATATGCACGGGAATCCGCCGGCGGCGTGATGGCTGCAGCATCAATGTCTTCCTGGCTGACCAACGTGCGCATCTGCCCCTTGCGAATCAGCGCGTGATACAGCGACTTGGCGGGATCGATGTCTGTGTATTGAAGATCAATCAAGGCTAGCTTCGGATTATCAAGGGCCGCACCGCGGTCAATAAAGCCCTTGATCAGGCGATATTTTGCCACCCAATCCAACAGATGTGCTGCGGACAAGGGATCATCGGCAAGCAATGCGACAACCTCGTCCCACGCATCCATCACCTTGGTGTCGGCCTCTGAAGCTGCTGTGATGCGCTCGCGGTAGATGGCAAGGACCTCTAGTGCAGTTAACTTTCGGCCATCTTTAAGCTGAACCTGATGGCTAAGACTAAGGTCACGGCTAATATTCTTAATCTCTTGGATAGGGTTGGTAAGCTTCAGATCGCTGAAGTCAACGCCTCGCTCAATAGCATCCAACACCATGGAAGTCATACCCAGCTTGAGCAGATTGGAAGTCTGCGACATATTCGCATCACCGACGATGACATGCAACCTTCCCCACTTATCTGCATCCGCATGCGGCTCATCGCGAGTATTGATAATGCCGCGGTTCAGCGTGGTCTCCAGCGTGATTTCTTGCTCCATGTAGTCCGCACGCTGCGAAATCTGGAAACCTGGCGTGGAACCATCCTGATCCAGGCCCACGCGACCGGCACCGGTGACCACAATGCGGCACACGAAAAATGGAATGAGAGCCTGTGCAAGCACCTCAAAGTCCGTGTCCCGGGAATACTGATAGTTCTCATGGGAGCCATAGGAAGCGCCCTTGCCGTCAACGTTGTTTTTGTACAACTTCAACGGCGGGCACGGCTCATTATTGGCCAGGACTGACTTGCCTTGCTCAGTCAAACCTGCCACTGCTGCGGCTGCATCCAGCATGACTTTATCGCCGGCCGCGTCATAGACCATGGCGTCCCATGCATTAGAGCACTCCGGGGAGGAATACTCCGGGTGCGCGTGGTCAACATAGAAACGTGCGCCCGCCGGGGTGACCACATTGGCAACACCGATAGCGTTGGGATCCACCACGGGCGCGGTGCTGTAGCGTTTGAGATCAAACCCACGCATATCGCGCAGCGGATGCTCCTCAGTAAAATCCCAGCGTGAACGCGCCTTGGTGAACATCGCGGCATAAGCGACCACGGCGTGGGTGGACGTAATAATGGGTGAAAGCTCAGGCCACTCCGGGGTGGAAATGCCGTATTCGGTCTCAGTGCCTAGGAAACGTGCCATGAGGGGCTCCTAAAGCCTAGAAATTCAATGCGATCAATGTGCTGGCCTTGATTCAGCGTTCCGCCCGAACCACCGTCAATGGTCTTGACCCATTCTTCAGCATTGGTAGACGTTGGCAGATGTTCACTTTCTGCTTGCTCCGCGGCAATAGCCAGAGACAGGTGCGAGCGGTTAATGCCCTTAGGAGTTTCTGGATTCTGCAGTGAGTCCTTGATGGCCAGTTTCTTTGCGCGGGCCATGATGTTGGCAATCATCGCGCCGGATACGAAGTCGCGGTAGTGCAGCAAACGATCTGAGCCATCATCAAAGTGGACGCGGACAAAGGGACGCTCACCGAAGAGCTCATCTGTTGCGAACTCGATGAGATCCTGGCGCTTGCCCTGGTGTGGGATATCTTCTGGGAAGTGCGAGTCAAAGATATCCTTTGCCCCCTGCTTGTTGGGGCGGTTGACGCGCACCTTGATGTCCAGGCGCCCTGGGCGCATAATCGCCGGGTCAATGAGCTCATCACGGTTAGTGGCGCCGATGATGATGACGTTGTCTAGCTTTTCCACGCCATCAAGCTCAGTCAACAGCTGTGGCACCACGGTGGTTTCCATATCGGAAGAAACGCCAGAACCACGCGTACGGAAGATCGATTCCATCTCATCGAAGAAGATAATGACTGGACGGTTCGGGGAAATGGCCGCGAGCTCACGTGCACGCTCAAAAATCAGACGGATGCGGCGCTCAGTCTCACCAACATACTTGTTCAGCAGCTCTGGGCCTTTGACGTTGAGGAAGTAAGAGGAGCTGTCCTCCCCCATTTGCTGCGCCAAGGAATTAGCCACGGCCTTAGCAATCAAAGTCTTGCCGCAGCCCGGAGGGCCATAGAGCAGGACACCTTTGGGCGGGCTCAGCGCATAATCACGGTAGAGCTCCGGGTGCAGGAACGGCAGTTCCACCGAGTCCCGGATCTGCGAGATCTGGGCATCGAGGCCGCCAATATCTTCAAAGGTAACATTGGGCACTTCTTCGAGCTGCAGCTGTGAGACTTCCGTCTTGTGCACATGCTCCAAGATGATGCCCGCGCGGGTATCTAGCAAAACGCTATCGCCGGAGCGCACGCTATCCCGCAGGCGTTCAGCGATGATCGCGATGGATTCTTCATTGTTTCCGCCCAGAACCACAGCACGATCTGTGCCAATACGTTCTGTAATGGTGGCAAGCCCGCCATCACGTGGAAAACCGCAGCCTTCCACCACAACGACGCCCTCACCCAGGCGCACCAATTGGCCGACTTCTAAGGAACCCGGCTCAATCTGCGGCGAAATTTTCAACCGCATGGGCCGGTTATTGGTATAAACCTCTGCATCACGACGCGAGTCTTGCGGGCGCCCCGAATAACCTAAGAAGATGCCATAGGTCGATGCTGGTTCTGCTAAATCATTAACGTCAGCAGCTAGTTGCTGCAGTTTGTTCCGAGAATCCTGCAACAACGAGGCAAGTGAAGAATTGCGTTCAGCAAGCTTGCGCACCTGAACGCGCAACTCACTCGCGTTATGCGCGTCTAAACTGTTGCCTTGTGCTCCGGTGGATTGTGACATGTGTCCACCTTAGCGCTTAAAGTAACGCTTGCGTTCTAAACCCACGGCTTAAACCTTAGGCAAAGCTTACCGAAGAGTATCCGCAGGTCAGTATATGTGACCTGGGCGACAATATACGGTGGGTGGGTACATTTAGGGGTGAGTAATTAACGCCGCGCCTTGCGCTTAACCACGGGCGGGGTGACGCCATCGGCCAGTCGGCGGGTCCAAATGAGGAAAGCCGTGTGCGCATTCATGCGGTGCTCAGGGCGCGTAGCAAGTCCCTCAACCTTCCACTCACGCACCAAAGACTCCCATGCGCGTGGTTCGGTGAAGCACTTGAGTTCACGGATACCTTCCATGACCTTCATCAGCTGTGGCACGGTTGCCACATAAGTCATGAATACGCCACCTGGGATGAGCAGGTCGCGCACGGTTTCCAGGTGTTCCCATGGCTCCAGCATGTCCAAGATGATGCGGTCTACTGGGCCGCCCAGGTCTTCCTTCTTCACATCCGCCAAATCACCCAGGCGTGGTGACCACCATTCAGGTTTGGTGCCGAAGTACTCTTCAACATTGTTCTCGGCGAACTCCAAGTGGTCCTCGCGGACCTCATAGGAAAAGACGTGGCCCTCTGAACCCACGGCACGCAGAAGGGTCATTGACAGCGCGCCCGAACCCGCGCCGGCTTCCAGCACGCGGGCGCCCATGAAAATATCGCCCTCGACCAGGATCTGCGCCGAGTCCTTTGGGTAGATCACGGCAGCGCCACGAGGCATGGACAGAACGTGGTCCACCATGAGGTGGCGGAACAAGAGGAAATCAGAACCCAAGGTGGATGTGACTACAGAGCCTTCATCCATGCCCACAATCTGGGAGTGCTCAATGATGCCGCGGTGCGAGTGAAACTTCACGCCCTCTTCCAGAACCAAGGTGTAGTGACGGCGCTTTGCATCCGTAAGCTGCACGCGGTCACCGTACTGAAATGGACCGGAATAAGGCATGTGTGTTTCTCCTCTTAAACCAACAAAGGTGGTCAATTATTGGGCTTGTTAACCCACCAAGTATGCCTCAAGAGCGTCGATCATCCATAGTTGGTCTTGAACGCCCACCAATTCACGCGCGGAGTGCATGGACATCAGAGGCACGCCGACGTCTACGGTGTCAATGCCCAGACGCGTAGCGGTGATCGGACCAATCGTGGAACCACATGGCACAGCGTTATTTCCCACAAAGCGCTGGAACGGCACGTTTGCCCGCTCACATGCGGATTCCCAGAGCTGAATGGAGGTGGCATCGGAAGCATAGCGTTGATTCGCGTTAATCTTAGTCACCGGGCCTTGACCAATAAGCGGATGATGTGTCGGGTCATGCTTGCCGGCATAGTTGGGGTGCACGCTGTGCGCCGCGTCCACTGAGATACAGGAAGACTGCGCGTACATCTGCCGGCGGCCCTCATCATCTTTGCCCAGGGCGGATGCCGTGCGCGTGAGAACATCTTCCAGAATTGGGCCGGCCGCACCATAGCGCGATGAAGAGCCCACTTCTTCATGGTCAAAAGCAGACATGACCAAAACGTCCCCACCGGAGTAATCGGCGGCGGCTGCGATCATCGCCTGCATGCTTGCCCACACGGAGGTTAAATTATCCATGCGTCCAGCAGCTAAGAACTTATGTCCTGCACCGAAGACTTCCCCGCGCTGCGAATCCACCGTGACCAGGTTAAAAGACGCAATGTCATAGGCTGAGACTTCCAGGATGTCAGCTAAAACCTGCGCAAAACTCACACCATCAGAGTCCAAAGCCATGATGGGCTGGACGTGAACCTGGCGGTCTGGTTCGAAGTTCTTCTCCCTGTGCAAGTGGATTGCCAAGTTAGGGATACGCACTAAAGCGCCGGTATCCACCAAACGACGCGTGCCATCTTTCAGAACCACTTGGCCAGCCAGCTTGAGCTCACGGTCAAACCAGGTGTGGATGATGGGTCCGCCATAGACTTCAACGGCCAACTGGGACCATCCGGTGTTGTGAAAATCTGGAGTTGGTTTAACCATAAAGCCAGGTGAATCCGTATGCGAGCCAATGATTCTGAAGCCCCCAGTGACATTTTCTGGCACAAACCATGCCATCACTGCCCCGCCGCGCACCATGACGTGTCCACCGGGATTAGTTGGCCACTGCGCGGTTTCATCCACGCGGTTGAAGCCGGCTTCTTCGAGGCGCCCAGCTACAGTTTCGGCAGCGTGATAAGAGCTGGGTGATTGAGCAATGAATTCAATAAAGTCTTCAATGGTATTTTCCATACCCTCCACTGTGCCACTTCTTTGACAGCGTTAAGCTTGAAACACCATGAATTCTCCCCATACTTCTATCTCTAGCTCGATCCAGAACCCAACCGGAGACCCTGCCGCGTCCACTCCGCAATCCGCAGCTGCAGGTCCCAACGCAGGCACAGGCCATGGCCGCAAGCGCCGGCCCATTGCCTTGTCGCCGTCGCGCGCCAGTGACTACAACCAATGCCCGCTGCTGTATCGTCTGCGCGCCATTGATCGCCTTCCAGAGCCTAAGACCATTGCGCAGGTCAAAGGTACTTTGGTGCACGCGGCATTGGAAAAGACGCATGAGCTTCCCCGTGAGGAGCGCACCTATCCACGCGCGGTGAAGTTCCTCAAACCGGAGTGGGAGGACATGTGTGCCAAGGACGATGAGCTCATTGAGCTGGTGCCACCTGAGCAGACCATGAGCTTTCTGGTTGAGGCGCGTGATCTGGTCAAGGGCTATTTCCAGATGGAAAACCCGCAGGGCTTTGATGCCAAGGCAGTAGAAATGTACGTGGACACGATCTTGCCCAACAACGTGCCAGTCCGCGGGTTCATTGACCGCGTGGATGAAGCCCCGACGGGTGAAGTGCGCGTAGTGGATTATAAGACCGGTAAGAAGCCCAAGCCGCGGTATTCGCATGACGCTCAGTTCCAGATGCGCTTTTATGCCTTGGTCTATTGGCGTCTGCACGGCGTTATTCCAGCGCAGCTTCGATTGATGTACTTGAAGGTCTTTGACTCCATGTTCCTCACACCTTCGCGCGAAGAACTGGAGTATTTTGAGCGCGACTTGGGTGACTTGTGGGCCAAGGTTGAGGGCGACGGCAAGCAGGGGATCTTCCGTCCGAAGAAGTCCAAGTTGTGCGGATGGTGCTCATTCCAGGATCTGTGCCCCGCTTTCGATGGCACCCCGCCGGAATATCCCGGGTGGCCAGGTTCGACCGCAGATTAGCTTGTCGATGCTCCCCTGGCCCGAAAACATACTCCCCATCCGCTAAGAATCCGAAACTTCGGTCCAACTGATGGGGAGCTTTGCTATGTAGCCGTCCAAGGTCTAGAACAAGTCTGACCCAGAACAATCAGGGATTAGAACAGCCCGGAAATCTGTCCGTTGCCATCAACGTCGATGTTGTTGGCAGATGGGACCTTTGGAAGACCAGGCATGGTCATGACATCACCGGTGAGCACCACGATGAACCCGGCACCGGTGCGAGGAATGATCTCGCGCACGTGCAGGGTGTGGCCTTCAGGAGCGCCCAATGCCGTCGGGTCATCGGAGAAAGAGTACTGCGTCTTGGAGATGACCACAGGCATGGTGTCCCAGCCGTTGTCCTTGATGTACTTCAAGTCCTTCAGCGCACGCTTGGAGTATTGGATATCCTCAGCGCGGTAAATTTCCTGCGCGATGGTCTTGATGGAGGCTTCAACACCTTCAGACGGATCATAAAGCTGCTTGGACTCGCCATCGAGACTATCCAGTAGCTTCTGCGCTAGTTTCTCAGCACCGGCACCGCCGTGCGCGAAGACCTCAGCCTCTTCATAAGCAACCTCGAAATCCTCAGCCCACTGACGCATGAACTCACGCTCAGCGTCGGTATCAGTGTGGAAGAGATTCAATGCCACAACTGGTTTGATCCCGAACTTGCGGATATTTTCCACGTGGCGCTCAAGATTAGAAATGCCCTTCTTTAGCGCATCGATGTTTTCGGTCTGAAGGTCTTCCTGCGCGACACCACCGTTGTACTTTTGGGAGCGGATGGTGGCCACTACTACAGCGCCATCGACGTTGAGCTCGCCGAAGCGTGCCTTGATGTCAACGAACTTCTCACCGCCCAAGTCAGAACCGAAGCCAGCTTCGGTCAGAGCGATATCACCAAGGTTAAGAGCAGCCTTGGTTGCCAACAACGTGTTGCAGCCATGCGCAATATTGGCGAAAGGACCACCGTGGACAAAGGCTGGCGCACCACCCAAAGTCTGAACCAGGTTTGGGTTGAGCGCATCGCGCATCAAGGCTGTGAGAGCACCCGCTGCTTTCAGATCATTTGCCGTTACCGGCTTATCATCGAAGGTGTAGCCCACTGTGATGGCGCCAAGGCGTCGCTTTAGGTTGTCCAAATCAGTGGAAAGACCCAGGATGGCCATGATCTCTGATGCAGCGGTAATGGTGAATCCAGTTTCAGCCACGGATCCATTCGCGGCACCGCCCAGGCCAGTGACCACATTGCGCAAAGAGCGATCATTGACGTCTAGACAACGTTGCCAGGTGACACGATTAGGGTTGATGCCCAAGGCATTTCCCTGGTGGATGTGGTTATCAATTAACGCAGCCAAAGTGTTGGTTGCAGCCGCAATCGCATGGAAATCACCAGTGAAGTGCAGATTGATTTCTTCCATCGGGACAATCTGCGCATAACCGCCGCCGGCAGCCCCGCCCTTGATGCCCATGACTGGGCCCTGGGAAGGTTCGCGGATAGCAACGATGGCACGCTTGCCCACGCGGTTCAACGCATCAGTCAGACCAATGAGAATGGTGGACTTTCCTTCACCAGCAGGAGTTGGGGAAACGCCGGTGACCAGAACCAGCTTTCCGGGATTCTTTGCATCTGGCAGTTTGGTGATATCAACCTTGGCTTTGGTGGTGCCATAAGGAATTAGTGCTTCAGAAGGAACGCCTGCGGTGTCGGCGATTTCAGCAATTGGCTTGAGCTTGTGAGCTTGTGCAATCTCAACATCACTTGGAATCTTAGTCATGTCCTCTATCGTACGCAGGGACTTTAAGCTCGTCTGGCATCTCACTGTGACTTTGATCTAGACCCAAGATCGCGAAAGTGCCCTCCCAAAAAGGAAGGGCACAGACCGAGGAAGAAGGTTCAACTCCCACTTAGCTCATATCGACGCTTTATTCGTCGATGTAGAGCTGACCGCGGAACTCTGGGTGCATCAGGTTCTGTACGGAGAGAACCTTGTCCAGGGTCTCCTCATCCATCAAGCCCTTATCTAGCACGAGGTCGCGAACGCCGCGGCCGGTTTCCAGGGATTCCTTCGCGATGAGGTCACCGTTGTGGTGGCCGATGAATGGGTTGAGGTAGGTAACAATACCGATGGAGTTAACCACGTAGTTGCGGCACACCTCTGGGTTAGCGGTGATGTCCACGATGCACTTCTCGCGCAGGGTGTCCACAGCGTTGCCCATGATACGGATGGACTGGAACAGTGCCTCACCGATGACTGGCTCCATGACGTTGAGCTGCAGCTGACCTGCCTCAGCAGCCATGGTTACTGTCTGGTCATTGCCGAAGACCTTGAAACAAACCTGGTTAACAACCTCAGGAATAACTGGGTTGACCTTACCTGGCATGATCGAAGAACCAGCCTGGCGTGGAGGAAGGTTGATTTCACCCAGACCAGCACGTGGACCGGAAGCCAGCAGGCGGAGATCGTTACAGATCTTCGACAGCTTCATGGCGGTGCGCTTGATTGAGGAGTGCAGCAGCACATAAGCGCCACAGTCAGAGGTTGCCTCGATAAGGTCACGCGCGGTCTTGATTTCCAGACCAGAGACCTCGCTCAGAGCGGCAACAACCTGGTGGCGGTAGCCAGCAGGGGTGTTAACGCCGGTACCGATAGCTGTTGCGCCGAGGTTTATCTCAAGGAGCATGCTCTGCGCGTTGCGCAGGATCGCCTGCTCTTCCTGAAGGTTATGCGCGAAAGCCTTGAACTCATCACCCAAGGTCATTGGGACAGCGTCCTGAAGCTGAGTACGGCCCATCTTCAAAATGTCCTGAAACTCATTGGCCTTAGCGGACAGAGAGTCTTGCAGCAGGTCAATGCGCTCGATGAGATTGTTCAGGGAAAAGTACAGGCCCAGACGGAAACCGGTTGGGTATGCGTCGTTGGTGGACTGAGACATGTTCACGTCATCGTTTGGGTTGATGACGTCGTAGCTGCCCTTTTCTTCGCCCAAGTACTCCAAAGCAAGGTTGGCAATAACCTCATTGGTGTTCATGTTGGTAGAAGTACCAGCGCCACCCTGGAATACATCCAGTGGGAACTGGTCCATGCAACGTCCTTCATTCAGAACCTGGTCACATGCCCAGACAATGGCCTCTGCCTTCTTCTTTGGCAAGGTGTGCAAACGACGGTTGGCCATAGCCGACGCCTTCTTCACCATCACCATGCCGCGAATAAATTCCGGGATGGAGTTAACGGTGACATACGAGATCTGGAAGTTATCCAGTGCACGCATCGTGTGAACGCCGTAGAAGGCATCCGCTGGGACATCAAGCTTGCCCAGCAAATCCTCTTCAGTACGGGTTTTCATGTTGGTCGTCTTAACAGCCTTCTTGGTGTCGACTGCTGGACCCTTCAATCCGGATGAGTTGGTGGTCGCCTTGTGGGCTGCCTTCTCCTGAGTCTCCTTGGTGTCAGCTGCCTGAGTGGTAGCTGCTTCGGAGGACTTACCCTGAGTGGACTCGTCCTTCTTGGAGGTTTTGGCCATGTTTGTTTCGCTCCTTGTTCGGATACGCGCTTGACCACGCAGCAAAAAGCCACGGTGATGTTCTCACCGTGTTTTCACTAGACGCAATCAAGCAAAACTGAAGTGTTCAGTCACAATCGTAACCCCGTTCACAAGGCGCACGAATGAAGTGGCTTTTAATACCCCTAAATGCGGGCAATCCGGAGCTCTGAAGCCAAGATTGCTTCGGCTCCTAATTTGGATAATTCGTCCATGAGCTGGTTCGCTTGCTTCTTCGGCACCATGGCTCGCGCCGCGACCCAATTTTCGCGTGCGAGCGGCGAAACCGTCGGACCGGTCAGACCCGGAGTGATGCTGGTTGCTGCATCCAGGTTGTCCGTGTGGATGTTGTAATCAATCATCAGGTAGTTGTAGGCGTTCAAGATGCCCTGAATGCGCTTGAGAACAACCTGCTCTTCCTCAGTGACATCCGTGTCGACGCGCTTGATAACCACAGCCTCAGAATCAATCAGTGGCTCACCAAAAGGTTCCAAACCTTGCTGGCGCAGCGTGTTACCAGTGGAAACAACGTCTGCAATGACGTCTGCGACACCAAGTTTGATGGAAATTTCCACGGCACCATCGAGTCGGATAACCTCTGCCTTCATGCCGCGCTCAGCTAGGTAGTCACGCACAACATTCGGGTAAGAGGTAGCAATGCGCTTGCCGTCGAGGTCTTCAACCTTCCAGCTTTGGCCCTTTGGTGCGGCGTAGCGGAAGGTTGAGGATCCAAAGCCCAGTGGAAGGAGTTCTTGAACCTTGACGCGGGAGTCTGCGGCGAGGTCGCGGCCAGTAATGCCGAGGTCGAGCAGGCCCTTAGCTACGTAAATGGCGATGTCTTTGGGGCGCAGGAAGAAAAACTCTACCCCGTTGGCCTCATCAACAATGTTCAAAGCCTTAGTCATGCCACGGGACCTGTAGCCGGCTTCGCTGAGAATTTTCACTGCCATCTCAGACAGCGAGCCCTTGTTCGGAACAGCAATCTTAATCATGGAAAGGTCCTTCGAATTTTATGTCGCTCATCCGCGGTGAACACACTTCAGCAAGTCCGCGAATGAGTGGTTTATTTACAGGTACTTGTAGATATCTTCCAGAGCGATGCCACGATGGTGCATCATCACCTGGGTCCAGTAAATAAGCTGCGACATTTCTTCGGCCAGTTCCTCATCGGACTGGTATTCCGACGCAATCCAGACTTCACCGGCTTCTTCAATGATTTTCTTGCCGATGAAATGGGCGCCCTTGTCTAATGCTTCAACCGTGCCAGAGCCCTCAGGGCGCTCGCTGGCCTTCTGTGCCAATTCATTAAACAAAGTCTCAAAGTTCTTCACGGTTACCTATTGTTCCATAGATAGTAATTTTCGCACGACATTGCCCGCGCTTCACCCCGAAATGCGGGCAAACCACGCGTAGACATCCTCAACCTTTGCGCCGTCCAGGTGCTTATTTCCGCTCAAATCCTTGATGTTGACCGCACCCTCAGGAATCTCCACCCCGTCGTGTTCTGGCAGCCCGATGACGTTGCATCCTGCCTTCAGCGCCGCGCGCATGCCGGTCGTGGAATCTTCAAACACCAAGGCATCAGACGGTGCTACACCGGCTCTGCGCGCTGCCTCAAGGTACATATCTGGCGCAGGTTTTCCTTCCGCCACTTCATCTCCACAGATGGTGTCAGTGAAAAAGTGCCGTCCAACGGTATCGATTGCGGAATCTGCCACGTGGCGGACGGTATTGGTGGTCACGAACATTGGCATTTCATCGCTTTTGAGCTGCGTGAGCAGATTCTGAATCCCTGGAAATACCTCGAGGCGCTCGGCGAACAGCTCGTGCGTCTTGTTGAAAGTCAGTGCCTGGTACTTCGGAAAATCCTCTTCTGTGAGTTCAACACCGGCGGCCTCAGCGCAGATCCGCAGTGTGTTCTCAAATGTTGAACCAACAGTCAGTTGGCGTTGTTCGGGGGTCAGGCGCTTGCCCAGAATCTCTGAAAGGAAGTAGGTAGCTTCCTCCCACAGTAACTCCGAGTTGGTCAAGGTGCCGTCCATATCCCAGAAAATGGCGAGAGGTTTCTTCATGAATTTAGTGCTAGTACTTTTCTTGTCGTAGGAAAATCCGGGCGTGTCTTGCGCACACCTTTAATCCCCGCCCACCCGAACAACACGGGCAACACGGGCAACACGGGCAACACTAGGATAATTTCGCTGGTGCTAGTCCAGCTCTGGAAGCTCGCTCAAGGCTTCATCATCAGCGCCGGTATCAGCAGCTGCTTGAGCGATGAGCTCATTGAGTTCCTGCTTTTCTTCAGGCTCAATGATTGCGTCTTCGTTCTTGCGGTTGAATGCCTCAAGCTCGTCCAAGAAAGGGACAACTGCGCCCTTGAGCTGACTGCCAGTTGGATCATCAGGGATTGCATCAAAGGCATCAAAGAGACGCTCGAGGATTGTACGAAGAGCTGGTAGTGCCTTGGGATCGAATGGCTGATCCCAAAATTCCTTCTCTTCTTCATTGAGGTAGTCACCCGTCGCGAATGACTCCAGATTGCTTAGAAACTCATCAATTTGTGGCTGATAGGTAGCGCGAATGCTCATGTGGTTATTGTCCCCTAAAACTATGAAATGCGCACGCCCAGCAGACCATCAACTGCCACAGCTACCACCGCAGCTGCCTCTGGCGTCGATGGATTCTTCGCCCACTCATCGACAGCAAGCAATGCTCCAGCGGTATCCAGATCATTCGCTAGTCGCTCACGAAGTGAAGCTACCGCTGCTTCTGCAGCTGCCATCGCGCCATCAGCGTCGATATCAGCATTGGCATCGGCAGAGTTCTGAGCGTTGGAGACAGCCTCACGCCAAGCGTTAAGGCGGGCAACACCTGTGTTCAAGACCTCATCCGACCAGTCACGGTCATCGCGGTAGTGATTGGTGTAAAGGCCCAGGCGGATCGCAGAAGGGTCAATCCCCTGCTCCACCAACTTGTGCACGAAGACTAGGTTGCCCAAAGACTTCGACATCTTGGTGCCTTCCAGTCCAATCATGCCGGCATGGACATAGAACTGCGCCATGCGGTCAACGCCGTGACCCGCCTCAGCGTGCGCTGCCGAGTACTCATGATGAGGGAACTTCAGGTCAGAACCGCCGCCCTGAATCAAAAACGAAGAACCCAAACGGTTGGTGGCAATCGCCGAACACTCAACGTGCCAGCCGGGGCGGCCTGCGCCGAATGGTGATTCCCAGGAAGGCTCTCCTTCGCGCGCAGCGCGCCAGAGCAAAGCATCCAAAGGATCCTTCTTGCCCGCGCGGTCAGGGTCGCCACCGCGCTCCGCAAAGAACTTCTTCATCGTTTCGCGGTCATAGTTGGACTCATAGCCGAACTGTGCGGTCGCGTCAACTGATGCATAAACGTCAGGGAAGTCCGGATCATCGACCACGTAGGCCGCGCCATTGTCCAACAGTTTCTGGGTCAGCCCGATGACTTCATCGACAGACTCAATCGCCCCGATGTAGTCCTGCGGTGGCAAAACAGCCAATTGTTCCATGTCTGAACGGAACAAATCTACCTGGCTGTCGCCCAGATCGCGCCAATCAACACCATCACGTTCTGCGCGTTCAAATAGTGGATCATCGACGTCGGTGATGTTTTGCACGTAGTGCACCTTATGACCCTGGTCCAGCAGCATTCGATAGATAACGTCAAAGGTCACATATGTTGCAGCATGGCCAAGGTGGGTGGAGTCATAGGGCGTAATGCCGCACACGTACATCGTGGCGGTATCGCCTTCAACGTGTACTGGCTTTGTTTTCTCATCTGCAGAGTCGTACAACTTTAGCGATGCAGCGGTGCCCGGTACGGATGGAACTGAAGGAATTGGCCAAGATTTCATGCCTGCCATCGTACCTAGCATTCGCTTAAAGGTTTAATAAGGCTGCAGTACTCCGATGGCCAGCAGAATCATGACGAAGATGCCGACTGGGATGCGGTATGCCGCAAACCATTCGAAGGAGTGGTTGGAGACAAACTTCAGCAACCAAGCAATCGATGCATAACCAACAACAAAGGCAATGGATGTACCCACTAGAAGCTGCATGCCTGATGCTGCCTGACCTGCTGCCGGATCAAAGGCATCAGGAAGCGAGAAAAGGCCCGAAGCAAGAACCGCTGGGATAGCTAGCAAGAAGGAGAAACGGGTTGCTACCTCACGGTCGAGTCCCAGGAACAAACCACCTGAAATGGTGCCGCCGGAGCGGGAAACGCCTGGAATAAGTGCCAGACACTGACACAGGCCCATGACAATAGCGTCTTTCATGGTCAGATCATCGAATCCCCGGTTCTTCTTACCAACGCGCTCTGCGACGATAAAGACCAACGAGAACAGGATCAGCATGGACGCAGTAATCCACAGGTTGCGCAGGGCATCACGGATCAGGTCCTTGCCCAGCAGGCCAAGAATGCCGATTGGGATGGAACCGACGATGACAAACCAGCCCATCTTCCAATCTTGCCCACGGGATTCCTTGTCCACCCAGCCCTTGAACCAGCCGGTGAGGATTTGCCAGATCATCTTGGCAAAGAAAACCACTACGGCCAGCTCAGTGCCCAGCTGGATAACGGCGGTGAAGGAAGCACCAGCATCCTGCCCCCAGAACAGCTCGGAGACGATCCTCAAGTGGCCAGAGGAGCTGACGGGAAGGAATTCGGTAAGGCCCTGGACGATGGACAAGACGATGACCTGAATCCAGGACATGTCCGTCATCTCGGTTGTAGATTGCGCAAGAGTGAGATTTTCCACGCGGGTAAGCCTACCCCGAACACGGTTCTTAGCTGGTAATTCCAGGTGATAGAATGAACCATCGTGTATTCATCCTCTGGTGCAAAAAAGTTTTTAGTCGGCGCAGTGGCGGCATCGTCGCTGGTCATCACAGCTTGTGGTTATAACCCCAATGAAGGCAGTGACACGGAGGTGCAAGGCAACGCGACCCCGGCAGCCTCACCGGAGGCAAGCAATCCTGCTGGTAGCGTCGAAGAACACGCCGAAATTAGTGATATCGATCATGTCGGCGACACACTCGCTGTCCGTTCGGGCGACACCATCACTTTTGGTTCTGCCGATTCCCTGGGCGATCCACTTCATATCTCTCCGGAATGCGGCGATCTGACCTCTTCTGCAGGTAATTTCTTCATCGGCTGCGGTGACAAGGTCTACAAGATTGACCCTGAGAATCCTGGCGAACCGCGCATTATTCCAGTGGACGTAGAATTCCCAGTTACTGCAGCAACCGAGCTTTCCACAGGGGAGCTATTCCTGGCTTCCGACGAAGCCGCTGAGATCGTCATCTATAAAAACGGCGACGTTATTGATGATTTCAAGGTCGAGGATCCAACTGATCAGTTGTTGGCAATCCCCAACCGTGACGGCGTGGATAACGTAGTACGCACTTATGGCGCAGATACCACCATTCAGAGCTTGGACTGGGAGAACTCCCGCGAAGGCGGACGTCTTCGCGCAGGACTCGGTTTGGGTCAGGCAACGGTCGGTGAAGACGGCACCATCTTGGTCTCGGACACTGTTGGTGGCCGTTTGATGGTTTATACCTCTGAAGACGTCATCCGCCAGCACCAGTTCGGCCCAGTCGATGGCAGCCCTTGGGGTGTGAGCTGGGATGAAGAACGTCAGATTGCGTGGATTACCACCACTGACAACAACCTTGTCCACGGATTTGATATCTCCACCGGTGTGCCTGAGCTGGTCACCACCTTGGATACGGTTGCTGATGCGCAGCATATTGAAGCGCTGAACAACGGTGACTTGGTTATCGGTTCCGCATCAGGTGACGGTTTGCAAACAATTCCGGCTACGGAAGTCAATGACACCGTGGACAATCCTGAACAGTCCTAGAATCCAAAGCCACAAAGAAAATCTTGAAATAGTTTTAAAGGCTCCGACGCTTGCTCGGAGCCTTTAAACCACCCCGGAAGGTACAAGCACTGATGAATTTTGTTAACAAGCTCGGATCAAATGCAGGCCGTTTGGCTACGGCGGCACGCCAGGGGGCATATGATGTCGCGCTGAAGACGATGTTCAAGATTGATCCTGAGCACATTCACATCATGGCGAACCAGCTCATGGGTGGAATCAATCGCTTCTCACCTGCCTACAAGGTTTTGGGTGCAGTCCTGCCGGTTAATGACCCAGTGCTGGAACAGGAAGTCTTTGGCGTGCACTTTCCTCGCCCACTCGGATTGGCTGCGGGTTTTGATAAGAACGCAGCGGCCGCTGACTCTTGGTCAGCAGTTGGCTTTGGCTACGCGGAGCTAGGCACTATTACCGCGAAGGGACAGCCGGGCAACCCACAGCCTCGCCTGTTCCGTCTTCCCGAAGATAAGGCAATCCTGAACCGCATGGGGTTCAACAACGCTGGCGCATCTGAGGCAGCCCGCAATCTGCATAAGCGCAAGACTGACAGCATCATCGGCATCAATATCGGCAAGACCAAGCTGACTCCGGCGGAAGAGGCTGTTGATGACTACCGGCGTTCCGCCTCTCTTCTGGGCGATCTGGCAAACTTCCTGGTGGTCAATGTTTCCTCCCCTAATACCCCGGGATTGCGTGACTTGCAGGCTGTTGAGTCATTGCGCCCAATTCTCAGGGCGGTCCAGGAATCTACTTCCGTTCCTGTTCTCGTCAAAATTGCTCCGGATCTTTCCGATGAAGACGTGGATGCGGTAGCTGACCTCGCTGTTGAGTTGGGTCTGGCCGGCATCGTCGCAACCAACACCACAATCTCGCGTGAGGGCCTTAACTCCGACGACCAATTCGTACGCGAGATGGGCGCTGGCGGTATTTCTGGTGCCCCAGTTGCGGCGCGCTCGCTTGAGGTTCTTAAGCGCCTCTACGCACGTGTTGGTGGCAAGCTAGTCATCATTTCCGTGGGTGGTATTTCTACTCCTGAACAAGCCTGGGAAAGGATCACCAGCGGCGCTTCCCTGCTTCAGGGATACACCGGCCTGATTTACGGCGGACCAGACTGGATTCGGGATATTCACAAGGGAATTGCTGCCCAGATTCGCGCGCACGGACTCAGCAACATCACTGAGGCAATCGGCTCCAACTTGCACTGGAAGCGCGTCTAAAGGCTTAAACGTACAAGGGCGCTTCACCATGTGAATGTGGTGAAGCGCCCTTGATTTATCTAAGCCTTCGGTTCTAATGGACCTCGGTGTGTTAGGCCTTCGGCATGACAGAACGGCGCAGAATCAGTGCGCAGATAAGCGCAGCGCCGCCGTATAGAACCAAGAATGCCTGGTGCTGCACGAGGTAGATTTCTTGTGGAACAAAGCGGCTGCCGATGATAAGAAGCACGGCGACCGCAAGAGCAACCACCTGAGTCATGCTTGCTTTCTGGTCTCTTCTTACCGTGGCGAAGCCACCAACCAACAATGCCGCGATAACGATGGCTACGCGGATTGGGGTCCAAGCAAAGGGTGCGGCCCAACCGTCAGTAAACACAGCAACTAGTGCCAAAAGGAATAGCACTGCGGCCAGTGCCATGAATGCGCCGCCGACGCGAACCTGAATTGGAATGCTCACGCCGGGGTTGTCGCCAGAACGCTGAGTGGACTTAGGGGAATTCTTTGCCATAGATAGTTAGATTAACTGGTCGAACTACTTTTGTTCGTACCAACCCCACAAAATGGAGCGACCCAGCGTGTGGAAGTAGAGATTGAAGCCCAACACCGTCGGTGAAGCGTCAGGATCAATGTCAAGGGTCTCTACATCCAGCGCGTGCACCGCAAAGAGGTAGCGGTGTGGCGCGTGGCCTGCTGGTGGCTGCGGACCGTAGTATTCGCGCTGGCCGCCGTCATGCTTCAAAGAAACTACACCTTCGATACCAAGGTCGGCCGAGGAACCGGCACCTTGTGGCAGCTCCGTGACATCAGCGGGGATGTTGAATGCTGCCCAATGCCAAAAGCCCGCACCGGTTGGTGCATCTGGATCCAGCAGGGTTACAGCCAGAGACTTTGTGCCCTCCGGAAGATGCGACCACTCCAGCTGCGGAGAGATGTTGGATGGTGCACGGAACTTCTCCTCCAGCTCATCGCCGTCGACAAAGTCTGTGGATGCGAGGGCAAAAGTTGGTGGGTTGCCCAATGCTTCGTACGGGTCTGGTCCTGGGAATCGTGGTTCGTTGTAGGTAGTCATAAATCCATTTGTACCCGACATCACAGAACTTTTCCGCGAGCTTTAGCGTCTCATCATCCTTCTGCGGCAGTTGTTGCGTAACCTTCCCGCATCTTTTCTTCCTAGGCAATTCAAAAATTAAACTAACACCGATGTGTTTTCAAAAGTCAGATTCAAGACAATTCGGGACATAAATATAGGTTGACGTGGCGATTTGTCACCTGCAGTGGCTTAACGCTAGAGTTAGTCCGTGCCTAACGGAGCATTATGCCTCGTTGAAACACCCAGCCCGGGTGGCGGAATGGCAGACGCGCTAGCTTGAGGTGCTAGTGTCCTATTAACGGACGTGGGGGTTCAAGTCCCCCTCCGGGCACAGAATTTTTAGAGGTTCTGGATTGCGAAAACGCAGTTCAGAACCTCTTTTTTACGCCTGTGTGGTCCAACTGCTGGCGGCGCCGTCATAGGCATCGTACCGGATGGCGATATGACCGAAGGTCTGGATTAGAAGGCGGCATAGGTGCGAGTAGTATTACTGCCCGTGTCATCAATTGCTTCCTGGTTAAAAAGTTTCGCAGAGTTCATTTCAGGACTGTGTAAGGATGCTGTCGCCTCAATTCGCCAGTGGAGCCCAGCGCGCAAGATGACTGTCGCCGTCGCCGTCATTGCACTAGTTGCGCTAATTCTCTTTGTCGATCTCCCCGGTATCGGCGAGCTTCGTACGTGGGCAGATGGGGCCGGATCATGGTTCATCGTGCTGTTCTGGATCGGCTACGTCGTTCTCACTCTGTTTCCGCTCCCCCGAACTTTATGGACGGTATCGGCCGGCCTGCTCTTTGGTCCAGCAACGGGACTGTTGATCGCACTGACTGCATTGACGGCATCCGCGATTATCGCGCTGCTCGTCGTTCGTGGGCTGCTGGGAGATTGGATGCGGCCAAGGCTTAAGCACCCTGCTGTCGCCGGAATTAACGCGCGTTTAGAGCGTCGTGGATGGTTGGCTATTGCATCACTCAGGCTAGTAGCCGGTGTCCCCTTCTCTTTGCTTAATTACGCTGCCGCGCTGACATCAATTCCGGTTGGGCAATTCGCTATCGCAACAGCCGTTGGATCGATACCAACTACGGCCATCGGTGTCTTCTTTGGTGACTTGTTGACTGGGCAAACCCATCCGGGAATCGTGGTCGCAATGGTTGTGTGCGCACTGCTGGGAATCGGCGGATTAATACTCGACGCGCGCATGCCAGTTGCAGAAGCAGGTCAAGGCAAGACAGTAGACTAAATTGCATGTTAGCTGTCCACGCACGTTACCGAGGCCGCGCTACGAGGCGCGCAGAATTAGTTGAACGCTCCGCCGCTGCACTGTCTACGTTGGATGGAGTCGGTGAGTTTGAGTTCCTCGGCGTTGAAGATATTTGCGCCGATGTAGACACCGCCACAGCAGTGTGCGAGGTTGTCATGGCATTGCTTGCCGATGGCTCCTGGGCCATCTCCATTGGCGTCTCAGGCAGTGATGCTAAGAAGACTGCAACGGAGGGACTGAAACCAGCCGCACGTCCCGGTCAGGTCTATGCCACGGTAGAGCCCACTGTGGCTGCCGGCACGGGTTCGAAAGATGCAAAGGAGAAAGCCAAGAAGGACTCCGCGAATATTGTTTCGGCCTTCGCACTGTTGAGCTTCGTTCTTGGCAAGCGCACAGCCGAAGGCCGTGAAGCGACTTCTCTGGTTCGTTCAGGGCTGAATCAGAATGAGGCTGCCGAGGAATTGGGTATCTCTAAACAAGCGATGTCCCAGCGCCTCCAGGCCGCTGGCTGGGCGGCAGAGGGCGCCGGATGGCAGCTGGCAGTCAACCTCATTGCAGCGGCTGACTTGGACGCCTAAAGCCCCTACATCAGGTCGTGCTTGGAAAGCTCTGGTGTGGTCACGAAATCAACGAGCCGCTCGACTGCACCAATGAGAGTTGAATCCAGATCACGGAAGCTGTTGACCGAGTTATAGACCCGGCGCCAGCCTTCCTTGGGGTCAGACCAGCCCAGGCGTTCGCACACTCCCGTTTTCCAGTCCTCGCCGTAGGGAACCTCGGGCCAAGCTTTGATTCCAACAGCCTGGGGCTTAACCGCAGCCCAGATATCAATAAAGGGGTGACCAGTGACCAGGACATGCTCGCCTACGGTCTCGGTCATGCGGGTTTCTTTCGAGCCTTTCACCAAGTGATCGGCTAAGACACCAACACGGCGGTCTTTTTGCGGCTGGAATTCTGCGAGGCGTTCTTCAAGATTGTCCAGTCCCTCGAGGTATTCAACAACAACGCCTTCGACTCTAAGGTCATGACCCCAGACCTTTTCCACGATCGCGGCATCGTGAATGCCTTCTACCCAGATGCGCGATGGTGCAGCAACTTTAGCTTCGAGATTTTCCACTCTGCGTGAACCGGAGTTGGACTTAGTCTCCGTTTGTCGCGGCGCCACATAACGCTTCAGTGAGACTCGCTTGCCCTCGAGCAAGAATCCACCCTTAATGAGGTTAAATACGCGCTGTGCACCACGGCGGTCCTCCAAGCGGATCACGTCGCCATAAACGGTCTTATCAACGCCCATGACCGCACCAACGAAGTCATCGCCGAAGACTTCGACCACCATGCCAGGTTTTGCTGGCACCACCGGATATTCCACTGGCTTGCTTCGGGCATGCCCACCGAGAATATCGCCTGCATAAGGATCGCGGGAAGAAAAACTCATGCCGAGCATTTTATCGCTCTAACACTCGTCTATTAGACTGGCTCGCCATGGATGTGCGCGAACAGGTGTGGTCACCACTGCAAAATACTGCCTTATGGATCGGGGCGTGGCTTTATGGACACGAGCCAGCTGATGAAGCCCTATCTGCTATGACCGCACTTGGCGGCACTCAACGTCTAGTTTCTACGCCTGACTCTCCCGCTACTACTCGCCCATTCATTGATGCCCTATCAATGATCCGAGAAGCAACGGCTGAGGATGATTCATCTGAAGGTCCCCTCCTTCGTCTAATCCTCTCAGGTCCTGGTGACCCGCCTGCCCTTCCTGCGGGAAGCACCGCTAGTTTCGCAGCGAGCTCCAATAGTCAAGGAGCGATCATTGTCCGGGCTAACGCCACCGGCGCGAGCCTCGGCGACATGGGCGGGCATCGCCATCTGATTTTGGTTCCGGAAAGTACTGAGCGTGGCACAGATTGGTCGATCTTTGAAGAGACACAGTCATTGCCCGCGCCCGCCTGGCTGAGCCCTGGTGATGCCGACGCACTACTGTCACAAGCAACCGACGAGTCAGCATCACTTATCGAATCGATGGGATATAAAACGGACAAGATCCCCAACCCGCGTCTAACGGTGGGGACCTTGGCTGACTTCTATGACACTCCGGGGCTGCCCTCGAGTGTGCCGAGCCGTTCCGCAAAGTTATTTGCCCGAGCAGATCGAGTCGCTGCAATCATCGAGACTGTCACTGACCGCATTGGCGATCACAGTCTCGATCCTCAACTCTTCCGCCTCTGGCGCCATGTGCGCGCAGCACGTATTGCCGGTGTGGACTACGCGCTGATGGACTTTGCTCGGTAGTTAAATCTTAAGCTGTGGATTTGGTCTTTCTGATTGACCAAATATCACAGCAGCCTCCGGTGCAAGGAGCACCGTTCTTGGTTGATCCCTGAACAGTTACTTCACCGAGGATTTCCGGCGTGCGCGCCTGCGTGTGTTCCTCGATGAGGTCCACGATCATTGAAGCAAAGGACTCTGTTGGGCCAACGGTGTAGGCACGCGAGACCTGCACACCAAGTTTGTCGGCGGCCTCTACAAGTTCAGTATCCAGATCCCAGATCACTTCCATGTGATCGGAGATGAATCCGATTGGGCACACGACCACTGCCTGTACACCGTCTTTCGCATGGATCTCCTCAGTATGGTCAACAATGTCCGGTTCAAGCCAAGGCGTTGCTGGATTTCCGGAGCGAGACTGCCAAACCACGTCGTACTCGCTTATCCCTGCAGCTTCAGCAACTAGACGCGAAGCCTCAGCAACCTGGCGGGAGTAGAGATTTGGATTGTCTTCGCCGCCACCAACTTCATCGTGGGCGGTCGGAACTGAGTGCGCAGTGAATAGGATGCGCAGATTGTCCTTCTTATCCTCATCAACTGCGGCGATAGCTTCTTTCAGAGCCTTTGCGTTTTCGTTGATAAATGCAGGATTTGAGAAGAAGTGGCGCAGCTTCAACATCTCAATGTTTGCGAGGCCTTTTTCTTCCAGGTGCTCTTCAACATGCACGATATCTTCGTTGTATTGCCTGCACGCTGAGTATCCGCCCCACGCAGAAGTGGAGAATACTAGTGCGGAACGAACGCCGTCTTCGACCATCTGCTCAGCAGTGTCCTTGGCAAACGGGTGCCAGTTTCGGTTGCCGAAGTACACCGGCATGTCGTTGCCGCGGGACTTCAGCTCTTTCTCGATGTGGTCAATGATCTCACGGTTGAGCTCATTGAGCGGGCTCTTGCCGTTGAAATGGAAGTAGTGCTGGCCTACTTCCACGAGACGCTCACGCGGGATGCCTCGCCCGCGGGTTACGTTTTCTAGAAATGGAACGACCTCCTCATTCTTTTCCGGGCCACCGAAAGAAAGAACGAGAAGGGCATCATAATCACGGGGGGTTGGGGCTGAATCGCTCATGAATGAAAATTCTACCAACTAAAGTTGGATATCCAGAACCAACGTGAGGTTAGGTAGAGCACACACTTTTATGTGTGCTCAGACCCCGCTAAATTAAATCAATCGAACTGCGTAATCGGACATTCCGGACCATCGGACAGGTACTGACGCAACGGTCTGACCGGACTGTGGTGCTTCAATCATCATTCCATTGCCCTGGTAGATAGCCACGTGGTGGTTGCCGCTTGGACCGTAGAAGATAAGGTCACCGCGCTCCATCTCCTGTGGGTTGATGCGCTTGCCCTGGTTGTACTGGTAGCCGGTAAAGTGAGGCAGGGAAATACCTGCGCCAGCAAAGGCATAGAGGGTAAGGCCCGAGCAGTCGAAGCCGACCTTATTGTAGTCACCGTGGGAATCGGCAACACCTCCATCGCGGATGCCCTTGGTTGGGCCATTAGCGTCGCCGCCGCCCCAAGCATATGGAACACCGATTTGAGACTCGGCACGTGCGACTACCGCATCAATCTTGGCGGCACGGGAAGCATTGCCCAGCTCTGCCGAAGCTTCATCTTCAATGTCGCCTGGAGTTGGCAAGTCTTCAAGAATGCCGTCCAAGTCTCCTGCAACGTCATCTTCTGCAGCCGGACCTTGCTGTGGGAACAGCGCACTGCTGCCAGCGATGAGAGCCTCCGATGAGCCCTCGTTTTCAGAAGCGACATCGCCTTCAGCACCAGCCTGTGCACCATTCTCTGCGTCCACAGAGTGGGTAGGCTGAGACGCTGCAACAATTGCAGCTGCGGCGGTTACTGCTAGGCCAGCGAGCTGTGCTGCCTGTTCCCCATCAACGCTGCTGCCATGCGCGTCGCCATTTGCGCCTTGGGCATCCTGAGAAGGAATAGAACTTGCCTGCTCTTCAGTCGTCACGGCAGATTCAGATTCTTCAGTGTTGGTCGCTGAAGGCTCAGTTACCGTCGCAGCGGTCGGACCGGCGCCTACTGGTGCAGATGCTGCGTAGCCGTTCGTAGAAGAAGATGACTCGGACTCTGACGCAGTTTCAGATTCGGAAGAAGTCGCTGTTTCGTTCTCGTCAGCAGATGGTTCGTTGGCTTCTGCCACGGTGGTGTCTTGCTCTGCTGTCTCAGATGCGGTGTCCTCGGCTACTTCCGAAGTAGCTTCTTCGGAAGTAGCCGGAGCTGGAGCCGCAGAGGTGTCTTCGGTGACGTCGTTGTTTTCAGACTCGTCTGAAGTAGGTTCCTCGCCGCGTGCCGATGAAAGCGCTTGCTGCGCTTCCTCTTGCAGAGCTACAAGCTGCTCACGCTCAGAAGCGATCTCACCGATCCGAGACTCGTTTTCCTCGAGCACACCGCGCGCATCATTTTCTGCCGAGACCGCGTTGGATTCGCGTTCGGTCGCTAGCTGTTCAGCCTTGCGGAGCTGAGATTCCTTGTTGGACTTTTCGGTGCGAACTCGTTCCAATTCGGTGACGGTGTTTTGCTGCTTTTCAGCCTGCGAGCGCAAGTAGCTCTGGCGAGTCAGCATGTCCTCGCGAGCATCACCACCGGCTGCGTTGGTGACTGATTCGGAGGTGTTGGCGCGGCGGTAGGCAGAACGAGAAATCTCATCCAGCTTTCCTTGGGCATCTTCCACCTCTAATTGAGCATCATCTAGCTCACCGCGTGCAGCTACTGTGCCACGACGGGCTTGCTCGGACAGGTTTCGAGCGTCTTGCAGATCAACCAATGCTTGGTTGGCGCGCTCTCGGAATTCTCCAATCTCGCTTTCAAGGCGAGAGATTTCTTCCTGGGCATCGGCGATGGCGCCGGCCAAGGAAGCAACAGAAACGTTGCCGTCCAGAACATCCTGGAGCTTGGAAGCGACGGAAGTATTTTCTTGTGCGACCGCTGGGGTCGTCGTTGAAATCAAAGAAACGCTAAGTGTGCACGCGACAGCTGCAAGTGCTGACCGCATACGATGTGTGCGTCTAGACGAAGTGGTGGCCACGGATTAACTCCTCACGCCACCACCTGCTGGCAATGCTTCGCCGCCTTGGTCCACTGGGCAAAGTGGACCAAGGTAAGGCGCCGCTGGAGTGATTTAGGCAAAGCAATGCTCGGGAGCCCTCATTCAGACTGCTCCGGGTACAGGCTTGGCGTTAAACATGCCCATCGCACCCTGAATAAAGACCCACACTCCTGACAACAGGCGGTGGGTGCTCAGTAAAAAGCGAATAGAAAATACCGTCTCCGCGAGCTATCACTTACTGAATCTTCGTCACCAACGAAACCGTACTGTCGTCACAATGATGTGCCAGCGCTTGGCGTGCTTCCCCACATGCCCGAGCTGCGTATTCATAACTGTGTCAACAATCAAGTCTCGAACCGTGACCAAAAATCATTAGATCCAACTCGTGAGTCGATGTTTGAACCATACGACACACAACCACCCCTTCGCACCTACTTTCACAAGAAACACATACGTCAAGTAACGCAACATGACTTAACAGAGGTTCATTACCAGCACTTCCGTAATCAAAACGAGACATATGTAATGTTTGTCACAAAATGAATATTGCATGCGTTTTCCATCCCGGAAAGCTTAAATGGGTGTGCTATTTGGGAAATTTAAGGAGATTGGCTGGAAATGCACAGCTCAACGCCGGCTGTCACGAAAGAAGGCTCGCGGCGGCAATTGCGGGCAGACTGAAATCGGCCGAAATAATAAAGGGCGCAGACTTTACTTACGGGTCGCGGACGTGAATGCGACAGCAGCGCTCGCGGCGGCAAGTGATAGAACTGCTACGACAATGATCGGCCATGGCACGCCAAGGGGGTCAACCCCCGAATAGAATTGGTCAAGGAGTGTGACTTGATCAATTCCTTGTGGCAGTGCCGTTTGGGCAGATTCGATTGCTGCGCGTGAATAGGTGTCACTGACAGCCGAGACACTACGAGTGGTTTGCACGATAACCGTATCCAGTCCCGTTGCGTCCTGAAGTTCTTGCGCGATATCACGGGTATCGGCAAGCCGCTGCGGATGGACATCAACGACGGCGATGCCGTGTGAGTCTTGGAGTGCTGCTTCAATCGGAGCCTGGACTTCTTGACTATTGGCCAGTTCGGGATTCGAGAAAGCAACACCGTCTTCTGAAAGCTGAGCAGACAGGGCAGGAATATCTGTTCCTTCAGGAATCATTTTCATCTACCCCTTATGTTGTGTAATCCATATGTGGATCTCATTGCTTACTCCCCTGGTTATATCCAAGACTGAAGGTTGGAGCTGGGGTGACGCGCCGAAGATTGGCAAAATGTGCAAACAGTACGAGCGTTCTGTTACAATGAACGGCGTTCGACTAGATACCTCACTATGATGGAAGGGTGAACCCTCGGTTCGCCTCATTGATGTTTGACTTAGAACCCCATGACTCAAGCGGTTTGAAGGCAGCGAGTGGTGAGGAAAAACGAATATTTAGTTCAATACAACAAGGATTGGAGCTCCCTGTGACTGAAAGCTTGAACTCCTTTAACGCCGAGAAGACTCTTGACGTAAAGGGCAAGGAATACACTTACTACGATCTTACCGCCGTTGAGGGCCTCGAGAAGCTTCCATACTCTCTCAAGGTTCTGGCTGAGAACTTGCTTCGTACCGAAGACGGTAAGAACGTAACCAAAGACCACATCAACGCACTTGCTAATTGGGATCCACAGGCTGAGCCTGACACCGAGATCCAGTTCACCCCAGCTCGTGTTCTTATGCAGGACTTCACCGGCGTTCCTTGTGTTGTCGACTTGGCAACCATGCGTGAGGCAGTTTCCGCTCTGGGTGGTACCCCAGACCAGGTCAACCCTCTGAACCCAGCTGAGATGGTTATTGACCACTCCGTTATTACTGAGGCATTCGGCTCCGCTGATGCACTACAGAAGAACGTTGAGATCGAGTACCAGCGCAACGAAGAGCGCTACCAGTTCCTTCGTTGGGGTGCTGAGAACTTCTCCAACTTTAAGGTAGTTCCTCCAGGAACCGGTATTGTTCACCAGGTAAACATTGAGTACCTGTCCCGCGTTGTCTTTGACAATGACGGCTTGGCTTACCCAGATACCTGTATCGGTACCGACTCCCACACCACCATGGAAAACGGCCTGGGCATCCTGGGCTGGGGCGTTGGCGGCATTGAGGCTGAGGCTGCAATGCTTGGCCAGCCAGTTTCCATGCTGATTCCTAAGGTTGTTGGCTTCAAGCTGACCGGCGACATCCCAGCTGGCGTTACCGCAACCGACGTGGTTCTGACCATCACCCAGATGCTGCGTGAGCACGGCGTAGTCCAGAAGTTCGTAGAGTTCTACGGCAATGGCGTTAAGTCCATCCCTCTGGCTAACCGCGCAACCATCGGCAACATGTCCCCTGAGTTCGGTTCCACCGCTGCGATGTTCCCAATCGACGAGGAAACCATCAAGTACCTCGAGCTGACCGGTCGCCCACAGGAGCAGATCGATCGCGTTGAGGCTTACTCCAAGGCTCAGACCATGTGGCTGGAGCAGGACGCTGAGGAAGCTGTCTACTCCGAGTACCTCGAGCTGGACCTTGGCTCCGTTGTTCCTTCCATCGCTGGCCCTAAGCGCCCACAGGACCGCATCCTGCAGTCCGAGGCTAAGGAGCAGTTCCGTAAGGACCTGTCCAACTACACCACCGACGAAGTTCTGGTGGATGAGTCCTCCGTTGCTGCAAAGCGCATGTCCTCCGAGGGTGGCGCTATCGAAGACGGCGAAGACGTAACCGGTGGGCTGAACTACTCCCGCGCTGGTAAGGGCGAGTCCGCTGCAAAGGGTGCAGTTGGCCGTCACTCCAACCCAGTTATCGTTGAGTCCCCTAACGGTGGCGAGTACACCCTAGACCACGGCATGGTTGCTATCGCTTCCATCGCCTCTTGCACCAACACCTCTAACCCTTCCGTGATGATCGGCGCTGGCCTGATTGCACGTAAGGCTGCTGAGTTGGGACTTGAGTCCAAGCCATGGGTTAAGACCATCTGTGCTCCTGGTTCCCAGGTTGTTGACGGCTACTTCCGTCGTGCAGACCTGTGGAAGGACCTTGAGGCAATGGGCTTCTACCTTTCCGGCTTCGGTTGTACCTCTTGTATCGGTAACTCTGGCCCACTGCCAGATGAGATCTCCGACGCCATCAACGAGCACGACTTGGCTGCAACCGCAGTTCTGTCCGGCAACCGTAACTTCGAGGGCCGCATCTCTCCTGACGTGAAGATGAACTACCTGGCTTCTCCAATCATGGTTATCGCATACGCAATTGCCGGCACCATGGACTTCGACTTCGACACCCAGGCTCTCGGTCAGGACAAGGACGGCAACGATGTCTTCCTGAAGGACATCTGGCCATCCACCGAAGAGATCGAAGCTACCATTCAGGAAGCTATCTCCCGTGAGATGTACGAGGCTGACTACGCTGACGTCTTCAAGGGCGACGAAGCATGGCGCAACCTGGATGTTCCAGAAGGCCAGACCTTCAAGTGGGATGAAGATTCCACCTACATCCGCAAGGCTCCTTACTTCGACAACATGGAAGCTGAGCCAGCTCCAGTCTCTGACATCAAGGGCGCTCGCGTTCTGGTGAAGCTGGGCGACTCGGTCACCACTGACCACATCTCTCCTGCTTCCGCTATTAAGCCTGGTACCCCAGCTGCGAAGTACCTGGATGAGCACGGCGTATCCCGCGTTGACTACAACTCCTTGGGTTCTCGTCGTGGTAACCACGAGGTCATGGTTCGCGGTACCTTCGCGAACATTCGTCTGGCTAACCAGTTGGTTGACGTCACCGGTGGCTACACCCTCGACTTCACCCAGGATGATGCTCCACAGTCCTTCATCTTCGACGCTTCCATGAACTACCAGGAAGCTGGCGTTCCGCTGGTTGTCCTCGGTGGTAAGGAATACGGTTCCGGTTCTTCCCGTGACTGGGCGGCTAAGGGCACTAATCTGCTGGGCATCAAGGCAGTTATTGTTGAGTCCTTCGAGCGTATTCACCGCTCCAACCTCATCGGTATGGGCGTTGTCCCACTGCAGTTCCCACAGGGCGAGTCCCACGAGTCCCTCGGTCTTGACGGCCACGAGACCTTTGACATCGTTGGTCTTGAGGAGCTGAACAACGGCAACACGCCTAAGACCGTTAAGGTCACCGCAACCAAGGAGTCCGGCGAAAAGGTTGAGTTCGACGCAACCGTTCGTATCGACACCCCAGGTGAGGCTGACTACTTCCGCCACGGCGGTATTCTGCAGTACGTTCTGCGTCAGATGGTCAAGGCTTGAGCTTCGCACTGACTGTCACAGTCACTCATGGCTAGTAAGCAATTGCTAGCCATGGCTTAAGGCTAAAGCGGGGCCACGATCACAGGTCGTGGCCCCGCTTTCCATTTCACTTTCATTTATCCATTTTCAACAAAGGAGCAGGCTCAGCACATGCCTATCATTAGCGATGAAGAGCTCAACCGCCGTCGCCATGACATCTTGGTCGGTGCGCGCAAGTGCTTTGCTGAGCATGGATATGAAGGCGCCACAGTGCGCTTGCTCGAAGAGTCAACGGGCAAGTCACGCGGTGCGATCTTCCATCACTTCGGTGACAAAGAGTCGCTCTTCCTAGCCTTGGCAAAGGAAGACACACTGCGTCAGGCTGAGGTGGTTGCCAACAACGGTCTGGTTGAGGTGATGCGAGAGATGCTGCGGCATCCGGAGCGTCATGACTGGCTGGCAACACGGGTTGAGGTTGTCTCACTCGTGAGAACAGATCCGTCATTCCGCGCGCGTTGGAAAGACCAGCAGTCCATCCTGGATGACGCTGTGCGTGACCGTTTACGCTCCAAGGCAGAACAGGGCCGTGTCCGCGACGACATCACGGTCAGCACGCTCATGGTCTACCTGCAGACGTTCATGGACGGTTTTATCTCCCGCTTGGTTCAAGGCGATACCCATGACCTAGAGGCCGTGCTCAATATCGTGGAGCATTCCATCCGTACCGCGTCTTAGCTCTCCAGTCGCCCTAGCTCTCTCCTTCGCAGGCCGTAGATAACACTAGTGCCGGGCACCTCCTTTTCAATGTGGAGGTGCCCGGCACTTTTGGTCTAGCTGGAGGTCGATTCCTCGCGCTGTTTAGCTTTCCCAGATGCTCGAGACTGGCTTGTCACCGGTGTAGAACTCGAGTGGTGAGTGAGGTGGCACCTTGTCCTCGTTGATGATCTCGGCAATCACGTCAGCGACTAGCTCGCGTGGGGTTTCAACGTCGCTGTCGCGAGTGCTGCCCGGGTCAGATACGGTGATGCCGGTGGTGGCGTCCTCAGTAAGCACGCCTGGGCCCAGGATGACGGAGTCGAGCGAAGAAGCGTTGATGCGGTTGTCCGCGTTCTTCTTGGACTCAACGTAGGCGTACCAAGAGCCACCATCGTTTTCGACCTCATTGGTGGTTGCGCCCATATAAGAAATCATGATGAAGCGTGGTGCCTCATCTCCCAAGGACTCCAGACCTTCGACCGCAGCAATCGCGCCGTCCTGGTCCACAGCGAAAGTAAGCGCAGCCGCACCACGGCCGCCGTTGCCGGCGCCCCAGACAACGACATCGAATCCATCGGCGAGCTCTGCCCAATCCTGCGAGCTCAACTTCGTAATGTCTGCAATAACAGGAGTCGCTCCAAGGCCTTCTAACTCTTCCTTGTAATCAGGATTGCGGACCAAAGAGTGCACTGCATGGCCCTTCTCAACAAGCTTTGGGGTGGTTAGCAGGCCAATTTTTCCATGGCCGCCAATGTACAAAACTTTCTTAGAATCAGTCATGGTTCCGACCCTAACCGCGTTTGCGATCATTTCCCACCACCTCAAAAATGCTGGCAGAGATCAACCTCTAATATCACCACACAGCCGACGATGCGCATAGGTTTCCCGCCTTCCAAGTAAGCTTACCGTGCCTGTTAACGCCTGCGAATCATCCCTAGCTAGGATGTTATCCATGATTGCCATCATGACTGTTACTGGTGCGGATAGCACCGGAATTATTGCCCAAGTAACCACTGCCCTCGCTGAGTTGAATATAAACATCGTGGATGTCTCCCAGACCTTGATGTCTGGATACTTCACCATGATCCTGCGCGTAGAAATCCTGGATGCAGACAAGTCCATTCAGGAGATCCAGGAATACATGAAGCCAGTGGCGGAAAAGACTAAGCAGGTTATCCGTATCCAGTCGGAAGACCTGTTCACCGCCATGAACGAAATCTAGAGGGAGCCGTATTAACAATGGCATTTGAAACACACGGCATCCTCGACACGATCGAGATGATTGAGAAGTACCGTCTCGATATTCGCACCGTCACCATGGGTATTTCTCTGCTTGGTTGCACGCGCACCACCATGGAAGAGACCTGCCAGGCTATCTATGACCGAGTCACCACCCAGGCGGAACACCTGGTTGAGGTGTGCGAAGGCATTGAGGCTGAGCTGGGTATTCCAATCGTGAACAAGCGCATCTCCGTCACCCCAGTGTCTTTGGTTGTCGCCGGCGTTGAGGGTAGCCCAGTCGACGCAGCGAAGGCTTTGGATAAGGCCGCAAAGAAGGTTGGCGTGAACTTCGTCGGCGGTTATTCCGCGCTGGTAGAAAAGGGCGCGACCACCGCTGAGAAGAAGCTGATCAACTCCATCCCTGAGGCTTTGGCCACCACCGACGTGGTCTGCTCTTCGGTCAACATTGCTTCCTCGCGCACTGGCATCAACATGAATGCTGCCGCGAAGATGGGTGAAATCATCAAGGAAGCAGCTGAGCTGACTAGGGACAACTCCTCCATTGCGTGTGCAAAGCTGGTTGTCTTTGCTAACTCCGTGGGTGATAACCCGTTCATGGCTGGCGCCTTCCACGGCATCGAGGAGCCAGATTGCGTTGTCTCCGTCGGTGTTTCCGGCCCCGGCGTTGTAGACCGCGCGCTGGGCAACCTTGAGGGCGCAACCCTGGATCAGGTTGCAGAAGAGATCAAGAAGGCAGCGTTCAAGATTACCCGCGCTGGCCAGCTGGTGGGCAACATGGCCGCGCAGCGCTTGGGCGTCCCATTCGGCATCGTTGACTTGTCCTTGGCTCCCACCGCGGAGTTGGGTGATTCCGTCGCGCACATCCTGGAACACATGGGCTTGGACCAGGTTGGTACGCACGGCACGACCGCAGCACTTGCATTGCTTAACGATGCCGTCAAGAAGGGCGGCATGATGGCCTGCTCACGTGTCGGTGGCCTGTCTGGCTCATTTATTCCGGTGTCTGAGGACAAGGGAATGATCGACGCTGTTCGTTCGGGTGCAATCTCGATGGACAAGCTGGAAGCCATGACCGCAATTTGCTCAGTAGGCTTTGACATGATTGCTCTGCCGGGTGATACTTCGGCATCCACTATCGCTGGCATGATTGCTGATGAAGCAGCGATTGGCGTGATGAACCATAAGACCACTGCTGTGCGCGTTATTCCGGTTCCGGGCAAGACCGTTGGCGATGAGGTTAACTTCGGCGGCCTGTTGGGCTACGCCCCAATCATCCCCGTCAACACCGTGGGCAACTCCGAGTTCATCGCGCGTGGTGGTTTCATCCCTGCACCAGTACATGGCTTCAGAAACTAACACCTGATAGATTTCACCCCCATATGCCTATGGTGTGACTAGTTGTTCTAGTCCACACCACAGGCATTGTTTATTTTTCCCCTCTTCGCCACTGCGCTGGGGTTTTGCTGGAGTATTGCTCATTCTTTCCGAAATTGGCTGCATACGGGCACCGCCTTTTGGTTGAAGGTCTTGAAAACCCAGCGAAGCCCACTGATAATTAGTAACCGCTGCTTATCCAAACCATTCCAAATATTAAGTAAAAGTTTTCTACTGGAACTGGGCAGGTGAATCTTTTGGGAGAGTTCATTCTTGATCGCTGGCAAGACATCACCTTTCGCGCGTATCAACACACCTCACTGGTGTTGCAATCGGTATTGCTGGCGCTCGTTATCGCACTTATCATCGGGGTACTGATTTCTTCGCGCCATCGTGCGACAGCTCTTGCTAACTCACTGACATCAATCGGCCTGACGCTGCCTTCACTGGCGCTTTTGGGCCTTGCCATTCCGCTATTTGGAATCGGTACCATTCCATCCGTAGTCCTCGTGGTATTTTACGCAGTACTACCGATCCTGCGTAACGCAATTGTCGGCCTGCAAAACATTGACCCCGGGATCATCGAATCCGCGCGTGGCCAAGGCATGAGCCCGGCCGCAGTGCTGCTCAAGGTCCGCTTGCCGCTAGCGTGGCCAGTGATCATGACCGGTGTTCGTGTTTCCACGCAAATGTCCATGGGCGTTGCGGCCATCGCCGCCTATGCGCTGGGACCTGGTTTAGGTTCCTACATTTTCACTGGACTAAGCCAAAGTGGCGGTGCGAATGCCTTGAACTATGCGTTTGTCGGCACCATCGGCATCGTCACTATCGCACTTGTTGTAGATGCACTTTTGGAACTTCTGCAAAAACTCACTACTTCAAACGGGCTGTAAAGCATGACTGATTCTAACAACGTAAAGAACTCCACAGCTGGTGCGAGCATCGAGTTTAAGAACATCACCAAGCAGTACCGCGGCCAGCAATCGCCGACTGTGGACAACCTTTCATTGGAGATCCCAGCCGGCGAGCTGGTTGCCTTTGTCGGGCCTTCCGGCTGCGGCAAGACTACGTCGCTGAAGATGATTAACCGCCTGGTTGAGCCAACCAGGCGGCCAGATTTTAATCAACACTGATGACGCAATCAAGCGCAACCCAACCTAGTTGCGCCGCCAGACCGGATACCTCATCCAGTGCGACGGCCTACTCCCCCATATTTCCGTAGCGGACAAAATTGCGCTTGTGCCATCCCTGCTGAAATGGCCCGAGGACAAGACTGCTAAGCGCACCGATGAGCTGCTGGACATGGTGGGGCTTGACCCATCCATCTACCGCCACCGCTTCCCGCGTGAGCTCTCCGGTGGCCAGCAGCAGCGCGTCGGTGTAGCACGTGGCTTGGCTGCGGACCCTCCAGTTGTTCTCATAGATGAGCCTTTCGGCACTGTCGACCCTATTACTCGTGCACGCCTGCAGGATGAGCTGGTAAACATCCAGTCGGAGCTGGGCAAGACCATCGTGGTGGTTACCCACGATATCGATGAAGCCATCAAGCTTGGACACCGTATTCTCATCCTGGAGCCAGGAGCCAACATCGCGCAGTATGACACCCCGGAACAGATTCTGGCGGCACCGGCATCTCCATTCGTGGAGGACTTCATTGGTTCCGGTTCTGCACTGAAACAGCTGAATCTTCGCCGCGTTGATGAATTCCCCCTGTCTGAGCCACCAGTCGCCCGCATCGGTGACAATGCAGCTGGGGTGGTCCGCCGTGCCCGCGAGGCGAAGCAGAATTCTGTAGTTGTCTTGGACGCTCAGGACCGCCCACGCGAATGGGTGCAGGTGCGTCAGCTAGAGCGCGTAGAGACCATTGCAGAGCCTCAGATTGAGTTGTCATCGACAGTCGAAGCTCGCTCTACGGTCAGCGACGCAATGTCTGCCATGCTGGTGTCCTCCCATGGTGGTGCGATGGTCACCCGCCGCGGCAAGTACATCGGCGTTATCAGCTATGGCTCGGTCAATGACTACATTCGTAGTCTCAATGGCGCCGCTTCTGACAGTGCTGACGTGTTGAGTGAGGGGGATGATTCTGGTGGAGAAGCATATAAACCTTAAAGGCGTAAAACACCTCCTCCTCTTTGGTATCCCCGTCTTGGTGATCATCGCAGTGGTGGGCTGGGGTATCTGGCGCTCCCCTGCCATGCTCGACGACATTGAGAACCGCACGCTGGCTCCCGCATATGTGCCTAGTCTGACTTGGAAGCACCTGGTTATCGTGGTGATCTCCGCGCTCTTAGTGGTGTTTACCGCAATTCCATTGGGCATTGTCCTGGCGCGGCCTTCAACCAAGTTCCTCAGCCCCGTGGTCACAGGCATTGCGAATGTCGGTCAGGCGGCACCCGTTATCGGTGTCATCGTCTTGCTAGCAATCTTGCTGGGCTTCGGTCCTCCCGTCGCCATCTTTGCGCTCTGGTTCTACGCCTTCCTGCCGGTGCTTGCCAACGTGGTAGCAGGACTGCGCGGCGTTGATAGCTCGCTGGTGGAAGCCGCGCGTGGACTATCAATGTCTCCCATGCAGGTCCTGTTCAAAGTTGAGCTGTCCCTAGCGCTGCCTGTCATCATGACTGGCGTACGTACATCGCTCGTTCTGTTGGTTGGCGCGGGCGCATTCGCGACCTTCATCGACGCTAGCGGCCTGGGTGGTCTGATCACAGCGGGCATCAACCTCTACCGTAACCCAATTCTGATTTCTGGCGCCGTGCTCATCGCCGCGTTGGCCTTGGCCATCGAGTGGGTCGGCCGCGTGCTTTAGATTGGCCTGACGCCGAAAGGAATGCTGAAGTGAAAAAAGTAGTTGCAACGCTAACTGCAGCTAGCACCTTGTTCCTGGCCAGCTGTGGGCTGGGCACCGCAGGTGGACTCATTCCTTCTGTCGAACTCCAAGGCGATCTGGCTGATATCGACCTGGAAGGCGCAGCCATCGGTGTGGGGTCGAAGAACTTTACTGAGCAGATTGTGCTGGGCAAGATTGCCACCATTTTGCTGGAGTCAGCCGGCGCGAATGCGCGTGACCTCACCAATGTTCCTGGTTCTACCTCTGCGCGTCAGGCGCTGGTCTCTGGTGATTTGGACATGATGTTTGAATACACCGGCACCGCCTGGATTACCTACCAGGGCAATGCCGATCCAATTCCTGATGAGCAGGAACAATACAAAGCTGTTCGGGAAGCGGATGCCGCCAACGGTATTGAATGGCTGCCGCCCTATCCGATGAACAACACCTACGCGATTGCCTCCAATGAGGAAACCGCGAACGAGTATGCCTTGGCGACGCTGCACGATATTGCAAACATGCCGATGGAAGAACAAACCATTTGTACCGACGCCGAGTTCCGCGCGCGCAACGATGGACTCTTCCCGATGCTCGAGGCATATGGTCTGGAAGAGCCACCCCATGACAACATCATGGAAATGGACTCCGGCGCGGTCTATGCCGCTGTCTCCAACGGCGACTGCAACCTCGGCGTCATCTTCGCCACCGACGGCCGCGTACCGGCACTGAACCTCACCGTGCTGGAAGACCCCGAAGCGTTCTTCCCCAAGTACAACGCATCACTCACCGTTCGTTCTGAGGTCCTAGAAGAACACCCCGAGATTGAAGAGCTCTTCGCGCCACTAGCGGACCTTCTGACCAATGAGAAGATGCAGGAACTTAACGCCCGGGTCGACATCGAAGGCCAGGACTACGCCGACGTCGCCTACGACTTCCTCGTCAAAGAAGGCTTCCTCGCCGAATAACCCCGACCAATTCCCTAGCTCACGACACAATGAAGGGTGCTGCTTCCATTTGATTGGAAACAGCACCCTTACTTATTGCTCTTCGACAAGCATCGGTTCACTCGGTTATGCGAGCTCAACGATCTCCATGTACTCATCCGACCAGAGGTCTTCGTCGCCGTCGGGCATGATGATGACGCGCTCCGGCTCTAGAGCCTTAACGGCGCCTGGGTCGTGTGTCACTAGGACAACGGCGCCGGTGTAGGTGGTCAATGCATCCAGCACCTGCTCGCGGGACTGTGGGTCCAGGTTGTTGGTCGGCTCGTCGAGAAGCAGCACGTTGGCGCGCGACGACACGAGCGTGGCCAAGGACAGACGAGTCTTTTCACCGCCCGACAAGGTGCCGGCTGGTTGTTCTAGCTTGTCTCCGGAGAACATGAACGCGCCAAGCAGACCGCGTAGGTCCTGCTGACCGGCGTCGGGGCAGGCATCGATAGTGTTTTGCCACACGGACTTATCTGGATCGATGTTGTCGTGCTCCTGCGCGAAGTAGCCAATGCGCAGCCCGTGGCCGGAAACAATGCCACCCTCACCATCGGTCCGCTCAACGCCAGCGAGAAGCTTCAGCAAGGTGGTCTTACCGGCACCGTTGGTGCCCAACACAACCACACGGGAGCCCTTATCGATGGCCAAGTCAACGCCTGCAAAGACTTCCAAGGAGCCGTACATCTTGGTCAGGCCCTTAGCAAACATCGGGGTTTTGCCACACGCCGCTGGCTCAGGGAACTTAATGCTCGCAACGCGATCAGACACGCGAACTTCATCCAGCTCATTCATCATGCGATCCGCACGTGCCAGCATCTGCTTTGCCGCTGCTGCCTTCGTCGCCTTCGCTCCCAGCTTGGCTGCCTGTTTGTGCAATGCGGAAGCCTTCTTCTCAGCATTCGCGCGCTCACGGCGCCGACGTGCCTCATCAGTAGCACGGGCATCAAGGTACTTCTTGTACCCCATGTTGTAGACATCTGCCTCACCACGTACGGCATCCAAGAACCAAATCTTGTTACAGACTGCCTCAAGTAGCTCAACGTCGTGAGAAATCATCACGAGCCCGCCTTCGTGCTTGGACAAGAATCCACGCAGCCATGTAATGGAGTCGGCATCCAGGTGGTTTGTTGGCTCGTCGAGAAGCAAAATCGTCTCCGACTTTCCTGAGCCCGATGTTGCTGCGAAGAGAATCTGCGCTAGCTCCACGCGGCGGCGTTGACCACCAGACAAGGTACCTAGTTTCTGGTCGAGCACGCGCACTGGCAGTCCAAGGTTGTCACAAATCTGAGCGCACTCAGCATCAGCTTCATAGCCACCAAGAGCCTGGTAACGCTCCTCAAGGCGGGAGTACTTCATAATCGCCTTGTCGCGCTTCTTATCATCCTCAGTGGTCTCCATGATGTGCTGAGTTTTCGCCATGGAACGCTTGATCTCATCCAGACCACGAGCAGACAACACACGCTCACGCGCGGTCTGCTCAATGTTGCCCTCACGGGAATCCTGCGGCAAGTAGCCGATTGGACCGGATGACGTGACCTTGCCGCCATAGGGCTCGGTCTCTCCCGCCAAAATACGCATGGAGGTGGTCTTACCCGCACCATTGCGGCCGATCAGGCCAATTCGGTCGCCGGGCTGCACACGAAGTTGCTGGCCGGGGGCCTCGAGTAGGGTACGGGCGCCAACGCGCACTTCCAAGTCTTGGGTAACAATCACATCGAACCATTCTAACGGTGATTTCCGCAGTTCCTAATCCAGTGACCTGAAGCAAAGAGACGAGCAAATGCAAATCCGCCCTCGCACATCTCAATGATGCATAAGGGCGGACGAATTATGGTGATGATTAGACGGAGAATCCTAGAGCTTGGAGCTGCTCACGACCTTCTTCGGTAATCATGTTTGGACCCCATGGTGGCATCCAAACCCAGTTGAGGTCGACTGCTTCGGCTTGGTTGTTGCCGATGATAACGTCCTCAATCTGTTCAGCGATGACGTCGGTCAAAGGACATGCTGGGGAGGTCAAGGTCATGTTGATAACAACAGTGTTCTTCCCCTCGAGTTCTTCGAACCACATGTCGTAGACCAAGCCAAGATCGACGATGTTGATGCCCAGTTCAGGGTCAATCACATCGCGCATGAACTCAGCGACATCGTAGATCTTGGCGATCTGCTCTTCGGTCTGTTCAGAGCGGTGACGAGCACCATCGAACGAAGAGTTTTCATTCTGGTATGGATCCGGAGTTGGATTTGCTTCGGTCATTTATGACTCCAATTCGTTGAGTGCGTCAACCGACGCTGCTTGGAAGGCCTTCCAGCCTAATAGAGCACATTTTACGCGAGCTGGATACTGAGAAACACCAGCGAAAGCAACGCCGTCACCGATGATGTCCTCATCGCCTTCTTCCTGGCCACGAGAAGTAATCATCTTCTCAAACTCGGCGAGCTTCTCATTAGCTTCTTTCAGCGACTTGCCGATGATTTCTTCAGCCATAACCGAAGTTGAAGCCTGGGAAATCGAGCAGCCAACCGCGTCATAGGAAACGTCCTCGACCGTGTTGCCATCCGCGGAAAGCTGGACACGCAGCGTCAGTTCGTCGCCACAAGAAGGATTGACGTGGTGAACTTCCGCCTGAAACGGAACGCGCAAACCCTTGTGCTGAGGGTTCTTGTAGTGGTCCAAGATTACCTCTTGGTACATAGAATCAAGCATTAATTCACCCCAAAGAACTTCTTCGCGGCAACGATTGCTTCTGCCAAAGCATCAACTTCGTCGCGAGTGTTGTACAGGTAGAAACTTGCACGTGCAGTCGACTGCACGCCCATGGTGCGGTGAACTGGCCATGCACAGTGGTGACCCACGCGAATGGACACGCCATGATCATCAAGAACCTGACCCAAATCATGTGGGTGAATGCCCTCAACTTCAAAGGCGATAGCCGCACCGCGGTTTTCAGGCTCTGTAGGGCCGATGATGCGAAGGCCTTCAATCGCCGTCAGCTTCTGCAGTGCGTAGGCAGTCAAGTCCTGCTCATGGGCGTGGATATTCTCCATGCCGATTTCAGACAGAAATTTTACTGCCGCACCAAGGCCAACGACCTGGCTGGTCATCTGGGTACCTGCCTCAAAGCGCTGCGGAGGCGCAGCAAAGGTGGTCTTTTCCATGGTGACAACCTCGATCATGGAGCCGCCAGTCAAAAATGGTGGCAACTTATCAAGGTGTTCAGCCTTGCCGTAGAGCACGCCAACACCAGAAGGACCGCACATCTTGTGTCCGGAGAAAGCCGCGAAATCTACATCGAGTTCGTGGAAATCAACGGGCATGTGTGGAACAGACTGGCAAGCGTCCAACACGATCAGTGCACCGACAGCTTTTGCACGACGAACGATCTCGTCGACATCAGCCACGGCACCGGTCACGTTCGACTGGTGAGTAAAAGCAACAACCTTGACCGAATCATCCAGTTCCAAAGAATCCAGATCGATGCGGCCGTCTTCGGTGGCCTTGTACCACTTCAAGGTTGCGCCAGTACGCTCAGCAAGCTCCTGCCAAGGAACCAGGTTCGCGTGGTGCTCCAATTCGGTGATGACAATGGTGTCCTCAGCGGTGACCTGAAGGTCGCCCGCGCGGGGATCACCGAGAACGAAGGCAACCTCGTTCAATGCTTCGGTCGCGTTTTTAGTAAACGCAATCTCATGCTCACTGGCACCGACGAACTCAGCGATCGCAGCACGCGCAGACTCATAAGCGTCAGTAGCTTCTTCAGCCAACTGGTAAGCACCACGGTGAACGGGCGCGAACTTGTTCAGGACGAAGTCTTCTTCGGCCTTCCACACCGGCAGCGGGCGCTGGGAAGTAGCACCCGAGTCGAGATAGACCAAAGGTTTATCGCCTCGAACCGTCCTGCTGAGCACAGGGAACTGGCTGCGGATAGATTCAATATCAAATGCGGGTGTGGACATGATCTTCTTTACTGAAACTGCTCGTAGCCGGTCTTCTCCAGCTCGGAAGCGAGCTCGGAGCCACCGGTCTTGATGATCTGGCCGTCAGCGAATACGTGTACAAAGTCAGGAACGATGTAGTTGAGGATGCGCTGGTAGTGGGTAATCATCAAGATGCCACCGTTGGTTTCTTCCTGGTAAGCATTGATGCCGTCGGAAACGATACGCAGTGCGTCAACGTCCAAACCAGAGTCGGTCTCATCCATGACAGCGAACTTTGGCTTGAGCAGATCAAGCTGCATAACCTCGTGGCGCTTCTTCTCGCCGCCGGAGAAACCTTCGTTGACGGAACGAGCGATGAAGGACTTATCGATGTGCAGGCGCTCACGAGCGTCGGTGAGTTCCTTGTTCCACTCGCGCAGCTTAGGAGCTTCGCCGCGAACAGCGGTGACTGCGGAGCGCATGAACTGGCTCATCTTTACGCCAGCAACCTCAGTTGGGTACTGCATAGCCAGGAATACACCTGCGCGTGCGCGCTCATCGACCTCGAGGTCAAGGATGTTCTCGCCGTCGAGCAATACTTCGCCCTCGGTAACCTCGTAGCGTGGGTGGCCAGCAATAACGTAGGACAAGGTGGACTTGCCGGAGCCGTTAGGACCCATGATTGCGTGGGTCTCACCGGACTTGATGGTCAGGTTGACACCCTTGAGGATCGGCTTTGGCTCTGCGCCCTCTTCATTAGGAAGGACCTGGGCGTGGAGGTTCTTAATTTCTAGAGTAGACAATCTAATGCTCTTTCTGTCTGAATTAGCTGTATCTTGCGATGTAAACGTGCTGTGCGAGTAGTTACGCGTTGATCTTTTCCAGTTCATCAACGACGCGGCGTTCCAGCTCTTCGCTCAATGACTCGATTGGGATGCGGTGAATAACTTCATTGAAGAAACCACGGATGATCAAGCGACGAGCCTCGTCAGCTGGGATACCGCGGGACATCAGGTAGAACAGCTCTAGGTCGTCAAAGCGGCCAACGGTAGCTGCGTGGCCTGCACCTGCAATTTCACCGGTCTCAATTTCCAAGTTAGGAATTGCGTCTGCGCGAGCGCCGTCGGTCAAAATGAGGTTGTTGTTGGTCTCGTAGGTATCGGTACCAGGAGCAGAGGAACGAATCAGAACGTCGCCTACCCAGCAGGTACGGGCTTCATTCTTCTTGTCGCCCTGCAAAGCGCCCTTGTACAGGACGTTGGAGCGGCAGTTTGGAACCGAGTGGTCGACCAGCATGCGGTTCTCAAAGTACTGACCAGCATCAGCGAAGTACACGCCCAACAATTCAGCGTCGCCACCTGGAGCGGTGTAGCGAACGCGTGGGAACATACGAACAACTTCGCCGCCGAAGATGGCGGAGTTGTGGCGCAGAACTGCGTCACGGCCCATCAGCATTGCCTGGTTAGACAGGTGAACGGTGTCATTGTTCCAGTCAGCATCCACAACAACGGTCACGTGTGCGCCGTCGCCGATGATGAAGCCAAGGTTGTCAGCGTGAGTGCCGGAGCCCTCGTACTTCACAACCAGGGTGACCTCAGCGCGGTGTCCAACATCAAAGGTGGTTGCGCCGAAGGAAACGTTGCCTTCGCCTGCACCAGCGATGGTCACGTGAATTGGCTCATCAGACCGGGTGTCCGGTTCAATGGTGATCAGGGTTGCCTCTGGCATGGAAGTCCATGCCTGTGCAGCAACGCGGTCAGAAGGAGCACCGGCAGCACGCAGACGTTCGTTCTCGCCGTCGACTGTCTCAACGGTGACACCAGCTGGGTGCTTTACATCGATGTTCTGAGGAACAACCTTGAGGTCCTCGGCGAAAGAGCCGTTGTGAAGCCCGCGCAGCTTGCGCAGGGAGACGAAACGCCATTCTTCATCACGGCCAACAGGTACCTCGAATGCTTCAACATCAAAGGACGTCGGAAGGTCACCCTTCGTCTGGTAGCCAGCGCCTTCAGAGACAGCAGCACCAGAAAATTCGTTAGAATTCAGCATTTTGTTTAGCCCACAGATCCTTCCATTTGCAGTTCGATCAGGCGGTTCAGCTCAAGCGCGTACTCCATTGGGAGCTCCTTCGCGATTGGCTCAACGAAGCCACGAACGATCATTGCCATTGCTTCTTCTTCCGCGATACCGCGGGACATCAGGTAGAACAGCTGCTCCTCAGAGACCTGGGAAACAGTTGCCTCGTGGCCCAAGGTCACGTAGTCATTGCGGATGTCGTTGTACGGGTATGTATCCGAGCGCGAGATGCTGTCAACCAGAAGCGCGTCACACTCAACGTTGGAGTAAGAGTGGTGAGCATTCGGGTGAACCTCAATCAGGCCACGGTAAGCGGCACGGCCGCCACCACGAGCAACAGACTTAGAAACAACGTTGGAAGAGGTGTATGGAGCCAGGTGCTTCATCTTTGCACCGGTGTCCTGGAACTGGCCTTCGCCAGCGAACGCTACGGAGAGAACTTCGCCCTTAGCGTGAGGACCCATCATCCAGACAGCCGGGTACTTCATGGTGACCTTGGAACCGATGTTGCCATCGACCCATTCCATGGTGCCGCCCTCTTCAACCTTGGTGCGCTTGGTCACCAGGTTGTAGACGTTGTTGGACCAGTTCTGAATGGTGGTGTAGCGGCAGCGGCCACCCTTCTTCACAATGATCTCAACAACTGCAGAGTGCAGAGAGTCAGATTTGTAAATAGGAGCAGTACAGCCCTCTACGTAGTGAACGTATGCGTCCTCATCAACGATGATCAGGGTGCGCTCAAACTGGCCCATGTTTTCCGTGTTGATACGGAAGTAAGCCTGCAGAGGAATGTCTACGTGGACTCCTGGTGGAACGTAGATGAAGGAGCCGCCAGACCAGACAGCGGAGTTCAGAGCGGAGAACTTGTTGTCACCAGCTGGGATGACGGTACCGAAGTACTCCTTAAAAAGCTCAGGGTGCTCCTTGAGTGCGGTATCGGTATCCAGGAAGATAACGCCCTGCTCTTCCAGATCCTCGCGGATCTGGTGGTAGACAACCTCAGACTCGTACTGAGCTGCAACACCTGCAACCAGACGCTGCTTCTCAGCCTCAGGAATGCCCAGCTTGTCGTAGGTTTGCTTGATGTCGTCTGGGAGGTCTTCCCAGCTCTGAGCCTGCTTCTCGGTGGACTTGACGTAGTACTTGATGTTGTCGAAGTCGATGTCAGAGAGGTCTGCACCCCACTTTGGCATTGGCTTCTTATCAAACATGCGCAATGCCTTGAGACGCTGTTCCAGCATCCATTCGGACTCGTTCTTCTGTGCGGAAATATCGCGGACAACGTCCTCGCTTAGGCCACGGCGTGCTGCTGCACCCGCGACATCAGAGTCGTGCCAGCCGAATTCATAAGCACCAATTGAATCGATGATCTCATCATCGGTCATCTTCTTTTCAGTACCTGGCGCCGGTTTTGCTTGGGTCATGCCCTGCTCCTTTCGTCTGAATTTCTTTTAATCGGTGTCAAGGGGATGTTCGTTGTACAAATTCCGTGGCCATCTGCGATTGAGGCCAAGGGCTGTACGTGAGTGCCTAACAGGGCGGAAAAGACTTCCTGTTCCGCCTCACATAGTTCTGGGTGATGTTCTGCCACGTGAGCCACTGGGCAATGATGCTGACAAATCTGCACTCCATGCCCAGCTTCACTGATTGTGGCCGCATACCCATTATCGTCCAGTGCGGCCGCAAGTCTACGGGCGGTGTCCACAACCGATTCATCTTCCCTCAAGATGGGTTGAATATCGGTCAGGATTCGCTCCATACGGGATATGGCAAACTTCTTAACTGCTTCAGACCCGCCGACCTCGCGCAGCGTATCCAGCGCATCCGAAGCAAGCTCGTCATATGTATGACCGAACTGGGATCGACCTCGATCTGTGAGGCGGAAATGCTTAGCCGGTCTTCCCCTACCCGCTGGCTGTCCCTTTTTGGGCTGCGGGCGGCGGTTAACAATTTCGGTCAAGCCATCTTCCACCAGGATGTCTAAATGCCGGCGTACGCCAGCAGCGGAAAGACCAAGCTGCGTGCCCAAATCGGACGCTGTGATCGGACCATCTTTGAGCAACAAAAGCATGACTTGGCAGCGCGTATCGCCTTCGGTCGACCGAGTCTCAGTCGAAAGCCGTGTTTCTTCAGCCATTGCGCGCACCTCCTTTTGCTCTCTCTTTAGACAACACTAGTGTTCCCTAATTCATTCCCAATTGCCACCGACGCAGGTCAACGGCGTGTCTAAAATTGTTTCCCCCATAGACTTAACAACCGCCCCTCCCAGGGATTTCACACCGAACCCACACGGCGGGCGGCTTATTAGTGTTGCTCAAGGCACACGCTTCGCACCCCCGACAAGGTGGACATTAGAGTGAGAGGTCATGAGGATAAGATTGGGCCGAATAGGCAACTTGTTGGATGGGGTGCGCGAGGAACTACCGCGCGTCGGCACTGCCGGTTCCCGTTCAGCACGTTTGCACGGCGAAGACGGCACCAAGTTTGATGTTGGTGATGAGCCGGATACCCCGCTCGCTTTGTCCCTGTCGCAGGCCCGAAAGTTGTTTCTCCTCCGCTGGATTGGCACCGTTGGCGCATTGATGATCGGCCTCGGAGGCTTGGGTGCGGGAGCGTTGCCGGTAGTCGGCAATCCTTTCGGTGGCCTACCCTTCGGCCAACTCATGGGACGGATGTTGGTTACTTCCAGTGCTCTGGTGCTCATCGGGGTGGGGCTGATTGTTATTGCCTGGGTTTTAATGGCCCCGATGGCCGGCAATCAGCTGCGCGCGAGTTCCTGCACGCCGCGACACTCAATTACCCGGACGCAGGTGTGGGGCACGTTTTTCGCATGGACACTTCCGATCATTGCGACAGCTCCCCTGTTTACTCAAGACATCTACTCTTATATCGCCAATGGGTCCATCGTCGTGCAAGGCATGGATCCCTATTCAGCAGGACCCGTGCAGTTACTCGGTGCGGACAATGATCTGGCGAGATCGGTGCCCTTCATTTGGGCTAATTCACCCTCACCGTATGGTCCAGTAGCTCTTGGTATTGCCGGGATCATCAGTGTGATCACGAGCGACTCCATTGTGGCGGCAGTTATTTTGCACCGTGTGGCTTCTATATTGGGCGTTATCGCAGCCGGTTGGGCCATTTCGCGGTTGGCGGTTCGCTGCCGGGTCGCACCGTCTTCTGCACTGTGGCTGGGCATTCTCAACCCCTTGAGCATTCTGCATCTCATCGGCGGAATTCACAATGAATCCATCATGCTCGGTTTCGCACTGGTGGGAATGGAGTTAGCTCTACGTGGCATCGACAAGCTGCAAGCAAGCACAAGCTTGTCGATGTCTTCGGCGTGGCCTGCCTGGCTGCTGATTATAGGCGGTGGTGTGCTGATTTCTGCCGCGGGGATGGTCAAGGTGACGGGCTTTACCGGCTTAGGTTTTGCCGGCATGGCCCTTGCCCGATTCTTTGCCCAACGTCTAAATCTGAAGCCTTACCTTGCTATTTCTTCTGCTGCCGGCATCCTTCTGACTGTGCTTCTGGCAACCATCGCGGCATTTACCGTGCTCTCTGGAATTGGACTGGGATGGATCACTGGCCAAGGCGGAGCGGTCTCCATTCGTTCCTGGCTGTCTGTCTCTACCGACGTCGGCGTTGCTTCCGGGTTTATGGGAATGATGCTGGGACTGGGTGACCACACCGAAGCTATTTTGTCGGTGACGCGTGCCGTGGGCATCGTGGTCGCAGCAGCGTTTATGGTCCGCATGCTTTTTGCCACCTTCCGTGGCGTCATGCACCCTATCGGCGGGCTCGGCGTCTCCACCTTGGTGCTAGTCGTCCTGTTTCCCGTGGTGCACCCGTGGTACATCCTGTGGGCGATTTTCCCGCTTGCCGCGTGGGCGAACCGTCTGTTCTTTAGATACGCAGTAATCATCTACTCCGCGATTATGAGCTTCGTGGTGCTACCTCGCGGACTGGGACTACCGGCTGGCACTGTGGCGCAGATTTATCTGACAGCAGCAGTATCAATGGCGGTATTGGTCACGATCGGGTGGGTTGCTTTACGTCTTAACCGGGGTCGTATCCTAGACTAGGGAACCGTGAGTACAACTTTTGGTGGACAGCCCGTTTTGCAGGTTGACAACGTGATGAAAGCCTACGGCGACAAGCGCGCGGTAGACGGACTGAGTTTCAGCGTTCACCGGGGTGAACTTCTTTGTTTGCTGGGCGCTAATGGTGCCGGCAAGACCACCACCATCGAAATGTGCGAGGGATTCATCGCACCAACCTCAGGAAACATTTCGGTCCTAGGTCTTAACCCCACTACCCATGCAGATGCCGTGCGTGAACGCGTGGGCATCATGCTGCAAGGCGGTGGCGGCTACACGGGCATCAAAGTCCGAGAGATGCTCAAACTAGCAGCCAGCTACAGTGCGAATCCACACGACCCTGATTGGTTGATTGACATCCTCGGTCTGCGCGGCGTGGCTTCCAACAGCTACCGCCGTCTTTCTGGTGGCCAGCAGCAGCGACTTGCCTTTGCATTGGCCATCATCGGACGCCCTGACTTGGTGTTTCTGGATGAGCCAACCGCAGGCCTTGACACCCAGTCTCGCATCGCCGTGTGGGAGCTAGTCCGAGCTCTCAAGCGGGATGGTGTAGCGGTGGTTCTCACCACGCACCTCATGGATGAAGCCGAAGCCTTAGCGGACCAAGTGCTCATCATTGACCACGGCAAGAAGGTCGCCATGGGCACGACAGAGGAGCTGACTCAAAACTTCTCTTCGGCGCTGGTGACCATCGTGTGCAACAAGGACGTCGATGAAGAAGCAATTATTCGCAACGTCGGATCTGATATTGCTGCTCTTCGGCCCTTGCATTATCGCGTAAATGTGGAGCCTTCCCCAGCTTCCATCGCACGCATTGCAGCTGAACTTGAACGTCAGAACGTACTCATTACTCAGTTGGAAACTTCGCACCGCAACTTGGAAGACGTCTTCCTTGATATCACTGGACATCACTTAAGGAGCTAAGAGATATGTCTAAACCCTCCCAATCTGATGCCGTGATGAATGGGCAGATTCTTCCCTCGTTTGAGCCAGGCACCTTCGCCCCCAACGCGAAGTCTGCCAGCAAAGCCAAGATGATCGCCGCTCAAGGCACAATGGAAGCCAAGCTGATGCTGCGCCACGGTGAGCAACAACTGTTGAGCATCATCATTCCACTCGGCTTGCTCATTGCCTTTAGAATCTTTCCCTTCGCCGAAGACCTCGGCGGCATGGATGCGGCCATCCCGATGGTCTTTGCGGTAGCAGCCACGTCCGCGGGTTTCACCGGCCAAGCTATTGCTGTGGCTTTTGACCGCCGCTACGGCGCGCTCAAGCGCAATGGTGCATCCGGTGTGCCCGCGTGGGCGATCATCGTGGGCAAGATTATCGCGGTCTTCGCCATGGTCTGCCTCCAGGTCGTTGTTCTAGGCACCGCAGCTATCATCCTCGGATTCCGCGCCCCTGTCGGCGGTGTTCTCCTGGCACTCATCGTGCTGCTGCTTGGTGTTGCCTCCTTTACCGCTTTGGGATTGGCGCTGGGCGGCAGCCTGAGTGCTGAAATTGTCCTGGCGCTATCGAACCTCATCTGGTTCGTGCTGCTCGCCATCGTTGGCTGGGCACTCTATTCCCAAGGTCTTACTGAGGTTGGCTGGCTCAACGCCATCCCTTCCGTGGCTCTGGCGAGTGGACTGGCAGAAGCGCTTTCCGGCAGCATTCCCTTCATTCCCATCATCGCGCTGATCCTCTGGGCAATTGGTGCGTCGTATATAGCCACCAAATGGTTCCGCTTTGCGGGCTAATTGTGAACTTCTTCCCCATGCCCCGAAATTTTTAGGTCACCCCCATAATCAAAGGTAACGTTGGTATTTGTGAGCGCCATGACTGATTCTTCTTCAACAACACTAGGAACCGGGAAACCCGGTTTGCTCCAACGCATCCGGAGTTTCTTCCGGGAGGCGGTTCCATCCCTCAAGCAGCAAAGAATCATCGCCATGATCCTCCTGCTGTGCCAAGGCGGCATCACCGTCTCCGGCTCCGTCGTTCGCGTGACGGGCTCAGGCCTGGGCTGTGAAACCTGGCCAAATTGCCACGCCGGTTCACTGGTTCCGGTTCCTGGCGCAGCACCGCTCATTCACCAGATCATTGAGTTTGGTAATCGCCTGCTGACTTTCGTGGTTGCTGCCGCCGCCGTTGCCGCCATCGTCGCTATGCATATGGCAAAGCGTCGTTATGAGCTCAAGCTGTACGCATGGCTCTCCCTCGGTGGCGTTGCTTTGCAGGCCGTTCTCGGTGCTATCTCCGTGTTCATGGACCTGCACTGGTGGGCCGTTGCTATCCACTTCCTGCCATCGATGGTCTTGGTCTGGATTGCAGCGATGCTCTTTGCCCGCATCAAGGAACCCGATGATGGTGAGCGCACTGCCGCTTTGCCAGCTTCTATCCGCTACATGGCGATTGTCGCCGCGGTAGGCCTAGGCGTTGTACTCATCACCGGCACCATGGTGACCGGTTCTGGTGTCCACTCTGGTGACGCTGGTGTGGGCATGGATGGCCGCCTGGATGTTGATACAGAGATCATGGCTTATATCCACGCAGCATGCATGTACGTCTACGTCATCTTCACCGTCATCGTGCAGATTCTGATCTACCGCAACAATGCATCCAAGGCGGCAAAGAATGCGGGCTGGATTCTCATCGCGTGCATTATCATTCAGTGGGCAATCGGCGTGTACCAGTTCTACATGGGTGTTCCACGCTGGACCATTCCTTTCCACATCGGAATGTCTTCTGTCGTCACTGCATGCACAGCTTTGCTGTACTCCCACGGAATCGTGCGCACCGGCGGCACACAGGAACTCCAATCGGGTTCCCCTGCTGGAGATATCAAGCGCGAAAAGCGCGAAAAATCACTCGCTGCTCGTTAAAAACAGTTAGCCTGGATTCATGTATGCAATTCAGGTATCGAAACATGGTGGACCAGAAGTTCTGGACTACACCGAAGCGCCCTCCCCGACTCCTTCAGAGGAGCAGGTATTAGTAGACGTCATCACAGCGGGCGTCAATTACATTGATACCTACTACCGGGAGGGTATTTATAATGCCCAGACCCCGTTCACCATTGGCCTTGAGGGAGTCGGCCGCGTGGTTTCTGACCCCAAGGGTGAAATCGCCGAAGGCACCATGGTGGCGTGGAACAACGCCTTTGGTTCTTATGCCGAGCAAGTCTGTGTTGACCGCAACCGCATGGTCGCCGTCCCGGATGATATTGACACCAACGTGGCTGGCACCATGCTGCTGCAGGGCATGACCGCGCACTACCTCATCCAGGGCGTCTACGAGCTCGATGAGAACAGTACGTGTCTTATTACAGCCGGCGCTGGTGGCGTTGGTCTCTTGGCCACTCAGATGGCCAAGGCAGCGGGCGCAACCGTCTACACCGTGGTCTCTTCCGATGAAAAAGAGCAACTGTCCTTTGAAGCTGGCGCGGACCAAGTATTCCGTTACTCCGGTGGACTGGCGGAGCAGGTGCGCCGCTTCAACGGTGGCCGTGGTGTCGATGTGGTCTATGACGGCGTTGGCAAGGAAACCTTCCAAGAATCGCTTGAGGTTGTCCGTCCACGTGGTGTTGTCTGCCTCTTTGGCGCAGCCTCAGGCCCTGTAGAACCTGTTGATCCTCAGGTGCTGAACAAGCACGGCTCCATCTTCCTCACCCGTCCATCCCTGGGTGCTTACACTGCTACCGATGCCGAGTTCCAGATGCGCGCGTCAACCGTTGTGCAAATGGTCAACGAGGGCAAGCTGCATTTCCGCGTGCACGATATCTATGATCTCAAGGATGCACGCCAAGCCCACGAGGACCTTCAAAACCGCAAGACCACAGGCTCTGTTGTCTTGCGTGTCCGCGAAGCATAGTTACTGCCAAGCGCACGAAAAGGGCGGCAACCAGAAGGGATATTAACCTTGGTCGCCGCCCTATGGCGTTGCATATCTGTCGCCACCGCGATAGTTCATCAATGCAATTATGTATTTATGTCCTCGCGGCCGGATCCTAGAACAGAACCGTTGACCAGCCCAGCATACGTCCGAGTGGCTCCCAGCCGACCAGGGAGTCAATGGTCAGGCCAATGAATAGCACGGATAGGTAGTTGTTGGAGTAGATAAACAAGCGCATAGGCTTGACCTTTGCACCCTTCTTCACTCCGTCGTGCAGCCGGATAGACATCCACAAGAAGCCAATGCCAGAAGCGACAGCTGCGATCAGGTAAATCCAGGACGCTGCCGGGATAATGAGGAAGGTGACCACCACAGTAGCCACGGTGTACCAGACAATCTGACGGGTTACCTCAGATTCCTTCGCCACCACTGGCAGCATTGGAACGCCTGCGCGGCGATAGTCTTCCTTGTACTTCATGGCCAACGCCCAGGTGTGTGGCGGGGTCCAGAAGAAGATGATGAGGAAAAGCACCACTGCTTGCCACCAGCGGTCAGGCTGGCCGTCCATCGCATTGTCACGGATAACGGCCCAACCAACAAGAGCCGGCATACAACCTGCAAGCCCGCCCCAGACGATGCCCTGCTCATTCTTCATCTTCAGCCACTTGGTGTAGACCACCACGTAGAAGAAGTTGGTCAGAAGCACGAAGAAAGCAGCCAACCAGGAGTTGGCCATGACACCGAGCCAGAAGACAGAAAGCACCAGCATGATGCAGGCGAATATCGCTGCATTCTTGCGGCTGATCTTTCCGCGAACCAGGGGCCGTGCGCGCGTGCGCTGCATTTTTTGATCAAGCTCGTATTCGACCACGTTGTTAAACGTGTGCGCTGCCGCTGCACCCATCCAGCCACCGAAGATGGTGGAAATGATGAGCCAGATATTGTCGGCCGCTGCGTCAATACCGCGCTGCGCCTGCAGCATTGCAGGGATGGCGGCTACAAGGAGGAGCTCGATGATCCTGGGTTTTGTCAAAGCAATATAGGCCTTGATGGTATCCAAGGAATTTTCCTCCAACTATTGATTGTCTATGCGCAATGCAGTATTCGGGTACTCCGCCAACAAAGTGGCGAACTGTCAACAGCATTCAGGGCGCTTATTAAAACTAAATTCAACGGAACAAACGTACCGTTTACGCTTCAGTAGTCGAGTGCGGAACCATACTAGTTCCCTCGCGCGTCTAAATCGTTGGCAACGTCACAGTGCGTGGCCATCACGTTGCTTCTACAGACTTAAACCGACTTAATTTCTTGAATTACGCAGAAATTCCATAATGATTTTAAGCAGGTTAAGCAGCAGGTAACCATCACAGCCTACAACTTTTTGTTGAAAGGGTGAAATAGCAACACATAGTGGATCCGTCTACTGCTAGATATCAGTAGACTTGACGGCGTCAGAATTAATCCCGATTAGATTGGTGAGGCAACTTTAACCGTGTCTTCTTCGAACCTCTCCCCCGAATTGCAGGCGATGACAGAGCGTCGCTACCCAGACGACTGGTCAGAGCATGACACTCGCGCGATTGATACCGTGCGTGTTCTAGCAGCTGACGCGGTTCAAAACTGCGGTTCTGGCCACCCGGGCACCGCAATGTCTTTGGCACCACTGGCCTACACGCTGTACCAGCGCGTGCTCAACCACGATCCAAAGGACGTGAATTGGGCTGGCCGTGACCGCTTTGTCTTGTCTGTGGGCCACTCCTCACTGACCCAGTACATTCAGTTGTACTTGGGCGGTTTCGGTCTGGAGATGAAGGACCTGGAAGCTCTGCGTACCTGGGATTCTTTGACTCCTGGCCACCCAGAGGTCGGGCACACCGATGGTGTGGAAATCACTACTGGTCCTTTGGGCCAGGGTCTAGCGTCTTCCGTGGGTATGGCAATGGCAGCGCGCAAGGAGCGCGGTCTTTTCGATCCGGAAGCTCCAGCCGGCGAGTCGACATTTGACCACCACGTCTACGTCATCGCTTCCGACGGCGACCTGCAGGAAGGCGTCACCGCAGAGGCTTCGTCTTTGGCAGGTACGCAGCAGCTCGGCAACCTCATTGTTTTCTGGGATGACAACCGCATCTCCATCGAAGACGACACCAACATTGCATTCAATGAGGATGTCAACGCTCGCTACGAGGCTTATGGCTGGCACGTTCAGACCGTAGAGTCCGGCGAAGATGTTGTGTCCATTCTGGAAGCAGTAGAAAGCGCTAAGGCTGAGACCTCTCGCCCATCTTTCATTCGCGTCAAGACTGTCATTGGCTACCCAGCGCCAAACAAGATGAACACCGGCGGTGTTCACGGCTCTGCTTTGGGTGATGATGAAGTTGCAGCGACCAAGGAAATCTTGGGCTTCGATCCAGCGGTCAACTTCCACATTGACGACGAGGTCATCGCGCACACCCGCAAGCTCGCCGATCGCGGTGCGGAGAAGAAGGCTGCGTGGCAAGAGAAGTTCGATAAGTGGGCTGCAGCTAACCCAGAAAACAAGGCGCTGTTTGACCGCTTGGCGGCACGTGAGCTTCCAGAAGGCTTCACCGATGACCTACCAAGCTGGGATGCCGATCCAAAGGGTGTTGCTACCCGTAAGGCGTCCGAGGCTGCGATCCAGGCTCTGGCCGCCAAGCTGCCAGAAATGTGGGGCGGCTCTGCCGACCTTGCAGGTTCCAACAACACTGTTATCAAGGGCGCACCATCCTTTGGCCCGGAGACCATCACCACCGACATGTGGTCGGCGGATCCTCACGCGGGCCGCAACTTGCACTTCGGTATCCGCGAGCACGCCATGGCTGCGATCATGAACGGCATCGCACTGCACGGCAACACCCGTATTTACGGCGGTACCTTCCTTATCTTCTCGGAGTACCAGTTCCCAGCTGTTCGCCTGGGTTCCCTGATGTCTACTGACACCTACTACGTTTGGACTCATGACTCCATCGGTCTGGGCGAAGACGGCCCAACCCACCAGCCAGTCGAGGTACTTTCTGCGCTGCGTGCTGTGCCGAATCTCTCTGTTATCCGCCCAGGGGATGCAAATGAGACTGTTCAGGCATGGGCTGCGGCAATGGAGTACAAGGCTGCACCGAAGGGGCTGTCTTTGACTCGTCAGAATATCCCAGTGCTGGAAGGTACCAAGGAGAAGGCCGCTGAAGGCGTTCGCCGCGGTGGCTACGTTCTGGTTGAGGCATCCAAGCAAACCCCAGATGTCATCCTGCTTGCTACCGGTTCCGAAGTTCAGTTGGCTGTAGAGGCTGCGAAGGAACTAGAAGCCGCCGGGACCGCAACGCGCGTAGTCTCGATGCCGTGCCAGGAATGGTTTGATGAGCAGCCAGTAGAATACCGCGAGCAGGTCCTGCCAAATGATGTCCTCGCACGCGTTTCTGTTGAGGCTGGCATCGCTCAGTCATGGCACAAGTACCTGGGCTTTGCAGGTCGCACTGTATCCATTGAGCACTACGGTGCATCTGCCCCAGCTGAGGAGCTCTTCGAGCGTTTCGGTTTCACCGCCGCTAAGGTCGTCGAAGCAGCTCAAGAGTCACTTGCTGCAGCTAAGAAATAGGAGTTTGAGATAAAAATGACCACCATTGATGATCTAGCCAAGATCGGTACCTCTACCTGGCTCGACGACATGTCGCGTGAGCGCTTGGAGTCCGGCAATCTCAAGGAGCTGCTGAGCACCAAGTCCATCGTTGGTGTCACCACCAACCCAGCAATCTTCGCTGCGGCAATGTCTAAGGGCACGGCTTATGACGCAGACATCGAAAAGCTCAAGGCGGAGCGCGCAAAGGCTGATGAAGCCGTGTACTCCTTGGCTATCGACGATGTCCGTGATGCATGTGACGTCTTCCAGGAAGTCTACGAAAAGTCTGGCGGCAAGGATGGACGCGTGTCCATCGAGGTCGACCCACGCATCTCCGATGACGGTGAGGCAACCATCGCCCAGGCTCGCGAGCTTTGGAACCGCGTTGGCCGTGAGAACTTGATGATCAAGATTCCAGCGACTGATGGCTCCATGGGTGCTATCAGCGAGGCACTTGCCGATGGCATCTCCGTCAACGTCACCCTGATCTTCTCCCTTGAGCGCTACAAGCAAGTTATTGAAGCCTTCAAGACCGGCATCCGCCGCGCAGCTGCCAATGATCTGGATGTTTCCAAGATTCACTCCGTTGCTTCCTTCTTCGTCTCTCGCGTGGATGTTGAGATTGATAAGCGTCTGGAAGAAATCGGCAGCGAAGACGCGCTGGCACTTCGTGGCAAGGCAGGTGTAGCCAACGCACAGCAGGCTTATGCCCTATACGTCTCCGAGCTGGAGAATGCAACGGATCTGCCAGAGGGCACCAACCTGCAGCGTCCACTGTGGGCTTCTACCGGTGTGAAGAATCCGGACTACTCCCCAACTCTGTACGTTTCTGAGCTGGCTGGTCCAAATACGGTCAACACCATGCCTGAAAAGACCATTGACGCGACCTTGGAGTCGGACACCTTGCATGGTGACACGCTTTCCAATTCCGCTGAGGAATCCGCAAAGGTTCTGGAAGATATCGCGGCAATCGGCGTCGATTTGGATGATGTCTTTGCGCAACTTGAGCGTGAAGGCGTAGAGAAGTTCGTCGACGCTTGGAACGAGCTTCTGGAGTCTGTCTCTCCTCGACTCGTTTAATTTCAGGTGCGATAGATAACACCTCGCCCACCACGTTTGCTTGCCTTGTGCACGTGAACGTGGTGGGTTTGTTTATACCTGCTTATTTTTGATTGCTTCTGCCTGTGGTCTTCGTCTGCCGCGTCGCACAAACTAGTAGACTCGGGGACGTTGATTTTCGCTGAAAGGATTGCTTGCTTGTGACCAGCCCTAGCGACTGGGTTAACCCCCTACGTGATGATAATGATAAACGCCTGCCGCGCATTGCCGGTCCTTCCGGAATGGTCATCTTTGGTGTAACCGGTGACCTTGCCCGGAAGAAGCTTCTACCAGCCATTTATGACTTGGCAAACCGCGGTCTTCTTCCGGCCGGTTTTACTCTTGTTGGCTATGGCCGTCGCGAGTGGGACAAGCAGGCATTCTGCGACTACGTCAAAGAAGCCGTGGAAGCTGGCGCGCGTACCCCATTTAGGAAAAATGTGTGGACGCATCTAGCCCAGGGCATTGAGTTTGTGTCCGGCGACTTTGATGACAAGGGCTTTGATGCCCTTTCTGAGCGTCTCACGGAGCTCGACTCTTCCCGCGGCACCGGCGGAAACTGGGCATACTACCTGTCGGTTCCACCAGACTACTTCTCTGAGATCTGCCACCAGATAGAGCGCGTTGGCCTAGCAACGCAATCGGATGATTCTTGGCGTCGCGTCATCATCGAAAAGCCTTTTGGCCATGACCAAGAATCTGCGCACGAGCTCAATGAGATTGTCAACGCTGTCTTCCCTGAAGACGCCGTATTCCGCATTGACCACTACCTGGGCAAAGAGACTGTCCAGAACATCATGGTGTTGCGCTTTGCCAACCAGATCTATGAACCAATGTGGAACGCCCACTACATTGACCACGTTCAGATCACCATGGCTGAGGACATCGGCCTTGGCGGCCGCGCTGGCTATTACGACGGCATCGGCGCTGCCCGCGACGTCATCCAAAACCACCTAATTCAGCTTCTGGCGCTCGTGGCCATGGAAGAGCCAAGCTCATTTAGCCCATCAGCTTTGCAGGCTGAGAAGATCAAGGTGCTGCAGGCAACCACTCCTGTTTATCCCCTGGCGAAGACCACCGCGCGTGGCCAGTATGCTGCCGGCTGGCAGGGCTCTGATTACGTCAAGGGTTTGCGCGAGGAAGAGGGCTTTGACCCGAACTCTACGACTGAGACCTACGCAGCCTGCACCCTGGAAGTAAACTCCCGCCGTTGGGCTGGTGTGCCTTTCTACCTGCGCACCGGCAAGCGCTTGGGACGCCGCGTCACCGAGATTGCCTTGGTGTTCAAACCAGCGCCACACCAGCCTTTTGATAGCCGTCAGACCTCTGCCCTGGGATCCAACGCGGTGGTTATCCGCGTGCAGCCTGATGAGGGCGTGACCTTGCGCTTTGGTTCAAAGGTGCCTGGTTCCACCATGGAAGTTCGTGACGTCAACATGGACTTCTCCTACGCGCAGGCATTTACTGAAGAATCTCCGGAAGCTTATGAGCGTTTGATTCTGGACGCTTTGTTGGATGAGTCCTCGCTGTTTCCTACCAACGAAGAAGTTGAGCTGTCCTGGGCAATCCTGGACCCAATTTTGGAGTACTGGGAAAACAACGGCCAGCCCGAAAGCTATGCCTCAGGCACCTGGGGCCCGGAATCTGCCGATGCAATGTTGTCGCGCCGTGGCCGCACCTGGCGTCGTCCATAACAAGTGAAGTGTGAAGGATAATTTGCTGTGATCACCCCAATGCCAAATACCACCACGAGCAAGATTGCACGTGGCCTTGTTGAAGCGCAGGAACACTACACCCTGACTACCTCACGCGTTCTAACGTTGATTGTTGTGGTCAACGTCGATGATGAGGTCGACGCCGTCTTGGACTCAGTCCGTGACGCCTCCCATGAGCACCCTTCTCGCGTGCTTGTCGTTATTACCGGCTCGCGCGATGCCGAGCCTTTGCTCAACGCTGAACTGCGCGTCGGCGGCGAAGCTGGCGCTTCCGAAATCGTAGTGATGCACCTGTTCGGACCTTTGGCAGATAATGCCGAGTCCGTTGTGACTCCGCTGCTGCTGCCGGATACACCGATTGTGGTGTGGTGGCCAACCGCTGCGCCAGAAGGGCCTTCTAAGACGCCGATTGGTAAGCTTGGTCAGCGCCGCATTACCTACGCCGCGGCAAAAGGCGACTTGCGCCGCTTGTCTTCTGGCTATGCGCCAGGTGATACAGATATGGCGTGGGGCGAGATCACCCAATGGCGTGGCATTGTTGCCTCATCCTTGGACCGTTTGCCACATGAGCCAGTCAAGCGCGTGGAAATCTCTGGCCCTAGCGACAGCCTCGCCGTCGACCTTGCTGCCGCCTGGATGTTGGACCGTCTAGCAGTTCCAGTCAAACGCGTGGTGTCCGATGCTCCGGGCGAAAAGTTCACGATCCACAGTGTCCGGTTCTTCCGCGAGACGTCCGATATCATCATCGATGCCTCTGAAGAAGGCTCTGTTCGCGTGAATGTTCCTGGCTCCCCAGAGTCCATGGTTGCGCTGAATACGCGCTCGCGTGCGGAGATTTTGTCCGAGGAGCTTCGTCACTTGGATGCCGATGAGGCATACGCACATACATTGCGCGGACTGGCACAAGTAGACTACTAGTAGTTTTATTTAGCTCATCTTTTTCTGCACCCCTATTCCCACATAAGTGCAGACGTGTGAAAGGACAATAACCTTAGTCATGGTGACTATCAATCGCGTGGCCGACTTGGACGCCCTCATATCAACTGCAGCGTTGAAATTCATTGACGTTGTCGCTGCGGCTCAATCGCCTGGCGGAGGTGTTCATGGCGACGGTGTTGCGCGCGTTGTTCTCACCGGCGGTGGCGCTGGTATTGGCCTTCTCAAGGAGCTGCAACGCTTGGATCGTGCTGCTGATGAACAGGGTGAGGACTTCCCTGCCCTGCGCATTGATTGGGAGCGCATCCACGTCTTCTTTGGTGATGAGCGCAATGTGCCTGTCACCGACGCTGACTCCAATGAAGGCCAGGCACGCGAAGCCCTGCTGGATCACGTTGGCATTCCAAACCGCCACATCCACGGCTTCGACCTAGGCGCGATTTCTATGAGTTCTGCTGCCCAGGCTTATGAGGAAGAGCTGCGCGAGTTCGCCCCTCAGGGCTTTGATATCCACCTGCTCGGCATGGGTGGAGAAGGCCACATCAACTCGCTGTTCCCTCACACCGACGCTGTCCGGGAGCAGGAAGATATTGTGGTTGCTGTCCATGACAGCCCTAAGCCACCTGCTGAGCGCCTAACGCTGACGCTCCGCGCAATTGCTAAGTCGCAGCGCGTGTGGCTTTTAGTTGCTGGTGAAGAAAAGGCTGAGGCCGCCAGCCACGTCGCCGCTGGCGCGAATCCTGAAGAGTGGCCTGCTGCCGGTGCTCATGGCATCGAAGAAACTATTTTGTTCCTCGCTGAGAACGCTGCTTCGCAATTGCGCGACTAACCACGGCTAGTTCTTAGCAACAGCAAACGCCCACTGGAAGATAATCTCCAGTGGGCGTTTCGCTTGGCTTAAGTCAGTGTGTTTAAGCGTATGCCTGAATAAGGTTCAGGCCAATGATGCAGGCCAGCCAGATGATGACCATGACAATGGTGTAGCGGTCAAGATTCTTCTCAACAACGGTTGAACCGGACAGGTTGGACTGAACGCCGCCGCCGAAGAGGCTGGACAGGCCGCCGCCCTTGCCCTTGTGAAGCAACACGAACACAGTCATCAAAATTGCGGAGATGACCAGTACGATTTGCAGAGTCAAAATCATGAATTAGCTACCTTGCGTGTTGATATTAGATTTCTTGGTCCCATTCTCCCCCCAAGTGCGCGTTTGAGTCTCTCAACGTGTGCGAGGCGGGGGTTGATGCACAAAGTACATCATGATGAGACCTTTGCTCCTAGCAATGCTACACCATCTGCCCCGATTAGCCGTTAACCAGCCCGGGTTGCGTCAGATGAGCACTGCCAGCAGAGTTAGGGAGAACTTCTGCGATGTTCTCCCTACTGGTTTGCGTTCGCGGCGTTGGCAGCCAGCTTGGCAAACTCCTCACCGCTCAGGGATGCACCGCCAACAAGGCCGCCATCTACGTCCGGCTTGGAGACGATCTCCGCGATGGAGTCAGTCTTGACGGAACCGCCATAAAGAATGCGGATGCCGGCAGCAACTTCCTCGCCAGCAAGTTCCTTGACTAGTTCGCGGATAGCAGCGCACACTTCCTGCGCGTCATCTGCCGATGCTACTTTGCCGGTACCGATTGCCCAGACTGGCTCATAAGCGATAACAGTCTTTGCCAATGCGGCGGCATCGAGGCCAGCCAAAGAATTGCGGGTCTGTTCCACGACGTAATCAACGTGAGTGCCTGCTTCACGGATTTCGAGTGGCTCACCCACGCACACGATTGGAGAAATACCGTTGGTGATAGCGGCTGCCGCCTTTGCTGCAACAAGCTCATCAGATTCATTGTGGTACTCGCGGCGCTCAGAGTGGCCAACAACTGCGTAGGTGCAGCCAAGCGCAGCCAGCATGGAGCCAGATACCTCACCGGTGTACGCACCGGACTCGTGCTGGGAGATGTCCTGCGCGCCGTAGGTGATCTTCAGCTTGTCACCTTCAACCAGGGTCTGCGCGGTGCGGATATCCGTAAACGGCACCATGAACGAAACATCTACCTTCTCGTAGTATTCCTTCGGCAGGGTGAAGGAGAACTTCTGCAGCTCGCCGATGGCCTGCTTGTGGTTGAGGTTCATCTTCCAGTTGCCGGCAATAAGTGGGGTACGTGCCATTGGGGCACACATCCTTTCAATTAAGTGCGGGTAAAGCTCGTGAATTAATTAGGACTCAAGGACTTCAACGCCTGGCAGGTTCTTGCCCTCCAGGAACTCTAGGGATGCGCCACCACCGGTGGAGATGTGGCTAAAGCCGTCCTCATCCAGGCCCAGTGCGCGAACCGATGCTGCGGAGTCACCGCCACCGACTACGGTGAAAGAACCGTTGTTTGCGGTTGCATCAATGATTGCTTGCGCAACACCAGCGGTGCCCTTGGAGAATGCCTCCATCTCGAATACGCCCATTGGGCCATTCCAGAACACGGTCTTGGAGTCAGCCAGGACCTTGGCGAATTCTTCAACAGACTTAGGTCCGATATCCAAAGACATCCAGCCCTCAGGAATGCCGTCAAGTTCAACAACCTTGTTCTCTGCATCAGCAGCAAATTCGGATGCAGCAATCAGATCGACCGGCAGAACCAGCTTGTCGCCAAAGCGCTCGAGCAGGGACTTGCAGTTGTCAATCTGGTCTTCCTGCAGCAGGGACTTTTGCACGTTGTAGCTTTGTGCCGCCAGCATGGTGTAGCACATGCCGCCACCGATGATGACCTTGTCAGCCTTTTGCGCCAAAGCTTCAATCACGCCAAGCTTGTCAGAGACCTTCGCGCCACCCAGAACAACTACGTACGGATGTGCTGGCTCTTTAGCCACGGTGGACAGCACGTCAAGCTCGGCTTGAACCAGCTTGCCGGCATAAGCAGGCAGCTTCTTCGCTACGTCGTAGACAGATGCCTGCGCGCGGTGAACAACGCCGAAGCCGTCGGAGACGAACGCGCCGTCATCGGCAGCCAATGCGGCTAGCTCTTCCGCGAATGCTGCACGTTCTGCCTCGTCCTTGGAGGTCTCACGTGCGTCAAAGCGCACGTTCTCGATGAGCAATACGTCACCTTCGCTCAAGCCATTTGCACGCTCATGAGCATCTTCTCCAGTGACATCGCCGGCGAGCGCAACATACTGCTCAAGTGCTTCGCTCAATGCCTCAGCGACTGGCGCCAAAGAGTACTTGGTATTGACTTCGCCCTTTGGTCGGCCCAAGTGAGCGCTCAAGATAACCTTCGCTCCGCCCTCAACCAAAGCCTTGATAGTTGGCAGGGATGCGTTAATGCGTCCTGGGTCGGTGATATTGCCTTCATCATCCAGTGGAACATTGAAGTCTGAGCGCACCAGCACGTGGCGTCCATCCACGCCTTCTGCCAGCAAATCATCAAGGGTCTTAAAAGCCATGTCATCTCCTCTTAATAATGCGCAGTTTCACGCGCAAAAAATGGTCGTTTTTAAAGCTTCATCTAAAACAATACCGACCCTGCCACAAAAGGCGGGCCGGTAAGGCTTTGTTCATTTTCACTCAGCTTTGTAAAGCTGTTTTACAGCGCGGCAGCTACCTGAGCGGTGGTGCGAACCAGCTGGGAGGTGTAGCCCCACTCGTTGTCGTACCAGCCCAGAACCTTGACCATGTTGCCGCCGGTGACCTTGGTCATACCAGCGTCGAAGATGCAGCCGTGGGAGTCAGAGATGATGTCGGTGGATACAATTGGGTCCTCGGTGTAAGCCAAAGTCTCACCGAACTCGCCGGTTGCTGCTTCCTTGATAGCCGCGTTGATCTCTTCAACGGTGACGTCGCGGGAAGCGGTGAAGGTCAGGTCGGTTGCGGAGCCGGTGATGGTTGGAACTCGCATTGCGTAGCCATCAAGCTTGCCCTCGAGCTCTGGCAGAACCAGTGCAACAGCCTTAGCTGCACCGGTGGAGGTTGGAACCATGTTGACCGCTGCTGCACGTGCGCGACGCATATCCTTGTGAGGAGCGTCCTGCAGGCGCTGGTCACCGGTGTAAGCGTGAACGGTGGTCATCAGGCCCTTTTCGATACCGAACTTCTCGTGCAGAACCTTTGCCATTGGTGCCAAGCAGTTAGTGGTGCACGAAGCTGCGGAGATGATGTTGTGGTTCTCCGCATCATAGGTATCGGAGTTAACGCCGTAAACGAAGGTTGCGTCAACGTTCTTCGCTGGCGCGGAGATGATAACCTTCCTTGCGCCTGCCTCGATGTGAGCCTTCGCAGCCTCGCCGTCGGTGAAGCGGCCGGTGGACTCAATCACGATGTCAACTTCGTTCTCTGCCCACTTGAGGTTCTTTGGATCTGGCTCCTCGTAGACAGCAATGCGCTTACCGTTCACGATGATCGCGGTGTCGTCATACTCAATTTCACCATCGTAGCGACCCAAGACGGAGTCGTACTTCAGGAGGTTTGCCAAGGTTGCGTTATCGGTCAGGTCGTTGAGTGCAACAACTTCCAAGTCGGTGTTGCCCTGTGCGATTGCGCGGAACAAGTTGCGGCCAATTCGGCCGAATCCATTAATACCAATGCGGGTGGTCACGGTAGTTGTCTCCTAAAAAGTTGGGAAGCGGAGTACGACAAAAGCTTTTGCCTGGGAGTAAACGTCTATAAATTCCTACTTGATGTTTCTCCGACAATGCCGATAATACCGAGGTTGCCTACACTGCGCAGAAACAAAAAGGCAAACCCACATTTTCTTCGAATTATCGGACATTTTGCAATCGAAACGGGCGAGGTTGTCCAGTCCCGAAACCCATATTCTCCGAGGTCAACACACTCGTGTCCGATCATGCCCGTTTGATCGTGAACTTGAATGTTATTTGGATCACATTGAATAAAAGTGAGCTGCATTACGCACAAATAGGCCCCCACAGTGAGGTCTGTGAGGGCGATAAAAGTAGTTCGATCGGATCTACTCGTCTTCTTCTTCTTCGTACGCTAAATCATTCGTGGCTTCATTGGTATCTGGAATACCCAACTCCTGCGCACGACGGTCCGCCATTGAAAGCAAGCGACGGATACGACCTGCCACGGCATCCTTGGTCATCTGCGGCTCTGCAAGTCGGCCAAGCTCTTCGAGCGATGCTTGTCGATGCTGCACGCGCAGGGTACCAGCATCGGCCAGATGCTCCGGTACGTCATCGCCCAAGATTTCCATGGCGCGCTCTACTCTCGCGGCCGCGGTCACGGCAGCACGGGCGCTGCGGCGCAGGTTAGCGTCATCGAAGTTGACCAACCGGTTCTCAGATGCCCTAACCTCACGGCGCTTGCGCTTGTCTTCCCACGTCAGACGGGTTACTTGCGCGCCCATTCGAGTGAGAAGTGCACCGATGGCATCACCATCACGGATAACCACGCGGTCGGCACCACGTGTCTCCTTCGTTTTCGCGGCAATGCCAAGTCGACGTGCACAACCAACGAGCGCCAGGGCAGCTTCTTGGCACGGGCAGACAACTTCGAGTGACGACGAGCGACCAGGCTCGGTTAATGATCCAGCGGCTAGGAATGCACCACGCCAGGCAGCTTCGTTATCTGCGATGGATCCGGAAACCACCTGTGGTGGCAGACCTACTACTGGGTGCCCGGAGCGAGTGACCAGACCCAGGCGTCGCGTGAGTTCCTTAGCGCCGGCACCAATACGCAGCTGAATGCGGGACTTTTTGGTCGAGCCTGGAGGGCCCACGACATGGCTTGAAACCTTAATGTCGTACATCTCTTCAATGGAGGACACCAAGCGATCTGTGATCGCCTGGTCTTCTAATTCAATTTCATAAGCGAGCTGGCCATTGGAGGTTTGTAGTTGACCTGCAAAGCGAAGAATAGCTGCGATCTCTGCAGCTCGGGCGCTCGGACGGGTTATCGTCGTCGCCGTTAGTTCCTTCTTGACGTCATCGGTCAATGCCACTGTAGAAATCTCCCTGCCTTCTTAATTACTCGTCCTAATGAATTATTTAACGATAGCGCACCACTGCTTATTGAGCCGCAGTGCCCTGAGTTGCTTGAGCAGCCACCCATTCGCTGTACATAGAATCAAGGACGCTAGCCAGCTTAGCTGGATCATGGCGGTTGAGCTCTAATCCATCATCCGTGACCATGCAAACATCTGCGAAAACGACTTCTGCACCCAACTGCTTGGAAGCACGCTGCACATGGCTTCTTTCACCTCCCGCAAGGTCCAAATTGCGATCGATGACCACGCGGTCGACCTGAAGCTTTGGCGCGTGCTGTGCCAAGACGTGCAGGTGGCGCTCAACGGAGAAACCACTTGTCTCCCCTGGTTCGACCGACAGGTTGAGAACCAGAACGCGCAGAGCCTTCGATCGAGAAATTGCATCCACAATCTGTGGGACCAGCATGTGCGGCAACACTGAAGAGAACCAGGAGCCGGGGCCAATGGTGATGATGTCAGATTCATTAATAGCCTGCAGCGCACGTGGGTTAGCCTGCGGATCATTGGGCTTAAGATGCACGCGGCGCACCTGGCCCGGGGTGGTAGCTACTGCTACCTGTCCCCTGACAGAGCGAATAATGCGCGGGTCATCATCAAGACCCGCGACTTCCGCCTCAATGCTCAGCGGACGGTTCACCATGGGGAGAACGCGACCATAAGAATCAGTAAGTTCCGCGACCTTATCCAAAGCCGCTTGCATATCACCGAGCACCTCAGCGAGGCCCGCAATCATCAAGTTACCAACCGCGTGACCGGCCAATGCGCCAGTGCCGCCAAAGCGATGCTGCAAGGTCTTTGCCCACAAAGTGCCGTTGTCATCATTGCGACTGAGCGCTGCAAGAGCCATTCGCAGATCACCCGGAGGAATAATGTCTAGTTCACGGCGCAAGCGGCCTGAAGAACCACCATCATCTGCCACCGTAACGATGGCAGAGATATTCGCCGGATCACACTGACGCGCGGCTAAAAGCGTCTGGAACAAGCCATGTCCGCCGCCGAGACAAGCAATGTTGACGGGAGAAGTACTCAACTCACTCCTTGGGTTCAAGGCACTGCCCTACTCATCGCTGATGTGCAACCAGTGGGGCAATTGCTAACTAATGTGAAAAAGAGATTAATTATCACACGATACAACAAACCTGAGAGATACTTGTCTTGCTCAGCAATGAAGACTCCCGCCGTAGTAGAAAGTCTCGAACCATTAGCTGTTCTCAGGGGTACATTGTCCGCATCAATTAATCACGATTGATATCTCTGTGCAAGACGTTGACGTCGAGCTCTTCTCGCTCGTCGCGCAAACGGCGCACAATCTCTTCGGCAACGGCTACCGAGCGGTGGTGCCCACCGGTACAACCAACACCAACCGTGATGAAGTTCTTGCCCTCATGACGGTAGCCGTCCATCATCGAATCCAACATGACGAGAAAATTATCGATAAAAGGTGCAGCGGCATCTTGGCTCAGGACGTAGTCCGACACCGGTTCATCGGTACCGCGGAATCCGCGTAGCTCTGGGACCCAGTAAGGGTTCGGGAGGAAGCGCACGTCCACAACCAAATCAGCATCGCGCGGGGAACCGTGCTTGAAACCAAATGACTGCACGGTAATGTGCTGTTCGCTTTCACTCATCGAACCGAACGAAGCTTCGATAGCGCGGCGCAGGTCATGAACTGACAGTGCGGTTGTATCAATAATGACATCCGCTGCCCCACGCACAGACTCCATAGCTTCGCGCTCACGGGTAATCCCGATTTTCAGCGTGTCACCCTTTTGCAGCGGGTGGGTACGACGCACGGAGTCAAAACGACGTATCAATACATCATCGCGCGCATCGAGAAAGAGGATGCTTGGCTTTACGCCAATAGCTTCAAGATCTTCGACGGTCTCTTTGATGGATCCCGGGAAAACGCGGGATCGCGTATCGGTCACGACCGCCATTGGGCGGACAGGTGGGTCATTTTCTTGGCCCGCTTTAAACACCTCGGCGATGAGAAACGGGGGAAGATTGTGAGAAACGTAGTAGCCCTTGTCTTCCAATACCTTTGATGCCGAGCTTAGACCGGCACCAGACATTCCAGTCAGCAAAATCGGTGGCATCTCTGTGGTTGTCATGCGTGCCAGTCTATCGTGAATGGGCATATCCCGGCAGCGTAAACAAGTGATGTTGGGATAACGATCTCACAAAGATCATTTCATGAAGGCTAAGCGCGAAGATGCTCAAAGATCGTCGATGCCATCTTCGGACCGATCCCCTTGACTTCCGCAATTTGCTCTTCGCTTGCTTCCTTGAGCTTCTTGACGGATCCGAAGTGTTTGACTAAGTCGGTTCGCCGTGTCGGGCCCAATCCCGGGATGGAATCAAGCACCGATGCGCGCATCCGCTTGGAGCGCTGCTGGCGGTGGTACGTGATGGCGAAGCGGTGGGCTTCATCGCGAATTTGCTGAAGTAAATACAATGCTTGAGAGTTTCTGGGCAAAATAACCGGTTCATCATCGCCTGGGACCCAGATTTCTTCTAGGCGTTTGGCAAGACCCACTAAAGTGACATCCACGATGCCTAGTTCATCAAACACTTTTTGCGCAGCAGCAACCTGGGGCGCGCCACCATCAACGATGAATAGTTGTGGTGGATAAGCAAACCTACGTGCGACATCGGTTGACTCCTCGATGACGTTTTCATCATCGAAGGTTGAGTCCTCGGCTTCTTCATCAGGATTGGCCAGTTTGTCTTCATTGTGGCGCTTGAATCGACGCTTAGTCACCTCGGCAATCGAACCCACGTCGTCTGAGCGGCCATCGCCCGCGGCTTCCTTGATACGGTATCGGCGGTAGTCAGACTTGCGCGGCAAGCCATCTTCAAACACCACCAGGGATGCCACCACATCGGTGCCTTGGATATGCGAAATATCCGTACACTCAATGCGCAAAGGCGCGGTTTCCATGCCAAGCGCTTCTTGAATATCCTGCAGCGCTGCCGAACGAGCCGTGAGGTCACCAACCCGCTTGAGCTTGTGTTGACGCAAAGAGTCCTTGGCGTTTTTCTCCACGGTCTCCATGAGGGCACGTTTGTCACCACGCTGCGGAACTCTCATATCAACCTGCGCGCCACGCAGTTCCTGAAGCAGTTCGCGGACCTGATCTGCTTCCTCAGGCATTGCTTGCACAAGAATTTCACGCGGCACGACGCGAACCTGCCGGGGTTCTTCGCGTGATTCTTGGTCCACGCCACGGCGCTCTAATGCGGCGTCTTCTTCTGCTTCAATCTTCTCCCTTTCCACGGCGTCGCCATAGAACTGAATGAGAAAGTTCTGCATTAGAAGCGGAAGCGCCGGGTCCTCCGTGCCTTCATCTAGCTTTTCCAGGGTTGCTTGGTCGCCAACGCGTTCAACCACCCATCCGCGTTGTCCACGGATGCGGCCATCACGGACGTGGAAGATCTGAACGGCTGCTTCCAGCTCATCGGTATGAAAGGCGATCAAGTCAGCATCCGTGCCATCACCAAAGACGACGGCCTGCTGTTCCATGATCTTGTTAATAGCGTCCAAGTCATCACGAAGGCGTGCCGCACGCTCAAATTCAAGAGCTTCAGAGGCTTCCTGCATCTGCGCTGTCAGCGCTCGTACAACATCGCCGGTGTTGCCGTTCATAAAAGAGATCAGCCGGTTGACGGTTTCGCGGTGCTCTTCTTCGCTCACGCGGCCGATGCATGGGGCATCACACTTGCCGATGTACCCCAGCAGGCAGGGACGTCCCAGCTTTTCATGGCGGTTATACACGCCCTTGGAACAGGTGCGCATTGGGAAAACACGAGTCAGCAGATCGAGAGTTTCACGAACAGCCCAGGCGTGAGAATACGGGCCAAAGTACCGAACGCCCTTGCGCCGCGGACCCCGGTAGAAGAATGCACGCGGAATCCGCTCACCCACTGAAACAGCCAGCATTGGGTAGGTTTTATCGTCTCGGTACTTGACGTTGAAGCGCGGATCAAACTTCTTAATCCAGGTGTATTCCAGTGCTAGTGCTTCTACTTCACTGGCAACCACGGTCCATTCCACGCTGGCTGCGGTCTGCACCATTTGCCGCGTGCGCGGATGAAGCATGGTGAGCTCTTGGAAGTAGTTGGACAGGCGTGCGCGAAGGTTCTTTGCCTTGCCCACATACACCACGCGTTTATTTTCATCGCGGAACTTATAGACGCCTGGGCCCGTTGGAATAGTTCCAGGGGCAGGCCGGTAGGTACTTGGATCTGCCATGTTAAACTACTCCCCTTTTTTCGGCTGACGATGATTACTCCTCGTAGCTATCTCGTAGCGATTGGGAAGCTACGAGGTAGCTGCGGGATGTATTAATCCAGCGGCATGTACTTTGCTTCCAGTTCGCGGAACTGGCGGGTGGACATAATTGCCTTTTCCTTGTCACCGGACTGAATAGCCCAGACTGGAACATATTCAAAGTCTGGAAGCTCAATGCGCGCCATGCGGGAGCCTTCTGGGAAAGCCAAGCCGTAGATGACCTGCCATGGGTAAAAGCGGGTGCCAATAATATTGCGAACCTCGACGCCATCAGCGTTTGCGCGAAGCCGCGGACGGTTAAACACAATCCACGCCAGGATGGACAGCACGACACCGATGCCAGGGAAAGCGAACTTATCAATCAAAGTGATGTGAGCACCGGTGAACTCGATGTCCAGCATGATGCCCATAAACAGGTGTACGGGGATGAGGATAGCGATACACAGCAAGGAAATCTTGCGCAGATATGGTGATTTGACGATCAATTCCCACGGCTTGGTGGAAGTCATAGCGAACGGATCGGCAGTGGTGTACGCCAGAATCTGTTCGTCGCTCAGCTTCTTCTTCGGTTGGTTGCCGCCTTGAAAATCCGTTTGCTTTGGGGGAACGGTATTTCCGGAGGTGTTGGCACCAGCCGTTGAGTCAGTCATGGGTTAAGTCATCTCCTACAGTCCGCGCTTGGATGCACGTTCTTTAATATTACGCAGTTGGAGCACAGTATCTAAAGCCGCTGCCATAGCCTCGACTCCTTTGTCTTCGGCGGCGCCCGGTGCTCCAGAGCGGTCCACTGCCTGGTCATGGGTATTTACAGTCAGCACGCCATTGGCAATCGGCTTGGACGAATCCAGCGCGATTCGAGTCAGACCTTGGGTAACAGAGTCACAAACATAATCGAAGTGAGGGGTTCCACCGCGGATAACGCAGCCCAATGCCACAACGGCATCATAATGACGGGCTGCTTCTCGAACCGCGACCGGAATCTCCAAAGCTCCGACAACGCGGAAGCCATCAGCTGTTGCTCCCAAGCGTTCTGCTTCAGCAAGAGCACGCTCATGGAGACGGTCACAGATATCTGCATTCCAGGTAGCGGTGATGACTGCTACGGAGATTCCGGTGGCATCAATTGCCGCTACTTCTGGAAGTCCTTCTTTGCTCATGCCCTTGCCTTCTTCAGCTGTCTGGTTAGTACTTATTTGCCCTGGTGCTCTGCGTCCCAGCGCGCTACCTGTGGCAACACGTGGTTCATGCGATCACGCTTAGTGCGCAGGTAATCAATATTATCTTCGTTTGGTTCAACTTCAATTGAAGTGTGATTGGAAGCATCAACGCCGAAACCGCGCAGCCCTTCATCCTTATGTGGATTATTGGTCAGCAAGTTTGCGGACTTTACTCCCAAATCGCGAAGAATCTGTCCCGCAACGGAATACTCACGGGCATCTTCCGGCAGGCCCTGCTCCAGGTTGGCATCGACAGTATCCAGGCCAGAATCTTGCAAGCGGTATGCCGCTAGCTTTGCCAGCAGGCCAATTCCGCGGCCTTCATGGCCACGCAGGTAGATAATGATGCCCTTGCCTGCTTCTTGGACCTTGCGCATGGATTCATGCAGCTGCTGGCCACAGTCGCAGCGGCGGGAGTGGAATACGTCGCCGGTGAGGCACTCAGAATGCACGCGAACCAAAACCTCAGTTGCGCCGTTGAGGTCCTCAACGTCACCAACGATGAGAGCGATGTGCTCTTGGCCGTCGATATCGTGCTTGTATCCCAGTGACGTAAACGGGCCGAAGTCGGTGGGCAAACGGGTTTCCACGATGCGGCGAACCTGGGTTTCATTGTGGCGGCGCCATTCAATGAGCTGCTCAATGGAGATCATCTTCAGATCATGATCATCAGCGAAGCGACGCAGTTCTGGGTAGCGCGCCATATCAGTTGGGTCCTCTTCGGACACAATCTCGCACAACACGCCAGCTGGGCGCAGGCCAGCAAGACGAGCCAAATCGATGGCTGCCTCAGTGTGACCGTCACGCTCTAAAACGCCGTTAGGACGCGCTGCCAAGGGCACGACGTGACCGGGGCGGGTGAAACCATCCGCGGTAGAGAGTGGGTCAGCTAGACGCAGCATGGTTTCCGCGCGGCTGGTGGCAGAAATACCGGTGGAACCGGTCGCTGCATCAACGGTCACGGTATACGCAGTACCGCGAACGTCTTCGTTTTTGCCCATCATGGGTGGCAGGTTCAGGCGCTTGCAGTCCTCCGGGAGCAGAGGTACGCAGATATAACCGGAGGAATACCGCACCATGAAAGCTACTAGCTCGGGGGTTGCCAGCTCAGCTGCGAAGATGAGGTCGCCTTCATTCTCACGGTCCTCGTTGTCAACAACAACTACCGCCTTGCCGGCGGCGATATCAGCAATTGCGTTTTCGACAGAGTCCAGACGAACTGCATTATTACCAGGTGCGCTCATAAGTTTCTAGCTTAGTCTCTATCCTCTGCCACATTGTGTTGGGGGCTAACCATCTTTTCAACATACTTTGCCAGCACGTCTACCTCGAGGTTTACCAAGGAATCTACCTGCAGTTCTCCCAGAATCGTATCCCGCAAGGTGACCGGGATGAGAGAAACCTCAAACCAGTCGGCACCGATGGAAGATACGGTCAAGGAGGTACCACTAATAGCGATGGAGCCCTTTTCCACCACGTAGTGCGCAAGCTCGTGCGGCAGTTCGAAGCGCAGGACTTCCCAATGCTCCGACGGGGTACGGGAAATTAGCTTCGCCGTGCCATCGACGTGGCCTTGCACGATGTGTCCGCCCAGGCGCGTGGTGGGCAGCAACGCACGCTCTAAGTTCACTGTGCTGCCGGCTGCAAGCTGTCCCAGCGCAGAACGGGTCAAGGACTCTTGCATGATGTCGGCGATGAACGTGGAATCATTAAGCTCCGCGACAGTCAAGCACACGCCGTTGACGGAGATGGAGTCGCCGAGCTTGGCATCAGAAGTCACTACTGGCGCATCGATGCTCATGCGAATGGAGTCACCGAGCTCCTGCAATTCAACGACCTTGCCCTTTTCTTCAACGAGCCCTGTAAACAATCCAATCTCCTTTAAATCTTTAATGTGTTGATGCTGCTAGGAATTATTTAGGAACTATCAGGGGTCTTGACATAGTTGATGAGCAGGTCATCTCCCAGAGCAATCACCTGGCCGCGAGAAAAACGCACGGCATCCTTCAATGTATTAGCCAACGGATGCGCAAGCACCGATATTCCCTCGCCCAACAGGATTGGGGCTTGATAGACCTGCACCCAGTCCACGAGGCCGGCATTCATGAATCCGGAGGCAAGGCCAGAGCCACCTTCGACCAGCACGTCGCGGGCACCGCTGGCGAAGAGTTCTTCCATGGCTACGTCAATGTTGGCGTACTGTTCAAAGCCCAGGGAGTTGAGGTTGGAGGCATTCTCACCAACGTCGGCGAGGCTTCGCCTGCCGATGACCACGCGGCGCGGCTGATTTTCCCGTTGAGTTCCGTCCGAGTTGCGGGCGGTCAGCGAGGGATTATCGGTCAATGCGGTACCGGTACCGACGATGATGGCATCGCGGTGTTCGCGGTCCTCGTGGACGTGGTTGCGCGCTATATCTCCGGTAATCCATTGGCTGGTCCCATCAGAAGCCGCGGTGAAACCGTCAATGGTCTGCGCGAACTTCAAGGTCACATGCGGGCGACCAAGTTGTACGGATTTCAGCCACGGTAACAAGGCATCAGGCTCGCCCTGTGGGGTATGGAGCTGAGAAACGGAAATACCCGCCTCACGCAGCTCTTCGGCACCGCCGGCAGCATCCGGATTGGGGTCACTGTGCAGGTAAAAGACTTCCTTGATTCCCGCTTCAATCAAAGCGGATGTGCACGGGCCAGTGCGGCCGGTGTGATTACAAGGCTCCAAGGTCACCACCGCGGTGGCGCCCTCAGTGTTCCCTGCGGCATCGGCTAGCGCCTGCACTTCAGCGTGCGCACCGCCGACCGGCTGAGTAGCGCCAGTGCCAACAATTTCACCGGAGGTGGAGACAATAACTGCGCCTACCGGCGGGTTCGGACTGGTGGTGCCGCGCACTTCCCATCCTGCAGACATGGCCTTGCGTAACGCCTCATCAATGATCGCCGAAGGCGCTTTTTCCGGTCGTGTGTCCATAACTGCTTAATTCTTCCTGATTAAAGCGTGGCCAGCTGGCGAAGGTTGTCTACTTCAGCTGCCTTGTCGTCCTTTTTGAAAATGGCAGAACCAGCCACAAAGGCATCACAGCCTGCTTCGGCACTTTCGCGAATGGTCTCAGCAGAGATTCCCCCATCAATCTCGATGATGGTTTCCAACTGCTGTTCATCAATAGCTGCGCGCAGCTTGCGCACCTTATCCAACATTTCGGGCATGAACTTCTGCCCGCCAAAGCCTGGCTCCACGCTCATGACCAGTGCGAGGTCAAAGTGTGAGAGCTTGTCCAGCCAAGGCTCGATCGGAGTGTTCGGCTTGATGGAAAAGCCTGCGCGCACGCCCAGGTCACGGATCTTTTGCGCCAAGTCCAGCGCTGCCTGCTCATCTTCTACGGCTTCCACATGGAAGATAATGCAATCCGCGCCGGCCTTCGCGTAGGTCTCTACCCACTTTTCTGGCTCTTCAATCATGAGGTGTACATCCAGGACCTGATCCGTGATGCCATCAACCACGGCGGTGATATCTGGCCCAAAAGACAGATTGGGAACGAAGTGTCCATCCATAATGTCGACGTGAATCCAGTCAGCGTTGGACACAGATTGCACCTCCTCCCCCAAGCGCACGAAATCGGCGGCGAGGATAGAAGGAGAAATAATTGGTGCGTTAAAAGAGCTGGAAGTCATGCTCCCCATCTTAGGACTTCTTGCGGAGCACGGCGAAAAACATTGCGTCCGTGCCGTGGCGGTGCGGCCACATTTGCACAGACTTATGGTCTCCCACATCGCCCATGTCAGGAATCAAGTCATGCGCGTTGTCTTCTTCCACGCCTAATTCCTTGACTGCACGGTCCACGATGCTGCGGGTTTCGCGTAGATCAGGCGAACAGGTCGAGTATACGATGACGCCGCCTGGGCGAAGAAGCTTGACTGCGGATTCCAACAGCTCGAACTGCAAAATCGACAGCTCTGCGATATCAGACTCAGCCTTGCGCCAGCGCGCCTCAGGGCGACGACGCAAGGCGCCAAGGCCGGAACACGGGGCATCGACAAGAATGCGATCATAACCTGGCTCCAAGCCTGGCTTGCGGCCATCGGCCACATGGACCCGGACCGGCAAATCTCCCACTGTCTTTTCCACTAACTGCGCGCGGTGCTCGGAGACCTCCACCGCATCAACGGTTGCACCATCCATGCGCGCCAAAGAGCCCATGAGCGCAGCCTTGCCGCCAGGACCAGCGCACAGGTCCAACCAGCGGCCATTGTCCTTGCCCTCAACCGGCGCCTCGGAGACCGCGCGGGCAATCAACTGCGATCCTTCATCTTGGACGGCCGCAAGACCTTGCTGCACCGGCTCCAGATCGCCTGGATCGCCAGCTTCCATGTAGACCGCATAAGGCGAATACTTTCCCTCGTCATAGCCGGTCATCAGCGCTAGTTCTTCCGCGGTGATCTCACCTGGACGTGCCACAAGGTGCACGATTGGGCGCTGGGAATCGCCTTCCAAAGCCTCCTCCAACTCGCCGAGTCCAACGACGCGGGAGAAAGATTGCGCAATCCACGTTGGGTGCGCGTGACGGAAAGCAACCGCCTCAATCTCACCGGCGGGAGTCAGCTGCTCCAGCCACTGATCAGGACGGGTTCTGGTAATGGTGCGCATGATGCCGTTGGCAAAGCCCTTCGCCTTCTCATGGCCAGCTGCCTCAACAAGGCGGACGGTAGTGTCTACCGCCGCATGTGGCTCGACGCGAGTGTAGATGAGCTGGTAGGTGCCCAAACGCAGCGCATCAAGCACCTCAACGGCAAGTGTGTCCAGCTCGCGGGAAGAACACTTAGCGATGATCGCGTCCAGCACGCCCTCGGCACGCAATGTGCCATAGGTCAGCTCAGTAGCAAACGCTGCATCTCGGCCTTCCAGATTGTTCACGCGAAGCGCCTTAGGCAATGTCAGGTTGGCGAAAGCATCATCCTTGTGGACACGCAGCAGCGTTTCGAAGACCACCGCGCGCGGCAGGTCCACGCCCACCTGGCGAGCATTGCGGATAAAGTCCGCTGGCTGATGCGCACGATTGCGATCATGGCGCTCATACTGCCGGCGCTGCCCACCCGGGTTGCCCTGATTGCCGCGGCCGTCCTGCCGGCCACGACCACCCTGGCCGCCGTGAGCGCCATTGCGTCCGGACTGTCCGCCGCGTGCACCGCCACGTTGGTCACCGCGAGAATTTTCACCGGGGTGGTTATTTGGGGTGGACTGCGTCTTGCCACCCTGCGGGGTGCGGTCTGATGAGGAACCACCAGATTTGGAACGGGACCTAAATCCACCACTCATGAAAAGAACACCTCATCATCGTTGCTGTTTGCACTAAATCCACGGCCCCAGTCGGCCGCGTTCATCATCTTCTTACCCACTGGCTGCAGTTCGTCAATCCGCACTGGGTGCGTGGCAGTACCGATGTAAACAGCCTTCTTCGTGATGTGAACTTGGCCCGGTTGCAGCTTCGGCAGCTCGCCGAGTACTTCGGAGCTGGCATGCAGTGGCGTTATTTTACCTATCTTCATGCGGTCTTCGCCGTGCATAGCCCACGCACCTGGGAATGGTGAGTGCGCACGCACGTGGCGGTCAACGGCAAAGTCAGGCTGAGTCCAGACGATACGCGCATCTTCCGTGGAAATCTTCGACGCGTAGGTTGGCTCACCCTGCTGCGGCTGCGGCACAATCTCACCGCTTTCAAGACCATCCATCGTGGCCACCAGCAAGTGCGCGCCAGACTTGGACAGGCGCTCAAGCAGGTCACCGGAAGTATCCACCGTCTGGATGGTCTCCGTCATGGTGCCCAGAATCGGACCGGTATCCAGTCCTTCTTCAATCTGGAAGGTAGTAGCACCCGTGATGTCATCGCCCGCGTTGATTGATGCCTGCACCGGCGCTGCGCCGCGCCATGCGGGAAGCAGCGAAAAGTGCAGATTCACCCAGCCGTGCTGTGCGATATCCAGCAGGTCCTTCGGCACTAGGTTGCCATAAGCGACCACCGGGATGGCGTCAGGAGCTAGCTCTCGAAGGCGTGCCCGAATGGAGTCACCGTCTTCGGTATCCGCTTTGAGCGTGGTTGGGGTCAGCACCTCAATTCCATGCTCCAGTGCTACTTCTTTGACGGGGCTTGGCACCATTTTGCGCCCGCGTCCCTTGCGCGCATCGGGGCGGGTGATAACCGCCACGACTTCATGGTCGGAGGCAATGAGTGCTTCTAGCGCGGGGACCGCTGGTTCGGGTGTTCCGGCGAATACTAGCTTCATTTTGAGGTCGCTTTCTACTTGTTGAACCAGTCAGAGTTGCGGATAGTGGCCATCGCTTCTTTGCGTGATTCTGAATCCAGGCGCTGCAAGAACAACACGCCATCCAAGTGGTCAGTTTCGTGCTGAAAACACCGTGCCATCAGTCCAGAGAGCACCATGCCAATGGGATTGCCCTGCACGTCTTGACCTGAGACCCGCACAGTTTCATAGCGAGTAGTTGGCGTGGAGATATCCGGGATGGACAAACAGCCCTCAATACCCGTCTGGGTTTCTTCGCCAATGGCTTCCCACACAGGATTGATAATCGCCCCGCGCATACCGGTTTCAGTATGGGAGCAGTCATAGACGAAGATGCGCTTAAGCAGACCAATCTGGTTGGCAGCAAGGCCTACTCCCCCGGCATCATCCATGGTTTCAAGCATGTCAAAGGCCAGTTCTTCTAGGGATTCATCAAACTCGGTGATTTCGGTGGCGCGAGTGGTCAATACTGGGTCGCCGTACATACGGATAGCTTTGATGGTCAAGGTTCTTCGCACTTTCTAACAAACGGTGGAGCTGCTAAGCCTAGGGCTTGTAGCTGTTTCACTTTCCTACCAACCATAGTGAATATTGCTTCGCGCAGACACGCTGGGTTCCGCAATGGTTGAAGACATTGGTTAAGCACGGTGGCTAGCAGCTGTGCTTAACCAATATTGATTGGATCAACTTGGATGCGCAATGGCAGATCATCTTTGCGCGCACTGCGGTTGGCGTTTGCCGCGCGCAGGGCAATACCCAGCTCTGAACGCGGGCCCAATGGGGTGCGAATGAGAAGGCGCTGTGCCGCGCCAAATCGTTTGGTGTCATATTCCCCGGGCAAAGATAGGTTCTCCGGCAGCGGGACGGGGCCTAAAATCTCCGCATGCTCTGGCAGCTTTGCTACATCGAGAAAATCGTCCAATGCAGCATCAGCACCGTCGATGGCAGCCATGTGCACTGCCGGTGGGAATCGGACTTCGCGGCGGGAGTTGAGCTCATGTCGGGCAAAGCCCACCACGTCCCAGGCCAAGAAGGCATCAATCACGGGCACACCAGGGTTTGCTGAGATCACCACGGCACCGCCTTTAGCCGCCGGAGCAACCATGGTGGCAGCAGCCATCCATTTGGCCATGGCGTCCTCGCCGGCACGCAGGTCTTGCCTATTGAGCAAGGCACCGGCGCCCAGCAACAATGCCGCGCCGTAATAAGGCGTTTCGCCATCGGCAGTTGCCTCGGTTACCTTGCATGCCACGACGCGGGGTTCCGCGCCTGGGGTTGCCACCACCAAAGCGGGTGCGTGCGGGATTTCTTCAACTACCTTGTTGCCGCCGGAGACAATGATCCGCGTATTGGGAAACACACGTCCGAGTTCTTCTGCCGTGCGTTCAGAGCCCAAGACCACGGCGCGCAGCCGGTTGGAGCCGCACTCTGTGCATTTGAAACGTGGCTCCATCTTGCCGCACCAGGCACAACTTGGCGTTGCTGCCTGCTCTTGGGAATGTGGCAGAGTTAGCGGGCCGTTGCAGTGGCGGCAGCGGGCGCGGGTAAAACACTTCGCGCAGGCAAGAGTAGGAACATAGCCCTTACGTGGTGATTGCACTAGTACTGGTTCACCGCGATCAAGCGCGGATTTTGCGGCTTGATAGGCCCGGCCATCCAATGACGTTGTGCCAGCGCCAGGTTGCGCCGCACTGGCAGAGCTTGTCGATGCTCCACGCTGTGCGGGTCGAGATCCTGCAGCAATATTGCGGGAGAAATTCAAACCATAGGGCCCCACCGCAATCATCGCTGGCATACGGGTGCGCAACGTGGACTCAGCAGCGACCAAATCATGTGCCCATCCGGAGCTGACTAACAGTTGGGTCTCCGCGGTGCGCGAATGCCCGACGATGAGCAATGAGCAGTTCTCCTGCGCACTCCGCGTGGTCAGCACTTCCCTGCTGTGCACATAGGGCGCGCTGCGCTCGACGAGGTTGTCATCACCGTCATTGAAGATAACCGCCAGGCCGAGGTCTTTTACTGGAGCGAACGCCGCGGACTTGGTGCCCACCACGATGCGCGCCTGTCCGACGAGCACTGAGAGGTAACGGCGGTAGCGTGCCTGCGGGCCTTGGGAGACATTGAGCACTGTGACTTGTTTAGCGGAGACATACTTGCGAAATGCTGCCTCGACCATGTCCACATCAGACTGGTCAGGAACCACGACTAGCACGCCGCGACCATCGAGAGCAACCTTGGTGCCAAGGGCTGCGATCGCTGCCGCCCAGTCATCACCCGGCGCTACCTGCCACGCCGCACGCGCAGTGTTGCCGGCGAGCACGAAATCCACGAAGGATTCACCATGCTGGTAAGCAGAAAACGGTGACAGGTCAGGCTCAGTAATCTCCCCCAGATCCTCAAAGGAAGTATCCAAGTCAGCTTCTTCTGCCTTTGCATGCCGCGGCGGAATAGCGAAGCGAATAATGTCTGAGCGGTTGCCGCCATAGCGATTAGCCAGCGCGTCCACCAGAGTGGACAACTGCTGCGGATACACCTGAAAAGGTGAAATCACGCGGTCAATATAGGCCAACTTGCCGTCAAAGTCTGACTCAGAAAGACGCTGCATCAAGAGGGCATCGACAAGCCTGCCATTGAACCTAATGCGTACTCGAACCCCCGGCTGTGCTGCCTCCGACTCTTCTTCTGTGACTAGGTAATCAAACGGCCGATCCAGGTGAGAGACCCCCAATAAAGGCAACACCCGCACAACCGGTTTAACGGAGGCGGGTGTCTTTTTAGGCATAAGTGCTCATTCTACTTAAAGCCCGACTGCAGCACGAAGCACGTCCACACGGTCTAGCGACTCCCACGGCAAATCCAGGTCGGTGCGACCGAAGTGGCCATAGGCCGCGGTTTGACGGTAGATAGGACGAAGCAAGTCCAAGTCCTTGATAATTGCCGCTGGACGCAGGTCAAAGACCTGTGACACGCCAGCCTGGATGGTGGCATCATCAAGCCCGTGCTTTGCGGTGCCGAAGGTCTCAACATAAAGGCCCACGGGGGTTGCACGGCCGATGGCGTAGGCAACCTGTACCTCAGCGCGGTCTGCCAGACCTGCCGCAACGATGGTCTTAGCAACCCAGCGCATCGCGTAAGCCGCTGAGCGATCCACTTTTGATGGATCCTTGCCGGAGAAGGCACCGCCGCCGTGACGTGCCATGCCGCCGTAAGTATCAACGATGATCTTGCGGCCGGTCAGCCCGGCATCACCCATTGGACCGCCGAGGATAAAGGAGCCGGAAGGATTAACCAACAAGGTGGTCTCTTCGTTGTAGAACTTCTCTAGACCCGCATCCTTGATAACCCACTCCACGACGTGCTCGCGCAGCTGCTGCGCCAACCATTCCTGAGTGACCTCAGGATCATGCTGCGTGGAGATAACCACGGTGTCCAAGTTGACCGGGGTGTCACCGTCATAAGCAAAGGTCACCTGGGTCTTGCCGTCCGGGCGCAGGTGCGGAACGATATCGTCCTTACGTACCTCGGTCAGACGACGTGACAGGCGGTGTGCCACCGCGATGGGCAGCGGCATGTACTCATCGGTCTCATTCGACGCGTAGCCAAACATTAAGCCCTGGTCACCAGCGCCAGCCATGTCGTGCTCATCCAAGTCCCCACCAGCACGCGCCTCAGACGAGGTGGTCACGCCATCGCCGATCTCACGGGACTGCTCACCAATGGAAACGTTGACGCCACAGGTGGTGCCGTCGAATCCAACGTCTGAGGAAATAAATCCAATCTCAGTCAAGGTGTTACGAACCAGCGCTGGAATTTCCACATAACCGGAGGTGCTGACTTCACCCACCACGTGCACCTGACCGGTGGTCACCATGGTTTCCACGGCGACACGGGCATGTGGGTCTTTGGCTAATAGCGCATCCAAAATGGTGTCTGAAATGGCGTCGCAGATTTTATCTGGGTGGCCCTCGGTTACGGATTCACTAGTAAAAAGGCGCTTTGAAGCCTCAAGAGATGAAGTCACTGGTTCCTTCTTGCGTTGGGATAGTCGGTGTCACAGGCCCGAGAACAACGGGCCCAGAGGCCGTTGTTCTGGCGCTAAAGTGCGGCAGCACTTACCGTTGACCGGCACCGGAAAAATAAGTTAGCTTAACGTCCACCAATCCTAGACTAAGCGGTCTAGAGGGGCAATGTTGCCCTACTTTTCATGACGAATTTCATTCACAACATCCAAAATCTGCGCGGCCACCACTTGCTTGCTGCCGCGCGCAACGGTGCGTGGCTCCAGCTCCTTGGTCAAAATCCAGCCTTCATTATCTTTTTGCCCGAAGACCTTTCCTGCTGAAACATCATTGGCCATGAGCACGTCACAGCCCTTGCGCTCAAATTTTGCCTGTGCGAATTCCAGCGCCGTGGACTCTTCATCCCCGGTCTCTGCCGCGAATCCAACAATGGTGGTAGATGCCGGAATCAGGCCACCTTTCCGCGCTGCGACAAGGCCCTTCAAGATATCTGGGTTCTCAGTCATCTCCAGCGTGGACAGCGCGCTATCATCACTGCCCTTTTTCATCTTTGAGCTTGCCACGTTGACCGGGCGGTAGTCAGATACCGCCGCCGACATAATGACGATGTCTGCCTCTGGTGCGCGTGTGTCCATTTCATTCTTCAAATCCTGCGTGGACACGATCTTGACCACTTCTGCGCCTGAAGGTGTGATCAGGTCATCAGTATCACCCGCGACGATGGTCACCATCGCGCCGCGTTGGGCAGCTAGTTCCGCCAACGCAAAGCCCTGACGGCCCGATGAGCGATTACCGATGAACCGCACTGGGTCCAGGTTCTCCTGCGTTCCACCGGCTGAAATCAGGACGCTAAGGCCCCGCCAGTCATAAGGAAGCTCACCAAAAGCCAAACGCGTGCGCACCAGTTCCGCAATCTGTTCTGCCTCTGGCAAACGTCCCGGACCAGTGTCCTTGCCAGTCAAACGACCGTGTGCTGGCTCCATGACGGTAATCCCGCGGCGGCGCAGCGTAGCCACATTGTCCTGGGTGGCCGGATTGAACCACATCTCCGTGTGCATCGCTGGCACGACAATGACAGGACAGGTTGCCACCAGCACGGTTGCGGTGAGCAAATCATCAGAACGGCCTGCCGCAATCCGCGCAATAACATCTGCGGTTGCTGGGGCAATCACAACAGCATCCGCGTGCTGGCCGATGTTGACATGCTGGACTTCATCCACGGCATCAAAGACAGTGGTAGATACAGGATTGCCAGAAAGTGCCTCAAAGGTTGCGGCGCCAACAAAGTTTAATGCGGCCTGAGTAGGCACGACCCGAACATCATCACCATGTTCTTTAAAGTTACGCACCAGGTGCGCTGCCTTATATGCTGCGATTCCGCCGGAGACTCCGACGACGATATTGCGTGGTTGCTGAGGGGAAGATTGTGCCTGTGCCGCATTTTCACTCATAGAGGGCAATACTACCGCGAAACAACAATCCTCTCTCCCACGGTGTCGACGAGGTGCATTTAACGCCCCCAGCGCACAAAAGTGCTCCCTGAAGGTTCACAACTGATTTCTCAGTCTGAACGCTCAGGGAGCACTTTGGGGATTAACTGCGTGAATCCGGACGAGGATTAAGACTCGATGCCTTCCTCGTGGTCAAGCAAGCCAGCCTCAATCTCGCGCAATGCGATGGACAAAGGCTTCTCGCCTGCTTCTGGGGTTACCAGTGGGCCGACGAACTCGAATACGCCTTCGTCCTGCTCTTGGTAGTAGCTGTTGATCTGACGCGCGCGCTTGGCAGCGAAGATCACGAGTGCGTACTTCGACGAAACCTTCTCCAACAGTTCATCGATCGGCGGAGAGGTAATACCAATCGGCGTATCAAATACTGGTTCTGGTTTGATCTCAGAATTAGCAGGGGTGGTCACGTTGGTCACATGCACCTTTTCTAGAAGTTGCTTATTAATGTTTGGTTAATGCTTATCCTTGCAGGATAGCAGTGATGGCCGCAACTGCGTCATCCAGGTCATCATTGACAATCACGTGGTCGAACTCAGACTGGCAAGCCAGCTCCTCACGCGCGGTATCAAGCCTGCGCTCAATAACATCCTGAGGTTCCGTTCCACGGCCGGTGAGGCGGTCTACCAAGATCTCCCATGAAGGCGGAGCTAGGAATACCAGTTCCGCTTCTGGCAAGGATTTCTTGACGTTGCGAGCGCCTTCCAAGTCCACCTCAACCAGCACCGGCCTTGAAGCTTCTAAAGCTTCATTGACTGGTGCTGCTGGCGTACCGGAACGCTGCAAACCGCCATGGATATCTGCCCATTCGAGCATTTCACCGGCGTCGATGCGACGCTGGAATTCTTCCGGACTAACAAAGAAGTAGTCCACCCCGTCCTGTTCACCCGGACGTGGGCCGCGTGTCGTCATGGACACGCTGAAGTAGAGCCTGTCTACGTCTTGACGCAAGCGCGCTACCACCGTGGATTTACCAACAGCGGAGGGCCCTGCCAGTACGACAAGGCGTCCGCGGTGATTAGCGCTGTTCATCAACGTTTACTCGGAAAAGCCGAAACGCTCCAGAAGGGCACGACGCTGACGGTCGCCCAAGCCACGCAGACGACGGGTCTGAGCGATTTCGAGGTCTTCCATGATCTCACGAGCCTTGACCTTGCCAACCTTTGGAAGGGCCTCGAGGAGTGCAGAGACCTTGGTCTTGCCGATAATCTCATCGGTTTCTGCCTTTTCGAGAACGTCCTTCAAGGTGGTGTCACCGCGCTTGAGGGATGCCTTCAGTTCAGCGCGAGCCTTGCGAGCCTCAGCGGCCTTGGCGAGAGCTTGCTTGCGTTGCTCATCAGTCAGTTTTGGAAGGGCCACGGGTTTCCTCCGATTCATTGGTTGATTAATTGATCCAGTACTAAATTACCGGAACTCGAAAGCCTAACTCAGAATTCTACTTCTCGTTGTGCTCCGACTTCAGGCAATCCTAGCACTGCAACGTTACCAAGGTAGATAACGCAACAGATTAGAACGGCTATTTAAGCACGTCACCGCACTACGCAGATCAAACTACCAGCTCATAGCCTCACGTGTAAATTTAGACACGGAAATGGCCCAAAATAGGCTTTATGCTGGCACTCCTTCAGAATTTACGGGCAATTGCAGGAAGAGTTCCTGTCAATTTCTTACCCGGTCCTTCAAAAGAAGCTGCCAGCATAAAGTTTGTCAGATTTTGTCTAGTCTGACCCTAGATTGAGCTGCCTAAATGAGTCCTCCGTCGAAGAATTCGCTTGCTGTCTCCTTCACTGCAGCACGCAAGTCAGCGACCTGCGGACCAACGGCCAGAACAGCGCGTGAGACGTTGGCAAAGCCCAGTTCGGGCCTCACCTGCGTAATCCGCGCGACATCGGCAGCCGAAGCTCCCTGCGCGCCCACACCTGGCAACAACACGGGCCCATTGAGCTGTGAAAGCTCTGGTGGATTCTCTAACGTTGCACCGACTACAACGCCGATGTCACCCGGCACTGCTTCTTCACCTGCGCCTTCACCCACGCCTTCAACTGCGCCAAGCTCCGCGTTGAAGGCAGCACAGATATCCACCACGTGCTGCGAAACGGTCTGGGAACCATCGGTGAAGCTCTGCAGCTGGATTGCCTCCGGGTTCGAAGTCGCTGCGAGAACAAACACACCGCGTCCATTCTTTGCCGCCACGTCGAAGACCGACTGCAAGGCGGCGACACCAAGGTATGGCGAGACCGTTACCGCATCCGCCTGCAAGGGAGAGCTCTCCCCTAACCAGGCATCGGCATAGCCAGCCATCGTCGAACCAATATCGCCGCGCTTAGCATCGGCCACAGTCAAACAACCTGCCTCACGCAGACTCGCCAGAGTCTCCTCGAGTACAGCAAAGCCTTGGGAGCCAAAGCGCTCGTAGAAAGCCACCTGTGGCTTGACCAACGCCGCAGAATCCGCAAATGCTTCCACGCACGCCTCACTGAAGCGACGTAGACCATCGACGTTGTCTTCTAGACCCCACTGCTTCAGCAGATAAGGATGAGGGTCTATGCCGACGCACAACCGGCCGCGGACCTGGCCAGCTGCTACCAGCCGCTGACCAAAGCCGAGGTTTTCAGACTCGCTGCTCAGTGTTTGATTAGTTGTCTGCTGGGGCATGCTGAAGCTCCTGAAGTGCACGGACCTTGAAGTCACCCTTGCGCAGTGCCTCAAGCGCCTGAACGCCTGCGGTAACGCCCTGCACGGTGGTGATCTGTGGGATGTCGACCTCAAGGGCCGCGCTGCGAATCTCGTAGCCATCGAAGCGTGCACCGGAAGTGGAATCCGGTGTGTTGATGACCAGGTCAATCTCGCGGTCCAGAATCAGGTCCACAACAGAGCGACCTTCGGCACCGTTGCGGATTTCAGAGGACTTCTTCACAGTCTCGCACTCAATGCCGTTGCGGCGCAGGATGGATGCGGTACCGGTGGTTGCGAAGATCTTGTATCCCATATCGGCTAGGCGCTGGATTGGGAAGGTCAAGTTACGCTTGTCGCGGTTTGCAACGGATACGAAGATGGAGCCTTCCTTTGGCATCTTCATAAAGCCAGCAATCAGCGCCTTGTAGTAAGCAGCACCGAAGTTCTCAGCCAGGCCCATGACCTCACCGGTGGACTTCATTTCCGGGCTCAAGATGGTGTCCAGCATGGAACCGTCCGCGCTGCGGAAGCGGTTGAATGGCAAGACTGCTTCCTTCACCGCGATTGGGTGCTCCAGTGGCAAGGAACCACCGTCATAGTTGGAAGGCAACATGCCCTCTGCCTTAAGCTCCGCAATGGTGGAACCCATCATGACGCGCGATGCTGCCTTGGCCAGCTGCACGCCGGTTGCCTTCGATACGAATGGCACGGTACGTGATGCACGTGGGTTTGCCTCAATGACGTAGAGCTGGTTGTCCTTCAGGCCATATTGCACGTTCATCAGGCCCTTGACGCCGATACCTGCTGCCAATTCCTTGGTAGCGTGGCGGACCTTTTCAATGTCCTCTGGTCCAAGGGTCATTGGTGGCAAGGAGCAAGAAGAGTCACCGGAGTGAATACCGGCTTCCTCGATGTGCTCCATGACGCCGCCCAAGTACACGTCAGTGCCGTCGCACAGTGCATCAACGTCAATCTCAATCGCGCCATCCAAGAAGCGGTCAACCAAGACTGGGTGGTCATCAGTCAGCTCGGTTGCACGCTCGATGTAGGACTCCAGCGATGCTTCGTCGTAGACAATTTCCATGCCGCGGCCGCCCAAGACGTAGGAAGGACGTACCAGCACTGGGTAGCCAATGTTGTTGGCAACCGCGCGTGCTTCCTCATAAGAGGTAGCGGTACCGAATTCTGGTGCTGGCAGTTCAGCCTTAGCCAGAACTTTGCCGAATTCGCCGCGGTCTTCAGCCATGTTGATGGCCTCAGGAGTGGTACCAACGACAGGGACACCGGCATCAGACAGGCGCTGTGCCAAGCCCAGTGGGGTCTGGCCGCCTAGCTGAACGATGACGCCGGCAACGGTGCCGGACTCGGATTCAGCGTTGTAGATTTCCATGACGTCTTCGAACGTCAGTGGCTCGAAGTACAAACGATCTGCGGTGTCATAGTCGGTGGAAACGGTCTCTGGGTTGCAGTTGACCATGACGGTCTCATAGCCCTGCTCAGACAACTCGAGCGCTGCGTGAACACAGGAGTAGTCAAACTCAATACCTTGACCAATGCGGTTTGGACCGGAGCCCAAGATGATGACCTTTTCACGCTCGGTCTGTGGTGCAATCTCAGACTCTGCTTCTGGGTCCAGCTCATATGCTGAGTAGTGGTATGGGGTCTGTGCCTCAAACTCACCGGCACAGGTGTCAACGGTCTTGTAGACAGGACGAATACCCAGGGACCAGCGAAGGGCACGAACGCCGTCTTCACCAGCAAACTCGGAACGAAGTGCGGCAATCTGCTTATCGGATAAGCCCATGTACTTAGCTTCACGCAGAAGGTCAGCGTCCAGGACTGGTGCGTCGATGAGCTTGGTGCGGAAATCAACCAGTGCCTGCAGTTCAGCCAGGAACCATGGGTCAATCTGGGATGCTTCAAAGACCTGCTCGATGGATGCGCCAAGACGCAGTGCCAGCTCAACGTCGTAAAGACGGCCTTCGGTTGGACGACGCAAGTCATCCAACACGGCGTTGACGTCAGTAGCGCGCTCTTCTGCGAAGTACTCGTCCGGACGAGTCCAGAAGCCCTCTTGCTTTGCTTCCAAAGAACGCATGACCTTGTTGAGGCCAGCAATGTAGTTGCGGCCAATACCCATGGCTTCACCCACCGACTTCATGGTGGTGGTCAGGGTGTCATCTGCACCGACGAACTTCTCAAAGGCAAAGCGTGGAGCCTTGACAATGACGTAGTCCAGGGTGGGCTCGAAGGCCGCTGGGGTGACGCCGGTGATGTCGTTGGTGACTTCATCCAGGGTGTAGCCAATAGCCAGCTTGGCAGCAAGCTTCGCGATTGGGAAGCCGGTTGCCTTGGAAGCCAGAGCGGAGGAACGGGACACGCGTGGGTTCATCTCAATGACGATGATGCGGCCGTTGTCTGGGTGCACTGCGAACTGGATGTTACAACCGCCGGTGTCAACGCCAACCTCGCGGATGATGTCAATCCCCAGGTCGCGCATGTTCTGGTACTCGCGGTCGGTCAGGGTCAGTGCTGGAGCCACGGTGACTGAGTCGCCGGTGTGCACGCCGAGTGCGTCGACGTTTTCGATGGATGCAATCACAACAACGTTGTCATCGCCATCGCGCATGAGCTCGAGCTCGAATTCTTTCCAGCCCAAGATGGATTCTTCAATCAAAACGTTGGCTTCTGGGGATGCGGCAAGACCGCCACCAGCGATGCGCTCGAGGTCTTCATTGGTGTACGCCAAACCGGAGCCAAGACCACCCATGGTAAATGATGGGCGGACCACTACTGGCAGGCCAAGCTCTGCGACGGCTGCGTGGACTTCTTCCATGTTGTGGCAGACCGCGGAACGTGCGGATTCGCCGCCGATGGATTCCACGATGTCCTTGAACTTCTGACGGTCTTCGCCGCGCTCGATGGCGTCGATGTCAGCGCCGATAAGCTCAATGCCGTGCTTGTCCAAGATGCCTGCACGGTCCAGCTGGATAGCTGCGTTTAGTGCAGTCTGACCACCAAGGGTTGCCAGCACGGCGTCGATTGGGTGGCCTTCTTCGCGTTCCTTGATCACGATTTCTTCGATGAATGCTGGCTCGATTGGCTCAACATAGGTGTGGTCTGCGAACTCCGGGTCGGTCATGATTGTTGCCGGGTTGGAGTTGATCAGGGTGACGCGCAGTCCTTCTTCTTTGAGGACGCGGCACGCCTGGGTACCTGAGTAGTCGAACTCACAGGCCTGGCCAATAACAATTGGGCCGGAGCCGATGACCAGGACGTGGTTAATATCGTTGCGCTTTGGCATGGTTTTCTTTCTTACCTTTCCTGGTCTGGGTTACTTGTTGTTTGGCGAGTGGTTGGACATGAGGTCAATGAACTGGTCAAACAGTGGGTTTGCATCATGTGGACCAGCGGCAGACTCAGGGTGGTACTGCACGGAGTATGCCAGGCCGTTAGAGAGCGCTACGCCCTCAACTGCGCCGTCATTCAGGCAGGTGTGGGTGACCTTTGCTGCGCCGAAATCGGTATCGAATTCCTCGCCAGGGTTCTCCGTTGGCATAGCCAGCGCGAAGCCGTGGTTCTGGGAGGTGATGTCAATCTTGCCGGTGACGTGGTTCTTTACCGGAACGTTGATGCCGCGGTGGCCGAACTTCATCTTGAAGGTGTCCAGACCAAGTGCGCGGCCCAGAATCTGGTTGCCGAAGCAGATGCCGAAGAAAGGAACCTCTTCCTTCAGAACATCGCGCACAATCGCTACTGCTTCATCCGCGGTTGCTGGGTCACCAGGGCCGTTGGAGACGAACACGCCGTCTGGGTTGTACTGCTTAATTTCTTCGAAAGGAGTACCTGCTGGAACCACGATGGTTTCAATGCCGCGCTTGGCAAAGTGGTTCGGGGTGGACATTTTAATGCCCATGTCATATGCGACGACGGTGTACTTCTTCTCCCCTTCAACTGGGATGGTGTAGACCTCATCAGTTGAAACCTCGGTGGAAAGGTCCGCGCCAGCCATGGATTCCTGGGCGTTGACTTCTTCAACGAGTTCTTCCACTGGGCGCTTTGCTGCCTCACCGGAGAAAATGCCTGCGGCGACAGAACCCTGGTCACGCAGGTGACGCACCAGCGAGCGGGTGTCTACACCCTGAATACCGATGATGCCCTGGGATTCCATTTCTTCTTGCAGGCTGCGCTGTGCGCGCCAGTTGGAGACGCGGTGGGACAGGTTGCGGATAACCAGGCCGGCAACCCAGATATTGCCGCCGCTGGACTCATTGTCCTCATCGTTCCAGCCGGTGTTGCCAATCTGTGGCGCGGTCGTGACCACAATCTGGCGGTGGTAGGACGGGTCCGTCATGGTCTCTTGGTAGCCGGTCATGGCGGTGGTAAATACCGCCTCACCCAAGGTGGTGCCGGTTGCGCCGAAGCCGAAGCCACGGAAGCTACGGCCGTCTGCGAGCACCAGGATGGCAGGTTGTGAAGTGTTCGTCACAGGAGTGTGCCTTTCAATTTGAGTGTAAATAATTCACTGTTTTGCATTATATTACTGTTCGTCCCCTTGCGTCCATCCAGCACTCAGCCTTAAAAAGTTGGCTTCAATGAGCTGGTCTGCTGCATAATTTAAGAGGACTGCATATTGAGCTGTCTAGTTATCTTGCGCATCAAGTTGGTAGGTGACGTGCCCGCGCAGCAGGGTGTGAGTCACGCGTGCACCGAACTCAATACCTTCGTATGGATTGTTCTCGCTCTTGGATTCCAGCAGGGTTTTATCCGATACCCACTGTGCTTCTGGGTCAACCAGGGTGAGGTTGGCTGGCTCGCCTACCTCGATTGGTCGGCCATGGTCAGGAAGGCGGGTGATTTCCGCTGGACGCTCACTCATCACGCGAGCAACAAAGCGCCAGTCAGCCAGGCCAGGTTCCACAAAGAGCTTGACGATGACAGCCAGGGAACTTTCCAGACCCAGCATGCCGGGCTTAGCGTTGTCGAACTCAACGCACTTATCTTCCGATCCGTGCGGAGCGTGGTCAGTGGCGACAACATCGATGACGCCATCGAGCAATGCCTGGCGCAGTGCCAACGTGTCATGCTCTTCACGCAGTGGCGGGTTCACGCGGAACACACCGTCGTAGGTGCGCAGCTTGTCATCAGTAAGCAGCAAGTGGTGCGGGGTGACCTCAGCGGTCAAAGGAATGTCCTGACCCTTGGCCCACTTGAGTAGTTCAACGGTGCCGGTGGTCGATGCATGGCAGATATGCACGCGGTTGCCGTAGTCACGAGCAAGCAATGCGTCACGCGCAACGATGGATTCTTCAGCCACGCGTGGCCAGCCGCGCAGACCAAGCTGCGCTGCTGTCGCTCCCTCGTGTGCAACAGCACCTTCGGTCAAACGAGGTTCCTCAGCGTGCTGAGCCAGCAGCACATCCAAGCCCTTGGCGTATTCCAATGCCCGGCGCATCAGCTGTGGGTTTTCCACGCACTTGCCGTCATCGGAGAACATACGAACCTTGGCATCGGAGCGCGCCATCATACCAAACTCGGTAAGGTCTTTGCCTTCAAGTCCCTTGGTGATGGAGCCAACTGGGTGGACATCGCAGATGCCCAAACCCTGCGCCTTTGCCCATACGGACTCAGCGATAACTGGCTGGTCCATCACTGGTGAGGTATTCGCCATAGTAAATACGGCGGTGAATCCGCCCTTGGCTGCAGCCTTGGAACCAGTTTCAATGGTTTCAGTATCTTCGCGGCCGGGCTCACGCAAGTGCACGTGCATATCAACCAGGCCTGGTAGAAGCACACGGGCTGCGCCATCAATGATGCGGTCAATAGCGATGTCCCCATCGGCACCAGCGGATGCACCGATAGCGGTGATTTCACCGTTTTGAATTAAAACGTTGACCGGCTCACCTTCGCCATAAGGGCGAACGTTGGTAAGCAGCGTGGTCGCGGCGGCCGCTGGGGCTTGTCGGCCGGTTTCTGGATAATGAGTCACAGGTAAATCTCCTACTGTTTTCTAGATACCGGCTTAAACACCGACGGCTTCAGCCCCGCCAGCGATGAGCGTGAACAAGACTGCCATGCGCAGATGCACACCGTTGTTGACCTGCTGCAAGATAGCAGTGCGGTCAAGGTCGGCGACGGCATAGTTGATTTCCATGCCACGCAGCATTGGCCCTGGGTGCATGATGATGGCATCTTTCTTCATCATTGCGGCACGTTGCTTGGACAGACCAAACAAGGTTGCGTACTCGCGGTGCGATGGGAAAAAGCCACCGTTCATGCGCTCTGCCTGAACACGCAGCATCATGACCACATCAGCGTCTTGGACCTCAGTGTCGAAATCGACAGAAGTTTTTACCGGCCAAGTCTCCACCCCGAAAGGCAGCAAAGTTGGAGGCGCCACCAGGGTAACTTCCGCACCCAAACTTGTCAGCAGGTCAACGTTGGAACGCACCACGCGCGAATGCAGGCAATCGCCCACAATCTTGACCTTCAGGCCACCGAAGTCGCCTGAAGAAATACCCAAACGCTGACGCATAGTTACTGCGTCCAAAAGCGCTTGGGTCGGGTGTTGGTGGGAACCATCGCCGGCGTTAATTACGGAAGGACCGTCGCCGCCTGGAGCCACCCAGTTTGCAACCTGCTGCGCCGCGCCCGAGGACGGGTGGCGGATGATGATGGAATCCGCGCCCAGAGAAGACAGTGTCAAAGCGGTGTCACGCAAAGACTCACCCTTCTTTACGGAAGAGGAAGAGGCAGACAAGTTGATAACGTCAGCAGACATCCACTTGCCGGCCGTCTCAAAAGAGGCGCGGGTGCGGGTCGAGTTCTCATAGAACAAGGTGTAAATGGTGCGACCGCGCAGGGTTGGAAGCTTCTTTACTTCCCTGCCCTCAAGTGCTTCGCGGAATTTGTCTGCTTCATCGAGCAGGCCGAGGATCTCATGTTTGTTGAGGTCAGCGATGCTTAATAGATGTTTCACTAAGTCTCCTTACTGCGTGGAAGTGATGCCGCGGCTCAAGACCACCGCGTCGCGGCCGTCAATATCGCTAATAAGGACATCAATGTCTTCGTCCCGTGCGGTTGGGACGTTCTTACCCACATAGTCAGCACGGATTGGGACCTGGCGGTGGCCACGGTCCACGAGGACTGCTAATTGGATGGATTCTGGGCGTCCAATATCGCTAAGCGCATCAAGTGCAGCGCGAATGGTGCGGCCGGAATAGAGAACATCATCAACCAAAATGACAATGGCATTATCAATGCCGCCAGTTGGGATGGACGTTGGTTGCAGTGCGCGGTGGGGTTTATTACGCAAATCATCGCGATACAACGTGATATCTAGGGATCCGCAAGGGATTTCAACACCGGCAAACTCTTCAATCTTGTTTGCAAGTCGGTGTGCAAGGGGCACGCCGCCCGAAGGGATGCCCAAAAGAATTACTCGCGCAGCGTCTGGGGAATCCAGAGCTGTCTTTTCAATAATCTGGTGCGCGATGCGAGCCGTTGTACGTTCAACGTCGCTGGCAGTTAGCAATTCTGTCTGCGTGACATTCGTCTGCGCAGCATTAGCTTCGTGCCCGCCGTTGGGTACAGTGGTTCCACTCATCGTGACCTCCTTCCCCGCCTCACAGTGCGGTCCTTAAAGGATGTGTTCACAGAAATATGGTGACCGTAGTTTCTACAGCTGCACCAACCCTAGCACTGACAGTACCCAACCGCGCTACTTTCTACCCCTTGTTCCCCCGGGTTGGGTGATACTTTGTCTTGTCTCAGAAATCCCCGGCGGTGGTTAGCTCCGCTCAAGCATCTAAATGGCTAAGCTATAGAGATGATATGAGGCCAGTTTCGCCTTGTGCTTGATACATATTTAAAGGAGCGTTTCCTGCATGAGTTTTTCTGCAACGCACGTTGTTCCAGCACCCCGGGAACAGGTGTGGGAATGGCACTCGCGCAAAGGCGCGTTGGCGCGGCTAACCCCGCCATTTGTGCCAATGACTCCGTTGCAGCAGGCAGATAAGCTTTCCGATGGCACCACGATCCTAGGCTTCCCCGCCGGCCTAAGGTGGACATCGCGGCATGATTTATCGCGATATCGCAAAGGTTATGCCTTTTCGGATGTCTGTATCAATGCCCCAATGCGTGTGCTAGCTAATTGGCGCCATGACCATCACTTTGAGGATCACCCCGACGGCACTTTGGTCACCGATACGGTGGATACTCGCCTGCCACATGCCGTGTTGGAGTCCATGTTCGCATATCGCCAGCACCAGCTCATCGAAGACATGTCGCTTCTCAATCGCCTCAAAGCCTTAGGCCACATCAACGGGGTTGAGGACGGGACATCAATCTATGGTGCAACTCGCCCACTCAAGGTCGCGATGACCGGTTCCCGCGGCGCGGTGGGACGCCTTCTCACATCGCAGCTGTCGCTAGCTGGCCACGACGTCATCCAATTAGTACGTGGGAAAACCAAGCCTGGGCAGCGCCACTGGAATCCCATCGCGCCGGCCCCAGACCTTCTCGACGGTGTGGATGTCCTTGTCCACTTAGCAGGCGAGCCCATCTTCGGACGTTTCAATGACTCCCACAAGAAGGACATTCGCGATTCCCGCGTGGGCCCTACGCGTAAGCTTGCCGAATTAGTCGCCGAATCAGATTCGGTCACCGCAATGGTGTCAGCGTCTGCGATTGGCTATTACGGCAATGACCGTGGTGAAGAGGTTCTGACTGAGAGTTCAGAACCCGGTGACGGCTTCTTGGCGGATGTCTGCGTCGAATGGGAAGCAGCCACCGCGCCAGCTCAGGACGCCGGCAAGCGCGTTGTCACCATGCGCACAGGCGTGGTGATTTCGGGAAACTCTGGTGTTCTTCCGCTGTTCAAGGCACTGTTTTCCACTGGGTTGGGCGGCACCTTTGGCGATGGCGATTTCTGGCTTTCCTGGATCGGCGCCGATGATCTAACGGACGTGTTCATCCACGCCATCTTCGATAAGAAAATCCACGGTGCTGTGAATGCCGTCGGACCAAACCCCCTACTCAACCGAGGTTTGGCTCAAGCCATCGGAACTGAGATGAAACGCCCTTCCGTCATCCCAATTCCGACATTTGGCCCAGCTCTCTTGCTTGGCAAAGAGGGAGCACGCGAGCTCGCACTCGCCGACCAGCGAGTTATTCCGGAAGTACTCTATAACCATAGGCATCACTTCCGCTATCCAACCATCGATAAAGCTTTGGCTCACGAGCTGGGCCGTGAACATCTCTGGGAGCCTCGCTCAGAATCCGAATAGGCGCTACTCGAATACCTTAGATTTCCGTACCGCCCATGTGGATACGACTTGGGTGTGGGGAGGACTCCCCAGTTAGAACAAATTCAGAATGTCTAATATAGAATACTTTTGATTCATTCATTTGTTCCCCTAAGGATTCCCTATGCCCCAATCCCGCAGGCTACTCTCCCTTGTCGCCGCCTTTTCCCTACTGCTCGCTGGGTGTGATTTTGCGCCTGGAGAGGACGCCCCGCGCACGACCATTACCACGACGATTACGACCTCAGCACAGCCAGAGGACACAACTTCCGAAGAACCAAGTGAAGATGAAGCATCCTCGGTTGAAGCCGCCGCGTTGAATGCTTATCGTGTGGTAATTGCGAACCCCGAGGATTACCCAGTAAACCCGGCAGCGCAGTATGAACCCCGTGGTGGTTACCAGTATGCGCTCGTGGAAGCAACATCAGACAATACTCCAGAACTGTTAGTGCGAGTTAACGGAATGGAATACTCCCCAGTGCTCGTTTTCTCCTACGACTCAGGTTCTGAAACCGCAGTGCAAACTGATGACGTGCTGATCGATGGCGCCGCAGGTGCAGGAGGCGGCCGATCAAGGGTTTGGGCTTCCAAAGCAGGCGAAGGTTTATACCAAGTTGATTATCACTCATTACGGACGGAAGCATACAGCTCCCTATTCCACATAGCTGGCAGTACACTCAAGAATGTTGAAAACCAAGTCAAGTTCAACATCAAAACCCCTGCAGACGACCATCAACCAATCGTCTGGTACGACACCACGGAACCAGAAGGCTTTAACATAGTTCAGGGCGCTGGCGGGGCCGCCCCTGGGGTAGAAGAAATTACTCCGTATGGAACAGCCAACACGGAAACTGAGGCAGAAGTAGCCCCCGCCGATGGTACTTACCGCTTCTCTGGTGAGGTCGTCATCATGACCAATGCCGACTTTTCCGAGGGGCCTGCAAATGGCGAACCACTAGACCAAGAACACATCATCCTAACCTTGGATTCACCTCAGGAAGTCACTGCTCAAACCCCAGCAAATTCGCACCGTACAGCGACGATGACTCAGGTTGTCCTCCATCCATACAACAGTGATAAGCCCATCGAGCACAGCAAGTGGATGCCATATGTAGGCCAGCACATCACCATCACCTCAACGCCTGAGCAAATGAGCTACCCATCGGACACCTCTATGCCGCTTGGAATGTTGCGCGTGCGGGATGCTGTTTCAATCGACTAATCCGTTCCGCACTGCCTGGCAAAAAGCTCAATCAACCCTTAATCTCAGACATGCGCGAACTGGGCTTTGTGGGTAACCCTCAATGTTGAGTGATACGTCATCACGGAAATGTGGATAGCTATTTGCTTATCCTTTGCACCTTTGACGTACTTGTTTAGCGTATGAGGCATGAACACGTTAAAGGCTTTGGAATATCTCTCGCGCAACGGGGTGGCGTTGCTGCGAGAGATAATTGAGGTGGATAAGTTCCACCTAGCAGGTCTGGGGATACCACTTGACCGTGCTCGTGGTTACGTCCGCGCAGCCGAGGGCTTCCTCGGGCATGCCGATTCCCCACGGCTGCAGCAGAAAACCGTCGAGCAGGCTGTTCGCATGGAACATTCGATAGATCACCTCGCTAAGATTAATCGCCATGCTCGGAAGTTGAAAACTCGTGGCGCTGCATGGAGACTTCGCGCAGAACTCGTTGCCATGCCTGGAAGCTACGAAGAAGTTAATAGGGCCGGCCTCGAGAGGGTGCAAAGCATCAACGGTGCCAGCTCGCGCACACCAGGAATACGCATCTCACGTGCTAAAGATGGGATGCGTACGATGACAATTACCGATGAGCAGCGCCGACTTACTGACTTTGAAAAGACCCTGGATGCGGTCATCAAAGACCACAATATTGACGGCGAACGCAGGCAATCCCTGCTTAAGGGGTTGTGGACGCTTCTAGAATCCGGCGGAGGAACGCTAACACCCGCGTATCAAACCGTGATTGCCATTGGGCTTAAAGACTCAATGAAGATTTTGCGCGGGGAAGGTGATGACGTGGTCATCGGACTTTCCGATGGCACCACCATGACAGGCGCAGAGCTAGTTTCTGCTGCCATCGCTGGTGAGTTGGGGTCAAACACTATGGCCGGCCTATTTCATCCGACGGCAGGTCCAGTCAACTTGTACGAAGCACGGTTCGCCTCCTATAAGCAGCGAATCCTCGCCAAGGCGGAAAATCTGGTGTGTCCTTGGCCAGGTTGCAACGTTCCAGCCGATAGATGCCAAGTCCACCACATCCACGCACATAGCGATGGCGGGCAAACCGAACCATCAAATCTGACAACTCTATGTGCATATCACAATGGCGTAAATGATGATGACCCCAGGCGGCGAAGGAAGAAGCGGCGAAAGAAACCGAACGGGCCACGTCCTCGCGGAAGGGTTGATCGACACCGAGGAAAAGTTAGATACCGGTCCCCTTCCGGAAAACTCATCGACAACGACCACACCAACATTCGCTTAGGGGCAGTGAACCTAATCTAAAAGCACATCGGCTAATGCGCAGGCGACTTAGCCGCTTCTGCATGCCCAAAACAAAAGGCGGCTATCACTCCACTTAAAGTTGTGGGAGATAACCGCCTTATGAGATCCAAAGATCTTTTACCTAGCGCTTGGTGCGGCTGCGGCGTTCGCGAACACGAACGGCAATGCGTACTGGGGTGCCGTGGAAGCCGAACTTCTCACGGAACTTGCGCTCCAGGTAGCGGCGGTAGCCAGCATCCAAAAAGCCGGTGGTAAACAGCACGATGGTTGGTGGCTGTGTACCAGCCTGGGTAGCGAATAGAACGCGTGGCAGGCGGTTGTTCTTCATTGGAGGTGGGTTAGCGGCAATCGCATCACGCATCCAGTTGTTGAGCTGACCAGTGGTAACACGCTGGTCCCAGCTCTCCAGAGCAGCAATCATCGCTGGCTCCAAGCGCTGCAGTGAGCGGCCAGTCTCAGCAGAGATATTGATGCGGGTTACCCATGGAAGGTGCGCCAACTGTTGGTCCATTTCGCGGTCCAGGTAGTAGCGGCGGTCCTCATCCATCAGGTCCCACTTGTTGAACGCAATGACCAAAGCCTTGCCGGCTTCAAGCACCATGTTCAACACGCGCTGGTCCTGTTCAGAGATCTCCTCGGAGGCATCGATAAGCATGACGCACACCTCGGCCGCATCAATGACGCCGCGGGTACGCAGGGATGCATAGTACTCATGGCCCTGGGCATTCTTGACCTTCTTGCGCAGACCAGCTGTGTCAACAAAGCGCCACAGCTTCTGATCCAGCTGCACCAAAGAGTCAACCGGATCCACGGTGGTACCAGCAACGTTGTCAACAACAGCGCGCTGCTCACCAGTGAACTTGTTCAACAAAGAGGACTTGCCCACGTTTGGCTTACCCACCAGCGCCACACGGCGTGGACCTTCAGTAATAGATGGGTTGCGTGGTTCCTCCGGGAACAAGCGCAGTACCTCATCCAACACGTCCGCGCCACCGCGGCCATGCTGGGCGGAGACTGGCCATGGATCGCCCAAGCCCAGCGCGTAAAACTCAGCCATGTCAGCGTACATGTTGTCCGAGTCGAACTTGTTGGATACCAAAATGACTGGAACCTCAGAACGCTGCAGCATGCGTGCCATCACGGAGTCAGTCTCAGTGATACCCACCTTGGTGTCCACCACGAAGACAATGACGTCCGCAGTTTCCATGGCTACTTCAGCCTGGCGTGCAATAGCACCGTGAATGCCCTTGGCATTCGGGTCCCAGCCGCCGGTATCCTGGACGAAGAAGCGCTGGCCGTTCCAGTCACCGATGTAAGAAATACGGTCACGGGTAACGCCCGGGTGGTCTTCCACAACTGCTTCACGGCGGCCCAGGAATCGGTTGACCAAGGAGGACTTGCCCACGTTTGGACGGCCCACAATGGCAACGGTGCACAGGGACTCTTCGGTGTGGGAAGGTCCGGCAACGCCGAAGGCGCGCTCAATCTGCGCCCACTCTTCTTCGCTCAGCTCTTCACCAGCAACGCCGGTTGGAACGCCCTCTTCGTCATAGCCATCTCCGTAATCGGCTTCGCCGAACTCAGAGTCATCAAAGTTGGAATCATCAAACTCAAAGTCGAACTCTTCTTCATTGAAGTCATCCGACGCCCAACCACCGTGCGGCGCTTCAACGAGTTCTTCGTCGAACTTGCCCGCTGGGTAGTGGAACTCAGTGTCTTTCTCAGAATTCTTATCGCTCATCAGCAGACTCCTTGACAATAGTAATGAGGGCGTCGAGCACTTCTTCAAGGCTCATTTCAGAAGTATCCACCACAACAGCGTCATCTGCTGGGCGAAGAGGTGAGGTTGCGCGTGAAGAATCTGCCGCATCGCGGCGCTCCACGTCGGCCAATACGGTGTCGAATTCAGCTGGGATACCAGCAGCTACATTCTGGTCGTATCGGCGCTGGGCACGTACCTGAGCGGAGGCGGTCATAAAGGCCTTAGCCGGGGAATCAACCAACACTACTGTGCCGATGTCGCGGCCTTCAACGATGGCGCGGTGCGATTCATCGGCAAGCTTGCGCTGCAACTGCACCAAGTTCGTGCGCACCTCCGGGATGGCAGAGACAGCAGAGACGTTGCGGGTGACCTCATCCTCACGGATTTCCTTGGACACATCCTCTCCATTGAGGATGACTTCCGTGGAATCCGGGTCATTGGACACAGTCAAAGGCAAATTCGCAGTCGCCGCGATGACAGCCTGAGTGTCTTGTGGATCGACCCCCGCACGCAGCACAGCCAAGGTGGCCACGCGGTACATAGCGCCAGTATCGATGTATTTTGCGTCCAGCTGTTTCGCCAACGCACGGCACGTGGTGGACTTTCCGGTTCCGGATGGTCCGTCAACAGCCAGAATGAGGCCGCCATTAGGAAGATTAGAAACCATTTACATCCCCACTACCTTGTACAAGCTGGTGAGCTCAGCAGAGTTCAACGCACGGATACCGCCGGGCTTCATATCGCCCAACTGCACGGTGTGGATTTTGGTGCGCACCAGGCGCTGTACTGGGTAGCCGGCGGCCTTGAGCATGCGGCGAACAATGTGCTTGCGGCCTTCGTGCAGCTCCAAGCGGATAAGCGACATGCCCTGGTTCTTGTCCACAACCTGAACAAAGTCAGCCTTGGCCTTGCCGTCGTCGAGCTCAATGCCCTCTTTCAGAGTACGGATCAGACGGTTGTCTGCCTCACCCAACACGGTGGCCAGGTAGGTCTTGGACACCTCGTACTTCGGGTGCATCAGGCGGTTTGCCAACTCACCGTCGTTGGTGAGGATGAGCAAGCCCTCAGTATCAGCGTCAAGGCGGCCGACGTGGAACAGGCGCTGGCCGGATGCGACCTTCTCCGAAACCATGTCGCCCACGCATGGACGGCCCATGTCATCTTGCATGGTGGACTGCATGCCACGAGGCTTGTTCAGGATGAAGTACTCGTGCTCTTCATTGACGTTGACGCGCACACCGTCCACGCGGATGATGTCCACGTTTGGGTTCACGCGCACGCCTTGGCGCTTAACAACTTCACCGTTGACTTCAACGCGGCCTGCTTCAATGAGTACTTCCGCGTGGCGGCGTGATGCTACGCCTGCCTTGGCTAGGACCTTTTGCAGGCGTTCGCCTTCGGTGCTGGGGTTTTGGGTGGACTTGGAGTCCTCGTAGAGCCAATCAGCGCCCAAGTCATTAGCGATGGACTGGGCGGTGGCTTTCTTTTCGCGCTGGGAGCGCTTGACGTTTTGACGACGGGCCGGTTTAGCGTTGGAGATCAGCATGTCGCTGTCACGCTTTTTCTTTTCCGGTGTGCCGTCTCGGCGAGCGGGTGGGGTCACGTCGATCGTGTCCTTTTCTCTTAAATTGTTTAAATTGCGCTTGGGAGATCTTACTCCTGCCAACGAGCCTACAGCAAAATCTCTAATATTCTTCATCGATCATGTCGACGTCGGGCAAAAGAGGTGCCAAATCAGGAAGACGCTCCAAGGAGTCAATGCCCAACAGTTCCAGAAACAGCGCCGTTGTTTCATAACGGATGCCGGGGCCTTCGAACTCCCCGTCCTCGATTTCGCGCACCAGACCGCGCAAGGTCAGTGTGCGCATCACGCCATCGACGTTGACTCCACGCACCGCAGCGACCTGAGCGCGGGTACACGGTTGTCGGTACGCCACCACGGCTAGAGTTTCTAGTGCTGCACGGGAGAGCCTTGTTTGGGTGCCATCCAACATGAATTGCTCCACGGCGTCGGCATTGTCACGGCGTGTGAAATAGCGCCAACCTTCTTCACATGTGCGCAGCTCAATGCCAGAGCCGCGCATGTCCAGTTCGGTGCGGATTTCTTCGAGTAGGGCTTCAACTTCTTCGACGGTTGATTCAACCGCGCGAGCAATGCTTGCCGATGTAGCCGGGCTATCGATGACAAGAAGAATTGACTCAATCTGGGAGCGCAACTGGCTGATAAACGGCATCTCATCGGCCGTCATCTCATTCGGATTCATAGCTTCTCCTTAATCCCAGTTCGCCGCAGCCACAACAGCTGGATCGACGTCCAAACCAGTCCAGGACACGTTTAGGGGTCCAAGCTGTTCTTCTTGTTCGGTTTCTACGGCCTTAGCTTTGTAAAGCTCCAGCAGCGCCAAGAAACGGCCAACCACATGCATCGACAGCGTGCAATCCCGCGTAAGCGCATTAAAGCTCAACCACTTGTCCGCGCCAAGCAGCTTGAGCGTATCCATGATCTTGCCGGCTTGTTCCGGCACGGACACGGCCACTTGGTGGATGTGTCCAATCCCAACTTCCTCGGGCGGCTTGGGGCGAAAGACACCAGCGGCCAACTCCGCGAAACTCGCCGGGGTGTGCCCCAGCTTGACCGGTGGCAATAACGATGCGAACTGCTCTTCCACGCCGACTGCACGCGGGTAAGCTCTGCGCGCCTCACGCTGCCACTGCGCAAACTGGTCTGCGACTTGTTTGTAGGCGCGGTACTGCAAAAGGCGTGCGAACAAAAGGTCACGGGATTCTAGAAGTTCGAGGTCATCCAGATCATCGACCTCACCGCGTGGCAACAGACGTGCTGCCTTCAAGTCCAGAAGGGTTGCTGCAACGACGAGAAATTCCGTGATCTCATCCAGGTCAGCGGTTTGGCCAAGCCCGCGAGTATAAGCCACGAATTCATCAGTGACTTCCGACAAAGCAACGTCAGTGACATCCAGCTTCTTGCTTTGAATCAGCTGCAGCAGCAGGTCAAACGGGCCCTCAAAGTTGGCCAGCGCAATGCGAAAGCCTGGAATCTCCGGCTGCACTGCTTCATCTATTGGTTGATGAGCCATCTACACCTGCATCTAGCGCTTGGTGCGCTCAATGACCTCAGCAGCCAAGTCACGGTATTGCTTCGCTGCCTGCGACGACGGCGCCCAGGTGGTGATGGGTTCTCCAGCCACGGAAGTCTCTGGGAAACGCACGGTGCGGGTAATGACGGTGTCAAAGACTTTCTCATCAAAGTATTCAACAACGCGCGACATCACTTCGCGTGCATGCTTGGTGCGGCGGTCAAACATAGTGACCAGAATGCCAATGACTTCCAAGTCAAAGTTGATGCGCTCAGCAACCTTCTCCACCGTGTCAGTCAACAAAGCCAGTCCGCGAAGCGAGAAGAACTCACATTCCATAGGAATGATGACGCCGTGAGAACACGCCAACGCGTTGACGGTCAAAAGACCAAGGGACGGCTGGCAGTCAATGATGATGAAGTCATAGTCCTTCATTACTGGGCGCAGCGCACGCGCCAGCGTGTGCTCACGGCCGACCTCATTGACCATCTGAATCTCAGCGGCCGACAAGTCAATGTTGGCAGGAACCAAATCCAGACCAGGTACGCCGGTGTGCACGATAGCGGAGTGAATAGACACCTGGCTATCAAGCATCACGTCATAGATGGTGTCTTCAATTTCATCATGGCCCAGGCCTAAACCTGCGGACAGTGCGCCCTGCGGGTCCAAGTCCACCAAAAGCACCTTGCGGCCATAATCGGCCAAGCAAGCACCCATATTGATGGTTGAGGTGGTCTTGCCCACGCCACCTTTTTGGTTGCACATTGAGATGATGGTCGCTGGACCATTCTTTTCCAGTGCTGGTGGCTGTGGGATAGTGCGCAGCTCCCTGCCTGTTAGACCAACTTCAGGTTCGCCTGCGTGAAAGAGTCCCTCGTTGCTCACGTTTTACTCCCTACTTCCCTACCAACGCTCAACCCGCACTTCGAACACGAAATTACACGGCTGTCATTTAACACTGAGATACAGCTTACTCGTCTATCCTACAAGGCACATCGTCGCCCGTAGGTCAACGCTTCAGGCTAGATTAACTTAGGTCAATCTAGCGCCGGATCGTCAATCTAGCGTGGTTTCGATGCCGATAACCTATTACTCTGTTTAGCCACTTGCTTAGTACTCGTACTGATGTTGCTTACGGCGATTGCTCACCTTGCGGATGATGAAGCCAATGATGATCAAGAGGATCACAATGCCCAGGCCAATGACCCCGTTGGCCAACAGGTTTGAGCCTTCATCATCGCTGGAAGTGCTCGTAGCTGATGCATTTTGAGCTTCCTCACCAGCGCGCTGGTAGTTCGGGTCAGTCAGGCTGACAATGACTTCAATGCCAGTGCCATCGTTGCGCACTAGCTGCATGTAGAACGGATTATCTGGTGCTTGGCCTTCCGGATAGGTCAAGGTCAAGGTACGGCTAGCCGCATCAATATCGCGCTTGATGTCTTGGATGATGTTGCCATCAGCATCGACGTAGCGCAGGGTGAACTGCTCCTGGTCCAAGTTGCCGAACTGATTGTAAAAATCTAGCGCCTGGCGCAGACCCAACTGTGCAGTGATGGTGTTGCCCTCGATGGTGGACTCCAGATCGATGCGCTCAGCGGTAGATTCATCTAGCTGTTCTGCCGCCTGACGCTCCGGCTTATCCCCTGGCACGGCTGGCAAGGACGCATTCTGGCTTCCGGAGACATCACCAGTGCCGGTGTTCTCATCGCCTGAGCCTCCTGCACCGTTAGCGCCCTGGCCACCGGCGCCAGCAGAACCGTCAGTGCTACCTCCGCCATCAGAACCAGGGGTCCTTCCGTTATCGGTAGCACCTGAGCCAGTCGCACCGCCTCCGGTACCGCCGCCGTTGCCATCGCTGCCAACTGGAGTATCGCCACCAGCAGTGCCACCACCGGAGGTGTTACCGCCGCTTGCGCCGCCTTCTGCTACCAAAGTGATGGTCGTGGACTGGCCTTGGGCAGTAACAGGGATAGAAATCTGGCCGCCCTCAGGCGGCGCGGTAATGGTCACGGTACTGCCGGAGGTGGAGACGGACCAGCCGTCGCCGGAATAGGACGCGTTTGCTGCCACGGGCAAACTAACCGTGGTGGTTTGTCCTGCTGGAACTGAAATCGGAGCAGAGATTGCCGCGCGTGCATCCTCTACTGACATACCTCCTGGCAATGCGTGTGCTGCCGGGGCGGCCGCAACAGCGCCAGCTGAAGCGCCGAGGCCCAGAATGCATGCAGCCGCGACTGATGCAGCAAATTGTCGGCTAGCAATAAAGCCAGCAAGTGGTGTCGCAGTAGTGCTAGTGACACTAGCACTAGCAAGACTGTGGCCAAGGGCATGGTTGCGTGAGGAATTCACGTGAACAGTCGTCCTTTCATAAGACGTACAAGACATCATTCAACCCATATTCGGTGCTGTACTCACGCGATTCAAGACAATGAAACGCGCAAACTCAGCACACAAAGGATTGAAGAGAAATATTAGTGCACGCGGAATGCGCGCACAGGCACGAAAATCACGGTACTGGAACTGGCATGCATATTTCCAGATTTAAGCGCGAGGGTGAGCAACTCTCCAGACTTCTCGCAGGGAATCCGCAGTAACATGTGTGTAGATCTGCGTGGTCGTTACTGAAGAGTGCCCCAATAACTCCTGCACAGTACGCACATCGGCGCCGCCCTGCAGCAAATGGGTAGCAAAAGAGTGCCTTAATGTGTGCGGGGACACTTTCTTGCCAACCTTGGCGCGCTCAACGGCTTGCTGGATGACAGCCCAAGCGCTTTGCCGTGACAGAGGCTTGCCCAACGTGTTGAGAAACAGCGCATGTGTTTTGCCGCGGCTCATCTGCGGCCGCGAACGAACCAGGTAGTCCTCAATGGCTTTGCGTGCATGAGAACCCATCGGCACCAGGCGCTGCTTGGAACCTTTACCGGTCACGGTCAAAATATCTGGGCCATCAGCAACATCATCTACCACCAGATCAAGCAGCTCGGAGATACGCGCACCAGTGCCATAGAGCATTTCCAACAGCGCTTTATCCCGAATATCTACCGCCGTGGCATACTCCCCCGTCGGAACGGCATCAATGAGTGCCGTGACTTCTTCAACAGTTAACGTATCCGGTAGGTGCTTCGCCGGACTTGGTGGTGCGACATCGGCAGCGACATCAACATTGATGTCGCCCTCAGACAACGCAAACTTGTGAAGCCCGCGGGCAACGATAAGAGCACGGCTTGTCGATGCCCCCGATAGCGGCTTCTGTCCCTCCCACCCGCGGCGAAGGTCCGCGACATAAGCCTCAAGATGTTGCGTGGTTACATCACGCAGAGACGTTACTCCTGCGGCAGCGAGCCAATGAACATAACGCTTCAGATCCCGGCGGTAATTGCTGACGGTATTGGGTGAAGATCCCTTTTCCACCGCGAGGTGGTCCAACCACCCTTGTGCGAGTGTTACCAGTTCCGGTGCAGGCTCAGTCCCGCCGGCGATGCCGGAGATTCCGGAGTTACCGGAATGCCCGGCGGCACCAGAAGCACCCGAGATAGTTGAAGAAGACATCTATTGCTTCTTCAGGTCAGGACCCTGACGGCGCGAAGCAATCGAGGTTGGGCGCAGTTCAAAAGGCGCAGAAACCTCACGAGCTTGGCCGTTTCCACTAAGTACCTGCTTGGCGGCGAGAATTCCGGCCACGGCGATGGAGTTATTGATTTCACCGCTCAGGACTTTCGCTACTGCTTCATCCAAGTCCACCCAGGCGAAATCCATGTCTGCTTCTTCGTCGCCAAAAGCCTCGGGGCGTTCCACTGCTGTGAGGTCCTGTGCCAAAAAGACACGAGCTGATTCCTCGCAGAAACCAGGCGAAGTCACCAAGTCGGTCAAAACAGACCATTCGGCGGCCTCTAGTCCTGCTTCTTCTACCAGTTCGCGTTGGGCACCAAGAATTTCGGACTCGCCCTGAACGTCCAAAAGCCCGGCGGGAATCTCCCACAAGCGGCGCTTGACGCTGTGTCGGTACTGATTGACCATCGCAATTTCGTTGTTCTCATTAACCGCAACGACAGCCACAGCACCCATGTGCTCAATTACTTCACGGAAAGCAACCTGATCATTGGGCATGGCCAGCTTGTCCTGGCGCACCGCGACGATCGGGGCATCGAGCAAAAGCTCGGAGGACAGCACCTTAAAGTCATGTGCCATGAGTTCTACTCTCCTTCCGGAAGTGGAGGTGCGGCAGCGTCCGCGGATTCGCTAGCACCATAGGCACCAGATCCGTCGCCCAGTTGCTCAACTACCGCGAGCGCAACCGCTAGCTGCGCAAAGTCTCGATTAATGGAGTCCACAGTGGAGATGGCATCCGGGCTTGGACCCTCGCCACCGCCGGCCTCTGTACGCAACGTGTCAATGACCCCGCCTTCACCAGCGGCCTGTAGCCTTCCGGCGAGCACGCCATAGGTGCCAGCTTCATTCAGAGAGTTTGCAAAGGCCACCAGGTTGTCGTGGTAGTACTCGTCGCCACCACGGCCCATCACCACGACGACCGCTTGCGCAGGCAATATGGTGCCGTCTTCATAGTTCAAAAAGCCTGCCTCACGCAGTGCCTGCAACAGTGCGCCGCGGTCTTCAGAGGAAGCCATTGGCTCGGCTGATTCAGGGTCACGCAACAGCGCTGCGGCCAATGCTTGACCGGTGTGGCGGCCAGCGGAAAGATCTTGCTCATCTAGCTCCGCACCGGCTGGCAGAACGTTTGCAACGATGGACTTAATCTTGTCCGCGCCCTCAGGGTGCAAAAACTCATTGGTCATGGTGATAGTGCCGGAATCAACCGCACCAGCGGAATTGAGCATGTTACGAACACCTGCCACATCGCCTTCAGCGGCATCACCCGTGGCAATGATTGAAACATCACGGCCTTCCAATGAGCCGGCCAAGGCGTCCGCGGACAAACCACTGATGAGAGAATCAGCGGAATCAGACTGCGCCTGGATTTCCTTGTTTTCCTGCAACAGCGCACGGTGTTCTTCACGGATTGGATCATCACTGGCAACGGCTGCCGATGTCCCCTCCATATTCGGCGCAAGCACCATTGTTCCAGCGGCAACGCCCAAGGCGACGCCAAAACCAAGGCCAGCGATTACAAGCGCACTACGAGAAGATTTTTGGACAGCCATGGTTTAAAACCACCCCTGGAACGTCAACGCGATGTTGTTCCACGTATCGATGAGGTTATTAGCAAAAGTGCCATCCCCGCCGAGTCCAACAACTAGAACAATTACGGCCAGCGCAACCAGCACGCCCAGCACCGCCCACAGCCAGGCCATGGAACCGCCGGTTCGCACCGTGTACAGGTTGATAATTGCTGAGGAGTCCACCAGACGGTTTCCTGCCTTCAACCGCGTGAGCATCGCAGCTGGAGTTGCGTGGTCTTTGGCCGCAAAAATATCGTCCAAGTCCAGAGAATCACCGACCTGCACGATGAGCTCTGCTTCGTGGAAGTCTGCCAGCAGCAGCGCCAGATCAGTTGCACTGTCAGTTGCTGCGGGGAAGGTCATTGCACCGATGCCTAAGTCCTGGATGCGCTCAAGACCTTCCGCGGTGCCGTCCGGATCTGCTGGGAGAACAACCCGCGCGCCACTGCGCAAAGATTCGGTCGCGATGTTCCTTGGATTGCCAACGATCAAATCGGGCGTATATCCCTGCGCGATCAAAGAATCAGCGCCGGCATCTACGCCGACGAGGATGGGTTCATACTCGCGGATGAAGTTGCGCAGTCCCTTGATGTGATTGCGGTGGTCTTCACTCGGGGAAATAATGACGACCTTGCGGTCTTTCATCTCTGAGCCGGCCTCAGGGATCCCCAGGCCATCGATAAGCAAAGGCCCCTCCGAGTGAATGAACTCAATGGAGTTACCAAAGTAGGCTTCCATGCGTTCAACCAGACTACGTCGCGCTTCAGAGAAATCCTTCTCCGCCTTGGTGCGTTCAACACTGGTGCCTTCACCGATGACCTTGTCGCCGGCGTAGATGGTGCCTTCGTCCGTGATGCGGGCTTTCTTGCCGTCCTTAAAACCAGCGATGAAATCAGTGCCAACATTTTCCAGCAACAGCACTTCAGCGTCCAGCAACATGTGCGGGCCATAATTAGGGATTGCCCCGGTGGAAAACTCGGCCACGTTAACTACAGCGGCTGGTTGAACATCGATGAGCGCCTGGGCCTCTTGGCGTGAAATATTCGCAGCATTAATAACGGCGATATCGCCGGCGCGGAACTTTTTCATACCATTTCCACCAGGCGTGCAATCGCGCAAAGCGCCATGCAGACCAGGCAATTCTTCAGTTCGGGAAAACAGGCTCATGCCGGATATTGTTCCTTGTGGGAGCCTAAAAGTGTGGAAGGCGCGCGGTGTTAAACTCTGAAACCTTCAACTTCATCTTGAGCCTTCGATAGTAGCTCCGCGGCGTGTGCACGACCCGTTGCGGTGTCATCCAAACCAGCCAACATGCGGGCCAATTCTTCGACTCGTTCTTGCCTACTCAACGTCACGACACCGGAAGTCACTGACTTATCGGTGACATCCTTCGCCACATGCAGGTGTGTGTCCGCATACGCAGCAACCTGTGGCAGGTGGGTGACCACAAGAACCTGATTGGCTTGGGCTAGCCGCGCTAGACGGCGCCCAATCTCCACTGCGGCGCGGCCGCCAACGCCAGCATCCACCTCATCAAAAACCAACGTGGTGCCAGCGGTACCCGCTGACAAAATAACTTCTAGTGCCAACATCACGCGGGAAAGCTCACCGCCAGATGCCGCGACCGACAATGGCTTTGGTGTTGCGGCGTCATTGGCCGCCAATAGCAGCTCCACCTCATCAGCGCCAGCACGCGAATACTTAGCCTGGCGGACATCCACCTCTAAACGCGCCTTCGGCATAGCCAAACCATGAATTTCCTCGGAGACGGCCTTGGCCAGCTTCTTCGCAGCCTTGGTACGCGCTGCCGTGAGCTTTTCAGCCCGCGCCACCATCTCAGTTTGCGCCTCAGCGACCTCAGCCTGCAGCTTCTCTAATGCCTCAGTGGAAGTATCCATCGAGGCCAACTTGGTTTCAGCTTCCTGCTTCCACGCCAATACACCATCAATATCACCAGCGTACTTGCGGGTCAGCCCACGCAGCTCCTGTTGGCGCTGCAAGCTCTTTTCCAACAGCTCCGGGTCCGCAGGTAAATCCGAGAGGAACTGACCAAGTTCTCCCGCGATACCCGCCAGTTGTGAGGTCATCTCCCCTAACTGCTGGCTGAGTTCTTCCAGCTGCTTATCATCCACCGCATGGACAGCTGCATGAGCCTCACCAAGAAGTGTTGAGGCTGGTTTTTCCTCACCAAAGTCTCCCTCCACACCATCAATAGCAACCAGGGCTGTCTGCGCTGCCTCACGGAGACCATCAACGTCCTGCAAGCGCTTGATAAGGGTAATCAGTTCTTCATCTTCACCTGGCTGTGGGTCAATCTCAGAAATCTCATTAACCGCGAACTGCAGGCGATCAACTTCCTGCGCCATCTCTCTGCGGGATTCGGTGCGGCGTTTGAGATCTTTGGCCTGTGTGCGCCAATGCACGAAGCTCTCGCGGTATTTGTCCAATAAAGGCGCAATGTCGCTTGAGGAACGATCCAGCGCCGCCAACTGTTGGTCTGGTGCCAAAAGACGAAGCTGATCATTTTGTCCATGCACCGTAAGCAATGCACGTGAAAACTCACCCAGCGTTGCTGCAGGAACGCTGCGCCCGCCAAGATGCGCTTTGGAACGCCCAGTAGACATCACGGTGCGTGATGCGATGTACTCGCCATTTTCATCCGCTGAACCGCCAGCAGTATCAACAATTTCTGCCACACTCGAAGCATCTTCTTTGGTGAGCTCTTCAGTGATGAAGGTTCCTTCAACCACTGCTTTGCTTGCTCCCGCGCGGACTCGCGATGCATCGGCACGCCCGCCAGCTAGCAGGCGCAGGCCGGTGACGACCATGGTTTTACCGGCACCGGTCTCACCGGTCAGAACTGTTAATCCGGACGAAAGCTCGGCTGATGCTGAGGAGATTACGCCAAGATCAGAAATGGTGATATCTGCTAACACGGCGAGTACCTCCTCCTAAGCTTTTAGAACACATTAACGAAAAGCTACCACAGCAATAATAAAGAAACGCGGCTACGTGGCGGCGATTAACCCAATTCCTACCCCGAAAGCCGCGAAATTCTATCGCTGCGGACCGCGCCAACCTTGAATTGGCAGATGCAGCTTGGTCACCAAACGGTCCGTAAACGGCTCTTCATCCAAACGTACCCAACGCACTGGCGTTGTGCCGCGAGTTACTTCAATACGCGAACCAGGAGGCATGTTGATTTCTCGGAATCCATCCAAGATCACGATCGCTGGTGAGGTTACGGATGCTGATTCCACTGCCACCGAAGAATCCGGCGATACAACCAAAGGCTTGGTAAACAGCGCATGAGCATTGTTCGGCACAACCAAGATGGCATCCAACTCAGGCCACAAGATTGGACCGCCCGCGGAGAACGCGTAGGCCGTTGAACCAGTCGGTGTGGAAACCAAAACGCCGTCACAGCCAAAGGCCATCACCGGGCGCTCATCAACTTCCAAGATGGCATCTAAAACACCGGACCGGTCCAGGTTTTCAACACTGGCTTCATTAAGCGCCCAGTTGGAGCCAATGACTTCACCCTGCTCATCAAAGACCGTGCAGTCGATGGTCATACGGTCTTCGACCCGGTAGTCGCGATCAATTACTCGCTGGATAGCCCCTTCGAGGGACTCGCGCTCACCTTCTGCCAAGAAGCCCACGTGGCCCAAGTTGATGCCCAGCACGGGCGCACCAACTTTGCGTGCAAGGTCAGCAGCGCGCAGGAATGTACCATCACCGCCAAGCACCAGCACAAGCTCACAGCCCTCAGCGGCTTTGAGGTCATGCGCCATGTACGGGAAAGTAGAAAGAATCGACGGCGCCTCGATAGGCTCACGCGCTACAACGCGCAGTTCAATGCCGGCTTCAACAAGCAGTTTCGCAGCGCGTTCCGCGTCACGAATGTTGCTGGCTCGCCCAGTGTGCGGCACCAAAAGTATGCGGCGCGGCGAGGCATTCTCCACCTGCGCGCTGTGTGCTGGTTCGCTCACTGAGGACCATCCTTTACTGCAGTTTCGATCATCTTCAGCAAGTCTTCGTCTGAAGGATGCGAAGCACCGCCGTCATTGATAAGCATTAGAAAGTATTCTACGTTGCCGCTTGGGCCAGGCAGCGGCGAGGCCACCACACCGTGGCAGCTCAAACCCAAGGTCTTCGCGAATACCGCGACCTCGTGGGTGACTTCAATGCGTAGCTCTGGCGAACGTACTACGCCGGACGTGCCAACGCGGTCTTTGCCCACCTCAAATTGCGGCTTGACCATGGGCAACATGATCGCGCCCGGGGCCATAACCTGCGCCATCGCAGGAAGCGTTAGCTTCAGGGAGATAAAAGACAGGTCCCCAACCATGACATCGCATGAACCATCGGTGTGCTCAAGCGTGAGGTAGCGAATGTTTGTCCGGTCTAAGACCTTGACGCGGTCGTCGTTTTGCAGTCGCCACAACAATTGCCCGTAGCCGACATCAACCGCATAGACTGCCGATGCTCCGTCACGCAGGCAGACATCGGTAAAGCCGCCTGTCGATGCCCCAGCATCGAGCACCTTCTTGCCCTCAAGTTCGACATCGAAAGCTTTTAGGGCGCCAAGCAGCTTATGCGCACCGCGTGATGCCCAATTATTATCATCGCCGCCCTCAATACGGATTGAGACTTCTGGATCCACGACTGTCGCTGGCTTCGATGCTTTGAAACCGCCAACGAACACGCGACCATCTTTGATCAGTTCAACAGCATGTTCGCGTGAGCGCGCAATCTTGCGGCGCACAAGCTCGGCATCAAGACGACGTCGTTGTGGGGCCATTAGTTCTCCTGTAGCGCTGCGCGAAGCAGCTCATGAGCCTGGTTGAGGTGCTCGGCCTGGGCCGAAAGATCTTCGGCTGGCTCAGCAAGTATTTCTTCGATGGACTGATTAAGCTCTTCGGGTGTCACCGCGAGCTGGCGCGGATCCCTGGGAACTGGATGAGTCATTAACTCCATCCCCTGATAACGGACTCAGCCTTTTCTGACACCGGCTGAATGTAGCGTGGGGCTTTGCCCATTGACCACACCACTTCCAAGACCGTACGTAGGGCCTGGACAGATGTCGCAGTGCTATCACCATTGTCCACAAGGACATCATGGCCATCGACGCGCGCGGTGAATCCACCTTGGGCACCTGGTGCCAGTTCATGGGCACTGCGAGTCATATCTGACAATGAGTCACCAATGAAGTTCGGGCGGTATTCCTTGCTTGCCTCAATGAGTTCCATCTCATGGGAGACACCAGTCAAGACATGGAAGGTGTTCATTGCCGCAGCGTTGCCGCCGGCAATGTCGGTGTTTAGACGGTCTCCGACCACCAGCGGGCGCTTCGCGCCGACTAGCTTGGCAGCTTGGCCAAACATCTCTGGTTCCGGTTTACCAGCAGAAACCGGGCTGACACCGGTTGCGGATTCGATTGCCGCGACCAAGGAGCCATTACCCACAGCCAAACCACGCTCAGTTGGCAAAGAGGAATCGAGGTTGGATGCGACGTACTTAGCGCCCTGGCGAATAGCCAGCGCGCCTTCGGTCAGCTGTGCCCAATCGACGGAAGGGTCAAAACCCTGAAGAACAGCATCAGGCTTGTCATCGGCCGATGCAACGACAGTGTAGCCCGCAGCTGTCACAAGGTCGCGGAAAGAGTCTGCGCCAATAACGAGAATCTTCGCGCCCTGTGGGACATGCTCTCCAGCCAAAGTCACTGCAGCCTGCGCTGAGGTCAGCACATCCGCGGTTTCGACTTTCAGGCCAATTCCACGCAACTTTTCTGCAACTGCTTCCGGCGCGCGCGACGCATTATTTGTCACGTAAACGCTTGGCAGGCCACAGCTGTTAATGAAATCAACCGCACCGTCAATTGCGCGGCCGCCTTCCCAGACAGTTCCATCAAGATCTAAAAGCAGTGCGTCGTGCTGTTCAATCAGGCTCATTGGGGTTTTAGAACTCCTTCAAACGCTCTTCAGCGTCTGTCCATTTGTCTTCGTCAAGCTTTGCCGTGTGCTCGAACCATTCCTTGGCTTCTTCCTTGCGTCCTGCCTCTGCCAAGGCATTTGCGTAGGCGTAGCTCAAGCGCATCGCTGGGATGCCCTTCGCTTCCTTGGATGGATTAGCGCGCTGCAGGGTAACCACAGCTGATTCAGCCTGGCCCAAGTCTAAGCGTGCGCCGGCAACAACGATGGCCAGTTCAATGGCGGTCTCCGCATCAACAGTGCGAGCTTCCTCGCTACGGCCGAGCTCAATCGCCTTCTCAGGACGACCCAAGCCACGTTCACAGTCAGCCATAACAGCCAACATGCCTGCTCCGCCGGAGATTCGGCGGGCAGCGCGCAATTCCGCAAGTGCTTCTTTCCACTCACCAGCGTGATATGCGGCGATGCCGTTAACCTCACGCGCAACAGCTACACGGCCTGCGCGGTCCTTTGCTGCACGGGCATGGCGAAGCGCCAACTGTGGGTCATCTTCCATCCACTGTGCTGCCATGATCATGTGCTTAGCGGTTGCATCAGCATTGTCCTTGGACAGAACCCGTAGGTCCTGCAGGATCATCTCATCCAAGTCGTAGATATCGATATCATCTGGCAGGTCCGGATCGGCCATGCGACGGTTGATGCGCTCCTCGCGGAAGCCAGCGCGCTGTGGCGCCAAGCTGTTCTTCTCGCGCTCTGCTTCTGCTCGACCGCCACGGTTTTCCCGACGTGGACCACGATCATCGTTGCGACGATCCCCACGACCACCGCGATCATTGCGGTCATCGTATCGTCCACGGCCACCGCGGTCGTTACGGTCGTTGCGGTCATTGTTCCAACCGCCACGGCCACCGCCCTGGCGATCATCACGACGGTTGTCACGAGGATCATCCCTACGGTCATCACGTCGGTCGTCTCGACGTCCCTCGCCGCGTGGCTTCCAATCTCCTCGATCTTGGCGGTCGTTGTTCCATTCACGACGGCCACCACGGTTGGAATCACGACGATCATCGCGTCCTCCGCGGTCGTTGCGGCCACCACGATCATTGCGATCGTTGTTCCAGCCGCCGCGGGAGCCGCCCTGACGGTCATCGCGACGTCCGTCCCGGCGATCATCACGTCGGTCGTCTCGTCGACCCTCACCGCGTGGCTTCCAATCTCCTCGATCTTGGCGGTCGTTGTTCCATTCACGACGGCCACCACGGTTGGAATCACGACGGTCGTCACGACCGCCACGGGAACCACCCTGACGGTCATCACGACGATTAGAACCGTGCGAGTCGGAGCGACGACCCCGCGACTCTTCACGGCGGCCTTCGTTATAACGCTCAGACATTCACATTCTCTTTCATTGCTACTTATGGCAGATTATCTTCGGCTATTCTACCCGCGAAAGCTCTGAAAACAGATTCCACATCCTGGAACCCGAATACTGTCTTGCGTGCCACAAGACATCGATGAAGATTCAGCTACCTCTTCCTCATATTTCACCCGATAAGCCACCATCAAACCCCACAAGAACTTAAGTCCAGAGACAGCTGCCCAGAAAACCAGAAAAGCCTTGCGCGACAACTAATATCGCACACGACTTACTAAGCACTTCGACTAGAAATGCCGCTACACACGACTTTGAAAACTGCTCAACAATCGAGTCGACCAGGATGTTTGCAGAGAAGTAGTCAAGACGGAAGGTGGAGGCTGGAGTGTGGTAGACACGGCCCTCCGTCACGGCTGGAGACGTATTGAACGCTGGTTCGTTCTTGATCATCTCCTGGTTTTCCTTATCGCTAGAGACTAAAATCCAGTTCTCGCCAGGCAGCCCCGCTTGGATGTTCTCAATTGACAAGCTGATGATATCGCCGCGGTCGGCACCCATGGAGAGGTCCCCCTTTACTTCTTCCGGCACCTCGGTAAGGTCAAATCCAAGACGAGACAGAATCTGATTCTGTGGAGCCTCCGGAGTCAATGCAGCAGCGCCCGATCCATCACCAAACACGATGAATGAAGACGTTTTGCCCTCTGGAAGTTCAATCTGCTCGCTCGCTTCTTCGATACGTTCATCGAAGTCCGCGATTACCTCAGCAGCTCCTTCCTCATGACCAGTGGCCTCACCAATCTTGGTAGTGACGTCCTGCCACGAAGCATCCGAGTAGTCAACGACAAGTACGGGGGCGATTTGCTCAAGCCTATCGATTTAGTCGAACGCGGAGTCACCGGAGTTTTTGGAACCGACAATCAGGTCAGGAGCGTATCCCACAGCCTTTTCCGCGCCTGGTGCGGTGTTATCCCAAAGCTTTTCAACGCCGGCTTCTTTTGCTTCTTCCGACCACTGGATAAAGAAACCGTTCTCATCGGAAAGGTCTTCCACATTCTCACCGGTGGCGCCAGTAGCAATGACTGGTGCATCAACAGCAAGCAAGGAACCGGCCAGTGTGACTGACGTGGAGACAATCCGCTCTGGCTGAGATTCCAGAGTCAGCTCGCCGTTGTCGGTTTCAATAGTTCGTGTCCATTCGACACTATCAGCTTCGGTTGATCCTTCACCGCTGGCTGCAGAATCCTCATTTGATGTGGCACCGGACTCTTCGGAGCTACAAGCAGCAAGACTACCGATGAGTGCACCTGCCGCGTTCTGGTGGCCCAACAATGACTATGATCTTCTGAATGAGTGGAACAGCCGCTCTGCAAGCTCCGACGGACTCAGGAGGGTAATTTTCCACGAGTATGGAAAGTACGACATTCATCTATCCGGCGAGAACGCGAAGTTCGGAGAAGTCCTAGGGAGCCAAACGAACACAGTAAGTACCACCAGAGAATACAATGGTGGACACGACTATTTGAATTGGAGGCGAGGCATCACCAAAGGCCATGAGTGGATTCGCGAGAAGCGCAATTAGCCCAAGCTCCTTTAAATAGGAACCTATAGACTTGGCCCTCTTCTTGGCGGCTTTCCCCAACGACCCAAAGGGGCCAAAACGCACAAAAAGGAAGGCTAGGAAGAACATGATGTTCTTCCTAGCCTTCCTTCTATATTCAATTATTTTATGTTTTATGTCGGCGGTAACTTACTCTCCCACACCCTCCCGGGTGCAGTACCATCAGCGCGGGCAGGCTTAGCTTCCGGGTTCGGAATGGGTATCCGGGCGTTTCCCTGCCGCTATGGCCACCGACAAATCATCGGAACAATCAGTGTTCTGATACTTATGGGTGTTGTGTCAGATACTGCATAGTGGACGCGTTGCACGACAAAGACCTAGTAGTCTTTATGTGTTCTTATTTTTTTGAGTATTTTCTCGTTACGATTGCGAAACCAAACCAACCACAGTGTGACTTATGTGTTTGGTGTGTTTGTTTGTTGGTGTATTAGTACCAGTAGCCTTAGCATTTTACAATGCGTACAGGTCTGGCCTATCAACCCTATAGTCTCTAGGGAACCTCAACAGAAACCTCATCTTAAAACAGGCTTCCCGCTTAGATGCTTTCAGCGGTTATCCCTTCCGTACGTAGCCAACCAGCAATGCTCCTGGCGGAACAACTGGCACACCAGAGGTACGTCCGTCCCGGTCCTCTCGTACTAGGGACAGCCTTCTTCAAGTTTCAACGCGCGCGGCGGATAGAGACCGAACTGTCTCACGACGTTCTGAACCCAGCTCGCGTGCCGCTTTAATGGGCGAACAGCCCAACCCTTGGGACCTACTCCAGCCCCAGGATGCGACGAGCCGACATCGAGGTGCCAAACCATCCCGTCGATATGGACTCTTGGGGAAGATCAGCCTGTTATCCCCGGGGTACCTTTTATCCGTTGAGCGACACCACTTCCACAAGTAGGTGCCGGATCACTAGTCCCGACTTTCGTCCCTGCTCGACCTGTCAGTCTCACAGTCAAGCTCCCTTGTGCACTTACACTCACCACCTGATTGCCAACCAGGCTGAGGGAACCTTTGGGCGCCTCCGTTACATTTTAGGAGGCAACCGCCCCAGTTAAACTACCCACCAGGCACTGTCCCCAACCCAGATCATGGGCCAAGGTTCAGGTATCCAATCCGATCAGAGTGGTATTTCAACAACGACTCCACACCCACTAGCGTGAATGCTTCACAGTCTCCCACCTATCCTACACAAACCGAACCGAACACCAATACCAAGCTATAGTGAAGGTCCCGGGGTCTTTTCGTCCTGCCGCGCGTAACGAGCATCTTTACTCGTAGTGCAATTTCACCGGGCCTGTGGTTGAGACAGCAGAGAAGTCGTTACGCCATTCGTGCAGGTCGGAACTTACCCGACAAGGAATTTCGCTACCTTAGGATGGTTATAGTTACCACCGCCGTTTACTGGGGCTTAAATTCTCAGCTTCGAAACCCGAAAGTCTCTAACCGGTCCTCTTAACCTTCCAGCACCGGGCAGGCGTCAGTCCATATACCTCAACTTAACGTCTTCGCATGGACCTGTGTTTTTGATAAACAGTCGCTTCCCTCTATTCTCTGCGACCCACCCAAGCTCACATAGCAAGTATGCTCACTTTGGTAGGTCCCCCTTCTTCCGAAGTTACGGGGGCATTTTGCCGAATTCCTTAACCACAGTTCACCCGAACGCCTTAGTATTTTCAACCTGACTACCTGTGTCGGTTTAGGGTACGGGCCATATACACACATCGCTAGAGGCTTTTCTCGACAGTACAGGATCACCAACTTCACCAATAAAGGCTACGCATCACGCCTAAGCCTATTGAGCGACGGATTTACCTATCACTCGGCTTGCACGCTTACACCAACAATCCAATAAGTGGCATGGCTACCTCCCTGTGTCACCCCATCGCTTGGACCACATCTCAGGCCCCACGCACGCACACACACCAACAATCCCGAAGGATAAAAGGCACATGCTTGTGGGTGGTTAGTATCAATGCTTTACCACGGGCGCGCATATACGGGTACCAGAATATCAACTGGTTGTCCATCGACTACGCCTGTCGGCCTCGCCTTAGGTCCCGACTCACCCTGGGAAGACGAACTTGACCCAGGAACCCTTAGTCATCCGGCGGAACAGATTCTCACTGTTCAATTCGTTACTCATGCCTGCATTCTCACTCGCACACAGTCCACGCCTCCTCACGGTAACGCTTCAACCCATGCACGACGCTCCCCTACCCAAATATCAAAAATATTTGCCGCGGCTTCGGCGGTGTGCTTGAGCCCCACTACATTGTCGGCGCAAAACCACTCGACCAGTGAGCTATTACGCACTCTTTCAAGGATGGCTGCTTCTAAGCCAACCTCCTGGCTGTCTTCGCGATCTTACATCCTTTTCCACTTAGCACACCCTTAGGGGCCTTAACCGGCGATCTGGGCTGTTTCCCTCTCGACTATGAAGCTTATCCCCCACAGTCTCACTGCCGTAGAACACATTGATGGCATTCGGAGTTTGGCTGATGTTGCTAAGATGATAGTCCCGCTCAACCAACCAGTAGCTCTACCTCCACCAAGCTACTACGACGCTGCACCTAAATGCATTTCGGGGAGAACCAGCTATCACGGAGTTTGATTGGCCTTTCACCCCTACCCACAACTCATCCCCGCAGTTTTCAACCTACGTGGGTTCGCGCCTCCACGATGTCTTACCATCGCTTCACACTGGCCATGGGTAGATCACCCCGCTTCGGGTCCAGAACATGCCACTAAACACCCTAGTTAGGATTCGGTTTCCCTACGGCTACCCCACACGGGTTAACCTCGCGACATGCCGCTGACTCGCAGGCTCATTCTTCAAAAGGCACGCCATCACCCAACAAAAGAGGCTCTGACGGATTGTAGACACATGGTTTCAGGAACTATTTCACTCCCCTCCCGGGGTACTTTTCACCATTCCCTCACGGTACTCATACACTATCGGTCACACTGAGTATTTAGGCTTACCGGGTGGTCCCGGCAGATTCACAGCAGATTCCACGAGCCCGCTGCTACTCGGGCACCACAACACACACAACACATTGTCTTCACCTACAGGGCTCTCACCTTCTACGGCCGGGCATTCCAACCCACTTCACCTAACAACACACTGCGCGCTTTGTACTGGTAGATACAAAAAATCATGGCCCCACAACACCGCATGCACAACCCCTACCAGGTATCACATACACACGGTTTAGCCTCATCCACGTTCGCTCGCCGCTACTAGCAGAATCATTATTATTTTCTCCTCCTGCAGGTACTAAGATGTTTCACTTCCCCACGTATAACCCCCACACCAGCTATGAATTCACTAGTGGGTACCTACCCATAACGGCAGGTGGGTTTCCCCATTCGGACATCCTCGGATCAACGCTCAATTGACAACTCCCCGAGGCTTAACGCAGCCTTACACGTCCTTCATCGGCCCAGCATACCAAGGCATCCACCATGCGCCCTTAAATAACGAACACACACCCCACAACCAACAACCACCAAAAGATGACCACCAGAAGTGGGGGTGAACAACCGTAACTAAAAAATACTAAACACACACCAACACCAACACTCGAAAGCATCAGCATTGATATGCCGTTCTCACAAAAAAATAAGAAATTACACACACCACACAAACCACAAGGCTCGTGTGATGGATGCTCGCGTCCACTATACAGTTCTCACACAACACCCCACACCACCATCAACAACCACAGTGTTAACCACTCGTGCGTGTCTCAAATCTGGTGTGAGCACCAGGACCAACCCACAAAAAATGGATTGTTGTCCCAGACACCCAACAGTGTGCCAACGATTTACCCAGAAACATTCTGTCTGATGTTTATGTGTTCAAAGAATACTGTTACCAACCGAATTGTGGTTGGCGGTGTGTTTCCACTCCGATTCAACATGGTGGCATGACCACACTCGGGTCATCAACCACCAACACCACCAGCTACACAACTGTGTAGCATGCATGATGCTAAAAAATAATAGCTCCTTAGAAAGGAGGTGATCCAGCCGCACCTTCCGGTACGGCTACCTTGTTACGACTTCGTCCCAATCGCCGATCCCACCTTCGACAGCTCCCTAACAAGTTTAGGCCACTGGCTTCGGGTGTTACCAACTTTCATGACGTGACGGGCGGTGTGTACAAGGCCCGGGAACGTATTCACCGCAGCGTTGCTGATCTGCGATTACTAGCGACTCCGACTTCATGGGGTCGAGTTGCAGACCCCAATCCGAACTAAGGCCGACTTTCAGGGATTCGCTTCACCTCACGATGTCGCTGCCCATTGTATCGACCATTGTAGCATGTGTGAAGCCCTGGACATAAGGGGCATGATGATTTGACGTCATCCCCACCTTCCTCCGAGTTAACCCCGGCAGTCTCTCATGAGTTCCCACCATAACGTGCTGGCAACATAAGACAAGGGTTGCGCTCGTTGCGGGACTTAACCCAACATCTCACGACACGAGCTGACGACAACCATGCACCACCTGTATACCGACCACAAGGGAAAGACTATCTCTAGCCCAATCCGGTACATGTCAAGCCCAGGTAAGGTTCTTCGCGTTGCATCGAATTAATCCACATGCTCCGCCGCTTGTGCGGGCCCCCGTCAATTCCTTTGAGTTTTAGCCTTGCGGCCGTACTCCCCAGGCGGGGCGCTTAATGCGTTAGCTACGGCACAGAAGACGTGGAAGCCCCCTACACCTAGCGCCCACCGTTTACGGCATGGACTACCAGGGTATCTAATCCTGTTCGCTACCCATGCTTTCGCTCCTCAGCGTCAGTTACTGCCCAGAGACCTGCCTTCGCCATCGGTGTTCCTCCTGATATCTGCGCATTTCACCGCTACACCAGGAATTCCAGTCTCCCCTACAGCACTCAAGTTATGCCCGTATCGCCTGCACGCCCGAAGTTAAGCCCCGGGATTTCACAGACGACGCGACAAACCACCTACGAGCTCTTTACGCCCAGTAATTCCGGACAACGCTTGCACCCTACGTATTACCGCGGCTGCTGGCACGTAGTTAGCCGGTGCTTCTTATCTACCTACCGTCACCCGAAGGCTTCGTCGATAGCGAAAGGAGTTTACAACCCGAAGGCCTTCATCCCCCACGCGGCGTCGCTGCATCAGGCTTGCGCCCATTGTGCAATATTCCCCACTGCTGCCTCCCGTAGGAGTCTGGGCCGTATCTCAGTCCCAATGTGTCCGTACACCCTCTCAGGCCGGATACCCGTCGCCGCCTTGGTAGGCCATTACCCCACCAACAAGCTGATAGGCCGCAGGCTCATCCCACACCGCAAAAGCTTTCCACCACAACATCCAAGAAGTGGTCATATTCGGTATTAGACCCAGTTTCCCAAGCTTATCCCAAAGTGCAGGGCAGATCACCCACGTGTTACTCACCCGTTCGCCACTCGAGTACCCCAGCAAGCTGAGGCCTTTCCGTTCGACTTGCATGTGTTAAGCACGCCGCCAGCGTTCATCCTGAGCCAGGATCAAACTCTCCACAAAAAATGCAAAAACATTAAGGCGAGAAAGCCTAAACCAAGCAAAAAAGACAAACAACACACACAAAGCGCTTAAACCAAATGTGTGAAGCTGACCAAAAATTACTACATAAAGAAATCAACAAACCCAACCAGAACAAACTGACTGAGTAAGGTAAAAAGTGTTTATTCTGTATCACTACAGACAACAATTACATCGACATTCAATATGCACCGTTAAAATATTTAACTATTTTCAATGACACCCCATTAACGACAAGTGACATCCGGTACACACCAACAACCAAACACCACAAAGAGTATTCAGCCCAACATAATCCTCATCCACACAACACAGACAAAAATAATATATCTAGTACATTGGCACACTATTGAGTTCTCAGACAACAACCGCACAAGTTAATTCTTGCTTCTTTTAGAAGCAATCATTGTTCTTGGCTGGAGTTTCTACCTTAGACAATCCGTTTAAAGTTTGTCAACCAGGTGTTAACTTTTCTGTCACACGCTCTCTCGCGGCGACTTCGATAAAGTTACACGGGACTGAGATCGTTGACAAATCGCCAGGTTATTGGTTGTTTTTCGAAGTGCAAGCAAGATGAAACCCCGCCATCTCTGCTCCTGTGGGTTACTAACGCAAGGTTAATTGCTTCGAGTAAGTGCCAGGAGTCTGAAATAGCGGGGTTTCGCGCTCTAGTTCAGTTATTGGCTAAACGTTTTGCTTAAGTGCATTGGCTAGGCGGCGGTGCGGCGGATGGCCGCGAAGTTCTTCTTGCCGCGACGCATGACCAACCATGCACCGTGGAGGAAGTTGTCTTCGCTTGGCGCCCAATCCTCGGATTCGATGCGCTCGTTGTTGACATAGGCGCCGCCTTCCTTGATGGTGCGTCGTGCTGCACCCTTGGAATCAGCAAGACCGGATGCCACGAGAAGGTCAACGATGTTGAAGGATTCTTCCGCACCTAGTTCGGCAACGTTGGTCTCAGACAGCGCGCCTTCGAGGGTCTTTTCATCCAATTCGGTCAGTTCCGCGCGGCCGAAGAGTGCCTGGGCAGCGAGCTCAACAGCCTTGGTGGCATCTTCGCCGTGAACCAGGTTGGTCATCTCCTGTGCAAGGCGACGCTGAGCGGCACGCTTGAAAGGTTCTTCTTCTACTGCCTTTGCGTATTCAGCAATTTCGTCCTGAGTAAGGAAGGTGAACCAACGCAGGTAGTCAATGACTACAGAGTCGCCAGCGTTGAGGAAGTACTGGTACCAGGAGTAAGCAGACGTCTTTTCCGGATCCAACCACAGCTTGCCGCCGCCGGTGGACTTACCGAACTTCTGCCCCTGAGCATCGGTAACCAGTGGGCAGGTCAAAGCATGAGTCTTCACACTGTCGGTCCGGCGGTTGAGGTCAACACCGGAAACGATGTTGCCCCACTGGTCGCCGCCGCCGACCTGCAAGGTGCAGTTGTACTTGCGCTGTAGCTGCACGAAGTCATTTGCCTGCAGGAGCATGTAGGAAAACTCGGTGTAAGAAATACCGTCGGTTTCCAAGCGGCGCTTGACGGTGTCGCGGTCCAGCATGGTGTTCAAAGAGAAGTTCTTGCCAACATCGCGCAGGAAATCAATAACGGACATGTTCATTGTCCAGTCCGCGTTGTTCACCATCGTTGCAGCGTTGTCGCCCTCGAAGCTGATGAACTGTCGAAGCTGCTTCTTAATAGCCTCGAGGTTCTTATCAATTTCGTCCTGGGTCAGCATGGAGCGCTCCCCCACATCACGGGGGTCACCAATAAAACCGGTGGCACCACCAGCAAGGGCCAACGGGTTGTGGCCGGCTTCCTGGAAGCGGCGCAGCACAATCATCGGTACCAAGTGGCCGGCGTGCAGGGAATCACCCGTTGGGTCAAAGCCAACGTAGAGCGTGATTGGCTCTTCGCATGCCTCACGCAGAGCATCAATATCGGTGGACTGGTTAATCAGCCCGCGCCATTGCAGTTCATCAATGATGTTCATATTTACCTCGTTTAGATTGTGTGTTTATGCCTGTGGCCATGGCTTGGCGTCGTCGACAAGCATGACTGGGATTCCGTCTTCAATGGGATAGGCAATGCCCAAGCGCTCATTGACTAAGACCTGGTCGTTGACCAGATATCGCAATGGTCCTTTGTCCTGCGGGCACACAAGGATTTCTACTAGCGCGGGATCTAAACTCATGGTTGCTCATCATACCCGTCAGGATCTGCCACCACTGGCATGACCCCGTATTGCAGTTTGACGGCCAAAGTACGCTCGCGCAGCGCGGATACAGAGTCATCCTCGGCGGCTTGCCTTATCCGTTTAGCTTCCTTTTCGAAGATCTCCAAGGTGTGGTTGATGTCCTCGATGCGGGCTTCATTGTCACGGCCAATGACCTGCAGGTACGCGTCCATCACATCCGGGATGTGCTCTTTGATGATGCTTTCTACCGATGCCCGCGCCGCCCAGGAATCGCTAAAGCGGTCCCAGTGCTCAAGCACCCAGTGCAAAGCTTCGTAGACATCCAGAAACTTGTTTTGAACAGCGAGAGGCGCGACATTGCCCACCATGCCGAGTTGCACATAAAGGATCTTCTCTAATTCGTATGCTTGTCCATCTGGGGTTTGAGGCTCGGGCTGGGGTTGGTTCTTCTCCGGCCTAACCGGGGTCAGAAGGGCAAAGCCGCCATAGGATGCGGCAGCCACGACTGGCCACAAGAAACCCAGGCCAGCAACGAAGTGCAAGGCAATGACGCCTCCCGCCGCCGCCATGCCGAGGATATTCTTCCGCGAGGTGAAATAGCTGGGTTCTTTAGCCGCGGGTTGTGTTTGTGACTGGGACTTCGAAGTGACGTCCTGCAGGTCGCGTGGAGTGCGGCGGACAATCCCCGTGGAACCTGAGCTGCTTCTATTAGGGTTGCGCTTATTGGTAGGCACGAATCTCCTTGAATACCTCATTGAGGTCGCCTTCGAGAGCATCGAAGACACGGCCACCGGTGTAATCGGCAAGCTCACTGAGCTCAGCCACATCAGCTTCTCCGTAAAGGATGACAAAGACTGGGATTTGCTGCTTCTCTGCACTGAGCCCGTCGTAGTACTGCTTGAACTCTTCATAGCTTCGCCCAGAGGTGTTCTCACCATCGGTCATCAGCACGACCGATGGAATCGCGTCATCATTGGCACCGATGGTGTTCATGGTCATCGCGAGTGCATCGTAGATGGCGGTGTAGCCAATTGGGTTGAAGCGGTCCACGCGGTTGGAAAGCTCAGCATGCGTTGCCGGGTCATCCACACTGTAGGTCACCGTCGTTGGATAATAGGGTTCGGTAGCGAAAGGAGCCAGAGTGATGGTTTCGCGGTCACGGAATCCAACATTGCCGGTGGTGGTCGCAGCGGAGCCATCGATAAGCGAATGCATTGTCTCAGTGAGCAAGTCAAAGCGCTCACCTTCCATGGAGCCTGAAATGTCAAGCACGAATGCAGTCTCGCCCGGATTTCGAAGCTGATTACTATAGGCATTTACCAGCGCGGCAACCACGTCCTTTGATGCCGGGAACGGCAATTCATAAACGCCGCTGTCTTGTAACTGCGGGTCATGCTCACCGTTGTTCAAACGACGATACGAACCAGTCAGCTCCTCCGGGTTGTCTTCGAACCAGCTAACCAATTGCTCGACTTGGTCCTGCGCGCCGTCGTGCAGCGGATTCGCCAACGTGGACAGCGGATAATCCGCGCTAATAACACCATCATTTGGAATGATGACCTCAATATCCGCGCCCTCAGATTTGAGCGAGTGCAGCACCGACTCATAGTTAATAATTGCATCAGCCTTATTCGGGTCATCCAAGAACACATCAGCCAGCCAGCCGGAAGAGCCAGAGGTCAGCGTCTGATTGGAAAAGAAGCCACGAACCTGCGGGCTAACGCGCTGGATATCGGCTTCCACGATCGCATTGCCGGTGTCCGCCATCGCGGTGGATACGGATGCCAAAGCGCTAAAGCCAGAGTTGGACGTTGCCGGGTCCGTCATACCGAAGCTCACACCTGAGGCCGCGATCTCCTGCCACGATGGCGGTGAATACGTCCAGCCTTTGCTTTCTGCCACGTCAGCCTTCACGCCGAGGGCAACAGGTGAACGGGCGATGGAGGTTTCATCGGCAAGCTTGTCACCTGCGTTTTCAATCGTGACGTAGCGGTTGGTGGCAAACCAGGTCGCATCATAGCGGCCGTCGAAGTTGCCTTGTGCCAACTGCTGGGTATTGGCCAAAGTGCCGTCAGGGAATTCCATCTGAATGTCAAAGCCTAAGTCTGCCGACGCCACCGCGATGGCAGGCTCCAGGTCTTCCAACTCTGTTGCGGCAGCAATAACTAAAGGATCAGCGCTTGACGATGCTCCATCGTCGCCATCACCGGAACCACCGCCCACACCACCGAAATTCAACCCGAAATCAAAGATCCCACCCATCGAGCCGCAGGCGACAAGAATAATCCCGGAAAGGAACACCATCACGGCGGTCACAAGCTTTTTCATTTACATCAACCTTTCAAGTTCACCGGCAAGCCGGGTGGTCTCTTCCATGGTTGGAGCCGAACTCAGATAGCGCGGATTCTGCGGGAAGACATCCCGGGTTCTTTCATCAAAGGTTGACCGATAGTTCGACTCCGCTGAGGGCGCGAAGCCATATTCCATCATCACGGTGAGCACTTCCTGGTTTTCCTCCAGCACCTGAATGAAGTCCTCTGCCTTCCCTGTGCTCATGGAACTGTCATTGACTACCAGCTCGTGTTGCACCCGCACCGTGGGGTTTAAGTTGATCAGCGCGAATTCTTCAGCCTTTTCGGGGCGCTGGTTAACCAGCGCGAGGAATTGCGAGTCATAGGCCACTGTCATCGGTGTGCCGTGTCCATTGCTGGCAATGAATTGGTTAAAGGAGTCTCCGCTTGACCCCTCAGTCAACCCTTGTGCCTGGAATATGGGAAGAACTCGGCGGGCACCCTCGGTGAGGTTTGAAGAAGAGCGAAGACTTCCGCCCATCGCGGCATCCGCCATCAGGTAAGCAAATTGCGCGGAGGAATAAGAGCGCGTGGGGTCCGAGGTCAGCACGCCCACATTGAGCGGTGATTGATAAACATCCGTGACATCACGCCACCGTTGACCACTGGTGAGCATCCGATATAGCTCACGGGCATTCGCCTGGAATTGCCCCTCCAGTGGCTCAAGATAGCCCTGGCTAGCTAAATCTTCGGCGACATCCCGCTTGGCCACAAGCGCGATATTAGACTCCACATGTAGTCCCTCCTGGGATTGCGCGCCAACAAAGCTTTTGAGTTCGGCGTTGCCAGAACTTGCTGGGAAATAGAAGTCATGGTCCGGAAGCGATCCTTGACTGGCGCGCTGCGCAATTTCCAGTGAGCCCATGGTGCTAACACTGATATTGAATCCCTCTTCGCGGAAAGCCGCGACTACCCGCGGGTCTGCGAGAAATCCTTTCTTCTCTGAGCCCACCAGTAGGCCCACATCCACTGGGTCGCTTGCAGGTAGTACGGAATCTACGAGGGAATCAAACCTGGCTTTATTTCCATCATCACGGCCAATGAAGATTGCCGCGACTGCAAAAATCAGCAGCACTACCCCGAGCAGCAAGCCGAACTTTCGCCTGCCCGTCCCTTGGCCACTGGTTTCGCGCCCCACCGAACGATTGCTCTCCATGGCCTCATTCTAAGTTGCGTCTTCACCGGTCAGAGCCCTAATCCCTAAACGTTAGGCAACAGTTCATCTGAATGTCTACAAAACTTCAGAAACGACGAACCTAGTATCCCCTGGCGTAGCGCTCGATATACTCACCTGGCGTTAAAAGGAAGTGGCTTTTGAAGACTCTTCCGAAGGCACTGACATTCATGTAGCCGACGCGGGCTGCTACAGCGGCGATATTGTCGATGCTTTTGAACAGCTCAGCCGCGCATTCCATGCGGTTTTGCAGTCGCCATTGGCCCAAGGTCATGCCCGTTTCTGCGAGAAACGCTCTCTCCAATGTTCGCCCGGAAACATGCATGGTCGCTGCTAGTTGCGCCACCGTACGGTCATCACCAGGATTGGCAATAAGCAACGCCGCTACTCGCCTAGCCTGCGGGTGCTGTGGCAGCGGGAGCGTATTTGCCACGATTGGACTCTGTTCGATCAGTGCCAGAATCTGTCGCGCTAAATTGACCTCAGCACAAATGATGGAGGCCTGCGACTGAAGAAAGGCCAACAGCGGTGTTCCCAAATCACGGTCAACGTTAAACACAGTCACCTGGCTCAACGTAGTAGCGATGATATTGACGGGAAACTCAAGGGGCAAGAGGACTGAATTAGCGCCGACGACTAAAGAATGCCACGCCCCTGCCGGAATCCAAACGGCTTGGCCACTAAGCAGCCGAAGAGGCTCCCCGTCAATGAGAAGATCAGTATAGCCGCGCACCTGCCACAACAGCATGTGCTCTTCTTCATGCACTCGATTTGCAATAGAGACCGGCGGGATGGAAATAGCCCACGGATCAGTTTCTTTCTGCACGCGTGGGCGCAGGTCCTGCCGAGTCCGCATGTCACCCTTTCCTACCGTCTACTTATCTTTGGTCTGATTGTGCACAAAAGGTGTCGAATCCTGCAGACCAAGGCTAGCCAAACCTAAATATAGTGTTCCAAGCGCCCGAAACCAACATGAATTCACTACGGGCACAAAGAGGGTGAATTCCCATGAAGAAGGACACGTATTTCAATGACGCAATCAGGTATTTTTCGCGGTACACGCCTTACGGCGCTGAGTGCGGCGGTCATCGCGGCGGTTCTCACGCTGAGTGCTTGCTCAACGGAAATGACTGCCGGTGACACTGAGCAAACCGCTGCAGCTACGGAGGCGAGCAGTCTGCTTCCAGCAGGCGAAGGCACCACGGAGTATCCGCTAACGCTGGAGACCCCATTCGGTGAAACAGTACTGGAGGAACGCCCTGAACGTGTGGCGGTAGTTTCCGCAGTGGGTGTGGATACCGAAAGCCTTCTCGCGCTCAATGCCGTGCCCGTCTTTGCCGTTGCCAAGTATGACGGCGAGGATCCATGGCTGCCAGAGGATTTGTGGGAGCAGGTGGAGTTCACTGAACAGGGCGTTGCCGGCGAGGAAATCTCAGCCGAATCAATCGCGGCTTCCGAACCGGACCTCATTGTGAACCTGCAAGCATATGAGACTTTCGACCAAAATAGGTTTGATCAGCTCAGCTCCATTGCGCCGGTTCTCTACGCCGATGCCGAAGAAACCTCATGGCAAGACGTGCTGAACAGCCTGGGAAAGACGCTGGATTTGGAGACCGCAGCCGCCGAGAAGATCGCGGAATTCGATGCGCGCATAGAAGATATCAAGGCCGATAATCCAGAATTCGCGGGCAAGACCATCTCCATGGTCAACGTTTATAGCCGCGAATACGGGGCTTCCTACGAAACCATGCCGGGTACTGACACCGCGGCCATCGTTGAAAGCCTGGGCTTCACACTTCCTGAAAACGCCTATAAGTTCCCGGAGGAAGAGTATGGGGAAATCAGTGATGAGATGGTCGGTCTCATTGACGCCGATGTGGTCTTGGTAGGCATTTTGGGTGATACCGGCGCCTATTTCACAGACCAGCCACTGTTCCAACAAATTCCAGCTGTAGCTGAAGGTCGCACGGTCATCACCGTGGGCGATGAGGCCCAGGACTTTACCTGGGGCCTGACCCGTGCCGGCATCTTGGGCAAGCTGTGGGCACTGGATACTTTTGAAGACTTGGCCACCCAAGCACTGAGCTAATCAGGCATGAACCGCACGTTCCCGTTCCCTTTTCTCAGGAGGGTTAGAGGCCGTGCGGTTTTACTTATTTGAAGGTCTCAGCGACGGTGGAAGCAGGACGACCGATGAGGTCCTGCAGGTCGGTGCTTTCGGAGTAAAGAGCACCCTTCTCAATGACTGGGTCAGCGCCTGCGAGGCCAGCAGCGAAGTCAGCTGGCAAACCTGCATCAAGCAAAGACTTCTCATACTCTTCAACGGTGAGGTTAACGTACTCGACGTCGGTGCCAAGAACTTCGCCGACCTGTGCAGCGATCTCTGGGTAGGTCAGAGCTGGTCCTCCAGCTAGTTCATAAGTCTTGCCAGCGTGACCGTCGGTGGTAACTACTACAGCTGCAGCTTCTGCGAAGTCCTTGCGGGCTGCGCCAGCAACCTTTGCCTCACCAGCAGCGGAGAAGAACTTACCCATTGCCTTGCCTGTCTCCAGAGCTGCTGCATAGTTCTCCCAGTACCAGCCATTGCGCAGGTTAGCGTGCTCAATGCCGCTTTCTGCAAGCATCTTTTCAGTCGCCTGATGCTCAGGCGCGAGGAAGAGCTCGGAAGAATCCAGGTTGAGCAAGCTGGTGTAAGCGATGAAGGAGACGCCTGCTTCCTTCGCAGCAGCAATGATGTTGGAGTGTTGTTCAACGCGCTTGCCAACCTCAGAAGCGGAGACGAACACGAGGCGGTCAACTCCGTTGAGTGCAGCTTTCAGGGCAGCTTCATCGTCATATGTCGCAACCGCAATGTTGATGCCGCGCGCAGCCAAGTCCTTAGCTTTCTCCTCGTTGCGAACGATGGCAACGATGTCGGATGCTTCAACACTCTTGTTCAACAGGCTTTCAATAACGAGGCCGCCGAGGTGGCCAGTAGCGCCAGTAACTGCAATACGCATGTTGGTAAATCTCCTAAATCAAAGGGTCGTTTGAATACGTTGATAAATATAGCACTTCCAAAAAGTTAGTGCAATACTTTATTTAGGACATTTTAGGGACTAAGGTAATGAGCATGTCCACTAGCAATGATTCCCCCCAGAACGAACTGTGTGCTGATGTCTTTTCTTCTATGTGCACCTCCCGTGGCGCGCTTCAGCACCTCACGGGACGTTGGGGATCTTTGACCATGGTGGCCCTTCTAGAAAGCAACTCCCCCATGCGATTTGCGGAATTGCGCCGCAAGATTGACGGCATCAGCGACCGCATGCTGTCACAAACCCTTGGCCAGTTGGAGCGCGACGGCATGGTCAACCGCCTGGTCCGTAGCTCCATTCCCCCGCACGTGGACTACTCACTGACAGAGCTGGGCACCAAAGTCGCGCAACCGCTCAAGGCCTTGACCAGCATCATTGAGGCCGAACTAGGCAACGTGATGGAAGCCCAAGAGCGCTTTGACTCCGCGCAGTAGTTGACTGGCGTCAACTACTGCGCGGAAGATTTGAGCTCGGCTGGAGCTTGGGCAAGACGAAGAGAGCCGATTTGCCTTAAATATCTTGGGAAATCGGCTCTCTTGTTGGTTGAAGCTAAAGGCTTCCGCGTCGCTTAGTTTTGTGCCTCCGGGCGAACTGGTGTCTGCGCCCAAGTGCGGAACTCGGAGTTGAGCTTGTTCACGGTCTCGCGCTGCTCGTTGACGCGAACGGCAGCGGTGCCCCCCTTGGTGGAGCGAGATGCCACTGCACCATCGATGGTCAGCACGTCACGAACCGCAGGAGTCAAACGTTCATCAACGCCCTTAAGCTCTTCATTGGTCAGATCCACGAGGTCAACGCCGCGGGACTCCGCCAGACGTACGCATTCGCCAGAAGCCTCATGCGCTTCACGGAAGGGAACGCCTTCGCGCACCATCCACTCAGCCAAATCGGTGGCCAGAGTGAAGCCCTGCGGAGCCAACTCACGCATGCGGTCGGTGTGGAATTCCAAAGTGGATACCAAGCCAGTCATCGCAGGAAGCAGCAGATTGAGTTGTGCCACGGAGTCCACGATCGGCTCCTTGTCTTCCTGCAGGTCGCGGTTATAAGCCAGCGGCTGCGCCTTCAGGGTAGCCAGCAGGCCAGACAGGTTACCAATCAGGCGGCCAGTCTTACCGCGGGTCAGCTCAGCCACGTCAGGATTCTTCTTCTGCGGCATGATCGAAGAACCCGTTGACCAGGCATCGCTGAGGGTGACATAGCCAAACTCAGGGGTGCACCAGTAGATGATCTCTTCAGCAAAGCGCGACATATCCACGGCAATCTGAGCCAACACGAATGCAGTTTCAGAGGCGAAGTCACGGGATGCGGTGGCATCCAGGGAGTTCTCCGCAGCCGCATCAAAGCCCAGCTCTTCCGCAATAGCTTCAGGGTTGAGCTGCAAAGAAGAACCCGCCAAAGCACCGGAGCCATAAGGAGAGACAGCCAGACGCTTATCCAGATCCTTCAGGCGGTCAATATCACGCAACAGTGGCTGCGCATGCGCCAGCAGTGAGTGCGCCAGAAGGATTGGCTGCGCTGCCTGCGAGTGCGTCTTACCCGGCATGATCGCATCCGGGTGCTTCTCAGCCTGGCCGGAAATTGCTTCCACCAGGTCGCTAACCTGCAGTGCGATGTCACGGATGGCATCACGCACCCACATGCGGAACAACGTTGCCACCTGGTCATTACGGGAACGACCAGCGCGCAAACGCCCGCCAACCTCAGTGCCCACGATGTCAATAAGACCGCGCTCCATGGCGCCGTGCACATCTTCATCACTTGGTGCCGGACCGAATTCACCCGACGCTACCTTCGCGCCCAGCTCGTCCAATCCCTTCAACATGGTGTCCAAGTCGGCATCGGAAAGCAATGCCGCTGCATGCAGAACCTTTGCGTGCGCCTTTGACGCTAGAACGTCATAAGGTGCCAACACCCAGTCAAAATGAGTGGATACGGACAACGCAGCCATGGCTTCTGACGGTCCGCCGGAAAAGCGGCCGCCCCACAGTGCGCCTTCATTCGTCTTATGTGGCTGCATAGTGCTTAACTATCCTCCGTGAATCAATGAGACGTGGTTGAAAGAGATTTACTCAGATGCGCTGGTTGGGAAACCGCCATCGCGGTCACGCTTGTTAGAAATCTGAGTGGACAGACCGTGCAGCTGAACAAAGCCCTTCGCTGCGGTCTGATCGAAGGCATCACCGGTGTCGTAGGTAGCCAAGGAGAAGTCATAGAGAGACTGTGGGGAACGACGACCGTTGACAACGATCTGACCAGCGTGCAGCACCAGACGGATATCGCCGGTGACGTGCTCTTGGGACTCAGCAATGAACGCATCCAAAGAACGCTTCAGCGGGGAGTACCACAGACCGTCGTAGACCTCCTCGGACCAACGAGCATCAGTCAGGCGCTTGTAGCGTGCCAGCTCGCGCTCCATGGTGACATCTTCCAAAGCTTCGTGTGCACGAATCAAGGTAATTGCACCCGGTGCTTCGTAGACCTCGCGGGACTTGATGCCCACCAGGCGGTCTTCGACCATGTCCAGACGGCCAATGCCCTGTGCGCCTGCACGACGGTTAAGCTCTTCAATGGCCTGCAGGACGGTGACCTGCTTGCCATCGATAGCTACTGGCTTGCCCTTCTCAAAGGAGATGACAACCTCATCCGGTGCGTTGCCCAGTGCTGGATCCTCGGTGTAGGCGTAGACATCCTTTGTTGGTGGGTTCCACAGATCCTCCAGGAAGCCAGTTTCAACCGCGCGGCCCCAGACGTTCTGGTCAATGGAGAATGGTGAGGAAGCTGACTGTTCAATTGGCAGGTCAATCTCTTCAGCAAAAGCAATAGCCTTGTCACGGGTCCATGCGTAGTCACGTGCCGGCGCAATGATGTCCAGGGATGGATCCAGCGCGCGGAAAGAAACCTCGAAGCGGACCTGGTCATTTCCCTTGCCGGTGCAACCGTGGGAGACGTGGGTGCCACCGAATTCCTGAGCAGCCTTCACCAGGTGCTTAGTAATCAGCGGACGAGAGATAGCAGAAACCAGTGGGTACTGCTTCATGTACATGCCGTTGGCCTGAATGGTTGGCAGGCAGTACTCTTCCGCGAACTCATCCTTGGCGTCAATGACAATGGACTCCACCGCGCCGCAATCCAGTGCGCGCTGACGGACAGATTCCATGTCCTCGCCGCCCTGGCCCAGATCCAGCGATACTGCGACAACGTCGCCACCGGTCATCTTAGACAGGTAAGGGATGGCAACCGAGGTATCCAGGCCGCCGGAGTAAGCAAGCACGACACGTGCGTTCATAGTTTTAATCTCCTCTTAATCCAAACATGTGGCCGTGAAAAGTTTCAGCCACACAACAGGTTTTATTGTCCCATGGTACGTCTACTTGCGTAGGCAGTACGTGATGAAATCATCTACTGGAAAATATACACGAAGATACATAATATACAAATTCGACATGCATGAGCCCTTTAGTCATGAGGACTATGCATGCCGATGCTGCTTATACAGCCAGTTATATGGTCGACCCAGAACTTTTATCAAAGAGTCAGGCGTCTTGGCCCTGGCCGTTTACAAGTTAGGCAATTAACTCTTAAACCGTTGGCCCTTCAGATGGTTCTTCGCGGTGACCGGTCAAACGCTGCGCCAGTCCCTTGCCGCTGAGCGGTTCGCGGGCCAGAACGAAGATGGTGTCATCGCCAGCAATACAGCCCACGACGTCATCAAGGCCAACACGGTCGATGAAGCTGGCCAGGTACTGCGCGGCACCAGCTGGGGTGCGCAGCATAGCGATGTTGCCAGAGTTGTCCGAAGACACCACCAGTTCATCTATCATGCGGCGCAGCTTTTCACGTGGGCCGTTGATTTGGTCCACGTACTGGTCCATTTCACCGCCGACGGAGTAGAAGGAACGTCCTCCGTCGCGCTTTACTTTCTTGGCGCCAAGAACATCAAGGTCACGGGAAAGAGTCGCCTGGGTGATGTCGATTCCTTCATCCAACAGCAGATCAGATAGCTGCACTTGGCTGGTAACACGTGTCTTCCCTAAAATTTCCAAGATTTTTGCTTGGCGTGCATTTCGGGTCTTAGGCATGGTCATAGTATTTACTTTAAACTTTCGAAGCGTTGTTCGCGGAAGCTTCTGCGGCCTTGTCTAAAAGCCAGCACATCAAAGCTTTCTGTGCGTGCAGACGATTCTCTGCTTCATCGAATACGCGGGACTGTTCACCGTCAATAACTTCAGCGGTGACTTCATTGCCGCGGTAAGCCGGCAGGCAGTGCAAGAAGATGGAATCAGCGCCGGCCTTTGCCATCATTTCCTCATTGACCTGGTACGGCATAAATGGAGTGCGACGATCCTTGCCGTCTTTTTCCTGGCCCATGGACACCCAAGTATCGGTGATGATGATGTCCGCGCCTTCAACCACATCCAGGCTGTCGGTCACCGTAATGGTTGCACCGGTCTGGTTTGCGCGGTCTTGTGCACGATCCACGAAGTGCTGCTCAGGCTGGAAGTCAGCCGGCGCGCAAATAGCGATGTCTACGCCAGCGGTTGCAAAACCGATGAGGTAGGAGTTCGCCATATTGTTGTTGCCATCGCCCAAGTAGACTGCCTTTTTGCCCTTGAGCTGCTCTACCCCGCCGTATTCTTCGGCACAGGTGACCAAGTCCGCCAGAATCTGGCATGGGTGCAAGTCATCCGTCAAAGAATTGATGATCGGCACGGTTGCGGTCTCCGCCATGTCAATGAGGTTCTGGTGCGCGAAGGTACGCCAGATAATCATCTCCGTAAACCGTGACATCACCGCTGCAGTGTCCTGCAGAGTCTCACCCTTGCCCAACTGCGAGCTTTGGTCAGTCGCCACAATCGCGTGACCGCCCATCGCGGCAATACCAGCCTCGAATGAGAATCGGGTACGAGTAGAAGACTTAGAAAACAGCAAAGACACCGACTTCGGGCCCTCCAAAGGACGAAGCTTGAACGGGTCCTGTTTCAACTCCAGTGCGAGCTCCAGTACTTCCTTCTGCTCTGCTGGCGTGAGGTCATCATCTGCCAGGAAGTGACGGATGCCGCTCAATCCAACCTCAGGTGCGTGTGGGATTGGTTCTGGCCTCGTGGTCGTGCTCATCAGGTGTTAATCCTTACTGTCTTAAGTGTTTCTAGTTTCAGAGTGGCTCAGTGTGACTAGGTGTAGCTAAATTTTTGCTGCGACACCGTGTTGAAAATGCTGCTCAACTTGAAAGTGGCGTCGGCAATGTCTTGCTCGGTGATAACCAGCGGCGGTGCAATACGCACCACGTCATCGCTCGGGGCGTTGAGGATTAGCCCGTTCTTCAGGCCTTCGGCTACTACTGCCTTGGCAACAGACTGTTTGAGCACAACGCCCAAAAGCAGGCCTTGGCCACGCACGTGGTCTACCAGCGGAAGGTTGGAAATTTCCGCGGTGAACTTCTCGCCCTTGGATTCAACTTCCGCGATGAACTTTTCATCCACCACATCCAACACCGCATTCGCTGCGGCACAAGACACTGGGTTGCCTCCAAAGGTAGTGCCGTGGCTGCCCGGTCCGAAGAGTTCTGCGGCTTTGCCCACGCCAATGCAGGCGCCAATCGGTAGTCCCGCGCCAAGGCCCTTGGCCATGGTGATGACGTCGGGAACAATGCCCGCCTTTTCAAAGGCGAAGAAGCTGCCTGTTCGGCCGACGCCAGTTTGGACTTCATCCACAATCATCAAGATTCCGTGCTCATCGCACAGCGCGCGAATATCCTTGAGGAATCCCTCTGGTGCTGGCACAACGCCGGTCTCACCCTGGATTGGCTCCAGGATGATAGCAGCGGTGTCAGTCGGATTGATCTCCACCAGCTGGCGCAAATACTCAATATCGCCATAAGGGTAGAACTCCACCCCTCCAGGCAGTGGGCCAAAAATGTCCCGCTTGGAAGGCTGACCTGTCATGGCCAATGAACCCATGGTGCGGCCATGGAAACCGTGGTTCGCGGCTAAGATGCGGCCGCGGCCAGTCAAACGTGCAAGCTTGAACGCCGCTTCATTGGCTTCCGCGCCGGAGTTGGAGAAAATGACGCGCGCGGAGTCATCTCCTACTTTCTCTTTCAGACGCTGTGCCAGCTTGACTGCAGGCGGAGACGCGAAGAGGTTACTGACGTGGCTCAAAGTGGAGACCTGCTCCGTCACCGCTTTAACTACCGCCGGGTGGTTGGTGCCCAAGGAATTCACGGCAATACCAGCCAGAAGGTCCAGATATTCATTGCCATCTTCATCCACCAGGTACGCGCCGTGCCCAGAAACAACTCCCAGCGGCGGGGTGCCGTAGTTGTTCATCATGGCTGATTGCCATGCGCTGGTTAGAGTTGATTCCTTCGAGGTTTGCTCAGAAGTGTTCACTGGGCATCATCCTTCCTGAACACGGTGCCTTCTGGGTACCGAGAGCGTTCATAATTATCGGGCAAAACCATGGTGCCAATGCCACCCATGGTGAGAAGTTCCAACAGGACAGAATGCGCCAGACGGCCATCAATAACGTGTGAAGCCGCAACGCCACCCTTGACGGCATTGAGCGCGGATTCCATTTTTGGAATCATGCCGGCATCGAGCTGCGGGAGCATTTCTTCCAGCTTGGAGGCTTCAATCTTGGAAACCAAAGATTCCTTATTCGGCCAGTCGGTGTACAAGCCCTCAACGTTGGTCAGCATGACAAGACGTTCCGCGCCGATAGCTTGAGCAAGTTCACCGGCCGCAACATCAGCGTTGATGTTGTAGACCTCGCCGCTGGTACCTGGCGCAATACCGGAGACCACCGGGATGCGGCCAGCTTCAATAATGTCCATGACAGCAGAAGGGTTCACGTCCGTAATGTCGCCCACCAAGCCGATATCGGTCAGCTCACCATCCACGTTGACCAGGCGCTTGGTCGCGGTAAATAGCCCGGCATCCTCACCGGAGGTACCCACGGCATAAGGACCGTGTGAATTGATCAGGTTAACCAGGTCTCGGCCGACCTGGCCGAACAAGACCATGCGTACAACTTCCATGATTTCGGGGCTGGTTACCCTGAAGCCGCCTTTGAATTCGCCAGCGATACCAATCTTGGCCAGCATCTCATTGATCTGCGGGCCGCCGCCGTGCACCACCACCGGCTTGGCGCCAACGGTGCGCAGGAAAACCATGTCAGCGGCAAAGGCGCGCTTGAGATCTTCATCAATCATGGCGTTGCCGCCGTACTTCACCACCACAATCTTGTTGCGGTAGTGCTGCAGCCACGGCAGGGCCTCAGCTAAGACCGCCGCGCGGTCCGTGTCAGTCATTCCTTGCATCATGTCTAGTCCCCCTTTATTAAGAGCTATACGCCGAGTTGATTTCCACGTACTCGTGCGACAAGTCAGTGGTGCGCACAAAAGCCGTGCCGTTGCCGCTGGTACCCAGGTCCACCAGCACGTCGATGTCCGCGCCGGACAGGTCTACTTCACGCGCGCCAGGTGCACCGGTGGATTCAACACACACTGGTTGGTCGTTGAAAAAGACCGAAATATTATCCGGGTCCATATCGGCATCAGCCATACCCACCGCGGCCAGCACACGGCCCCAGTTCGGGTCGGAGCCAAACATTGCACACTTGAACAGGTTGTCGCGGCCCAAGGTCCGGGCAGCATTCAATGCTTGTTCATCAGAGACCGTGCCTTTGACGGTGATCTTCACGCGCTTGGTCACGCCCTCAGCATCTGCTTGCAGCTGATTGGCCAGATCGGCACAAGCCTTCAGCACGGCCTCATCCAGTTCTTCCTGGGTTGGTTCCACACCAGATGCACCGTTTGCTTGAATAATCACCGTGTCATTGGTGGAGGTAGAGCCATCCACATCCAGGGTGTTGAAGGTGACATCGCAGGCTTTGCGCAGGGCTTCATCCAGCGCAGCCGGGCTCGCAATGGCATCGGTGGTCAGGCTCACCAACATGGTGGCCAAAGATGGCGCCATCATGCCAACGCCTTTACCCATGCCGCCAATGGTCCAGCCTTCGCCGTGCACAGCGGTCTGCTTCGGCAAGGTATCAGTGGTCATAATCGCCGTGGCGGCACCAGCACCAAAGCTTGGGTCCGCGCCCAGGTTCTTTGCAAGCTTTTCGATGCCCCCGTGAACTTTATCCATCGGCATCAGCTCCCCGATAAGCCCTGTGGAGCACACGGCAATCTCATGGGATGCAAGACCAAGAGCTATCGCGGTGCCTTCGGCCATCTTCTTCGCATCCGCCATGCCCTGCGCGCCGTTGCAAGCATTGGCGTTGCCGGCGTTGAAAACGACAGCCTTGATCTGATTCGGCTCGCCTTCCACCAGAGCTGCTCGGGATACCTTGACTGGGGCTGCGACCACGCGGTTGCGGGTAAACACAGCTGCTGCGTCAAAACGTGGTCCTTGGTTGACCACCAGTGCCATGTCGGAATTGCCAGAAGGCTTAATGCCCGCGGTGGTGGATGCCGCAAGGAAGCCCTGAGGCAGGGTCACACCCAGTGGCAAAGAGGCAGATGATTCAGCTGACTCAACTGGCCCAGTGTTTTCTGAAGAAGTCATGGAGGTTGTCCTTTTCATTCAAGCTAATTTTTAAGGCGCGACGGCTGCTTGTGGCAGTCCTGCGGTTTCATCAATACCCAAGCTTAGATTCATGCACTGCACCGCAGCACCGGCCGTGCCCTTGGTCAGGTTGTCCAGGGCGGAAGTGATGATCAGCTTTCCGGCGCGCTCGTCCACGTGCGCCTGGATGTGGCACATGTTGGAGCCGACCACGTATTGAGTCTGCGGCTGCTGGCCCTGTGGGAGGACGTGGCAGAAAGGCTCTTCCGCATAAAATTCATCGAAGATCTTCGTAACCTGATCTTGGGTCACGCCTTCCTTCAGCGGTGCGGTGATCGTTGCCAGGATGCCGCGCGGCATCGGTGCCAGCACCGGCGTGAAGCTGACATTGACGGTCTTTTCCGCAAATGGGGTGAGGTTCTGAATGACCTCCGGGGTGTGACGGTGGGTTCCGCCAGGTGAATAAGCCTTCACGCTGCCCATGGTTTCCGCACCGATGAGCGGAACGGAAGCCTTCTTACCAGCGCCAGAGACACCAGTGACCGCGATAATGGTCAAGTCGGGCTCAATGATCTGCGAATGAATAGCAGGCAGCGCACCCAACGTCATGGTGGTGGGGAAACAACCAGGCACCGCTACCCTCTTCGAGCCTTTGAGCTGCTCACGGTTACCTGGCAGCTCCGGAATGCCATAAGGCCAGGTGCCTGCATGCTCAGAGCCATAGAAGTCTTCCCAGTCCTGGGCATCTTTCAGACGGAAATCAGCTGCGCAGTCAATGACTACAACGTCTTCGCCCAACGCTTTAGCAATAGGACCAGAGTGGCCATGTGGCAAACCCAAGAAGACCACGTCGTGCCCTTCCAATTTTTCCACGGTGGTATCCACGATGGTGCGATCTGCCAACTGCGGAAGGTGGGGCATCAACTGCGCCACGGATTGGCCAGCATTGGAGTGGCCGGTTAAAGCGCCGATTTCCAAGTCGCCGGACGCATATGCCGGGTGGTTAAGAAGGAGGCGGAGAACTTCGCCACCGGCGTAACCCGTGGCGCCTGCGATTGCAACTTTGTATGTCATGTGAAACACAATAGTAAATTATGCAGGCAACCGCAAACTATACATGGAATATCGTTCGAAATTCCATGTAAAGGGTAAACCAGAGGCCACACAGCAGATACGGGCAAAGCGGGGGCTACACCACGGACAAGGAACAAGCTGGAAGCCCCGACCTATCAGCCGGTTCAGTGTCGTAGCCGAACTCAAGCGGTGCATATGATCTGCAAAAGGCCGCGTTTCTACCTGTAAATCTAGTGGAAACGCAGCCTTGTTGTCAGCGAAAATGCGCGGTAATTAAAGAAACATTATGCGCGCATCTCTGCGCCGAGGCGCTCACTCGCAAGTTCAGCTGCGGCAAGGCGGTGAGTGTTGACTTCATCATCGGTCAGGGTGCGCTCCGCTGCGCGGAAGAACATCTTGAATGCCAAGGACTTCTTGGACTCGCCGAGCTTCTCGCCACGGAAGATATCGAATAGCTCAACGCTTTCCAGAAGCTCCCCCGCGCCCTCTTCCAAGGTGCGGCGAACGGTCTCTGCTGGAACGTCCTCATCCACAACCAGCGCGATGTCCTGGTGCAAGGATGGGAATGAAGAAAGCACTGGTTCTGGCAGGTTCTCAGTAAACGGCAACGCAGTGATATCCAGCTCCATCGCACAGGTGCGCGCTGGCAGGCCCATGGCCTTGAGAATCTGTGGGTGCAACTCGCCGGCGTAGCCGACTACTTTCCCACCAACCTTGATGGCAGCACAACGACCTGGGTGCCACGGCTTTACATCAGCGTTTTCAACCTCAATCTCAACACCAGCAGAGCGTGCTACCTGGCGTGCAGACTCAATAGCATCCGCGTAGGTGTAGGCACGGCCTTCACCCCATGGGCCTTCAAACTCCAGATTGCCGGTACCAACGGTGGCCACGTGCAGTGGCTGCGCTGGCAAGGTGTTGACCAACTGCTCAATCTCCTCATCCGATGGACGCTTGGACACATCTGGCATTGGAGTGGAATCAGCGCGCTTGAAAGACACCTGCTGCAAGCCAAACAGCGAGACATCTGTGCGGCCACGCGCTACGTTGCGTGCGATGGCATCAAGCATGTTCGGTAGCAAGGTGCTAGACAGTACAGACTTGTCCGCTTCCAGTGGGTTCTGCACGGAAACGACGTTGCGGCGCTCATCATCAGCGTCCAGTTCCCACGTGTTGAAGATTTCTGCGTTCACAAATGGGCTTGGGATGACCTCTGCGTAGCCGGCGTATGCCAGACCATGACCAATCGCGCGACGGCGCTTTTGTGCCGCAGTCAGACCAGTGGAACCAATGGTTGGGATGGGAAGGATGGAAGGAATTGCTTCCAGGCCTTCAAGGCGCAGAATCTCTTCAATCAGGTCAACATCTTCAGCAATGTCGGTGCGCCAGGATGGGATAGTCACATCCACAGCGTTGCCGTTGTCACATGCCGAAACCGAGCAACCAACCTCTTCTAGGCGGGCAGTGATGGTCTCACGGGAGTAGTCCACGCCGGCGTAGCGCGATGGCTTGGACACATCCATGGAAACAACCGGTGCTTCAGGGACATCGCCCACGATGGTGCGCCCTTCCTCGACGTGGCCGCCGCCGTACTGCACGAGCAGCTCGCAGGCCAAGTCCAAGGAGTATTCAACAATCGCTGGATCAACGCCGCGTTCAAAGCGACGGGAGGCTTCGGAGCTCAGCTTGTGGCGGCGTGAGGTACGCGCAACGGTGATTGGATCCCAGGTAGCGGACTCGAAGTAGACATCGCTGGTCTCATCAGAGATCTCGGAGGTAGTACCACCCATGACGCCAGCCATGGACTGGATTCCGTTGTCATCGCAGATCACGACGTCTTCGGCAAACAGCTCACGCTTGACGTGGTCGAGGGTCTCAAACTTCTCGCCGGCTTGTGCATTGCGGACAACCAGGTTGCCTGCGACCTTGTTGGCGTCGAAAGCGTGCATTGGCTGGCCCAGGAAGAACATGACGTAGTTGGTGACGTCGGTTGCCAGATTGACTGGGCGCTGCCCAGCCAGCATCAAAATGCGCTGCATCCAGAATGGTGAGTCAGCGTTTGGGGCAATGCCAGTGACTTTACGCAGGCCGAAGCGGATAGCCTTGGTTTCCTCGCGCAGGTCAATATCAATCAGGCTGCCATTGGCTGCCGATGCCTCACCGACTGGGTCAACGAACTTGAGATCGAATGCGGAGGCGATTTCACGGCCTAGGCCACGCATGGACAATGCGTAACCGCGGTCCGGGGTGATGTTGACATCGAATACGGTGTCAGCGCCGCCGAGCAAAGTCAGTGCGTCATCACCGATGTGCTGTGCATAAGACTCATCAAGAGTGATGATGCCCTCGGACTTTTCAGTCAAGCCCAACTCGGATGCAGAACAGATCATGCCGTTGGAGATGTGACCGTAGGTCTCACGCGCGGCGATCTCAAAGCCACCAGGAAGCACTGCACCTGGAAGGGATACTGGGACTAGGGAGCCTTCTTCGAAGTTGCGAGCACCACAGATGATGCCTTGCAGCTCACCAGTGCCGTTGGCCTGGCCAACGTTGACCTGGCAGTAGCGGATTGGCTTTTTGAAGTCGGTGAGTTCTTCAATCTTTTCAACACGGCCAATGACCACTGGGCCCTTGATTTCGGGCAGTGGCTCATAGCCTTCGGTTTCAAAACCGACGCGGACGAAGCCGGCGTCGAGTTCTTCGCTAGTAACGGTCCAGCCTGGGTTGTGCTCACCGAGGACGCTGTGGAGCCAGTTTTGTGAAATAAGCATGTGGTTTTCCTTCCTCGGAATTTAAGCTTGGACGCCGAATGGCAGGGTGAAACGGACGTCGCCTTCGACCATGTCGCGCATGTCAGAAAGGCCATTGCGGAATTGCAGGGTGCGCTCAATGCCCATGCCAAAAGCGAAACCCTGGTACTCCTCTGGGTCTACGCCAACTGAACGCAAAACGTTTGGGTTGACCATGCCGCAGCCGCCCCACTCGATCCAGCCTGCGCCGCCCTTCTTGTTTGGGAACCACACGTCCACCTCAGCGGATGGCTCGGTGAATGGGAAGTAGTTGGTGCGCATGCGGGTCTTGGTGTCAGGACCGAACAGCTGACGCGCCAAGTGATCCAGGGTGCCCAGCAGGTTTGCCATGGTCAGGCCCTTATCGATGGCCAGACCCTCAATCTGGTGGAACACCGGGGTGTGGGTTGCGTCCAGCTCATCGGTGCGGAATACGCGGCCTGGGCAGACGATGTATACAGGAACATTGCGGCCCAGCATGGTACGAACCTGCACTGGTGAGGTGTGGGTGCGCAGAATCTGCTTGGAGCCTTCTTCACCAACGTAGAACGTGTCCTGCAAGGTACGTGCGGGGTGGTCCGGCTTGAAGTTCAGCGCGTCGAAGTTGAAGTATTCTGCTTCCACCTCTGGGCCTTCGGCAACTTCCCAACCCATGCCGATGAAGATATCGGCGATGCGCTCGTTCAGCGCGGTGATTGGGTGCAGCGCACCGGTCTGCTGGCGGGTGGTCGCGACAGTAACGTCGACGGTTTCGGCAGCGAGCTGCTCAGCACGAGCCTTTTCTTCCAGAACCTGGTTGACTTCCGCGAAGTGCTTTTCCGCCTTTCCGCGCGCCATGTTGACCATGCGGCCGGCATCCTTGCGCTCATTTTTAGGCAAGGTTCCAAGTGACTGGCGTGCCTGGGATATAAAGCTCTTGTCTCCCAGATGCCCACGGCGAGCTTCTTGCAGCTCCTCGAGGGTGGTCGCCGCATCAAATGCTGCAACGGCCTCATTGGCTGCAGCTTCTAATGATGCCTCGTTAATTTCTATCTCTGGGGTAGCAGACACGTGTCCTTCAACCTCTTTAACTTGGACGAAAACTTCAGTTTGATAACGCAACCATCCTACAGTCTCGCCCCACCAAGCACGCAGCTAACCCCACCAAAGAGTGAGACGGACTGCCATCGGATTTCCCAACGCTCAGTCCGTCTCACTCTCCGGTCACAATCAATGGGAATCTAGCGGTTCTGCGCCTTCGCGGATTCGTACAAGCAAATGCTCGCCGCGGTGGCCAGATTCAAAGACTCGGCACGACCTCGCAGCGGAATGCCGACGCGGATATCAGCGGCATTGAGAAGCTCTTTGCTCAAACCATGCGCCTCATTGCCAAACAACCATGCCGTTGGCTTGGACAAGTCCACCTCATCGAGTGTTGCATCACCCTGCGGTGCGGTGGCAAGAATCTGCAGGTTAGAAGAGCGCAGCTTACCCAGCACGTCTTTGATGTTGGTATCGCGTGCGGTTGGGATGTGGAATAGCGAGCCCGCCGATGCCCTCGCAACCTTCGACCCCAATGGATCCACGGTTTCACCGGCGAAGATGACGCCATCCGCGCCCATGGCGTCTGAGGTGCGAATCAAGGTACCAGCGTTGCCTGGCTCGGAGGTCTCCACCGGAACTGATACCAGTTGCGGCTTGCCGTTGAGAATCTTGCCCGGGGTCCACAACACAGGAGTACACAAGGCAAAGATACCCGTGGTGGTTTGGGTATCAGACAGGGACTTCACTGCCCTATCGGTGATTGGATGAACATAGACGTCCATGTAGCCCGCCGCTGTGACGATATCCGCGAATTTCTCCGCGGCACGCTCAGTAACAAACACATCCGTGGCCGCACCGGTAGACACCGCCGCATCTACGGAATTGTCACCTTCGACGATGAAAGCATTCGCCTTCTTGCGCGCTGAGGAGCGGTGCAGCTTTGCCGCGTTAACAATGCGCGGGGTGCGTTCGGTAAATGCTTGTTCAAAATCCAATGCCATGCCGTTTAATCTACCAACCACTGATGCCTTATAAGCATTCGCGCAAAAACCTCTTCCCCACCAATCAACTCACCATCAACTACCGGGGTATGACAAAGCCCGCTGTAGCCGAAGCACACAGCGGGCAAATACAAGAATCAAGCAGGCTAACGAGGACTAGGTCAGCGGTACGCCATCAGCGTCCACACCGTATTCACCGCTGCGCAACAGAACGCGAACAAAGTCAACAAATGCCCAGATCGCAACGGCGCCAAGCAAGACGAAGCCAACCAAGAAAATAGCGGTCAAATAACCAACCAGGGTCATTACCAGCTGAGTGACCGCGCGATTGCGGTAACCGAGGTAGAAATTGTGCGCGCCCCAAGTGCCAAGGAACGCCGTGAGCAACACCGTGGCAACCCAAGACTTGGGTTGGCCGGGATTGCGAATCAGTCCTGACTGCTGGGCATAAGGCGCCGGTGCACCCGCCATGGGCTGCTGCTGAAACGGGTCATAAGCCTGTTGCCCGCCCTGCCCGCGCGGGTCTGCAAGCTGCTGTCGTGGGTTTGGCTGCGGACTATTCAACGACTCCTGGTACTCGGCATAAGACTGCGGCCGCGGCGTTTGCTCATCATTTGAGTAGTCGTCGCGTCCTTGGTCGAATGAATTATAAGGATTCGTCATGCAAACTCGCTCTCAAAAGATATTTCAGGTTCTAGCCGGTGCTGCCCAGCTTAGGTCGCACGGGGACTAACCACCACTGAGAAAACACTTGTTTATCGAAACATTATGAAAGCCCAAGCTCTTCGTAATCTGAGATTCAGATGAAGAGCTTGGGCTTTCAAGTAGCCGTATGTTTAAGGCTTAGACTTAGGCAGCCTTAGGAGCGTTAACGTCCTCTGGCAGTGCAGCCTTTGCAGCCTCGCACAGTGCGGAGAATGTCTCGAAATCATTGACAGCAATCTCAGCAAGGATCTTGCGGTCCACCTCGATCTCAGCCAGGCGCAGGCCGTGGATGAGACGGTTGTAGGTGATGTCGTTCATGCGAGCTGCAGCGTTGATACGCTGGATCCACAGCTTGCGGAACTCAGACTTACGCGCGCGACGATCGCGGTAAGCGTAGGTCATGGAGTGCAACCACTGTTCCTTAGCCTTACGGTACAGGCGGGAACGCTGGCCGCGGTAGCCCTTAGCGGACTTCAAAATCGCGCGACGCTTCTTCTTGGCGTTGACTGAGCGCTTTACTCGTGCCACGGTGTTACTTCCTTAACTATCTTTGACGAACTATTTGTGGGTGATTAGGCGCTAATTACGCGCGGCCAAGCAGGCGCTTGATGCGCTTGGTGTCTGCCTGAGCAACTTCTTCGGTGCCCTTCAGACGACGGGTGCGCTTGGAGGTCTTACCTTCCAACAGGTGGCGACGGCCAGCCTGCTCACGGCGCAGCTTGCCGGAACCAGTCACCTTGATACGCTTTGCGGTGCCCTTGTGGGTCTTCTGCTTCATGAGATTCCTAAATCCTTGACGAGTCGATAACGCGGTGCAGCGCACCCCAACAGGAGCGCACGGTACAACCGTCGAATTGAACTTTTCGGGCTACTTCTTACCCTTGCGGTTTGGACCCAAGAGCATGGTCATATTACGACCATCCTGCTTAGGGCGGGACTCCACGATGCCGAATTCTTCGACATCTGTAGCCAGACGCTCCAGCAGACGGTAACCAAGTTCAGGACGTGATTGCTCACGGCCACGGAACATGATGGTTACCTTTACCTTGGAACCCTTTTCCAGGAAGCGAACAACGTTTGCCTTTTTGGTCTCATAATCGTGATCATCGATCTTAGGACGGAACTTTTGTTCCTTAACCACAGTCTGTTGCTGGTTCTTACGAGATTCGCGGGCCTTTTGAGCCTGCTCGTATTTGAATTTGCCGTAGTCCATGATCTTGGCTACAGGCGGCTTAGCGTTAGGGGCAACCTCGACCAGATCCAGATCTGCCTCAAAAGCGAGCTTTCGTGCGTCGTCAGTATGTACGATGCCTACTTGTTCGCCTCCGGGACCGACCAGACGTACTTCTGGTACTCGGATGCGCTCATTAATGCGAGCTTCAGAGCTGATTGTGTGTCTCCTAAGTGAGAAGGGATAGATTGTTCACCTACCAGCCACAAACGGAAAATCCCGCCTGCCTGATATTTAAACCAGTGCAGCCGGGAGCTCTCAAAAGTTGCCAAGCAAACTCACCTTCGAATCCAAAGGCTGGTCTAGCTTGGTTACCTTTTTACCTGTATCCTGCACAAGTTTCCTTGTACGGAATGAGGTGGGAGATGCTCCGCTTGCGACCCGATGCTCCTGAAAATGGCGCTACGGGCGGTAGTGCAGATAACTTTAACACCACCTTATCCAACATCCAAATCGCAACACCCCAAGTCACTGTTGGTTATTCTTCGTCTTCCTTGGAAGACTCCCGCGAAGGTTCTTCGGTGGATTCTGCGGACTCTTCCTCCGTTGGCTCTTCCGATTCGATTTCGGCGGATGCTTCAGAGACCGAAGCTTCTTCCGTGGATTCTTCTTCAGTAGGTGTGTGAGAGGTTGAGGTGGCGAAGCAGTCATCGACTGGCTTGAGCTCGCCGGTCTCTAATGCTTTGTCAATCAGCGTTTCTAGGCGGCTAGCAATCTCATCGAGCGCGGCGGCGGAGACGTCTTCTACTGAGTCATACTCGGTGTCATCCAAGAAAGCCATGTCATCATCCCAGGTCATCCACGAGGTAGAGATGGCTATACCAACTTCCCCACCGTCAACAGGCATCACGCCCATCTGCCGGGAGGTGTACTCACCATCGGAGTCATCCAAGCCCCAGCCACCCTTGGAGTGCACGTCACCGAGGCCCGATAAGCCCCACTTTTGCCACTCCACGATATCTTGCATGGCGTCATAGACATATTCAGATTCAGGGACGCAGCCCAGACGGGAGGCAAAGCGCGCCTGGGCTTTGCCTTTCCAGGTGGACATGCCAAAGGCTTGGTCCATTTCGACATCGGATTCAAAATCATTGAGCAACTTTTCGATGCTCTCAATCGCGCTGCCCTCAGTCCATTCGACCTGCTGCCACAAAGCATAGGCAGCATCATTGTCTGACTCTTTAATGGCGGCGTCCACGAGGGACTCGTCCGCGCCGTCACGCAAGGCAGCGATGGCGATGGGAACCTTGATGGTTGACCAGGCGGGCTCAGCCCCCTCGCCACCAGCCAGGTGTTCATCGGTATCACCGACTACCGCCAGCGATACGGTCGCGCCATATTTGTCCTCGACATCGGAGACAATCTGCTCCATGGCGGCCGCGAGGTTTTCATCCTCGAGAATCTCAACGTCTTTTTCTTGCACAAAACCTGGGGCTGCAGAAGACGTGGTGGCAGTCGGCGCACCTGGCCCGCCCGGCATCGCACAGCCGGTGAGCAACGCGATGGAAGCAGAAAGCGCCACCGTCAGTGAGGCTCCCCGGGACATAGCCTTCCCGCGGGCAGTCCTTCTCTTCGCACGTGGCGAGTTCTGATGTGAAGTCACGTCAAGAAACACTAGCCCAGGAAATTACCTGGGCCGCAACTAGCTCTCCAGAACTGGCTTGAGGAACTGGCCCGTGTAGGAGCCTTGCACTGCAGCGACATCCTCAGGTGTGCCTTCAGCCACTACGGTGCCGCCGCCGTTTCCGCCTTCCGGCCCCATGTCCACAATCCAGTCGGCTGCCTTGATGACATCCAGGTTGTGTTCAATGATGAGAACCGAGTTGCCCTTATCCACCAAGCTTTGAATGACCAGCATCAGCTTGCGGATGTCTTCAAAGTGCAAACCTGTAGTTGGCTCGTCCAGAATGTAGATGGTGCGACCATTGGTGCGCTTTTGCAGCTCAGATGCCAACTTCACACGCTGCGCTTCACCACCAGACAAGGTGGTTGCGGCCTGACCAAGACGGACATAGCCCAGACCCACATCCACCAGGGTTGCCAGGTAGCGGTGAATGGAGGTGATGGGTTCGAAGAACTCAGACGCCTCAGAGATAGGCATGTCGAGGACCTCAGCAATGTTTTTGCCCTTGTACAAAACCTCTAGGGTTTCGCGGTTGTAGCGTGCGCCTTCACAGACTTCACACGGAACATAAACATCTGGTAGGAAGTTCATCTCAATCTTGATGGTGCCATCACCCTGGCACGCCTCACAGCGCCCGCCCTTGACGTTGAAGCTGAAACGTCCCGGCTTGTAGCCGCGAACCTTGGACTCCTGGGTCTCAGCGAACAAGTTACGGATCTTGTCAAAGACACCCGTGTACGTAGCCGGGTTGGAACGTGGGGTGCGGCCAATTGGAGACTGGTCAACCTGCACCAGCTTGTCCAAGTGCTCAACGCCTTCGACGCGCACCGCGCGGCCCGGCACCTGACGCGCACGGTTGAGCTTATTCGCCAGAGTCTTGGCCAGAATCTGATTAACCACAGTGGACTTACCGGAGCCGGACACACCGGTAATACACACCAGAACGCCCAGTGGGATTTCCACGTCGATGTTCTTCAGGTTGTTCTCGTGCGCACCCACGACCTTCAGAGTGCGTTCTTTATCAATCTCCCGGCGTGAATCCGGCACACCAAGCTTCTTTGCGCCCGATAGGTATTGTCCGGTCAAAGACTCCTTGGACTTCAAGATGCCTTTGGGCTCGCCCTGGTAGATGACTTCGCCACCGTATTCGCCAGCGCGTGGCCCGATATCAATGAGCCAGTCTGCTTCACGGATGGTGTCTTCATCGTGTTCCACCACGATCAGGGTGTTGCCGATATCGCGCAGACGCTTCAGCGTCTCAATCAGACGGTGGTTATCACGCTGGTGCAGACCAATGGAAGGCTCATCTAGCACGTAAAGCACGCCGGCAAGACCGGAACCAATCTGCGTTGCCAGACGAATACGCTGTGCCTCACCACCGGACAAGGTGGACGCACCACGGTCCAGGGTTAGGTAGTTCAAACCGACATCCAACAGGAAGCGCAGACGTGCCTGGATTTCTTTCAGCACGGCACCGGCGATGATTTCTTCACGGTGACCAAGCACCAAAGAATCCAAGAACTTCGAGGCATCCTCAATGGACAGTCCAGTCAGACCTGCGATGGACAGCTCATCAAATCCTTGCGCTGCCAAACGCACAGCAAGGATCTCTGGGCGCAGGCGCGAGCCCTTACAGGTAGGACAAGGCACTAGGCGGGTGTACTGCAGCAGGCGGTCCTTGGCCCAATCAGAATCCGTTTGCTCGAGCTTGCGCTCAAGGAAGCCGATTGCGCCCTCAAAAGGTGCGGTCCAGTTGCGCTGGCGCCCATAACGGTTCTTGTAACGGACGTTGACTTCCTCATCGGTGCCGTAAATCAGGGCATCGCGCTGCTCCTCGGTGAGCAAGCTCAACGGCGCGTTCGGATCGAAGTCCATCGCCTTGCCCAAGCCTTCAACCAGCTTCACAAAGTACTTGGAGTTCGGCGAAGAGCTCCACGGCTGGATGGCCTCGACTGCTGGTGCATCCTTATCTGGAATCAACAGATCCAAGTCCACTTCAGTCTTGGTACCGATGCCATCGCAAGCTGGGCAAGAACCAAATGGTGCGTTGAAGGAAAAGGCGCGTGGCTCATATTCCTCAATGGTCAGCGCGTGGCCATTCGGGCAGGATGCCTTCTCCGAATAGGTGTGGGTCAACTCTTCGTTGTCCACATAATCAATGGTCACCAGACCATCGGCAAGCCGCAGCGCAGTCTCCACCGAATCCGTCAGACGCTGCTTGGCAGAAGCTTTGACCTGCAAACGGTCAACCACAACGTTGATATCGTGCTTAATCTGCTTCTTAAGCTTCGGGGGCTCATTGAGCTGAATCAGATCTCCATCGACGGTCGCGCGCACGAAACCCTGCGCCGCCAAATCTTCGAACAGATCCACAAACTCGCCCTTGCGCTTGCGCACAACCGGAGCCAAAACCTGGAACTTGAGCTTTTCTTCCTGCGCTAAAATAGAATCCACAATCTGCTGCGGAGTTTGACGCTCAATAGTCGCATCACACTTCGGACAGTGCGGGGTACCCGCGCGAGAGAACAAAAGGCGCAGGTAGTCATAAATTTCCGTAATCGTACCTACGGTCGAGCGTGGGTTATGGTTGGTGGATTTCTGGTCAATGGACACCGCCGGCGACAGACCATCAATAAAGTCCACATCGGGTTTATCCATCTGGCCTAAAAACATGCGGGCATAGGAGCTCAAAGACTCAACGTAGCGACGTTGACCCTCGGCGAAAATAGTGTCAAAGGCCAGCGAAGACTTGCCGGAACCGGACAGGCCGGTAAATACCACCATTTTGTCGCGCGGGACATCAATGTCCACTCCTTTAAGGTTGTGCTCACGTGCACCGCGGACTACTAAACGATCAGCCACTTGTTGGTTTTTCTCTTCCTCTGATGACTTTTATGTTCTACTCTTCATCGAACATACCCGTAAGGTGGTGAATATGACGAACGATATTACTCTCCATCACATCTCAGTTTCTGAGATGGACAACAATTGCTACCTGCTCGCATCAAACGGTGAAGGCCTGCTTATTGATGCCGCCGATGATGCCCAAGCCATTTTGGCCATGGCTGAACAAGCCGGCGTGAAAATCACCAAGGTTCTCACCACCCACCGCCACTGGGACCATGTCCGCGCGCTGCAAGAAGTCTTGAAAGAAACCGACGCCACGCACTATGCAGCATTCCTGGAATCGCCAGCGTTGCCATCGTCTGTCGATGTCGAATTGCAGCACGATGACACCATCGAATTCGGCGGCCGGGAACATGACGTCATTATCTTGCGCGGACACACTCCAGGTGGCGCGTGTCTGGCCGTAGACATGGACGGTGTGCCGCACTTGTTTGTTGGTGACTCCTTATTCCCTGGCGGAGTGGGCAAGACCACGTCTGAAGGCGACTTCGTGCGTCTTTACAAGGATGTTACGGAACGACTCTTTGACATCTACCCCGATGAAGCAGTGGTCTGGCCGGGCCACGGAAAGGCCACCACGCTGGGCGATGAGCGCCCACACCTGGGTGACTGGTGGGACCGCCGCTGGTAGTCGCGAACCGATAACAATTTTACTGGAAACATAAAATTTCAGTCATCTGTGCTGACAAAATGCGTACACTGGTTGACTAGAAAAGTTTGCGAACTTTATTTGAAGGAGCTAAAAACAAATGCTACGTAAAATCGCCCGTCCAATGCTCGCGTCCTTCTTTGTCTGGGATGGCGTTGACACTCTGCGCAACACCGACCAGCACATTGCGGAAACCGAAAACATGTTGGAGCGCCTGCGCAAGGTGCTGCCACGCGAGTACGCCGGCTACATTCCAAGTGATCCTGAGCTGGTAGCGCGCGCACTTGCTGGTGCACGCGTCGGCGCAGGTTCCCTGTTTGCCATTGGCAAGGCTCCTCGCACCTCCGCTGCTGTTTTGGCTGGCACCAGCCTGCCAGCACTGGTTGGCGCGAATGCTTTCTGGTCTGCGGACTCTGAGAAGGAAAAGACCGAGGGCCGCAATGCGCTGATCACCAACACCGCATTGCTGGGCGCACTCTTTATCACCACCCAGGACCGTGAGGGCAAGCCATCTTTGACCTGGCGCGCACAGAAGGCTGGTGAGCGCACCAGCAAGAAGGTACAGGCTGCGCTGCCAACCAAGTCTGAAACCCAGAAGCTGACCGGCAAGGCCACCGACTGGTTTGAGGACACCTCCGACCGTGTGACTTCTTATGTGGATGACCACAAGGATGAGTGGCAGGACACCGGCAAGGACTTGCTCAACACTGCTAAGTCTCATGTCGATGAGGCACGCTCCTACGTTGATGACAACAAGGATGATTGGCAGGATGCCGGCAAGGGCCTGATCGCTAACGTGCGTGACTCCGCTAAGGATTACACCGAGACCGCACGCGGCTTTGTCAATGACAACGCTGGTGACTGGTTGGCTACCGCGGAAGATAACGCAAAGACCGCCCGCAAGGCAGTGGTTAAGAACGCTTCCAAGGCACAGAAGAAGGCCGACAAGGCTTTGACCAAGGCTGAGAAGTCTTCCGGTGGTTCCGCCAAGAAGTGGAACAAGAAGGCGAACAAGTTCCAGAAGGAAGCTGACAAGAAGATTGCTAAGGCAATCAAGAAGGTTGGCAAGAACATCTAGTTCGTCACACGCTCTACCCACAACGGCCCAGCTTTTTGTATGCTGGGCCGTTGTTCTATTTTTTACTCATCACCATCCAAGGAAGTTGATGCCCTCCGTGACCTCGCCGTCAACACCTAACCCCTCCTCCCCTAATTCTCCAGTTCAGACAGAGAAAGCTTCCGCAATTGCAGCGGAGCAAACCTATGTCGACATGCTCTTTGACCGCTTGGACAAGGAAGTCGCGGACGCCAACCAGCGCCTGAACGAAGTCCAAGCAGACGTTGACCCCGCTAACCCCGACTCAGACGCCTTGGTTCGCCGTGAGACCGAGTACCACTTGCTCCAGGGCAAACTGGACCGCCTCAACCTGGCGCAGCTCGGCCTCGTCTTCGGCCGCATCGACGTTGATGCCCCAGGTGATAATCCCACCGCAGATGGTTTGGACCGCCGCTATATCGGCCGCATGGGCTTGGATGCCCGCGAAGATGACTACCGCACCTTGCTGTTGGACTGGCGTGCACCAATGGCGCGGCCCTTCTACTTGGCCACTACTGCGCAGCCAGAGGATGTTGCGGTGCGTCGCCATATTCGCACCAAGGGACGCACGGTCACTGATATCACCGATGAGGTGCTAGCCCGCGAGCTCGCAGCCGCAGCGGTTGATGTTGATAATGACGCGAGCATCACCAGCGAATCAGCGCTGCACCAAGCGATGGAACGCGCGCGTACCACACACATGAGTTCCATCGTGGAGACCATTCAGCGTGAGCAGGATGAGATCATTCGTGATGAGCGCCGTGGAGTCATGGTGGTTGACGGCGGCCCGGGTACGGGTAAGACGGCGGTGGCGCTGCATCGAATAGCATATTTGCTCTACAACCACCGCGAACGCTTGGCATCGACCGGCGTGCTCATCCTGGGTCCTAACTCAACTTTCTTGGACTATATTTCCCGCGTTCTGCCTGAACTCGGTGAAACCGGCGTGGTGCTGTCTACCATTTCGGAGCTTTTCCCCGGTGTTACGGCAACGTTGCAGGACTCTTTGCTCACGCGTGAAATCAAGGGCTCGGATGCCATGGTGGGTATCTTGGGCGAGGCCCTGCGCGCGTACCAGGTTGTGCCGGAAGATCCGGTCTCCATCAAGGTAGAGCAGCTTTATCTGACTGCCACTCCGGATATGGTCAAGGCGGCACGCACTCGTGCGCGGCGTTCGCACAAGCCGCATAATGATGCCCGCGGCGCGTTCATTGAGCATTTCGTGCAGTCTCTCGCGGAGCAGATGGCTAACAAGATTGGTGCGGATCCGTTGGGCGGCAAGAACTTGCTCTCGCGTGCCGATGTCGACCAGCTCTTTGATGATCTTTCAGAGACCCCCGCGGTGCAAGAGCTTATCGATGCCTTCTGGCCGACGCTCTCCCCACAATCCGTCCTGGCGGAGTTGCTGGGTTCTGAGGATGCCATTGCTCATGCGGCTTATGCCTATGACGATGAGACCCGTGAGGCGCTATTCCGTCCGACGCAGTTCGATGGCATTGAAGCCTGGTCGGCCGCGGATGTGGCTCTGCTGGATGAGCTAGCGGTGCTCATCGGCATGCCCGATGTGGAGGCCCAGGAAGAAGCCGAGCGTGCAGCGTGGAAAGAGCAAGTCTCTGATGCGGAAGACGCGCTGGATATCCTGTCTTCTTCGATGTCAACGGATAATGATGACGACATGTTTGAGGCCGAGATTCTCTCCGCGCATGACGTGATTGACGCCGAAGCACTTGCTCGCCGCCAACAGACCTTGGACCATCGCTCCACCGCTGAGCGTGCCGCCGCCGACTACACCTGGGCCTATGGCCATGTGGTCATCGATGAGGCCCAAGAGCTCACCCCGATGGAGTGGCGCATGGTCTTTCGCCGCACCCCTTCGCGCTGGATGACGGTGGTCGGCGATACTAGTCAGACCAGCTCCCCCGCCGGCGTTGATGCTTGGGAAGACACCCTCGGTGAATTCGTGGGCGATCGCTTCCGCATTCACCATCTCACGGTCAATTACCGCACGCCACAGCCCATTGCGGACTTGGCGTACAAGGTGCGCAAAAGCGTGGACGATTCCGCACAGCAGACCGAGTCAATCCGCGACGGTGAACCAGTCCGCTTCCTTGAGTACTCCGACAAGCCGCTTAAGGCCGGCATTTTCACCGATGACAACGGCCGCCTCAACGCGGTCATTGACGTCAACAACGTCGAGGAAGTCAAAGGCCTTGAGTTCGACCACGTGACTGTCATCAACCCCGTGGACATCATCGAACGCAGCCCACTGGGCATCAACGACCTCTACGTCGCACTGACCCGCGCAACGCAAACCTTGACCATTATCGGTGAGTGGCCCGAGGAATTCCACTAGAATTGGCAACCATGGCTTTCAGTGACATCGTCCGCAAAACAGAGCAAACCATCAATAAGACTGCAGTGAAGTTCGCATCTAAGCGTGGTTGGGTGCCTGCTATTAGTGGGTACACCGGATATGGTTCGAAAAATAGCATCCGCATCTTTGGACGCGTGCTGGCGGTGGATCCGGAAAGCCCTTCGGCGAAGCAGCCGGGTGCACATCCCGATGATCGTCCGGAGCAGCGTGGGTGGCGGCAGTTTCTCACCGTGCAGCTAACGGATTTCCCGTTCACGGTCACAATCGGTGACAAGGAAGTCCACGCGCAGACGGACGCGAATGGCTACATTGACATCAGCATGGACAACCCAGGCTTGGAGCCAGGATGGCACACTGCCAAGATTTCAATTCAAGGCGCACAGGATGCCACCGCTGATGTCATGGTGGCGGATTCTGACCGCCCGGTGGGCATCATCAGCGATATTGATGACACCATCTTGGTCACCTGGCTGCCGCGCGCGATGGTCGCGGCGTGGAATTCGTGGGTCAAGCGCACGAACACGCGCATGCCTGTCGATGGCATGGCGGCCTTCTTCCGCCGCATCCAAGAAGCGCATCCAGAAGCCCCGGTCTTCTACCTCTCCACCGGCGCGTGGAATACCTACCGAACGCTGAACCGGTTTGTGCGCCAGCACGGCTTTCCGCGCGGGCCAATGCTGCTGACTGACTGGGGACCAACCGATACTGGGCTGTTTCGCAGCGGCATGGAGCACAAGAAGGTGCAGCTGCGAAACCTGATCATTGACTACCCAAACATGACTTGGATTCTGGTTGGCGATGATGGCCAGCATGATCCGCTGATCTTCTCAGAGGTGGTCAAAGAGCACCCGACGCAGATCAAGATGGTCGCCGTGCGCACCCTGACCCCGCGTGAGCATGTGCTCTCCCACGGCACCGTGGCACCCTTGGCGGAAGTGGCGAAAAGCGCGCGGGCGGCCGTGCCGTTTATCCACGGCGAAAGCGGGCATGAGCTGATCGAGGAATTCGATAAACACCCGAATAACTAAAAACGAAATACGCCGCTAAGTGAGTACTTTCCACTTAGCGGCGTATTTATTTGTGAAGTCTTAGTTCACGGTGTGCACAATCATGACATCACAGTCAGACTGACGTGCAACATCTGCAGGAACCGAGCCCAGTAGGCGGCCGGTTAGCGAGTTGATGCCGCGGTTACCAACAACCAGCAGGTCAGCGTTGTTATCGTTAACAATCGCCATCAGTGCCTGCACTGGGGTGCCAGCGCGCACAGCGGTTTCAACCTTGGTCACGCCGAGCTTCTCTGCGTGAGCCTTGCCCGCAGCAAGGTTTTCAGCAGCAATGTCATCACCCAAGATGGTGACAGACTCCTGGCGCAGGGTCTTGGATGCTTCTTCCTTGTTCTCGTAATAAGCGCAGCCGATAATCAGCGTGGCATCAAATGCCGCCGCGATGAGTGCTGCACGCTCTACTGCCAGAAGGGACGACTTGGATCCGTCGGTACCCACAACGATGGTGTCATATTCGCTCATGTTGACCTTTCGCACGCGATAATTTGTTGATATCAGTCTAACAATAGAATTAATTAATTGCGCTCAGACGTGGTGTTTACCACGACAACGTCTGCCTGTGCCTTACGCGTTAGTTCCGTTGCCACGGAGCCGAAAACACGGCCACGCACGGAGTTCATGCCGCGGTTGCCGACAACGAACATGTCCACGCTGTAGTCCTTTTCCACTTCCAGCATCGCCTTGACTGGGTCGCCGGACTTGCCAATGACCTCTATTGCCTTCGCGCCTTCCTTTTGTGCGATGGCCGCTGCATCATCCAGGTAGGACTGTGCATCAGCGCGGTCGATGACTGGGACGCTTTCAGAGTCAGGTGCACCAAGCATTGCGCCAGGCTGGTTGTAGAAAGCAGAAATAATGATCAGCTTGGCCTCATACGCGCGCGCCATGCTGGCAGCGGCGCGGACTGCGCGCAGGGAGGTTGGAGAACCGTCAGTACCTACAGCGATGGTGTCATAAGTAAGCATTTAAATTCACTTTCTTGGTCGAGATCGGAAATTTACCTATTGAATTTATTATTGCACTAAATTCCCGCGTCTTTGAGTCCTCTGCGTTCTTTCTTTAGATCAGCAATCTCGTCGCGCAGACGCCCTGCCAATTCGAATTTCAGCTCACGCGCGGCGGCAGCCATCTGCTTCGACAGATCATCAATCAGCTTTTGCACCTCATCCGCCGCCATCATGGACACGTCGGGCTTGTCCACAATAGATGCCGGATCGGACTCGCCGTCACCCTCATTCTCATAGACCTGGTCCAGAATGTCCGCGATCTTTTTGCGCAAAGGCTGTGGGTCAATGCCCATTTCCTTGTTGTACGCAATCTGCTTTTCGCGACGCCGCTCGGTCTCATCAATCGCGCGTTCCATGGACTCCGTGACTTTGTCGGCGTACATGATGACTTCACCGGAGACGTTACGAGCCGCACGACCAATGGTCTGAATCAACGAGGTGGTTGAGCGCAGGAAGCCCTCTTTGTCCGCGTCCAGGATGGCCACGAGCGATACCTCGGGAAGGTCAAGGCCCTCACGCAGCAGGTTAATACCGACGAGCACGTCATATTCGCCCAAGCGCAGCTGGCGCAGCAGCTCGATGCGCTGCAGCGTATCAATATCTGAGTGCAAATAGCGCACGCGGATGCCGTGCTCCAGCAGATAATCCGTCAGGTCCTCAGCCATGCGCTTGGTCAAGGTGGTGACCAGCACACGCTCGTTTTTCTTCGTGCGCTCGCGGACCTCATCAATGAGATCATCAATCTGGCCCTTGGTCGGCTTGACCGTGACCTGTGGATCCACCAGGCCGGTCGGGCGAATGACCTGCTCCACGTACTCACCACCAGCAGCAGCCACTTCATAATTGCCCGGGGTCGCCGACAGATAGACGGTCTGGCCCACGCGCTGCTCAAACTCATCGAAGGTCAACGGGCGGTTATCCACTGCTGAAGGCAGGCGGAAGCCGAATTCCACCAGGTTGCGCTTGCGCGACATATCGCCTTCGAACATGCCGCCAATCTGCGGCACGGTCACGTGTGACTCGTCGATGATGGTGAGAAAGTCTTCCGGGAAATAATCCATCAACGTCGCCGGCGCGGTACCGGGACCGCGGTCGTCCATGTGGCGCGAATAGTTCTCAATGCCGGAGCAGAATCCGACCTGCTCAATCATCTCTAGATCATATTCGGTGCGCATGCGCAGGCGTTGCGCCTCGAGCAGCTTGCCGCGGTTTTCCAAGTCAGCTAGGCGCTCAGCAAGTTCTTCCTTGATCGCCTGCACGGCTTTTTCCATGCGCTCCGGTCCCGCCACGTAGTGCGTTGCCGGGAAGATTCGCAGCTCGTCGACTTTTTCAATCATGTCGCCGGTCACCGGGTGGATGTAATACAGAGCATCAATATCATCACCGAAGAACTCAATGCGCACGGCGCGTTCCTCATAGGCCGGGATAATATCCACGATGTCACCGTTGACGCGGAAAGTACCACGGGTAAAGCCCACATCATTGCGCTCATACTGGATGTCCACCAACAGGCGTAGCAGCTGGTCGCGCTCTACTTCATCATCAATATGCAGCAGCACCGAGCGGTCCAGATAAGACTGCGGCGTACCCAGACCATAAATACAGGACACGGAGCTGACCACCACGACATCGCGGCGTGACAGCAGCGCGGAGGTCGCCGAGTGGCGCAGACGCTCCACGTCCTCATTAATCGAGGAGTCTTTTTCAATATAGGTATCAGTCTGCGCGATGTACGCTTCCGGCTGGTAGTAGTCGTAATAAGACACGAAATACTCCACCGCGTTATTCGGCAGCAGCTGCTTGAGTTCGTTGGCAAGCTGCGCCGCCAGAGTCTTATTCGGAGCCATCACCAGCGTTGGACGCTGTTGCTTTTCGATGAGCCACGCTGCCGTCGCCGACTTACCCGTACCGGTAGCACCCATCAGCACCACATCACGGTCGCCCTCATTGAGACGGCGGTCTAACTCCGCGATAGCCGTTGGCTGGTCGCCGGCAGGTTGATACTCAGAAACTACCTCGAACGCCCGACCGGTGCGTTCAATTTCGCCGACCGGGCGGTGCTCGGACTGAGAATATATCGGGTGTTCTCCTGCAAAAGCCATAACGGCTATTCTACGCTGCTAGGCAAGCCAGGGCGCATCCGAGATCAGTTGGTCCACCTGTGGTTTGAGGTTGTCAATCGCAGCATTGTTATCAATCACAGAATCCGCTGCTGCCAGGCGCAATCCATCCGGAATTTGCGCCTTGACGCGACGCTGAGCGTCTTCTTCATCCAGCCCGCGGTATTCCACCAAGCGGCGGATGCGCTCTTCAGCCGCAACATCAACAACGATGACCCAATCCATCGCGCGATCCAGACCATTGTCTACCAACAGCGGCATGTCATAGATGACGGCTTCAACATCTTTTTCGCGGTATGCATCGAAAAGCTCTTGCGTGCGCTGTTGAATACGCGGATGGGTGATCGCGTTGAGCTTGTCGGTGGTCTCACGATCCACAAACGCGCGCTGCGCCAGCAGCTGGCGGTTTAACTCTCCCGATGGCTCTAAGATGTCCGCGCCGAAAACATCGGCAAGCTCTTGCAATGCCGGTTGGCCTGCGGCGACGACTTCACGTGCGATGACATCGGCATCGATAAGAGGAAAGCCCTCTTCCACAAAAAGCTGTGCGACCGTGGACTTGCCGCTACCGATACCGCCTGTTAAACCGATGATTTTCAATGCTTTCCCTCAAGTCGTGCAACGTGCAGCGCAAGGTATGAAATCTCATCATCTGTGAGCGGATCATCCATGCGCAGCTCGATGATATTGGCCAGAATCTTCGCGCACTCACTCGCGCGCGGGTACGCCTCCACGATAGCGCGGCCAATCGCCGAATGTTCCGCACTTAGCTGTTTATTTTGCTGCATGCGCACGAAAAGATACCGCAAATGGGTAATAAACCTGGCCACGGTGACTTCTTCGGAATCTAGCTCTTTACCCAAAAATTCACCGATTATGGCGATCAACTGCTGGATAAGACCTGTCATGCGGTAGGTCTGCGACAAGTCCCCTGACGCGAAGCCCGCGTTGACCAAATGCAGCGCCAAAGCGATGGCCTCCTCATCTGGCAACGGCGTTTCCAGCTCAGCGTTGACAAGCGCCAAGACCTGGGTGCTGCGGCGATAGTCCTCCGGGTACAAATGCTCCACCTCAGCGCGCAACGGGTAGCTGATGTGGTGGCCTGCCCGGGTGCGCTTGACTGCGGACTGGATGTGGTCTGCCAACGCCACGACCAGCGTGAGCTCTGCATCCACTCCAACCTTGTCTAGTGCTGCAACCACCTTGTCAATGTAGTCCGGGCTCAGCGCCGCCAGCATGATGGCCAGGTGGTCTGGGTCGCGGCCCAACGAAGGCGTAAACACCTGCGCCACGCGCGCGGGTTCAATGTCATCACCGTGGTGAGCTTTGAACCCCAAGCCGCGCCCGGTCACAATAACCTCGTCGTTCCCGCGACGTGCGAGAACGACGTTGTTATTAAATACTCGAAGGATTTGCATCGATAACTAGGTTAGCGTTTTACGCTGACCACTGCCTCGCCTGCCTTGACTGCACCTTCCGCAGTGCCGGCAACCTCAGCCATTGCCTTGGTGTTGGTCACGGTCATGACCACGGTGGAGTCATAACCTGCTTCCTTGATCTTGTCCAAGTCAACCTCGGCCAAAGCGGTACCGATTTCGACACGGTCGCCCTTGGCAACCTGTGGCTCGAAGCCTTCACCCTTCATGCGAACGGTGTTGATGCCGACGTGGACAAGAACCTCTACCCCATCATCGGTCTTGATACCGAATGCGTGGCCAGTCTTGGTCACCGTCGCGATGGTGCCCGCGACTGGGCTGAGGATGTGGCCGTTGATAGGAACAATGCCCACGCCCTGACCTAAGGTTCCGCCAGCGAAGACCTTGTCATCAATATCTTCAAGCTTGACAGCCATGCCGTCTACCGGGGAAACCAGGTCAGCGGTTGGTGCTACTTCTTCCTTTTCTTCAGCCGGAATGATGCCAGCTGCTGCTGCGCGCTCACGGGAAATTTCCTTTTCTTCTGCCGTGCGGTAGTCGGTGAAGTAAATCAGCGCGAATGCTACTACGAATGCGACGGCCACCGCGATGGTGTAGGTCAACATTGGGGAGAAGACCGGGATGGTGAGCAAGGAAGTAAATACGAATGCGTTGGTGGTGACGCCGCCGGACGCGGTGCCCAGGATGGCGATGGTGAGACCACCTGCGAAACAACCGACCAGCATGCGCGGGTAGATGCGCTTAAAGCGCAGGTGAATACCGTAGAGCGAAGGCTCCGAAATACCACCGAAGAGACCAGCCGCCAGAGCAGAACCGGAAGTCTGACGCATTTCTGGGTCTTTCTCACGCATCGAGATAGCCAGAACAGCTGCAGTGGCACCGAAACAAGCGAAGTTCCATGCGCCCATTGGGCCCTGGATGAAGTCATAGCCCAAGGCCTCAATGTTGACCAGCATCAAAGCGTTCAGTGGCCAGTGCAGACCCAGTGGAACCAAGAATGGGTAGAGCATTGGAATCAGGATTGCGAAGACGAATGGTGCGTTGCCGTTCATCCATGCCAGACCTTCACCGATGATGCCGCCGAGCCACACTCCGAATGGGCCGATGAGAACTGCGGTGACTGGGATGGCCACAACCAGGGTGAGGAACGGTACGAAGACCATGTGCACTGCCGAAGGAATGATCTTCTGGAAGCCCTTGTATACGGCCGCTGCGACCAGTGCCATCATCAATGGAACGAAGACGTTTCCGCCATAATCAGGCAGGATAACGTTGATACCCAGCAAAGTAATGGAACAGGATTCCGTGCCCAGTGTTTCATCAACAACACACTGCGCGATCGGGTTTTCCTTCAAGTTCAGGAACTCTGGAGTAAACAGCGCCAGCATGACTGCCGCCGGAACCCACGGGTCAATGCGGAGTTTATTACCCGCGTTGTACGCCACCATCACTGGCAGGAAGTAGAACACCGAGCGCCACATGGCGTCGATGAAGAACCAGATTGCTGCCTTATCTTCCGAACGGGTATCCACCACGCCGAAAGCTTCCATCACCGCGGTAAACGCAATGATCAAGGAAGCGCCAAGCAGCACGCCCAGAATTGGGCGGAAGGAGTCAGATAGATACTCAAACGCGGTGTCCAGCCACGGCATCTTGCCCTTGGACTTCGCACGGTTAGCGGCCTTGATGTCAGCGTCGGTCTTTTTGACACCAGGCAGCTGAATCATTTCGTTGTACACGCTGGCAACATCGCCACCGATAACAACCTGATAGTTGCGGCCGCCCTGTGGGACAGCGCCCATGACCTTCGGGATCGCATCCAGCGTATCCTTATCGGCCTTTGAAACATCCGCCAGCTCAAAGCGCAGACGCGTCGCGCAGTGAGTAAAGGATGTGATGTTCTCCGCACCACCGATGCCTGCGAGGATTTCCTCCGCAGCGGTGCGCATCTCAGTCTTTGACATGAGATGTACCTTCTTTCCGTCTCGGTAAAACACGAAAAGACCTGAGCAGCAATTCACAATAGAAAAGCCACTCAGGTCTTGCCTCCATTACGAGTAACAACCCTGTGGGTGTTGTAGGTTACATCCTAAGCAGAATGTGCCAATAAAATCAACTACTATTCAACGTTTAACTGATTCTTAGGCTTTCTCCAGCTTCCCGCAGCAACCAGAAGCAAGCCCACAGCAATCCAACACAGAAGCACAGTAACGGGCATAGCCACGGCGTTTTCAACGCAATAGCGCACAAGAAAGCACAATTCTCCGTGACGTCATCGGCAGATGGGCCTCTAACCCCGAAAGTGGTCAATCCGAGCAAAACTATAAAAGAACGCGCCCACCGCAATGAAGCGGGGGGCGCGTTGCTTAGTTAGCGGTGAGAATTAGTTCTCGCCACCAGCAAGCTTCTCGCGCAGAGCAGCGAGCTGCTCATCAGATGCGAGGGAACCTGCGGACTCAGCCGGTGCCTCAGATGCCGGAGCTGCATCGTTGGACTCGGAAGAGTAGTTGGAGGAAGCTGCCTCGGTCTCAGCTGCTTCTGCAGCAGCCGCACGGTGGCGCTCGATCTGAGCGGTGTGCAGCTGGAAGCGACGCTCGGACTCAGCGTAGCGTGCCTCCCAAGCCTGACGCTGCTCGTCGAAGCCTTCCTTCCACTCGTTGGTATCTGCGTCGAAGCCCTCTGGGAAGACGTAGTTACCCTGCTCGTCGTAAGAGTCAGCCATGCCGTACTTGGATGGATCGAACTCTTCGGTGTAATCCTCGTCTGCCTGCTTAACAGACAGGGAGATACGACGACGCTCGAGGTCGATGTCAATAACCTTGACCATTACCTCTTCGCCGACACCAACAACCTGGTCTGGAACCTCAACGTGGCGCTGTGCCAACTCGGAGATGTGAACCAGGCCCTCGATGCCTTCTTCGACGCGAACGAACGCACCGAATGGAACCAGCTTGGTGACCTTGCCTGGCACGATCTGGCCCACAGCGTGGGTACGTGCGAATACGCGCCATGGATCTTCCTGAGTTGCCTTCAGGGAGAGGGATACGCGCTCGCGGTCCAGATCGACGTCCAGAACCTCAACGGTTACTTCGTCGCCAACGGTCACAACCTCAGATGGGTGGTCGATGTGCTTCCAGGACAGCTCGGAAACGTGCACCAGGCCGTCTACGCCGCCCAAGTCGACGAATGCGCCGAAGTTGACGATGGAAGAGACAACGCCCTTGCGGACCTGGCCCTTCTGCAGCTGGTGCAGGAACTCAGAGCGAACCTCAGACTGGGTCTGCTCAAGGAATGCACGGCGGGACAGAACAACGTTGTTACGCTGCTTGTCGAGCTCGATGATCTTTGCTTCCAGCTCCTGGCCAATGTATGGCTCCAGGTCGCGGACGCGACGCATTTCAACGAGGGATGCTGGCAAGAAGCCGCGCAGGCCGATATCCAGGATGAGGCCGCCCTTGACAACCTCGATAACGGTACCGGTAACTGGCTCTTCCTTCGCCTGCAGCTCTTCGATGGCGCCCCAAGCACGCTCGTACTGAGCACGCTTCTTGGAGAGGATCAGACGACCTTCTTTGTCTTCCTTGGTCAGAACCAAAGCGTCGACCTGATCGCCGACCTCGACAACCTCATCTGGGTCGACGTCGTGCTTGATGGACAGCTCGCGGGACGGAATGACACCTTCGGTCTTGTATCCGATGTCGAGCAATACCTCGTCGTGGTCAACCTTAACCACGGTACCTTCGACGATGTCACCATCGTTGAAGTACTTGATGGTTGCGTCGACTGCTGCGAGGAAGTCCTCAGCGGTACCGATATCGTTAATCGCTACCTGAGGGGTGTTAGAAGTGGGCATATTAAAGTGTGCTCCGAATTGTTAGGAGATAGAAAATGGACAGAAACGCATCTCTTGTACTCGTTGTATCAATCTCACCGCGCCAACGAAGTCAACCCTCCTATACTGATTGAAACCGCTCGCAGGCATAGACACGCCTCATTAATACTACATCCTTGCTGCAAGCAGTGCAATCCTTGACACGAGCCATGTAACGTATTTTTCATGCGCTACCGCTTGTCTGTTCTTGTTCGCCGCGCCATCGGCTTTTGGATCGACGGTTTTGCCGTCGGTGCAGTCATCCTCATCATCCAGTGGCTCATCAACTTAACTGCCGATGCTCCCCTGGTCGGCCACGCCGCGACCTTGTACCAGATTTACGCATTTTCGCTGTGCTTCTTCATCTACCGCACCGTGGTGGAGGGCCGATGGAATACCTCCTTGGGCAAATGGTCTTTGAATCTGGACATCATCTCCATTACCCCGGGTTATAAAACCGCCGCGATTCGCAACAGTTGGGTGCTGCTGACCATCCTCGCCGCCTTTGGTATTCATTATGTTGAGCCCACCATCGTGGTGATACTCGGCCTATCCATCTTCGGTTTCGCCCAACATCCCTTTGATTACTTCGCTAAGACCATGGTGCAGAAGAAATTACACAGCCTATCTGTCCAGGTAGACGAAGTTTCAGAAAAATAGCAAAAAAGTTATCCACAGATTTTATCGTCACTTTGCAGTTGCCCTTGTTGGTTCCGCACGCTGTTCCTAGTCTATGAAACATGACATCGACCAACGTTTACACCGCATACCAGGCAGCCCGCAACAGCGGCTGGGACCTGGTGGCGGGCTTTAAAGATCGCGTTGGCACCACGCACCCAGAAGTTGTTGCGCGCGAGGACAACCTCAGCCAGGCCGAAGTAAACCTTTTGCTGCGAGTGCACAAGCGCATTAAGCCGCGTCAGAAAGTTGCATCCGAGCTCGGCCTGTCCTTCGACCACCTGAAAATTGTTTCAGTCGCCGTAGGCAAAGTTAATCAGAGTCTCAATAACCCGGGCCAGGTTTTGGAAGTAATGCTGCGCGCCTGTGCGAATAACACGGTCGCGGATGCCGCCGTGCACCTGAAAACCATCCTGAGCAAGTGCAACCGCCCAGACAAGCCTTCCCGCGTCAATCGCGTGAATTTCGCGAAAGAAGCCAACGAGAACGGGATGATTCATATCCAAGGCGTTCTACGCGAGCACGATGCCCGCGAAATCCAGGCACTGGCGCAGGGCTACATTGCGAGCAGCAAGAAGAAATATCCGCACCTGCAGTATGACCAGCTGTTCGCGAACTGGATGATGAAAACCCTCAAGTCCGGTGGCAGCGAGGGCGAGCAGAAGTATCAGCCGATGATCATCATTACCGGTGACCCAAATGTGGACTATGCCCGTGGGCACGTCAACACGCTATCCGGAGGTTCCATCCCGATTGAAGAAGCCGTGAACCTCGCACTCGCGGATACCGGCTATGTGGCGCACACCAGCGTCAAAGATGGCCGTGCGCAGCTCAACTTCATTCACCCGATTATTCGCACTCGTTTCTCCGCTGGCGAGCACCGCCTGGGAGTCATGCTCGAGACCTTGACTTGCACGCGCTGCGGGCGCCCCGCGATCACGTGCCAAGCGCACCACATCGACGCTTATGCCTATGTGCGCAAGAAAGAGCACAGCTGGGATGACCTCGCCAACGCATGTGCCCCGCATAATGCGGCTAACGATGACAATCCCAATGCACCGCCGAAAAATGGCCGCATCATCCGGGATGAAAACGGATGGCCGGGCTATCAACCTCGCCCTGGCGATCCGATTTTCTATAATCCGCGGCCGATATTTTATGAAGGCTGGCGCGGCACTGCCCACGACATGGCTAATAACCAGAAGGGCTAGTGCGCGGCAGCATCCCAGTTGTCGCCGGTTCCGGCAGAGACCTCGAGTGGGACGCGCAAGCTAATCGATGCATCCATCTCCCTCTCCACAATCTCCTGCACCTGGTCGAGCTCACCAGGAGCAATTTCGACGACCAATTCGTCATGCACCTGCAACAGCACGCGGGACTTGAATCCCTTGAGGGCTTTGTCGACGCGAATCATCGCGACTTTGATGATGTCCGCGGCGGTGCCCTGGATTGGGGCGTTGAGTGCTGCGCGCTCGGCGTTCTCACGTGCCAGCCGATTGTCAGAAATCAGTTCCGGCAGGTAGCGGCGACGTCCAAAGACCGTTGCGGTGTAGCCATCCTTGCGGGCTTGCTCAACCACGTCCGCCAGGTACTTCTTCACGCCGCCGAAGCGGTCGAAGTAGGCATCCATGGTTTTCTTCGCCTCGCCGGCAGGAATGGACAGCTGCTGAGACAGACCAAACGCCGATAGACCGTAGACCAGACCGTAGGACATGGCCTTGACGCGGCGGCGTAGTTCGGACGTCACTTGATCGACTGGCACGTCGAAGACGCGGGAGCCGACGTAGTTGTGCAGGTCCTCGCCTTCCTTGTACGCCTCAATCAAACCTGGGTCTTGGGACAGGTGCGCCATCACGCGCATCTCAATCTGCGAATAGTCCGCCGTCAGCAAGGTTTCATAGCCTTCGCCGACGATAAACGCCGAACGAATCGTGCGGCCAGATTCCGTGCGCACTGGGATATTCTGCAGATTCGGATCCGTCGAGGATAGACGTCCCGTGGAGGCCACAGTCTGGTTGAAGGTCGTGTGGATGCGGCCATCAGGCTGCACGGTCTTAATCAAGCCTTCGAGCGTGGTCTTGAGCTTCTGGTACTCACGATGCGCCAGCAGATGATCCAAGAAAGGGTGCGGGTGATTGATAGCCAGCTGCTCAATTTCTTTCGCCGCCGTGGAGTAACCAGTCTTGGTCTTCTTCGTCTTCGGCAAATCAAGGGTCTCAAACAGGACTGTTTGCAGCTGCTTCGGGGAGTTTAGGTTCAGCTTCTCATCTCCAGCCAGTTCACGCGCAGCTTTTTCTTGCGCTGCGACCTGGTCCGCGAAGACCTCCTGCTGAGTTTCCAAGATGTCCACGTCAACCGCAATGCCCACGGCTTCCATCTTGGCCAAGATGGACACCAGTGGGATTTCAAGTTCCACATAGAGCTGGTAGGAATCAATCTCCTGCAGCGCCTTGGTTAACTCCACGGTGAGTTCTATAATCGCTGCTGCGGAGTCGATTCCGCCGGTGTCATCAAGCAAAGACAACTGCTCGCTGGAGGAATCCAGCGTCTTACGCAGGTGGCGCTGATAGACATCGGTGAGCTCATAGGTTCGCTGTCCAGGACGCTGCAGGTAGGCCGCAAGCGCGGTATCGTGCGCGATGCCACCCAAGCTGATGCCACGACCCTGAAGCATGTGGTACGCCGCTTTGGCTTCGTGCAGGAACTTTTCTGCATCCGATTCCAGCCACGCTGCCAGCGCCTTATCGTCCTCCGGGGAAAGCTCGGCGAGTTCAACGTGGATGCCTTCAAAGGCGGAATCCACAAGCGAAATACTCGTCGCATCACCCTGACCCGGACGACCATCACCGGTGATGAACACGGCCACGCCATTCTTCCCGTCAAGCCACTTGGCTAGACTCTCCTCACTAACAGTCACTTTGACGTCACTATCAGACTCCGGCACTACGCCCGCGATATTCGGGAAAGCATCCACCACGCGCTCGCGGAGGTTGACGCCGAATTCGAGTTCATCGAAAAGCTCTGCAATCGTGGCTGCCTCCACGGGCTTGAAAGCCAAGTCTTGCGGACCGACTTCTAAGTCCATGTCGGTGATCATCTGCGTCAAGGTGCGGTTCAGGCGCACCTGCTCAATACGCTCACGCAGGTTCTCACCCACCACGCCCTTAATGGCATCCGCATTGTCCAGCAGGTTGTCCAGATCGTTGTACTGCAAAATCCACTTCAACGCGGTTTTCTCACCCACCTTCGGCACGCCCGGCAGGTTATCTGAGCTATCACCGCGCAGCGCCGCATAATCCGGGTACTGCTCAGGGGTCAGCCCGTACTTCTCCTCCACTGCGGCCGGGGTAAAGCGGTGCAGCTTGGATACGCCCTGCATGGGATAGAGCACGGTGGTGGAGTCATTGACCAACTGCAGATAATCGCGGTCACCGGTGACAATCAAGGTGTCAAAGCCAGCCATGTCACTGGCCTGGGTGGCCAAAGTTGCCAGAATGTCATCGGCCTCGAAGTTCTCCCGCGACAAGGTGGTAATACCCGCCTTGTCCAGGATGTCGCGAATGATGGTCACCTGGCCTTTAAACTCTTCCGGCGCCGATTCACGCTGCGCCTTGTATTCCGGGAACATGTCCGTGCGGAAAGTCTTGCGGCCCACGTCGAAGGCAACGGCGATGGAGTCTGGCTTTTCCTCGCCTACCAGCGAAGCCATCATGGACATGAAGCCATACACAGCATTGGTGTGCTGCCCGCCCGAGGTTGAGAACTTATCTACCGGCAGGGCGTAGAAGGCGCGAAAGGCCATGGAATGGCCGTCAATGAGAAGTAGCTTTGAAGTCACGTCTACCAGTGTAGGCATGGTGATTTTAATTTTGCGAACTACTTACGCTACTATCTCTTTGTGCGCCCCTGTAGCCCAATTGGCAGAGGCAACGGATTCAAAACCCGTCCAGTGTGAGTTCGAGTCTCACCAGGGGCACAACTTCGACACCCCGCTTATCAGTTCTTTTACTGGTGGCGGGGTGTTGTGCATTCCCCAAGACATAAGGAAACCAGCTATCCCACCCTGGAGGACTTGTCGCCGGTAACTGTTTCAGTTCTAAGCCGCGTAAATGAAGGATTTCAATCTCGACTTTTCATGGGCTTGGAAATTGAACATCTCTTCAGAAGCTGGATTTAGATGTCTATGTCGAAGTCATCGATTTCGAGGGAGCCGTCGCCGGCTGCGATTGCAGTGAGGCGTGCGATGTCGATGGCGGTGTTTGTGGTGCCGCGTTTCCAGTAGCCGAAGACTTGCATGTTTTCGGGCGTGATGCCGAGGTCGTGTTTGCAGCGGCGGCGGATTTCGCGGATATCGTCGCGTTCGCTGGAGGCCCAGACACTCGCGGTAGCGGGAACGTCGAGAGCGGCGAAGGCTTCAGACAGTGTTGTGTCTACGCGCTGCAGTTCCACGTTGCGGCCGGTGAGTTCTGCTTGGACGATGGCGAATTCATCGGCTGGCACGGCGGCGATGAGGTGGGTTGGGCCGTCGAAGTTCATGGTGCGCAGTATGCGTGCGGCAGCGGGTAGCGCGGAGGAGTCGGCGAGCAGAATGCGCGAGGGGGCATCGGTGGGCACGCGGGGTGGGCGCGGGCCGACAATGGCTATCTCATCGCCGATGGCAAGAGAGTTCAGCCATCGCATGGCGGCAGAGCTTTCACCCTGTTTGACTATGTCCACCTCAATCAACCGGCGGTCCACGTCGACTTCAGCGAGCGTGTAAACCCGCGAGGTCGCAGTTGGCGCGCACGGGATGCCGGCAAATTCCACGGGCTGCTCCCCCAGCGAGATACGGATGGTGGGATTAGGCAGCGCCCAGGCGGCAAAGTCATTATCACCGGAGACCGTGCCAGCGACGCGCACTAGATCCTCGGTGCGTTGTTCAATCCCGGTGATGGTCCAGCAGCGGTCATCAATCCCCTGCTTATGTTGTGGACTGTTGAGCACCCCGATGAGTTGTTCCGGATTTATACTGTTCCCCTTTGCAAGTTATGGCAAGCCTTACCTTAATGAATTGCCTCGGGGAACGCAGCAGTCTATTTGCTCACATACGCGCCGATGGCAGCGACGCAGGCGCGTACGCCGGTGACAAGGGTGGGGTCTTCGACAGGCAGAAAGCGCGGCGAGTGGTTCTTGGCGGGGTTGTCATCGCCAGCAGCGGCACCGCCGAAGAACCAGAACATGCTGGGCACGTCGATGGCTTCAGCGAGGTGGCCAAAGTCCTCAGAGCCCATGAGCGGTGGGGTTTCGATGACGTTGGCATCGCCAAGCTCTGCGCGAAGTGCTGCGGCAACCTTGGCGCCCTCTTCGGCGTCGTTTTTGAGCTGCGGGAAGGTGTACATCTCTTCGATGTCTGGCTGGGGCGCGCCGGAAGCTTCGGCCTCGGCGTTGACAATGCGGGTAATCGAGGCCAGCACGTGCTCGCGCACATCCGGGGTCAGGGTGCGGATGTTGAGCTTGAGCTCCGCGCGGTCTGGGATGATGTTCTCCTTCAGCCCGGCATTGAAAGTGCCCACGGTGACCACGGCGGAGTCGAGCGGCGCGATTTCGCGGCCAACAATCGTCTGCAGGCGGGTAACAATGTGTGCGCCGAGGACAATCGGGTCGATCGAGTCTTGCGGCTGGGAGCCGTGGGATTGCTCGCCATAGAGGGCGATCTTCAGCGAATCGGCCGCAGCCATTGCCGCGTTGAGCGTGTAGTTGATGGTGCCGGATTCAAATGGGAACACGTGCTGGCCCATCACGATGTCCGGCTTGGGAGCCTTGTCCCACAAGCCGTCATCGACCATGGCGCGGGAGCCTTCAGCGGTTTCTTCCGCCGGTTGGAAGATCCACACGATGGTGCCGGCCCAGGCGTCGGCTTGCTCATGGATAAGGCGCGCGGACGTCAATGCTGCGGTCACGTGCGAGTCGTGGCCACAGCCATGCATGACAGGCACGGTGGCACCGCCTAATTCGCCAGTGCTTTCCGATGCATACTCCACCCCCGTCGCCTCTTTAATCGGCAAAGCGTCCGTGTCAGCGCGAAAAGCCACCAAGGGCCCATCGCCGTACTTATCGATGGCCACCACACCAGTGCCGCCGCAGCGGAAATGCTCCAGGCCGATGTCATCGAGTTCCGCCTCAATGAATTCCTGGGTCTTGTGCTCCTGCATGGAAAGCTCAGGGTTTTGGTGCAAGTGACGGTAGGTTGCAATCATCTTGTCGGTTGCTACTTGGGACAAAGTCGAGTTCAACATGTGGCCCAAAGTACTCTTTCTTTCACATTGAATGGCGTGGTGCAGTACCCTAATGGAAGATAATTCCAACCATCTTTTCAGGAGATACACTATGCGCACCAAGCTCGCCGCCCTGATCACTGCAACCGCAGTCGCTGTCGCGCCAGTTTCGATCGCCAATGCCCAGGATATTTCATCCGAAATTAGCGACACTCTGGAGCAGTCCTCCGCAGAATCCTCTCAGGGCGCAGAAAGCTTGGAAGTCCCAACCTCCTCTGAAAATGGTGCCGGCACCTCTTCCCTGCCAACCTTCGGAATGGGTGACTCCCCTGAGCAGAACTTCCTCCTCGATGTTGTGATCTCACTCGGTGTCTGGGCTGTGCTCGGTTCCATCTACGGTGCAGTGATTGCGCCGAACCTGCCAACCGTGAACATTTATGACGTTTTGCCGTTCCTACGCGGCTAGGATTTTATGCGCATATACGTGTACGGTGAAGCGTTGATCTATACACGTTAAGGGGTTTACTTTTGCAGCATATTCTCAACTTGATTCGCGGTGCTTTGATTGGATCCGCGGAGCTCGTACCGGGTATTTCAGGCGGCACGGTCGCGCTGATCGTCGGCATTTATGAGCGCGCACTGCACAACGCTAACTTGCTTATTAAGGGCAAGATCAAAGAGGTTGATTGGCTGTTTCTGCTCACGGTTGGCGTTGGCATGGTCGTTGCCGTGTTCGGCATGTCCACGGTGTTGTCCTCCTTCGTGGACAATAACTTCTCCATCTCCCATGCATTGTTCATGGGCATGGTTGCTGTCTCCATGCTGGTGCCTATCTCCATGATGAGTAAGGTAGACCGCGCAAAGCCGCAGTACTGGATTTACGCCCTGGTTGCTGCCGTGGTGATTTTCGTGATGACGGGCTTTACATCCGAAGCAGTCGAAGACCCGAATCTCATTGTGATCTTCTTCGCCGCCGCTGTTGCTGTGTGCGCGCTGATTATGCCGGGCGTTTCAGGTTCCCTCATTTTGCTGATGCTGGGCCTGTACCAGCCGACTATCGCAGCTGTGTCCGACGGTAATTTCACCGTCATCATTGTCTTCATCGTGGGCGCTATCTGCGGCCTTGCTGCTTTCGTGCGCACTTTGAATTACCTCCTGGACTCTCACCGCGGCGCAACCCTTGCCGTCATGACTGGTTTCATGCTCGGTTCGCTGCGCGCGCTGTGGCCTTGGGGTGAAGGCCAAGATGCCGGCTCTTTGCCAATTATTGCCATGTTGGTTCTTGGCGGCGCAATCGTTGGCGGTTTCATTTTTGCAGATACGCAGATTGCCAAGAAGAAGGCGGCCGCGTAGATGCGCTATAAGGTTTTAGCCGCGTTGGCTTCAGTCGGCGTGCTCAGCGGTTGCGTGACCAACTCGGAGCCTGTGCTTCCGGAAGGCTGGGAAGAGATCACCCCCGAGCGGGTTAATGAAATCGCAGCGCTTGTCGATGACGAAGATGGCGTCCTCACCGCCGGCACCAACCCTCCTTTCGCGCCTTTTGAGCTCAAAGATGAAAATGGTCAGATTGTGGGCGTGGAAATGGATTTGGCGCGCGCGATGGCGAGCATCATGGGCTTGGACTTCCGTCCCGTGGAGCAGGACTTCGCCATGATTTTGCCCTCTATTCAAGGCGGACAGATTGATATTGGCGTCTCCGGCTTTACGGACACTGAAGAGCGCCGCCAGAACTTTGACTTTGTCAATTACCTCTACGCCGGTATTCAGTGGGCGCAGCCAACCACGAACGAAGAGGACGTGGACCCAGCCAACGCGTGTGGTATGACCGTCGCGGTGCAGCGCACCACGGTCTCTGAAACTGATGACGTTCGTCCGAAGGCGGAAGCATGCGATGGCGACCTGGAGATTTTGAGCTATGACACCTCCGATAACGCAGCCATCGCAGCGCTGACTGGCCGTGCGGATGCCCTGTCTGCGGACTCCCCAGTGACTGCATATGCCGTTAACCGTTCCGAAGGCAAGCTGGAACTCGTCGGCGACATCTTTGATGCTGCGCCTTATGGCATGGCTGTGCCGAAAGATTCCGAATACGGCCCGGCAATGGCCGCTGCCCTCCAACACCTGATCGACACCGGCGATTACGCCCGAATTCTTGCCCAGTGGGGTATTGAAGACGGCCTCATCGACACGGCAATGATTAATGAAAGGCCCATTTCATGAGTACCCCTGAGAGGATCAAAGCTAAGCCGCTTCGCCATCCCTGGCGCTGGGCTTTCGCCCTCATTGTCCTGGCGCTAGCCATCTGGTTCGTGATTTCGGCCGCCCGCAATGAGGCTTATGGCTGGGATACTTACTTCGCGTATGTTCTGGACACCCGCATTGCTATCGCGGCCCTGCATACTCTTGCCATCACGCTATTGGCAATGATCATCGGTGTGGTCGGCGGCGCCATCCTGGCTGTACTGCGCATGTCCCCTAACCCGGTGCTGCGTTCTATTTCCTGGGTGTTTTTGTGGGTCTTCCGTGGCACCCCAATCTATGTTCAGCTGGTGTTCTGGGGTCTGCTCGGTGCGCTGTATCAGTCCATCAACTTGGGCTTCGCCGAGATTTCGCTCGAGGGCGTGTTGTCCTCGGCATTCTTCCTCTCCGTTATCGGCCTGGGTCTGAATGAGGCCGCGTACATGGCGGAGATTGTGCGCTCGGGTATTTCTTCGGTGCCAGAAGGCCAGAAGGAAGCATCGAAGGCCTTAGGCATGGGCTGGTGGATGACCATGCGCCGCACGGTGATGCCGCAGGCCATGCGCATTATCATCCCACCAACTGGCAATGAGTTCATTTCCTTGCTCAAGACCTCTTCCCTGGTTGTCGCAATTCCTTATACCCATGAGATTTTCGGCCGCGCGACTGATATTTCCGCCGCACTCTTTGAGCCGATTCCATTACTCATGGTCGCCGCGACCTGGTACCTGGTGATTACTTCCATCTTCATGGTGGGCCAGCATTACTTGGAGAAGTACTACGAAAAGGGCGCGACCCGTGAGTTGACCGGCCGTCAGCTGGCAGCTTTGGCAGATGCCGAGGGCAACATCCCCCGCAACGTTTCCGTCATCCCGGAGGTAGACCGCAATGAATAAACCAATGGTCGACGCCATCGACGTCTATAAGTCTTTTGGCCAGCTCGAGGTGCTCAAGGGTATTAACCTCACGGTAGAGCCAGGCGAGGTCATGTGCCTCATCGGGCCTTCCGGTTCCGGTAAGTCCACGTTCTTGCGCTGTGTCAACCACTTGGAGAAGATCACCGCTGGCCGTTTGTATGTCGACGGTGACTTCGTGGGCTACCGCGAAAAAGACGGCACGCTGTATGAGATTTCTGAAAAGGATGCCTCACTGCAGCGGCAAAACATTGGCATGGTCTTCCAGTCTTTCAACTTGTTCAGCCACCGCACCGCGCTGGAGAACATTATTGAGGCGCCGATTCACATCAAGGGCATCAAGCCCGAAGATGCGAAGACGAAGGCTATGCAGTTGTTGGACCAGGTTGGTCTTGCGCACAAGGCGAATGCTTATCCGGTGCAGCTTTCGGGTGGTCAGCAACAGCGTGTTGCTATCGCGCGTGCGGTGGCCATGGATCCGAAGCTTATGCTTTTCGATGAACCTACCTCCGCTCTTGACCCTGAACTCGTCGGGGAAGTTCTGCGCGTGATGAAGGACTTGGCTTCCGGTGGTATGACCATGATTGTGGTCACGCACGAGATGGGCTTTGCCCGCGAGGTCGCGGACAAGGTTGTGTTCATGGCCGAGGGCGCCGTGGTGGAGATGGGCACCCCGGAGCAGGTGCTGGATAATCCCCAGCAGCCAAGGACAAAAGAGTTTTTGTCTTCGCTTCTAAAGTGATGTCCACCCGCGGATAACAGCCGCGGCAGCACCGGCGGCGGCCACGATGAGTGAGAACTTTCGGGCCGCCGCTTGGTCGATCTTGTCGGCGATGAGCCCGCCGACGCTAATGCCAATGAACATGCCGATAAGCCCGGCTGGCCACACCATCCAGTTGATACTCGTAATGGCGGCGGCGCCAACGAGCGCTTTGACGAGGAAAGAAATAGCGCCGCCGAGCATGAACAGCGGCTGCATGGTGGCAGCGTAGTGGGATTGGGACCATTTCGCGGCGGAGAAGTACACCGTGAACACTGGCCCGGCGATACCAGCGAGGGTGTTGGTGAATCCGCCCACTACCCCGGCGGTGAGCGCGGGCGCACGGCCGGTAACAGGTGGCACGAGGTTCTTGCCGAAGGTGACCACCGCGAGCGCGATGAGCAGTGCCACGCCTACCAGGATGAGCAGCGGTGCGGTGTCCATCGCGGCGATGAGGAAGGCTGCGGGCACTGAGCCGAGAATCATCACCGAACCGATGAGCGCGAATTGCGACCACACGACGTTCTTGCGCACTGCCACGGTGGTAGCACCGGCATTAAGGCAGGCGAGGATGTTGAGCACCATGATGCCCTCCACCGGTCCCAGAATGAGCGAGAGAATCGGGCCCGAAATCAGGCCCACACCCATGCCAGAGACACGCTGCATGCACGAGCCCACAGCGATGGCGAGAAGGACAGCAAGGGCAACAATCATTCGCGATACTTCTCCAGCACGGCTTTGCCGACTGGTTCTGGGAAGAAGCCAGAGATATCCCCGCCGTACTTAGCCACTTCCTTGCACAGCGAGGATGAAATGTAGCCGTACTTTTCATCGGTAAGCAGCAGCACGGTGTCAATGCCTGAGAGGCGCTTGTTCATCTGCGCCATGGGCAGCTCATACTCGTAGTCCAGTGAGGAGCGCAGACCCTTCACAATCGCATCAATGCCGCGCTCGGAGGCATAATCCACCAGCAGGCCCGCGTGGAAATCCACGGTGATATTCGGCAGGTCAATTGAGGCTTTGATCAAGTCCACGCGCTCGTGGATGCTAAAGAGCCCGGATTGCTTGTTGGGGTTACCGGTGACGAGGATGGTGACTTCATCGAAAAGCGCTGCGGCGCGATGAAAAATATCGAGGTGCCCCAACGTCATCGGGTCAAAAGAACCTGGGCAAACTGCTTTAGTCATTGCTGTCCCTTTCAAAAATGGCCATGTCCATGCGCGCGATACCGTAGGTGCGCTTCTTCAGCTTCTGCCCCGTGGGCGTAAATTCTGCCGGCCACTGCGGCTCCGGGCTGTCAATGTGGCGTTCGATGACCACGATGGCATGATCCGCCAGGGTGGGTGTGATTTTGGCGATGAGGCCATCAACATCATCGAAATCATAAGGCGGGTCCGCGAGCACCATGTCGAAGAACTCGCGCGGCGCCATGCGATCCAGGTAGGTGCCGGCTTTCATCTCATGGACGGTGACCTTTGGGTGGCCGACTACTTGCGCGTTGTGCTTAATGTTTTTCACGGCCTCAGCGCTGGCATCTACGAGGTGGACTTCCTCTGCCCCACGGCTCGCCGCCTCTAGACCCAGTGCGCCGGAGCCTGCGAAGATGTCCAGGACGCGGGATTGTTCAAAGCCCCAGCGGACAGCGAGCGAAGAAAAAAGCCCCTCGCGAGCGCGGTCTGAGGTGGGGCGGGTGCCTTCGGTGGGCACGATGATGGTTCGACCGCGTGCTTGGCCGGCGATGATTCTGGTCATGGCATCTAGCCTAACGCATGGCCGGTTTAGGATTTGTCTAAGTATTCCTGTTCCTCTTCGCGGATTTCCACGGTGAGTTCAAAGGCTAGTTCTGGGTCTTCATCCACCAGGACGTAGGCGTCTTCATAGGCACGTTCGATGATCATCAAATCCTGCGACAAGTCCAGCAGCTGCAGAGTACGTTGGCGCCCGGACTGACGAGTACCCAGGACGTCACCCTCGCGGCGGTATTCCATGTCCAGCTCGGTGAGCTCAAAGCCGCTGGAGGTCGCAGCGATCTTGGAGATGCGCTCAAAGCTCGGCGAATTCGGTGCCGCCAGGGTGTGGAACAGGCACAGGGAGGCGTTGCCGCCACGGCCCACGCGCCCGCGCAGCTGGTGCAGCTGGCTCACACCGAAGTTCTCCGATTCGCGGATGAGAATCACCGTGGCATTGGGAACGTCCACGCCGACCTCGATAACCGTGGTGGAAATCAGCACGTCTACTTCCCCACGTGCGAAGGCCGCCATGCGGTCATCTTTATCATCCATGCGCCCGTGCAACACCATGATCCGCAGGCCTTCCAGCGGGCCTTCTTCGAGCGCCTCGGCGAGCTCCAGCACGCCTCCCTCACCCTCAATGCGCGGGCAGACCACATAAGCCTGGCGCCCGGCATCGACTTCCTCGCGGATACGCTCCCAACCTCGGCGCACCCACGAAGCCTTTGCTTCCGGCAGCACCGAGGACTGAATGGGCTTGCGCCCGCCCGGTAGCTCATGCAGCGAGGAGACTTCCAAATCACCGAAGACCGTCATGGCAATGGTGCGAGGAATTGGCGTCGCGGTCATCACCAGCACGTGCGGGAAGGTGCCCTCTGGTGCTTTCATGCGCAGCGTATCGCGCTGCTCCACGCCGAAGCGGTGCTGTTCATCCACAACCACCAGACCGAGCGAGTAGAACTCCACGGTCTGCTGAATAATCGCGTGCGTGCCCACCACGATATCGGCCTCACCGGAGACAATATCCAGCAGCGCCTGGCGCTTTTCCGCCGTCTTCATGGAGCCTGAGAGCACCGTGAGACGAATATCATCCGGCAACATCGCCGAGATGGAGCGCGCGTGCTGGTGCGCAAGCACTTCGGTGGGCGCGAGAAGGGCGGCTTGGCGCCCGGCATCGACAGCCGAGAGCATCGCCGCGACCGCCACCAGCGTCTTGCCGGAGCCGACCTCACCTTGCAACAGCCGCGACATCGGCACGGCTTCGGAGATATCGCGGTCAATATCGCGCAGCACCTGCTTTTGCCCAGAGGTTAGGTCAAAGGGCACCTTGGCCAGCATCTCCGCACGGTAGCCATCATCAGCCGGTGGCATGGCAAAAGCGCGCCAGTGGCGGGTATCGCGTCTGCGCAGCGCCATGACCAAACCGATGCCTAAGGCCTCGTTGTACTTCAGCCGGTCAATCGCGCGCTGTGGGCCTTCCGGCCCTGGCTCATGAATCTCCCGAATGGCCTTGTCAAAGGTCAGGTCTGAAATATCCAGCGGATCTTGAATCGGCGGCAGGGTTTTCAGCACATGGTGAATAGCCGCCATAATTGTCCACGTCTTCAACGTGGACGACGCCCGATAGACCGGCAACCATTCCCTCTCGCGCAGCAGCTCCTCAACATCCACGAACTGCGAAATCGCCTTCAGCGTTCCACCCCAGCGCTTGGACACCGAAGTTTCCCCGCGCGGGGCATCCAGAATTAAAAACTCGGGGTGCTGCAGTTGCGCCTGGCTGTTAAAAAATTTGAGCTTGCCCGAAAACAGCACCCGCATGCCCGGGTACAGCACTCGTTCTTGCCACACGCCATTGAAATACACGGCCGTGTAGGTATCATCCACGGTCACATTGAGCACGAAACCATTGCGAATCGGCCGCTTCGAAACATTCGTCACCGTGCCGGAGATCGTGATGAAAGAGCCCTCGGGCGCCTCGCGCTCTGCGAAGGCCTGAAAGTCCCGGCCCTGGCGGATGTAATCACGCGGGTAGTGGTTCATCAGCAGCTGCCCGCAGGTGGAATATCCGAAGCTCTTGGTCAGCGCCTTCGCAACTTTGCCCGGCAACACTTCTGTAAGCGGCCGGTCATCTTTCCACCCCAACATGGCCGCTTATTCTACCCCGATTTCGGTGCGCAGGCCGGGGATGTTCACCACAATGACTTCCACGCCCAGCTGGCGCGAGAGCTGATCTGTGTCTAGCGTCAGGGAGGTCAGGATGGTCAGCTGCTCCCCGCCTTGCTGTAGCAGGTCATTGCAGCAGGCAATGATGGCGCCAACGGTTTCATCACTTGGCTTATCCACGCGCATACCGCCAGCAACTTCAGCCATGGTGCTTGCCGCATCAGGGCCAGGGGCATACACGGATAGCGCCGCTATTGCTTCCACATTGCTGGACACCGCCACCACTTGAGCATCTCCCAGGTTCAGCCCGCCGGGTTTGCCCACGAAGATATCGTCTTCACCCAAGGTCATCCCCGCGGAATACAAACTCGCGCCGATGGAGGCAAAAAGCTTCGCCATTTCCGTGTCCCGGGTGGCGACGAAGACCTTCGGCGAGGCATCGGCAAGCTGCTCTTGCTGCACACCCCGGGCGGGCAACACCTCGAGACGCAAATTGCTCACCGCACCTGCGGCGAAAGCTTTTTCAATCACCTCACCGGCACGCGGGGAATGAATGTGCACATTGGCTTCCTGCTCACTGGCGCGCGCAATGACCAGGCTGTCGCCCAATCCACTGATCGCAGCTTCCAGCTTGTCGATGTCCCCGCGGTAGAAAAACACCACCTCCAACTCGAAGATAGTCTCCGGGATGGCAATGCCTTCGCGCTGCTCGGTCTCTGTGACCTCTGCGAGCAGGCATTCGAGCAAGATAACCAGCCCTGCGCCCCCGGCGTCTACTACCCCGGCATCACGCAGGACCTTGAGCTGCGAAGGCGTGTTAGCCAATGCCTTAACCGCTTCATCGCAGGTGGCGCGAAGAACATCCACCAGCGCATCGGAATGTTCAAATGCTTCTTCGGCGGCTACTGCTGCAGCCTTGAGCACGGAGACCACCGTGCCTTCAACCGGCGTGGCAATCGCGCGGTCCACCAGCTCCACCGCCAGCTTCAGTGCGTTGACCAGAGTGTGCGAATCAATCAATGAATCTGCCGAGGAATCTGCCACCGCGCGCAACACCTGGGATAAAACCATGCCGGAGTTTCCGCGCGCACCGCGCACCGACCCCACAGCAAGTGCCTCTGCGACATCGCCGCCTTTATCGGCTTCTGCCACTGCTGCTTCCATGGTGTGCGCCATGTTCGAGCCGGTATCAGCGTCAGGTACTGGAAAGACGTTGAGCTGATTGAGCTCGGCACGGCGTAGGGAAAGCTCAGCCACGGATCGCTTCGCCCAGCTATGGAGGGCTTTTGCGTCAATGTGGTTAATGGCCATGGTGGATAAGTCTACAATTGCCACTGCACTGGCTGCGACCCGGCCTTGACCAATGCCTCATTCGCTCGCGTGAACGGCCGTGAGCCGAAAAAGCCCCGGCGCGCTGACAGCGGTGATGGGTGCGGTGAGGCGATGATGGTGGCGTCAGGGATAAAGCGTGCGACGGATTGGGCGTCTTTGCCCCACAGGATGGCTACGAGCTCTGGACGGTTCAGTGCTTTGATGGCTGCCTCGGTAACGGCTTCCCATCCCATGCCGCGGTGTGAGCCGGCGTTACCGGCTTCTACGGTGAGCACTCTGTTGAGCAGCATGACGCCTTGGTTAAACCAGGCGGTCAGGTCTCCATCACCGCGCCCTTGCGCACTCAACTCAATACCCAGATCGGATTCGAGCTCTTTATAAATGTTGATCAAGGAGCGCGGCGGGCGCACCCCTGGCTGTGTGGAAAAGGACAACCCCATGGCGTGGCCTGGCGTGGGGTACGGGTCCTGGCCCACTATGAGCACCTTGACGTCCGCGGGTGCTAGCTCAAATGCGCGCATGACATCATCACGCGGCGGCAAAGTATTTGGACCGTAGATATCCGGGCTGATGTTATCCAAGGCCTCTTGGATAATCGGCTGCCAATCCGGGTGCATAGAATTCCTCCGTTTCTGTCTCGTTCTCAGTTACCCCAATATCCTTACAATCCCTGCGGGAAAGATTCCCATCCCGTGCTGTATGGGGTAGGCTTGCCGTCCACGGTGGCATAGTCAGCGCCGTTGCGGCGGGTGACTTCCCCAATGACCCGGAAACCAGATGGCGGGTCTTTCATGGTGGTGCCAAGTAGCGTGTGGTCTTCCCCGCCGGCGAGTACCCAGTCCCATGGGTCATGCTCTAGTAGCTCGCCCGCGCGCACGAGCAGTTCATCCGGAGCAATGGCGTCTGCAAAGACATTGATGTGCACGCCGGAGCGCTTAGCGATGCTCATCAGGTCATGCATTAATCCATCCGAGTTATCTGTCATGGCGGTAGCTCCCGCCGCGCGCGCAATCACGCCTCGGCCCGGGTCTATTTCTGGCGCGCAGTGAAAGTCCACCAGCGGCTGAACGGCTGGATCTGGCAGTTCCCGTCCGAAGCGCTCAAGCAATGCCCATCCAGCACCTGACCATCCGATGCGCCCGTGGGCAACTAATTTCTGCCCGGCGCGTGCGGAGCTTAATGCCAGGGGTTGCCTATCCCCGCCCAGGGCACCAATAGCGGTGACAGAGACCGTGATCTTCTCCGCTTGGGTGACATCCCCACCAACCAGTTCCGTGTTGTAGTCGCCGGTGCGTTTGGCTATCCCTTCTGCGATTTCACGCACTACCGACACTGGTGTGTCCAAAGGCGCGCCTAATGCCATGAGCGCGCCTAAGGGACGGGCCCCCATGGCTTCGATATCGGCATAGTTTTGGGTAATGGCTTTCATGCCGACTTGAAAGGGACTGGACCAGTCGAGGCGGAAGTGGTGTCCTTCGACCAGCATGTCTGTGGTGGCTACCGTGCGCGAGTTGGGCGCCATGGGTAAAAGCACGGCGGCGTCGTCTCCGTTGAGGGAGCTGGGGGCGGCGGCGACAATTTCTTTAATGACGCCGTGTTCGCCGACATCGCGGAGGGTCGGAGTGTTTTTCACGCAGTGCCTTTCAGTAACATGTGGCTTTATGAATACCCAATTTAATCGCACGGCTGTTTTGATATCACTTGGGCTCTCTATTGTGCTGGTGATTGGCGTGCTGTTTGGTACGAAGTACTTCTTTGATAACGTCGCGCGCCAGCCGGTTTCGGTGTCTGCGATTGATTCGCCGGAGTCTTCCTCCCTGCTGTGTGAGCAGCTGGTGAGCAATCTGCCGGAGCGGTTTATGGGTGAAAAGCGTTCAGAGCTTATTGAGCCCGCACCCGAGGGGGTGGCCGCCTGGGCCGATATTTCTTCTATGGCCACCGTCTTGCGCTGCGGGGTGTCTATGCCTCTGCAGTACACCGACTACTCCGAGCCAGTTGAAATCGACGGCTCCAACTGGCTGGAGGTCCGTGACATGACCGAAGGATCTGCCCTGACCACGTGGTACAACGTGGACTACTCCCCGGCGGTTGCTGTGACCACCCACGGCGATGAGCAACCAGAAGGCCTGTCTGATTCCCTCAATGCACTCGAAGCACGCGCCCAAGAACCCCGTCCCGCCCCGCTGTCTCAGCTTCCTGCCGCCGACAGCAGCAACACAAGCGACAGCACAAACATAGAAGAGGTGTGCGCACCGCTTGCCGATGCCCTCCCCGACACCCTCGGTGAGAACTACCAACGCATGGAGGTACCCGAAGAAAACACCGCCGCATGGTCCGCCCCTGGTTTTGAGCCAATTGTCATCCGTTGCGGTGTCGCCCCTCCCGCCGGCTACGAACCCGGCGAGCAACTGCAGCAGATCAATGACATCCCGTGGTTCCAGGACACCACCTTGGGCGAAGGCACCACCGCCGGCACCTGGTACGCGCTGGGCCGCGCCACCGATATCGCCGTGTCTGCCCCACAAGGCGTTGCCAACACTGCCCTGGTCGAACTGGGCGAGATCATCTCCGCCAACACCGCCGAGCAAGACTAACCAGTCCACGACGCAATAACCGGCACAGAGCTCATGACTCAGCATTCGCCCACCGCAACGCAGTCGCTAGCTCCACAAGGTGCACTGCTGGGAATCTTCGCTGTCCTGGGCGCTGCAGCCCTCTGGGGCACCACTGGTACCGCCGCGACCTTCGCCCCGGAGGTCGGGCCACTGGCCATGGGCGCCGCCGCACTGGGCATCGGCGGCCTTCTTCAAGCACTCATTGCACTGCCCGCGCTGTATTGAGCCCGGGTAGCAGTGCGCGCCAATATCGGCACAGTCATTGCCGGCGGTGGATGCTCGCCGCCGCACTGGGCATTGGTGGCAGCGCCATCCTGTGCCTAGCCAAAATGCAGAACGCGCCTGCTGAAGTATGGCCCCCCATCGCCGGCATCATTCTTGGACTCGCAGCCGGCACTACCTATGCGCTGTACTCCTGGAGTGCCCACAATCTGATTGGTCGGACTATTGGACGTGCTGCCGCCATGGGCGCTATCTTCGGACTCGGCGGACTAGCCCTGATGCCCGTTCTCATCATCACAGGCGCCCCGCTTATTGCCAGCACGCAATCATTTACTGTTGGCGCATATATGGCGCTTGTACCCATGTTCGTGGGTTACCTGCTCTTCGGCTACGGCCTCACCCGTGTTAGCGCCAGTACTGCCACCACGCTCACTCTGGCAGAACCAGCCATCGCCGCCATCTTGGCCGTCGTCATTGTTGGCGAGCGCCTCGCCCCCATCGGTTGGGTTGGCATGGCCGCTATCTGCGCGTCGCTCTTGGTCCTGTCGCTGGGCCCTGCCACACGCAGCTCCCACAAGAAAAACAAGCTCACCGCGGCACGCGAGCCTGTCTACAAAGAAACATAGACAGACCCCCACACCACAGTGAGCTTTAGAAAATATCTATTCCGTTTTACTCGCTGCGGGTATCTAACCAATTGCTACTGCAAATAGCTAGTACATTAGATATTTGCAGCTTTGGCAAGAGCCGTAGCAATGAGCGTGTCCAGCAGCTCTGGGTAGCTCACGCCGGAGGCGAGGAATACCTGCGGGTACATGGAGATCGGGGTGAAACCAGGCAGGGTGTTGATCTCATTGATCATGGGGCCTTGTTCGGTGACAAAGAAGTCCACGCGGGATAGTCCCTCGCAGTTCAGCGCCTTGAAGGTGTCAACCGCTAGGTCCTGAATGGCTTTGGTGGTGGACTCATCAAAGGGTGCCGGGATGGTCGCAGTGACGGTGTTGTCCAAGTATTTGGTGTCAAAGCCGTAAAAGCCTTCATCGGAATCTTCCGTTCCGTTAAGCTTTGCCGGAACAGAGGCCACGAGCTCACCGTTGGGGTATTCCAGCACGCCGACTTCTACCTCAGCGCCGAGCAGCTCTGCTTCCACAATAACCTTGTCATCAAAGGACGCAGCCTCTGCAATAGCGCCGTCGAGCTCTTCCCAGGTGCTGACCTTGGACACACCAATGGAAGAACCACCGCGGGCGGGCTTTACGAACACCGGCAGACCTAGGTGTTCTTTTTCCTCAGCGGTCAGCTCAGTACGCCCGCGCAGGATGACGTCGCGGGTGACGGGCAGACCTTCAGCCACCATGAGCTTGCGCATGAACTCTTTGTCCATGCACACAGCAGAAGACATCACGCCGGTGCCAACATAAGGGATACCGGCCATTTCAAAGACGCCCTGGACGGTGCCGTCCTCACCATTAACGCCATGCAGTGCTGGGAAGACCACGTCAATTTCGGCGTGCAGGGTGCCGCGGGTGACGTTGTGAATCTGACCCGCGCCCACCGGATTCAAAGAAACAGTCAGCTCATCGGCTTCTTCTACCTCAGGCAGCTTGCCGTCTGTGATCTCCAAACCTTCCGTGACACCAATGGTCCAGGTGCCCTCACGGGTGATGGCTATGGGAACAATCTCATAGCGCTCTGGGTCCAGATTGCTCATAATGGCGCCGGCAGTTACGCAAGAGACAGAGTGTTCAGTACTTTTGCCACCATAGATGACAGCTACGCGCGTCTTTGAAGTCATAGCGATTAAGTGTAGCGATTAAACTTCTGACTTCTTGCTGCGACCCATCAGTGCCGTCGTCATGTCATCCACTGACAAATCTTTATGACACACGCCGAACACAGCCTGAGTCAGCGGCATATCCACGCCATGATCCATGGCCAGACGGTAGACCGAGGCCGAGGAGAACACGCCCTCAGCCACCTGACCATTAGTAGCCGCAGCGGCTTCTTCTAGACTGCCACCTTTACCCAAGCGGTAGCCGAAGGTGCGGTTTCGGGAGAGCTCCGAAGTACAAGTGGCCACCAAGTCACCCAAACCAGCAAGACCAGCAAAGGTGCGCGAGTCCGCGCCGAGTGCCTCACCCAGGCGGGTAATCTCCGCCAGGCCGCGGGTAATCAGGGTGGACATGGTGTTAGTACCCATGCCCATGCCGGTGGCCACACCACAGGCCAAAGCAATCACGTTCTTACACGCGCCACCGATTTCACAACCGATGACATCGGTGTTGGTATACGGGCGCAGATAAGGCGCGGACACCGCAAGCTGCACGGCCTTCGCGCGGTCCTCATCCGGACACGCAATCACCGTGGCAGCGACCTGCTCATCAGCAATCTCCCGCGCCAGGTTCGGACCAGACAACACCGCAACACGGTTAGCGGACGCGCCAGTGCACTCCGCAATGACCTCGCTCATGCGCTTGAGAGTTTCTGTCTCAATACCTTTAGAGATGGAGACCAACGTGGCATCGGCAGGCAAATGCTTTGACCACCTGGCCAAGTTATCGCGCATGGTCTGCGATGGCACCGCAAAGACCACAATGTCTGCCGCCTCCAAGGCTTCCTGGGCATCAGTGGTGGTAGCAATAGCCTTAGGCAGCAAGATATCTGGCAGGTAGTCAGCATTAATACGCGTGGTGGCAATAGTCTCAGCCAACTCGGCGCGACGTACCCACAGGCGTACCTCGCTGCCGGCATCAGCAAAGACCTTAGCCAGCGTGGTTCCCCAAGAACCCGCGCCCATCACTGCAACCTGTGCCATTAAACAACCTTTCACAAACGTATCAATCGCATCCCATCATAAAACATGCAAGCCCTTCACCCTGTCACAACTGCTGACAGGGTTTAGGATTAGGAGGAACCAACCACCCCCAAAGGAGCACGCTGTGGCCAAGACACCCAAGGTTAAAGACATGCACGAAACCGATAAGGACATCCAGTGTGACACTTTCATCTCCGGCCGCTTGCAGCAGGTTCCCGTGGATCCCAATGCCGAATTTGAGCGCACCACCCTTGCCGCGGGCGCTATCTTGTGGCGCGGTAACCCCGCTGCCCCAGAGGTAGCCCTTATTCATCGCCCCCACTATGACGATTGGTCACTTCCCAAGGGCAAGGTTGACCCCGGCGAGTCTCTTCCTGCCACCGTGGCGCGTGAGTTGTGGGAAGAAACCGGCTACCACGTCAAGCTGGGCAAGCTGGTGGGCAAGGTGACCTACCCGGTGCAGGGTCGCACCAAGGTGGTCTATTACTGGCTGGCACAGGTAATGTCCGGTGAGTTCACCGCCAATGAAGAAGCCGATGAGCTGGTGTGGATGCCCATCGCCGAAGCCCGTGAGCGCGTGACTTACAAGCTGGATGAGGACGTGTTGGATAAAGCGCTCAAGCGTTTGCAGCTGATGCCGGAGACCATGGTGTTGTATGTTCGCCATGCCCGCGCGCATGACCGCAAGACCTGGAGCGGGGATGACAATCTGCGCCCGCTGGATAAGAAGGGCCGCCGCCAGGCGGAGATGCTCATCGCGGAGCTGTCCCCTTATCAGCCCACCGCCATCTATTCCGCGGCACCAGACCGTTGTCTGCAAACTGCTGCACCTTTAGCCGATGAGCTCAATCTTCCAGTTCACGTTGACGCCTTGCTTGGCGATGACGCCTGGTTAGACCAACCCATCAAAGCCCGCTTGGCTTTCGATGCCATCGTTGCCCGCGGCGGCACCCCCGTGGTGGTCTCCCAGGGGCTGACCATCCCATCGGTCATTGAGCAGCTGGCACCGAAGTTCATGGACACCGATGACCTCAAAGTAAAAAAGGCCTCTGTCTGGGTGCTTAGCTTCCACGACGGCGAGCTCACCGGCGCCGACTACCTCGCCTCACCGCTGCCTGTGCGTTAATCGCGTCCTTCGAACCACCAGGTGAGGAATCTCGCCACGCACAGCGCCCAGTTGAAGATCAGCAGCGCCAAAAAGCCCTGACTAATCACGTCAAAAATATGGTTTTGGGCATTGAGCGCCACAAAGTGCGTGCCCAGGCTCATGGTGCCCACCGGGAAGGTGGCACCCCACCACGCGGGGTTATAGGGCGTCCAGGCACGCACGGTGCGGATCTCATGAAACAGCGCGTAGATGCTCGCTGCCACGCCCAGTGGCAGCATCACGGAGGCATAGAACAATCCAAAGTCATGCGGGAAGAGCAGCTGCGCTGCTGCCGTGGATTGGCCAATCACACCGACTGGAATCCACGCCGTATTGCCCAGCAGCACCGGGATAGATGCCCGCCCGCGCATCAACGAGAAGTACACGTAGACAAACACCGGCACGCCAATTATCCACACCAGGGTGAAGCCAAAGCGACCTAAGTTGATAAACCCTAATTGCGCAGCACTTGTTGAGGCCACCATGGGCACCACAAGGGCTAATCCCCACTGGAAATTTGGCGAGCCGACAAATTTACGCCACTGGTTAATGGCGATGACAAAGCCTCCCAACCCGCCGGTGATATAGCCAATGAGCTGATAGGTCATGTCGCCGGTAACCACTGACCACGCGGAGCCCAAAGAGATAACACCCATGGCGAACATGCCCCACGGTCCCATGTGTTCAGGGATAAAGCGTGGGGTGCGGTAACGCACTAAGCCATAGAGTGTCACGGCCAAAATACCGGTGGCAATGACCGCGAAGAACACCGCGGCAGAAGCCACTCCATGAATCTTGAGCAACGTCGAGATAATCGAGGTACCCATGAGAGATCCAGTCCATGCTGGACCCGCTGGTGGGATGATCGATCTCTGAATTGGCACGTCACTCATAGTAGTACTCGCAACAACAAGCGCCCCAGGAAGGCTCAGAATCTATTCTGAACTGCTCCCTGGGGCACTAAAGGTGGCTGATTTTAAGCCTCAGTTACTGGGCCGGAGCCTGGTGCCACTGCTGGCTTGAATGCTGCGCGCGCTGACTCAAAGTTAGAGATAGCGTCTTCATCGCGCAGGGTCAGCCCGATGTCATCGAGGCCCTCCATCAAACGCCAGCGGGTGTAGTCATCAATATCGAAGCTGTAGACGTTGCCGCCGACAGTCACGGTGCGTGCTTCCAGGTCCACGGTGACCTCAACATCGCCGGATTCCAGCTGCTTCCAAATCAGCTCAATGTCTTCTTGCTCCATCAAGCCAGTCAGCATGCCAGCCTTGCCGGAGTTGCCGCGGAAGATATCTGCGAAACGCGAGGAGAACACAGCCTTGAAGCCGTAGTCTCCCAATGCCCACACCGCGTGCTCACGTGAGGAGCCTGTGCCGAAGTCTGCACCTGCGAACAGCACGGTGCCGTTCTTGTATGGCTCTTGGTTGAGCACGAAGTTCTCATCCTTGCGCCAGTTGGAGAACAGGCCATCTTGAAAGCCTGTGCGCTTGACGGACTTCAGGTAGACCGCTGGGATGATCTGGTCAGTATCAACATTGGAGTATCGCAGTGGAACGCCAATGCCAGTGTGCTTGGTGAACTTTTCCATGTCTTTTCCTTAAAACTCTTCCTCGCCCGAACCTTTAAGAAGCCTTGTCCTGCTCAACACCAGCAGCGCCGGTGCCAGCAGCCGCAGGATCCACCGGATCCAAATCAGCCGGCGAGGACAGGTGACCAGTTACCGCAGTTGCCGCAGCAACCAGAGGGGATACCAAGTGGGTACGTCCACCTGGGCCCTGACGGCCTTCAAAGTTACGGTTGGAGGTGGATGCAGAGCGCTCGCCTGGCTTCAACTGGTCTGGGTTCATGCCCAAGCACATGGAGCAGCCTGCGGTGCGCCATTCGGCACCGAACTGGGTGAAGATCTTATCCAGACCCTCATTTTCGGCCTGCTTCTTCACAACCTCAGAAGAAGGAACCACAATCATGCGGGTATCAGTTGCGATGGTGCGGCCTTCCAGAACCTCTGCCGCTGCGCGCAGGTCTTCAATACGCGCATTGGTGCATGAGCCCAAGAAGACAGTGTCAATGGAGATATCACGCAGTGGCGTACCTGGGGTCAAGTCCATGTACTCCAGCGCCTTAGCAATAGCGGACTTCGCGTTGTCATCACCAGCTTGCTCTGGGTCTGGAACAACATCGCCCAAAGGCAGACCCTGACCTGGGTTGGTACCCCAGGTAACAAATGGGGTCAGCCTATCTGCATCAATTTCAACAACGGTGTCGAACTCCGCGCCTTCATCGGTAGGCAATGTCTTCCAGTATTCAACGGCGGCGTCCCAGTCTTCACCCTTCGGTGCGAACTCGCGGCCCTTGACGTATTCGAAGGTGGTCTCATCCGGTGCAACCATGCCTGCACGTGCGCCTGCCTCAATGGACATGTTGCAGATGGTCATGCGTGCTTCCATGGACATCTTCTGAATAGCTTCACCGCGGTATTCAATGATGTGGCCCTGTCCACCGCCGGTACCGATCTTGGCGATAATAGCCAGGATCAAGTCCTTTGCGGACACGCCTTCAGCCAAGGAGCCCTTGACTTCAATGGCCATGGTCTTAAAAGGCTTCAACGACAAGGTCTGGGTAGCCATGACGTGTTCCACCTCGGAGGTACCAATACCCATGGCGATGGAACCAAAAGCGCCGTGGGTTGAGGTGTGCGAGTCACCGCAGACAATGGTCATGCCTGGCTGGGTAATGCCCAGCTGTGGTCCCACGGTGTGGACAATGCCCTGCTGGGCATCACCCATGGAGTGCAGGCGCACTCCGAACTCTTCACAGTTATCGCGCAGTGTTGATACCTGGGTACGGGATGTTTTGTCCAGGATCTCCAGCAGGTTACCGGTCTTAATACCCAGGGTGGGGACATTGTGGTCCTCGGTCGCGAGATGCAGCTCGGGGTTGCGCATCTTGCGGCCGGCCAAACGCAGGCCATCAAAAGCCTGCGGGCTGGTAACCTCATGCAGGAGCTGGAAGTCAATATAGATCAAGTCAGGGGCGCCATTTTCACCTGGGGTTACCACGTGATCGCGCCATACTTTCTCTGCCAGCGTCAATTTTTTAGACATTTCACTACTCCACTTGAAATCTCACTAATTGGGACGTATGTTTCAATATATGGGAGATTATAGCGCAGTGTCTGGCATTAAGGTACTCGATCGCGCAGTTGCGATTATGATGGCCGCCGCCAGCAAACCATCCACGCTCAATGATTTGTGCGAAACCACCGGCCTGCCACGTGCAACGGCACACCGTTTGGCCACTGCATTAGAGGCTCACCGCTTGGTAGCACGCACCCCGGAAGGCAAGTGGACCATCGGCCCCGCCTTCCCTGGCAACCGCGATGATTTGCTGACCACCGCGAAGCCAATCATGCAGCAGCTGATGGAAGATACCGGGGAATCTATTCAGCTGTATCAGTGGACGGACACGGCACGTACGTGTGTTGCCACCGCTGAGCCAACGCAGGGCCTGCACAATGTTGTCCCCGTGGGCAGTCAGTTGCCCCTGACTTCCGGCTCCGCTGCGCGTATCATCGCAGCTTTCGCCGATATCACCGTGGATGACGCCACGTTTAGCGAATCTGACGTTAAGGCCGCCAAGCAAGCCGGCTACTCCGAGTCCATCGAAGAACGTGAAGCCGGCTTAGCCTCTGTTTCCGCACCTGTCACCGATGGCAACGGCCAGCTCGTCGCAGTCCTATCCATTTCTGGCTCCGTGGACCGCTTCCGCCCATCGCCTGCTGAAAAGTTCGGCGACCAACTCAACCAAGCCGCAAAGAAACTCAGCTCCGGACTCTAACCTTCCACACCCTCAGTAGCTGCTCACCATCGCAATAATCGGTGAGCAGCTTCTTTTCTGCCCCCTGAGCAGATCGGCGCATAACTGGGTCTATGACCTCCGACACACCAAAGTCCGATCTGCCATCAATAATTCTGATATCCGGCTACTGGCTCGGCGCCTGGGCATGGGACCACGTCACTGAACATCTCACCCAAGCCGGCTTTCGCACCATCGCGATAACTCTTCCCGGATTAGATAAGCATGATCCGAAGCGCGCCACCCGCACGCTCGATGACCAAGTTGCCGCCATTGAATCAGTGATCGACGCTGAGGGCGGCAACGTCATCCTTGTTGCCCACAGCGGCGCTAATGGCCCTGTCAGCCTGGCGCTCGACCGAATCCCGCAGCACATCAATAAGGTTGTGTGGGTTGACTCGGGCCCCATGACCCCGGGTACTAGTTTCGATGCTGACTTTCCCAGGTCCGCAAAGTCACTTCCCCTACCACCATTCGAGGAGTTAAATACCCACGCCAGCCTCGAGGGCATTAGCAATGACCAGCTACATATCTTTCGTGAGAAAGCCGTTACCCAACCAGAACCGTTATCCATGAGCCAGTGCGCCTCAACAACGACGCACGCCTAGCCGTCCCAACCGTCCTCGTCTGCACCTCAATGGCAAGCGCAAAAATCATGGAACTCGCTGCGGCCAACCACCCCATGTTCACAGAAGTACCGAAGCTTGACCACGTGGAGCTCATCGATCTTCCCACCGGTCACTGGCCAATGTGGTCCTGCCCCGAGGAACTAGCTGAACTCATCGGCAACGCCGCCACCGAAGTAAACTAACCCGAGGAATCCCACTACGACTTAGGCAGTAGGACGTAATGCAAAGTCGGCGGCAGTGACCACAGCATCACCGTCCATGAGACGGAAGCTATTGCGGTAGTAGTCAATTAACCCATCAGCTTTCATACGTGAGAGTTCGCGCGATAACGCAGCACGATCAGCATGAAGATGGTCTGCCATCTCCTGACGGCTCAGCCGAACAGTAAAAGTCGAGGACTGAAATTCTTGCGCCTTTGACCGCAAGAAATACTGCAGTCGGCCACGCAGCGACTTTAAGGACACCAGACGTAAATGCTCTTCCATCTTGCGGTTTTTCTCAGTCATCACAGAAAACAGGTTCTCAACTACGCGCGTGCGAAGCTCGCATAACGCCCCTTCAGCATGGAGAATCTTGTCCATCCCAACCAACAGAACCAGACAGTCACCAGACGCCGAAACCGTGTAGTGAGTCCGGTTATCGTCGGTCCACAAAATATCGGCTCCAAATACCTCGCCGCGTCGATTGACGTCGAGCAACAAGGTATCACCGTCCGCATCGATGTTGCGGGCTAGCACCGCACCTTCAATGACTATGCCGATATTCTCTCGCCGTTCACCAGTCCGGGCGAGAATTTCCCCATCTCCGAGGCTTCTGAACTGAACGCCTAGGCAGCGTGAAACACGCGCAATCTCTTCTTCATCAAAGCCCCGAAAGACTGCTGGGGACAACGAACCAATCAAGGCTGAAACGTCGCCTCCAGTTTGGGTTGCCATGTGAGATTCCTTTGCGTTGCCACGGCAACAGACAAATCAGACTGCGCCGTGAATACTTATTTTGGTTAGCAAAGGCAAGCCTAACACGTGACCCGTTTTACTGGTCATGATACTAGTCACCCTGAAAAGGAGCTTCATGTCGGATTCACAATTAGCAACAGTTATTACCGCAGGTGTAGAAAACCTTAATCGAAACAACCCAATTAAAGAGGGCGCATACTCAGCCAAACGACTGTTTGAAGGATCGAAGGGTCGCGTCACGCACATTTCTTTCGATGCTGATATCGAGCTGAAAGAACATGCCACCTCGTCGCCGATCCTCGTCCAGGTTCCCCACGGTTCCATCGACTTCCTCGTGCGAGGCGAACCGTACCGTCTGGATGCCGGTGGAATGCTGCAACTTCCCGCGGATGTCCCCCACGCAGTGCATTCGATAGAGCCCTCCCATGTCATCGTCACTTTTTTACCATTAGAAATCTAAGAAACTGAGTTCCGTAATAATGAAAACCCGCACTCTCATTCCATTCATCGCCGTAGCGCTTGGCATCACTGCGTGTAGTGCCCCGGAAGAAGACGAAGCCACACCCGTGGCAGAAACTGTCTCCATCACAGACCACACGGGCAACGAGGTCGAAATCCCTACCGATATCGAACGCGTAGCCGTCGATGAAATCCCTATCGCTTCAACCTATTTGGCATACCACGATGGGGCAGCTCCATACATGGTTGGAATGTCTCAATCTGTAGTCACGGCGTTGGAAGATACCGTTGTCGCCGACATGGCGCCCGAGCTCCTCGACGTGGAAACTGGCTACTACGCTGATGGCGAGCTCAATGTCGAGTCCTTGCTGGATCTTGATCCAGATGTCGTCTTCTACAACGCGAACAATACCGAGCACGGTGAACAATTTGCGGCAGCTGGCATCCCCGCCGTCGGTTTTTCTACACAGGGCGATCCAGCCGTTGTCTACACGGAGTGGCTTAATCTTTTGGAGGAAGTATTCCAGGAGCCAGGCAGGATGGACGACAAGATTGACTACGGGGCCGAGCTTGTCGCTGACGCCCAGTCACGCACCGCAACAGTAGCAGACGCGGATCGTCACAACGCGATGATTATCTTCAACTATTCTGACGGAACGATGCGCGTTGCTGGTGAGCCGCCATTCTTCGGCTACTACTGGTTGCAAACTGCCAACGCGGAAAACGCCGCCGTCGGTGCGGATCAGCCACTAACTCCAGTCACGGCCGAGCAAGTCTTCGAGTGGGACCCGGACTTCGTCTTCGTTGGAGGTGCCGGCCAAGCCAACCTCACGGTCGATGAAGTCATTGATGGCACCGCCGAAGGTCTCGACCTCAGTGGTCTCCGCGCGGCGCAAGAGAACAATGTTTACTCCAATGAACTTGGTTTGTGGAGCTGGTTCACGCCTAACCCGGATGCACCTGTAATCGCCAACTGGATCGGCGCAACTATCTACCCTAAACAGTTTGAAGATGTCGACCTCACGCAGGTGGTGCAGGACTACTACCAGGAAATGTACGGCTATGAGCTCAGTGAGCAAAAAGCCGAGGAGATTCTTCGCGGATCTGATTCATAGAACTAAACAACAATGAACAATTTTGCGGTGAAAGACGGCCGACTGCGGCGTTCAACATTAGTGGCACTGGCGTTAGGTGTGGTTGCAGTGATGCTGCTTAGCCTGATGCTTGGACGCTATACGTTGAGTTGGTCAGATATCTACAACTCGTTTTGGTATCGCATCTACGGAATGAGTTTCGGAGAACCGATCGATTCAATCGTGTTCAATCTACGGCTACCAAGAATTCTGCTAGCTGCACTCGCGGGCGCCGCGCTCGCGTGTTCTGGGGCAGCCTTTCAGAGTCTCTTCGGTAACCCTCTGGCCACCCCAGACACCCTTGGTGTCACCGCCGGGGCGTCCGTAGGGGCCGTCCTAGGAATCTTGTGGAACCTGCCATTGATCGGCATGCAACTGATGTCGCTCGTGGCGGGAATTGGGACCATCTTTCTCACCATCATGATTGCAAAGAGCAAGAAGGGCGTCGGCATCGTCATGCTCATCTTGTCCGGTGTGATTGTCGGAGCATTGGCCAACGCCGTCATTTCTATCCTCAAGTATGTCGCTGACCCTAATGAGAAACTCCCACAAATCACGTATTGGCTGATGGGAAGCTTGGCGGGTGCAAACCTTCGCAGCCTCGCAATAGGCACACCGTTTATCCTGCTCGGCATAATCACAATCCTGGTGCTGCGCTGGCGGCTGAACATCTTGGCTTTGGGTGATGATGAAGCTCGAGCGGCCGGCATGAACGTCAGGCTCGTCCGCGGAATGGTGATTGTAGCTGCTACATTAACCACCGCGTCTGTCGTTTCAATGTGCGGCCAAGTCGGCTGGGTAGGTTTGCTCATCCCCCATTGCGCGCGAATGATATGCGGTAACAATAACCGATTTGTCGTCCCCATCAGTCTCCTATTGGGTGCCATGTTCCTCGTTCTCATTGACACACTGGCCCGCTCCGTTTCGGAGGCAGAAATCCCCATTTCTGTGCTGACTGCCCTGGTTGGTGCACCGTTCTTCATCTATCTGCTGCGCAAAACCGGTGGTGGTTGGTCATGATTGAAATTATTGACGGTAGTTTCTATTACACCCGTTCACGTCCCATTTTACAGGACATCAATGTGTCTATGAGCGATGGTGAACTCCTTGCCATCCTTGGCCCAAATGGAATTGGTAAGACTACGCTGCTGCGCTGCATGCTTGGCCTGCTGCCGTGGTCCAGCGGCAAGACACTCATTGATGGCCGTGATATTTCCACCTTGCGCTCACAAGAGCTATGGAGCCAGATCGCTTATGTCCCTCAGGCTCGCAATGCTGGTGCCTTATCCCTAACGGGACTGGATATGGTCACAATCGGCCGTTCAGCGCGCCTTGGACTAATGTCTCAACCTGGCCCTAAAGATCGTGAAATTGCCGAGGCCGTCATGGCGGAAATCGGAATTTCTCATCTTGCGGACAAGCTGTGCGGCCAGATGAGCGGTGGGCAGTTCCAGATGGTTCTTATTGCCCGTGCGCTAGCTGGTGATCCAAAGATCATGGTTCTGGATGAGCCCGAAACCGGTTTGGACTTTCGCAACCAGCTTATAGTCCTTAATCTACTTGAGTCACTGGCTAAAGCTCGCGGGCTGCTAGTGATCATGAATACGCATTACCCCGCTCACGCTTTAAGAATCTCCACCTCCGCCCTTCTGCTACGTCCTTCTAAACCTCCGCACTTTGGTTCAACGAAGGATGTCATCACTGCTGCGAACCTGCAGTCCACCTTCGGCGTTGAGATAGCCATCTCGGAGATCGACATCGATGCTCGCACCTATCCCGCCATCATCCCGCTCAAGGTCGAATAGTAGGACCAATAGAAAGCTGCTCACCACACGCTATGTACGGTGAGCAGTTTCTTTATTTTCAGCACTCCAGTATCAAGAGCGCCCTTAACAGACCAAAATTCTAGGCGGGGATAACCGGCGCCAGAATCATTACGAACGGCAGCGAGATGACCGAGGACAAGGTGGTCGCCATTGTCATCGTCTTTAGTGCTCCCTTGGTAGTCAGACCAAGCAAGGACTTGAACATCCAGAAGAAGTTACTGTTGACCTGCAGTGCAAATAGTGCACCAGAGGCGATGGCTAGACCCATCGCGATTGGGCTGACGGCAACAGCACTAAGAATTGGTGCGATGATGCCGGCCGCGGCAATGGCAGCAACAGAGACCGAACCAAGAGAGTGTCTAATGGTTTGTGTGTGAGGGGTTTCCCTTACATGAAGGAGATAAACCATAATGGATTCTGTGGCGAAACGAGATCCGGAAGATTCCGCGAAGATTAAAGCGATCGAGCAGAAACTGCTCGCGAACCCGGAGATATCCAAGCTCATTGACGAGCTGGGAACCACAGCAACGGACGCCAACGACCTAGTCCGGGGATTACTGCAAGCTTCGGTCACCCGTGGCTTGGAAGCCGAAATGGATGCCCACCTGGGTTATTCCAAAGGCGATCGTGAGGCCAAAGCGGCCGGTGGTGGCGATAATTATCGCAACGGCTCCTATGTCAAAAAGGTTGATTCGAACTACGGCCCGGTCGATGTCACCGTCCCACGTGATCGGCAGGGCACGTTCTTGCCCACGATGGTGCCGAAAGGCTCACGCAGGTTAACCGATGTCGATGACATGATCATCAGTTTGTATGCCGGTGGCATGACAGTGCGCGATATCCAGCATCATATGGCCACGGTCATGAGGGTTGATATCTCGCATGAAACGATTTCCGCAGTGACTGATGCGGTGCTAGATGAAGTCATGATCTGGCAAAACCGTCAGCTAGACGAGTTCTACCCCGTAATTTTCTTAGATGCCCTGCGTATCAAAGTTCGCGACGGTGGACGAGTAGTTAACAAGTCCGCCTTTTTGGCTATCGGCGTGGATATGGACGGGATCAAACACATCCTGGGTATCTGGTTGGCGAAAGAAGAAGGCGCCTCCTTCTGGGCTCATGTGTGCGCGAACCTGGCAAGCCGTGGAGTCCAGGACGTGTTTATTGTCTGCTGCGATGGTTTGAAAGGCCTGCCGGAAGCGGTGGAAGCAACGTGGCCGGATTCGATGGTGCAGACCTGTGTGGTGCATTTGATTCGTGCAGCAAACCGGTGGGTGGCCTATGGCGATCGTAAGACCGTATCTGCGGCGTTGAAGAAGGTGTATACCGCGCCTGAAGAGGCAACCGCACGTGCAGCGTTGGATGAATTCGCCGACTCAGAACTGGGCCAGAAATATCCCCAATCAGTCAAGGTCTGGACGGATGCGTGGGAGCGTTTCGTGCCGTTTCTGCAGTTCCCGCCGATGGCCAGAAAGGTCATCTATACGACAAACTCGATTGAGTCGATGAATAACGAGCTGCGTAAAGCTACCCGTAACCGCGTGCAATTTACCAATGATGATTCCGCGATTAAGACGCTGTGGTTGATGATCTGCAATATTGAGGATAAACGCGCGGCTAAACGCGCAAAACAGGGCAAGAAAGCTGCTGCTACCAGCGGAAGACTCATCGAAGGCAGAAAGGTCACCAACTGGAAACAAGCCATCAACCAAATGGCCGTGGCCTACCCCGAACGATTCACCAACTACCTATAAATCACTAACCCCGAAAGCCCCACACACAAAATACTTGACACGCTCCGAACCAATGGCCAAGTGAAGAACTGCGGCCACAAACCATGCCAGAAGGATGATGGCGATGGTAGGCATGTTCTCATTTGCAGTAAACAGATCTTCCAGAACCTGGTCCAGACCAGAGGCACCAATGACTGCACCCAGGGAGCCACCAATACCGGTAATCAAAAGAATCTCACCAGTAGTGCTGAAACCAGACTGCATTGCATCACCAGTGGTCTCATTTCCATCGGTGGCGCGAGACAAGATGTATGCGCCCAACAGACCGATAAACAGTGCGATATTTGCATCACCAAAGAACTCAATGACCGGGTTAGCAAAGCCAAACAAGCCAGCAAACGCGCCGAAGCCAATAAGCAACAGCGGCACCAGAATTGGCAGGAACAGCACGAACAATGGCAACTCACGCGCATTCGACTGCTCACTCTCCGCACCACCATCCGGAGTCGCTCCACCAGTACCAGTACCACCGTTATCGCCAGCTCCAGCCGAGCCCACGGTTCCCGCAGATCCAGACTCAGATTCCGCCTGACCTTCACCAACAGCAACCTCTGCAAACTCGGTGGCTAGCGGTTCATCCTCATCTGATTCCGGTTTCCAGTAGGTGGTACGCAGCATCATCTTCATGACGAACGTGGTTAGCACGGCAGTCAGTGGCCCTAGGACAAGGCCGAAAAGCAACCAGTTACCCAGTGGAATGCCCATCAAACCAGTAATGGAGATGGCAGCAAGACCAGGAACAACAAACACGTAACCGGAGAAAATACCGGTACCAATAGCTGAAGCCATCAACGGAATACCACGCTTGCCCAGTGCCGGTGCTGCGGAGCGTGCAACAGGTGCAGCTAGAACAACCTGCACGTCAACATAAATTGAGGGCATGATCATGGACAGCAATAAGGCCATGGAATATGGCAGGCGATGTGCACCGACTTTATGGACTAAGACTCTGACAAGTCTTGTAAATGCACCGGTTGATTGCATCAATGCACCGATAAGAACGCCGAAGCCGATCAGCAGACCGACCTCAATCATGATTTCGCCGAAACCGATAGTGATGGCTTCAATGGTTCCACCAAGGCCAACACCTGTGGCAAGACCCAAGTAGACAGAACCCAGCACCAGACTGATGACTGGATCCACCTTGAAACGAATAATGAGCAATACGACCACGACGATCGCGATGAGTGTATGGGCGGCTACCAAGGCGGCCCCTTTCTAAAATTTTGCAGTTGTCATTCACGGGTGCACCTGAATGGCCAACAGTTTTCCAACTTGGCGATTTTAACAATTTTGTGAATTGACGCATATAATTCACTTCGCGTGAGGGGCCACGCTCAGTGCAACTTCGCCCCTGATGGTCACTACTTAATCCATTTAGATTTGAGTTTTACCTGCACACTGGATGTGATTGTGCTTGTTGAATTTAAAGTACGATCGTTCCCGCACAACTTCGTCCGCTAACCGCACACACCACCCCCGTGCGGAATACCTCATCGAGCAAATGCCCAATCGCACTTCAATGGATCCGCGCTTAGGCTTCAGCCGCTTGTTGCACTCAATCTTGCCTGGATGCTCCGCCCGACAAGGTTTTCTCAAATTCGTCCACAAGTTTGCGGTACTCCTCCAGAATTGGAAGCTCCGCTGTTGGCATCTCACGTAAGCGTTCTTCCAGGGTTTCGTACACTGTCTGGTACCACCAGTGCTGTGATTGCTTTCCAGAATTGAAACGATCCCATAATGCTTCGCCGTGCTTTTCATAGTCCGCCATGATGGAACCCAAGTTATGAAACTTGTCGCATGCAATAATCACGAGTGCAGAAAATGGAGCCGAACGCAGACGGATTAGATAGTCATCTGCACGTTCTTGCCAGGATGGAAGTGATTTATCCTTAGAAACCATCTGGACATAAGACGTTACTACAGAGCCAAAATCACGAACCATATCTTCTTGGGAATAGCGTTCCGGAACATCTTCTAAAACGTCATGTAGTAGCGCAGCAATGACCGTATCTTCATCTACTCCGGGCTGCTGACTGACCAGATGCATGACAGCAAAGGGGTGCGAAATGTAAGGGATTTCAGTGCCTTTACGCATCTGCCCAGCATGTGCCCAGGCTGCAACGTTGATGGCACGGAAGAGTCTCGGTTCCATAAAGTTTAAGTCTAACCAGAAGCATTTCTACTTTGGGCCGATACACTTGGGCGCCACGGAGACCGTCGGCGCGAACGCACTATCGCATCAACTCCGTTTATGTGTCCGGTGTTAACGCCCCGGGAATTGAATGCGATGTTTTAAGTAGGGACGCTGAAATCAACTGACTTCCACCCGGCGAGATCTTCGAGGCGCCCCGCAAACTACACACAGAAGAGACATCCGTCGCGCTCCCATGGGAGCAAGAGGAAGGACCTCATCATGAAACGCACGTTTGCTACATTCGCTGCTGCTGCAGCGCTCACCTTGGGTGCCTGCGGTGCACCTGCCGATGACGAAGCTGCGGCAACCTCAGAAAACGCCGCTGAAACCACCACTGTTACTCAAGAAGTCACAGAAGAAGCCACCGATTCCCCAACTGAGACCGACGGCTCCGATGACAGCGCCGACGGTGTAACAGAAGCCGCGGAAGGCACTGCCCCTTCAGGTGACGGCACTCCTCCACCGCCAGATGGTGAAACACCACAAGAGCCGGAACAGCCTGAGCAACCAGATCAGTCCGCCGAAGAATTTCAAAACATAATGGCTGAGGAGATGCGCAACAACGGCAACATCGGTGACACATTTACTATCGATGGCCAGCCAACCGAACTATGCGTCCACGACGATGGCTACGGGCTCAATGTTGTCACTGCCGGTGCGAATACCTCATGTGAGTTTGCCAAGAATGTCATGATGGCAACCACCGGTGACACCGATCCAACGCAGGACAATGTCCGCGACAGCATGCCACAAACAGTCAAGGCCGGAAGCCCAACTACCAATCGCGCCTACACCATGGACTGTGCTGCTGATGAACGCAATCTCATCACCTGCGTAGGTGGCGACAACGCGGTCGTCTACATGTACTAAACCAGCACCAATCTCGCACCAGCGGGATAGTCCCCCGGCCAATAGGCGTTTTCGCACAAGCAATAGCAAAAGCAAGCTTTGCGAAAACGCCGCCGCGCCGTTACCCACCCACCTCGGGATCGTACGAATCAAAATTCAACTGGCTCAATGGATTGTAAGTTGCACTGTCTTATATCGCCTCGACAGCGCGAACTCCTCCCTTAGGAGGTGATAAACTCAATGAATCATTTGTTATCTAGAAACAAATGATCCGCGGTGCTATCGTGTATACGGTGGTCAGACGGCCACTGAAATCGGGGTAAGCAGGACATCGGGATACTTTCATGATCCGCAATGGCAAGTTCTCTGTTTATCCGCACTTCTAAACTCCTAAGGAACTAGGGTCATGAAACTTTTTGGTAGCAGTAACTCGATTTTGTCTCGAACCTTTGGAGCGATTATTGCCATTCTGGGGTCGCTAGGAGTTATGTCCCCGCACATAGATCTTGGCTCCAGCAGCGCATCTTCTTCGAACAACGTCAATGTCATTGAAGCCTCGGAAAACCTCGTTGATGAAATGCCCGTGGAGTGGATTTCTGCATTGCCTACGGGAGAGAAAGAGATTGCCGTAACCTTCAACGCTGGAGACCTCAAGTGCTCAGGTTATCGAGTCGACCTTGAAGAGACCGAACGAGAAATTAAGGTGACTCTATTTGAAGGCGCAGTACCTGGTGCACCAGAGCATTGCCAACTCATCGGACAAACCGCAAAGTTGCTGGTTTCTACCGACGATCCGATTGGATTCCGCAAGATCAGCTAGGACCTAAAGTAAAAGCGAGTCCCGCACCAGCGGGATAGTCCCACGGCCAATAGGCGTTTTCGCACAAGCAAAAGTGGAATCAAGCTTTGCGGAAACGCCGCCGCGCCGTTACCCAAAAGAAGCCTGGTTGCCAGCTTGATGGCATACCCTAAGGTGTTATGAACACGGAATTGCGAAAGACTTCAAAGATTCTGCTCGCTGGCATTGTTGCCGCGGGGCTGAGTGTTCCTGCGCTGGCCGGCGCCGCAGAATCTGATCAAGTCAACAATGATCCTCCTGCGACCAAGGCGCTGTACGGCCAGGTCTATGACCAGTTCAAAGATGGCAAGGCCGGCCAAGGCGACTCATTCAAACTTGGTGAGCGTGACGCCACCTTGTGCATGATGGGCGATGGCTACGGTATCCGCGCACTGGCCGTAGGCCCCAACACCAGTTGTGAATTCGCGGGCGAGGTCTTCGCCGAGCTCATCGGAGACGCCACCCCGAAAGATAACTTGCGTAATTTCACGCCAACCACCGTCAATGCGCATAGTCCAGTGACCAAGCAGGACTATGACATGAAGTGCGTAACCGGCCAGGATGATCTGATTACCTGCAACGGCGGTATCGGTGCAGCGGTCTACCTCTTCTAGTCCGCTTTAAGCACTGGCAAACGGATAGGCCTTAAACCGCGTCTGCACCTGCTTTGCGCGGGTGGTGCTCAGCGGCTTGAATTCTTCGATGACCAGCTTGCGCTTGGAAGCAGCACCTTGCCTCTTCCAAAAGCCCACGACTTCGCCAGAGGCGTACACCGCTTGGCGGAATACGCCGTTGTTACCCGGTACTAGTGCAGCATGGTGGTCTTCGGGGACAATGTACATGCGGTCTTGGTAGCCCAGGATGATTTCATCAAAGGCTGCCAGAAGGCTCGGCTTGTTTGCATCCTTTTCGTGTTCAGCAATAAGTTCTAGGGCGTCTTCGCGCACCCAGAGTTCTTCGCCAGGAGCAGTACTGCCCGGCGCGCCCGTCACAGCGTGCCAGGAGACGTAGTTAGATGCAATGTCAGCAAAGGCTTTGCGGATTTTGCCCAAGGGTAGTTTGGACCACCAGGCGAAGTCGCGCAGAGTCGCGGGCCCGTGGCTATCCAGGTAGCGGCGGAGCAGTTCGGTAATTGCTGCGTGCTGGTCACCGTTGAAGGTGCCTTCAAGGTCGGTGCCGGCGGGAAGCCAGTCTTTCGCGAGCATCACATGGTTTTCAACACGGGTGGATTCTTCGGCAATCGGTCCGTAGACCACGGTGCCAGCGTGCAGCATGGAGCGCACGAGGTGGTAACCGTTGCCGGGTCCCATGGGGATGCCGGCTGCTTCAAAGGCTTTAAAAAGCTCGGCGCGGGTGGCGCCGCGCGCACCGGCAGTTTCGTGAACAATTTCTGCCGCTTGGTCAACGTGCGAGTTGTCTAGGCCCAAGTTGGGGCGGTTTCGCTCCATGGACTTGAGGTTCTGCACACCGCAGAGCTGGGTTATCCAGGCGAGGTCTTTGGCAGCTGTCACAAAGACTGTGCCGCGCATGGGATAGCCACGCACGATAAGCCCGGTATTAAAAGCTTCGCGCACCGCGTTAACTGCGTCGACCGCGTTAACCGCTCCGGCGGTGCCCATGCGGTAGGCCAAAGAAGAAATCGCGCCGGGAAAGTCCTGGCCCTGGGTTGCACCGAAACGGGCAGCAATCGCCTGGGCATGCTCCGGTGTTCCGGCATCCACACCAACATCAATGGGCGTCGCAACACCTTGGGTGACAAGGCGGGCGCGGGCGAGCGGTTTGTTAACCATGCGGCAGATTCTACCGAACACCTGACCTAGTCGCGGGCCGGTGGCCGGCCAATCTGAAGGCCTCGTTTGCGGGTGTGCACGCTGAAGTACCGCAAGCCATTCTCCCCTGCAACAAAGCGGCGTACGGACAGCTTCGGTAGCCACACCATGGAGCCGTTTACCAGGTCAATGAAGTCGGTTTCGGTCTCCAGCACACCGGATCCGTCCAGGACCACAATCACCACATCTAGGTCGGGGCCTTCGTGGCGGGAGATTTCTTCCCCGGGTGCGATGGCGATGATGTTGCAGTCCAAGCCGCGGGTGTGCGGTTCCAGCTTCCAAATCGAGCCGGAGGCATCGGCAGGCGCGGAGAGTATTTCGGCAACGTCGCCTACTACTTGTGGGAACTGCTTCTGCGTCTGCTCAGTCATAATGCCTACCCTACCCAGGCATACAGCTTCAGAAGTTAACCCTTTGCATCTCTACCCCGCCCGTGTAAAGTAGTGCCCTCGAAGGGGAGTAGTTCACACCCATATTTTATGGCGATGAGTGGTCGACATACTGGCGAAAGCCCGGCCACCAGCTCACAGCGTTGAGCGAACGAGACCTTCTGCCCGTATTCCTCGTGTCGGGCAGGAACTCTCCCGGCACCCGTTTTGCATAAGGTCTCGCAATGACAAATCATGCAAAAGAGCAGAAGATCATTGAACGCTTCCTGCTCTTGTCCATCGCTGCTGCAATTTTGACTATCGCGCTGAAAAGCGGCGCGGCTATTCTTACCGGCTCGGTGGGTTTCCTTTCGGATGCCCTAGAGTCCGGTGTTAACCTCATCGCGGCGGTCGTGGCGCTTATCGCTATCCGTATTGCCGCAAAGCCTGCCGATGCCAACCACAACTTTGGCCACGGCAAGTCCGAGTATGTCTCGGCTCTGGTGGAAGGTGCCATGATTTTCGTGGCCGCCGCCTTGATCATTTACACGGCTATTGGTCGTCTTTTAGATCCCACTCCCCTGGAGCAAGTCGGTGTGGGTCTGTTCCTGTCCATCGTGGCAACGCTGATTAACTTGGGCGTGGGCTTGGCTTTGCTCCGGGCGGGCAAGCACTATCGCTCGGCGGCGCTTAATGCCGATGGACATCATTTACTAACGGATGTCTGGACCACCGTCGGCGTCGTCGCCGGCATCGCAGCGGTCGCTCTCACCGGATGGGTGTGGCTGGACCCAGTTATCGCGCTGCTGGTTGGCGTCAACATTTTGTGGATGGGATATAAGCTGCTCAAGTCTTCGTTGAGCAATCTCATTAGTGAGGCTCTTCCGCCGGAGGACGTGGATGTTCTCAAGCACGTGCTTGCCAAGTTTGAAGCGCAGCACGGCGTGGGCATTGAGGACCTGCGCACTGTGGCCTCTGGCCGTCAGCGGCTGGTGTATCTGACCATGACGGTGCCTGGTGATTGGACTGTTGAGTACGCGCATGAGCTTGCTGACGCCCTCGAAGCCGCCATCCTTGACGCCCTGCCCAACTCCGAGTCCATGGTCCATACTGAGCCGCGCACGTTGGCCACTACTTAGGCGCTTCTCGGCAGCACACCAATCTGCACGCCGGCACGGTCAAAGACCTGTAGCGTTTCACCCTGCCGGCGTGCGGACGCTGCGGCCTGGAGCCACGTGTCCATGCCCTCGCAGTACATCATCGTGGACACCATCTGGTGGAAGTAAATAACACCGTCCTCCAGCGTCCACTTCCTCATCAGCCGATTACATCCATCACTGCCAACCACCGTTCCATCGGCGGCAAACTGCAGGTGCGGCTCGCCTGGTTCCGGACTGCCCCACGTGCCTTCAAATGAGTCCATGTTCTCCGTGCTGTTCATGGCTCAAGCCTAGGCAACAAACAAGCTCCCCCGCCGCAGCGAGGGAGCCGTATAAGTGTGAAAATGGGTAGACACCCCGCGCGCGCTGTTCGAAACTCGGGGGGGATTCTCGAATGGGGCAGGGTGTCTACTGATAACTACTATAGCACCGCTTTGAAGATGCGCAAGCCCTTGCCCAAATATTGATTCTTAAAAGCCTAGAGAATTTCCATATCCGCAGGTAACTGAGTTGAATATAACTTGGAACCTAACGCGCCACAACGAAGCCTAAACAGGATCCACCACCTCACCCAAGCGCGAACAATCATCAATACCATCCCCCGGTAAAGTCTTTGCCAATGCAACCATTCGCCCCAATCAACTTCTAGGAGCACGACATGAGCACTGAGTTCAACAGCAGCAACATCGCAGAGATGAACCCGATCACCTTGTACGAAGTACTCAAACTGCGCACCGATGTCTTCGTCGTAGAGCAGAACTGCCCCTACCCTGAGCTCGACGGCCGCGACCTCGAGCCCGACTGCGAACTCATCTGGGCCACTGTCGACGGCGAACTTGCCGGCACTACCCGCATTCTCCACGACGACGACGCTCTACGAATCGGCCGCGTTGTCGCCTCCCCGAATCACCGAGGCACCGGCATCGCCCGCGAACTCTTCGCTTACACCCTGGACCGATGCAAGCAGCTAGACCCCAACTCCAAGGTGGTGCTCGATGCCCAAGCACCTCTACAAAAATGGTACGGCTCCTTCGGCTTCACACCAGTCAGCGATGTCTTCCTCGAAGACGGCATCCTGCACATCACCATGGAGCTCTAGCCTCTCCGGACCACCTCTGCATGGACGCCAAGCTTGGCCCCAATATTTACCAACGCATCCAGGCGGAACTGGCTAATCTTTCCGTTCATTAGAGCAGACACTCGAGGTTGGGTCAGCCCCAGGTTAGCTACAGCATCTGACTGCTGCCAGCCCCGGCTCTTGATTTCATCGCGAATTGCGCGCATGAATTTTGCCCGCACCTTTAGATTTTCAGCTTCTTCAATGGTGTCAGAAATGTCGTCCCAAACATTCATCGGTATTCAACTCTCCTCTAATTCCCTCCAGCTTGCAGGTTTCGCCCCTGACTAGTTCAATTTCAAATTTTCCAGCTCGTCGCATTGATTTTCTAATTTAGAATCCCAGCCAAAGGTCAAACTCACAGCTAAAATGCATCACCAATATCCTGCCGCTCCGGAGAAAGACATTGGAGATCCTGCGCGGTTCCGGTTCGTCAACAATATCCGCCAAGCCTTTTAAGACATCCCAGTATTTAATTAATCCAACACAGTTAGGTTTTCCAACAGGGGCGACCGATCTGGAAAGTCTCTTCTAATTTACTTCGTTCTATTCCGCGTCGAAATTGTTCATCTCAGCAACTCCCTTGAAAACTCGCTGACACACGCTTCACGGCGACTTTTAACTGCCAACTCTTCAACCACCAAACGGCGAACTTTCTCAACTGCTTGGCCCGAATCAAACTAGTTGGGCGCATGTCAAATGGCTAATATAAGTTCATGTTCTTTTCAAGAAAACGTAAAACGCCTCACATAAAAGTTGATAAATCAAAATTGGAACGGGAAACCAAAAATCTGCCGGGCTTCTATAGGAAACTTTTCACAGAAAGTGGCCAATCTACTCAATTGGATACAGAGTCGATGCTGAGTGCTTACCATCAGCGAAACAAAGTTCATCAGAGTAAAAAGACCCCACCGAAAAATCCTCCCAATGGCAAGAGACTGGCCGAGCTCGATGTCCTACGGTCCGCCGAACTTGACTCGAACCGAGATTGGGATGACATAGACTACTACAAGGCTGGCATTCGCGGGATACAGCACTACCGTAAAGAGCAAGAACTCGCCGGAGTTTTGGGGGATTCCTATTTTGAGCTCAAAGCGGAACCCAGTAACCCATTCGACTCAAATGCTGTTGCAGTTGTCTCAAATGGACATCGGATTGGATACATAAGCGCCGCAATAGCACAGTTTTTCCAAGGCGTTGTACTCGGGTTCAAACAATCCGGTAAGAGGCTATACGTCCCAGGCAGGGTTGATAGGTTCGACTCAGGAATAGTTGTCTTACCCACAATTAGAAAAATTGATCAGATTGTCCAATCTGAAAGCTCTAAACCTATAGATGCGTTTTGGGAGTCTTTACCAACAGATTTGAGACAAAAGGTAATAGACAATCACTTCCATTTCGAGCGACAGAGCGCCAAAGCCCTGCTCGCTTATGCGAGCGCTTACCCCCTGTATGCCCCATACAATCGAAGATCACCTGAAGATTCTATCCCTTTAGTCTGGAACAGATTTCTGAGAGACCTCAGAATATCTCACAATGAATCCGTCATCCGACAACGGAAAAGCCGCAACCGTGAAATGATCCGACTGGCCGCAAATGGAATGTCGTACCGGGAGATTGGAGAAAAATTTGGACTTAAGCCCGCCACTGTTGGTCAGATTGTTCGTGAACTTCGACCTACGGACTTTGTGCCTAAAGAAAAGAAACGTAATTCAATTAAAAGCAGCCAATCCGGCAAATCAAAGCTTTCTATTAAGGATCAAGGTTTTTCCACTATTCAGGAAAGAAATGCTGCGATTATGCATTTGAATCAGGATGGCTATTCTCATCGCGAAATTGGTGAGCAAATGGGTTTGAAGAGAGACACCATTAAGAAAATAGTTCAGAACATGCGCAAAAATTCTTAGTAAAACGTCGAATCCCGATCAGCATGGGCACTATTTAGTCAGGAGTCTTATCACTTTACTCAAAACATTGAAAACGAAAATGGCGCCAGCATAGAATGTAAATATGCTGGCGCTTCGCGTACCCCGTACGGGATTTGAACCCGTGTTACCGCCGTGAGAGGGCGGCGTCCTAGGCCACTAGACGAACGGGGCATGTGCCTTTCGGACTAGCTAAGAATAAACTACCGATAACCTGCTAAACAAATTTGCAGGTTATCGGTAGTTTTATGCGTTTGAAGAATTGAAAATCCCGAATCATGTGTCTCAACTTGCGGTGCACTACGCTGCGGCCGGGGTGCGGATCGAATCAGTGGTTATTCCGCTTCTTATCTATAAGATAATGATTGGCCGGTTAGAACTGTGCTTGCTGAGGATGATTCGGGATGACGCTGTTCGCGTTGTGCATCCTTAGTAGCTCCTATACTTCGACTATTGTTGGTGTGCTAGAAGTTGTGGATTATGGCTATGCCGCTTCTATTTTGAAGGATGCTCACCGTCGTTGCGTCGGGAAAAATGATGTGTAATTTCTTTCATCTAATCTCCTTTGCTGTAGGTAACTTTGTTATGACTGCAGCCTAACCCGAACCCACTTTGTGGGGAAGTACTTTGCGTGAAATCTCGGTGGTCTCAACCCTGGTATTGGAAGTGACGCGCGTCTCAACTGGGCGTATGTGGCACTGGTGAGGGGTGGGTAGATACCAGTTGGTTAATTTCCCCCGAAACTATCGCTGTGCTGCACAAACGTTAGGAACTGTACAGGACATCGCAAGAGATTGCTAATCGATGCTATCCGCGCCGGCGGATGGTGAGGATTTGGGAGCAGGTGCCGATAGGACCGGAGGCGTCGTGAATCACGGAGTGGGTCTCGCCTATGCCGGAGGCGCCGAAGCTGACATGGGTTTCGGTGCCGAGCCAGGGGCCATCGGGAAGCTGGAAGAAGTGCGCGGTCAGATCAAGGTTCGGGTAGGCGACTTTGCGTGGGTCTTCGCGGACGACAACACCGTTGGCCATATCCAGAAGGCTCATGAAGTAGGCAAGGTTGGAGACGGTCTCGCCTTCAATAAGCGGGGTGTCTGTGCGCCACCAGGCGATACCGCGGCCGGGTTCGGATTGTTGGCGGAAGCCGGTGATGGACTGGACGTATCCCCCGCCCCAATCGGTGCCGAGGGCAGGAAGAGCTTGCTCGGTCGGGCCGGGGATGGACGCAAAGGCAGTGCCGGCGATTGATGCGGTGTCGGCCGAAGCCATGAACCACGTGCGCATGCGCACGGTGGGGCGGCCGTTTTGGATGCAGACGGCCTCGACAAGCTCGATGGTACGGCCTGGGCGGACTACTTCAGTCTCGATGTGAAACGCATCGAAGCTCAGCGTTCCAAGTATCTCTACGTTGATGCGGCCAGGAAGCATTACCCCTTCGGTATCACGCCGCACGTGGTCTAACTCAGTCAAGTGAGTCATAAGGCCCATCATCGGTGCAATATGCTGCTCTTCGGTATTCCAAGCACCACTTGCAGCCCCAGTCGCCGTGAATTCATTCTCATCCTTGCGAATGAAATAAGCCATATACTTCTATCCTTTGACCACTATTTTCTATGAGATACCCAACCTGGCTAGGCTATCTCAATCTCCGGTGCTAAGTATCCAAACCCCAGTTTCTTTTCGGTACTATGGCCGTGTGAACACGACAAATCATGATGAAGGAATGCAGCTGATTCAGCATATTCACAATTTGTCGGCGCTACTCGCACAGGGATACAGAGCTGAGTTCGTATCCCCGAAACGCCTCCACGACGACACAATCCAGTTGGGTTGGTACAACTATGATCCGCAAATCTGGGATGGGATTGAAGCGGCGAACATGCTGCTCGGAGCGGACTATAACTATCAAGAGAACGTTGATGCCGTCAGGGACAAGAGCGTATCGTCTGCTTTGCCAGGTGATTTGAGTACTTGGTTCACTTGGATGTCTCGCGGCGAACGATTCTGCGACGGTTTTCTAGCAGAACAAATCTCCGATGGTGGGTTATACGCAGTTGTGAAGCGCCTTGAAGAACTCATTGCCGCGGGTGAGGTTTCTTATCCGCCAGAAGCCACGCGGAAGCAATAGGTCGACGTTTTCGAGATCGCTAAGGATATGGTCGCTCCCTGCTGAATTCCCAGAAAGATTTCCTCTACGGCTCGCAAGGCCTGCAGCGAGCGGTTAGAGAATGATGCAGCGTAGGTCTGCTGGCGACCGACCATGTTAGGCTATCGCGATCACTGGTGCTCGGCGTGTGTTTCAGCTTTGTCTTCCTGCGCCTGTTTGCGGGCGAGGATGATGCCGCGGACGATGAGACCACCGGCGATGGACCAGATTGCGGCGCCGATTCCGAGGATGGTCACACCGGATGCGGCGATGATGAAGGTGACGGCGGCCGGCATGCGGGAGTGTTCGGCGGGGTTCTTCCATGCGCCGGCTACGGAGCCGGCGAAGGTGCCCACCAGAGCGAGGCCGGCGAGGGTGCCAAAGACCTCGGAAGGCGCGGCGGAGATGATGACCACAACGGCGCTGCAGAACAGGCCGATGGTGATGTAGGTGTAGCCGCTCCACATGGCGCTGCGCCAGCGCTTGAGGTGCTCAACACCGGATTCGGAGCCGGCGGACAGTGCTGCGGAAATTGCGGCCAGGTTGATGGTCAGCCCGCCGAATGGCGCGATGATGGAGCTCATGAAGCCGGTGGTGACCATGGAACGCTTCCACGGCAGTTTGTAGTGATAGGCCTTCAAGATGGCGAGGCCGGGCAGGTTCTGCGATGCCATGGTGACCAGGTACAGCGGTAGCGCGATGTTGACAATCGCTGCGCCGTCGATGGACGGCATCACGAATTCGAGGTGCGGAAGGATGCTGATTCCCTCGACGGCCTCGGAGTTGAAGTTCAGCGCGATGACTACGCACGAGGCGACGAAGGCTGCGGGGATGGCCCAGCGCGGTGCGAGCCACAGGGCGAGCAGCCAGACCACGATGACTGGGCCGGCTAGCCAGGGTTCGGAGGCCAGCACAAGTATCGGCTCGGTGCAGTAGGCAAGCAGGAAGCCGGCGAGCATCGCCTGCGCAATCTCGCTGGGGATGCGTGATACCAGGGCCGCTAGGGGCTTGATAAGACCAGTAGCGATAAGCAGAATGCCGGCGACGATAAATGCGCCCATGGCGCGGGCGAGCATCTCACTATCGCCCTCGCCGGCGGCAAAGGCGCCAGCAATCAGTGCGGCACCAGGGGTCGACCACGCGATGGTAATCGGTGCTTTCGAGGTATAGGAAAGAAATAGCGTGGTGATACCAATGGCAAAACACACCACCAGCAGGCCGCTGGCGATTTGTCCGTCGGTAGCCCCGAGGTTCTGCATCATCGCGATGACGATGACAAATGAACTTAAAAAGCCCACCAGGCCGGTCGTGATTCCGGCGATGGCAGACAAAGAGCTTTGCGATGCCCCTGGCTTAGGCAAATGAATCCCTTCCTTATCTGTGCGTTAACCTCAATACATTCTAGCCATTTTTGCTGGTGAGAGCATTCGCGAGGAAAAGTGAGTACTCGCCGTCTTCGCGTTCGATCTTTCCAGCATCGTGGAATTGAACTTCCGTGAAGCCTGCACCCAGCAAAGATTGCTCGAAAGAATCCCGCTTGAACCCGTCATGTCCGTCATAGTGGTCTATGTGAGCATGAAACTTGCCACCCGCATCATCTAGTTCGATAATGCACGCTACTCCCCCAGGCACCAGGATGCTGGAAAATGCGGCCATTAAAGCTGGGACATCCGCCACATGGTGCAGCACTAACGACGCCACCACGATGTCATACTTTTCCTCCGGCAGCTTGCCGCCGACGAGGTCGGAGTGGGAAAGGTGGGCATCGATAAGCGTGCCTGCTGAAATCTTCTGCGTGATTACCTCCCGCATGCCGTGGGAGTTATCCGCCAACGTTAGTGTGCCCACGTGTGGCGCGAGAGTCTGCGAAACCAAACCGGTGCCCGCGCCGAACTCGAAGACGCGCTCATTTCCTTGCGGTTGGACGGTGTCCACAATCAGCTGTGCTGTACGACGCGCGCGCTCAATCTTCTTGGGGTCTTTGTCCCACTGGGCTGCTTGTTCGTCGAAGTGATGGCGGTGATCAATCATTCTCGCAGTTTACGCTTTGAGCGCTTGCCACGCGCAATACAGCGCAAGCTCCGGTGAGGGATCGACATGCTGGTGAAGCGGGTCGAGGACCGTTTCCAAGGCCTCGGTAGCCATTGTCACGTGATAGGAATTCGGCGTCACTCCATCAATCATCCAACCCATAGCGGCCAAACATTCGGCAACCGACTCGCGTAACTCACGGCCGTCCACCCTGGCGCCCACAGGCACATAAGCTTGCGCGCCTGTCGCAACAAGCATGAGCCCCAGCACCATGGCATCACGAAAGAAGGCATCTGAGTATCTAGCGAACGACGCCGCGCTAAGGCGCCTAATTAACTCCGGGTGATCATTACGGGCTGCTTTACCGGTACTGCTCAAGCGCAGTGTTGAGCGATACTTGCGCCTGAGCTTCGCCGCCTTGGAGACCTCATGAAGCCGCCACATCTGCGGAATATCAACTTCACGCAGCGACTTCGTCCACGCATTAATCTTCCACTTCTCCACAAAGCCACCGGTAAATTTCGGCGCGAGGTAACCCGACTTTGTCAGCGGAATCTCCCGCTCAGCCTCATCCAGAAAGTCCGCCCACGGAGCAAGAACTTGAACAAGTTCTTGCTGTAGTTCCGGGGTCAGCTGCGGCACCGGTTGCTTCATCAATGCCACACACAAGTCATTGAGTTCCTGATTTCGCGCATCAACTATCCTCTCCCACGTAGCGCCAAAAATCGGCCCAACACGGTCACCGAAGACCAACGCAACATCAGCAGAAACCCGCGGATTAGAACTTGCCTCAATTCTGGCGTTGACTTCAGCAAGGGCGTCACGAGAAAGCACATGCACCGGCAGCTCCCTATCCGTCTGCCTACCGCGGCTATCTTCCTCCGGTGCCTGCCCCGCACCCTCGATGACATAAGCAAAGTCCGCGGGTTCAGCCTGGCCTTCTAGCTCTAGCCGATGCACCCAACTATCCCCGAAGTCATATTCGTAGTAGCAAAAATCCCCTGCCTCGCGCAGCACCTCACCAATGCTCACGTCAGTTTCTGGATCAGCGAAGCTACCCACCTCCAGCATGTCTGGCTCCCAGTAGGGATAGATGAAGAACTTCCTATCTTCTAACCTGCAATTGCGCTGCGTGAACTGATGCAGGTGACTATTGGACCAACCAAACGCGGACTGCAGCACCGCATGCACGCGGTCCAGCGTCAACGCCGGGTCAATAGCAATGAGACGAGTCGCCCGCGGCTGCGCGGTTTCCAGGCTCACACGGACTTTGAGATACATACCCGTCAATCTACCGTGCGCGGCACACCCAGCGCCGCCACAAACAACGCCCCACCAAAACACCACAGCCAGCGCACCACGAACAGAACACCACAGAAAACACACAGCTGATTGCTATAAAACGCAGATTTCAGGTTATACTTGTATTTGATTCCCCGTATTTGAAAGGTGACCCCATGCGTCTTCTCCCCGCGCTGGCCACAGCAGTTCTTGCGTTTACCCTGGCACCTGCTGCTCATGCACAATCTAGCGCGAATTCCACCGGCTGGATGTCTTCCCTGGGTTCCTCCAATGGTGAGCTTTCCAGCGGCCTGACCCAAGGTCTTTCTTCAGGCAACCTGTCTTCTACAGGCTCCTCGTTGCCAGAAACCCATCAGGAGTTTAGCCGCAACTACGGCTCGTCTCTGGCCGCGATTGATACGACTTTCGGAATTCTGGGCCTGCTTGGCGATAACTCCACCATCCTCACTGACCTGTGGAAGTCAGAACAAGATATCTATCCATTTCCTATCGATGAGTCCATCACCACTGCCGAGCTAATCTCCCGCACGGCTCACAACCAGCCGGGTATCGAGCGCTGGATCGTTGCATCACCTTCTATGGGCCGCAATGTAGAGGTCGAAGTTCTCGTCGGCAACGGCGGTCCAATGGTCTACATGCTTGAAGGCATTGGCGCTACGAAGAACTCCAACTGGTTCAGAGAGGGCTATGCACAAGATGTCTTCGAAGGCACCAACGCCACCATCGTGATCCCCACACAAGCAGCGGGTTCCATGTGGCAGGACTGGGACAACGATGATCCGAAGCTCGGTCGGTACAAGTGGGATACCTTCGTAACCGAAGAACTTGCTCCTATCGTCGAAGACGAAGTTTCTCATAACAGCAAGCGCGGTCTTATCGGCTTGTCGATGGGCGCCTCTGGCGCTGTCATGATGGCCAACAACAACCCTGGTTTCTTTGATGGTGTTGCTGGTATCTCCGGCTGCTACTCAACTACCGATTCCATCGGCAGCGGCACCATCAAACTCACCGTGGGCAACCAGGGCGGCGACCCGAACAATATGTGGTCCACCCAGGAAGCCTGGGAACGCAACGACGTGGTTCTAAATCCTGAAGGACTTCGCGGAACTCAGATCTACTTGTCTGCTGCAAACGGTGAGATTACCGACGAAGAACGCGAATTCTACGCGGACAGGGAGATCACCGACCAGATCGCAGGTTCACTGCTAGAGGCAGGCTCACTCAAGTGCACGGAGAATCTCTCTGATTCTCTAACAAAGGCTGGCATCGAGCACACCCCGCATTACTTGGGCGCGGGTGCACACAGTTGGATCATGTTTGGCCCGCAACTGCAGCCAGCATGGGACGGCATCAAGTCCGCCCTCTACTAACGCCAGCTCCGCGCACTAACGCTAGTTCTCCGAACTAAGACAAGCGCCCCACAGTATCCACTACTGCGGGGCGCTCACTCATTCAATAGCCGCACTCGCTAGGCACCCGCACCATCACTAAGCAGCGCAGCCACTTCATCAATCACGCGTATATCCTGCTCACTCAGCTCGTTGAGAAAATACGACGCATGCTTCTCTGCCTTAGTCGATAAAGCATCATTCGCCGCCTCCAACGAGAAGTCACACACGAAATCTCCATCCAAGCAGTAATCCACCCGCTTATCCTCCGGCAGCACCGCCCGTTCCATCATCCACAGATACTTATGCAGCGGGTTACCAATTGTCACCGCGCCGTGAAGACGCCCAGTATCCGCCAGGTACTTCTCCACACTGGTTGTTATCAACGCCCCCTGTGAGAACCCCGCCACCACATACCGCGGCTTACAACCAGTAGCAGCCTCGTACTCCTCCACAACCTTTGGCGCATTGGTAACACCAGCACGAAGACTATCCACCAACCCAAAAGCTACCGAATGCAGCAACTCCCCAATCGGATACTGCTGAGTAATACCGACCGCCCGCTGCACCATTTCAATAGCCGAAATGTTCTCACCTTCTTCAGCCAACGGCGGCAAATCCATATTGGCCGGGTAAGCCTCATCATCCAACGCCAACACATAAATGCTATCCATCGTCCCCGGATGCCGCTGCTCTACCGAATGAAATAACGCCGTGAAATTTGGCCCCTCATAACCATTAGACAGCGCAGCATTCTCCGAGTACCGCTGCGGCCCAAAGTACTCCCCATATTCCTCATTCTGGTCAGACCCCCGTGCCGCCAGCACCACCATATCCGGGCAAACCCGCTCTTGCGCCACAGCATCCCCCGACACCGGGCTCAACCCAACAAGCACGAAGCAGGTCACAACGCCCAACACACTTCCCCGGCGGCAAATACTCATGCATTAAATCTACGACAACAGGCAACTGCCAGCAAGCTAACAGCACGGGTTTTAAGTCGTCCCAGATCCTTACGTCGAGCTCGAAGCATGTGCCCTGTCCAATTCAGGATCTCCGCGGTCATTAGACTTCCTACGGTCCCGTCAACTAGAAATAGCCGAACCTGTTTGCCATTCATAAAAGGAGATTATCACTTTCACACTGATACATTTCAGAAGTTCGGACTAACCCGAAGAAGAAAGAGCTCCTCTAAACTACAAATTTTAGATGGGTCCTCTGGTAAAAATGCAGAAAACGCAGCCGGTTTATAACCAGACTGCGTTCTTAATTTGTACGCCAAGCATCGCACAACATATACGAGGTGCTGTCAAGTGCGGCCGAACTATTCAAAACGGCCAATCTACCAGGGTTAATGAAATAAATATCTCAGTCGAAAACCTAGACAACTTCCGAGTTCAGATTAGATCATATTGGAGACATTCTCGTCACGAGACGAGCATAGAGGGTGGTACTTATACCAAAAGAATAGGCTGGTGACCGAAACCCCTTCAAAATAGACGCCCAGCATCTTAGATCATCTAGAATACACATAAACTACCCCGAGGAGACCGATGGCCTACTTCCGCGAAGACATGAACAACGTAACATTTGTCGAACATATGTGCCGAACCGCTGACGCACTGTTCGAAGCAAATGTCGATGAGCGCCAAGTTTACGAAGTACTTGGAAAATTCTGGGATCTTCGTCGGAGCGAGATCCAGGAAATTATATTGAGCGTTAATGAAGCGCGTCAGCAGCGTAAGGAAGATGGTGTGGAGCTCTAATTTTCTCTCTAGTCCGAGAACCGAGCTAATTGCGCGAGGGCGGGCACGGGGTGAAGGGAACTGACAGCAGTAGTCGGCACGCATTGAGTCGCGCCCCACTGTGCGTCGTGCGCAACATTTGATATAAAGCTAACTATTCCAGCTTCACAAAGGGGTTACTACCGATCAACGTAACAGACTTCTTAGCCCGCGATATCGCCACGTATAGATGATTATGACTGTTCATCTTCTGCAGATCTGAAATGATCACGTGGTCAAACTCAAGTCCTTTCACCAATAGAGTTCGAGAAACTACGCGCTGCGATATTTTTCTACTAGAATTCCTTAGTCGACCCCGAACCTTTGCGAGATTATCTACGGGAGATTCCTCAGCAGACTCGAGGCACTCTTTAATTGCCCGGAGGCCGTCTTGCCATGCTTCTCTCCGGTAGATGCGCACCGAAGGATTTCGAGAGATGATATTAGCGGCCTGAAGTAGGTTTTGATATGATGGCTGTTGTCGCAGACCGTCTAAGCTAGTCACCACGTCTTGGATCGAACTTCTCTTCAGGTGAGCGATCGGCTTATTGTCTAGAAGTTTGCGTCGGATAGTAGAGTCCAGGTCGGCAACACCGTTTGCACATTCTTTGATGAAATCGACAATCCACGAGGCTAGCAGAAAATCGCCTTCGGCAGGAATCTTGTTTAGGTGCGTCCTAATAAATCGACCCTGGATGTCCTCAAGGACATGAAACGCACCACCTAAGCTACTGGCGATCACCCCATCATCATTCGGGAAATTGCCGAGAATTAAAATACTCTCCCCGGTAGGTCGGTTCATAAACGCGGAGTTTCTTAGACCCATGCCGTTTTGCTTTGGAAGAAAGCTGACTCCAGGAACGGAGTATTTCCGTATGTCAAAAAGATTCCCCGGTAGTAGATCTTCACGAACAGACAAAGTCCAGGCTCCCAGTGCCTGATTGTGTTTCTGCCATCGATGAGGAGACCAGTTAACGTTGACCGCAGGAAAACTTCGCTGGACGTCATCATTCCAATCGACTAGCGGACCCGTAAATCCAAAAATCGCTTGCATTCGATCCCCTAAAACGATTGTCTTCGGAATCGATTCTGCTAGTGCTAGAACGAAGCCATGCAGTTGTAGCGTGCAGTCTTGATACTCATCCACTATCAAGTAGTCGAAACTAGATCTCAGTACTGTTTGCACTGCCTCCGCGCTGACCACTTTCTCTGCCCCAGACAGGTAGCTATCAGACTTCGACCAGTCAGGATGATCTCCAATCTGAACTCCAGCCAGATGAGAGTATGACTTAACCAGTGTAAATGCCCAGCTGGTGAGGGTCTCTACTCTCACCATATCTTGAGGTATTCGAAACTCGACCAAGCGCTTGCGGATTGCATCGACCCCGGCGTTTGTATGTGTGAGAATAAGAGATCGTGAACCTTGACTGCCTGCAAGAAAAGCTGAAGCACAAAGCAGGTGCGTCTTCCCGGCTCCAGCCGGAAGTTCAACTGAGCAGGGAGCGGATCGAAGGAGCGTAGATGCGTCGGTTGATAGCTGGGCGTCCAAAGCTAGCCCTCCTCGATATCAGAGTATATAAACTCCTGGACCCGATTCAATACTGTCCAAACGCCGCCTAGCTCTGAAGATTTTGATCGGGCAGTTAGCCATTCCCCGAGGATCTTTCCGGAGTCAATATTTTTGAACCACTCCGACTTGTTCGCGGCCTGAGCGACGATGCTTCGAGCAGTTTCAATTGTAAGGCCTGATTTCCGCCAGGATTCCATTTCAAGAGACTTCTGCCCCCCTGGAAGTCCGGCTTTATGAAGGTCCGTAAGTACAGTAGTTTCACCGGATCGACAATCAACTCCAATCTTTATGAATTCCTCTAGCATGCTCCACGAGAGAGATGAGCAAATTTGAGACTCGGTGTTATTCCCTTGGTCCCACTGAAGGATAGGAACTCCTGCACCCCGCGCCTTATCAACAGCTTTCTGCACTGAGTTGTCATCATGATCGAGGAGTCCCGCAACCTGAAAACCAAGATTCATCATTTCCTGGCATCGTAAAGCTACTTCGGAACCACCAGCACCATCCTGCAGAACGAAGCCGTGGCCAACGGCCACAGGTTCACCCAGTAGGTTCTGAGCCTCATCCCAATAATCAAGACAGGCTTGCACTAATCCGTACTCTGTTTTTCCCTCGCAGATCAAGATCTTCCTTCCAAGAAATGAGGAGGGTCTCGAACGGCGCAAGGCCCGGAGGCGACTACGCGATCCAGCCAACGACTTAATTCTTAGCTGTCCTTTATCATTTTGGGCTACAGACAGGCTCTCCAGGTCAGCTTGTTCGACTATTATCGGAGCATGTGTGGTGACGAAAATTTGAGAATAGCCTTGATCATTTTGCAGATAGCGCAATAGATTTACTGCGCGATGAGGTTCGAGCCCCGATTCGATCTCGTCCATGATTGCGATGGACCTATCACCTGCAGCCATCTGCTGGATCGCCAGGCTTGCTAAGCGCCTACTTCCAAGACCATAGCTCGCCAAGGGTAGGGAGCCATCGTAAAGGGCAAGTCCAGCTCCTAGTGAAGATCGGGAGGTATCGAGCCCAGGTTTAATATCCTGAAATACTCCACCACCTATCCTGTTTACCCGCTCCTGCACTTTATTGGAGATATTAAGCAGTGATGAGTTTTCAGATTCTTGGAGCGCGGTTTGAGCGGCCCGGCTAGCTTCCGCGAGAACTGAGCGATCAGCGCCATCCTTGGCAGATAGTCGTCCCAGAGCCGAAGTTCTGCTCCAGCGCAGCTGAGCATCAGTACGCTCATCCACTAAGAAGGTGGAAAATTCTCTGCGCTGGCTAGAGGTTAGACGCTGGCTTCGGCCCGACTTATAAACCTCCCAGCTAGGTTCCAGGTCATCACCTACTACTAGTTGGATTGTGAGTGCCGGCTCCGTTCCATCTTCAGGGTCTTCGGTTATATTGCCGTCCTCCTGTAATCCCCGAAGCCAAAGTCCGAGTGCAGACTCCTTTAAAAGGGGCTTCGGAATTCCTGTCAAGATGGCAGCGATTCTAATGTTCTGGGATGTATCGACTTCAAAGAAGTCTGTATCAGAGAAGGGGATGTTCCATCGATCTCCCAGCAGGAAGTTTAAAGCTACAAGTGTCGTAGATTTCCCACTGTCCCCAGGCCCAACCAGGGTGATGAGTTTTTGGTGGATAGGCATAATCCAGTCAAGATGTTTAATCCCACGAAAGTTTTCTATTAGCAATCGGCGTACCTGCAACGCGCTTCTCCTTTTTTATATATACAGATTCTATTGATCGAACTCATGCGACGCGATCGGCGTTGTCGCCGGACTGTTGGTCTAAAGATTCCATTCCTCAGCTGCCAGCGGTGCTTCATTCAGTTCATCACGTCGAGCTGTCCAGTCCGGTAAGTACTGATCCATAACCGCCACAAACTTCGCATTGTGAGATCGCTCAATCAGATGGGCAAGCTCGTGGACCACTAGGTACTCCAAGCTCCGTGGGTTCTTCTTCGCCAGCTCTGGGTTAAACCAGATATTCCGACTGTCCGGATTGCAGGAGCCCCACTTTGTCTTCATACGTTTGACAGACACCTGGTTCACCTTGACGCCTATCGCAGTCTCCCACTTCTCGATCAGAAGTGGGAGCGCAGCTTTCAGCTCCCGGCGGTACCAGCGATCGAGTATCCCGAACCGATCCTCGGGTGTCGATCCTTCCGGGGAGTAGAGCCAGAGAGTGTCGCCCGAGACGACTACCTTCGGGTTGCCGCTGTGCTTCGAAACATCTAGACGATAGCGCTTGCCCCACACGTAGTGGCTTTCCCCTGAGACCATCTGCCGCTCAGACTGGCGGTTCGCACTCTGCAACCGCTCACGCTCCCGCCGGATCCACGGCAAGCGCTGTACAACGGCCCGGCGGATCGTGTCCTCATCGAGCCGGGCGGGTGCAGCCACGCGGATACGCCCCATCGGCGGGTATACCGACAGGTGCATGTTCTTGATGTCTTTGTAGACCAGCTCAACATCAAAACCGGAAACAGTGAGGTAGGAACTAGCGGAATTCATCATGCATCGCCAATAGGTTAAGAAGCTCCTTCATGTCAGAGGGTTGCAATACACCAGGAAAGTTGAGCGCGAGAGTACGCATAAGAGACTTCTGCTTGGTCTTATCTCCAGCCCAGCCATGGTCTTTGTTGCGCTGGATCGTGCGGTAGACCCGCTCAACATCGACTTCGATGCCCTCCGGCCACGCGAAGTCGATCAGGGCGCGACGAGCCGGCGTCTTGGCCCAGTCTGGGAACTTCTTCCCAGACTCTCCCCTCGCCAGTTGCTGGGTGAACTCGACGAGCTTGAGGAGGTACTCCTCATAGTCGATAACAGCCTCGCGGCGCTGCTCAATCAGGGCGTCGAGCAGAGTAGACATCGACTCGTAGTACTTCGGGTTCATGGCCTGTTCGTCAACGATTGTCTTGCGGACGTTGTTGACGATCGTCTCAGCTGCGGCCTCCGGGGTCTTCCGGATGTTCTCCGGCAGCTTGTCGAGAGCTCCCGCCCCATGCTCGACAATGAGGTGTACTAGCCCCTTGTCGAAGGTCGCTAGATTTCGCGAAGCATCAGCCTGGATGTAGGTATCGAGAAGCGAGCGCATGCCGGCCTCGAACTGCTTGAGGTCAACATTTTCACCAGCACCGAGCTTTACCTCGTCGCGAACATCGACGAAGTGCTTGACCTGCTGCCTGATAGATTCCGCTTCGCTCGGCGAGTACCCGGCATCAGTCATTCGGTTGGCTAGGTTGGCGTATGCCCGAACCAGGCTCGCCACTCCCTTGTACAGGTCGACACGCTTAGGTTCGTTGGCCTTGAGCTGCTCTGCGCTGCCGCTCTCCATCGCGCAAAAATAGTGCTGGTACTGCAGCGTGCCCTTCGGCGGAGACACTGGCTCGCACAGCGCTCGCACCATCTCCAGAGCTTCATCCAGGTCTTGGCGCTCCTGCTCAATACGATCCTTGAGCAGGCCTTCTACATCTTCTTCGTCGTAATCTGCGAAGGCTTCAGAGGTGTAGTCAGAGACCGCATCCTCCAGAGACTTGAACAGATCTCGGTAGTCGACGATATAGCCGTACTCTTTATCGTCACCATCGAGCCGGTTCACGCGGCAGATAGCCTGGAAGAGGCCGTGATCCTGCATGTTCTTATCGATGTAGAGATAGGTCGCACTCGGTGCATCAAAGCCGGTCAGGAGTTTATCGACCACGATAAGTAGCCGCATCTGGCCGGGATGCTTGATGAACGTCTCCTTGACGCTCTTCTCAAACTCGTCAATCCGCTTGACAGCATCATCGGGGTTGGTCTGGAAGTAGTCGGCGAGCATCCGACGGTAGATGTCGTACTTGACGATCTCCTCATTCTTGCCGGCCCCGGAGTCTTCCTTGGAGATCTTGGATGCGTTCGGCTCATAGCTCGTGACGATGGCGATCTTGCCGGCGAGTTCACTGCGGCTGAAGATGTCGTAGAACTTGCAGGCTTGGTAGACACTCGAACACACCAGCATGGCGTTGCCTCGGCCATCCATTAGGCGAGGCATCCTGGCCATATCCATCAGGATGTCTGCCGCGATCTGCCGGGCACGCGGCTCAGCGGACTCGACTTCCTTGATCGTTGCCCACCGTTTCTTCAGCTGGTGCTTTGTCAGATCGGTCATGCCCTGGGTGTGGATTTGGAACCACTCATCGACCCGCTCCGGACTCGTGAGTTTCTGCTCGATGTCTCGAGCCTCGTACCGAAGGTCCAGAACCACGCCATCTTCAACAGCTTCATCGAATTTGTAGGTGTGGATGTAGGAGCCGAAAGTCTCAATACTGGAGGCCTTGTCCTTCTTGAGAAGAGGTGTGCCGGTGAAGCCGATGAACATCGCGTTCGGCAGCAGTTCCTTCATCGCACTGTGTAGCTTGCCGCTCTGGGTGCGGTGAGCCTCATCGACGAAGACGAAGAGATTACCTTTCGGACTGAACCCCTCGAGCAGGGGCTTCTTGAGCTGACGCACGAAGTCTTCCGTGTCGCCCTGATCCTTCTCGTCATCACCCCGGAACTTATGCACCAGTGAGCACATCAGCCAGGGCTGGTTCCGGTTGAGCATGCCGATCATGCCGGCTCCAGACGTCGACCGTTCGATGGTCTCATCGACTCCAGCAAAAACCTTCTCGATCTGCTCATCGAGTTCGGTGCGGTCGGTGATCACTAAGACACGGGCCTCGCGCTGGTTCTCCCGGATCCACTTCGCCAACCACACCATCGTCAGGCTCTTACCTGACCCTTGAGTGTGCCAAATGATGCCGCCCTCGCGGCGAGCGATGCGCTCCTGAGCAGCCTTGACGCCGAAGTACTGGTTGTGTCGGGCGGTTTTCTTCACGCCCGAATCAAAGACAATGTAGTCATGGATGAGTTCGAGGAAGCGTTGTTTGTTCGCCATCTGAAGCAGGCCACGGTCGAGATGGTTCTCAACCTCGCTTGGTTCTTTCCACTCCAACCAGTACTTCTCCGGCGTCTCAATCACGCCGTAGCGAAGCCCCTCGACGTCATTGCCAGCGAACAGTAGCTGGACCGTGGTGAAGAAAGGACGAACGAAGTCCGCCTTCTGGTTGCCGAGATGCTGACGGATACCGTCACCAACACTGACCTTAGAGCGCTTGAGCTCAATGACCCCAAGGGCGATGCCGTTGACGTAAAGAACGACATCAGGCCGCTTGGCGTTCTTCCCCTTGATAGAGACCTCTTCAGCCACCACAAAGTGATTAGCCTCCGGGTCCTTCCAGTCGACAAGCCACACCGTCTCGAAGTTCTCCGAGACGCTGCGCTTGACCTTCACGCCATAGCGGAGCAGGCCGTACACTTTCCGGTTGGCGTCGTAGAGCGAGCCGCCCGCCGGTAGAGAAGCGGCGGTTACTAACTGCTGGATGGCACGCCGAACCAGATCCTCGCCGTATCCACGAGCAAGCAGGTTCTGGCGAAGCAACTCCTCCTCGACGTTGGAATTAGTCCGGTCCTTCCAGTCTCCGGCGTACTCATACCCGAGCTGGCTAGACAAAATATCTACGACGCGATCCTGCGTGACCCGCTCACGCTGTCCAACGGAACTCATGATGAGACCTCCTCAATAGGCAGGCGAGTGCGGCCAGTAAGGAGCTCTTGCATCATGCCGTCTTTTACATTCCGGGCTGACTGTAGGCGCCGCATTAGAGCATTCAGTTCTTCGTCTGCATCCTGTAAAACGTGGGCGATACCGGCTTGCTCTTCAATCGGGGGGAGATCTACGATCTTGGATGCCAATTCAGTTGTGGAAATTCCAGAGACGGTGCTTCCTCCAGCTGCTCGCGCAAAAGATTCTTCGTTGAGATTGAACCAGTAACGTAGGAACGTTGGGTCAACTTCCTGTTTGAGATTCAGGACCTTCAAGTCTTGGTTTATGGCTACGTCTACGGAAAATTGAACAGCTCTAGCAATCAACATTCTCACTGAGACGATCAGTTCTCCAGCTGGTACGACACGCGCAGCACTCTCAGCGACGCCGCGAGTGGAAATATGGTCGAGGGTGCCCTTTGGGTTGAATTTGCTTAAATCTTTTACAGTAGCCCACGGAATTTGGCCTCCCCAGTAGTCGGCAATAGCCTTCGAAGGGGTACCACCTCCTCGAATAGATACACACAGTTGACCAATTGTTTTAGATTCCCATTTACCTGTAAAGCCCCTTAAACGAGTATTGCCTGTTAGTAGCTCCTGCATCATGCCCTGTTTGATTGCCTGCTTCTTGGAGATGAGACGCTTGAGAGTGGCAATCAGCCGATCCACATCTTGAAGCCGTTCCGTGATCGCTTGTTGCTCCGACTTAGAGGGAAGGGTGACAACGAATCCGTTGAGGCTCCCGTTCGTGATCTGATTAATCGTCGCACCTAGATGTTCGTCGATCTGACGCTTAAAGTCATCAGACTGGAAGAAGTACCGCAGGAACGGGTTTAAATCGGAGCGGTATACAGCCATGAAAGCACCGAAGGTCTGTCCGGAGACTCGACGATCGAGTATGGCGCTTTTACCGATCAATCGACGGCTGCCATTACGGACACAGATGAGAATATCATTCTCACGTGTGCGGATCTTCTCGGGAATCGCGCAGTCGACATATACATTGTCATCGAATGCAAGCTCGCCATCCTGAATATTCGATGAACGGAGGACAAGCGTGCCTGAACGCTTGACATTGCTAGGACTATATGTCAACCCGATTAGGCTTTGCCCTATATCGCCGAGCCGAACGTTTCGCCACTGGGGATTAGTCAAGGTGTTCATTGAATCCCCATATCCGCTAGGTGGACCGCCACCTTCTTCTGAAGGTCTTCTAGTTCAGCGTCGAGATCATCAACAGTCTCGTCGTATCGCTTGCCGAGCTCTTGGATACGGCGTATCAGTTGGAAGGTTGCAGTATCGACTTCACTAGCAAACCGACCTGCGACGACAGTCTGCCACTTGTCGCTAGTTACCAGCTCACGGATCTCCTCCTCGGAGAGCTTGGCGTACGTTGCAATCACCTTCGTGTCCAGCTGCAACATCCCATCCTTGACTGACTTCTTTGCTGCCGTCTCTGCCGTAAACAGCTTGATCACCGTGTTCAGCGCGGCAATCTCGTCGGCTTCGGCGTCTTCTAGCTTGGCAGTCTTCAATCGGTCACGGGCATCCTTTACCTTGACGCCACCAGCATCGTTGACGGCCTCCCACAGCAGCCCTTCCTCTACGGCGTGCTCCTCGATATGCTCTTGGAGCTCCTGGCTGATGCGTTCTTGCTCCGCAGTGAGGCGATCAAGCTCGGCCTTCTCGTCGGCGAAGTACCGGTCGATGATCAGCGCCGGCGGGATTAGGTCAGTTACCCAGCGCTGTGCCTTGACTCCAGTTCCAAAGACTAGATCGGCACTCTCGTACTTCGGTTTCTTCTTGTTGTCATAGCCAGTGATCCGAGCTTCACGCGGTTGAGCAGCATCAACCCAGCCGGACCCGACGATGAGTGTGACGTCATCGTGCATGGTGTCATTCCAGTAGCTCATCAGCTGCTCGTACACGCTGTACTCGCTGATCAACGGGCGACCCCGGAATTTCTCCAGCAGGTCATCGCCAAGATCCTCAATCAGCTGCTGAGGCCTGGTCTGGGAGTCAATCGCCTCCAGCTGGCCTCGGTGAGAGTTCCACCAATCCTCAACAGCCTTAGAGACAGTCGAGGTAAGAGCTTTGACGTCCTCCGATTCCTCAATCACCTTTGTTACCTGCTCGGGCTCCACTGTGAGCTCTGAATATCCCTCGCGGAGAGGTCGGAATAGCTCGTCACGCAGGTTCGGGAAAGCATCCCAGTATTCACCCAGAGCATCCAGATCTCGGTTCGGGATCCCGCCCTTGAGGTGAGCCTCCAGGTCCTGAATGTCTTCAGGTTCAGACGTGTCAATGTAGCGGGGGATGTTGAGGTTATGGTTGTTCTTCGCATCGGATATCTCCGACAGCGGCACCATCCGTGCGTAACGCTCGACTTCCTCGCCGGCGAGGTAGGTGTCGATGATCTTGCGCATATCTCGAGGACGCAGACGGTTCTTAGCGCCGTCCTTCTCAAACCCCTTGGAGGCATCGATCATAAAGATGCCCGTCCGGCTAGCCGCTTCCTTCTTATCGATAACGATGATGCAAGCCGGAATGCCAGTTCCGTAGAACAGGTTGGCTGGCAATCCAATGATCGCCTTAATCAGGCCGCGCCGGATCAGCTCTTCACGGATCGCGGCCTCAGTGTTGCCACGGAAGAGCACTCCGTGGGGAAGAATCACCGCTCCCCGACCGTCAGACTTGAGCGACTTCACCATGTGAAGCAGGAATGCGTAGTCACCGTTCTTCTCCGGCGGTTCAGCGAAACCGTCGAACCGTCCGTACTCCTTGTCGAAACCGTTCTTCCAGGTCTTCACGGAGAACGGCGGGTTAGCCACGAAGTAGTCAAAGGTCTGTAGCTGCTCACCCTTGAGGAACTTTGGATCAGAGAGCGTGTCTCCCTGGCGGATGTCATGCGTCTCGTTGCCGTGCAGGATCATGTTCATGCGCGATAAAGCCCAGGTGGCGTTGTCCTTCTCCTGGCCGTAGATCGACAAGCCGTTGGGCGCAGAATCCGCCACCTTGATCAACAGCGAACCAGACCCACAGGTCGGGTCATAAACGGTGGTAGAGCGAGGAGCATCCTTCGGGATCTCCAGTACCTGAGCCATAATCCTGGAAACCTCAGCCGGGGTGTAGAACTGCCCCTTGCTCTTGCCGGACTCCGTCGCAAAATGCCGCATCAGGTACTCATACGCATCCCCGAGCAGGTCGTCACCCTCAGCACGGGAGCCGGTGAAATCGATGTCCTGGAAGATGCTAACCAGGTTGGTCAGGCGATCCTGCATAGCCTTGCCTTCGCCCAATTTGTTCGGGTCATCGAAGTCGGCGTTGTTGATCACGCCCTGCAGATCGTTAGCCTCAGCCAGTCGGCGAATGGCAATGTTCATTTTCTCGCCGATATCGGGGGCACCCTTGAGCGCCACCAAATCGTCGAAAGATCCACCCTCCGGAACCTCGATCAGACTGTAGGGGTCGCTTTTGGCCTTATCCGAGACATACTTCACGAACAGGAGCGTCAGGACGTAGTCCTTGTACTGGCTGGCATCCATGCCGCCGCGCAGCTCATCGGCACTCTTCCAGAGGGAGCTGTAAAGATCAGACTTCTTGAGAGCCACTACCACGTCACCACCTTCGACGACTCGGCGTTAATTGATGCTTGTTGGACTCTCAGGCTCATCTTGCGGTTTTCTCCTCCACGCTGGGTGGTCTAAATCTTGTTAGGTAGTTGACTCTACTGATCGCCACCGACATGGTTGCCGGGAACTGCCCTCGTCAGGTGTGAAGTGGCGGACTGCAACTTCACACCTGGGTTGGTCGTCAATGTTTTGATTATACCTCCGAACTGGGGTTTTGTTAACTATGTCCACGAGTCCACACACCTCTCGGAGAGGTCGCCATGTTCGAACACGCAAGCGGTGGAACTTCGCCCACTCCAGGGGGCGACCCTGCCGGGTAATGCTTCGTAGCGTCGTGCTCATGAGCGCCTCCGACAGCCGCAGCCCAGGCCTGGACGGCTACGTTGACTGGATCGTCTTCGACCGAGACTGGAATTCCTTTTCCGAGCCGTGTGAAACTGAGGAGGAGGCCCAGTGGGTCTCCCAACATACGGGCGGCGAGCCGATCTACAGGCGAGAGTGGAAAAGGTACTTTAAGCTGTGACAATAGCTACACTGTAGCGATTTCAGCTCGCCAGGAAGCGCTTCCCAAATAAGAACATATGAACGATGAACAACTAAATCGCAGAGCGAGTAGCTTAGAATGAGCAACTCAGTCGCCACGATGAAGTCATCGATGAGCACAAGGGCCGTCTCGCCAGGCTTGAACAAGTATCGGCGCAGCACTACAAGCGAGACCTACGCTCTCCAACCTGGAGCTCCGAGCTACTCGCTTCCAGGTCAGAGCCGCTTCGTCAGCTGGAGTAAGTACTGCCATTCCGAGCCTGCGTCCTGCGTCCGCTTCGCCTGGCGAGCTTTTAGAATTTCATGCACGTTTAGCCCGTATTTGTATGCCAGTGCAGAAAGTCCTCCAGCAGCCAGGTCTGCCAACGCAGTCCCAGCCAACCCCATCGTTAGGGCTCCGACCCCCTCCTGAATCGTGGGGACATCAAGGAATCGAGCCAGGGCTTTACTTGAAACTTCCCAGGTAGCAGCAGCCTTAGTCTGAGCCGCTGCCTTGGCCATCTCCGCCACAGTGGGGTGAACTTCGTCGCGCCAGTAAGCATCCACCCCTGGCAGGAAGTCTGCTTCAAGTGGAGATGATGCAATCTTGTCCTGGACGTGCCGCACTCCCCTAAAGTACCGGCCACGAAGATCTGTAAGTTCGGATCTGGCTTCAAGAATATTCTCCATGGAAGCATCGGGAAAAACTGGTAAGTGCTCGATAAATCTTGAGCCGACCCCGGCACGGGCAGAGTTGGTCAGAGCGACGTCCGACGGGGAGGCTTCACCATTTTGGGTAAGTTCTTCAGCCAGCAGGCGAATGTGATCATCGAGGAGTAGGTGCGATCTCGGGTTCTGCAAAAGCTCGGTAAGCAGAGCTGCTAAGTGTTCTGCATTCAAGTCGCTAGTCATTTCATCGCGAAATAAGCCGGCGGAGCCGAAAGTCAGCACACCGCTTTCCAATGCTTGGTCAATATCGTCCCCGCCATAGTTGCGCCAAGATTCCTCATACTGCCGGCGCATCTGGCTAGCAACCGAGTTGTACCCCGGACCAAGATATTGGTCGTAGATTTTCTTGGCTTCGAGAAATTCTGGACTGCTTCGTCGCTGTGCACGCGAGTGCTGCTTCTGGAAGGTTGCCAACCCACGTGTAACCCGCAAGATTTCCTCTACCTCGAACTGACTTCGTCCGACCAGATCAAAGCCCTTTTCCCTTTGATGCATCTCAAGTAATTTGATGACACCGTCTGCCCCTAATCGTGAAAGACCGATGAGCTTTTGTAGATGGAGGAGTGCCGGAGAAACAAGCTCGACCTGTCCCGCATAAAGCAAAGCCGAGCGGACCAAGCGGACTTCCTCCGCGACTCGACGTTGCCCCGCTAGGGTCGAGAAATCGAGGGCTGTACTATCGCCCAGAGCTACGACCACTACCGCTGGCAGATCCGCTTCACTCGACAACCGCTTAAGGTCTTTACGCTGATCTTTCGATTGCTTCTTAACCATAAATTGATGATAGCCAAGTACTGCTGCAGCATTTCTTTTCCGACGTAAATTTAGAGTACTCACTCCTAAATGCTGTGAGTCGATTTGATGCAGTAGTCAGGTATAGAGACAGATTGCCCCAATTGATCCCTCAGATAGGAGTCTTAGCCAATACTGGATTGTGACAATGCAGAAGCTCACCGAACGTCAGAAGGCGGTCCAGCTACAGAACGTCGACGGGCGTCCTGACAGCAACTGACCAGAAACTCACTACAAGATCTCAGCCCGCAGGATCGCAAGCTACGACCTAGTGAAGATCATAGGTTGAAGAGGAATGGAATAGCGATCTCAGATCACACAGCGTGGCAGGGCCACCCACTGCCAAGCTCATAACCCCAAAGAAGATCGCATCTCCCGCCCCTTGTCAGCCATATCAGCTAATCTGCTCGGGCCAACCGAACCCGTACTACCGGAAATCGCGGTAAGGCACCTTCCACGCGACGATGCCCGCGAATTCGGTCATGAGCACCAGTCTTAATGGACGTTTAGCTACCTAGCTATCGGCTCCACACAGACTCCGCAATGGCATTAACTTCCTCGTGGCGCTAGGCACCTACAATCTGGAGGGAAATTGTAGGCAGGCTATGTACAGCCACGGTTCCGACAAATTGCAGGTGTTCTGCCGGCCAGTACCGTCGAAGCAGCTCACCAAAACGCAGACATCATGAAGGCTACGGTTACAATAGATACTTGTGAGGCTCTTTGGTATCCACATACAAAGTAGCACTAGAATAATCCCAGCACGCTTATATAAAAAGTGCAGCACCAGCAACATTAGACTTATTGATTTATCCTATGCCCAAATAGCGCCACCGGGGCTCCTCCCAAGCTTCATTCTTGGCGAACTACTCGAATAGTTCGGCGATACAGTCTGCATTAATTCCCTTTAATTCATGCGGTTTAGTCAAACACTCAAACGGACTATGGCTATTAAAGACGAAGGCGCCCGTTACTTTCCAATCTGCATTCGCGTCGGAGGCTGACGGTATTTTTCGAACAGTTCCATGCTTTTCGTAAACTCGCCGGACTACCGCATCACTACTCGAACTAATTTCAGCTATCGATCTTTGTAGTTTCGGCACGAACTCATTTAAAAACCGATGAAGTTCGCCTTGGAGAGATCTGGCATTTTGATCAGACCTAATATTCTTAAACTCGAGTACATAAATCTCATTGTTCACAGCGTCGACAACAACCGCGTCGATCTCCCGCGATAGCGTTTCACCACCTACCCTTTCACGATTGTTGAGGCGTGCAAAAGGCATCCCGATCTCAGATAGCTTCGAATTCACATATTCCTCAAACTCGTCGCCTGTTTTTGTACTCCGGTTTTCCAGTGCTCTGTACAAATTGGGAGCAGTTTTTTGCAATACATTACGAGGTACCGGCCAATCTCCCTGACTCAGATACCTAAACCATCGCTGTAATGCTCCAAACGCCAGATCACGAATGATGTAGTACCGATGACCTCGCTGAAGAAGCGGGCTCGTCGCGGCTCTCCGCTTCTGATGGCGAGTGCCCCCGGACGAAGCTCATCTTTTGATATGTACTCGTCTGAAAAAGTCAGGTACCGCACCGCCTCAATTGACGTCCATTGCTTCTTTGGTTCAGGGACCTCGAAGACGATAAATTGCTTATCCAGAGCATCGCATTGGTTTTGAATCCAGCTAAAGACATTAATCAAGTCATGTAAAGAGAATTGAAGATCTTTCTCCATGGCGTCCGATATCTCTCGCAAGTCTGGGTGAACCCAATCCATTTCATCTTGATTTTGGCGGAAATGGTCAAGGTTAATTTCAAAGAGATCGATCGGACGATTTCTGAGGGCATCCCACCTTAGAAGATCCATATCACCGGGTACATACTCACACTGGATGCCCTGCCGAACCAGCTTTACCGACAGACTTCCAAGCATTGGCTTTCTCGTGCGTGACGACGTCGCGCTTTCAGCCAATTCTGATATGGTACGTAAAGTACAAATAGTCGAAAGCTTAAATCCTACATCTCTGATGTCTTCGACCTCTTTGGCGGACACCTTCTTAGCGCCGGTTTTGGATGCGAGAACTGCTCGTTCCAACGCGATGCGAGAACCATGCCCCATTGCCATCAACTCTAATTGGTTGGATTTCATAACCCCACTGATTAAAGTACCATTGCGTTCTGCTTCAGCGATTTCCTGACGATCGGCTGACATCATCCCCCTGGACATCTCAAATCCAAGTTCCATGATTAGTTCATCTATGTGGTATTTTTCAAACCGCTTATCCAAGAAGTAATTCAGTTCTTGCGTGACCTTTAGTAATAGCTCAGAACTCGAGAGCTCACTGCACGCATTATTTTTTACCCTCCGAATCACACTGTCTGGGAGGGAAATAGTAAATATATTGGCCATAAACTCAGACTAAATGAAATACGTACTAAAAAGATGAACTAGTGAATTAAGTCATGGCGTGAGGTGACGGTAAGTGAATTACCCAACTTCAAGGTGCCCTTTAGTAAATATCCGAGTGCGCAAATTAGTCGAAGCCGATATTTCCATGCGGGCTGCCTTAACGCTTTCCCTGAGCTCACCGCCCAGCACTGCAGTTGTTCAGCGGGCACTAGCGGAAGAGGATGACAGCTAAGGAAAGGAAGCACCCCGCTTCCGTCGCGCCCCTCACCTAAGATATTGCTATGCTTTGCCGTTCTACGTGGCCTACCTCCTACACAACGGTCATCGTCGCTTTAGTGGCGTACTGCGCAATAATTGTCTCGTTGACCATGCTTAAGGCGTTTTTCGTCATTGGCTTGTTATGGATACCGGAAAATCAGCGAGTACGTGGCCTGTCCTTGATACCGCTCAATGATTTGTGGGAGTCATCGAGTCTATTTACGCAAGTGTTTGGTTACGGTGGAAACTTCGCATTCTTCGTACCTTTTGGGGTGCTGGTCTATTTGCTTTGTGGCCGAATTGGGCAGACTACTCTTTTCGGCGCAGGATTCTCACTACTTATTGAAATCTCGCAGTACCTATTCCAACTGGGTTTTAGCGATATCGACGATTTTCTCTTTAATACGCTTGGCGCAGCAGCCGGAGCCTGGATCGCACAATGGGCTGGCCCGCGTGCACGATGGCTCTGGATCGCACTCACTGCCGTACTCGTAGTCGTATTTGCTGCCTTGGTCATCCTTGGGACTCGGCTAGGCGATCCGGATCGCGTAGCTGAGGTCAATGCCGCCAGTTACACTCTTGAGTATGGTTCGCCGTTATTTACTTGAACATAACGCACCTGATATCGATGACTACCTACGTCTGCGAGCTGATACTGGCTTGACTCCAAAGACGGCTAAGCAAGCAGAGCCGATCTTTGAGAATTCCTAGATGTGGGTGCGCGCCATTGAAAAAGACTCAGGGCAAACTGCCGGGATGGGTCGAGTTATTAGTGACTCCGGCTGGTGTTTCCTCATTGCTGATATGGCAACCGATCCAGCCCATCAACGCCGCGGAATCGGTCGCGCGGTACTCGAGGAACTCTTATCAGAGATTCTTACTTCCGCACCAGATAACCCATACATCGTCCTGTTAGCTGATGCGCCAGGTAGGCCGCTGTATCAATCAATGGGTTTTGTAGAGACTGCTCCGCACTCTATCGGAATGCAGTACGTGCCGGACAAGACTTCTACCCAGTGACTAGCTGATCGTACCCTTCGCCAGCGTGCGCTACTCGAGGAGCTCAGCAGACAATGACAAGAGCCAGTCAGCACGTTCACTGACTGGCTCTCATTTGTACCCCGTACGGGATTTGAACCCGTGTTACCGCCGTGAGAGGGCGGCGTCCTAGGCCGCTAGACGAACGGGGCATTAGGACGTGATATTGCTAATTTCTCAGCAGTAATCACTGCTGGCCTACCAGGACTCGAACCTAGAACGACGGTACCAGAAACCGCTGTGTTGCCAATTACACCATAGGCCATCATTGCTGTCAGAACCGGCTCTCACCGCTCTGTGCAACGGTTTATAACTATAACGATTATCTTGAACTAAGCCAAATCCCCAGTACAGAGCTAATTTCATGAATGTAATGCGCTTCGTACTGAGGGCTACTTGAACCGTAAAGAATTCAAGTAGCCGAAACCTAAGAAAGACTGACTACTCAGCGACCTGGAATGGAGTTACCGCACGTGCGGCATTAAGGCGTGCCAGGGTGGATTCCTTGCCTAGTAGGTCCATTGACTCAAACAGCGGTGGAGAGATAGCAGCGCCGGAGATAGCAACGCGCAGAGCACCGTAAGCCTTGCGTGGCTTGAGCTCGAGGTCCTCAATAAGCGCCTTGGTAAGAGCTGCCTCGATGTGAGGGGTGTTCCACTCCCCGACGGCTTCAAGGGCGGTAATGCCGGCCTCGAGAGGCTCGACTGCATCTTCCTTGAGGTTCTTCTTTGCGGACTTCTCATCCAGGGTGAGTTCTGCATCGGGGATTACGAGGAATTTGAGGAGGTCGTGGGCATCGGAAAGCACCTTGATTCGTGTCTGCACCAAGTCTGCCGCGATGGCGAACTTCTCACCGTCATAGTCTTCTGGGAAGTCGGTGTACTCCGTGAGGTAGTTGCGCAGACGGAATGCGAACTCTTCTGGATCCAACAGACGAATCTGGTCTGCGTTGATAGCTTCCAGCTTCTTCTGATCAAAGCGTGCCGGGTTGCCCAGAACGTCTTTGATGTCAAAGTTGGCTACTAAATCATCAATGGAGAAGATGTCCTGATCCGCAGACAGCGACCAACCCAGGAGCGACAGGTAGTTGAGCATGCCCTCTGGGATGATGCCGTTATCGCGGTGGTTAAACAGGTTGGACTGTGGGTCACGCTTGGACAGCTTCTTGTTACCCTCACCCATCACGAATGGCAGGTGGCCAAACTCTGGAGTGAAGTCAATGATACCAATCTGCTTCAGTGCCTCATACATAGCGAGCTGACGAGGAGTAGAAGACAGCAGGTCCTCACCGCGCAGAACGTGGGTGATCTGCATGAGAGCGTCATCGACTGGGTTCACGAGCGTGTAGAGCGGTGCGCCGTTAGAACGAGCCACCACGTAGTCCGGCTGGGTTTCCGACTTGAAAGTCATCTCACCACGAACCAGGTCATTCCAGGACCAGTCCTGCTCCGGCATGCGCAAGCGCCACACTGGCTGGCGGCCTTCTGCTTCAAAAGCAGCAATCTGCTCTTCGGTGAGCTCACGGTCATAGTTGTCATAGCCGAGCTTTGGGTCGCGGCCAGCAGCCTTGTGACGCTCTTCTACTTCCTCCGCAGTGGAATATGCCGGGTAAACCAGTCCTGCATCCTTTAGCTTTGCCAGAACATCCGCGTAGATGTCCATGCGCTGCGACTGACGGTAAGGCTCATGTGGACCACCAACATCCACGCCTTCATCCCAACCTAGACCGAGCCAGGTCAAGGAATCCAAAATAGCCTGGTAGGACTCTTCCGAGTCACGGGCGGCGTCAGTATCTTCAATGCGGAAAACAAGTTTGCCACCAGTGTGGCGGGCATAAGCCCAGTTAAACAAGGCAGTTCGCACCATTCCAACGTGCGGAGTACCAGTGGGCGACGGGCAAAAGCGTACGCGTACTTCTTGAGTCATACCGACAATGTTAGACCAGCCTGCTTTATTGCCTCCACAATGGGGAATAGCTTCTTCTTTTCCCAGGCGGGAGTGTGACAATCAACGTCACGACAATTTTTAGGGGACTTAATTTTATTACTCAACTACGCACGAAGTAATGTGGGTGGTTATGTGTGCCTCACGCCCTACGACCGCGCCTGATTTCCTGTTGTCCCGTGCAACGGGTTCTGTGCGTACCCAGGGCTCGGTGGCTTCCTACACGGATGTAGACAAAGCCATTGACGATATTGAGGCACAGCGCGTGGAGATGGTCGTGGGAGCTCTCCCCTTTGACCTGGATAAACCTGCCGCACTGACCGTTCCACAGACGATTGTCCGTGAACCAGGCGCTCTGGAACCACCGGCGTATTTCCGTCAGCAGAACCTGACTTCTGAAATCTCCGGCGTCGATCCTGACACCCATGAACACCTACGCCGCGTGGAAGCAGCTGTTGCCACCATCAACGCCTCCCGCCTGGAAAAGGTTGTCCTGGCGCGTGCCGTAGATATTGAGTTCAACGGCCCCGTTGACCCCATGCTGGTCGCCGCTCGACTGATTGACCTGTCCAATCACCGCGACGGCTTCGCCGCCGACCTCACCCCTGCCGGATACGACGGCGCCATGCTCGTCGGTGCCTCCCCTGAGGTCCTAGTAAAGAAGAAGGGCAACGTAGTCTCCGCCTATCCCCTCGCCGGCTCAGCTGCCCGTAGTGCCGACCCCGAAGAAGACCGCGCCGCCGGTGAGCAACTGCTCAGCTCCGCCAAGGACCTGCGTGAGCACGCCTTTGTGGTCAACCACCTGGCAGAAATCCTGGCGCCAATGTGTGACAGTTTCTACGCCCCAAACACTCCTCAGTTGATTCAAACCAACGAGATGTGGCACCTGGCAACACCGATCACCGGCACGCTAAAGAAGCCAACCACCACGGCCCTAGAACTGGCCGTGCGTTGCCACCCAACGCCAGCCATCTGCGGCACCCCAACCGCTGCCGCCAAGTCCCTCATCTGCACCGCTGAGACCGACCGCGGTTTCTATTCCGGTGCCGTCGGCTGGTGCGACGCCTCCGGCGACGGTGAATACATGGTTGCCATCCGCTGCGCCGAAGTCGCCGGTGACGGCCTCACTGCCCGCGCCTGGGCCGGCGGCGGCATCGTTGAAGACTCCGACCCCGAAGCTGAGCTCGCCGAAACAACCGCGAAGCTACAGACCATTGCTCGAGCGATGGGTATCCAGAACTTTTAAGCTCCATCGTCAATACTCCGTCATAAGACACCTCACTTCTCTGCGAGCACAAGTGGGACTCGATTGGAGTTACTAGGGATTTTCGCACGACGTCTAATGACTAATGCGCGGATCGAGATAGCCTCCGTTAGTCACCAAACGGTGATACGGAGGCTAAAAGCCAATACAGTCAGACCCCTACCTAAAGTGCATCTACCGAGAAACACTAGGACCGGTGCCTACGGGTGAATTTATCCACGTGAGCTAGTATTTCCGCTAAAAAGCTCGCAGCACGTCTTTTGTTAAACGGAGCAATCTCGATTCTTTGACACTGTTTGAATCAAACAGAGGAAGTTTCCAGAAATGAAACTGCCCTACTTCAATGGTTTCGGTGACTCGCTTGAATCTTCTTCATCGCTATCCCCAACAGATCCCGTGAGCTCAATGGATGTGTCGGCATAACCTTCGCCCGGATCGATTTCATCGAGTTGGCGGAGGGTTCCATCACGGACATCCTTAAACATATCTTTCCCGTACAAGGCCACCAGCATGAGAATACCTGCGGCAAATCCCCAAGCAGCACCTTGGGTCGCAAGAACTCCGGCTGTAATTCCAGCAATTCCCAGATCTTTCTGGTTCTTAGCCTCCATAATTCCCACACGGCACGAGACGAAGCCCTGGATAATTAGCGTAAGTGCCAGTCCCACCGCAAGAATCGGTTCGACGAACGTGACGATGGGGAGCAACCACAAGCCCGTATTGGTACCCCAGCGGAACGAACCTGTACCACCAAAGATTGACTGCATAGCACGCTTGCCCTGCTTGTAACGCTCAACGATCACTACATGCATTGCTGCCCACAATGGTCCGCACATGGCGATGTCTGGCCCAATCAGCGACATAATCATGTTTCTGCCACCGAAAAGCATGTGAGCACGCGACGGGTTGTATACGACAGCCTCGTCTGTACGAATATGGTCCGCTTCTTTGAGCACTGCATCGGATTGGAGAATATCGCCAAACACAACGATGTAGGCAGCAAGCACTGTCGGGATAGCGGTGATAAACATCACCAGTGGCGGAAAGCCTAAGCCGAATACTGTGTATTCATTCCAGAGGGTAACGAAGTCTGGTGATGAAAATCCCCACTCGATTTTCGGCCATGAAGTTTCGCCAACGATTGGCGCCACAAAAACTGCTACCAATATGGCCGGGAGAATTCCCAGGGATGCGAGTATTCGCCAGCCCACCGCTTTCTGTCGCAGTTGTGCGAATTGCTTGGAGTACATAAGGAAGAATGCAACCAATACCGCTACCGTGATTGTGACGGGGAATTCATGGAATCGGCCACCTGCTTGAAATACAGAAATAATTGCCGCTAGACCGGCACCGAGCACGATGCCAGCACGCAGACCAGAAGGCACAATCCTTACGACCTTGGTGGCAAGCCCTGTCACACCCAAGAATATGGAGAATATTCCCAGCATGAGCTGGAAGCTAATGAGAGCCCAAACTCTTTCTGGCCCCTCGTCAAATCCCTGAACATACACCATGAGCAGCGGAATCGCAGGAGTGATCCAACCAGGAACCACTGGATCACCCAGCATATGGTGAATTAGATATAGAAGGCCGTTCAGGACGACCACGGCAAGCGCTACCTCAAATGGCATTCCCAAGGCTTCAGTCATCAGCGGGATTGCACCAAGATCAACCACGCACATGAATAGGCCCTGAGCATAGTCTGGCCATTCAAACCGGTAATGGACGAAAGGCAAACGGATCTGGAACGGTCCAGCCTTCCAGTGCGGTGACTCTACACCAATTCCTTCGTCCGAATCGTAAACATCATTGTTCTTTTGATTCACTTCATTCTCCGTTTTTAGAAAGTACGCACCCGTGACTCACATCAAATTGGTCAAGGACTGCACTATTGCAATTGGCACTGGGCACAGGCAGAACACGCCAACCTCATTGAGGTCGCGTAGGGATATTCCAGGCGACGAAAAGAAAACTCACTCCCGCCTAGTCAAACGTGATGATCTGGCGAAGTGCCTCACCGGAAGCAAGATTGTCCATCGCCTCATTTATGTCCTCCAAATGAATGTGGGAGGAAATAAGGCCATCAACGTTGAGCTTGCCTTCGCGCCACAGTTGCTCGTAGACAGGGATATCTTTGGACGGAACGGATGAACCTAGGTAGCTACCATGAATTCGGCGAGCCTCAGAGGTCATGATCAGCGGGTCAAGGGTAATGGATGAGCCCGGTGCTGGCAGACCGACAGTGACAGTCAATCCTCCTGGAGCGGTCAACTTATATGCGGTCTCAAGTGCATTGGGGTGGCCCGCCGCTTCGACCACGGCTGAAAACCTCTTCCCGGATGTTTCTGCTTCCTCGGGGGTCATTGCAGTATTAGCACCTAGTTCGATTGCCTTCGCGCATTTTTCGGCCTGCATATCAATACCCACGATTTCTCTTACGCCGAGCGCCGCTGCGGTAATGATCGCAGACATACCTACTCCGCCAAGACCAACAACTGCAATGGTGTCTTCCGGTTTTGGGTTAATCTCATTGAGGACTGCCCCGCCACCCGTTAAAATCGCGCACCCGAAAATCGCCGCAATGTCAGACGGAACATCCTTACCAATTTTGACGATCGACTTTTCTGAGACGACGGCATAGGTTGCAAATCCAGAAACCCCCAGGTGATGCTGGATGATTTCACCGTCACGCGTAATGTGCCGGGTTCCGTTAATCAAAGTTCCGTCAGTGTTGGTCTTGGAACCAACTTCACAGGGAATCTTTCCGTTTGACTTGCATCCATCGCATTTTCCGCAGCGTGGAAGAAAGGTCATAACAACATTATCGCCAACCTCAAAGCCGTTGACTCCTGTACCAACGGACTCAATAACACCGGCGGATTCATGACCGATCAGCATAGGCAGTGGCCGTGGTCGATTGTTATTAACCACTGATAGATCGGAGTGACAAAGGCCAGATGCAGTTATCTTGACAAGAACTTCACCTTCGCTGGGTCCTGTCAACTGCATTTCGGAGATGACGAGAGGCTTGGATTCTGCGTAAGGAGCGGATTCCCCAGAGCGCTCAAGTACGGCACCACGAATGGTAATGGTTTCTGAAGTAGACACCAAATTCTCCCTTTCTTCTGTAACGACGGAATGATTGGTTAGGCGCATTAAGTTACCGCAGAAAAGTAATCTTCACCATAGGTTAGACATATGCAAACCTCTACTTAATTAAGTGGAACATGTAGAATTCTCTATTTAGGTACTCCTGATGGGTCACCGCCATCCTCGACCTATTTAGGCGGGACAGCCATGCAGGCCCTCTTGGAGCAGATTTCCGAATCGCGACAATGAGGTGGATTTCAGCAAATAACGAGCAAATAGCAGGAGAAAAACCGCATAGTGAGTTTTCTATCTCAAGTCTTAAACTTCATTAACGATGAATCAGGTGTGCCAGACTCCCTTTTCCAACGGCTGTCGCCCGACGAGCGACAGGCACTTCGAGAGTTTGAACTGGGATTCCGTTCGTCGCAACACTGGAAAGAGATCACCCAAGGAATACTTGCTGCGGCTGCCAACTTGTCTCGCAGCAAAGATAAAGAAGATGTCCTGGGCGACTTAGTAAAGTCAGCGCGATCAATCCTTCACGCTGATGTTGGCTACATCAGCCTAAACAACGGTGAAGACCACGATACTTCCGTGCTGGTCACTTCAGGCGTCGTCACTCAACAATTCAAGGACATCAAGATTCCACTTGGAGTGGGTGTATTGGGCATGGTGGCGTCTCGTCAAGGTAGCGCTTGGACCACTGATCACGCTTCAGACCCTAATGTAACTCACCTACCGGAGGTGGACGCCGCGGTTCAGGCCGAAGGCATTCGCGCCATCCTAGGAGCTCCACTCACCCGTAACGGGGAAATAATCGGTGCATTGATGGTTGGAGAGAGGCGGAAACGCGCTTATTCTCCCAACGAAATCTTAGTATTGGAATCCCTGGCTTCTCTAGCTTCTATTGCATTAGAAAAGGCTGAACTCATTACATCTCTAGAACAGTCTGTCGAGGCATTGCGCTCTGCCCATCAAAATCGCGAAGAACAGGTGAACGAACTCCAGTCACTTACCGACGTAGATGCAATTCTTACGCGTTTGCTAAATCAGGGAGCTCGACCTGAATCCATTGCCCGCTTCGTGTCTGAGCGGCTCAATACTCATACCTGGATATTCAATGAAGCCGGAGAGCTCTTAGTCGCTTTCCCTGATCAGAGTATTTCTTCGGAACTGGAGAAAGTGGTTTCTCGTGCCCAAAATGAAGAATCCTTCGTTACAGAAGCCGGCTATTCGGCCATTGCTCTTAGTGTTCATGAGCGGTCGCTTGGTGTGTTGTCCGTAGCCACGACGGTGGATGAAGCCGGCTCACGAATTGTTCACCGAGCTTCCGCAACTTTGGCTACTGCATTAGTTTTTCGGGAAACTTTGGCCGCGGCCGAAGCCCGACAAGTCGATGATGTGCTGCGAAAAGTTGTGGCGGGCACGGCTAGCCGTGAAGACGTCAATCGGTTGCGCAAATTGACCGGCTTTGATGTGAATGATTTCGAAAAAAGCTGCATTGTTTCAATTGAAACCGTGGACTTGGACTTAAGAGCCAGTACCGTGAATTCCGTACTCGCCGGAACAGGCATAGCGTTTTCCCATGAAAACCACATTTGTGCGCTGGTGCATTGCGCCGTGAACATTTCCCAAAAGAGTGTCGAAAGCGCAATGGAGCCGTTGCTGGATTGGGCAAACGCACGTCAAGGCGATTTGTTTATTGGAGCAGTGCCATTAGCGAGGGACTTGGAATCTATTTCCCGACAGCATGAAAAATCCTGCGCGCTCACCCGAAGCCTGAGGCAACTCAGCCTGACGGGTCGAGTGGCAATGCCAGACAGTTTTGGCAGCCTCGGATTGTTGCTTGGAGCCAGCTCGGAGTCTGTAGCGGACATCGTAGAAGCCACTATTGGAGAGCTACTCTTTTATGATGAGTCTCATAGCACTGAGCTCGCGCGAACTGCACTGGCGTACTTAGAAAAGAATCGCAATGTGGCAGATACAGCACGCGAATTGTACGTGCATGAAAATACGGTGCGGCAACGGCTAGACCGAATCAAGATCATCCTTGGTAGTGCATGGGCTGCAGGAACGAGCGCGTTGGACGTGCATTTAGCACTTCGAGCCTGGACGCTTTCAAATTCGACTGTAAACAGAGAGAACAAGCGTGAGTTCCACTAATTGAAAGTAGAAAGCTACGAATTCTTCATGAGCCAACAGCCATTGAATACTAGGCGACTTCTTTCGGCGAGAGACAAACATGCACGTCATCGCGAGTCAAGTCGCCAATCAGCACCAGGTTAATCAAGCTTTCACAAGTCGTCCACGGGCTGATCGAGAATGGAAAGGGCTTATTGCATAAAGCAAACTGCTCCCAACGCGGAGCCCCTTGACTGGGATATCGGGCTGGGAGCAGTTTGTTTTGGAGGTCGCTTAAGCATTCGCGATTGGGTTGGCGAGGATGCCGACCTTAGGGATTTCAATCTCGATACGGTCACCGTTGAACATTGGTGCGGTACCCGCTGGGGAGCCAGTGGTGATGACGTCACCAGGCAGCAGAGTCATGGACTGGGAGATCTCCGCGAGGATGCCGCCCATCTTCACAATCATCTGGTTGGTGTTGGAGTCCTGCTTCTGCACGCGCTCACCATCGTGGGTGAGATACGCGTTGATCTTGTGATCATCAAGATCCAGAACATCCAGGTCAGTCTGGATCCATGGGCCCAGTGGGCAGAAGGTGTCAATGCCCTTTGCGCGTGCCCACTGGCCGTCCTGGAACTGCAGGTCACGGGAGGAGACATCGTTGCAAATGGTGAAACCGAGAACGTGGTCTTTCCAGTTCTCCGGATCAATGTTCTTAGACACCTTAGAGATAACTACTGCCAGCTCGCCTTCGAACTCAACCTTGGTTGCGAACTCAGGGATCTTGATTGGTGCCTCAGGGCCGATAACGGCCGTGGATGGCTTGATAAAAATGGTTGGTGGCAGGTGCTCTGCTGATTCCTTAAAGACCTCAGCAACGTGGTCTGCATAGTTGCGACCCAATGCAACAACTTTGGTTGGCAAAGTAGGAGCTAAGAGGCGAACCTCGTTCAGCTTCCACTCACGGCCAGTTGGCTCTGGAGTGGTAAATGGGGTGCCGGCAATTTCTTTAGCTACAAGCTTGTCGCTCTTTGGGTCGTCGCTGTCGCCTTCAATAATGGCGAAGCAAATTCCGTCGGGGTGTGCAATTCGTCCTAAACGCATGTAGTCAATGCTACTAAATCGTATCTTTGCAAGTTTGCAAAGGATTGCAATTACATCTTTACAGCCCGGTTAATTGGGTTTTTGAAGCCCGATTGTTAAGTTTTCTGCGTGCCAACCAGACAATCTATCAATAGATAGAACGTCTGCCACAGTTGCCAGTCGTTTGCTTTTAGATCTGAAGATTCTTCTGCATATCTTTCAGTGTGCTCGGCGGGCGATGTGCGGCCATCGCGAGGTAGAGCTCCGCACAAGCCATGGCATCCGTTAGCGCATTGTGGTTGCGGTAATTGGGCAATCCATAGCGGCTGCGCACCCGGCTCAGCCGTAGGTCCTCACCACGCGGGAGGGTGCTCATTCGTTCCATGTGTCGGCGCTCTAGCGCGAAAGTGTCCACCACCTGTAGTTGTGGTACTTTCCCCCACAGCTGTTTGCAGGCATGCGAATAAAAAGCCGTCTCAATCGGCGCGAAGTGCGCGAGCATCGCCTTGCCCATCAGGTCCTTGGTGAGCATCTCCATGGCCTCTTCAAGCATGCAGCCATTTTCCAGGTCGCTATCGCGCAGGTGGTGGATTGTCGCTGAATTTCCGACCTCTACGCCTTTAATCAACACATACTTCGCGCCTGACAGCTGCACCCGGTTGTTAGCGATTGGTACCCAACCAATCGACACAATCTGATGCTGCTTGGGTTTGAGTCCTGTTGTCTCCATGTCGACGGCGAGGAGCTCGACATCATCGATGGGCGTACTCGGATCCGGCGCATTTAGGTCCAGCCACTTGTGGGCTCGAAGCACATCAAACAGTCCCATGTATCTCTTACCCTCCTAGATATTGCGGACTGGATACTTGGTGGCCAAAGCATTTTGCATGTTCTTGATAATGGAGAAGGCATCTCGCAGATTCTCCCGCTCCATGCCCGAGAGCTGCTTCGGATCGATGTGATAGTTCGGCTGCTGGCCCGCGCGAATCTGCGAAGCCTGGTGCTTCAAAGTAATTGAGCGCAAATAATCAAAAGCATCCAACAGATTCTGACTTCCCGCTGGGCTCACCGTCTTACCCGATGCCTGGCGCAGGCGTTCCCTGGTTTCCACCGAGGAATGCCCGGCAGACAGCGCATAGAGCCTCGCCATCTGCACGATGCCCGCGGTGCCGCCCTTCTTCACATCAAGGGTGTTGGCGTACTCGCCAGAACGCTCCACCACCAGGCCTTTAAAGAAGGTCAGCGGTGGTTCCCGGCGCGCTGCTAGTGATGCTAGATGTGCGTGCATGCGGCGCGCATTGGTTCCATGGCTAACTGCCGAGTCATGGACTTCTTGTCCGAGTTCGTTGCTGCCGGCTATCACCCGGAAGTCGAAGAAGATCTGCGCGTTTAACAGCGCATCTGGCTCTGGCGCGCCAATCCAGGTGGAGAAGGTCTTCTCCCATTCACTGACCGTCATGCGCCATTGCGGGTTCATGGCCATCATGTCCCCTGGGCACAACACCTGCCCTGCCCTATCCAGGCCCAGGCAAACAAACTCCGTGAGCTTCTGGAAGTAGGAGTTGTGGTCGGCGTGCACGAAATCATCGGAAAGCACCAATGCGTTGTCTTGGTCGGAGGCCAAGACCATCTCCCTGCGACCCTGGGAGCCGACTGCGACGAAAGCGAAGTCCACCGGCGGCTTGCCAAACTTCTCTATGCCAAGGGTGAACAACCGGCGCGCCACGGAATCTGCCGCGATAGTAATCATGCCTGCTGTCTCTTCCGGCGCCGCCCCGCTTTCAATGAGCTGGGCAACGACCTTGGTGGTACGAGTAAACGCATCCGCGAGCTCATCCACCGAATTCTTGCGCGACAAATCCGCGGTGAGAAACACCGGATCATTGTGCAGCAAACGCGCGATATCATTCTGCGTGACAATGCCTGTCACCGTGCCCTTATCCACCACGGGAAGGTGATGAATCTTGCGCTCTGACATGTACATGAGCGCCTCCATGGCCAAAGAATCCGAGCCCAGCGTGAGCAAATCTTTGGTCATGACATCCGCCACCGGCCGTGCCGTATCAACCCCCTGTGCGACTACCCGGCCGCGCATATCGCGATCCGTAATGATGCCAAGGAGCTCATCGCCCTCAATGACCAGCAAGGAGGACACACTGTATTCCTCCATGCGCTGCGCCGCCTCCCGAATGCTCAAATCCGGCGGGCAGGAGCGCGGCTTCGCAATCTTGACGTCATGGATATGCGTGCGCAGCACATTGGTATTCGCGCCGGCATTAGTAATCTCCTCCGCCGCCGCGCGGATACGCCGCGACTGCGAGGAATAAAAGCGCGAAATATCCGGATAGTGCTTGGACAGCTGCATGAACACCTCACGCGGCATCTCATACACCAAGGAATCCTCCACCGCCTCCATGCGGTAGCGCGAGGCATTAGTTCCCATCAGCGTGGAGTACCCGAAAGTCAGCCCCGGATCGCGGCGGTCTAGCAGCACATTATCCGGGCCCAAAATATCAATGGCACCTGAGCGGATAATGCGCAGGTGATCATTGGCTTCCTCAAAATCCAGCACGATCTCCCCGCGCCGGATATAGCGCACCGTCAACTTGGATGCCAGCGCCGCCAGCTCCTCCTCCGGCAAATGCCGGTAGGGCTCAATGGACGCGAGGAAGTTTTGAACCTCTTCTAATTCGACGCTCATGCGCCTTAGACTACTGGTAAGACACGAACCATGGGCGTGGATTGACCCCATAAGTTTGGGTTGGGTCAAACATCGGGGTGTCTTCATCAATGAAGTTCTTCCACGCCATGAAGAAATCAGGGCTCAGGCCTTCACGCATGGCGTTCCAGGTATCCAGCTTCTGCCCGGCGTCACCATGTCCATCCGCGTGCAGGATAAACGACAACTCTGGGTGGTCTGTGCGAATCTGGTCCCTATCGCGCAGCATCTGCAACTGGAACTGGTGCAATATAACGCCCTTTTGTGGCAGCTCATTATCTCGGACCAGCTGCGCCAACCACTCGGTGACCTCATTGACCTCTTCGGCCTCCACATGGCCCACGTTGGTCATTGGCACCTCATCCGGGCCAATCTTCCACTCTGGGTCCAACGCCAAGCCCACGTTGGGGTGCTTGAGCAAGTCCTCATACATCTTTGCCTGATCAAGCAGGCGCGCGCGCCCTGGCTGCAAGTCCAAGAAGGCATAGCCGCCGGCTTCTGTAATCGCGTCAACGTATGGGCGCAGCTCGTCTGGGTCTGACTCATTGCTGTAGTCACCATCTCCACCAGGCGCATCTGATGCCACCGTTGCAATAATCTCAAACGCCGGCACCACCGGATAGTCCGTGAGCTCCTGGTACTGATTGGCATAATCCTGCGCCAGCTTCACCGCCTCTTCTGGGTTCTGCTCCCCCATCACACCCAGCGCCGCACCGGATGGATGGCCGTACAGCGCCACCATGCGACGGCCTGGGAACACCAGTCCGCCACCGCCTGGCAGCTCACCATTAGCCGCCAGCTTGACCTGGGCATCAAATTCTTCCTGCGTGCCAAAGCCGGCCCCCAATGCCACCGCATTGCCTTCTGCAATAGCCGCCATCGACTCCGACGTCGCACGCGGATCAGCTGCCGCCAACACCTGCACCGGCGCACCCGCCGCACGTGCTGTAGCCACCTGCGCCACATTAGTCCCCGGTCCAACGAGCACCTGCGGCATGCCATCTTGGCCATCATTCGGACCTTCTAGCGCCGCCAGCTCCGCCATTGAGGTCGGTGCTGCATTTACATTCGCCGCGTCACCTTCGGTAGCCTCCGCATCCTCTGCGGAATCTCCCTCTTGCGCGCCGCCGACCTGGAAGTCAATATCCGTATCCGCCAGCGCCGGGTCCGCACTCAAATCAAGACCCCACGCAATAACTTCCTTCGGCGCGAGCTCTTTAATCTTCGCCTTGGCTTCTTCGCCGTCTGCACCATCAGGGATGATCATCATCGGCGCACCGGCATTAACCGCCGTCTGTGCCGCCGCATACTGATCCGCTTGTTCCGCGCCCGCGACCATCAACTGCTCCGATGACGGATCATTGTCTCCCGCATCTGCCGGGAAGAAGTGCTGCGCCGCCGCCACACCAGACGGATCTGCATCCGACAATGCCGTCGGCGAATCCACCGCAAAGCTTGGCGCTGTTGGCGCATCCTGCGACGCCGACTGCCCATCCTGAGCGTTGTCATCACCGGAAGTAAACACGCTGCACGAAGCGACCATCAAGGCCGCAGCCACAGTCGCCACGACCACACGACCCCGACGCCGCAACTGACGGCGACCAGCTACTGCGTTGGTACGGTCTTCGGCCTGCGAATTAGAAACAAATTGAGTGTTCATCAGTTGCCAATGTTACTGCCGTGGCACGTGTTTATCCGTAACGCCAAGGGGCCAGGGGTAAACACTTCGATAACAAAGCTCCCCCTACGGGACTAGCCCTCAGTAGAACGACCAAGCAATCGAGCCTTTTCCTCATCCGAAATCTCACGCGATTCACGGTTGATGACGTAGCGGCGAACAAAGATCCATACCGCGGGCACACCAATGAGCGCAAAGAGTGCCAGGGCGTACCACAGCACCGCCGCGATACCCGTTTCCACAGTGACTGACATGAGGTAAATCCCCAATGCAAGGACAAAACTACCCAAAGCCATCAGCGAGATCTCTCCGACTCCGAAGGTAGTGTGAAAATGAAGATTGCGCAGGCTCTTCTTGTACCCCACCGATGCATCATTGCTAGACACGATGCCCTTGTCTGCCCCGAAGTCATGTCCCTGCGACTCCAGTTCATCAAACAGCCGCGCTGCTTCCTGCAATGCTTTTGCTCGCTCGAGCTCATCAGACACCGAGAACCGCGATAACAATGTGTAAAGCATGACTATCGCCGAAACAACCAAGCCTAAAAGTTCAATGACATCAAGTGACATGTGCAATCTCCCAGTATTACAAAGCTCTTAAATCTCCGCTACTGACAGCGGCGTCTACCGCCCAGGGCCCACTGCGGGTACACGGCCGGGTAAAGGCCCCAAATATATGAGTATTCCCCGTCCTGGCTTCAGATGTTCCTGAGCCAAGACGGGGAATAATGCGACCCCTTCTTCGAAGAGGCCCTCTTAGTGCTGCGACTAATTAGGCAAGTGCTGCTGCGATGCGGTCGCCGACCTCAACGGTCTTGACCTGTGCGTCGCCGCGGGCGGAGACATCTTCCGCCACTGCATTTTCAATGCGCTGTGCGTTGTCTTCATCGCCCAAGTGGCGCAGCATCAACGCTGCGGACAGGATTGCTGCGGTTGGGTCAGCAATGCCCTGGCCGGCGATATCCGGTGCGGAACCGTGTACTGGCTCGAACATGGATGGATTAACGCCAGAGGAGTCAATGTTGCCGGAGGAAGCCAGGCCAATGCCGCCTGCCACTGCACCAGCAAGGTCAGTGAGGATGTCGCCGAAGAGGTTATCGGTGACAATAACGTCATAACGGGATGGGTCAGTAACCATGTAGATGGTGGCCGCGTCAATGTGGTTGTAGTCCACCTCAACATCTGGGAATTCTGGTGCGACCTCATCAACGGTGCGCTGCCACAAGTCACCAGCGTTGACCAACACGTTGGTCTTGTGCACCAAGGTCAACTTCTTACGGCGGTTCTGCGCGCGGCTAAAGGCATCACGCACAACGCGCTCCACACCATAGCGGGTGTTCTGAGAAACCTCAGAAGCCACCTCATGCTCAGTCCCCTGACGCAGGGTGCCGCCGTTGCCGGCGTACAGACCCTCAGTGCCCTCACGCACAACCACGAAGTCAATCTCGCCTGGGTTAGCCAAAGGAGAAACCGCGGTTGGGTACAGCTTGGATGGACGCAAGTTCACGTGGTGGTCCAGCGCGAAGCGCAGCTTCAACAGCAAACCGCGTTCCAGGATTCCTGGCGGAACCTTGCCTGGTGCACCAACCGCACCCAGCAAGATAGCGTCATGTTCACGCAACGAAGCCAGGTCATCATCAGTGAGCAGCTCACCGTTGTTGAGATAACGCGTTGCGCCGAGATCAAAATCAGTAGTCTCAATATCATCGCGTACAGCGCGCAGTACCTTTACTGCTTCCGCTGTAACCTCTGGGCCGATTCCGTCGCCGCCGATAACCGCAAGTTTCATTATGTGAAACACCTTTCTCATAGGGTGGATAAAACTAGCTTAGTGGAACTACCCACGAGTTGCTAGCATTACCCACCTTTGATCCTCACCTCTCCCTTTTAAGTAGCGTAGATTCGAAAGTATTGCCCGCACGGGAACTAATTCCGAACGCTGAAAGCAGGCACGCAACATGGACATAGGATTCAACGCCGGCCAATTCTTATGGGGAACATTCATCTTCGCGGTTGTCCCCACCACATTCATCATGCTGCTGGTGTTTGATACCTCGCAGCGTTTGAACAGGAGGCGTGGAGAGATTGACCCCTCGACGGGCACAGCCAAAGGCACGCCAAAGCGCTTCATGCCAGTATCTGGCATGGCGCTGGCCTTTCTTGCCGGACTTGTATCGGGCTTGCTCTGGTTGACCTGGGACGGCAGCTCAGGGCCAGTGAACTTCTTCCAGCACGGGATGTCCAATCAGTTCATGGTGTGGCAGGTCATCTGCTGTGGCATCACCATCATTGCCCTCAGTGGATTAGTTACCCCCAAGTACTCGCGGCGCTCGGGCGTCCTCCCTACCGTGACGGTCTTCAGCGCCGCGGGCTTCACCACGTTCTTCTGCTTCGGAGTCTCCTACGGTGTCAGCACCCAGGAGGGCGTGGGGGTGCTCTTCTCTTACGCGGGCATGAACCTCATGCTTTTAATCACCAACGGAATCCTGCTCGCGCTACTGAGGTCGCGCGGCTCACAATCAGAAGGCCCTCTCTAAGAGAGGGCAAAACTAAAGAAACGCCAGACATCGTCAAGCAATGCTGGCGTTTCTTTCTGCCTGCTTAAGTCTCTAACCAACCTGAGTCGATTTCAAGCCCTAAGCAATGGCTTTTATGTTTCTTAAGCGTCGAAGTTGACCTGGAGGGACGTAGCTTCGAGCTTGTCCTGGATGTCGGCGATGAGCTCATCGTTGACCTCGCGCTCGACGCGAAGAATAAGCACTGCGGCGTCATCCTTCTTACCCTGGGTCAAGGCAGCTGCCTGGATGTTGATGCCGGCGCCGCCGAGAACGGAACCAACAACACCCAGCGCACCTGGGCGGTCAGTGTAGGAGAAGAACAGGTTGCGGCCGGTAGCACGCATATCAACGCCGCGGCCATCAATGCGAACAATCTTCTCAACGCCGTCAATGCCCGTCAATGCGCCCTCAAGAACCGAGGTGTCGCCGTCAGCCGAAATGGTCTTAACGCGGACAGTCGAGTTGTGGCCCTTTGCTTCCTCAGTGGAAGAAACCTTGACGGTGACGCCACGGGATTCAGCGATGGACATAGCGTTGACGAAGGTAACTGCCTCGCTGGTAACACCGGAGAACAGACCGCGGACTGCGGAGAGGCCAAGGACCTCAACGTCCTCGGTGGAGAGCTGACCGCACGCGGTGACCTCAATAGCCACTGGTGCTGAGCGCAGCAGCTTGCCGGAAGCCAAGCCCAACTTGCGAGCCAAGTCGAGCCAACCTGCAACCTCTTCGCCGACGCGACCGCCAGAAACGTTGACTGCGTCTGGCACGAACTCGCCAGCCAGTGCCTTCAGCACGGACTCAGCAACGTCGGTACCAGCGCGGTCCTGCGCCTCAACGGTGGAAGCACCCAGGTGTGGAGTGACAACAACCTGTGGAAGCGCAAACAGCGGGGAATCCGTGCAAGGCTCAGTGGAGTACACGTCAAAGCCCGCACCCCAGTGGTGACCGGCCTTAATGGAATCAGCCAAAGCCTGCTCATCAACCAGGCCGCCACGGGCTGCGTTGATGATGATCTGGCCCTTCTTTGCCTTCGCAAGCAACTCCGCGGAGAACATGCCAGCGGTCTCAGGGGTCTTTGGCAGGTGGATGGTGACAAAGTCAGAGCGGCTCATCAGCTCTTCCAACTCCACCAGCTCCACGCCCAGGGATGCTGCACGTGCTGGGTTTGCATATGGGTCATACGCGACGATTTCGGTCTCAAATGCCTTCAAGCGGTGCGCGAAGAGCTGACCAATGTGGCCAAAGCCGACAATGCCGACGGTCTTGCCGTAGATTTCCACGCCCTTGAAAGAAGAACGCTTCCACTCGCCCTCACGCAAAGTGGCATCAGCCTGAGGTATCTGGCGTGCGGTGCTCAGCAGCAGCGAGATTGCGTGCTCACACGCGGAGTGAATGTTAGAAGTAGGTGCGTTAACAACCATGACGCCGCGTGCAGTAGCTGCAGGCACATCAACATTGTCCAGACCCACGCCTGCGCGGCCGACAATCTTCAGGTTATTAGCTGCTTCCAGAACTTCTTCATTCACGGTGGTAGCAGATCGAACCAGGAGGGCATCTGCCTCTCCTACTGCTGCGAGCAGTTCATCACGGTTTGGTCCATCAACCCAGCGGACCTCAACGCCGTCTCCCAACGCTTCGACGGTGGATGGGGCAAGTTTGTCGGCAATTAAAACGACCGGCTTCGACATGTTCTACGATCCTTATGGAAATTGGAGTGATCAGTGGCTCGTGATCAGTGGCGGTACATCAATTCAAGGTCACCGTAGTGACCGTGCAGTGGGAATTGGGCGGCGCACCAGAGCCTATCGAGTAGTCTATGACAAGAGTTGTGGTCTGTCGTGCTGCTAGCTCATGGACTCAGCTGACGTCGGAGAATTCCAACCTTGCCTAATCCTATCGGTTAACAGGTTGGTATCCCCAAACTGGGGGCTTAGTGCAACCAAAGGTCCGTTTTCCAGACCCGAAACCAGCGCCATTTGCTGCTTGGAATCTCGCGGATCACCGGTTGGCATAATCCACACATCACCGCCCCAGGCATTAGCATTCGCGATAGATGCCACCGAGGATTCCGGGGTGCCAATAATGACCGGTGACATGCCAGAATCACGGCGCGACTGTGCCGGAATTGGTTGAGTCTCCCACTGTTCCTCGCGATACAAAGGCTCCCACGCAGCCTTCAACTCAGTATGCGCTGTGGGATCCAAATCAGCGACAGCCTGCGCCATATCCTCCGGAGCAGCAACTACTTGGCTGGTGAATTGAAAGGCCGTCATCTCCCCCAATGCACTAGTTGTACCCGGGTCATGCAGAATCTCAATCTCGCCGCTCGTAGCCGCGAAAGGAACTTTACCTACAAGCAAAATACGCGTGGTTCCAAGGTGGTCCATCTGCGCGATAAGCTCGCTGCGAATCGAGTCATCATATGTCACCATCGGCGCGCGCTGCGCCACCGCAATGGATGCCGCACGCAGCTTCGCCGAGTCTGTGTTTTCTGAGATGACGATGGAGTTCGACCCAGCAGGCCCAAAGAACAACTCCACCGATTCCAGCCCCCACGGGTCCGGCAGAACGTGAACCTCATCGCGGAACTGCTCCTGCACCAAACGGTTGTGGTTCTCAGTCTCAGCCTGAGAGAGGCTTATCTGATCATCTTCCAAGCTAAACACCGCCCGTGTCACCACTGGCTCAGTCTGGCGAAAACACGAAGAAAGACTTAACACCATACCGGCGGTCAGGACAGCTGCGATTGCTTTGGTGAAACTCCTATTGCGCAACCGCCCTATCCCTTCTCATCTCTGTTTTCGCTTCTGCTTGTTGCAGACAATGGTGAACCGTCTACTCGGGTTCAAGATACTACAAAGAGCTCCTTGTTACACAGCGTGGATAGTGCTGAGCAACCGGCGGTGTCACTGCGCCTTCTTTAGCCGAGTGAAAGTCCTCTAAGCAGTGGCGGAATTGCGAGTACTGCGGATAGCTGGCTTGCCCATGGCGTGCTCAATCATACCGATGAAGCGCTCGCGGCGGTCACGGATGAAGCCGTCGAAGTCTGCTTGCAGCAATAGCTCGGGGTTGAGCTCATGTGAAGCGAGAACGGTGTCGAATTCGGCGTCTTCCAAGATGGACTTGGATTGCACGCGGGAGAGGTAGCGCGCGGGCGAGTGACCATCAATGACTACCTCGGTGCGCTTGCCCATTGGTGTGTGGTTAAGCACGGATTTTGCTAGTTCATCATCGATCTCAAATTTCTCACACCATGCATCTGGGAAGATTTGGTGGAAGCCAGTGCTCAGCTCAAAGAAGGTGTTCTTGTCAAAGGTCTTGGCGCTGCGCCAATCGCGTGCACCACGGGCCATCAACAGCGCATAAAGCGCGTGGTAAATGCCGCTGGAAACCCCCGCGGTGTTTAGACGTGATTCTTCAAACTCTGCTTCGCGTACTGATTTTGGTTCATCCTCGCGGTTGCCCAGCACCCAGTCGGAGACCTCTTCGACGTCCCGCGCTGCGCGTAGCTTGACTGCCTCGGAGCCATAGAGTTCACCAAAGACACCGGACCAGAACCAGCGGTTGATCTTGTCCCACGCTTGCTCACTAGATAGGCAACCTGGGACATGCGCCAGACGCGCCAAGATGACGGCCAGCGGAATGATCTGCGCGGTATAAGGGACCTGCTCCACGCTGAAGATGCAACGCTGCCGCAAGAATTCCGCGACTTCTTGGAAAGTAATCTGCAGCTTGTCCGCTGCCTTTAGATACCCGTCTAGGGTCAGCGTCAAAATATCCTCGCGCTGTCCGCCGGCATGACCGGAATCAGCCGTCGTGTACAGCGACACCGCGGATAAGAACTGAGTGCGGCCAATGCCGTCAAGTGCTGGGTACTTGCGCAGTGCCTTTTCGCGCTTTGCCCAATCATCGGCCAGACGGAAGTTCTCATCTTCTGAAGCGAAGACTGCGGTGACTAGATCGAATACGTCCATGTCCTGACCTGAGCTATTCGCATGGGCAAAGATCGTTCCCACACCAGCGCTAGCGGTCTCACGCGACAGGCGAATCATCGGAACGTCATAACCCGCTAGCGGGAAGAGCACGCGGTTGTGGAACTCAGCGAGCTCCTTGTACTCCAAGTTCTGGCTCTGGCTGTTGCCTTGGCTTTGTTCCAAAGTTTTGTCGGGGCCAACGGCGCCGGCGTGGGCGTGGGCGGCCATGGAGAGGATGATGCCGGTGCCCTCTTCGGAGAGAAGAAGGGAAACAGGAACGCAGCCGCTGCGGAGGTAGGCTTCTTGGCCATCGAGTGGGTAGTCCAAGGCGGGGCCAAAGTGGGAGTAGACGTTGTTGTCATCGTCGACTGCAAAGACTGCTTCATCAGGTAGCAATTCTTCGGAAACTGCGCGCTTGACGTCCAGGAAGTAGCGGCGCATGACGGTTGCACCGCGGTAGTCGGTGGTGCGAATGTTTCCGGAGCCACGCAGGCAGTGATACAAGGTGGTCATGCGCTGCTCACCATCGAGCAGGAGCATGCCTGGATTGCCCTTAGCGGCGGGTGCGCCGGCGAGAGGGCGGGGCTTGAAGCGCATCTTTTCATCACGGGTATCTAGTACCGTGACGGCGCCGATTGGATAACCGCGTAAAACGGTAACAAGCAAAGACCGGATGTGGTCCTCGTCCCATGCATAATCCTGCTGGAAGTCCGGAACCTGAATATCACCGCGATCAATACGCTTAAAGAGGTCAACAAGGTCATAACTTGGCGTAATAAAACCCATGGCACTCACTTTATACCCCACAGGTCCTGCCCGCGCCCCAAGTTCGGATGCCCGATCGGACATTGCAGCATTGGGACTATTTTTGGTTCGGAATTGAATGGGCCACTAACCAATTTCGGAGGTGATGCCGCTCTCCCCTGGTCGAAATTGGCAGTGCAAGTGAGAACACTCTGGGTCTGGCTGCGCTCACGAGGTTGGAAACGCGAAAGCGCATCTGTTGCCTGAAATAGTGTCCAGGAACAGATGCGCTTTGAGCACTAGGTGCGCGGGAGGGTGCCCTGCGCGCTTAGCGGTTGGGCTTAGGCGGTTTCGGCGCGAGCGTCGACCTTGACCCAGCTCATCAGATCGCGCAGCTTCTTACCGGTCTGCTCGATTGGGTGATCGTTGTAGGAAGCACGCAGGCCCTCAAGCTCCTTGTTGCCGCCTTCAACGTTAGCCAGCAAACGCTTGGTGAAGGTGCCGTCCTGAATGTCAGTCAGGATTTCCTTCATGCGGTCCTTGGTGCCAGCGTCAATAACGCGTGGGCCGGAGATGTAGCCACCGAACTCAGCGGTATCAGAAACGGAGTAGTTCATGTTGCCAATGCCGCCCTCGAACATGAGGTCAACAATCAGCTTCAGCTCGTGCAGAACCTCGAAGTACGCCATCTCAGGCTCGTAGCCAGCTTCGGTCAGAACCTCGAAACCAGTCTTGACCAGTTCCTCAGTGCCGCCACAGAGAACAGCCTGCTCACCGAAGAGGTCGGTAACGGTCTCAGCCTCGAAGGTGGTTGGGATGACGCCTGCGCGTGCGCCACCGATTGCAGCAGCGTAGGACAGCAGCAGGTCGTGGCCCTCTTCCTTAGGGTCCTGATCAACAGCGATCAAGCAAGGAACACCCTTGCCGTCAACGAACTGGCGGCGAACCAGGTGGCCAGGGCCCTTTGGAGCAACCATGCCAACGGTGATGCTGTCAGCAGGCTTGATCAGGTCGAAGTGGATGTTCAGACCGTGGCCGAAGAGCAGCGCGTTGCCGTCTTCTAGGTTTGGCTCGATGTTCTCAGAGAAGATCTGTGCCTGGGAAGTATCTGGAGCCAAGAGCATAATAACGTCTGCCCACTTAGCGGCATCTGCAACGGACTTGACTTCAAAGCCAGCTTCTTCAGCCTTAGCAGCGGACTTGGAGCCCTCACGCAGACCAATGACAACCTCAACGCCGGAGTCACGCAGGTTCTGAGAGTGAGCGTGGCCCTGCGAGCCGTAGCCAATAACAGCTACCTTGCGGCCCTGGATAATGGACAGGTCGGCATCGTCGTCGTAAAAAGTCTCAATTGCCATGAGAAATAGCCCTTTCGTTGGAAAGTTCGGTATCAGTGTTGATTCACTCCACTTACCGTACCACAGCACGGGATGGAGTGTTCACATTATGAGATGGATTAGTGTTTTTATTCAGCTTCTGGGATGAAACACCGGTGGTGTTTCATCCTTAGCCTGCCCAAGGTTGTCGAGTGAATCTTGAGCGTTTAACCCTTTGCCCTGTAAAAATTTTGTGAGAAATTTTTACAATTTGGTGGGGGCCATGGCCTTGGGGCCGCGGCTAAGCGCCACGTGGCCGGACTGGATGAGTTCGCGGATGCCGAATGGTTCCAGAACATCAAGTAGTGCGCGCAGCTTTCCTGGGGAACCCGTAGCTTCCACGATGACGGATTCCTGAGCCACGTCCACAACGCGTGCACGGAAGATGTTGACGGCGTCCACAACCTGCGGACGGTTGGTGTTGTCCGCTGCAACCTTGACCAGCATGATGCCGCGGGCCACTGAGGTTTCATCATCAAGCTCAACCACCTTGATGACTGGGATGAGCTTGTTGAGTTGCTTCGTAACCTGTTCGGTCACTACTTCATTGGCATCAACAACTATTGTGAAGCGGCTGATGCCAGGGGTCTCAGTCTTAGCTGAGACAATGCCCACTAGGTTGTAACCACGGCGGGTGAACATACCGGCGACGCGAGAGGTGATACCTTCCACGTCCTCAACCAGGACAGACAAAGTATGGCGGGTGACTTCGTGTGGAGCTGGCATTAGTCTTCGGTCTCCTCTACTGTTTCATGAATTGTCGCCGGTTCTTCAGCCGCCGATTCGTTTTCGTCAAAGAGTGGGCGAAGACCCAGTGCGTACTGGATTTCTTCATTTGATGCACCACCGGAAATCATTGGCCAGACCTGGGCGTCTTCACCCACAATGAAGTCAATAACCACGGGGCGGTCATTGATTTCGCGTGCCCGCTGAATTGCTGGAAGGATCTCTTCCTCCGTGGTCACGCGGATGGATTCACAGCCCATTGCCTCCGAAAGCTTTACAAAGTCAGGAACGTACGATGCTTCCTCGCGCAGCTTGGTGTTGGAGTAGTTGCGCTCATAGAACAGAGTCTGCCACTGGCGCACCATGCCTAGGTTGCCGTTGTTGATAACAGCGACCTTGATGGGGAATCCTTCCAACGCTGCGGTGGTCAGCTCCTGGTTGGTCATCTGGAAACAACCATCACCGTCAATCGCCCAGACTTCCTTGTCCGGCATCGCTGCCTTTGCGCCCAAAGCGGCGGGAACGGCGTAGCCCATGGTGCCGGCGCCGCCGGAGTTGAGCCAGGTACGTGGGTTTTCAAAGTCAATAAACTGTGCAGCCCACATCTGGTGCTGGCCAACGCCTGCCACGTAGATGGCCTCCGGGCCGATCTCTGCGGAGAGGTGCTCCAGAATCTGCTGTGGGTTGAGCTTGCCATCTTCAGTTGGCTCCCAACCGCGTGGGAAACGGTCCTGCAGATCGCTCAAGTAGCCGGTCCACTCTTCAATTTCTGGCTTCGGGTACTTGGTGCTGTTTTGGTAGGTCTTGGTCAAAGCCAAGAGCACCTCACGCGCATCGCCAACGATTGGAACGGAAACTTCCCGAATCTTGCCAATCTCTGCTGGGTCAACATCAGCGTGAATTGCCTTCGCGTGCGGTGCGAAGGTATCAACATCGCCGGTCACGCGGTCATCAAAACGCGCGCCGATAGCAATGAGCAAGTCTGAGCGCTGCATCGCGGCCACGGCCGGAACCGTACCGTGCATGCCCGGCATACCCATGTGCTGCGGGTGAGAATCTGGGAAAGCACCCAAAGCCATCAAAGTGGTAACCACTGGGATGCCGGTGAATTCGGCGAACTCCAGCAGCTCACGGTGCGCATCGGCCTTCACAACGCCGCCACCGATGTAGAGAACTGGGCGGGAAGCCTCAGAAATCAGCTTCACTGCCGCCGAGATCTGACGGTTATGAGGATTGGTGGTTGGCTTGTAACCCGGCATGTAGAACTTCGTCGGGAAAGAGTACTCCACCGTCGCGTTCTGAATATCCTTCGGGATATCCACCAGAACTGGACCTGGGCGGCCCGTGGACGCCAGGTGGAATGCCGCAGCGATTGCCTCTGGAATCTTGTTCGGGTCAGTAACAATGAAGTTGTGCTTGGTAATAGGCATGGTCACACCGCGGATGTCCGCCTCCTGGAAGGCATCAGTGCCCAACAGGTTGGAACCCACCTGGCCAGTAATTGCCACCAGGGGCACGGAGTCCAAGTTGGCATCAGCAATCGGGGTGACCAAGTTGGTGGCACCAGGACCAGAGGTCGCGATACAAACGCCGACCTTGCCACATGCCAATGCATAGCCTTCAGCGGCGTGGCCAGCACCCTGCTCATGGCGGGTGAGCACGTGGCGCAGGGTTTCAGACCGGTTGATGGCATCGTACAAAGGCAGCACGGCGCCGCCAGGGATACCAAATACGAGGTCCGTACCAAGGTCTTCTAGTGTGCGGACAATAGCTTGAGCGCCAGTCATTCGCTCCGGGCCTTTTGGTCCTGGCTTAGCGCCAGTAGAAGAGGCCACCGAAGCCGGAGTGGGCGTTGTGGAAGCTGCCACGGTGGAAATGCTCCTTATGTCATGTACATCATTAATTGATTATTCAATTAAACACTTTTTCGCCGTGTCCCATGCGGGTGAATGGGAGGCAATCAAGCACCGATCATCAATCAGCTAAGGGTGGGCCGACCTATAAATGAGCAATGCCCCCGACTCAACTCTGGTGGGAGTTGGCGAGGGCACTTGCTATTCAACGACTTCAAACGGCCGCTACGGCAAGTGCCGCGCTGCTACTACTACCACCTGAAGTCGAATAATGATCATGAGCTACATCATACACACAGATTTCGCCCAGTCCAGTTAACACCCCCACTAGGTGGGAAACTTGTCCCAAAGAGCAAGATTTCCCAGCAATTTCGTGGTGCGACCGAACTTCCAATTAACCCCTAGCGTCAAAACTAATTAGCATAGGAATACATGACCGATCCCGTGCCTGCTGATAGTCCTGCCGACAACGCCGACAACACCTCCGCTACCCCTGGTACCGCCGAAACCATTCCGGCGCTCACCGGTAAGACCAAAGATTTTGTTCCGGAGCGCACTCACGTTTTCGCGCTCGCCATGATGGCCATGGTGTGCATCATCATGGCCGGCTGGAATCCCCTTCTCATTGGTTGGACCACCCTGATTCCACTCATTTGGATCTACTGGGTGCTGCGCGCAAAAACCACCGTGGGCAATGACGGCATTGCTATCCGCTACGCATTTCGTGGCGCGAAGTCCATCTCATGGGATGAGTTTGAGGGCGTGGGCTTTAAGGGTTCCAAATCTTTCGCGGCCACCAAGTCCGGCGAAAAGCACATGCTACCGGGTGTTACGTTCAATTCTTTGCCAGGGCTTTTCGATGCCTCCCGCGGCCGCATCCCGGACGCCCTTAGTGAGGGCAAAGCTGCAGCCGATGAGAAGGTGGTCATTGTTCACCGTGATGGCCAGCAGATTCTCATGAGCAAGGATGAGTTCGCACAATACAAGGCCGCCAACGAGACCGATGACGTCTCACACCGTGGACAGAATAGCTCACCCCGTGAGACACCCCCGGAAACTCCACGGACTCAGATTCGCGGACGTGACGGAGTAGAGTAAATAACTCACCGATGCTGCGGCAAGCACACCCACTTCTACCCAGCAATCGCCTACGGCCCTAAGGCAGTGAGGGAATATTTTCTACTCACAAAGCGTTGACCACGCTAGATAGCCTTATCATCCCCATCTTTAAAATTTTAGGATATTTCGATGTTTCCTCTGCGCTCTAAAGTAACCACCATCGGCCGTCAAGCATCTGGTGCTCGCGCGCTCTGGCGCGCAACCGGCACCAAGGAAAATGAGTTCGGCCGGCCAATCGTGGCTATTGCTAACTCTTATACTCAGTTCGTTCCGGGCCACGTTCACTTGAAGAATGTCGGTGACATTGTTGCTGACGCCATTCGTGAAGCAGGCGGTGTTCCGAAAGAATTCAACACCATCGCGGTCGATGACGGTATCGCCATGGGCCACGCCGGTATGCTCTACTCCCTGCCATCACGTGAGATCATTTCGGACTCCGTGGAGTACATGGTCAACGCGCACACTGCCGATGCCCTGGTGTGTATTTCTAACTGTGACAAGATCACCCCAGGCATGCTCAACGCAGCGCTGCGTTTGAACATCCCCACCATCTTCGTCTCCGGCGGCCCAATGGAGGCCGGCAAGGCAGTTGTTGTTGATGGCGTCGCCCAGGCACCGACGGACTTGATTACGGCGATCACGGCATCGGCCAGCGATGAAGTGGATGATGCCGGCCTGAAACTGGTCGAGGAATCTGCTTGTCCTACCTGTGGTTCTTGCTCCGGCATGTTTACCGCAAACTCCATGAACTGCCTGACTGAGGCCCTGGGCTTGGCGCTGCCGGGCAACGGCACCACCTTGGCAACCCATGCTTTCCGTCGTCGTCTGTTTGAGCAGGCCGGCACCACCATCGTTGACATGTGCCGCCGTTACTACGGCGAGGAGGACGAGTCCGTCCTGCCACGCAACATCGCCAACGAGGACGCTTTCTACAACGCCATGGCACTGGATATGGCCATGGGCGGCTCCACCAACACCATTTTGCACACCCTGGCTGCAGCTCAGGAAGGCGCCATCGACTTCACCTTGAATGACATCGAGGCCGTCTCTGACGCTGTGCCTTGCCTGTCGAAGGTTGCACCGAACGGTGTCTGGCACATCGAGGACGTTCACCGCGCCGGCGGTATCCCCGCTATCTTGGGCGAGCTGCGCCGCTCCGGACATTTGAAGATGAATGTTCACACCGCGCTGTACAAGGATGCCAACCAGTGGCTGGATGACTGGGATATCCGCGGCGGCAAGGAACTGGACAAGGCGCGTGACTTGTACCTGGCTGCCCCAGGTGGCGTTCGCACCACTGAGCCTTTCTCCACCGAAAACGTCTGGGAGTCCTTGGACACCGACCAGGAACATGGTTGCATCCACTCCGCTGAGTTCTCCTACTCTGACCAGGGTGGTCTGGTTGTCCTGCGCGGCAACCTGGCGCCCAACGGCGCCATCATCAAGGCCGCCGGCGTCGAGGAAGAGCTGTGGCACTTCCAGGGCCCAGCCCGCGTTGTGGAATCTCAGGAAGAGGCAGTGTCCATCATCCTCAAGCGCGAGGTCCAGGCTGGTGATGTCATTGTCATCCGCTACGAAGGCCCCGCCGGCGGTCCAGGCATGCAGGAAATGCTGCACCCAACGTCCTTCCTGAAGGGCTCCGGCCTGGGCAAGAAGTGTGCGCTGATCACTGACGGCCGCTTCTCTGGTGGTACCTCCGGTTTGTCCATCGGCCACATCTCCCCTGAGGCTGCTCACGGCGGCGTCATCGGTCTGGTCCAAAATGGCGACCCAATCACCATCGATGTCCGCAAGCGCGCGCTGACCCTGGACATCGACGAAGACGAGCTGGAGCGTCGCCGCGCTGAGCAGGAGCGCCGCGAAAAGCCATGGACTCCGGTCAGCCGTGACCGTCCAGTCACCAAGGCGCTGCGTGCGTACGCGAACATGGCTACTTCTGCCGATATGGGCGCTGTCCGTATCGTTGACGGTCACATCGCTTAGCCAGCGCCCCCTGAATGCCGTTGTCATAGCCCTTCGTGAATGTCGTTGTTTCAACGACATTCACCACATTTCCACCTAGGCGGTGGGTCAGTATTTACCGAAGTACTGACCCACCGCCTAACATTATGGCCTGTGACTACTTCGCCGAATACTGATCTAACCTCGTATGGCCCCGTGGAAGGTGGTTCTACGCGACTAAGTTTCCTACCCCCCGCCCTTGCCGGCGTGGTCGGAGTTCTGGGCCTTGTCATCGCCACCATCACCACGGCGATTCAGGTGATGTCGACAGACTTTCCCATCGACATGGTTATCTACCGTGAAGGTGTTAAAGCATTCATGGAAGGCGGCGAGGTTTACTCCGTTCCCATGATGGCCGGAGATATCGCCCTGCCGTTTATCTACCCGCCTTTCGGCGCGCTTGTCATGGTGCCCCTGGCTGGTGATTGGTTTAGCCACGCCATGGCCGGCGACATCATGATTGTTCTGTCCAACCTGCTCATCGGCCTAGTCGTCCTGCTGCTAGCCTTCGCCTTAAACCGGCAGCGCAGCAATCCTTTTGTCAGCAGCGATGTCATCGCCGCCGCCTCACTTATCTGGGGCATCGTGCTCATCTTCGAACCGGTGCGCCTCAACAACGGCTTCGCGCAGATCAACATCATCATCATGGTTCTCGTTGCCTTAGATCTGATTCCCCGTAAGCGCCTGAAGTGGCTGCCGCAGGGCTGGCTTATCGGTGTTGCCGCGGCCATCAAAATCACCCCGCTGGCCATGCTGCTGTACTTTTTGGTCCGCAAAGAAATCAAACCGATCATCACCGCTGCTATCTCCGCGATCATCGCAACACTGATTGCCGCTGCCGTGCGCTGGGACGTGGCCTGGGAGTACTTCTCCGTCAAACTGTTGTCCATGGGCACCGGCGGCGACTTCGGCGTGCAAACCGCGTATCAATCCAACAGCTCTATCAAGGGCGCTATCGAGCGCCTCTACACCTCCCAAGAGGGCATGGAAACTGCCAGCACCATCACCAACATCATCTGGCTATGCCTTGCGATCATCACCGTCGTCCTCGGCGGCTGGCTCATGGTCGCGTTGATGAAGCGCGGTCTCAACATCGAAGCCTGGATGATCAACGCATTCATCATGCTGCTCATCTCCCCTGTCAGCTGGTCCCACCACTGGGTCTGGGTCGCCATCGCCATCCCGGTGCTGCTCTACCGCGCGATTACCTGGCGCCACCTCAACTGGGCTGCCGGCATCCTCATCTCCATCTTGAGCCTGTGGGCCATCCTCGTCGTGACGGTTCCCCCAAAGTGGTACTGGGCCGACGGCATCAATGTCTGGGACATGGAGCTGGTGTTCAAACTAGTCATAAATGACTTCGTCTGGCTTTCAGTCTCGACCATGCTGGCACTCGCCTACATACTCCGCTTCGTGCCAGCCAAAGCACCTGCTGCCCGTTAATCAACGAAGCATCAAGGCACACAAAAGCGCCGGTGCAGATTCCCTTCTTAGGGTTTCTGCACCGGCGCTTTTCGCTAATTCGCTCTTATTCGAAGGTGAATTAGCCTAAGGGATTGATGCCTGCAGCGAACCACCAGACGGCAACCAGTGCGGCTGCGCCCAGGATGAAGAAGATCCAGGAAGAAGCCAGTGGGCGACGAGCTGGGCTAGACAGTGCCTTCACCCCCAGTGCGCAGTCCACGGAGATAAAGCCAGGGCCGGTGAACTGCACGCCGACGTTGACCACGAACAGAATCAGTGCCAACCACAGGGACTCAGGCCACGCGAAAACATCCAGGCCGGTGCCGGAAACTGCCAGCTCATGAATGGCCATGAAGCCGGTGACTACCAGCGCCAACATCGATGCAAATGGGGTGAGCAAGCCCAGGACCAGGAAGGTACCTGCGACCAGCTGGCCGACGGGAACGCCCATGGCCAGGATGTTCGCCATGGTGTAGCTTGCGTACTCCGACTCCAGGCCAGAGATGCCAGCGGATTCGCCAATGCTAAACAGGGTGCGAACACCCTCAATGATGAGGAAGCCGCCCAGCGCAAAGCGGATAAACAGCAAACCGAAGTCGATGGTGCCGCGCTTGCCGTACTGGCGGCGCAGTGCCTTTTCTTCCTCAGCCTGCGCTGCGGCAGCGGTGTCAGCATCCAAAGCCATCGCGGTTCCATCGGAGTACTGCGATGGAGTATCAAAGTGCTGCGCTGATGCTGCACCAGCGCCTGCGCCAGCACCCACACCGGCTGCTGCGCCTGCTGGCGCTGCTGCCGGCTGCACGGTGGTTGGCTCGTAGCCGTTGCCTACCGCTGGGGAGACCGTGGTTGGGTCATTCGCGAAGGAATCATTGCGGTTGGCAAAGTCACGGTCATCGTAGGAATTGTTCTGTGAACCAGTTGTAGGGCCCAAGTTCATCGTCTCCGTAGGTTGGGACTCAACAGGTGACTGCGGAGCCTGATTATTATTCGGCGGGGTGTTATTCGGCGTAATCTCTTGCGGCTGAGCACGCCCTGGGCGGTCAAACACACTCGAGCGCTTCGGTTCAGACGCAGCGGCTGCTACTCCCCCTGCTGCAGCGCCCCCAGCAGCAGCGCCACCTGCGGATGCGGAACCGGCGGATGCCGCGTCGGCGCCGGCGGAAGAATCCTTAGGAGTCGCCGCATTGCCATTCTTCTTGGAAACAGGTGACGCGGGGGCGGTGGTGGGGGCGTCGCTCAGCTTGGCATCGTCAAGCGAATTGCTCTTTGCTGCCTGCTGCTGAGCCTGAGTTGGCCTGTTGAAGGACAAAGTTGGCTCATTGGACGGCGCCTTTCGGCTGACATCCTGCTTCGCGTCGGTTGGTGGATTGTACGAAGGAACACCCAACTCATCATCAAAGTCTGATGCCTTATCAGGTTGATCATTGGACGGTTTATTCGTGCTCATAGCCTAAACACTAGGCGAAAAACTGCCAGCTGGCAGCGAACATTCTCGGCGCGCCACCGCATTTCCCCCAGCGGGTTGGATTGCTCAACCACCTTGTGTGGCTGTGGATCTAGATTTGTGCCAGAACTTGTTGTAATCTTGTTGACACGTCAACACTATGGATTGAAGGAGCAACATGACTGCCAATAACAGCCAGGAAACCTACGGCGACCCACTCAACGCCTCCCCCGACGGCGAATTTGTGCGCGATACCAATTACATCGAGGACCGTATTATCCCCGGCATTAGCGAGCCGACGGAGCAGGAAGATGGCACTTTCCACTGGCCGCAAGAAGCTGGCCGCTACCGCCTGGCCGTCGCACGTGCCTGTCCGTGGGCGCACCGCACCGTTATCGCACGCCGTTTGATGGGCTTGGAAGACACCTTGTCTTTGGCGCTGGCTGGCCCCACCCACGACGTCAGATCCTGGCAGTTCGATTTGGATGAAGGCGGCGTGGATCCGGTCCTGAAGATTCCGCGCCTGCAGGACGCTTATTTCAAGCGCTTCCCTGACTACCCGCGCGGAATTACGGTTCCGGCCATCGTGGAGGAATCCACCGGTCGCGTTGTGACCAATGATTACCCATCTATCGTGCGCGATTTCATCACGGGTTGGAAGGATTTCCAGCGTGAGGGTGCGCCGGAGCTGTATCCGCAGCAGCTTGCCGATGAAATGGAGGAGATCAACTACTACATCTTCAAGGCAATTAACAACGGTGTGTATCGCTGTGGTTTCGCAGGTTCCCAGGAAGCGTATGAGTCCGCGTATGAGTTCATGTGGGAGGCGCTCGACTGGGTTGAAAAGCGTTTGGGCAAGCAGCGCTACATGGTCGGCGAGCACATTACGGAGACCGATATTCGCCTGTTTGTTACCCTGATTCGCTTTGACCCGGTCTATTACAGCCACTTCAAGTGCTCGCGCCACAAGCTGGCCGAGATGCCGAATATTCGCGGCTACCTGCAGGAGCTGTTCCAGATTCCGGGCTTTGGTGACACCACCGATTTCACCGAAATCAAGCAGCACTACTTCATGGTGCACACCGAAATTAACCCGACCAAGATTGTTCCCGTCGGCCCCGACATGTCCTGGCTGATGCAACCCCATGACCGCGACCGCTTCGGCGGCCAGCCTTTCGCCGACGGCACCACCCTGCCGGGCGCTGTGCCAGCGGGCGAGGAAGTCAAAAACCCTGAGGACTTCCAGCTGCCACTCTTTGAGCGCTAGGTTTTAGCGCGGCACCACCTGAGCGCTAGGTTTTAGCGCGGCACCACCTGAGCGGAAGTGGTGCCGCGCGCTTTTCATTTGCGCTGCGGCAGGGCTTTTTTGGCGGCGCCGACGACGCTGCTGGTGAGCTTTTCCAGCACCTCCGATTCCAGGCGCCAGCGCTGCCAGTAGAGGTCGACTTCAATGTCTTCGCCGTCGAGTTCTACTAATTCGCCGGAGTTTAAGTATTGCTGTACCTGGATCTCGGCGAGCACGCCCCAACCCAGGCCGATGCGCACAGCTTCCAGGTAGGCCTCCGAAGTGGGAATCTGCGAGACCCTACCGCGGATAACGTGCAGTTCCACCGAACGATCCCGCATGGCCTGGTCCAAGATGGCGTCTTGCGGGCCATAAATAACCAGCGGCATCTGCCGCCACACCAGGCCGAGTTCCGTGTTGAAACGGGACTTGATTTCAGGCGTGCTCACCGCGACATAACGCATGGTGCCCAGATATTCAGACACGCAGCCAGACACCGGGTCTTCTTCATGGGTAATCGCGCCGAGAACGTCACCGCGACGCAGCATGGACAGCGTGCGGGACTCATCTTCCACGCGCAGCCGCAGCGCGGCCTCACCGTATTGCGCCATTTCCGCCATCACTGCCTTGAACCAGGTTGCCAAGGTGTCATTGTTGACGGCCACCGACAGCGGCACGCGCTGAAGACGCTGGCCCAGGCGGGCATCAGTTTCTGCTTGCACTAGCGCCATGCGGCGGGCAGACTGCACCAAGATTTCACCAGCATCGGTTGCGGTGACCGGATTCGCGCGACGTAGCAGCACGCGGCCTGTCGATGCTTCCAGCGATTTAATACGCTGGCTCACCGCCGACGGTGTGATTCCCAGCACCGTGGCAGCGTACTCAAAGCTGCCTTCATCGACGATGGCCAGCAGCGTTTCCAAATGAACCGGATTCATGAAGTCATTCTAACCTACGATGAGTTTCAATAACTGGACTTCATCAAATTGACGTTGCAGAGTGTGGCTATGTCAATGTTGTCTGTTTATGCTGCCGGCTTTGCACTCGGTATCTCGCTGATTGTAGCGATCGGTCCTCAAAATGCCCTGTTGCTCAAGCTTGGCATCAAGCGCGACCATGTGTGGGTGGTCATTGCTATCTGTGCGATTTCAGACATCATTTTGATTTTGGGCGGCACCGCCGGCGTTGGCTACTTGGTTGAGACTTTCCCAACTGCGCTGGTTGCGCTGAAGTATCTCGGTGCTGCCTATCTGGCTTACTTTACATTCTTGTGCTTCCGCGATGCCTTCCGTGACAAGGTCGAGACCTTGTCCCCGTCCAACACCGAGCCAAATAAGACGCAGCAAATCGATGCCTTCGATGGCGGCGCACCCACCGGCCCTGGCTCTTCATCTGTTGATACTCGTAAGCGCACGACGCGGCTTCGTCGACAGATGCAAAAGTCCACCTGGTTAAAGCCTGCCCTTGCGGCCTTGGCCATCTGCTGGCTCAACCCGGCTGCCTATGTTGACGTGCTCGTCATGATTGGCGGCCTGGCCAACCAGTACGGCACCGATGGCCGCTGGATCTTTGCCGCCGGCGCTATCACCGCATCCATGGTGTGGTTTCCCACCATCGGCCTATCTGCCGCGAAGTTCTCCCACGTTCTATCGCGCCCAGCTGTGTGGCGCGGAATCAACTTCGGCATCGGCTGCATCATGATCGGCCTGACCATCAAGCTGCTGCTCAGCTAGCTCTTCTTCACTCGCTTCTTGGACCTCGACCTTCTTCGGCTTGGGGTCCATCAGCCATGCCACCAGGCAACCAAACACGGTCCCCCAGAATGGCGCGCTGATTCCCAGCAGCGTTATCTCCGAGACGGTGACCAGGAAACACACTAGCGCGCCCGTGCAGAACACGCCTGAAAACCCAGCCACGAATGCATTCTTTAGCGGCGTGAGCATAGCGATGCCCGCCAGCGCCGCAATAAAGGATGCCGGCATAGCCAACATGAAACCAACAAAGACTGGCGCAAAGAGCCCAACCCAGATTGCGCCGACCGCAGTCACCATCGCCGCCGTATAGTGGCGCTGCTTGTTCGGACCGGACACAATCAACGCGTTGGTCGGCCCGGTGAGACAAGATGTGACATTGCCAATCAGCGCCATCGGTAAAGACACCAGGCCGCTGGCCGCCGCAGCGAGGTTAACTCCGGGCTTGTGCCCCGCAGCCTGCAGCACCGCGATACCCTGGCCATTTTGCACAATCACCACCGTTATTGCCAACGGCACGACTAGCTCGGTCATCGCAGCCAAGGAGAACTCCGGGGCGGTATAGACGGGCGATGCCACCACGCCAGCATCCAGGATTCCACCGCCCAACTGCCCTGCGGCCATCGCGATAACAATGCCCACCACCGCCGCCATTGCCACCGGCGGCGCAACCGCAGCAATCTTAGGGCTAGCGCTTAAGACAATGAAGATGAGACTCATCGGAATCGCAATGAGCGGATCATCGACGGCCGCGGAAATCAGGTCCAGGCCGAAACGCAGGAAGATGCCGGCCACCATCGCCATGACAATCGTCGGCGGCAATACCGCCATAATCTTGCCAATCAGGCCCGTCCATCCCAACAAGAACACCAGCACGGCCGTGGCAAGATAGGCACCGATGACTTCCCCGAAGCTCAAATGCGTCAGCGCATCACCCGCGAGCACCGTACCGGGGATAGTCAGAAGTACGCCTGCGGGCTGCGGTAAAGATACGTCAAAAACAGCGTGAGGAGACCGTTGCCCAAGAAGGCACCGAAGATCCACGAAGAAGTCTGCTCCGGGCTGAGGTTGCCCGCGGCAGCCGCCGCCAAAATGACCGCGATGGGACCCGAGGCGGAGAAAATCAGGGCAACTAATCCATCACCTAACTCCTGGGGTCCTAAATCGCGGAAAATTTCCCGGATAGAAGGCCGCGGCAAGTAAGGCTTCTCCACCGCCAGCAAAGGAGAAAACTTTTTATTAACCGGCTTGCTCATGCCAACAATTGTGCTTTCAATCACGCCAGTTCGCACCTGCCTACCCCTCCCCGCAATTGCTTAAGAGAGCTACCGCGTCACGCAATTCATATCCGCGCAGCACGATCCACCAGGGACGCGGTTCACAGTTCGCACGCCTGTACCCCCGCCGAACGCACTTTTGGGCGAAATTGCTCCACCTGTGGACAACTTGGCCTGTTGAGTGACGCGTCAACGTAGTTATCCACAGATTTCGAGGCTTGCTCTGGTGTGGGGTTGCGCTTTGGGTTTAGCGTCGAAGTTATGAAAAATTACAAAGCATTCATACAACAAGCCACCCAGGCGGTGAGCGTTTTAAGAGACATGGCGGAACTATCCGTTTATGACATGGCCGCCGATGACATGGCGTTAAAGACGGCGAGAAAGTACGCCAAGTTAGCGGATGTCTTCTTCGGCTCCACCGACTCACCACGCCTTCAACGCGAGTCCGTAGCACTCGCCGAAGAGCGCGGGTTGAGTATGGAACGTCTACAGATGATTGATAGTCACGCTCAGAAGTTAAAGAAAAAGCGCGGTGCCGCGTGGAAACTCCGTGCTGAGTTGATTGCACATGAGGGCACTTATGAAGAAGTCAATGCTCTGGGCAACCAGCGCGTCGACGAACTCGTTGGTGACAAACCAAAAGAACCCGGTATGCGTAAAAGCCGCCCGAAAAATGGCATGGTCACGATGAGCATCACCGATACCCAGCGCCGCATCACCGACTTTGAGAAAACGCTTGATGCCATATCCACCACGGACCAACCCCGCTCGAAAGCATTATTAGAAGCGTTTTGGAAACACATCGATGGCGGCGGTGGTGTTCTCAAACCCGAATACCGCACCGTCATTGCCGTTGGACTGGACCAATCCGCGCAGATCATTCGCGGTGAAGGCGACGAATCCATCATCGGAGCATCCGACGGCACGACCATGACCGGCGCTGAGATCGTTAACCTTGCGATGTCCGGAGCCCTTGGCGACAAGATTTACGCCGGACTCTTCCACCCCACCGCCGGACCGGTCAATCTCTACGAAGCAAGGTTCGCGTCAGGCAAACAGCGAATCTTGGCCATCGCAGAAAACCTGGTGTGCCCATGGCCGGACTGCAAAGTGCCGGCCGATAGATGCCAGGTACATCACATCGACGCGCATAAGAACGGCGGGCAGACTAATCCGTCGAATCTCACCACGCTGTGCGCTTATCACAACGGTGTCAATGACGACGGCGCCCGGGCAAGGCGCCGCGAGAAAAGTCGAGGTCGGATGATGCGCCACCGCGGACAGGTCAAGCTTGTTACCCCAGGCGGAAAACTGCTGGGCAACACACATGAGCTAAGTGGAATGGGGGCAATGGATCTATTGGCATAGAAAAAGCTCCTCTTGGAAACTGTGGTTTCTCAAGAGGAGCTGGAAAGGAGACTTACTTAGCGGCGTCTGGTGCCTTCGAATCCTTGCCGTTTGCTACATCGGAATCAACAACCGGGTCAGGTACTCCATCGCGTTCGATGTAGTACTCGACATCGGTGATCTCTTCTTCGATTTCGTCGGCAGTAAATTCAATCTCGGAGTCGGAGTCGAGCTCTTCCGTGACCTCTCCAACGAGGTCTTCAAAGAGGACTTCATGGTCGAGGTTGGATTCAACGAGCTCGCAGCCGATCACATCATCGTGCTTTTCGTCGTACTTCTCTTCTGGGTGCAGCTTCAGACGAAGCAGGGACTTGATGCGCTCGCGGCGAACGGACTCATCACGAATCTTGGACAGGCTGCGGAACCAGGCGAAGACCAGCACAACAACCATGAACATGCCCATGTAGCCCAGAATTGGGTAGACATAGTTCATCAAAGTCTTAAATCCGAAGAAGGACATTCCGTAGCCTGCGAGAGTACCCACAACGAAGATTGGGTAGGTGCGGTTTTCGCGACCCGATGCCAGACGCTTGCCCAGTGCGTAGAACATGCCGATGGCGGTGTTGAAACTCATCAAGAAGATGACAATCGCCATGAGGAAGCCAGCGGTGCTGCCCATCTCATTGACCAGGACCAGCATTGGAACATCGGAGTCACCAATCTTGTCCGCGCCCATCAGCAGGACGAAACCAGAGATACCGAGCAGGATGGCATAGGTGACGCCGCCCCAGCCAGCCTCGCGTGGGCTGATGTGGTCGCCGCCGATAACCAGCGACATAGATACGGCCAGGATGAGGGCAAGGCCGTTGTCGTTCACCGCAGACAGCAGCCAGTTACCAATTGGAGCTTCGGTCTGCGATGCAATGTCGATGACCTCGCCGGCATTTTCCGGCATGTTCATCAAGGTGTAGATGAGCAGCGCGATAACAGCGATGATGATCGTTGGCGTCAGCAAGCCAATAACATTGGATACCTTGTCCACATCCAACAGACCGGTGACCAAAACGAGCACCAGCATCAAGGTCGAGCCGACCCAGGCTGGCCAGCCAAACTGCTGCGCCATGTTGGAACCAGCGCCCGCCAGCATGACGAAGCCGACAGCGAATAGCGTGAAAATCACGGCGATATCCAGCAGCTTCGACACGATCGGGTGAGTTACTTTCCTAAACACCGCGTTGTGCTCAGAAGCGTGGAAGTAGGAACCCAGCTGCAGGAACACCGTGCCGGCAATGGTCATGATGACACCGGCAATAATAATGCCCCAGACACCGTTGATACCGAATGAGCTGAAGTACTGAACGACCTCTTGGCCGGTGGCAAAGCCAGCGCCCACCAACAGGCGGAAAACATGGAATAACCTGGTTTTATATAGTTTTGATTACCATGAGACACCTCACAGCCGAACTTATTGTGTGAACCAATAAGAATTTTGCGCTTCGCCCAGCACACAGCTCAGAGCATGAGAAAACCCGCACACCAACTCCCAATCCTCCAGAGTTGATATGCGGGTCTTTAAGCCTGCAACTAAGCGAGCTTCTTAGCGATGAGCTGGTTGACCTGCCCTGGGTCAGCCTTGCCCTGAGTTGCCTTCATGACGGCACCGACAATAGCGCCGGTGACCTTCTTGTTGCCAGCGCGGTACTTCTCCACCACGTCTGGGTTGGCGGCCAGTGCGTCATCGACGGCCTTTTCAATCGCTGCGTCATCACGCACGACCTCCAGGCCGCGAGCCTTGACTACCTCATCAACATCGCCTTCGCCGGCGAGAACACCGTCGACTGCCTGGCGCGCCAGCTTGGTGGTCAGCTTGCCTTCCTTGACCAGAACAATCACGCGCGCAACCTGCGCCGGGGTGATGCTCAGTGCCGGAAGGTCAACGCCCTGCTCATTCGCCTTTGCGGACAGGTAAGAAACCCACCAGGAACGAGCCTCATCAGCAGTAGCGCCCTCTTCGGTGGTCGCAATAATAAGGTCCAATGCGCCAGCGTTGACCAAGTCGCGCATCTCCGCGTCCTTCAAGCCCCACTCTTCCTGGATACGCGCACGGCGGATCCATGGCATCTCCGGCAGAGTCTGACGAATTTCTTCAACCCACTCGCGTGGCGCCAGAACGGGTGGCAGGTCTGGGTCGTTGAAGTAGCGGTAATCATCCGCGGTTTCCTTCGGACGACCCTTCGAGGTCGACCCGTCGGTTTCCTGGTAATGGCGGGTTTCTTGGTCGATCGTGCCGCCATCGGCAAGCACTTGCGCCTGACGCATCATCTCAAAACGCACTGCCTGCTCAACCGAGCGCAAAGAGTTGATGTTCTTAGTCTCAGTACGGGTACCAAACTCAGTGGTACCAACCGGACGCAGCGACAAGTTAGAGTCCACGCGCATTGAACCCTGATCCATGCGGGCATCGGATACTCCCAGCGCCGCAACCAGCTCGCGCAACGCGGTGACATAAGCACGCGCCAACTCAGGTGCACGCTCCCCTGCCCCCTCAATTGGCTTGGTAACAATCTCAATCAATGGAATGCCCGCGCGGTTGCAGTCCACCAAAGACGCAGTCGCGCCGTGGATACGACCCGACGTGCCACCCAGGTGGGTGAGCTTGCCGGTGTCTTCTTCCATGTGCGCGCGCTCAATCTCCACGCGCCACTCGGTGCCGTCTTCCAGAACTACGTCCAAGTAGCCATCGTAAGCAATAGGCTCATCGTACTGGGAAATCTGGTAGTTCTTTGGCTGGTCTGGGTAAAAGTAGTTCTTGCGGGCAAAGCGCGATGACTCCGCAATGGAGCAATTCAAAGCCAAACCAATCTTGATGGCCCACTCCACGCCCTTAGCGTTAACCACTGGCAGCGCACCCGGCAGACCCAAAGACACCGGGTCGACGTTGGAGTTAGCCGGGGCATCGAAGTTGGTTGCCGAGGTGGAAAACATCTTGGTTTCCGTGGCTAGTTCGACGTGGACTTCCAAACCCATAACTGGGTCATACTTTTCAAGGACTTCATCAAAGTCCATCAGGTCATACATCGCAGCAGTCATGGGTGCCATCTTAATACTTATCCCCCGGGCGGTCAGTCACCACCCAGCGTGTATGGCTTGTACTAGTTTTGGGCCTTCTTTGCGCGGCCGTCAATGTAGCGGCAGATGGCTGCGACCACAGCGCCAGACAGGTTGTGCCAGACGGAGAACACTGCGCCCGGCAGCGCTGATAGTGGACTGAAGTAGGTCGATGCCAAGGCGGTTGCCATGCCGGAGTTTTGCATGCCGACCTCGATGGCCATGGTGCGCGAAACCGGCTCGGTTTGGCGGGTGATCTTGCCGGTGAGGTAGCCCAGCGCATAGCCCAGGCCGTTGTGGATGATGACGGCGACCAGGACGATACCGCCTGCGGTGATGATGTTGTCGCGGTTGCCACCGACGACGATGCAAACAATCGACGAAATAGCCAGCACCGAAATCCATGGCAGCGCCGGGGTAATAAACGCCACGACCTTCGGCAGCAAAAGGCGCACAACCAGGCCGCCGACCACCGGGATGAGCACAACCTTGACGATGTCCCACGCCATCGCACCCGCATCCAGCGGCATGTACTGCCCCGCCAGCCACAAGGTGAGCATCGGCGTGAGCAGCGGCGCCAACAGCGTGGACACCGAAGTCATGGTCACAGACAGTGCCACGTCACCGCGCGCCAAATAGCTAACGACGTTGGATGAAGTACCACCCGGCGCACAACCCACCAGGATGACGCCCACCGCGATTTCCGGTGGCAGCTGCAAAACCCACACCGTGGCCACGGCGAACAACGGCATGATGACGAACTGCGCCACCACACCAATAAGCACTGGGAGCGGACGCTTAGCGACGAGCGCAAAATCCACCGGCCGCAACGTCAACCCCATACCGAACATGATGATGCCCAGCAGCGGCGTCACCTGCGGCGCGAAGCCCGCGGCAGTATCCGGAAAGAAGAAGCCCAGAAGGCCGCCGATAATAACTAGGACCGGGAATCCTAGCGCTGCGATAAACGCCGCGCGGTCCGCCCGCGCCGCCGCAGCCTTATCTGCATCAGAAACGCCAGTTGCATCAGCAGCAGGGTTTGCTTGTGTAGGAGTAGTGTGCCCAGCGGCGCCATTGCCGCCGGATTGAGGTTCAAGGGAATCGGTCATCCCTACATACTAGTCCACAGCCTGGGATTGCCATCCCGCACTATGGGAGTTTGATTCAGTAAGCGTGCCGGGAACTCCACCGCGAGTAGATTTCAACGGGGATACTGAACGGCGGGAATCATTCTTTTGGAAGCAACGAATACATCTCTTCACAGGTGGAACAAGTAGGCAGCGCACCATGGTCCTGCGACGGAACAAAGTAGACACCGCACATCGAACGGACACCAGATCCTTCAAACGTCTTGCCCGCTAGGTGCTTACGGTGCGTGTAATGGCTGAATTTTCCTGGCTCGGAGAACAGTAATTGTTTCGCCTCCACCGCCTCAGAAAGTGTTTGAATCCTACTGCCCCAGACGCCAGGTTCCCCCAGATTAGAAAAAGTGTTTCCAAATCTGTCCCACACTTGTTGGGGCGGTTCTATTGATGTCAGAACACGCTGTATCAACTGCCATAGTAGGTTCGAGCCTTCGTACTAGCTTCTCGGCATAAACTCAACCACAATATCGTCGGTCGGAACAAAATGCTCACCATCCGCATTGCCTGAAACGGGACGTTCTTGCACTATTGAAATTTCAACACTCGCTATGCGCCCTTTACCGGGCAAAATATGGTCTACATCAAATAAATAAGTTCCACCATCATGAATTGCCCGCAATCCGTTGAGCAACTCAAACTGGATCCCAAGTTCCCATTCAGTCCGCAAGTGCGCAGCCGTTTCCCGCTTGAGAATCCTCACGTCGGCTTCGCTAGGCAACCATCGCTCGGGCTTTCCTTGTTCGTCCTGTCGTTTAATCTGAACATAGAAATCATCGACATCTTGATGATCGCCTTTCGCAAGTCCCGCCACCAAGAGCCAACAGACACCGGTGCCTGGGTCCCGCCACACACCTCCACGCCACTGAGCACTCTTGATTTCAAGCAAGGGAACCTGCGTTGAACTTGCAATAGGCTGAACGAAGTTGTCCCGTTCAGGATCTTCTCCAAATCAATCAGCGGCTTTCCTGATAACTGGATGTGGCAGCTCGGCCATTGGAGACAATTCATCGACTCTCCCCGCTTCCAGTGATCGCTTAAAATGCGGGGATTCCCAATCTGATGTTAGATCCTCTCGGATCAGGCGAAGCGTTGGCCGAGCACGACGAATAAACACACGTCCATCATGCACCAAATCTTCAACGCACGCCTCTATGCGTCAGAGCAGATCTGCAATCTCATCATCAACTGCTGCTGCAGTCTCTCGTTCACAGGAGAAACGTTCCGCAAGCTCGATACGATCAGCGTGCCGTTTCTCCTCAAAAGCTTTCAGATCACTGGCGAATATCTTTCGGTGACTACCCACTCTGTGGAAAGGCAAAGCTCCGCGATCAAGAAGCTTATAAAGATGAGTTCGGCTCATTCCAATCCTCTTGGCTGCCTCGGCTGGCGTATACGTTCTATCCTCTGCGATAGAGGGAATGCCGTTTCCTGAACTTGATAACGATGCAACGCGTAGAAGTAAATCCCGAACAGTCTCTGTCTTTGCAGACTCCGCAAGGCGCTGAATATCGGCGATTTCTTCGGAATTTAGTCCACAGCCTAATACATTTTGCATTGCCAGCCCTCCCTTTACACATAGGCTACCAAGTGTCACATCTGATTTAACTGTCATAAGTGACACTACGGCCGTTTCGCCTAAGAAGCAAACTCACATCAGGTTAAAAAACACGCCAGTGGGCAATGAGGCTTAGCCGAATAGCGCCTGGGCGTTCTCGTAGCGGTGGGTCGGCACGGTCTTGAGTTCTCCGACGGCGTCGGCGAGGTCGACGAGTTTGATGTCTTCGCCGCGCAGCGCAACGCACTTGTTGGATAGGCCTTCGTGGGCCGCACGTGCGGCTTGCACGCCGTAGCGGGTTGCGAGGATACGGTCATAGGCAGTCGGGGTACCGCCGCGTTGGATGTGTCCCAGCACGGTGGTGCGCACGTCATAGCCAGTACGGTTTTTAATCTCATCCCCAATGACTTGGCCGATGCCGTTGAAAGTCTTGTGACCGAATTCGTCTTCTTGGCCTTCGCCAAAGTTCATGGTGCCTGCTTTCGGCAACGCACCCTCGGCAACACAGATAATGCCGTACTTCTCCCCCATCTGGAATCGGCGTTCCATCGCTTTGCAGATGTCAGCAACATCGAAAGGGGCTTCAGGGATCACGGTGTAGTGAGCGCCCCCTGCCATGCCAGCGTGCAGCGCAATCCAACCGACGTGACGGCCCATGACTTCCACGATCAGAATGCGGTTGTGGGATTCGGCGGTGGTGTGCAGGCGGTCGATGGCATCGGTAGCCACGGACACCGCAGTATCAAAGCCGAAGGTGTAGTCGGTGGCGTTGACGTCATTGTCAATAGTCTTCGGTACGCCGATAACAGGAATGCCATTATCAGCCAGCCACTTTGCACCCTTGAGCGTGCCCTCACCGCCGATGGCAATGAGTGCATCCACGCCAGCGTCTTCCAGGTTGGACTTAATGGTGTCCAGCCCGGCCTTGAACTTGTCCGGGTGCAGACGGCCTGTACCCAGCACGGTGCCGCCACGCAGCAAAATGCGGTCGATGGTGGCGTCATCGTAAAGGTCGCGTCGGCGGTCTTCCATCAGGCCCACCCAGCCGTCCTCATAGCCCACAACGGTGTCGCCGAACTCATTCGACGCGGTGCGCACAATTGCGCGAATTACTGCATTTAGGCCGGGGCAGTCGCCGCCGGAAGTCAATGTGGCTAGTCGCATAACCACTACACTAGTTTGTATTTGTCCAAGGCGCTCAAAAACGCATGCCACCAGCGCAAGTTTCTATCGCTTAGGTCCCAAAGTATTTTCAAAACAGGCCACGGCGATAAGACCAGCGACCATCACCAGCGCCGGCAGCAGCAGCGAGACAGCCATGGCTTGGCTGAGCCCCAAGCTGGCAGCACCCACCTGCATCGCCGCGCCCACGGCCGCCGCACCAACCACGGCACCCACCTGACGGGTGGTGTTGTACACGCCCGAGGCGGCGCCCATGTATTTCAAGTCCACGGTGCGCATCGCGGTCACCGAATTCGGCGCCCACACAAAAGCATTGCCCACACCAAGCAGCGCGGAGGCACCCACAAACCAGAACAGGCTGGCATCGAGGTACATAATGCCGGCAATCCACACCAAAGACGCGATGACAGAAGCAAAGCCAATCACAGACAGCAGTCGCGGTTTAATGCGGTCAGCCAGCGGCCCCACCAAAGGCGAGCCCAGGCCGGCGGCAACGGCCATCGGCACCATCATCAGTCCAGCTTCCGCCGAGGTCAGCCCACGGCCGGTTTGGAACCACATCATGATCGGCAGCATTTGCGATGCCACGGCAAAGCCCATGGTCGAAATAGAAAACGCACCGAGTGAGTAGTTGCGGTTTTTAAACAACGGCAGCGGCACCAGCGGTTCGGTATTGCGCGACGTCGCGGTCGCTTGCAAGCGCACGAACCAGGCAATCAGCGCAATACCAGCAATGAGCAGGACAATAGTCCACCACGGCCAGCCCAGGCCAGGTCCTTGCTGGATGGCAATAACAGCAGCAGACATACCAACCAGGGTGACCACGACGCTTAGCTTGTCGATGCTCCGTGCATACGTCGGCAGCCTCGGCACCCACATAGCAGACAGCACCAAGGCAGCTATACCCAGTGGCAGGTGCAGAACAAATACACCGCGCCAGCCAAAGGTGCTGATAATGAACCCACCCAAGACGGGACCCACCAGGGAGGCCACCGAGCCGACTGCACCCCACACACCGAGCGCCGGTCCGCGGGCATCTTGCGGGAAGATGCGGTTGATGACCGCCATGGTCTGCGGGGTCAAAATGGCAGCGCCCAGGCCCTGCACCGCACGCGCGATGAGCAGCACCGCCAGGTTCGGAGCTAGGGACGCAGCGAGTGCCGCCAGCACGAAGACGGTGATACCCAGCTGAAACATGCGCGCTTGGCCGAAGCGGTCGCCCAAGCGGCCGGTAAACAGCAAGGGCACAACCATGCACAGCAAGTAGATGGAGGTCACCCAGACAACTTGGTCAAACTCTGTATCAAAGTTCGCCATGATGTCCGGTGCTGCCACCGCAACGATGGTTTGGTCCATCAGCACCATGAAAAAGCCCAAGCACAGCGCGGCGAGTGCGCGCCAGGCTTGAGGCTTGGCTATTTGCGGCGAAGGCGTGGTTTTACCGTTAGACACGAAGGCTATCCTAACTGGATGCTTCGCTTTCTGGTGAAACCTCCCCCACGGCGGTGGTTGTTGCCTCGGTTGCAACATAGGTTGGCAGAATCTGGATACCGCGAATCATCGCCCAGATAGCCACCAACATGTATGCGGCAACGAGCAATACGGCCAGCTGATAGATAGACAGTGCAGTCAGTAGACCGGAGGCGACGACCAGGCCGATTGGACCACCGAACTGCATGATGGCGGTAAAAAGTGAGAAGGCGCGCCCGCGCATGTGCTCTGGGGTTTCTTCTGTAACCAGAACCATCTGCAGGGGTGCGAGCATTCCACCGGCGAGACCTGCGATGCCACAGCCAATGACGACGAGCCAGGAGGCGCCGAGCGCGGCCATCATCGCAAAGCCAATTGCTTCAACGCCGATGGCTACCACCCAGACTAGGCGACGGCGTGAGGTGCCGACTGCGGCGATGCCCGCGCCGGAGACCATCATGCCGATGGCGTAGAAGGAGAAGGCCAGGCCGAGCAAGAAAGGCTGGTCTACGTTTTGGAAGTGTGCCGGCATGAGCACGCCCAAAAATGGGCCGACCAGAGCGACACCGACGAAGGTGAGGATGGCGAGCATCATGATGGACGGCGGGCGGATGACCTGGCCCCAGCTCTTCAGCGCCTTTAAATTCAGCGCATTGGCTTCTGCCGCAGCTGCCTTTTCTGCTTCCGTCATCTCGCGCTTGGACAAGCGCAAGAAGGTGGTCAGCAACGCTGCGATGAAGGAACACGCGGCGGTGATAACCAGCACCCAGCTGGATTCCATCGATGCCAAAAGCACGCCGGCCAAAGCCGGACCGACCAGGAAGGACACGCCCATAATCGCCTGGTTAAGCCCGGCGATATAGTCCACGGTCTTGCCCGAGGACTGCGCGATGTCTCCGACCAGTGCCGAACGCGCTGCCATGCCGGGGATATCGCCCACGCCGCCGACGATGCCGAGGATGATAAACCACGCGATGGTCAAGCCCAGAGTCTGGTCAACCAGCACCACGCCCGCCACCGACAGGCCCGAGATAATGTCAGAGATAACCGACATCGGCTTGCGGCCTACCGTATCAATCAAATAACCGCCGAGAAAGGCGAACAAAACCGATGGCACAGCTACGGCTGCTGCCACCAAACCCGCAGCGGCGGGATCGCCGGTGCGTTCAAGGACAATCCACGGCCAGACAATGCCTGCGACCGAGTTGCCCAGCGCGGACATACCCGCGGAACTGAGATAGACCCATACATTCACTGACAGAAGAGTACGGCAAAAGGGCTATCATGAACACATGGCAGCTATTGATATTAAGAAACCAAAGAAAGTAAGCACCGCGACCGTTGTTGGTGCAGGTCTCCTGGGAGGTTACATCACCGCCCGCGAGTCAGGAATCCGCCCGCTGGGCGGTGTTGTTTTGGCTGCCGCTGGTGGCTGGGCGGTCCGCTCCTGGTTGGCAAAGACTGATGTTCCAACCACCGTTGGCCTCACCGCACTCTATGTCGGCGGCTTCGGTGCTTCGCACCCACTGGCAAAGAAGATTGGCTCCTGGCCAGCCGTACTGACTGTGACCGGCGTTGCCGCCGGCGCAGCCTACGTGCTCTCTGACAGCAAGTAATCGCAACATCAGCGCATAGGCAAAGCCCGCACTTCCCTACCAGGACTCGAACCTAGAATGACGGTTCAAAGCCTCCGGTTTGGAAGTGCGGGCTATTTCTCTGCTTAAGACTTTTTAGGCTTTCGCTTTTTCTTCTTCGGCTTCGATCTCGGCGTTGAAGTCACGCTTGGAGGACTGCCACTGGTCCTCGGTCATGCCGATGCGCCAGTAGCCGGAAATAGACACATCTTCCTTAGGGATCTCGGACTCAACGAAGAGGAAGCGGCGCATTTCCTTAATCATCTCCGCGACGCCGTGGACGAACCAGCTGGTCTTCTTGCCCTCTGGGACGCCGGCTTCGCGCACTACGCGGGACAGCTCGGTGCCGTGGGTAGCGCCGTTGCGGATGACCCAGTTGACTTCCACGCCTTCAGGAGCTTGGAATTCGAACTTTCGGTCTTCGGCCTCAATCTCAATGTAAGCGGCGGCTGTTGCACCTTCTGGAAGCTTCTCCAGGCCGGCGCCGATAGCTGGTGCTGCGGATTCATCGCCAGCCAACACAAAGTGGTCATATTCTGCCGCTGGACCCCACGCGCCGCCAGGACCAAAGAAGCCGAACTTCTCCCCGACCTCAGCTACGCGCGCCCACGGACCCGCAAGACCCGAGTCACCATGGGTGACAAAGTCAACGTCGAAGTCGCCGGTCTCTGAATTCAGATTAATCAGAGTGTAAGTACGGGTAATTGGGTGCTTATCGCGCGGAAGTTCCTCGCGGATCTGCTCCATATCGAATGGCCAAGAGTAGTCAGCGCTTTGTGGCACGAACAGCAGCTTGATGTAGTGGTCGGTAAATTCCAGGTCCTTGCCCACGAACGCTGGGGAGTTCAGGCTCAAACGAACCAAATCCGGGGAAACCTGGCGGCGGCCGATAACGGTTGCTTCATTCGCCACGCGCGCCTTACGCTTTGGAGCTGCATCTTTAGCTTGCTCAGCCATAGTGATCACTATCCTTAAAAATTCTTCAGATTGTTTTGCACTGGTGAAAAACTGCACACCGTGCACTTAGGCAAGGCTAACACAGTAGGTTGTATAGAGTAATTGCCACGCACCCTGCATAAACTGAACCCCACTGGTCAGAACGCTTTTCATCGCGCCCTTGCCAGCGGGGTCAGGGGTGAAACTACCTTTTACTTGGTGCGGCCAGCTTCGTAGGCTGCGCCGACCTTGTACAGGCGGTCATCCTGGAATGCAGGAGCCATGATCTGCAGACCGGTAGGAAGCCCAGTGTCAGATGCCATTCCAGAAGGAACGGACATGCCACACAGGCCAGCCAGGTTCAATGGCAAGGTGCACAGGTCGAAGTTGTACATCTCCATTGGATCTTCGGTCTTCTCGCCCAACTTGAACGCGGTGGTTGGCGTGGTTGGGGAAACCAGCACGTCAACCTGCTCGAATGCACGCTCAAAGTCTTGGGCGATAAGGGTACGAACGCGCTGTGCCTGCAAGTAGTAGGCATCGTAGTAGCCCACGGACAGTGCGTAGGTACCCAGCATGATGCGGCGCTTGACCTCAGGGCCAAAGCCCTCAGACCGGGAGATGCTCATGACATCATCCGCGGAGTGCGAGCCGTCATCGCCGGAGCGCAGGCCGTAGCGCATGCCGTCGAAACGAGCGAGGTTAGAAGAAACCTCACAAGGCATGATCAAGTAATAGGCCGCGAGTGCATCATCAAAGTGTGGGCAATCAACCTCGACGGTCTCAGCACCCTGTGCAACCAGCTGGTCAACGGCCGCGCGGTAGGCTTCCATCACGCCTGGCTGCCAGCCGTCACGCTCAAACTGCTTGATAAGGCCGACCTTGACGCCAGACAAGTCGCCATTCGCGCCCTCACGTGCTGCATCTACAACTGGGGCAACCGGACGGTTAACTGAAGTTGCATCGAACTCGTCGAAACCAGCGATGACTTCGTGCAGCAGCGCGGTATCCAGCACGGTACGTGCGGTAGGGCCTGCCTGGTCCAAAGAGGACGCTGCAGCAATCAGGCCATAACGGGACACGGTGCCATAGGTTGGCTTCACGCCAACGGTGTCGGTCAGTGCAGCCGGCTGGCGGATGGAACCACCAGTGTCAGTACCAATGCCCAACGGCGCCTGACCAGAAGCCAGCGCTGCGGAAGTACCACCACCGGAACCACCTGGGGTGCGGTCCAAATCATGCGGGTTGTGCACGGCACCATAAGCGGAGTTCTCATTCGAAGAACCCATCGCGAACTCATCCAGGTTGGTCTTGCCCAGAATTGGAATGCCGGCCTCGCGCAGCTTCTTGGTCACCGTGGCATCGTATGGCGAAACCCAGCCCTCCAGCATCTTGGATGCTGCGGTGGTTGGGGCATCGGTAGTAGTGAGCAAATCCTTCAGCGCCAAAGGCACGCCGGCCAAAGCCGATGCTGGCTTCTCCCCGGCATCGAGCGCGGCATCAACGGCATCGGCAGTAGCCAAAGCCTCTTCCGCACCCACGTGGAGGAAGGAGTTAAGTGCCTCGTTGGTCTCAGCAATGCGGTCCAGGTGGGCCTGGACAACCTCGCGGGAGGTGACCTCACGGGAATGAATCTTCTCCGCAAGCTCAGCTGCGGTCAAAGAAGTAAGCCCCTCGGAAGGTACTGCGTAGGACATTTATTCGCCTCCCAGAATCTGTGGCACTACAAAACGATCTTCCTCAACAGCCGGCGCCTGATCCAGTGCCTGCTCTGTATTAAGGGTGCGCACAATGACGTCCTCACGCATGGAAGTAGTAATGGAGTGCGGGTGGCTCATCGGCTCAACACCTTCGGTATTGACCTTGCCAACTGCGGACACCGAGTCCACAATCTCGTCGATTTGGCTAGCGAACTGGCCAAGTTCTTCTTCGCTCAAAGCCAAGCGTGACAGCTTAGCCAGGTGGCTGACTTCTTCCCGCGAAATCTCAGACACGCGTTATCCATCCTTTTCCACGACGTTAATTATTTTCCTGCCCTCCCATGCTACTGCACAGCACTTTGTGGGTGATTATCTACCCGCATCCAATTCCAATGCTTGTGGTTCCTGCAAAAGACAAGGTGAAAGTTGTAGCATGGAGCACAATAGTCTTGCCTTATTTGTAATTAAATTTAGAGAAAGCCCATCATCGACCAATGTCTTTTTTAATCCGTGTCCAACTCCCCGATGCTCCCGGCAGCCTTGGTGAATTAGCCGAAGCCATTGGCGCCGTCGACGGCAATATACAATCCGTCGATATCGTTGAAAATGCCCCTGATGGAACGGTTACCGATGACATCGTGGTGGAACTTCCCATTGGCACACTTGCCGATGCCTTAATCACCGCCGCCAGCACCGTCAAGGGTGTGGAGGTGGACTCGATCCGCCCATTCTCCGGACGCGTGGACCGCCGCGGACAGATCCGTTTATTAGCTTCCATCGCCCAAAAGACCAACAACCTGCAGGCCGCAATGGAACAGCTAGTCCAGGCAATTCCGCAGGCACTTACCTCAAGCTGGGCTATTGTTGCCGACACTAAGGGACCTATCAAGCGCGTTGCAGGTTCCAGCGCGGCACCCGAAGATGACGGCACCGTGCCGACCGACTTGGCTGTCGATGCCGCACGTCAGCTCAACCCTGACATCGAAGACTGGATCCCTGCCTCCTGGGCCCTACTGGACTCCTCCATCGTTGCCACGCCACTGGGCGGCACCGGACTTGTCCTTGTGGTCGGCCGCGTCGGCGGCCCCGAATTCCTCGCCTCCGAAGTCGACCACCTCGGCAACCTCGGCACCATCCTGGGCGCCTTTTTGAACAAGAGCTAGCGCGCTTCCCCTTTTTAAATTCATAACTCAGCACCAAGTTCCGTGGAATTTTTCCGCGCTGGAACTTGGTGCTTTTGTGTACTCCCCCTTTACATCGAGACAACCTAGCCCTACCATCTAGGTAGCGACACTACTTAGGTAGTCGCGACAAGTTTGCCTAATGAATGGAGCCAATTCCGATGTGGAAATTTGATGCCGCGAGTTCGCTGCTGCCAGTGGCGGTTTTGGCAAGCATCGGAAAGACTCCCGCACACGGATATGAGATTCGGCAGCGCCTGAGCGAAAACGGCTTCGGTGAATTCAAGGGTGGAACTATTTACCCGCTGCTCAAACGGCTCGAAGAAGCTGAGCTCGTGACGGCAACCTGGGATATCCCAGGCACGGGTCCGACCAGAAAGGTCTACGAGCTCAGCCAGGCAGGGAAAGAAATCGTCGACAAAGAGATTAACAACATTGAACGCTTATTAAACGTCATCAAAGCGTTTTCGGAGGGGAACTGACATGAAAACTGACGAGAACTACCTCAAGGAATTGTCCCGGGCACTAAGGCGCCATGCTATCCCTGAGGCGGAGATTGAACAAACTATTCGGGAAGTCCAAGAAACCGGCAACAACACGGACAGACCACTTACTGAAGAATTTGGAAGTCCCCAGGACTATGTAAAAGCCCTCTACCCTGAGACAAAGCCCAAGCAATACTACTTATTCACCTTGTGTGGCCTGATTCTGGCCGCAATTGGATTCATTCTTCTAACTGTCTACTTTCGCAACCTTGGCACGGACGGAACCGCTCAGTCTTTGTGGAAATTCGCAGCACTAATTGCCATCCCAATTGGAATGGCAATTGATTTCACGCGCTACGCCAGGGCCTAGTTCTGTAGCTCGGCCGCCCGCAAAGGCTACTCTTCGGCACCTTCTGGGCTTGGCGCGGCTTCGGCAGCGCCGGTGTCGAGAAGAGTTTGGAATCCGGCTTCGTTCAGGATGGTGACGCCGAGGTCGCGGGCTTTGGTTCCCTTGGAACCTGCGTTCTCGCCTGCGACAACATAGTCGGTCTTCTTCGATACAGAACCGGAAGCCTTGCCGCCGCGGGTGATGATTGCTTCCTTGGCGCTATCGCGGGAAAAGTTCTCCAAAGTGCCGGTGACCACGATGGTCAGGCCTTCGAGGGTTTGCTCTTGCTTCTCGGATTCATCGACAGCCATGGTGACACCAGCGGCCGCCCACTTCTCCACGATGGTGCGGTGCCAATCCACCTCGAACCATTCCTTAAAACTCTCGGCAATGATTTGGCCCACTCCGTCTGTCTGCGCGATGTCTTCCACATCGGCTGACCGTGCGGCTTCCAGCGAGCCATAGCGGGTCGCAATTGCGCGCGCGGCAGTCGGGCCGACATGGCGAATAGACAGTGCAACCAGCACGCGCCACAGGTCGGTGTTTCTTGCCGTCTCCAGGTTCGATAGAAGCTTCTTACCTGAGGCATTAACCTTGCCAGCCTTCGTGGTGTACACATCGGACTTGGTCAGAAGCTCCTCGGTCAGGTCGAAGAGGTCCGATTCATCTTCCAGTACGCCGCGCTCAATAAGGTCAATGGCTCCCTTTTCACCGAGTGCTTCGATATCGAAAGCACCACGGCCCGCGAGGTACTCCAGGCGCGCTGAAAGCTGTGCCGGGCAAGTACGGGTATTGGGACATCGCCAGTCGGCATCGCCTTCCTTTTGCGGCGCAAGCTTTGTGCCACACGATGGACAGTTCTCCGGGAAAACCCACTCGGTCTCTGAGCCGTCACGCTTTTCCAGCACCGGACCTAAGACCTCAGGGATGATTTCGCCGGCCTTGCGGATAATGACGGTATCCCCAATCAACACGCCCTTGCGCTTGACCTCAGACTGATTGTGCAGCGTTGCCATAGACACCGTAGAACCAGATACGAAGACCGGATCCATCACGGCATAAGGAGTCACACGTCCCGTGCGACCCACACCAACTTCGATGTTGACCAGCTTGGTGGTGACTTCCTCCGGCGGGTACTTATAGGCAATTGCCCACCTCGGCGCGCGCGAGGTAGCACCCAGGCCGCGCTGTGAGCCCAAGTCATCTACCTTGATGACCACTCCGTCCATCTCAAATTCGGCATCGTGGCGATGATCCGCCCAGTACTTGACCTTATCTTGGACTTCCTTCGAGGTGGTTACTCGTTCCGTGTACGGAGAGACCGGCAGTCCCCAGGCTGCGATGGCTGCATAGGCATCATGCTGGCTGGCAGGGCTAAAGCCCTCGCGGGCACCAATGCCGTGAGCAACAAGGCGCAGGCGACGCTTTTTCACATCATCTGGATTCTTCATACGCAGACCACCCGCGGCGGAGTTTCGGGGATTGGCAAAAGCTTGCTTGCCTTCAGCGGCGCGCTCTTCGTTGAGGGTTTCAAAATCCTCAGGGCGCATGTAAATCTCGCCGCGAATTTCCACCAGCGTTGGTACCGGATATTCATCGGAGCCTTGCAGCTTGTGCGGAATGGATTCAATCACCTTGGCATTAGCGGTGATGTCCTCGCCCACGCGGCCATCACCACGCGTGGCGGCCGTAACCAATTCACCATCGCGGTAGACCAAGTCAATGGACGCGCCGTCAATCTTGAGCTCAGCCAAATAAGCCTTCGCCGGCGTGCGATCCAGCCAGTCTTGCAGCTCATCTGAGTTAAAGACATTGTCCAAACTCATCAAACGCTCAAGGTGCTCAATATCAGCGAATGCTGAATCAGCAGCCGGCGCCGAGCCCACCTCCTGGGTTGGGGACTCTGGAACTACCAACTGCGGATGTGCAGACTCCAGCGCAACAAGCTCCTGGAACATGGCATCGAAATCGGCGTCAGGAATCGCTGGCTGCTCGTTGTAGTACAGCTCTCGATGGCGTCGGACTTCTTGGGCAAGTTCTGCCCACCGCTTCTGCGCTTCCTCCGGGTTTAGCTGGTCAAATGATTCAGTAGCACTCACGGTTGCCAATTCTAGTTGGGTTGCGAATCTAAAGGTTCAAATCCCCCATCCAGATGCCGTGTCCGAGGGTGCCTATAAAGTGTTGGGCATGAACTTCGATGCCTCCAAGATGCTCTCCTTCGACCTGGAGACCACCTCCGTCAATACTCGCGAAGCAAGGATTGTTACCTCTGCTGTTATCCGCATCGCTGGTCGCGATGTAGTGAAGAAAGAAACCCTGGCTGACCCAGGCGTGGAAATCCCGGAGGCTGCCGCCAAGATTCACGGCATCACCACCGAGAAAGCCCGTGCGGAAGGCCGCCCTCACGATGAGGTCCTGCAAGAAACCGTCAAAGCCATTAAGACCGCCTGGGATGAAGGCTTCACCCTCATTGTCTATAACGCGCCTTATGATTTGTCGGTACTGCGCAATCTCACCGGAGATTTCACCGTAACCGGGCCAGTCTTTGACCCTTACCTCATGGACCGCGTGAAGGACCGTTACCGCAAGGGCAAGCGCACACTCGGTGATCTGTGCCGCGAATACAACGTCACCTTGGACAACGCGCACGAAGCTACTGCCGATGCCCTAGCGGCCGCGCGCATCGCCTGGAAGCAGGTCAACCAACGCTGGCCTGAGCTAAAGGAGATGGACTCAGATGAGCTCATGGAATTCCAGGCGGTTAACTTCTACGAGCTAGCCGTGGACCAGAAGAAGTATTTCGAAGGAATTGGACGCGACGTCTCTGATTTCAACATGTCCTGGCCACTGCAGGGCTAGATTCACCGCCATCCCGCACTTTCACTAATCACCTCTACCGTTCAAGAATTTTGGAATTTTTGTAATCATTCTCTGGTTTTCCAACTATCTTGCAATCTTTCCAGAAATTATGGAAGATAGGTTAATGTCATCGACCCCAGATCCGCAACGCGACACGGAATCTTCTAAGCAGCAAGCAAGCGCAGAAGAACGCTTCGCTGCGCTGGAAGCACGTGTTGAGGCGCTGGAGAACGCCGCTTCTAAAACTTCTGAAGCAAACGGATTTTGGGTTGTGGACGCGCTTCATAATCAACGTGAGCAGATGCCAGAAGGCTCAGTCATTTTTGGTGGCGATGTTGATGCAGCTGGTGGCAGCTATAGCTACCAGTGGCAACGCCCGCTTGAAGTACTGACCGACCCAGACATGTGGACTGACAGCTTTGAACGGCTGTTCGCTCTGGCGCATCCAGTGCGCGGGGCGATTCTTCGCCGCCTACTGCAATCTTCGGCTCAGGTCTCTGACTTCATCGAAGAAGAACTGGTCACATCCACATCGACGGCATATCACCATCTATCTGCACTCTCCCAAGCTGGCTGGATTAAAAAATCCGGTTCAGGCACCTATGAGATTGCGCCAACTCGGATCATTCCGCTTTTGACCATCATTTCAGCTAGTGAGGACCACTAGCTAAGACCAAAGAGGTGAAGGCCATGAAAAGATCAGTTCTTTTCGGCATCCTGACAACCATCGTCGTACTCATCGGACTCTTAATCGTCGGCCCACAGCGCATCGCTTTGGCTGATGAAAACACGGGTGATGAGGAATTAGCACAAAAGATTCGTGATAACTCCAGCAATGCCCAGAACCAGATCACTGCATTTACTCTGCAAACCGGCGAAGCAACCTTCGCTGGTCTCGGGGCAGATGAAAATACAGAAGTAGAAATAGGTTCGGTCTCCAAGACTTTCACCACTGAGCTATTGCGCCAGCAGGTCGAATCCGGCGATATTGAGCTAGAGACCACCGTTGGCGACATCATTGATGTCGATGGCAGCGCGGTCGCCGATGTCACCATGGTGGAGCTGGCCAACCACACTTCCGGTCTACCGCGCTTGGACAAGGACAATTTGGGGTTGTTCCGCACCATTTTCACTGAGAATCCTTATACCGGGATTACTCAAGAAGATGTCTTTAATGCCGCACGTAATGCCAGCTTGAGCGGGCGTGGCGAGGTAGCCTACTCAAACTTTGGTGTCGCGCTGCTTGGCCAGTTGCTCGCTGTCAACGCTGATTCTGAGTACGTCGACTTAGTTCAAGAAAACATCTTGGAACCAGCAGGCATGGATTCAACCTACGTAGGCAGCGAGACCTCTGTTTCCGAATATGCCCCGCGTGGACTTAGCGCGGATGGCCGCAAGACTGACGCCTGGGGCATGGATGGCTACGCCCCTGCCGGGTCCATCCGCTCTACTGCCGCTGACATGGCCAAGTACGCCGAGTTCATGTTGGATAACAGCGAGTTTGGATTTGGTTGGTTCCCTGAAGAGACCGGCGGCCTTTGGCATAACGGTGGCACGGGTGGCTATTCCACCATGCTGATAATTGACCCCGAAAAGAATGAAGCATTCTTTGCCAACGGCAATACCCCACAAGGCGTGGAAGACCTCACCCGTGCCCTACGCCAAGAAGGTGAGTAATAATGTTGACCGAAATCATCATGTACGTAGTCCTGGTCATTGTCGCCGGTGACAACATCTACCAAATCTGGAAGCTCACCCGCCCTGGCGATGCCGGCCAGTTCAAGCCCGCAAAAATCCTCGGCTACTTGGTATTTACCCTAGTCATCGTCATCTTCTTTAGCCGCACCGCCCAATGGGGAATCCACGTTTCCATTTATATGTGGTGGATCATCGCCGCAACCACAGCCGCATATGCAGGGGTTGCTATCTGGCGGATTGTCCAGAACCAAACATCCAAGGAACTAGCTTAAAGGTCGCCGGCGTCCCGTTCGAGGATGTCGGCGATTTCCGCTATGAAGCGGTAAGCGCCAGCCATGTCTTTCAGGGTCTCCCCTGTTGCGGCTGGGACGATATCAATATCAGTGGTCAATCGCAGGCGTGAGTGGCCAATGCGGTCCCAGGCTTTGGCGATGCTGATGGAGACTTTGCGGGAGTCTTTGACGCTTCCGTCATCGTGGAATGGATCGATGACAAACGCGAGTCGGTGACCTTCTTCGATATGTTCGCCAATGCCGTCTTGATCGGTGGTCAATAGATTGACGTCGATGATGATGGTCTCTGCGACGCGAGCGGCTTCCCAGTTGGGTTGTTGGCCGGTGAAGTTGAGCAGCTGGCCGTGGAATTGTTCAAGCCCGTCGGCGGCGACCTCAGATGGAACCGGACGCACGGGATCGAAGGATGTAGTGCCACGAAGCCCTGCTAGGACACCTGTGTAGGAAGGCTCATCGATTTGCACCGCAATATCGCAGTGGAAACGGTTCTTCAGATCACGAATGTGCTCAGCAAGACCTGCATGCAACGCGCCGGTGAGGTCACGCAGGGCACCGGAGTCAGTGATGGCACGGTGGCCGTTGCTCAGTTCCAACGCGGCAGCAAGCGACCATGGTCCAACAATCTGAACCTTGAGGCTGTCTACGTCATCGCCCCACAGCTCTTGTAAGATGTCGAGGTCGCGGTCCATGCGGTCCCACATGGCACGTGATGCCAACTGAGGACGGTCACTTAGCCGCCAACCGCGCGGGCCACGGTCGACGGAGACTGCTTCAAGCAGGCCGGCGGTGCGGCCAATGACATCAGAGCCCAAGCCGCGCGCGGGAAGCTGCGGAAGGTGCAGGCTGTTTCCGGTTTCCCCAGCGATGATATCCGCGGCTAAGGCGATATCGGTGCCGGGCACCGGACCTAATCCGAATGCGGTCATCGATCCAGATTAAGCCGTCTGTGTGATGGTGCCGGAGCCGATAACAATATCTCCCAACTCATCAGGTGATGGGAAGTACAGCACCGCAGCCTGACCCGGCGCAACACCGGTCAGTGGCTCGTTAAGCGTCAAAATCATCATGTCCGAGTTGCGGTCGACACGAGCGTGGCAGGAAACCACGGAACCGTGAGCGCGCACCTGAACATCACAATCGAACTCGCCGTCCATTGCTGGGTGCAGGAACTTCAAACGGTCCGCAGTAATTTCAGTGACCTTCAGGTCCTCACGCGACCCCACGGTGACGGTACCAGTCTGGGCGTCGATGCCGGTGACGTAGCGCGGGCGGCCATCGGCAGCCGGTGCCTTGATGTCCAAGCCCTTGCGCTGGCCAATGGTGTAGTTCCACGCGCCATCGTGCTCACGCAGCTCGGTGCCGTCCTGGTCCACAATCATGCCTGGGCGCATGCCGATGCGCGCGCCCAAGAAGGCCTGAGTGTTGCCATCTGGAATGAAGCAGATGTCATAAGAGTCCGGCTTAGACGCCGTGGAAAAACCGTGACGCTTTGCTTCCTCACGAATCAATGGCTTCGGAGTATCACCGATTGGGAAGTAGCAGTAATTCAGCTCTTCTGCGGTGATAACGCCGAGAACATAAGACTGGTCCTTGTTCTCATCCAAGGAACGGCGCATGTAGCCGTCCTTATCCAAGGTGGCGTAGTGGCCGGTTGCCACGGCATCAAAGCCAAGGGCCATGCCCTTGCGCAGCAGTGCCGCGAACTTAATCTTCTCATTGCATCGCAGGCAAGGGTTCGGGGTCTCACCGCGCTCATAGGAATCAACGAAGTCAGTGATGACCGCTTCCTTGAATTCCTCGGAGAAATCCCAGACATAAAACGGGATGCCAAGCTTGTCGCAGATGCGACGCGCATCTGCGGAGTCTTCCAATGAGCAGCAGCCGCGAGCTTTCTCACGGGTCTGTTGGGCGTCTTTGTGTAGGGCAAGGTGGACGCCGACCACCTCGTGTCCTGCTTCAACCGCACGGGCCGCAGCAACGGATGAGTCGACGCCTCCTGACATGGCAACCAAAACTCGCATGTTATGGGAGTGTACTCTCTTAGAGCTATGGGTAAAAAGCGCAGCAAACGGGGTCACAGTTCTTCTGCCTCCAGCGTTGGAGCACAGACCTCACCAGTAGGTACTTACGAGATTTCAACCGGCACCGCCGACATCGAAGCCGATCCGTTTCGCGACGGCGCCTACGTGCTTCACGTCAATGGTGTTCCCAGCTCACACATTGTTCCCGGCGAACCACGCGAGCTGGAGTTTGAGTACATGCGCTGGATTGCTGCCGCTGTAGAAACCTTTGCGCCCGGCCATCGCCTCACTCATCTCGGTGGCGGCGCGTGTTCTTTGCCTCGCTACTTCGCGGACGTCTGGGATGACTCGAAGAACACCGTCGTGGAATTTGATGCCAAGCTCGGTGAACTCGTCCGAGAGAAATTCGACATTCCACGCGCGCCGAAGGTCAAGATTCGTGCCGGCGAAGCTCGTGAAGAAACCGAGAAGTTCCTACCTGCCTCACGCGATGTGATTATCCGGGACGTGTTCGCCGGCGCCATTACCCCTACTCCCCTGACCACCGTGGAGTTCTTTCAAGCTGCGCACCGCGCCCTGGTTCCGGACGGGCTGTACGTAGCCAACTGTGGCGACCATTCTGATCTGCGTGGCGCCAAGGCGGAAATTGCTGGACTTCTCGAAGTCTTTACCAACGTCGCTGTCATCGCGGACCCGCCGATGCTAAAAGGCAGGCGCTACGGCAACATCATTTTGATTGCCTCAGATGCAGAAGTGCCAGAACAACATCAAGAGATAGCCTCTCGCCTACTCGGCGGCGCAGTGCCTGCTCACTACAAGGGACCAGCCTGGACAACTAAATTCTCCACCGGCGGGCAAGCACGCCAAGATGCCGGATCCTAAAGCCACTCGCAGCGAACCAGATTGCAACCGAATTGTGCTCCCATGCGGCATACCTCAATTTGAATATTCTTCATCAGATGTGGATTAAACGTATTTAATATATTGAGCATCCAAACCTGTATGGCGAAATTCCGCTTCAAAATGCCTGTATACACGAGATCGCTTTGTCTTTACACCCTATAAATAGCCCCGCGGAAAATATCTCTTGCCGACCCCTCGTGCCCACTATAAGCTTCCTGACAGGTAACACACATACTGCAGTGAAGTAGGCATAATGAACCCTCAACAGCTCCAAGAAATTTGGAATAACATCCTCAATGGCCAGACCCAGAAAGCTTTAGCCGCCGTGTTGGCACTCATTACAGCCGTCAGCGGGGTCGGCAACATTCCCCAATTCCCCGTAAACACCAGCAGCGTCAACGTCTCCCTTCCAATCACTGGAAGTAGCAATCAAAGTATAACCCTTACCGAACTAGAAACTGAGTTTATAAATAAGCTCAACGAGTATCGGATATCTCGTGGAAAGTCTCCGGTTCGAGTGTCCGCCAAATTAACGCGACAAGCTCGTTCTTGGTCTCAGACTATGGCCACACAAAACCATTACCGACACTCCAACGACAACGTATGGGAAAACATTGCATACAACTATTATGGCAGCGCTGACTACGTTTTAACCCAGTGGAAGAACTCACCGGGTCACAACCGCACCATGCTTCTAAATCAGCATTCCACTGTAGGTTTCGGACAGCGTAGAGCCTCTAATGGATACTATTACGCCACTCTTCAATTTGAATAGTTGGCCATCGCGTCAGTTTGGATCTAATAGCTCACCACCAAACGGACGTAAGTAGGCTCATCTGGAATTCAATCAACTGAGCACGATTGAAATACTGAACTCAAGAGATTATTTAGCGCCCGGCTAGCCCGTTCAAGGCCCCAACGACAGCCTTGTATTCGGTGGTGTTGTCAGCGCCGGTGGCGTTGGCAACGTGTTCAGCGTTATCAAGCAAGATGACCAAATCACCCAAGGTGTAGTTGCCATCAGCCATGGTTTCCAACTGCTCGACTGGCAGGTTGTCGTTGGCAATCAGACCGTTGACTACGTCTGGAAGGCCATCGAGGTTGGCGTTTTGGGCGGCATCGGCAAGCGCTGGTGCGGCAATAGCACCTGCGGCCAATGCCAAAATTGCACCAATGATGACCGTGGAATCCGCACCCAAGTCCACGCCGTCGTTGACAGTCAAGCCTTCGAGCTTGCCGCCCGAAGCCTGAAGCTGCCCAGCGGAGAACATGTTCAGCTGTGCCTCATTACCGTTGAACAGGTTCAAGTCCACGTTGCCGGCAATGCCGTTGACACGACCAGAGTCAGAACGCTGCCACATATCTAGCTTGTTCCATCCGCCCACTGGATCTGGTGCGGTGGATTGGTAGGCAGCCAGCCACAGTGGGTAGTTCGCGAACTCCTGGGTGTTGTTCATCTGCTCAATCCAGAAGTAGCGGTAGGTGTACATCATCGGTGTGCGCCCGGTCAGGGTTTCGAGCTCGTTCATGAACTCGCGAGTCCAATCGGCAAGCTGCTCCGGACTCTTGCCCTCAGAGACCTCCAAGTCGAGCACTGGTGGCAGCGAGTGGTTGCCCACCTGGTTGTACTGGGAGGCGTAGTGCTGCGCCTGTGCACGCGCATCCCCGCCTGGACGGGCGTAGTGGTACGTGCCCACCTGCATGCCGTTGGCAGCAGCCTGGGAGGTGTCATCCACCAAGTGCTCATTAGTCCAGGTGGTTCCCTCAGAAGCCTTAACTACAGCAAAGGACTGGCCGTCAGTGCGCACCTGATCCCAGGCGATACTGCCGCCGTCAGGATGCTGCCAACGGGAGACATCCACACCGGATGCGATACCTGGCACCGTCGATGCCTGCTGCACCATGTCATCTGGAAGCAATCCGGATGGCAGATTCACCGGAATATTCGCAGGCAAACCTGGAATCGCCGTTGCAGGAAGGATAAGCAAAGATCCTGCAACAGCGGCGGTGGCGGTCACGGCAGTAAGCAAGCGGAGTTTACGCATGGCCATGAGCATAACTTATTTCACTCCAGTAACACAGGTAACTGGCGTAACATTCGCAAAATTTTGGTAATTATTCGATTTTTGTTTAGGGGGTTGGCGTAATTTTGCGCAGGCCACAGCTACTGGAAGTGTTTTTCATGTGGTTGAGAGCATAAAAATATCCTCAGCATTTTTCTGACAGTGTGCCGGAAATGCTGAGGATAGATTGAGTGGAAGTTAGCTTGCCGCCTAGACCGAGCGAGCAAGGGTGATTACTTCGGGAAGAACAGCCAGTAGTTGCTTGACGTCTTCTTTGGTGGTGAGTCGGCCCAGGGTGAAACGCAAGGAGCCGCGGCCTTGGTCGTCGCTAACGCCCATCGCTTCAAGCACATGCGACATGCGGTTGACACCGGCGTGGCAGGCAGAGCCAGTGGCTGCTTCAATGCCGCGCTGGTCAAGCAGCAAAATCAAGCTATCGCCGTCGGTGCCAGGAAAAGACACGTGCAGATGAGAATCCAACGATGGCTCGGTGGTGTTAACCACCACGTCATCGACGGTGTTCACAATGCCATCGCGAAGTGCATCGCGCAGGCTGCGAATATGGTTGGATTCTTTCTCAAGCTGCTCCAGCGATTCTTTGAGTGCTGCTGCGAGACCTGAGGCGCCAGCAACGTCATTGGTGCCAGGTCGGATGCCGCGTTCCTGACCGCCGCCGAGCATCAGTGGACGCGGTGCGGGAGTGCGCTTTGCTAGCAGCAGGCCGATACCGCGCGGACCGCCGAACTTATGTGCACTTGCCGCCAAAGTCGCAGCGCCGAGCTCATGGAAGTTGATGGGCAGCTTGCCCACCACTTGCACGGCATCCACATGAACCGGTGTGCCTGCCGCAGCCGCACGAGCAACAATATCTTCGACTGGCTGAATAGCGCCAGTTTCATTGTTGGCCCACATAGAAGTAGCAACAGCAGCCGGAGTATCCAGGGCTGTGAGATCACTGATGTGGCCGTCACGGCCCACTGGCATGAAATCCACGGTGGCGCCGTGCTGTTCTTCTAAACGGGCCACGGTGTCACGAACAGCAGAGTGCTCAATAGGAGAAGAAATAATGCGGCCGGCGCCCGCCTCATTAGTAGAGGCGTGGAAAAGGCCCTGGATAGCAATGTTGTCTGCTTCGGTGCCGGAGGCGGTGAAAACAACTTCGATTGGCTCGCAACCAAGCAGCTCAGCCACGGTCTCACGCGCGTCATCCAATACAGAGCGTGATTTACGGCCCGAGGTGTATTGGGCGCCGGCGTTGAGCATGCCGGAAGCGGCCACCCATGCATCAATAGCTGATTGGCGCATGGGTTGGGTTGCTGCGTAATCGAAATACGACATTAGGAGCGCTTCTTCAATTCTTCTACAAGTGCTGGTGCAAATTCATGCAGGTCTGCCACCACGCCCAGGTCAGCGATCTGGAAGAAAGGCTCATCCTGGTCCTGGTTAACAACAACGATGGTACCGGAGGTCTGCATGCCGGACGTGTGCTGGATAGCGCCGGAAATACCCAGACCGATGTAAAGGTCAGGAGATACAGTCGCGCCGGTCTGACCAATCTGCAGTGCTGGGTCGTACCAGCCCTCATCGACTGCGTCACGGGTTGCACCCACGGCAGCGGAGAGGACATCAGCCAAAGGCTCAACTACGCCGGCAAACTCGTTGCCAACGCCGCGGCCACCGGCCACAACAACCTTGGCGGTGCCAAGCTCAGGGCGAGCAGACTTCACAGCTGGGGTGAAACCTACAACCTGCACATCGCGCTCTGTTGCTGCTGGAAGTGGCATCGGTGCAAGCTGCGTCTCTGCTGGTGCTTCGGATGGTGCGACGGCACCTGGCTGCAGGGTGTAGATCGGGCAGTTGCCATGTGCCTGCGCGGTGACTTCGGTGGAACCACCGAAGATAGACAGGGTTGCGGAACGATCAGCTGCAACAGCGGAGACATTCGCCAGAACACCGGATGCCAGGCGCGCGCCGAGGCGGCCGGCAATCTCGTTGCCCTTGCGGGTGGAAGCAATGAGGATTGGTGCTGGGTTTGCCTGGCCCAGAGTCTGCAGAGCATCAACTTCTGGGGTGATCAGACGAGCGTCGTAGTCAGCGGCGGTGGCGTTTACCACCTGAACAGCACCGAACTGGGCCAGCTGAGGAGCAAGTTCCTCAGCGTGACCGCCAACAACCACGGCAGAGACAGCGCCGAGTTCGCGGGCTGCGGTGATGAGCTCTGCGGTTACAGGGGCGAGCTGGCCGGCATCGTGCTCGACCAGAACATATACGTGAGACACGGTAATTCTCCTACTAAATTAAGTTCTTCGATGCCAGGAAGTCAGCAACCTTCGCTGCCATCTCTTCTGGGCTGCCGGAATCAATAACGTCCCCGGCGGTGCGCGCTGGCTTTTCAGCTGCTGCGGTCACGGCGGTGGTGGATGCTGCGAGGCCAACGTTGCCGGCCTCAACGCCGATATCAGCGATGGACCACACGGTCACGTCATGCTTCTTCGCAGCCATCAGGCCCTTGAAGTTAGGGAAACGTGGCTGGTCAGCCTTATCGGTGACAGACACGATCGCTGGCAGGGAGGCAGAAAGCTCCCAGTGTCCATCCGCGTCTTCGCGAGTACCGGTGACCTTGCCGTCAGCAATGTTTACAGAAAGCACGTTGGTCAAAGCTGGTGCCTGGCGGTATTCCGCCAGCATGCCGGCGAGCAAGCTGGTGCTGCCGTCTGTGGAGGTATTGCCCATAACCACCAAGTCGGCGCTGCCGTGCTTTGCGGCAATGGCGTTAATCGCGTTGTGGATTGCCCAGGTGGTTGCCAGAGCATCAGAGCCAGCCAGTGCGTCATCTTGGACATGCACGGCGTCATCGGCGCCCATGGCCAATGCCTTGCGCAACGCTTCATCAGCAGAGGCAGGACCTACGGTCAAAGCCACAACCTGGAAATCAGGGTTGGCTTCTTTCAAACGTAGGGCTTGTTCAACCGAGTACTCATTGATTTCATCCAGCATGTTGTCAACGGCTTCACGGTTTAGCGTGTGGTCGGAGTCTAAGGTCTTGGTCGACCACGTATCAGGAACGTGTTTAACCAGTGCCACGATGGTTGGCATTAGGCGTTCACCTTTCTTATTTGCTCATATAAGTGTTGCGAAATTCATTCAACCGCCCATAGTAGTAGGCATACCTACTTTAGAACGACTTAGCTTTCATTCAAGATTTTTATGCCCACTGCCGCGCGCCGCAGATCAGCGCCACGCCGCGGCTGCCGATGCGGGTGATAACCACGGCATATTCTTCACTGCCACGCAGTTTTAGCTTCTTGCGCAGCTGGTCAGGGTCGGTGTCTACTCCGCGCACAAGAATCTCAACCCGGCCGCAATCCAGCGCCGCAAGGGCGGTTTTCAGCTTCTTGATGGGTACTTCTTCGATGAATCGAAACCCCGAGTGCCCCGCCGGGATTCGGGGTCCCGTGAGGTACGCGATGCGGTCATCGAGTTGCCACAGGCCTTCACGCGCAGCGTAGTCCTTGACCAGCCCGGCGCGCACGACCGCGCCGTCTGGGTCAATGATGAAGTCAGAGATTTCGCCGGCTTGTGGCAGCTCGTCACGGTCACCGTCGTACTCTTCGATCACCGTCCGGATATGTCCTTTAACGGATGATGAGAAGCTTGCTGTCTCATCATCCGATGTCAGAAGCACCGCGCGTCGTTTCGTCGATAGCTGTGGGCTGTAGAGGCAGGCTTCTTTGACGCCGCCGTCGAGCGAGGTGATGGTGACTCCCCCGTTCCATTTGGAGAAGTCCAGACCGGGTGCGCATTTGATGGCTAGTGCTTTGTCACGGTGTGCGGCAACGAGGTCTGGCAGTGGTGGCAAAAGGTCTTCGGGTGAGGTAATGCGGCGCCCGCCGGCGCGGCGCGCGGGGTCGGCGAGAATGACATCGGAAGTCGTGGTTTGGGTCAGCGCATCGGCGGCAAGGAACTGGCCGGTGGGGATGTTGTGGCGGGCCATCGACAAGCGAATGCGATCGATGTCGCTGCCGATATAGCTGATGCCGGCGCCCGTAAGTGCGGCGCCCTCAAACCCGACGGAACAGGTCACGTCATGGACTTGATTGATGCCTAATGCTGCGAGCTCCTGCGCGCGAAACTGCGCGACGGAGTGCGGCGTGGCCTGCTGAATAGACCCGGTATCAACCAAGAATTCGGTTGCGGACTCAGCGAGGCCTGGGAACTTGTGGGTGCGGACCCCGGCGCGGCGAGCACTGGTGAGCTCGGCAACGGCGCGGGAGTACTCGCCGTATTCTTTGCGGAGAGAGTCCATATCGGCCATGGTGGACGCCTTGGTCAACTCCAATGACTCAGCGCTGGTGGCGATGGCCGCGCGGTTGCGGGCGAGGAAGTCTACTTCGTTCGAGGAGTACGCCATGAAATCCGATCCATTGGTGAGGTAGTGAAAAAGTCATGGTAGCGCGGGTCTTCTTTGTGGTCGCCGATAACCGGGCGGGTATCAGACAAACTTGCCGCATCCAGGACTTCTGCCACGGAGTTGTACTGCGCGAGGCGTTTAAGCTGCGCCCACGTAGGAACCACTAGACGGACAAGACCTGCTTTCCAGCCTTCCAACAGCAAGCTGGGTGGAAACCAGTTGGCGTCATCGGCTTCGCCGGTGTCACCATCGGGGTGTTGGCCCTCAGGGATCAGCGCGAGAAAGAAAAAAGTATCGAACCAGTTCTTCGCACCCGATGACCCAACCCAGCGCGCCCACGGGATGAGGAGGTCGGAGTCGACTTTCATGGAATTTTCCGCCAGAAAATCTGTAAAGGAGACCTCGTGGGTTTCGAGCAGCGCGCGCTGTTCGTGAAAGGGCGCGGCGTCTTTGACTGGCCCGTTGTCATCGACAACCAACAGGGTGCCAGCTTCTTCAAAAAGTTCACGGGCGGCTGCAAAGACCAGGGCGTGCGCCTTGTATTTGGTGACGCCCATGTGGCGAGCCATGGACACCACGGAACGCCCGGCCCAGAAATCACCGGAGTCCCAGGACCGCGGTGGAAAGTCACGGCTGTCTACCCCGCCGCCGGGAAAGACCACGTGCCCGGGATAGTTGACCATGGTGGACACACGTTCTTGGACCCAGACTTCCAGACCGTTTTTGCCGTCACGAATTAACAGGACGGTCGCTGCCATCCTTCCGCCGTTAAACCCTGTGGTATCGGCGTGATCAATTGCATCAATCTGAGCCGGGTCGCTGAAGTGAGCTCTACTCAGATTCTTATCTGTATCGCCCATTTGCCTTTAATCGTACGTCCTCAACTAGCCCTGACAACACTGCGAGAGGTAGAGCTAATCAATCCCTACCCCCTAAGTTTGTACTTCTTCGACCTGTCTCGCACCGTAAGTAACGAACCCTGGTTAATGCCGGCGTTCCTTACTTACGGTGGCTTTTGCGGGCAGAGCGGATGCGGCGGGCAAAGTAGCGGTCACCAATGCGGTCGACCTGGATGGGCTGGTGGAAGGCCTCGGAGAGATTCTTCGACGTCATCACTGAGTTGATAAGGCCCTTGGCAATAACGCGGCCTTCGTCCAAGATCATGGCGTGGGTAAAGCCATAAGGGATTTCCTCGACGTGGTGGGTGATCATCACGATTGCTGGGGCGTCAGCATCGAGTGCCAAATCGCCCAAGTAACCCACCAGGTCCTCACGCCCGCCTAAGTCCATGCCGGCGGTCGGCTCATCCAGGATGAGCAGCTCGGGGTCAGACATCAATGCACGGGCGAGGATGACGCGCTTGCGCTCACCCTCGGACAATGTGCCCCAGGTGCGCTCCGCTAGATGGTGGGCACCGACTTGGTCCAGGATGTCCTGGGCACGGTCAAAGTCCATGTCATCATACTGTTCGCGCCAGCGGCCCAGCACCGCATAGCCGGCGGAGATGACTAAGTCTTGGACAACTTCATTGTCCGGAATGCGGTGCTGCACGGCTGCCGATGACATACCAATCGCCGCGCGCAAATCACGCATATCGGTCTTGCCAATCCGCTCACCCATCACAAAAGCGGCGCCCTTGGACGGGAATTCCTCGGCAGCGGCCATGCGCACCAGCGAGGTCTTGCCCGCACCGTTGGGGCCAATAACCACCCAGCGTTCATCTAATTCCACCTGCCAGTCCACCGGACCGACAAGCGTGTTGCCCCCGCGGCGAAGCTCCACGCCGCGGAAGTCGATGAGCAAATCATCGTGGGTTTCTAAAGGCTGCGTTGCTCTCGATGCAGAATTAGATGCAGCAGGGTTATTAGCTGGGGTATTAGACATAGGTGCGTTCACACCATCTATTGTGGCCTAATTTCACGTTGCCCGGTGAAACTGACACAGCTCGACTAACCTAGAATTCATGACTCAGCGCCTTGGGATAGATGATGTTCGGCCCCGGATCAATAACGGTAATTTGCCGGTCAAAGCAGTTGTTGGGGAAGTAATCCCCGTCACTGCCTTGGTGTGGCGCGAAGGCCATGATGCCATCGCCGCTACCCTCAATGTGTGGTCCTCACGCGACCCGCAGACGGTGGCGACCTCCACTATGACGGTGGATAAGGACATCCCGGACCGGGTGCACGGAATTTTTACGCCCGGCACTGAGGGCACCTGGTATTTCCGCGTTGATGCGTGGTCGGATCCGATTGCGACGTGGCGCAATGCCATCGAAAAGAAAATAGCGGCTGGTCAAGACGCCGAGGAACTAGCCAATGACTTAGCCCATGCTTCAAACCTGTACGCGCGTGCGGGCCTCGCCCTGGATGGTGCTGAGGGCCGGTCATTGCTACGCGCCGGTGTGGCTTTGGATGACCGCACCGCGAGCGTGACCGAGCGCGTCGCATTGGCGCTTTCTGATGATGTTGCGGAGATCCTGCGCCATAACCCCTTCCGCGAAATGCTCACCGAGGGGCCCACCCAGCAGGTACTCGTGGAGCGTCCACAGGCGCTGTTTAACTCGTGGTATGAGCTTTTCCCACGTTCCACCGGTGGCCGCGATGACAACGGCAAGCCAATGCATGGCACTTTTGCCACCACGGAAAAAGCCCTTGAGCGCGTAGCGGCGATGGGCTTTGACACCGTCTACTTCCCGCCGATTCACCCGATTGGTGAGGTCCACCGCAAGGGCAAGAACAATACGCTGACCCCGGGTGCGGATGATGTGGGCTCGCCGTGGGCTATTCAAGACCACACGGCAACACACCCGGAGCTGGGCAGCATGGAAGATTTCAAGAAGCTCGTGGTGCGCGCGCATGAGCTCAGCCTCGAGGTGGCTTTGGACTTGGCGCTGCAGGCATCACCTGATCACCCGTGGGCGAAATCGCACCCAGAGTTTTTCACAGTGCTTGCCGATGGCACCATCGCCTACGCCGAGAACCCTCCCAAGAAGTACCAGGACATCTACCCCATTAACTTCGATAACGCCCCGGAGAAGGTCTATGAGGAGATCTATCGCGTGGTCATGGTGTGGGTCGATGCTGGCGTGTCCACCTTCCGCGTGGACAACCCGCACACCAAGCCGACCAACTTCTGGGCGTGGCTGATTTCCAAGGTGCATGCCACCCATCCTGGCGTGATTTTCCTGGCTGAGGCCTTTACCCGCCAGGCCCGCCTCTATGGTTTGGCCAAGCACGGCTTCTCGCAGTCTTATACCTACTTCACGTGGAAGACCACCAAGGAAGAACTGACAGAGTTCGCTACTGAGCACGCGCTACAGGCCGATTTCTGCCGCCCAAATTTGTTTGTGAACACCCCGGATATTCTGCACGAATCCCTGCAAACAGGCGGACGCGCGATGTTCGCTATCCGCGCCGTGCTGGCCTCTACCCTGTCCCCGCTGTGGGGTGTGTACTCCGGCTACGAGCTCTATGAGCACATGCCGGTCAAGCCCGGCAGCGAAGAATACTTGGACTCAGAGAAATACGAGCTGCGCCCGCGCGACTTCCAAGCAGCTGTTAATTCCGGTGACTCCCTCGAGGGTTTTATCCGCCATCTCAACACCATCCGCCGCGACAACCCTGCACTGCAGCAGCTGCGCAACCTGTATTTCCATGAGGCGGATAATCCAAACGTGATGGCCTATTCCAAGGCCGATGCCACCACCGGCAACATCGTGCTCGTTGTCATCAACCTTGATCCACGCAACGCGCAGGAAGCAACTGTCACCATTGACTACAACGCCATCGGACGCAAACCGGGCGAATCCTACGCTGTGCACGACCAGATCTCCGGCAACACCTACGAATGGTCTGAGCGTAACTTTGTGCGCCTCGAACCACTGCGCGATGTCGCCCACATCTTCGTCCTGCCCACCGCCCCACGTGAGCGCCGCGAGGCACTGGCCTACCGCCACGTCACGGATTATCGGGCTTAATCGACCTTCGGTCTCTAAGCCCGATAGTCAGATAATCCGGTGGTCCGGACAGCAGCAACTTTCCTCCCTTTAATAGCCTGAAAAAGGTAGCCTAAAACCATGAGCATTCCTGCAGATGATCTTCGTCTTCTCAACCAGTGCCGGCACTATGACCCGCACGGGTTGTACGGCTGGCACGACGGCACCGTACATACCCGTCGCCCTGGCGCTGAGCGCGTGGAGTTGGTGACCGCCGAAGACGTAGTACCAATGCGCAATATTGGCGATGACATCTTCTTCGCAGAGCTCGCAGAAAACGAAGACTACCGTCTGCGCATTACTTATCCCGCACAGCCACCGCGCGATATCGCTGATGGCTACCGCTTTCTGCCCACACTGGGTTCTTTGGACCTGCACCTGATATCTGAAGGCCGCCATGAGCGGCTGTGGGATGTGCTCGGCGCGAACCTCAAGACCTATGCCTCCGAACTGGGTGAGATTACCGGTACTGCTTTCGCCGTCTGGGCTCCGAATGCTGAAGGTGTCTCCGTTGTTGGTGACTTCTGTGGGTGGAACGCCGCGCAGTACCCCATGCGCTCATTGGGTTCCACGGGTATCTGGGAGGTCTTCATTCCAGGTGTGGGCCCGGGTGAGCGCTACAAGTTCGCCATCCAAACCAAGGAAGGCCACCGCATTGATAAGGCTGACCCGATGGCGCGCCGCACCTTAGCGCCACCAGAGACCGCCTCGGTCATCGAAGAATCCACATATGAGTGGAAGGATGCTGACTGGCTAGATTCTCGCTCGACGGACTTGAACGTGCCGATGAGTGTCTACGAGGTTCACGTTGGTTCCTGGAAGCAGGGTTCTAACTACAACACCTTGCGGGAGGAACTCATCCCTTACCTGCAGGAACACGGCTACACCCACGTGGAGCTCATGCCCGTTGCCGAGCATCCCTTTGGTGGCTCCTGGGGCTATCAGGTCTCTAGCTACTACGCGCCAAGCGCACGCTGGGGCAACCCGGATGACCTACGCGCGCTCATCGACGCCCTGCACAACGCGGGCATCGGCGTGATCGTTGACTGGGTACCAGCACACTTTCCTAAGGACTCTTTCTCCCTGGGCAAGTTCGACGGCCAGGCTTGCTACGAGCACCCTGACCCACGCCGCGGTGAACAAAGCGACTGGGGTACCTATGTCTTTGACTTCGGCCGTAACGAGGTACGCAACTTCCTGGTAGCCAACGCCTTGTACTGGGCAGAGCAATTCCACATCGACGGCCTGCGCGTGGATGCCGTCGCCTCTATGCTTTACCTGGACTACTCGCGCGAAGACTGGCTGCCAAACATCCACGGTGGCCGCGAGAACCTCGAGGCAGTGCAGTTCTTGCAAGAAACCAACGCAACTGTGCACCGCCACCACCCCGGCGTGCTGACTATCGCTGAGGAATCCACCTCCTGGCCTGGTGTGACCACGCCAACCGAACACGGTGGTCTGGGCTTTGACTTGAAGTGGAACATGGGCTGGATGAATGACACCCTCGAATACTTCGGCCACGACCCGATCCACCGCAGCTACCACCACAATGAGCTGACCTTCTCCATGGTCTACGCCTATTCTGAGCGCTACATGCTGCCCTTTAGCCACGATGAAGTTGTTCACGGCAAGGGCACCTTGTGGACCCGCATGCCTGGCGATGACTGGAACAAGGCCGCGGGTGTCCGCTCCCTGTTTGGCTACATGTTTAGCCACCCAGGAAAGAAGCTGATGTTCATGGGCTGCGAGTTCGGCCAGACCACCGAGTGGTCAGAGGCCTACTCGATTGACTGGTCCAACTTGGAAGGCTGGGGCGCGGAATACCACCACGGCATCAAGCGCCTCGTGCGCGACCTCAACCTGACTTATAAGGCACATCCGGCGCTGTGGTCCCAGGACTTCACCCAAGATGGTTTCCAGTGGGTCAAGGCTGATGACGCGAATAATTCCATCCTCGGCTATATCCGCTACGGCAGCGACGGCTCAACCGTCTTGGCCGTGTGTAATTTCTCTGGTTCCTCCCAGCCGCACTACGCCGTCTGGGTACCAGAAGATGGCACCTGGGAGCTTATCCTCAACACCGACGATAAAGCCTACGAAGGTGCCGGAAACGAGCTCGCGGGCCAGGTCAGCTCCTCCGACAACAACGTCCAACTGCACATCCCGGCCAACTCCGTGCAGTGGTACACCCTGCGACGCTAGTGCACCGCAGGATGTACCACCGCCACGAATACTAGGAGCGCAGGAGCGCAACAAAGTACGCGGCGTTGTGCAGCAGCTGGCTGGTTGCTTTAAGTACTGAAGCTTTTAGTACAGGGAGCTAGCCAGCTTGGTGCGGGCGGCAAGCACGCGGGGATCGGCGGCATCGAAAAGTGCAAAAAGCTCCAGCAGCCTGTCGCGCACCTTAGCCTTCTCTCCTGCTACGTTGCCTGCAACTAGCGCAATGAGGCGGTCAAAAGCTGCCTCTGGGTTGCCGGCGACAATTTCAGCATCGGCAGCATCGAACTGCTTATCAATGTTTTCTGGTGCCTGCTGCGCCGCTTCCATCGGATCCGTGGTGCGGTTTGCTGGGTCCAAGCGCTTGAGCAACATCGTGGTGTTGCGCGCCTGCTTGATGTCGGTGTTGCTTGGGTCCTCAGCGAGGATGGAATCATAGACCGCCATCGCACCATCAAAATCGCTCTGGTTAAGCTTCGACTCAGCCTCTGCCAGACGAGGATCCTCCGCTGGGGTTTCTTCCTCAACCTGATCCGGCATATCAGCCTGGTCCAGACCTTTAAGCTTTGGACCAATCTGCTCAACCAGCGCATCAACCCACTGCTGCAGCGCTTCCTTTGGCTGGCCACCCTCAAAGTTGGTCAACGGCTGGCCGGCGCCAATCGCAACGACGGTTGGCAGCTGCTGAACGCCAAAGACCTGTGCAATCTGCGGGAAGGTATCTGCATCAATGTAGCCGGCAATGAACTTCAAACCCGCGGCATCTGCAAGCTCCTTGAAATCCGCCTTCAGTTGCTCCGACGCCGGTGAGCGCTGGGTGCCAATAATCGCGATAACCGGGACCTGCGTGGAACGGCGCACGACTTCATTTTCAAAGTTCGCGTCAGTGACATCGAAAAATGGCGCGATGCCGCCTGTCGGCGTTGCCGATGCCGACTGATTCTTTGCGGCCTCGCGGGCTTCAGCCTGTGCCTTTACCTGGCTCAGATCCAAGGCTCCACCAACAAAGCCGGACTGCGGATTAGTCATTTAAGTATTACTCCCTAAAAATTTTGCTAAAGGTTTATTGCGCAGTATCTGGGCCCAAGTGGCGGTCAATGGCCTCCACCTTGCCGCGGATGCGGTCCGTGTAGCCCGGGCGAATATCAGCCTTGATAACCAAGGAAACGCGCGGGGATACAGCCTCTACTGCCGCGGTAGCTTGTTTAATCACGCCAAAGACCTCATCCCACTCGCCCTCAAGCAGAGTGAACATGGCATTGGTTTCATGTGGAAGGCCGGATTCTCGGACCACGCGGACTGCTTCAGCAACCGCCTCCGACATCTCTGCATCAGCGGTATTAGTGATGACAGGGGCAACAGAAAATGCAACAATCATGCCGTCTACTCTACCGCTCGAAACAATTGGTGTGGGATGTACACAGGCATGATGCAAACGCTGAGAGCGACTTTTTGATTCTAGGGTGCTGCTGGGAGATTTAGGTCAGCCCCCACACTAAGAGTCCAATGACTGAGGTTGCTCCCACTAGGACGAGCAACGCTTTGGGCTGCAATTGCTCTTTGACATGAAAGCCATAATCCCGCCAACCCGCGCTGTCTTCTGTACCGGGATAAACCAATGCCTTGGGCCTCCACGTGCAGATGATCAGCCAATCGATGATAAGGAGGTCGAACAGCGCGAAAGTCATCAATGCCAATTCGAGAAAGCTTGCCTCTGGAGGCTGGGCGCCCCACGCCCACACCACAGCGGTGATCGATGCGAATATAACTATGACGAAGACAGTGCCACTGATTAATCCCGCGCGTTTTTGCCCTGCGGTGGGAGCCGGTGCGGCTTGGCGGATGTCTTCTGGGTAGTCATCTATCAGTGCATAGGGCCTAAGAAATACAACAGCCAGCAGCACCGACCCGCTAAGCAGCACGGCAATACTGCCATAAGTAAGAGTGTGTCCCCACCACTGTGCATATGACGTTGAAAAGTCCACTGCAACCATCCCCACGTAGATTTTGCTACTTAGGTTAACCTAAATAGTTGGCGCGGGGAATAGTACTGGCGGATTAGTGGCCGAGGATAGCTAGCGGCGATCCCAGCAGCGGGTGTGCCAGTGGCGGCGCTCATCAACGCGACCACCACCTTCTTGCGGCCATGCAACAATGTGCGACATGCCGGAGAAGATGGTGCCATTGCAGCCGGGGCAGACATAGTTCTTGGTAGCTCCAGCCGCACCGACGCGCCGCAGAATATAGGGACGGCCGAAGTCCCACGAAGGCCCCTCGACGGTTTCAGCGCCGAAGAAGGCCGCGGCATCACGGGGCAATGCCCGCGGCGTCTGCTGCGCCTTGGAGTTCCGCGATGAACCCCTCCCGCGGCGACTTTTACGTCCCATATGCTCTCAAATACTTTGCTGCGAGCGAAGCCTAGAAAAGACGAAGCTCGTTGGATTCAATGCCGCGCAGCTCCTGGTAGTCCAGAATGACGCAGCGAATGCCACGATCCTCAGCCAAAGTACGTGCCTGTGGCTTGATCTCCTGTGCGGCAAACACGCCAGCAACCGGTGCCAGCAAGTCATCGCGGTTGAGCAATTCAAGATAGCGGGTCAGCTGCTCAACACCGTCGATCTCACCGCGACGCTTGACCTCAATGGCCACATAGCCCTTCTTGGCATCCTGCGCCATCAAATCCACGGGGCCAATCGCCGTTGGGTACTCGCGTCGAACTAAGGAATAGCCCTTACCCAAGGTGGTGATGTGCTCAGCCAGCAACTCCTGGAGATGTGCTTCCACGCCATCTTTGACCAGACCTGGATCCTCACCAAGTTCTGCCTCAATATCCTGGTGGATTTCCTCGATGGTGATACGAAGCTGATCACCCTTCTTGTTCTCCACCAACCACAGGTACTCCCCTGTTGGATCGCCATCAATATCCTTGATTTCTGACTCTTCCAATGTGCACGGAGGGGTCATCCAGTTCAATGGCTTGTACGCACGATCGTCGGCGTGCACAGAGACTGAACCATCAGCTTTGAGCAAAAGCAGACGATCTGCCATGGGAAGGTGGGCATCCAATCGGCCGACATAATCGACAGAACAACGGGCGATGACTAAACGCATGTCCTCTACATTATGCGTAAGCCGCGCCTAAGAAAAACTAAGGCGCACAGAACATCCTCTTCGGATGCTGTGCGCTGTACTAATGAAGTTTTATCTAGCTACCGTTGTAGCTTGACCAAGTATTTGGGTCATAGGGCATATTGGTCCCGCGTGGACGCTCTGCCCTATCGCGCAGGCGACGGAAATCAATGCGTTCCTTGCGCTGTGATGGCGATGCCTCAACCCAAGCGCCGAACGCCATCAGTGCGTGCTGAGTACACGCCAACTCATAATCTACGCCGCCGTTGACAAAACGAATGATCGTGTAGTCCTCAGAAATGAAAGCAGCCTCGTCATCAGTGACCGGACGGGTGTCCAGCAACTCGATGTCGAGGCGGTTGATTGAAGAGTCAGCCATAGGAGAAACAGAGCGGAGCTTGAAGAAATCCACAGTGTCACCCTTGTAGCGCAGCACGCCGTGGCGCCAGCCGTGAAAGCCCTTGGCCGGAAGCTTGCGCAGCAGAACCGAAGCGCCGCGAGAACGCAAAGTGAAAAAGCGCATGGCCGCAAAGAATACGACCAAAATGGCAATAATGGCCAGTACCCAGAAGATTACCGAACCCACGCTCATCAGTCTCGTTCTGCCCTTCTCATCATCCACCACTTCTGCAAAGGCCACGGCGCGAGACAAAGTACTGTCTGAACTGCCTCAACCAAACTGCAACGAAGCGGTTCAATCAATCTCAAGTTGTTGAATAGTCTACAGAGTGCCTGCGTAGAGTCACAATAAATCGTTTGGTTGACTACCCGCCTGACCCGGGAAACACTTTGCTGCCGGTGTCAATGACCGATTGGTGCAAACTCCCCACTAGTGGGGCTAGATATTACGGTTCATGACGAACTTCTTCCTGCACCGAGCAGAAATTGGCGCGAAAAATCCCCGCGGTACCGAAGTACTGCGGGGATTTAAGTGAGAGAGGAAGGGCGGTCATTGCTGCCCTTTATCTCCGATTGCTCGTCGTGCGAGCTTATCCAAGATTGCTCTTGAGATTAGCTCTCACGGGAACGAGCCAAGGCGCGAAGCGCTGCCTGTCCACGAGAAGCAACCAGTTCATCAGATGACGTGGATTCTTCCTGAGCCTGAGATTCATTGACCTCATTTGCCCAGACAGCCCAGTCAGCCAAGACGGTGACCTTCTCAGCGGAAACGGAGAGGAAGCCACCCTGTACGGCGGCAACCTTGCGGTCACCGTCGACTGGGCGGAAGGTTACGACCCCATTCTCAGCCAATTGGCCAAGCATCGGTTCGTGACCCGGAAGCACGCCGATCTCACCCTCGGTGGTCTCTGCGGAAATGATGCTGGCCTTACCAGACCACAACATGCGCTCTACAGATACCAGTTCCACGGTGATGTCAGCCATGTGCCTCTCCCTACTTCTCAGTCAGCTTCTTGTATGCTGCTTCGACGTCGTCCAAGCCACCCAAGCCATTGAAGGCCTGCTCTGGGTAGTGGTCGAAGTCGCCGTTGCAGATGCGCTCGAATGCATCGATGGTGTCAGCCAAAGGTACGTAGGAGCCTGGCAGACCGGTGAACTTCTCTGCGACGAAGAAGTTCTGGCCCAAGAAGCGCTCGAGGCGACGTGCGCGCTGAACGGTGATCTTGTCCTCTTCAGACAGCTCGTCCATACCAAGGATGGCGATGATGTCCTGGAGTTCCTTGTTCTTCTGCAGAATGTTGATAACGCGCTGCGCAACTGCGTAGTGACGCTCGCCAACAATGCTTGGCTCAAGGATACGAGAGGTGGAGCTCAGTGGGTTCACTGCTGGGTAAATACCCTTAGAAGCGATAGCACGGTCGAGCTCGGTGGTTGCATCCAAGTGAGCGAAGGTAGTCGCTGGAGCTGGGTCGGTGTAGTCATCCGCAGGAACGTAAACAGCCTGCAGAGAGGTAATCGACTTACCCTTGGTGGAAGTAATGCGCTCCTGAAGAACACCCATCTCATCAGCCAGGGTTGGCTGGTAGCCAACGGCGGAAGGCATACGGCCCAGAAGGGTCGAAACCTCAGAGCCTGCCTGGGTGAAACGGAAGATGTTATCGATGAACAGCAGCACGTCCTGGTTCTGAACATCGCGGAAGTACTCCGCCATGGTCAGGCCGGACAGAGCCACGCGCATACGAACTCCTGGTGGTTCGTCCATCTGGCCGAACACGAGGGCGGTGTCCTGCAGTACGCCCATTTCTTCCATTTCCAGGAACAGGTCGGTGCCCTCACGGGTACGCTCACCAACACCTGCGAAGACGGAGGTACCGGAGAACTCGCGTGCGATACGAGTAATCATCTCCTGGATAAGAACAGTCTTACCCACACCTGCGCCGCCGAACAGACCAATCTTGCCGCCCTTAACGTAAGGGGTCAGCAGGTCAATAACCTTGATGCCAGTTTCGAGGATCTCAGTCTTGCCTTCGAGCTGATCGAATGCTGGTGGTTCGCGGTGGATTCCCCACTGCTCGCCATCGCGGCCGAGGCCTGGCTCATCCAAGCAGTCGCCCAATGCGTTAAAGACGTGGCCCTTAACAACATCGCCAACTGGGACGGAAATTGGCTTCTGAGTATCGTTTACAGTCGCACCACGAACAAGGCCATCGGTAGGTGCCATGGATACGGCACGAACGAGGTTGTCGCCGAGGTGCTGAGCAACCTCAAGGGTAATGGTGCGTGCTACAGCCTCGAGATTAATCTCGACGGTCAGTGCGTTGTACAGTGCCGGTAGTCCGCCACGCGGGAACTCCACGTCGACGACCGGACCGATGACACGCACCACACGGCCGGCTACTGCCGACGACTGTGTGTTCTGCTCTTGCAGAGCTGAAGTCATAATCTAGTCACTTTCTGCGCTTTCGGCGAGCGCGCCAGCGCCACCGACGATTTCTGTGATTTCCTGGGTAATCTGCGCCTGACGAGCCTGGTTGGCCACGCGGGACAAGTCCCTAACCAACTCGGTTGCGTTATCAGTAGCAGCTTTCATTGCAGTTCGACGAGCTGCGGACTCGGAAGCCGAAGCCTCCAAGAACATGGAGAAAAGAATACGTGATACATACTGAGGCAAAAGAGCCTCGAGCAACGTATCTGCATCCGGTTCAAACTCGTAGTCGGCAGACAGATCCTGTTCTTCAGGAGTGTCTTCCAGCGCGGAGTCGCCCAGGTGAAGTTCCTCTTCCTTGATTGCCGGTTCAATCGGCAGCAACTGGTGCGCACGTGGGGTCTGAACCAGCATGGATTCAAACTCGGTGAAGACAACGTGTACCTGGTCGAAACCACGTACAGGCTGGCCTTCGCCTTCCGCGTGCAGGCCCGCGCGGGCTGCAGTGGTGCCTTCGGAGCCGGCAACAAAGCCGTCGATCAAGTGGTGACGAACGTCGTGGGTAGCTTCCCAGTTTGGATCCTGAGAGAAACCAGTCCAGCTGCCCACAACTTCTTTTTCACGGAAGCTGTAGTAGCCAACGCCCTTACCACCAGTTACGTAGCGAACAACGTCGAAGCCTTGACCACGAAGTAGACCTTCGAGCTCAGCAGCCTTCTTGAAGACGTTGTTGTTGTAACCGCCACACATACCGCGGTCTGAAGTGACCACGAGTACGGCCGCAACCTTACCGTTTTCACGGTGGCGCAGTATTGGGTGATCCAACGAGCTAGCAGATGCGAGACTATTCATCATGTTCGTCATCTCATTTGCATACGGCTGCGACGCCTCTACCTTGGCTTGTGCCTTGGTAATGCGTGAAGTCGCAATAAGCTCCTGCGCCTTGGTGATCTTCTTAGTCGAGTTCACGGACCGGATTCGGTCGCGTAGTTCGCGAAGATTTGCCATGTTGTTTCGCTCCTCCCTTCTATATTTCTATTCAGACGGTGATAGTAGAGACCGTGAAGTCTTTACTTAGCCGTCTTACGGGAGACAGTGACCTCGGTCTTCTTAACTTCCTTCTCCTCCAAAGGATCAACTGGAGCTTCAGTGCCCAAGTTGTTGCCTTCGGTGGTGCGGAAGGTCGGAGTGAAGTCCTCAGCAGCAGCCAGCAACGCGTCCTTGGACTCGTCAGTGAATGCCTTGCCGCCAGCGATCTGCTCGTAGACCTGAGGGGTATTCTGCTGGAGGTACTCCTGCAGATCAACCTCGAAGCGACGAACATCTTCAACGGGAACGACGTCGAATACGCCAGAGTCAGCCAAGAAGATGGAAACCATCTGGTACTCAACTGGCTGAGGAGAAGACTCGGGCTGCTTAAGCAGCTCAACCAGACGCTCGCCGCGCTCAAGCTGTGCCTTGGACACTGGGTCCAAGTCAGAAGCAAAAGCTGCGAAGCCCTGGAGGTCACGGTAAGAAGCGAGGTCAAGACGCAGGTTACCTGCAACCTTCTTCATACCCTTGGTCTGAGCAGCGCCACCAACACGGGAGACGGAAACACCTACGTTAATTGCCGGACGGACGCCCTGGTTGAATAGGTCGGACTCCAGGAAGACCTGGCCGTCGGTAATGGAAATAACGTTGGTTGGAATGAACGCAGAAACGTCATTCGCCTTGGTCTCAATGATTGGCAATGCGGTCAGGGAGCCAGCACCCATATCGTCGGAGAGCTTTGCAGCACGCTCCAGCAGACGGGAGTGCAGGTAGAAGACGTCACCTGGGTAAGCTTCGCGGCCCGGTGGGCGGCGCAGCAGCAGGGAAATCGCACGGTAAGCCTCAGCCTGCTTGGTCAAGTCATCATAGATGACCAGGACGTGGTTGCCCTGGTACATCCAGTGCTGACCAAGAGCAGCACCGGAGAACGGTGCCAGCCACTTGAAGCCTGCGGAGTCAGATGCAGGAGCAGCCACGATGGTGGTGTAGTCCAGTGCACCTGCTTCTTCCAAGGTCTTACGGACACCAGCGATGGTGGAGCCCTTCTGACCAATAGCGACGTAGATACAGCGAACCTGCTTATCCTTGTCGCCGGATTCCCAGTTAGCCTTCTGGTTAAGGATGGTGTCGATGCAGACTGCGGTCTTACCAGTCTTACGGTCACCAATGATGAGCTGACGCTGACCGCGACCGATTGGGGTCATAGCATCAATTGCCTTGATGCCGGTCTGCATTGGCTCTTCAACTGGCTGACGCTGAAGCACGGAAGGTGCCTGCAGCTCGAGGACACGGTCCTCTTCGCCAGCGATTGGGCCGAGGCCGTCAATTGGCTGACCCAGTGGGTTAACTACGCGGCCGAGGAATTCCTCGCCCACTGGAATGGAGAGAACCTCTCCAGTTCGCTTAACCTGGTCGCCTTCTTTGAGGGACTCGTAGTTACCAAGGACAACAACGCCAATGGAGTTGGTCTCAAGGTTCTGCGCGACGCCGATTACGCCGCTTGGGAACTCGAGCAGCTCATTCGCCATAACTGAAGGTAGCCCAGAAACCTGTGCAATACCGTCAGCTGCCGAAATGACCACGCCGACCTCCTCACGGGAGGCCTCCGCGGAGTAGCTCGAGGTGTAGTTCGCTATCGCGCTACGGATCTCATCGGAGGAGATCGTCAGCTCCGCCATGTTCTTCCTACTCTCGGTAGATTCGTCCAGCACTTACTTAAATCAATTCTGTCGTTGTCTGCGGCTACTTCATTGCGGTGCGCAGGCGAGCAATCTTGCCTGCGGTAGAACCGTCAATAACTTCATCGCCTACACGGATTGTCATACCACCGAGGAGGCTGGTGTCAACCTCAGAGTGGATGGACATCGCACGACCATAAATCTTGCCCAGCTTCTCGGCGAGAACTGCCTGCTGGCCTTCATTGAGTTCACCCGCACTAACAACGTGCGCAACGGTGCGTCCCTGCAGCGAAGCTGCTTCGGATGCCAACGCCGCAACGTCATCAATTGGGTTGCGCTCTGGGCGGTCAATCACCTGCAGCGCGAGCGCCTCGGTGAACTTGGTGACCTTTCCGTAGAGCACATCTGCCAGCAACTTGCGCTTGCGCGCAGGTTCTGCAGCTCGGTCAGAAAGCAGCTGGGTTAGTTCGCCTTCGCGGTCCAGGACGCGGGACAGGCGGAAGAGTTCATCTTCAACCTGACCAAGCTGACCTTCGCTCTCAGCACCGCGCAACAATGCGCGACGCGAAAGCGCAACCAGTCCGGAAACCATCTCACGAGCACTCGACCACTTCGAGGACGCTACCTGTTCCAGAACCTGCTCAGTTGCAGGAGAAACCTTTGCGCCGAAGAGATCTTTAACGAGCTGCTTGCGGGATTCGGTTGAGGCGGATTCATCAATCAGCACCCCACGGAGTTCGCGGTCATCGCCCAATACCTGAGCAACCTCGAACAGTTCCATGCCGGTCATGGTGGACACTGCAACACCAGCCTGAGAAGCCAGATTGGAATCTAGCGACTCAAGAGCGGATGCGAGCGATTCGCGGCTAGCTGCCTTCATAGTTGCCTACTTTCCGGCCGATGCCACAGAGTCGAGCTCAGACAGGAAGTTATCAATGGTGGAAGACTGCTTGGTGGACTCAGAGAGTTCACCGCCGAGCAGCTTCTCAGCCAGGTTGATGGAGTTCTGTCCGATATCGGAACGCAGTTCGGCAACAACCTGTGCGCGGGAAGCTTCAAGCTGCTTTTCGCCACCTGCGACGATACGGCGTGCTTCTTCCTCTGCCTGGGTCTTAGCCTCTGCTTCAATCTGCTTGCCGCGCTCACGCGCCTGCTCACGGATTTCAGCTGCTTCTGCGCGAGCATCAGCTAGCTGTGCGTTGTACTTCTCAAGAGCGGCCTTTGCTTCTGCCTGCTGGGCTTCAGCGCGCTTGATGCCGCCCTCAATCCGGTCTTCACGTTCTTGCAATAGTTCCTGGAACTTCGGAATGACGAACATTGCGAAGACAATCAGAATGATTACGAACGGGATCAGAGACCAGACGATGTCATAAGTCTTGGGAAACAGAATAGAGTTACCACCTTCCATCGGAAGGGTCTCTCCTTCCGCTGCAAGATAATAAAAGACGTTGTTCATGAGTCTCCAGTCTTAAAAACGGTGGTTTGGTTTTAAACGCGCGCTTTTTAGAACAGGAAGCCTGCAACCAGGCCGATAAGTGCAAGTGCCTCAACGAAGGCGATACCAAGGAACATGGTGGTACGCAGCTGGCCAGCCATCTCAGGCTGACGTGCCATGCCCTCTACGGTCTTGCCGACGAGGATACCAATGCCCAAGCCTGGGCCGATGGTAGCGATACCGTAGCCGATGGACTGCAAGCCATCGAAGGAGGTCTCGGTAGCCTGAGCCAAGATGATGTCGTTCATGAAAGTCGTTCCCTTTCGAAAATTCTCCGCCAATCTTTCTTTCTGGCGAAGTCGGTGTTGGTTTGAAGTTGGGGTTTATTACAAGGGCATGTTGTTCGCGCCTTTAGTGCGAGTCTGCGTGAAGTGACAACTCGATGTACACCGCCGTCAGCAGAGCAAAGATGTATGCCTGCAGGAAGATGATGATGATCTCGTAGACCGTAAACAGAACCGCTGCGAGCAAGGTCACGCCGGACATCAAGGACCAGCCGTTGAGCTGCCAGAAGAAGAAGTTCGTGGCAGAGTACAGAAGAACCAAGATGATGTGGCCGGCAAGGAAGTTCGCCATAAGACGAATTGCCAGAGTGACGGGACGCAGAATGAATGTCGAGAAAATCTCAATTGGTACAACAAGGATGTGCAAAAACGGCGGAAGGTTAGGAATAACCACCGAAGACTTGACAAACTTACCGAAGCCGTAGCGCTTGGAGCCCGCGTAAATCATTGCGATGTACGCTGCAGCTGCCATCACGATTGGCATACCAATACGAGCGTTTGCGGAGATATTCAGAGCCGGAATAATCGTGGAGACGTTCCAGAAAAGAGCACCGAAGAAGATAGTCGCCAGCAACGGTAGGAAGCGTCGACCCTCCTTCTTGCCCAGGATGTCTTCAGCGATATGAATGCGGACGAAATCTAGCGCGTATTCTGCGACGTTCTGTAGTCCCTTAGGAACCAGCTTTGGGTTCCTAAATGCTGCAATAAATAAAAGCACCAGGATGGCCGTCATCAACAGACGTACCAACATGATGCGATCAAGTGCGAACCATCCGCCCAACACATCGTCAAACAGGATGTCGCCGTAATATTGCCCCGGGAAAAATTCAGGATCCAGTTCAGGCGCGTGGAAGCTACCCTTCATGGCCAATGTTGTAACGCTCAGCGTTCTCTCCCGTGTTCGGGCCGTACGAATGTCGGAGTCGTACGGTGCGATGGACGTCTCAAACTCTCTATTACAACAACGGACTCCGTCGCACATCAGCGAAGTTGTAACAGGGATTCACCGTAAATGGGATACGGCATAATTCTTTCGCAGGACACGAATTTAACTAATGCCGCTTCCGCGGTAACCCGCAGGAAATAATATCAGCTCAAGACGCCTTATTCCGATCCGGGTTGCAGCGAATCTAAACCATTCGATGCAACACTTCTTTGAAGTCCCACATTTGGGGTTGTTTACCCTGCCCAGATGTGGTTTTCAGGCGTTAGTAAGGTTCATCACAGTTATTTCACGACTTACGGTTCTGCAGATTATTACCCCCGCCCTTCACCCCTTTCCGCGACAGTCTCGGGGACTCCCCCTGCGGACCTTAATACGCACGCAAAAGGCATAATGCGGGGGTACGTCACCGTTATCTAAATTGTTGCCCTAGGTCACATTAATGGCATGCAATTGACCGTTGCAGAACTTTCAACTATCCAGTTTGCCCGCTCAACTACACCCACAGATAACCCCTAACATGCCCGGTTTAATGTCACCTTGACCTCGACCCCTATCCGGGCCATGCACGAGTGGAAAACAGACACAAGGAGCGAACCACAATCTGTGGTTCGCTCCCCTATGTGCGGCTCGCTTACCTAACTGTTGGCACGCGAGCCGTTGCCGAAAATTCGACGCTAGGACACGTAGGTCACGCGCGCTGTGATGATGCCCCAAACCTCGGTGCCGAGCACGGCAACCATAGCAAGAACGACGGTGACAAATAGCGCCATAGTGTCGTAGAAGTCCATTCCTCGAATCACCATCAGGACCACAATCAAGAGCACAACCTTGAGCAGCCACCCGCCGAGCACAACTGCCATGGTGGTTGACGGGGTAGATTTTGAAGTTACCAAGACCGAAGCCGCGGTAATGAGAACGAAGCCACCGCCGATGGCTGCTCCGATGACTACACCCCAGATGCCTGGAAGCTCACGCAATCCGCCCCAAATTGCGAGGGAAGCCACAGTGATGATGGCTAGCGCGATGGAGCCAAAGCGCAGTGCTCGCTGCAGCGGCACGCGCGGGTCATCAAAGCTACTGGTGCTGCCGTTGTTCTCATTTAAAGATTCGCTCACGCTGGCACACTCTACTACAGTACGCTGGAATCACTTAACTACTCAGCCCTGGAAAGCTATTGGATTGGCCACAGCTGAGCTAAAGGTCAGCCCCAGTTCCTCGGGAGTCTTCCACAGGGGTTGTTTCGTGAACAACCCGCGTTGCTTTCTTTTTCGCCCCAAGTTTTCCTTGGCGCAGCGGAATGAGCGTGACACCAAAGGCAACGAGCAGTGCTATGACTGTCGCAATAGTCGCAGCAATCGGCGGCACGATTGAATAGCTCACCGCACCGAACGCTACCGCCGATACCCACAGGTACAACACGAGGACGGTGCGGCGGTGGGTGTGCCCGAGTGACAACAGGCGGTGGTGAATATGCGCCTTATCCGCTGCGAATGGTGACTTTCCTTGAGAAAGCCTGCGGATGACTGCCCACACCAAGTCCAGCACGGGGACGAACACGGCAGCGCAGACCACGATGAAAGGGCTAACCAACGCGACCATGTCAGCAGTGCCGTACAGGGACTGGGTAATCTTGCCGGACGCCGAGGTGGATGCGGCCGCGAGCAGCAAACCAATAAGCATGGCGCCTGAGTCCCCCATGAATATTCGCGAGGGCTCAAAGTTATGGGGCAAGAACCCTAAACACATGCCAACTAGTGCGGCGGAAATGATTGCCGGAGGGTATGCGGAAACTGCACCGCCTTGGTCATAGAGCACCGTGAGCGAGAAGATCAGAATTGCGCTGCCGGCGATTAGTCCCAGCCCCGCTGCGAGGCCATCTAGGCCATCGACAAAGTTAATGGCATTGATGAGCAATACCGCAACGAAGGTAGTCAAGAGTGAGGACTGGAATTGGTCCAATACGACTGTGGTTCCGCCGCCGAAGGGGATGAACAACAGCGTCCACGACAGACCCAAGATGCTCAACAATGCTGCGGCAACGAATTGGCCGGCAAGCTTAACCAAGGCGCTAAGCTCGTAAAGGTCATCGATCACGCCGACGATGACTATGGCGAGCGCGGCCCACACGACAGCGGAAATTTCCGGGGTCATGGGCATGAACCCGCGCGTGAGCGCCGGTAGCTGCTGCGCAAGGAAGATAGCAGCGATGAAGCCAGTGAACATCGCGACGCCACCCAACTGCGGGGTGGGTTGGGAGTGACTATCACGCAGTCGAATCTCCGCTACCCGGCCTGTACGGACCAAGAAGGAACGCACGAAGCCGGTAGCAAGATATGTAAGCGCTGTTGCGACAAGGATTACCAGTCCCAGTTCTCGCAGGGGTACGCCGGAGCCAATCATGTATTACTGAACTCCAGGCTGCATTCCATCAGGACGCTGTGATTGCGGAGGCTGGGATGGCTGCTGAACATGTTGATTGTTCTGTGCTACCTGTGGCGCTGGGGTTGGCTGACCCGGACGGGTACGCAGACGCTGCGCATCCATACCGAGTACTTCACCAATGCGTTCAGCGGACAGTGCGCCCTCCCGCAACAGATAAGGCCAAGGGCCGGACAGGTCAATGATGGTTGAAGGCTCCCCAATGGGTGCTTCACCGCCGTCCAAGTAGACGGAGACCGTCTTTCCCAACTGCTGTTTCGCGGCAATCGCCGTGGTGGCTGGAGCATGCCCCGAAATGTTGGCCGAGGATACTGCCATTGGGCCAACCTCTCGAAGAAGTTCAATTGCAATCGGGTGCAAAGGCATACGCAACATCACCGTGCCGCGGGTATCACCGAGGTTCCATGGCAATGATGGCGCCTGTGGCACGACGATGGAAAGCCCACCTGGCCAAAAAGCTTCAGTCAAAAGCTTCATCTGTTCGGTGAAAGTCTGTACCAAGCCCTTTGCCGTATCCCAAGAACCGATAAGCACTGGCACTGGCATGTCTGGGCCGCGGTGCTTGGCAGCCAGAAGGCTTGCTACTGCGTCATTATCAAAAGCGTCACAGCCGATACCGTAAACGGTGTCAGTTGGGGTAACGATCAGCCTGCCTGACTTTGCAGCCTTGGCGGCCAGCTCAATACCTTCGGCACGTTGCTGCTCATCCGAGCAATCGTAGATTTTTCCCTGCATGTACTTCTCCCCACTAGATGGTGTGACTTTGTGTGTTGATAGCGAAGGGCATATTTAGGTTTTTCATAGTACTACCCTTGTCTGCCCACGCCGGTTTCAATTCTCCGTGGTCGTCAGCTTGGTGCTTTGGCCAAGACGAAGCGTGCGGTTCCGCCCAAGTCCTTCAAGGGTGAGACATTGACTAGGCCAGCCTGGTTCGCTGCACGCTGTACTAGCTCCGAGGTTGAGTCATCGTGTTCGATGCCCACTGCCCCGCCGCGCGCAAGCAGCTTGAGAACATTGGGCAGCATCGCATTAATAGTGTCCATGCCTTCAACGCCTGAAAAGACTGCGTCATGCGGGTCATGATAAACCTCCGGTGCCAAGTTCGGATCCTCAGGCACGTATGGCGGATTAGTGACAACCAAGTCAACCCTGCCCACAACGGCTTCGAGCTTGTTGAGCAGCTCCACACTGGTGACATCGGACTGGATAATCTGAACAGAAGTCCCGGCGAGGTTGCGCTGTGTAAACGGCAGGGAGGCATCGGAAAGCTCTACTGCAAACACCTGAACATCAGGACGGTAGTGCGCGATATAGGCCGCCAATGCTCCAGAGCCCGTGCACAAATCGACCACGGCGGGCGCAAGCGATTCGCCTGCTCCCGCAAACTTTGCGCGTGGAAAATGCTGGTTAAGGTAGTTCACTGCCCAATCAGCCAACGTCTCGGTCTCTGGGCGTGGGATAAACACGCCCGGGCCAACTTCCAGGTCCAAAGGGCCAAATGGCGCTGTGCCAATGATGTGCTGCAACGGCTCACGCTGCGCGCGGCGATCAATGAGCGCATAGAACTGCTCGGCATTCGTCGCCTCCTGGGTCGAGGGAATATCCATATGGCCGACTTTGAGGACATGCGCAAGAAGCATGCGTGCATCCCACTCAGCGGAATCCACCCCGACAGCGCGAAGGCGCCCCGCGGCAATGCGAAGCGCCTCATCAAAAGTAGCCTTGTGGCTCATTTACGCGTTAGCTTTCTGATTCCATACGCTCTGCGCGCTCCTGCGCCTGCAAAGCTTCAATCATGGCATTCATATCGCCATCCAGCACGGAATCAAGGTTGTTGGCCTTGTAGCCAATGCGGTGATCCGTGATGCGGTTTTCCGGCCAGTTGTAGGTGCGGATGCGCTCAGAGCGGTCCATGGTGCGGACCTGGGACGCGCGCTGCTCGCCTGCCTCAGCATCACGAGCCTCACGCTCCATCTGCTCAAGACGTGCCTGCAGAACCTGCATTGCACGCGCCTTGTTCTGAATCTGGGAACGCTCACGCTGACAGGTCACAACCAAACCAGTTGGCAAGTGGGTCAAACGCACCGCGGAGTCCGTGGTGTTAACGCCCTGACCACCCTTACCGGATGAGCGGTAAACATCGACTCGGATATCTTTTTCATCGATAGTAACTGCCTCAACCTCATCTGGCTCTGGGTAAACCAACACGCCAGCTGCGGAAGTCTGGATACGTCCCTGGGACTCAGTCACTGGCACGCGCTGCACGCGGTGCACGCCGCCCTCAAACTTGAACACGGACCATGCGCCGTCACGGGATGGAGTCTTGGACTTGAACGTAATGGTCATGTCCTTCACGCCACCCAGGTCAGACTCGTTGAGACCCAGAACTTCCCAGCTAAAGCCAGCCTTATCGGCATAACGCTCATACATGCGTGCCAGGTCAGCAGCAAACAATGCTGCTTCCTCACCGCCGGCGCCAGCCTTGATTTCCATGATGATGTCTTCAGAGTCATGCTCATCGCGCGGCGCCAACAAGTCAGCCAGCTTCTCTTCCAACTCAAACACAACACCCTCTAGGCGCTGCGCTTCATCCTGGAATTCATGGTCCTCATAAGCCATTTCCTTCGCATCAGCGAGGTCTTCTTTGGCCTGGGACAGCTCATTGTGAACCACGATGATGGGACGCAATTCTGCATAACGCTTGGACAGCTTGCGGAACTGGTTTTGATCAGAGGCGACCTCCGGGTCAGCCATCTGCATCTCAATGCCCTGGTACTCCGAAACAATGTCATCAACAAGTGATACTTGGTTTGCCATTAGGAGTATTCCTCCTCATCCAAACTTGCCGCCATAGGAGCTGAAGTTGCAACGCCCATGAGGAATTCACCATTGGACTTAGTCTTCTTCAGCTGCTTAATCAGCAAGTCAATAGACTGGTGAGAATCCAGACCGGACAGGATGCGACGCAGCTTGGTCATGATGCGCGCCTCTTCTGGAACCAGCAACAGCTCATCCTTACGGGTGCCCGAAGGATTAACGTCTACAGCTGGGAAGACACGACGCTCAGAGATAGAACGATCCAGCTTCAGCTCAGCGTTGCCGGTACCCTTGAATTCCTCGAAGATGACCGTGTCACCAGTGGAACCGGTCTCCACCATCGCGGTTGCGATGATGGTCAAAGAACCACCGTTTTCGATGTTGCGGGCAGCACCCAAGAAACGCTTTGGTGGGTACAGTGCGTTGGAATCCACACCACCGGACAGGATACGGCCCGATGCTGGTGAGGAGTTGTTGTAGGCACGGCCCAGACGAGTAATGGAGTCCAGCAGAACCACAACGTCCTTGCCCTGCTCCACCAGACGCTTTGCGCGCTCGATGGCCAACTCAGCCACCGCGGTGTGCTCTGATGGTGGACGGTCGAAAGTGGAGGAAATAACCTCACCCTTGACTGAGCGCTGCATGTCAGTAACTTCTTCGGGACGCTCATCAACCAGCACAACCATGAGGTAGCACTCTGGGTTGTTGGTAGCGATAGCGTTCGCAATGTTTTGCAAGATAGTGGTCTTACCGGCCTTTGGTGGGGATACAATCAGCGCACGCTGGCCCTTACCAATAGGCATGATCAAGTCAATGACACGAGTGGTCAAAATGTTTGGAGTGGTCTCCAAACGCAGACGCTGGTTCGGGTACAGCGGCGTCAGCTTGGAGAAGTCCGGACGGTTCTTGGTCTGCTCTGGATCCAAACCATTGATGGTGTCCACGCGTACCAACTGGTTGTACTTGCGGCGGTTACGTCCGTTGCCGTGTGAGTGCGTTGCGCCGCCAACTTTGACCTGACCGGTCACAGCGTCACCGGAGCGCAGCCCCAGACGACGAACCAGGTTGTTGTTCACAAACACGTCACTGCTCATCGCGCGGTAACCAGTGGTGCGTAAGAATGCAACGTTGTTGTCTACAACCTCGAGGATGCCGCCGACTGCCTGCAGCTCATCGCCTTCGCGGATCTGCATGTCATTGTTGCCATGTCCGCCCTGCCCCTCATTGCCACCGCGGTTACGACGGTTGCGACGACCACGACGACCGCGGCGTGCGTTGTCATCATCACCGTTATTGCTGCTATTGCCGCTGTTGCCGCTATTGCCGCTGTTGCCGTTGTTGCCGTTGTTGTTACGGCCACCGCGACTATCGTTGTTGCGACCACCACGGTTGTCACCGTCATTGTCATCGCCACCACGATTATCGTTGCGGTTGTCATTACGGTTGTCGTTGCGACCATTACCGCGGTTGTCGCGGTTGTCGTTGCGATCATTGCGACGGTTATTGTTGCGGCCACCGCGCTGACGGTTATTGCGGTTGTCACCGTCGTTGGAGCTATCGCCCTGATCACCATCATTGTGGTGATCATTGCCGGAGTCTTGCTGGTTTCCGGAGGCATTGTTGTCCGAGGAACCCTGCCAATCAGCAGAATTCGAAGAATCATCCTGATTTTGCTGCTCGTTGCGGCGGGCACGGTTGCGGCGCGCGCGACGTGCCTGCGAACGAGAATCATAACGGTGATCTTCGTTTCCATCGCCGTCCTGCGACTGCTGGTTGTCACCAGCTTTGTCAGTGCTGCTGGTGTCCGCAGCCTGGTCCTTCTCTCCCGCGGAAGAATCCTCAGCGCGTGCAGCGCTGTTAGAGCGGACTACACGGCGTGGACGACGGGTGCTTTGCTTTGCCTTGTCATCCTTGTCACCAGCATTGTTATCACCGGCGGTGTTATCTGCAGAAGCCTCTGCAACGTTTGCTGGCGCTGCACTAGCTGCTTCAGCAGTGCTTTCTTTCTTCGCTGCCTTTGATGCGCGAGGGGCGGCCTTAGCTGGCTTGTCCTCTGCTGCAGCGGCTGCCTTACCCGGCACCTGGCCGGAGATAATTGCGGTAATCAGGTCGCCTTTGCGCAAACCTGAAATTCCACGCAATCCCTTCTTGGCTGCCATTGCGCGCAGCTCAGTTAGCTTCAGGGGGGCCAAATCCTTTGCGGAATTGATGTCCGTATCGCTCACGGATGTCCTTTCGTAGCCTGCGACAGTATGCATACAGCTTCGCTGAACTGCGCCATTTTTTAAGCAGGCCGTTACGGTACTTTAAGCTATTTATGTTCTCGCCCGAATGAGTTATCTTGCGGCGAAAGTTTCTTTATTCCCCCATGTGGGGACCCAGAAAGTGACGTTTAAAGTCAGGGGCCAACCATCAGGTGAGGTGACTGCTTCCCGCGCTTTAACTGCGCTGGTAGATGGGTTTTACACTCGACTAAAAAGTGAGTTTTCAACCAGTCAGGCAATAGTATAACTTATCACCACCTGCACCGCTAAAGTGGGACACATGCTTTCGACCATGATGGACATCCCACTTTCAGTTTCACGGATCTTGACCTACGGCTCGACCGTCCACGCCAACACCAAAGTCACCACGTGGCACGGCGACGGTTGTGGTGAAGCCACAGGTGAGAACCCTGCTGAGGAAACTACGTTCGCAGAGATTGCTGCCCGCGCCGCAGCCTTCGCGCATGCTCTTCATGAAGACCTCGGCGTAACTGGAGATGAGCGCGTGGGAACACTGTTGTGGAATTGTGCTGAGCATTTGGAGGTCATGTTCGCCTCATCCTGCAAGGGCGCAGTGTTTACTCCGTTGAACAAGCAGCTAATGAATGACCAGATCCGCCACATTGTCAATCATGCTGAGGTCGAGGTTGTGGTTGCAGATCCACGCCTAGCGGAGCAGTTGGGCAAAGTACTGGCTGGCGCCGAAATCGTGCGTGCTGTCGTGTTTACCGGAATGCAGGACCCACGCCAGTTCGCGCAGCATTTCGGCCGCAACGTTGAGGTCTACTCATATGAAGCATTGCTCGATAGCAAGTATTCGGTCTATGACTGGCCCGTTTTAGATGAGCACACCGCCGCAGCGCTGTGTTATTCCACCGGTACCACCGGCGCGCCGAAAGGCGCGGTGTATTCGCACCGCTCTATTTATTTGGAAGCAATGATGCTGCGCACCACGGACAGCTTGGCTATTACCCACGGTGAGTCTTTCTTGTGCTGCATCCCGATTTACCATGTGTTGTCCTGGGGTGTGCCGTTTGCCGCGTGGATGACCGGCACGCCGTTGATTCTGCCGGACTCCAATGTGTCGGCGCCAACCTTGGCCAAGATCATCGCCACTACGCACCCACGCGTGGCGCACGGTGTTCCAACGCTGTGGATTCAGTTGATGGTGCACTACCTCAACAATCCTCCTGAGCGTATGTCTTTGGTTGAGATTTACGCCGGCGGCTCCCCTGTTCCGGGCCAGCTCATCAAAGTATGGGAGGAGCAATACGGTGTGGATGTCGTTCATGTCTGGGGCATGGTGGAAGTCTCCACTGTGGGCACGGTCGCGCGCCCACCGCAGGGCGCTTCCGGTGATGCCCGCTGGGCTTACCGCATTTCCCAGGGACGCTTCCCTGCCTCACTGGAATACCGCGTAGTCAATGACGGCCAAGTGGTGGCCACCACCGACCGCAACGCGGGTGAGATCCAAGTGCGCGGCAACATGGTGACCAAGGAATACTATGACGCCCCGTCCGGGCATGAAGATGGTGCGGCGGCAGAGTTCCGCGGCAAGCCAACCGACACGGCAGCAGACAAATTTACTGCCGATGGTTGGCTGCGCACCGGCGATGTCGGCTATGTCAATGAGGACGGCTTCTTAAGTGTTTCCGACCGCGCGCGTGATGTTATCCGCTCGGGAGGTGAGTGGATTTACTCCGTACAGCTAGAAAATCTCATCATGAATGATGGCGACGTCGTGGAAGCCGCCGTTATTGGTTATCCAGATAAAAAATGGGTTGAGCGCCCACTCGCCATCACGGTCTTGCGCCCAGGCGTTGCCCCGACCATCGAAACAGCAGAGCGCCTGCGTGAAGGTCTGCGCAAGGAGCTACCAAAGTGGATGCTGCCGGAGTATTGGACCTTTGTAAAGGGCCTAGACAAAACTTCCGTCGGCAAATTCGATAAGAAGGACATGCGCTCGCATCTCGCCGAGGGCGAATACAACATCATCCAACTTGAAGGCCCCGGCGCCGGTAAACCGGAAGACCCCAAGGCCGTAACCGATGTTGAGTCGGAGCTGCATTAGTTAGCGCACGGCGCCAATTGCCGTACGGCACTAATTAGTGCACCGCCGCAGTGGTGACACCTGGCTTCTCCGAAGAGCACTCGCGAAAGATATCGCCGATGAGTGGGAGAACAACTTCTAGGGTGTCACGCACTGCGCCGCGGGAGCCGGCGGAGTTGATGATCAGTTGGGTGGGGTGACCAAACAATGACTCCACGACACAGGCCTGCTTTGGGGGAAGACTGCAAGCCCTTTAATAGCACCTGGGTTTCCAGACCATGGAGACGTGCCGCAATCTTTTGCATGGTCACTTCGGGAACCACATTGCCGAGCCGCGTCCCCGTGCCGCCGAGGGTGATAACGATGTCGGCCTTATTAGCTCCGACGTTTCCTCCCCTGCGAGTCTCGTTGAATGTGTGGAGCTGCGAGTCGAGGGCGTGGACGATGGCAGATTCCTCTTCACGGATAACTTCGTGGTGAATCAGGGAGATTCCGGCACCCGCCAATAATGTGGCGGCGGTGTCTGCCGCGTGGTCCGGCTTGATTCCATCCACAATGCGGTTTGAAACAACGATCAAAGCTGCCGTCGGGGGTGTTGTTGTGGGGGACATTTTCGTGCTTTTCCTTCGTTCTGAAACGACGTGACCAAGCCAACACTTAACAGTACGAAAGTACTGCTTTTACACCGCACAATCACTAGCTGCAGAGATAGTTTCCGCAGGTGAATTACGCAATATTAGCGTTGTTTAATTAAACGAATTTTTTAGTGTTTAACCGTTTAATTATGAGCTTAGCAAGCTAATCTTATTAAAAGGTACCCCGCCCGTTTACCTTTCTTTTAGAGCGAGGATTCCTGTCTCAACTCAACACCACCGGTACTCAACTAGATACCTCCGGAAAAATTCTTCACGGCTGGGATCCAGAGGATCCAGCCAAGTGGGACAAAGAGATCGCCTGGCGCACTTTGATCATCACCACGGCAACAATGGCCGTTGGTTTCAGCGCCTGGTACTTGGTCTCCGCTATCGCACCACTGCTTAATCAAATCGGATTCGACTTAAGTGACAGCCAGCTTTACGCGCTCACCGCCATTGCTGGCCTATCCGCTGGATTGTTCCGATTGGTCTTCATGTTCTTACCGCCGATTGTCGGCACCCGCAAACTGGTGGCCTTCTCCGCAATCTTGTTTCTGCTGCCCATGCTCGGCTGGTTCTCAGTCGTGCAGCGCCCCGATAACACGCCTTATTGGGAGCTGCTCGCCATCTCCTTTGCTTCCGGTTTCGGTGGTGGCGTCTTCGCAGGATTCATGCCTTCAACTGGGTACTTCTTCCCCAAGCGCCTACAAGGCACGGCACTTGGCCTGCAAGCAGGTATCGGCAACTTCGGCATTTCTTTCATTCAGCTAGTTGCCCCATGGCTAATGGGTTTCACCCTCATGGGTGTTGGCCTCGTCGCCCCACAGCGCCTGCCCGATGGCTCCGCAGTCTTTGTTCATAACCCGGCCATCTTCATGGCGCCATGGACCATCGTGTGCGCGATTATCGCGTGGCTTATTCTCAAAGACGTCCCCGTCAAGGCCAACTTCCGCCAGCAGATTGATATCTTCTCCAATCCAAATACGTGGATTATGACGCTGGTTTATTTGATGACCTTCGGCACTTTCGCAGGATTTGCGGCGCAGTTCGCGCTTATCATCAACCAAATATATGGCGCTGGCTCTTCTTTCGCAGACACCGTGGGAGTAGAGAACCTGCCGAAGGGTGCGGCCTATGCCTTCCTTGGCCCACTCATTGGCGCAGCGGTTCGCGCGGCCTGGGGCCCACTGTGTGACAAGTTCGGTGGCGCAATCTGGACCTTCATCGGTGGTATTGGCATGACCGTCTTCACCGCCGCGGCGGCACTCTTTCTCAATCCCACCGACCCGGATCAATTCTGGTGGTTCCTCGGCGCCATGCTCGCCATGTTCTTCTTCACGGGTCTCGGCAACGCTGGGACCTTCAAGCAGATGCCCATGATTTTGCCTAAGACCCAGGCCGGCGGCGTCATCGGCTGGACATCCGCCATCGCAGCTTTCGGCCCCTTCATCGTCGGTGTCCTGCTTTCTTTCATTCCAATCCAAACCTTCTACTGGGGCTGCGTGGTCTTCTTCGCCATCTGCACCGCACTGGTCTGGATCTTCTATGCCCGCCCCAAGGCGCCATACCCGGGCTAAACCTGCACTTGTTCTCATCCCCAAACAAAGGACTATCCCCCATGACAAAGGCAACCACAGGATCTTCTCCTAAAGCCACCAACTCCTTATTCGAGATGGGCTCCTACCTGCGCAAAGGAACCTCAGGCTCGGGCGGCCAACAGCTATTTCTGCAAGGCGGACGCCAAGCAGATGTCTTCTACCGCAACCGCTGGGTATTCGATAAAATGGTGCGCTCCACTCACGGCGTCAACTGCACGGGTTCATGCTCGTGGAAGGTGTATGTCAAAGACGGCGTCATCACCTGGGAATCCCAGGCAGTGGACTACCCCACCAATGGCAATGACATGCCAGAATATGAGCCCCGCGGCTGCCCACGTGGCGCATCATTTTCCTGGTACACCTATTCCCCAACACGCATCCGCTATCCATATGCCCGCGGCGTGTTGGTGGATATGTACCGCGAAGCCAAAGAACGCCTCGGCGACCCAGTCCTGGCGTGGCGCGATATTCAGCAAGACCCCGAAAAACGCAATGCTTATATCAGCCAGCGTGGCAAGGGCGGGTTGATTCGTATTAATTACGAAGAGGCAATTGAAATGGCTGCCGCTGCGCACGTCTACACCATCCGTGAGTACGGCCCGGACCGCATCAATGGCTTCACCGTTATTCCAGCTATGTCCCAGGTGTCCTACGGTGCCGGCACCCGCTTTTTGGAAATGATCGGCGGCGTCGCGCTGTCTTTCTACGACTGGTACGCGGACCTTCCACCAGCGTCGCCACAGACCTTTGGTGACCAAACGGACGTCCCGGAATCAGGTGACTGGTACAACTCTTCCTATCTCATGATGTGGGGCTCCAATATCCCGGTTACCCGTACTCCGGATGCACACTTCATGGTCGAGGCCCGCTACCGCGGCACCAAAGTTGCGGTGGTCTCCCCAGACTTTGCGGATAACACCGTACATGCTGATGAATGGGCGCGTATTAACCCTGGTACTGACGCTGCACTGGCTTTTTCCATGGGCCATGTCATTTTGAAGACTTTCCATGTGGACCGCCAGGAACCGTACTTCCTCAACTACATGCGCAAATTCACGGACTCTGCTTTCTTGGTGGCCTTGGAAGAAACCCCTGACCACACCACTGACCACACCACTGAGCAGTCGCCAGCTTATACCCCGGGCAAGTTCCTCACCGCATCCCAGTTGGAGGGTGATGAGTACGCGGAGCTGCGCGAGTCCGCAAATGCTACGCACCGCACGTTGATGATGGAAACCAACGGCAAGATTGTGGACCCCGGCGGCACGGTCGCAGACCGGTGGGATGAGTCCACCTCCCGCTGGAATCTCTCCCTTGAGGGCGTGGATCCGGTGATGTCCATGGCGGAGACAGACAGCTTCGGCACCGCAGAGGTACTATTTCCCCGCTTTGACTTGGATGCGAATCCAGCAGATGTTGGCTCCGGCAAGCCTATCGGCGCGGGCGTCGTGCACCGCGGTGTGCCTTATCGCGAAATCAACGGCGTCAAGTACACCACCGTCTTTGACCTCATGCTCGCGCACTACGGAGTCAACCGTGAGGAACTCAATCTTCCAGGTAGCTGGCCGAAGGATTTCCATGATGCCACCGAGGTGGGTACCCCGGCGTGGCAGGAAACCATGACTGGTGTGCCAGCCAACGCAGCCATTCGCATTGGCCGCGAGTTCGCGCAGAATGCGGCGGATTCCCAGGGGCGTTCCCAGATCATCATGGGCGCGGGCGTCAATCACTACTTCCACGCGGATACTATCTACCGCACTTTCTTGGCGTTGACCTCGATGTGTGGCACCCAGGGTGTCAACGGCGGTGGCTGGGCACACTACGTGGGCCAGGAAAAATTGCGTCCGATGAACGGTTGGCAGCAGTGGGCAATGGCCACAGACTGGCAGCGCCCACCGCGCCACATGGTCACCACTGCCTTCTACTACTTCGGTACTGAGCAGTGGCGCTATGACAACACGCATGCCTCCCACTTGGGCTCGCCCCTGGCGCAGCGCAATTCCATTGGCTCCAAGATGGTTTCAGACACCATGGCGGAGTCCATGCGCCGTGGTTGGATGCCGGCGTATCCGCAATTCAACCGCAATTCGCTTTTGCTTGCCGATGAAGCCGCGGCCGCAGGCCTAGACGTCAAGGAATACATTCCGCAGCAGCTAGAGTCCGGCGAGTTGGGCTTTGCTTATGATGATCCTTCGGCGGAGGAAAACTGGCCACGTATTTTGCTCAACTGGCGCACCAACCTCATGGGCTCTTCGGCGAAGGGTACGGAGTTCTTCCTGCGGCATCTCTTGGGCGTGGATTCGGATGCCACGGCAGAAGAGTTGTCCGAGGATGAGCGTCCAGAAACCATCACCTGGCGTGATGAAGCACCGAAGGGCAAGCTCGATTTGATGCTGACCACGGACTTCCGCAATACGTCGACAACGTTGGTTTCAGACATCGTGTTGCCGGCGGCAACCTGGTATGAGAAGCACGATATGTCATCGACAGACATGCACCCCTACCTGCACTCCTTTAACGCGGCTATCAACCCGCCGTGGGAAGCTCGCACCGACTTCGAAGTCTTCCGCGACCTCTCTGCATCCTTGTCTGCGATGTCTGTGCGCTGGTTGGGAACGCAGCGTGACGTGGTCACCCAGCCTAGCCACCATGACAGCCCGGATGAGTTGGGCATGCCCAATGGCGTGGTGCCTGATGTGGAAAAGATGGGCTACATTCCTGGGGTAACCATGCCGAAGCTTGCCGTAGTTGAACGTGATTACACCAAGATCTACGAAAAGTGGACGCACTTGGGCCCACTGACAGCCAAGGCTGGAACAGCAGTGCATGGCACCAAGTTTGATGTCAGCAAGCAGGTCAAAGAACTCGAGCTTATCTGCGGCACCTCGGAAACCTCGATGGGTGAGCTGGTGGATTTGACCAAGGACACCAAGGTTATTGACGCCATCTTGCACCTATCTGGTGTTTCTAACGGTGAGGTTGCGGCCAATGGCTTTGACTACCTGTCATCGCGCACCGGCAAGGACTTGTCCCCGCTGGCTGCCTCAGATAAGGACGTGCGAATCAACTGGGATGCCATTAAGGAACGCCCAACGCAGGTCATCACCTCTCCTGAGTGGACCGCGGATAAGCGCAATAACCGCCGATACACAGCCTTTTCCATCAACGTGGAATTTGATAAACCGTGGCACACCCTCACCGGCCGCATGCATTACTACATCGACCATGACTGGTTTATGGACTACGGAGAATCCCTGCCGGTCTTCCGCCCGCCACTAGACCACCTGCACCTGCATGGTGAATTCAACCCGGGCGAAACCTTTGACAAAAATGGCGAAGTAGAAATTTCTCTGCGATATCTGACCACCCACAACAAGTGGTCAATTCACTCGCAATACTTTGACAACCTGCATGTGCTGTCCATCTCCCGTGGTGGCCAGGTCATCTGGATGTCGAATAAGGACGCCGAAAAGATCGGTGTAGCAGATAACGAATGGGTCGAAGTCTACAACCGAAACGGTGTAGTTAGCGCCCGCGCTATTGTCTCCCACCGCATCCCTGAAGGCACGATGATCATGAACCATGCCCAAGAGCGCACGGTGGGCACCCCGCTCAATGAGCACACCGGCCGCCGCGGCGGCACGCACAACTCTTTGACGCGCATCCTCATCAAGCCCGTCCACATCGCTGGCGGTTATGGCCAGCTGACCTATCACTTCAACTACATCGGACCTACCGGTAATAACCGCGACGAAGTCACCCGTGTTCGTCGCCGCTCCCAGGAGGTGCAGTACTAATGAAGGTAATGGCCCAAATCTCCATGATCATGAATCTGGACAAGTGCATCGGCTGCCACACCTGCTCCGTGACCTGTAAGCAGGCATGGACCAACCGCGAAGGCACTGAGTACATCTGGTTCAACAACGTTGAAACCCGCCCCGGCGTGGGCTATCCCCGCACCTGGGAAGACCAGGAAAAGTGGCAAGGTGGCTGGAAGCTGACCAACAGTGGCAAGCTCAAGCCCAAAGCTGGCGGACGCATTAAGAAGCTGCTCACGCTTTTCCACAACCCGAACCTGCCCACCATCCATGACTACTACGAGCCCTGGACTTATCAGTATGAGGACCTCATGGGCGCCAAGGCTGGGCAGAAAACCCAGCCAACAGCAAAGCCTGTCTCTCAGATTGATGGCCGTGAGATCAACAAGATCGAATGGTCGTCTAACTGGGATGACAACCTCGGTGGCTCCACCGCCACCATGGATAGTGACCCGGTGCTCAACAAGATGAACGTCGCGGTGAAAAAGCAGATTGAAGACTCTTTCATGTTCTATCTGCCGCGTATTTGTGAGCACTGCATCAACCCAACGTGTGTGTCTTCGTGTCCATCCGGTGCGATGTACAAGCGCGCGGAGGATGGCATTGTGCTGGTGGACCAGGATCAGTGCCGCGGCTGGCGCATGTGTGTCTCGGGCTGCCCGTACAAGAAGGTCTACTTCAACCACAAGACTGGCAAGGCTGAGAAATGCACGCTGTGCTACCCACGCCTTGAAGTTGGCCAGCCCACCGTGTGTTCTGAGACATGTGTGGGTCGCCTGCGCTACTTGGGCGTTATCTTCTACGACGCCGACCGCGTGGCTGAGGCTGCATCCACCCCAGATGAAAAGGATTTGCTAGAAGCACAGAAGTCCATCTTGTTGGACCCCAATGATCCAGAGGTCATTGAAGGCGCAAAGCGTGAAGGCATCCCGCACTCTTGGATTGACGCTGCGCAACAGTCACCTATCTACGACATGATTTTCAAGTATGAAGTCGCACTCCCGCTGCACCCGGAATACCGCACCTTGCCCATGGTTTGGTACGTCCCGCCGTTGTCCCCAGTGGTTGATGAAATCACCGCCGCTGGCTACGACGGTGAGGACCATAAGCTGCTGTTTTCCACGCTGTCTAACATGCGCATCCCGCTGGACTACCTGGCAGGACTGTTCAGTGCCGGCGATACCGTTCCGGTAGAAAAGTCGCTGCGTCGCCTGGTGGCAATGCGTTCTTATATGCGCGATATCAACCTGGGCAATGAGCCACAGGAGGAAATCGCGGAAGCAGTCGGCATGACCGGCAAGCAGATTCAGGAGATGTACCGTCTGCTCGCTATTGCCAAGTATGACGACCGCTATGTCATCCCAACCGCCTCGCCGGAAACTCCACGCGGTATTGCTGACCTGGATCCATTTGGTGACACCGACCCAACCCGTGCCATGGACAAGGCTTTTGCGGACCTGGGCATGGGTGCTCCGGAAGCATGTTCTAGTCACGGCGGTAGTGAGTCCGGCAAGGTCTCACTGTTGTCCTGGACTGGTGACCGCCCTGACGGTATGTTCCCGCCGAAGCGCGATGAGGGATAGGGAGAAAAGGACACCATCATGGATATTCGTTCCAAACTCAAACTCTGGCCAGGCAGTGGCTCTCCTGCATCCGCACCACCAGCTGATCATGACATGCTTGCTAGCTTCGGAACGCCAGCCGGCATGGGCACTTCCGGCGGCGTAAAAGATGTTGAGCGCACGAGCCGCGCGACTTTAAGCGCGCGCGTGGGCGCTGCAAATCCACGCCGCACTCACACTGGGCTCATCCCGGCGGAGCTCATTTCGCCTGTTGCAGTAACTGAGCATCAGCGGCGCACCGTTGCCATGGCGGTGTCGCTGTTGCTGCACTACCCTGATGAGCTATTCCATGACCGGCTTGCCGCAGTACACGCCCAGCTAGATCGCCTCCCGGAAGAAATTGCCGCCGATTTCGCCGCATTCCTCGACTGGGCGCAGGCAGCCAGCCTGCGGGAGCTGGAAGAGCACTACGTGGAAACCTTTGATCAACGCCGCCGTTGCTCGTTGTTTTTGACCTATTACGCGGTCGGCGATACTCGCCAGCGAGGCATGGCAATCTTGGCTTTCGGCCAGCAGCTGCGGGACTTAGGCTTTGACTTTGATGAAAATGATGAGCTGCCCGATCACCTCTGCGTGGTACTAGAGGCGCTTGGACTATCTGAAGGTTCCGCGCATGAAAAGGCCGTGGAGTTTGTAGCCAGCTACCGCGACGGCCTCGAAGTTCTCCGCGCCGCGCTGCAGCAAACCGGCTCCCCCTATGTCTCACTCATTGTTGCTGTGTGTAGGTCTTTGCCCAGTGTCGATGCGGAGACCGCTCAAAAGTATGTCGACCTTATCCGTACCGGCCCGCCCGCTGAGGTTGTGGGTATTGCCGATCTTCCATTCCCGACCGTCCAACCTGACGATCTTTAAAGGATTATCATCATGGAATACTTTGAAAACTTCCTGTGGGGTGCGTTCCCGTGGCTGGCGATTGTCGCCTTCTTCGTCGGCATCTTTTGGCGCTGGCGCACCGACCAGTTCGGCTGGACCACCCACTCCACCCAAATCTACGAATCCAAACTGCTGCGCGTGTCATCCCCGCTGTTTCACTGGGGCATGGTCTTCGTCATTGTCGGTCACCTCATGGGCCTGGCCATTCCGAAGTCCTGGACGCAGTCAGTGGGAATTTCCGATGAGTTCTACCACCTGATTGCCACCTATCCCGGCGCGCTGGCCGCGATTGCGACGTGCCTGGGTTTGGCGGGGCTTATTTATCGCCGCGTGGTGAACCGCTCGGTATTTTTGGCAACGTCGCGTTCAGACAAAGTCATGTACGTGCTTTTGGGCGGTGCGATCTTGACCGGCACGATTGCAACGTTGACGCTGCAGCTTTTCGATATTCAGGGAACGCATGGTTATGACTACCGTGAGAGCATTTCTCCGTGGTTGCGTAACTTGCTGATTTTCAATATCCAGCCGGAGTTGATGTCTGAGGTGCCGTGGCCGTTCAAGCTGCACGTGCTTGCTGGCTTTACGCTGATTGCGGTGTGGCCGTTTACCCGCCTGGTGCACGCGTTCTCCGCGCCGGTTGGATATGTCAACCGTCCATATGTGGTCTACCGCTCGCGCGACAGCCGCACCACCGATATGCGTTCCCACGTTGCTTGGGAGCCAGTGCGTTCACCGCATTCGCAGCTTGACCGCGATACTGACAACAACAAGCGGGCCGATAAGACCCGCCCGCCGCGTTCTTCCTAGCCTCACGCTAGGGCTCTGATGCTTCAAATGACCCGCTCTAGCCTTTCTCAGCGCGGGTCATTTTTGTGTTTAACGGTGTTGTTTGGGCCCAGTTCATAGACAGAAGTGTTGTCTTCTATTAGTGCTGTTGGAGAACTAAACTAGGAACTAAAGTTGGTTGTTTCCCCTGTTGAAGTACCCGCAACGCAGAAGGGTTGGTTATTTAATTCATCTGCCCACGCGGTACTATCAACACATCCACGCCGTGCCCCGGCGCGCGAGCTTTCTCAAGCTCAACCCGCGACGCAATTGCTTCGGCTGCACAACTGCATAGACTCTTATTTTTAAACTTTCAAGAAAGGACGCTGATTCAGATGAACAGCGGTGCTGCGAATTCTTCCTCGCAGGTCCCCCGCTCAAGCTCTGATTTATTTCCAGAGTCCTTGGGTCTATCGCCTAAGCAGCGCAAGGTTTTAGACGCGCTTCATGAGTTTCCACAGGGCGCGAAAATCTCCGAAATCGCCAAGATGCTGGACTCGCACGTCAACACCGTGCGCAGCCACCTCGACGAACTCATTGCCAAAGACGCCGTCCAGGTCATGCCCGCACCGGCGCAGGGCCGCGGCCGCCCGTCTTTCGTATTCCATGTGCGCGCACCGAAGACAGAAACAATCGCTGAAGAATATGTCTCCCTCATTGGTGTGCTCACCAGCATGCTCGTCGAGCAAGAAACTCTCAGTAATGAAGCCTATGCCCGCGCCATCGATGTTGGCCGCATGTGGGCTCGAACCATGGAGAAGAAAGATCCCGCAGGCGCTGCTCCCGTTGATGTAGTCAGCGATAAAGACGCCTTGGAGTCTCTCTTTGCCAAGCTGCGCGACCTCGGTTTTGATCCCTCACCTCCAGCAGGCGATCTGGACTCCGAAGAAGGTTCAGACCTAGATCTGCACGCTTGTCCGTTAACAGTCAATGGCAATCGCCCGCACCCTTTTGTGTGCGCTGTCCACGAAGGTTTCCTCGGCTATCTCACCGACGCCGATGTCGATCCTCGTCTGCGCTTGGAGCTTCATCCACTTTCTCGCCCGGGAGTGTGTTCCATCAATCTCAGTACCCGTCGCTCACCTGAAGCTTCTCAGCCTGAGGGCACTAAGCCTGCACGATGAACCTGCGCAAGAGTAGGACAAACTGGGGTTTTCACGGTTAAGCGCCTAGAATAGGACAGACATGACACTTCAGATTTCTTCCCCTAACACCCATGCAGGGCAAGCAGCTGAGAACAATTCTGTGTCTCTTGGCCTTCCCCAATTGGGCCTTAATCATGCATCGGCAGGCACCGCGCCTCATCTTCCAGAAGATTTGCCGCCGGCAGAAGAAGATGGCTCCCGGCGGTTGAAAGATAAGTTCGGCCGCGTCGCGCGTGACTTGCGCGTATCTTTGACTGACCGTTGCAACCTGCGCTGCACTTATTGCATGCCGGCGGAGGGTTTGGAGTGGATGGCAACGGAGCAAACGCTTTCCGATGATGAAACCATCCGCCTCATCACCCTTGCCGTGACACAACTGGGAATCCGCCAGATTCGTTTCACCGGTGGCGAGCCGCTGCTGAGGAAATCGCTCGAGTACATCATTGCGGAGACCAAAAAGCTGCGCACTGATGAGGGCAAGCCGCCGTCAATCGCGATGACTACCAATGGGTTAGGACTGGACCGCCGTGTTCACAAACTCAAAGAAGCAGGACTGGACCGCGTCAATATTTCCCTCGACACCATTGACCATAAGCGCTATGCGCAGCTGACACGACGTGACCGCTTGGACGGAGTGATGAAAGCCATCGACGCTTCTATCGCTGCTGGGCTGAACCCGGTCAAAATCAACGCTGTGGTCATGCCGGGAATCAATGAAGATGACATCGTCCCGTTGGCAAAGTTCGCGTTACGCACAGGTGCGCAGCTGCGGTTTATCGAGCAGATGCCGCTGGGTCCACGCGAGAAGTGGAAGCGCTCCGACATGGTCACCGCAGAAGAAATCCTTGAGCGCCTATCAGCTAAGTTGGACTTGACTCCAGCCGAAGAACCCCGCGGTTCTGCGCCAGCGCAACTCTGGAATGCAGTACTGCCCAATGACACCGGTTCCATCAATGGCTCCGCCACTGGCCCGCTTACCGGCAGCATTGGTGTCATTGCATCGGTCACTCGGCCTTTCTGCGGTGACTGCGACAGAACTCGCCTGACCACCGACGGCGCTGTGCGCAACTGCCTCTTCGGAAATTCTGAAACCTCCCTTCGCGACCTGATGCGCGCGGGCGCTAGTGATGATGAAGTCATGGCAGCGTGGGCTGGTGAGATGTGGCGTAAGAAACCCGGACATGGAATGGATGATGAAGGCTTCTTACAGCCAGACCGCCCAATGTCCGCTATTGGCGGCTAAAGTCGATTCTTATGAGCCACGGGGAATTTCTTAAACCACCGGTGACCCAAGCGGATCATCACGGTCCACAACAGCGCACGATTGAGCAACACCGTGATGCCATCCTGGTATCAGCGCTGGAGCCCACCACGGAGACGATTTCCGTCAACGCTGATGCAGTCAACCGTGTCTTGGCAACAAACCAAGTAGCGGTCAATGCTATTCCGCCCTTTAATAACTCGGCCATGGATGGTTTCCTCGTTAACCGCGCTGATCTTGATTCCACCGGCAGTGCTGAACTAATTGTCACTGGAGACGTCACCGCGGGCGATGCCCCACTTCACCCGGCGCGCGGCTGCGCCACCCGTATTATGACCGGCGCACCAGTCAGCGATCCGGTCGACGGTCTACTAATTGTGCCGGTGGAATACACCAATATCGCGCCGGGCCCGCAGCAACTGCCTGACAAGGTCGCGGTTCAAGGCTTTGATGTAGACCGCCTGCATATCCGCTTCCGAGGCGAAAGCCTAAAGTCCGGACAGATATTTGCCCAGGCTGGCCAGGTTGTTGATATTGGTCTGCTGTCAACGCTCATCTCCGCAGGTATAGAGGAAGTAGAGGTCTTTGCTCGTCCACGGGTGGCGGTGATTTCTACAGGCAATGAACTTGCGCCCATTGGCCAAGCTTTGAGCGTTGGCAAGATTCCGGATTCCAATAGCCCCATGCTTGCCTCGCTTGTCCGTACCAGCGGCCAGTTCGATGTCACCATCGCCCACAGTGTTGATAGCCCCGCGGGGCTGCGCACGCTTTTTGATGCTTTATCAGCCGACCATGACGTCATTGTCACCACGGGCGGCGTGGCCGTTGGAGCTTTTGACGTCGTGCGCGAAGTCCTGGTCAATCATGCAGCGCACGCATGGTTTGGCAAAGTGAACCACAAACCAGGTTCCCACCAAGGCCAGTCTGTTTGGCGGGGCTCTAAGTCAGAACAGGTACCGGTGGTTTCGTTGCCGGGTAATCCAGTTGCAGCCTTTGTGTCCTTCTATCTATATGTCCGTCCATTGCTAGCGCAGCTCAGCGGTAGTAAGAATACATCTGGGATCCCAAGCGTCTCGGCAGAATTAGTTGGCCAGGTGCCAGTGGCACGCGATAAGGATGTGCTGGTTCCAGCGATTATTGATTTCGCTGCGCAGCCTGCACAGGTCACGCCCTTTAATGGCCGCAAGGTGGGCTCGCATATGATTGGCGCTCTAGTTGGAGTCAACGGACTGTTCCGTGTGCGCAGTGGACAACTACCTTGTTCTGAGGGCGATATGGTGGATGTATTACTCATCCCGTCTACCACCTGGTAATCACCTAGTTCGAGACAGCGCCAGTGCTAGTTCTAGCACGAGCGCTGGAAATAGGACTAGATGTAAAGCTGGAAATATAGAAAGTAGAGCACGATTTATGAAATTTACTCACCTCGATAACGCTGGTGAAGCGTACATGGTTGACGTTACGGAGAAGACCCCCACGGTGCGCTCGGCAACTGCTCAAGGTGAAGTAGCGTGCTCCCCTGAAATTCTCCAGGCGCTCCAGGACGGAACTGTGCCGAAAGGTGATGTTCTCGCCGTTGCACGCATTGCTGGGATTGCTGCCGCGAAGAAGGTCCCGGAGTTACTGCCGCTAGCGCACACTATCGGCGTTCATGGCGCCAAGGTTGATGTGGAGATTAGAGAAGATCACGTCTTCATTGAAGCCACGGTGCGCACGGCAGACCGCACCGGCGTAGAAATGGAAGCATTGACTGCAGTCAATGTCGCAGCACTTGCGGTTATTGACATGGTCAAGGGTGTGGACCGCAGCGCGTATATCCGCGGATGCGCCATCACCGCAAAATCCGGGGGAAGATCAGGCGACTGGTCACGCGAGTTTCCGCACTAATCACGGGCACACCTAGGACAAACCAAGGCACAGTAGGAAAAAACACACAATGGGACGAAAAAAATTGGGACGCGCTGAAAAAAGCACATTAGCCGCAATCATCGTTGCCGGTGGCCAAGGCACCCGCATGGGTGGGGTTGATAAGGCCAGTGTGGAAGTCCACGGTGTGCGCTTAGTAGACCGCCTCATCGCCCAGTTACCCATAGATACAGATTATGTGGTGGTCTCCCCGCGCGAACTGGGACTTCCCGCAACTTGTGAGCAGCCACCTTCTGGCGGGCCGGTCGCAGGAATCCACGCGGGATATGAATACCTTATTTTGGACCACCCCGACATTGAGTATCTCGCCATCCTTCCCGTCGATGCCCCGGATTCACCACATATCCTTCCGCCACTCGTAGAAGCTATGAGGGCTGACGCTAGCGCAGGTGTCGCACTAATTCGCAGCCAGGATGGCAGCTTGCAAAATCTCTGTGCTCTATGGCGAACCGATGCTTTGACGCACGCTTTCAAAGAACTTGGTAGCCCCCGCAACCAATCAGTACGGCGCCTGCTCGCCCATGCTGGTCGCATCATTGCGGTTCCCGGCACAGGTCAAGAGCGCGACTATGACACCCGCAAAGAAGCCGATGACTATGCATCTTCAGCCACAGTAAATCTCACACGCGCACAGTTTGGGTGAGTTGTGGATTGACCCCGAATGGAAGATTCAATATCCACGACTGGATCCGTGTTTAATATCGGCCTAGGATGAAAACTGTATTTACTGGCCCGCCCTCATAGAAAGTGATTTCCCCATGGATCTCGGTCTCACTGAAGCCAACACAGTCAAGGACATCCCTACCCTGCAGGCAAACCTCATCCCGCACGCAATTCGCCACGGCGCAATCCACGGCGCGCTGGGAACTCGCCAAGTTGGAGAGTCCCTCATTCTGGTGGCTCCTCACAACCCGGTCCCACTTCTGAAAGAGGTTGAGGCTCGTGAAGAAAGGTTTGAGCTGGAATACCTCAAGGAAGAACCAAAGGAATACCACATCAAGTTCACCCGGATCTCCTAAACCGAACGCTATCCCCTAGCATTTCGTGCGAGTGGCAAACTCAGGCTTTTGGTTATATTCACAAATCAAACATCGTGTTATGATTGTGCAGACTTTAGGCTTAATTTAAGAGGTTAAGAGAGGCATCCTTCCCCCTATGGACGCAGTATTTGCAGCACCGCCTTCAACCACTCGCTTATTCCCCGAATCACTCAGTCTCTCCGCTAAACAGCGTGAGGTTCTTGACACCCTCAACGGTTACCCCAATGGCACTGGCGCTGCCGAAATCTCCACTGTCTTGGGCGTGCATGTCAATACCGTGCGCGGACACTTGGAAGAACTCGAGGAACAAGGTTTGGTCCGCGTTTCTTCCGCTCCCAGCGGTGGACGCGGCCGCCCCACCCTGGTCTTCCAAGTTCGTATGCCTGATGTAGTCGGCGTCGCACAAGAGTATCTATGCCTCATCAAGATCCTGGTCGAAGCCATGGAGCCGGAAGGCGAAATAACTCGAGAGGACCATGCGCGTGCCCGTGATATCGGGCGCCGCTGGGCACAGGAAGTACCTTCCCAGTTGGGTGATACTGATGGCCATGACAATGCCATCGCCTCCCTGCTCATGCTCTTTCGGCAGATGGGGCCTGATCCGCTCAAGCAGCGTGCCCCGCACCCGGTAGAGGAATCCACCGCAGGCACGGTCATTCAGCTCAATGCCTGCCCTCTGGTCAAAGCAGGCTCACAGCCTTCGCAGTTTATTTGCGCTGTGCACGAGGCTTACCTGCGTGAGACTCTAGATGAGCAGCTCAAGGGCAAGATCCGTTTGACGCTGTTTCCGCGCAGCGCCCGCGCATCCTGCGATATTGTCGCGATACCCTGCTCTGCTCACCAGTGCTCCACAGGGGTATCTACTAGCGCGCCATCTGCTAGCGCGTAGCTAGCTCCAAAACCTCCAACACGTGGCGGTAAGGTTTGCCGGTGGCACGGGTCATTCCCAGCTCACAGGTGCGGTTGGTTGACACGTGGTGCTCACCGTCAATTCCTTTGACCTCTGAAGCCTCGCGCGCGGTAGCGCTCGCGGTAAGTTCCGGGTGCAGCATGCCGCGGTCTCCCGCATAGCCACAGCAACCCCAACTAAGTGGAATGTCCACGTCCTTAGCAGCCGCATTCGCTACTGCTTCAATCGCCGGCATCAAACCCAAGTGCTGTGCTGAACAGGTCGGGTGAATAGTCACCGAATCCTGTTGCTTAGTCACCTGCAAATTGCCCACCAGGTGCTCCGCTGTGAAAGCAATGGAATCCACCACGGTGATACCAGTGTCTTTCAGCATCGCAATAAAGCCCTCCGTACAGCTCGACGCATCCACGATGACGGGCAGTGTGCCGCCCTGGGTGGAATCGGCAAGCACTGTGCGCACTCTTTCCTGCATCACCTCATGGCCTTTTGCCATGCCCTTGGATGTCCATGGCGTGCCGCAGCACAGCGAATCAATGCCCTCTGGCACGGAAAGAGCCACCCCGGCGCGCTCGGCAAGGCGGATAAAGGACTCGGTGACACCGATGCCACCCTTTTGCGCGCCGAACATGGCATTAACACACGCCGGCACGTACACTGCTTGGACCTCGGCGGTCTTATCCCCGACTATACTGCCTAGTTTCGAGCGCCGACTGCCACCACTAGGCAATTCGGGTTGATACTGTGGCAAGGTTTCTGTGCCAACTAGCTTGCGGCCAACATCTGTGACTGCTTTGACCAGGCTAGTGGGTAGGCGGTGCGCGCCGCTAAGTGCAACGGAGGCACCCAAGTTGACCGTGGACCAGCCTTGGGCAGCAGTCTTCCAAACGCTTTGTTCAACCGTGTTGGAATCCTCGCGGCGCAGGCGTTTGATGAATTTACCGGTGTCAATGCCCACCGGGCAGGCGCGCAGGCACATCGAATCCACGGCACAAGTCTGTTTGCCCATGTACTCGTAGTCCTTATCCAATTCGGCGACTGTGGCATAGTCGCCTTGCCCCTCAGCTTTAGCGCGCGCCCGGCGCACCACGATGCGCTGGCGTGGGGTCAGCGTTAGATCCTTGGAAGGACAGACCGGTTCGCAGTAGCCGCATTCGACGCAGGTATCAATCTCTTCTTCCACCGTGGGGTTGAGCTTCACATTGCTAATGTGCGCGGTGGGGTCTTCATCTAGGATGACTCCGGGGTTTAGGATCCCGCGCGGGTCAATAGCTTGTTTGAGCTCCTGCATCACTTCATAGAGTTCATCGCCGTATTGACGGCGCACAAAGGGTGCCATCGCACGTCCCGTGCCGTGCTCAGCTTTGAGATTTCCTTCTGCGGACAATATGAGGTCCACCATGTCATCGGTGAAGCTGTTGTAGCGTTTGAGATTGTCTTCGCCTTCGAAACGGTCGGTGAGGAGGAAGTGGATATTGCCGTCTTTAGCGTGGCCGAAGATGACGGCTTCTTCATAGCCATTGGAGTCGAAAAGCTCTTGCAATCCTGCACACGTATTGGCCAGGCGTTCTACTGGAACGGCGACATCTTCCAACAATGCTGTGGTACCTGACGGGCGGGCTTTGGCCACCTTGGCATACAGGCCTTTGCGAAACTGCCATGCGCTGTTGCGGTCGGCAGTCTGGGTGGAAAATGCCGAGGGCTTAAACAATTCCAAGTCCCCCAGTAGCTTTTGTCCAATGTGCTCACGCTCAGCCAGCTCATCTGCTGTTTGGGCATGGTATTCAATGAGCAACGCTGCTTGTTTATCCACATCAAAACCCAGAATGGACTGCGGCGCATCATCAAAGCTCTGCCCGACCTTGATGGATGCTGCATCCATGAGTTCCAACGTAGCAGCGCCCGTGCCCACCAAGTCCGGCAATGCCGAGGTCGCGCCGTGCAGGTCGGCGAATACCGCCACCGTTGTGGTGGCAAGCTTTGCCACTGGGATGGTTTCAAAGATGGCTTCCGCCACAAACGCCAAGGTGCCTTCGGAGCCCACCACGAGGTGCTCCAAGATCTTGGCCGGGCCTTCGAAATCGAGGAAGGAATTCAAGCCATAGCCCATGGTGTTTTTGATGGCGAAGTGCCGCTGAATAATCTCTACCGACTCTGGGTTGTCTTTAACTCTGCGCTGCAACTGCAGCAGCTTTTCGGCCAGCTTCGGCTCAAGCGCATAAAGCTTGGCATCTGCATCATCCGCACTGGTGTCAATGATGGTGCCCGATGGCAGGACTAAAGTTAGCCCGCGCAAGGTTTGATAGGTATTGAATTCCGTACCGCACGCCATGCCAGAAGAATTATTATTGACCACCCCGCCGATGGTCGCGGCCGACTCACTCGCTGGGTCCGGGCCAAGCTTGCGGTTATACAACGCCAAACGCGCATTGACCTGCGCCACGGTCATCCCCGGCTGCACCCGAATGATGCGACCATTATCTTGCACGCTCATATTTCTAAACCCGCGTCGCACATCCACCAACAACCCATCGCCGGAAGCCTGACCCGACAACGATGTGCCACCAGAACGCAACGTCACCGACAAATCATGATCCGCAGCCACCTTGAAGGCATGGGCGACTTCCGTGATATCGGTTGCCACAATGACAGCTTTGGGCACGTTGTAATAGTGCGAGGCGTCGCTGGCATAAGCCACCCGGTCAATTAGGCGCGTGCGCACATCATCATCCGCGATGACAGCACGCAGACTTTCCAGAACTTGGGATTCCAGGGCGCTGTGCACCCCAGTGCCATGGGTGTGCTCGTGATGGTCGTGATGGTCAGGCTGAGAATGTGAAGCATCTGGGGACGCAGTAGTCATGGGAAGGACCTTCTTCGATTGTCTAGCTTGAGTGAATTCACCTGTTGTTCGACCAAGCCCATTGGATGCGCAGCCCGAGCCTGGTGAGATACGAGTGATTTTACTCACCAGCATGGTGGCAGCAATCATGGCCAACCTTAGTTTGAACCAACTCCACCCTCTAAATACCTGCTAAGCCCGGACTTACGATCCGTGCGGGTGTTAACCTTAATTTGTACTTAAACACGTAAATTGCCGTTTAATTTGGAGAAAACATGAGGACCCGAGTCCTTCCAGCTTTGGCCATCGTTGCAGTTGCGACTGCACTGACTGCCTGCTCAGATTCCGCAGATTCCGCGGAAGCACCAGCGGAAAAGGTCGAGCTCAACCTCCTGGCAGCATCTTCCACCCGAGTTTTCAATGAAGAACTCGAAGCGCAGGCCGCAGAGCTTGATCCATCAGTCTCCTTGCTCATCAACAACGCCGGATCATCAACTCTGGTGCAGCAGCTTGTCGATGGCGCGCCGGGCGATGTTCTGATCACTGCGGATAAAAAGAACATGACGGATGCGCAGGATGCCGACGTGGTCAATGATCCAGTGCAGCTGGCCTCTAATGTGATGGTCATGGTTGTTCCAGCAGGAAACCCAGCGGGTCTAGAATCCGTTGAGGACATCACGGAAGACACCACCTTCGTGCTGTGTGACCCACAGGTTCCTTGTGGCACCGTATCTGAGTCCATCATTGAAGCTAAGGGCCTGGATGTCACCGCTGATTCCCTGGAGCACCAGGTAGCAGACGTGCTGGGCAAGGTCACCTCTGGTGAAGCTGACGCCGGCTGGGTATATGCCACCGATGCTGCCGCTGCCGGAGATGCAGTAGAGGTCATCGAAATCGAAGGCGCTGAAGAATTTACCAACAGCATCTTCGGCGCAGTGGTTGCTGAGTCTGAAAATCCGGAGTCCGCACAACAGCTGCTGGATCTGCTGGCTGATGACTTTGATTCGGTCTGGACCGACTACGATTTTACCCCAGAAGACTAATTTTCTAATGACTCTGGTGCACAATGAATTCCTCCCCTGCTAACACCGCAGCGAGTGGCACTGCCATGGCTTCGCAGCTCAAGACAGTCACGCATAAAGTACCGGTGCTATTTGTAGCAATCGGCATCATTGCGATTGCCTACATTGCTTTTCCGGTCATCGCGCTCGCGCTGCGTGTGCCTTGGGGAGATTTCTCTGAGATAGCCTCCGTGCCAGAGACAATAGAGCTGCTCAAGACCACATTGTCAGCAGCAGCACTGTCCACCATCATTGCCACGGTGTTGGGCATTGGCTTGGCGCTGTGGTTATCACAACTGCGTCGCGGGGCATCTGCCGTCCGGCTTTTAGTGTATTTGCCGCTGGCCATGCCGCCGGTGGTATCTGGCCTGGCACTGACCGCGTTTGTGGGCCGCCGCGGTTTGCTTGCCCCCGTGCTTGATTTCTTCGGTTGGCAATTAGCCTTCGCCTTTCCCGGCGTTGTGGCAGCCCACGTGTTTGTCACACTCCCCTTCGTTGTGGTGGCGGTTGATTCCGCGCTGCGGCAGATAGATTCTGAGATCACCGCCTCCGCGCGCGGTGTCGGCATTGGCCAATGGATGATTCTAGGCCGCATCACGCTGCCCACTATCGCCCCGGCAATCTTGACGGGCTTGGGACTAGCTTTTGCGCGCTCCCTCGGCGAATTTGGCACCACCGTCACCTTTGCTGGTTCCATGCCTGGTGTTACCCGCACCCTGCCGCTGGGAATCTATCTTGAGCGTGAGATCAGTGCGGAAAATGCCTACGCGTTATCTGCCATCCTGATCGGCATTGCGGTGCTCAGCCTCATCGTGGCTGGCCTGCCCATGCTATTTTCGCGCCAGGCAACACAAAAGGCGCAGGTTCTCGGGTTCATGGATGTGGAAAAACTCAGAGAGCTCACAAAGCCGGACGTGACAGGTCCTGACATTAAAGTGACCTCCAACGGGCAAACCACACACTTTCCATCCGGTGAGACCACCACCGTGATTGGCATGAATGGCTCCGGCAAGACCACCCTGATGAGCCTGATTGCTGGGCGTTTAACCTCCGCCAATTTCACCTTGCACGATAATCCGAAGGTAGTCCTGCTCACGCAGAACCCCGGTCTGCCCAAGAACGCGAGCGTCAACCAGGCCATCACCATGGTAACTAGGAGTTCAGCACGGACAGCAGAGCTTCTTGCTGCTGCCGGACTCTCGGCGCTGAGTGATGTTCGTGTCTCTACGCTTTCTGGTGGTCAGGCTGCGCAAGTCGCGCTCGTGCGCGCACTCGCAGCGCGCCCGCAAGCACTCATTTTGGACGAGCCACTCGCCGCGATTGATGTGTCTTCTGCTGCTCGCTGGCGCCGTTTCCTACACGCAACTGCCACTGACCGCACCACCCTGTTGGTCACGCATAATGCGTTGGATGTTGCCGGGCTGTCTCACAACATCGCCGTAATGGAAGCAGGACGCGTCGTGGCATTTGGCCCCACGAATGAGATTCTCAGCGTTCCGCCCACCTCTTTCGTAGCAGACATTGCCGGGCTAAACCGCTTGACTGGCACCATCCAGTCGATCGACGCAGACGGCCAGACCGTCATCAATTCCCACAACCAGGACATCCATGGCGTACTAGAGATTCGAACCAGCCCACCGGAATCCGTTCTATCAGAAGTGTCTCCATCGAAGGGTGAAAAAGCCACTGTGGTCTTCTCCCCTTATGACGTGCAGCTGCACTTAGAACCTTTGGGCAAGACCCCCGGCGCCACTACTATTCGCGGCACGGTGCACTCTGTCACCGCTGACAGCTTGTCCCAGTTAAGCGTGAGCGTGCGAGTGGGCAGTGAACTCATCACCGTACCGGTGGACGCCTCACACGCACTTAATGCCTCAATCAACTCCGTCGATGAAGTTGATTGCACCATCGACATTTCTAAAGTTCGCGTCTACCAGCACTAGTTCCGTTCCATGGCGTTGCTGGAATAGACCACGGGTGATGCGCACAAGAAAGCTCCATGCCGAATGCTGTTTTTAAATCAGCGGCATGGAGCTTTTCCATTTTGAGGCGTTCAAACCTAAATTTTTTGGCGTGAACGCTAAGCTTCGGCTTTGAAGCTTAAGCCTGGGTGACCTCGACGGTGACAGGACCTGCGACTTCGAGTTCGATAACGCGCAGTTCCTGGGAGCGTGCGTCCTCGAGTATTTCTTCATCGATAGGTTCGGTGTGCAACACCATCACGGTTGGGCCAGCACCTGACAGGTAGGCGGCGTAGCCACGGTTGCGTAGACGATTAACCCACTCTGCAGTAACCGGCAAAACATCTGAACGGTAAGGCTGGTGCAAGCGGTCACGCGTGCCCTCCCACAGCAGCTCTGGGTAGCTTTGCAGCGCTGCAACCTGAACCGCGGTTCGGGAGACGTTGAATGCTGCGTCGCCGTGCGTGACGTGTGAAGGAAGCACTCGGCGCACCGCCTGCGTGGAGGCGTGGAAGTTAGGAACCAGCGCGGTGGCGCGAATGTCCTTGTGCACCTTGATCTGTGCTGCCTTGTACTGCGGTTGGGAACGGCCATCCACCGGGATGGTCGTCCACGACACCACAGCCTGGCCTAGTACGGAAGCTGCAGCATTATCAGGGTGGCCCTCAAACGCCGAGGACAGCTGCACAATCTGCGCATCATCCAAAGGGAAACCCGCCAACGCATTGGCCGCAACCACACCGGCCACTGCAGCCGAAGCCGAAGAACCCAAGCCGCGAGACTGCGGAATGTTGTTGGTCGAAACAATGCGCAGGCCAGGCGCCTCAACATCGGCAGCCTTCAAGCCAGAGCGAATGGCCTTGACCACCAGGTGCGAACCATCACGCGGAAGGTCCTCTTCGCCTTCGCCGAAGATCTCCACCTTCAAACCGGATGGGATGATTTCAACTTCGACGGTGTCATAAATGGACACTGCCATGCCCAACGTGTCATAGCCTGGGCCTAAGTTCGCGGAAGAACCGGGAACAGAGACTACAACCTTGGTGCCAACTTCTAATTCAGTACTCATAATTGGACTATCTTAGCCGTGATCAGCGCACTAGCTATCAAGACGGAGGACAGACTTTACTTCCTTAACCACATCGAGGTTAGTCAGGGTCTCCACGATGTTGCGCAGAACTGCCTCACGCGCGGTGTGGGTAACCACGATCAAGCGTGCGTCGTCTTCGGAGCCTTCCTGACGGACGGTGCGCAAGGAAACGCCGTTGGCTGCGAACTCAGAAGAGATGGCTGCCAAAACTCCGGTGCGCTCATCCACCTGCATATCAATGTGGTAGCAGGTCAATGCCTCACCAGCATCAGCAATTGGCAGATTAGCGTAGGTGTTGTCCTCTGGCGCACGACCACCGTGAACAATGTTGCGGCTTGCGCCAACAATGTCACCAACAACAGCAGATGCGGTTGGGTAGCCACCAGCGCCGTTACCGTAGAACATCAAAGAACCGGCTGCTTCTGCTTCGACAAAGATTGCATTGTATGACTCAGAAACAGTAGCCAATGGGTGTTCCTTCGGTACCAAAGTTGGGTGAACTCGAGCATTAACTGCCTCGGTACCATCTTCACGGGTCACGCGCTCACAGATAGCAAGAAGCTTGATGGTGTAGCCAGCTTGGTTAGCTGCGGCGATATCTTCGGAGGTGACATTTGAGATGCCTTCGCAGTACACGTCTTCAAAGTTCACGCGGGTGTAAAAACCAAGCGATGCCATAATTGCTGCCTTAGACGCAGCATCATGACCTTCAACGTCAGCGGTTGGATCTGCTTCGGCGTATCCCAGGCGGGTTGCCTCAGCCAGTGCATCATCATAGGTGGCACCGGTGGTTTCCATGGCATCCAAGATGAAGTTGGTGGTGCCGTTGACAATGCCGGAGATGCGCTGCACATGGTCACCTGCCAGGGAGCGGCGCAGCATGCCGACAACTGGGATTGCTGCGGCAACTGCAGCCTCAAAGTAGAGGTCAACACCAGCGGCATCGGCAGCCGCGGCAAGCTCATCAGCGTGCGCTGCCACGAGGGCCTTGTTTGCGGTTACTACGGACTTGCCCGCGTTAAGCGCTGCCAACACCAGTTCGCGTGGGTAATCAATACCGCCGATAACCTCAACCACCAAGTCGACGTCATCGCGAGCAATCAGCCCACGAGCATCATCAGTGATCAGCTCATCCGGCACACCCGGACGCTTCTTAGCCAGGTCAGAGACCGCAATACCGCGAACCTCAACTGGGCCGCCAATGCGCTGCGTGTAGTCATTCGCATAGTCGGTCAGAAGACGAAAGACTTCTGCGCCAACGGTGCCGAAGCCCAAAAGCGCAATCCCTACTGGCTGACCTTCACCCTTGCCGGTGCGGTTGAGATCTTGGACGTTCGAAGACATGCGTACTCCCCAAATTTACGTGTTGTGAGATGTGAATTTCATTCCATGGCCATCATACAGAACAAGCGGTCTATTTCAGCCTCTGGGCTTGGATTTAGTGGCATACGAAGACGGTAGAAAAGTGCGCCAATGCCTAATACCAGTACCGATGACGGGCAAGCTTGCCACAATTAAGAGAATATAAGTTTTCCTAACCCTGCTTCAGACTTACTTAACACGAGGTTTATGTGTCAAAACTGAATAAAATACGCCGGAACAGTAGTGATGCTCCGGCGTATTCGTGGTGCTGCTGGGCTGCGTTACGCCTAGCTGATGGTGTGTGTTTTGGTTGTGCGCATTTAGTCCACTTCGAGCGACAACAGGTCGTCGAGGGTCTCGCGGCGCAACATTGGCTTAATCATGCCGGCACGAACTGCAACTACCGCTGGGCGGAATGCGGCGTTGTAGCGTGAGCTCATCGAATAGCTATAAGCGCCCGTTGCTGCCGTGGCCAGGAAGTCCCCTGCTGCGACGTCGTTGGGCAGGCTGATGTTTTCAATGAGGATATCGCCGGATTCACAGTGCGAACCAACCACGCGGGATGGAATTTCCTCGCCATCGGTATAGCGATTGATCACGCGTGCGTCGTACTCCGCTCCATATAGAGCGGGGCGAATGTTATCACTCATGCCTCCATCGACAGCCACGTAGCGACGCTGCGGCGTTGCCGAATCACCAGTGGTGACGTCCTTGATCACGCCAACTTCGTAAACGGTCACAGCGGATGCGCCGACCAACGCACGGCCTGGTTCCACCAAAACGGTTGGTGGTTCGATGCCGAGTTCATCGGCAGTGTGTGCAACTGCTGCCAGCAAGTCCTTGGACACTGCCTTGATGTCCAATGGAGATTCATGCGCGGTGTATGGAATGCCGTAGCCGCCGCCCAAATCAATCTCTTTGAGCGCGTAGCCCAGTTCATTGTGGATCTGGCTGTATAGGGCCATGATGCGCTCTGCTGCAAGCTTAAAGCCTTCGGCATCAAAGACCTGGGAACCAACATGGCAGTGCAGACCAACCAAGGTGAGGTTTTCCGCGCGCAGGCACGCCTGCGCTGCAGCGAAGGCTTCACCGGTAGCCAAGGAGATGCCGAATTTCTGGTCTTCATGGCTGGTAGCAATGAACTCATGGGTGTGTGCATCCACACCTGGGGTCACGCGGATCAGAACCGGCTGGACACGCTGTGCCTTCGCTGCGATCAGATCCAGCAGTTCCAGTTCCTGCGCGGAGTCTATGACCACATGTCCAACCTGTGCCTCAACGCAGGCGCGCAAGAAGTTCGCTGACTTGTTGTTTCCATGCACAGTAATGCGCTCAGCCGGAAAATCCGCTGCTAGCGCGATACGCAGCTCACCCAAGGAAGCAACGTCCATCGCAAGACCTTCTTCGTTGACCCAGCGCGCGATGCGCTTGGACAGGAAAGCTTTCGACGCATAGTGCACGCGCTCCGGTGCGCCGAAGGCCTCTGCCATATCACGGCAGCGGGAACGGAAATCATCTTCATCAAAGACCATGACCGGGGTGCCGTATTCTTCTGCAATTTCAGAAAGCGGCACGCCACCAATAGTTACTTCGCCATCTTCCTGGCGCTGGGCATTGCGTGGCCACACCTGGGCCGGTAGTTCATTGAAATCAGCCATAAAATTACATCTTCTCCGGTGCTGAAACGCCGACCATGCCCAGGGCATTGGCCAGGACCTGACGGGTTGCCTGAGCCAGCGCAAGACGAGCACCATGAATTGGCTCCGCCTCTTCCCCAGCCTTGGGCAAGATCTGGCACTGGTCATAGAACTTGTGGAAGACCGATGCGAGCTCCTCCGCGTAGCGCGCAACACGGTGAGGTTCACGCAGTTCAGCTGCTTCTGCCACCACTGCTGGGAACTCGCCCAAGGTGCGGATGAGGTCGCCCTCACGCTCGTGGGTTAACAGCGCCAAGTCCGCGGAATCGGAATTCACGCCGACTTCTTCAGCCTTGCGCTGGATGGAGCACAGACGCGCATGGCCGTATTGCACGTAGTACACCGGGTTATCGGAGGACTGTGCAGCCCACAGCGCCAGGTCAATGTCGATGGACTGATCAACGGAAGAACGCACCAGGGAGTAACGCGCTGCGTCCACACCGATTGCCTCAACCAAGTCATTCATGGTGATGACGGTGCCAGCACGCTTGGACATCTTCACCGCCTGGCCGTTGCGCAACAGGTTCACCATCTGGCCAATGAGAACCTCAACAGCATCCGCGTCATAGCCCAATGCAGCTGCCGCTGCCTTCAGACGTGGCACATAACCGTGGTGGTCAGCGCCCAGCATGTAGATGTTCAGGTTGTGGCCGCGGTCAAACTTGTCCGCAACATACGCGATATCACCAGCAATGTATGCAGCATTGCCATCAGACTTGATAACTACGCGGTCCTTGGAATCGCCGTAATCGGTGGATTTTAGCCACCACGCGCCCTCACCCTGATACATCTGACCAGAGTTCTTGAGCTGCTCAATCGCCTTATCAACAGCGCCGGATTCGAACAGAGAATTCTCATGGAAGTAGACATCAAAGTCCACACCGAATTCGCGCAGGTCCGACTTGATCTGCTCAAACATCATCTCCACACCCAAGGAACGGAAGTTCTCCTGTACCTCTTCAACAGACCCTTCCAGGGCATCCGCTTTCTGCGCGATGACATCGGCAGCAATGTCGTGGATGTACTGTCCGCCGTAACCATCTTCAGGGGTGGGTTCGCCCTTGGCCGCAGCAACCAGGGAGCGAGCGAAACGGTCGATTTGGCCACCGTGATCATTGAAGTAGTACTCACGGGTCACAACCGCGCCGGCTGCTTCAAAGATACGACCCAAAGAGTCACCCACAGCTGCCCAGCGGGTACCGCCCAAGTGGATTGGGCCAGTTGGGTTCGCAGAGACGAACTCAAGGTTGACTTTAACGTCGGCCATGGCCTCGCCGTGGCCATATTGTTCACCAGCGGCAGCAATCTTGGCAACAATCTCACCCTGTGCGGCCGCAGCGAGACGAATATTCAAAAAGCCTGGACCAGCAATCTCTGCAACATCAATCGCGTCTGATTCAGCCAAAGCTTCAGCCAACCACGTCGCCAGTTCGCGTGGGTTTACGCCAGCCTTCTTCGCAACCTGCAACGCAACATTGGTGGCGTAATCGCCGTGCTCTGGGTTGCGTGGTCGCTCTACCGTGACAGTGTCAGGCAAAACAGATGCGTCTAGATCATGGCGTTCAAAGACCGTCGAAGCGGACTCTTTGATCAATTGGGCTAAATCAGCTGGAGTCATAGCACAGTAGTTTAACGCACTGGTGTTGTAACTACTGAAGAGAGTTCCTCAGGCGCCTCTCAGGGTGGACACACAGCGGGCGCGCAGTGCCGACCCACTCTTTTGGGTGCGCCGTTTTCAGACCCTTTCAAGCAGACATTTCGCGGTCAAATTTCTTCAAAAAAGTGGATTTATCCGGAAATACCCTCAACGAAGCGGGTAGATGGGGGTGGATTGCTTGAAACTTATTGTTACTTCTGTCACAATTGCAGAAATGTCTAGCGAGATCAAACAAATATTTGGAAGTATTGCTAACGATCTACAGTTGGAGTGAGGGTACTCACACATGATTATCCATCATAAATTCCACCATCCATCCCCGTGATTTAAGGAAACCACCTTGGAGAGATTTACTATTGATACAGTCGCCATCGGCGGTAGTTTGGGATTAACCGCGCTGGTATCCACAATTCCCCTGCTGACGTTCTTCGTAATGCTGTTGGGCGTCAAGGCTCGTGCCCATACTTCGGGTGCTGTGGCACTGATTGTTTCTATTCTTGTAGCGCTGTTCGGCATGGGAATGCCCGTTGACTTGGCGCTGTCATCCGCAGGACGCGGTGCACTCTTTGGTCTGCTGCCAATCGTGTTCGTGATTGTCATGGCAATTTGGTTCTATGAAATCACGGTTGCATCGGGTCGCTTTGAGGACTTGCGTCGGACTTTTGACATCCTCGGTGGGGGCGATATCCGAATTCAGGCGATCTTGATTGCTTTCTGTTTCGGTGGTCTTTTGGAAGCCCTGGCTGGTTTCGGCGCACCGGTTGCTATTACCGCGACCATGATTTTGGCGCTGGGGGTTCCGCCACTGCGCGCGGCAACAGTCGTACTTATTGCAAACACGGCACCGGTGGCATTCGGTGCGGTTGCAATTCCAATCACCACCGCCGGTGAAGTTGGTGGACGTACCCTAGAACAGACGGAAAACATTGCGGCCATCGTCGGCCACCAGGCACCATTTCTGGCTTTCATCGTGCCTTTCATCATCTTGTTCGTCCTCGACGGCTTCCGCGGCGTGAAGGAAGCAGCCCCAGCTGCATTTGTCATTGGCCTGTCTTTCGCAATCGCACAGTGGGCGGCATCGAACTTCTTCGCGTACCAGCTCACCGACGTTGTGGCTTGTATCGTCTCACTGGGCGCAGCCTTCGCGTTCTTGCGCGTATGGGATCCAAAGGGCGTGCCAGAGCTGCGTGAGCGCCTCAACGTTGGGCCACATGAGACCGATATTGATCTTCCAGGCCGCCGTATCTGGATGGCATTGATGCCTTATGCCGTTGTGACCCTTATCTTCGGCCTTGCCAACCTTGGTTCCTGGCTGCCAGGTCTTTTGTCCCAGGTCACCGTTTCCTTCAACTGGCCGCTGCTCACGGGCACTCTTGCGGACGCCAACGGTGCCGAGGTTAACACCGCCTACTCCATCGCGGTACTCAGCAACCCTGGTTCCTTGCTGCTCATCTCCGGCATCATCGTCGCGGTCTTCTACAGCATTTTCAACGACAACGGAAAGTACCCACTGAAGGCCGGCCAGGTCTGGGGTGCTTTTACTGACACCGCATTCCGCATGCGCTGGGCAGCACTGACCATCGTGCTGGTGCTGGCGCTTGCCTATGTCATGAACTACTCCGGCCAGACCGTGGCCATGGGCGAATACCTGGCAGCCCTCGGCGGCATCTTCGCCTTCCTCGCACCGGTTCTGGGTTGGATTGGTACCGCAGTCACCGGCTCTGACACTTCTGCCAATGCACTATTTAGTAAGTTGCAGGTCACCGCCGCAAACAACATTGGCATTAACCCAGACCTCCTACTGGCAGCTAACACCGTAGGTGGCGTGACCGGCAAGATGATCTCCCCGCAGTCGCTGGCCATCGCTGCAACCGCCGTGCAGATGGAAGGCGAAGAGTCCAAGATCTTCAAGGCAGTTATTGGTTATTCCACCTTCTTCCTAATCCTGCTGTGTATCTTGGTCTTCCTGCAAACCAACGTTTTGAGCTTCATGGCACCGGTAGTCGGCTAGTTCAATTTCCGAAAAGCTCGAACGCGCAATGGACCATCAACCGCAGCTTTCCGCAATACTAGTGTTGCGGAAATAGCCGCTGGCCATCGCTAATTTCAATTCACTGAAATGCGCCCGTTTTCAGGCTTTCGCGGGTAGCATGAAGTGTACAAACCCTTCGAATACAGCTCGTTGACTTTATGTGCGTGCCCACCCCCATGACGCGCACACGAGTGAGGGACGAAAAGGAGCAGAATTTTGCGTATCGCATTATTTTCAACATGCATTGGAGACTCTCTGTTTCCTGATGCACACAAAGCAACCGCCATCATTTTGGCCCGCCTAGGCCACGAGGTGGTCTTCCCCGAGGAACAAACCTGCTGCGGGCAGATGCACATCAACACCGGCTACCAAAAGCAGGCCTTGGGCATGATCCGCACTTATAACGACGCTTTCGCGGATCCTTCCATTGACTATGTTGTGGCCGCGTCTGGTTCCTGTGTTGGCGCGGTGCGCGAGCAGCACGTCCGCCTAGCAGACCGCTTCGGTTCTTCCGCAGACGTGGATGGCTCCAAGCAGGCCTCCCAGAAAACCTTGGACCTGCCGGAGTTCTTGGTTGATATCGCCGGAGTCACCAATGTCGGCGCATTCTTCCCACACAAGGTCACCTACCATTCTTCCTGCCACGGACTGCGCTTTCTCAAACTGGCAGACCGGCCCTATCAGCTTCTGCGGGAAGTTGAGGGAATCGATCTTGTTGAGCTTGCCAATGCCGAAGAGTGCTGCGGTTTCGGCGGCACCTTCGCCATTAAAAACGCTGAGACTTCCCAGGCGATGGTCTCTGACAAGGTTCGCCACATCAAAGAGACCGGCGCAGAATACGTCACCGGCGGTGACTCCTCCTGCCTGATGAACATCGGTGGTTCTCTATCGCGCCAGCAAACCGGTGTCCGCGCAGTCCACATGGCAGAGATTTTGGCTTCCACAAAGGAGCACCCGTGGACGCCCACCACCGCCGTCTACTCCAGGGAGAAGATGCTCTAATGGCTACCTTTCTAGACACCACTCCACCGCGAGCGCCGGAGGACTACGGCAATCTGCGTGGTGAGCGCGGGTTTGTTCCCGCCGCCCACGATGGCCTGAACAATGCCACCCAGCGCCGCAATTTGCTGCACGCCACCACCACTATTCGCAACAAGCGCCAGCATGCAGTCGATGAGATTGATGATTGGCAGGATCTGCGTGATGCCGGTTCCGGCATCAAAGAAGACGTGGCAGCACGCTTGCCGGAGTTGCTTGAGCAGTTTGAGAAGTCCGTGACCGCCCGCGGCGGCATTGTGCACTGGGCGCGGGATGCCAAAGAGGCCAATGACATCATCACGGATCTCATTCGTGAGACCGGTGAGACTGAGGTGGTCAAGGTCAAGTCCATGGCCACCCAGGAAACGGGGCTCAATGAGCACTTGGAAGAAGTCGGCATCCACGCCCAGGAAACCGACCTCGCGGAGCTCATCGTGCAGCTTGGCGATGACAAACCATCGCACATCTTGGTCCCCGCCATCCACCGCAACCGCGCGGAAATTCGGGACATCTTTGTTAATAAGATGCCCAATACGGATGACTCGCTGTCCACCAACCCGCCGGAGCTCGCGGAAGCAGCGCGACTGTTTCTGCGCGAGAAGTTCATGAAGGCCAAGGTTGCAATCTCTGGCGCAAACTTCGGTATCGCAGAAACTGGCAATGTCTGCGTCGTAGAATCCGAAGGCAATGGCCGCATGTGCCTGACCATGCCAGAGACGCTGATTACCCTGATGGGTATCGAAAAGCTGCTGCCCACTTTCCAAGACCTGGAAGTGTTCATGCAGCTGCTCCCCCGCTCTTCTACCGCTGAGCGCATGAATCCTTATACCTCTTTGTGGTCGGGTGTGACAGACGAAGACGGGCCCAAGAACTTCCACATTGTCCTCCTGGATAATGGCCGCACCGCTGCATTATCCAGTGAGATTGGTTCCAAGGCACTCAAGTGCATTCGCTGTTCCGCGTGTCTAAATGTGTGCCCGGTTTATGAGCGCGCCGGCGGGCACGCCTACGGTTCTGTGTATCCCGGCCCCATCGGAATCGCGCTCACCCCGCAGCTGACAGGCATGAAGGATCATCATGATCCATCGGCAAGCTTGCCTTATGCCTGCTCACTGTGCGGGCGCTGCGATGAGGTCTGCCCCGTGAAGATCCCGCTGTCTGATGTCATCTTGGAAAACCGCTACCAAAAGGTCACCCATGCCACCCCGCCGGTGGAATCCAAGCTGTTCAAAGTTGTGGAAATGGCGTGGAAGAACCCATTTTTGTGGAACCAGATCACGCGCATGGTCTTTGCCGGCCGCGTGCTGGGTGGGTTCAACGGCGTAATTGAATCCCTGCCGCTGTTTATGTCTGGCTGGTCTGATGGCCGCAATACCGCGGTGCCTCCGAAGAAATCTTTCCGCCAGTGGTTTGATTCCGATGATGCGCAAGCGTTGCTCGCTGCCGCACGCGCCGAGGGTATTCCGCAAAACAACCTGCAGAAAGAGGAGAAATAGATTATGGCTTCTGCAAAATCTGAGATCCTCGCGCGCATTCGCACCGCGCAAAAATCCGCCAAGTTGCCGGAATTTGTTAATGCCCCGCGCAACTATGTGGTTTCTGGCACCACGGATGCTGAGCAGCTGCGTGAGCTGCTTATTGATCGCCTCGAGGACTACAAAGCCGACGTGCATGTGTGCGCAGAAGCTGACCTGGCATCCACCGTGGTGGGCATTTTGGAGCAGCGCCAGTGCCGCACGGTTCGCTTTGCTCCAGGCATGGATGCACAGCTTTTCGATGCCTTCGCGGGCGACGCCGCCGCCGACGACGCATCGGTCGACCCACGTGAGCTGGACTCAGTCGACGCGGTGATTACCGAGTCCACGGTGTCTTGTGCGCAGACCGGAACCATTGTGTTGGAATCAGGTGAGACCAACGGCCGCCGCGCGCTAACCTTGGTCCCCGACCGCCACGTGTGTATTGTGCGCAGTTCAGACATTGTTTTCGGCGTGCCAGAGATGGTTGCTCGAATCAATCCGGAACGCCCGGCAGCGCTGGTGTCCGGCCCTTCGGCGACCTCCGATATTGAGCTCTCCCGTGTCGAGGGCGTGCATGGGCCGCGTGACCTGATTGTGGTCATTGTGAAATAGCAAGAGCTTCGGCGCAAAGGGGCGCTGCGGGGATGGATCTCCAAGGGATTTTCTCGCAGCGCCTTTTTGTTATCTAATTTTCATTTCCCGTTCGGGGTTATACGCCCTTCATCGTGGCCATGAAACTGCTAGGGTTTGCTAAGGAACATTTGAACTTAGTGATAATTCCACAGACTATTTTTCAGGAGACAGCGCGTGAAAGCCCAACGTCTAGTTGTTGCTGCGGTCGCAGCACTCACAGCAATGTTAGCGCCGCCAGTCGCGGCACAGGCCCAAGAATCTTCCCCTGCAATTACCTGGGAAGAATGCCCACCGCAGGTCAACCACTCAGGCGCTGAGTGCGGACGAATCGATGTCCCGACCTACTACTCTGATCCTTCCAAGGGATCCATCAGCGTTGGTTTCGTCCGCGTCAAGGCACTGGACCAATCCGCCAAACGTGGCGTGCTCTTTGGCAACCCAGGTGGCCCGGGCGGTGACGCCTACTCCTACGTGGCGAATGACGCCATGGTGTGGCCAGAAGAAATCCGTCAGGAATGGGACTTCGTTGGCGTGCAGCCACGTGGTTTGCCTGGATCCACCCCAGTAGACTGCACCGCCCCTGGCGGCGATGACATGGATGCCATGCTGAACATGGGTGCCTACATTCGCACCTCCTGTGAGAAGGCAACCCCGGGCTATACCAACTCACTAACCACTGAGAACACCGCTCGCGATTGGGAGATGGTGCGCCAAGCTCTCGGTGAGGAAAAGCTGTCCGTGATGGGTCTTAGCTACGGCACTTTCCTCGGCTCCACCTATGCAACCTTGTACCCACAGCACACCGACCGCGTAGTGCTGGATTCCGCGATGAAGCCATCTGCTGCATGGAACGGCATCTTGGCTTCCCAGGAAGCTGGCTACAACAACGCGCTCAATGATTTTTTCACCTGGATGGCAGACAATGACGCCACCTACAAGGCGGGTAATACTCCGCTGAAGGTCTATGAGCGCTGGTCCCGCGTGATTGCCCGCGAGGCAGGCGCACGCCCAACGGCTCTTCCTCCAGGAGCGGAGCTTGGTGACTTGCCACCAGGGCTCGAATTCGCTGGCCAGCCAGGCGCGGACATCATGACCGCCACCGGCCCGCTGCGTGTCCAAGGTGAGAACCTGCGTGACGCAGCCCTTAACCCGGGCGCAAACCAGGCCTACTCCGTGACGTTGAGCCTGACCCGTGGTCTGGTTCCTCTCGCTGCTGAGTGGGATACCTTGGCAAAGCACATCAACGGCACCGCACGCATCGATCAGGGCTACAGCGGCATGAGCGCTGAGGAAATCGAATTGCAGCAGGCACAGCTGATTCAGGGACAGTCATTCCAAAACCTCATCATCTGTAATGAGAACACCGTTCCGGCGGACTACGCTGCCATTCCAAGCTTTGTGTGGAACAACTACGTCGTGGGTGATATCTTCGCAGCTCCACCCGCAATGTTCGCGTCCGGCGCGGCCTGCAACGGCCGTGGCGAGGTGACCAAGAACCCAACCTTGAACGGATCCAAGCTGGAGGTTCGCCCGCTGCAGATTAACGCGACCGGTGACCCACAGACGCCTTACCGCTACCACGGTGAGATGGCGCGTCAGATGAACTCTCACGTCGTGACTGTTCACGGTCCTGGCCACGGCCACGTCGCTGCCGGCAACGAGGTTGTTGATGACATTGTGGTGGAATACCTGCGCACCGGAAACGCAACTGTTTCCAACGCACCGGGCCTGCATTCCTAGTGTGAGGGTCGGTTTCATAGCCACGAAGTTCATAGGCTAGAATTACACCGTTGCTTGAATCAAGCAGCGGTGTAATTTGTCTCCGTAGCTCAGCGGATTAGAGCATCGGTTTCCGGTACCGAAGGTCGCAGGTTCGATCCCTGTCGGGGACACAAATTATTTTAATCACCTAACTATTCAGCATTTCTCGTGCAGGTAGTTAGGTGTTTTCATTTGTGCAGGCTGGCCTGTCTGCAGATCAAAATATCCCAGCGCATGTGCAATGCGCTGGGATATTTTAAAAGCTTAAGGAACTAAATTAGACCTGAGCTGCTACGTCAATCATCCACATGCCGTAGAGCAGAGCGCCCAGACCAATGGTCATGGCAGCTGCTGCTGGAATCCACGCGAGAAACTCACGAACGATACCGTCTTCGGCGTCACGAGCTTCTGCCTCGTGTACATCACTTTCATGACGTGTTAATTCAGACATTCTTAATCCTCCGACTCACCTGAGCGCTATTAAACTTTCCTCATCATAACAGGAATTTTTCAATTCTAAACCTTTAATAAATGGGCGCCTACCCCATTCACGTGTAGGTCAAAATGACTAGTCGGATTCCGTTACGCGTGCCGAGCCATCATCAGACTCCAGGGCATCCACGAATACGTCGCGGTCAGCAAACATAGCTTCCAGGTTGTCTTCCTCGCCAACAATCCACAGGCCAGTGGTTTCATCAAAAGTTAGCGCGGCTTCTGGATGAGAATCCAAGATGGACTCCATCGCTGCTTCCTGTTCTTCGCTTGGTTCCGCGGTCTCAAAGACGGCCGGATCCCCGATGATTTTAGACTGCTCTGGAAAGGCAGTGATTGAATATTTTTGGTATTGCTTCTCAGGACGCTCAAATAGCTCTTGGCTCATCATGCGCCTGATTCTACCCCGCACCTATCCCCTGTCATTCGCTGGGCAAAATACAAACCGCACTCGGGATGCCAGTGACATCACCGAGTGCGGTACGCGGAGGGTCTGAAGGTGTCTACTAGCTTGAATGAGCCTCCACCGGTTGCTGCTATTAGTCACCCGCTGGGATAACTACCCACAGAACCAAGTACAGCAGCAGCTGTGGTCCTGGAAGCAGGAAGGACAGCAAGAACAGAACGCGGACTAGCGTTGCGTCAATGTTGTAGGTTTCTGCAATTCCGCCGAGAACACCAGCAACGTACTTGTTGGTGGCTGAACGGCGAAGGCTACGACGGTGGACTGGCTGCTCGTTGTACTGACCGTATTGGTTAGACATAATGTCTCACTTCTCCTCATGGGTGTATGTGCCAACCTGGCACTAACTGTTTTTCGCTACACCCATAATTAAACGCATCTGAGATGCTTCGCGCATCGGGGATCCACCCTGAGTTTTCACTGATATTGTTCAGCAACCTACCCTTAGGACTTTCCGCGGAGAGTCCGACCTGCGTTAGAAGCTAACTAGCATTCCCCGTAACCAGGAACGTTGTTGACATCCAAGATGCCCTTGAGGAAACGCTGCAAGGATGGGACATCTTCTGGCTTCAAATGGTCAAAGACCAAGCGGCGCACTGATTCCACATGGTCTGGTGCCGAAGATTCCAGGCGGCGTGCGCCCTCATCGGTCAAGCAGACCATTACGCCACGAGCATCGCCCTCACTCTTGCACTTATTGACAAAGCCACGGCGTTCCATTCGCGTGACCTGGTGAGAAGTTCGGGAACGGTCCCATTCCAGGAAGTTGCACAGCTCTCGAAGACGCATTTGATGATTTTCTGCGTCGGACAAAGTCGCCAATACCGCAAATTCCGGCATGGAGAGTTCCCCACCAGCTTGCAAGGTATTTTCCATACCCCGATCTAGTTTTCGTGTAGCGGCAAGAATTAGCTGCCACAGTTCTTGCTCTTCGTCGCTTAACCACCGCGGCTGTTCAATCATAGGAGATAATTTACCCTAATTTTTTAGAAAGGTTTATAGGTGTGACTATTTGGAGTCCCGAATCATATTGAATAAGACTCCCGGTCACAATAAGATTAGCAATAGTTTGCGATAAGAAATCGCGCCACGGTAACTATGTTCTAATAAGAATTTCTTGAACCGGGCTAAAGCCTATCCTATTGGTGCTGCGGACTTGAGCTGATCGATGTCCAGGAAGGTGCTATCCGGCACCCTGTCATAGCGTGCAGGCTCGCAGGTAAACACAATGACCTGGGACTTCTCCCCCACATCGGCAAACAGCGTTGCCATCAGTTGGATACGACTGGCATCGGTACTTCCCAATGCATCATCGACGACAACCGGAGCACCTTGTTCACCGCTTGTAGAGAGCAATTCAGCAATAGCAAAGCGGGTTAGAATCGCCATTTGTTCCCTTGCTCCGCCGGAGAGATCTTGCATGCCGACAGTAACCCCATCTAGGGTACGTTTTTCTACAACCAGATCATCACTGAGGTGGAATTGCACCTCGCCGTTGAACACACGCCCGGCGAGCTGACCTAGTTTCTGAGCAAATGGTGCCGCATAGCGTTCCCGTGCCTCACGTTGATGACCTAGAAGAACCTCACGCAAACGCTTGACGGCCAAAGCACGTTGCTCAACTGCCTGCAGAATATTGCGAGCTAATTCTTCAGCCGCTTCTGCTTTCTCCACGCGCTCAGCCACACCAGATTGCATCTGGATGTGCCCCGTCATAGAAATCTGCTCATTCTCAGCATTGCGGTGTTTGGCCTGAAGGTTGTCTAACTGTGCCCGCGCACCGCGAGCAAGGCTCTGCGCCAAGTCTGGTTTAGCTGCCTCAAGCTTTTCGCGTGCTTGAGCTACGTCCTCATTGACCTTCCCCAGAGCTGTTTCGGCATCCAGTGCTTGCTGCTCAAGCGCTTCGTCAGAGGTAGTTTCCTTAAGCACCTTGAGTTCGTGATCCAGGCGTTCTATTTGCTTGTTCGCTTGCTCAGCTTCAGATTGAATCTTGATCAAAGCATTGCGCGCAGGACGCTCCGCCCACGGCTTCAGCTTTGCCTCAGCCTTCTCCACCGCATTATTAGCGTTCTCTTCTGCTTCTTCAGCCTCCGAGATCTCCAATTCAGCCTTCTCAATTGCCGCTGAATCAGGGACTTCATCGATTTCTTCAACCGCTGCAGCCCGCGCGCGCAACTCCTCAAGGTCTTCGCCATCCAAAATCCGCTTGAGCTCAGCTTCATGCTGTTCGCGCTGTTGGAGTAGTTCTCGATATTTATCACGCTTGGCACGAACCGCGTCTACATCAGTGCAGTCCAGCTTTTCTAGTTCAAGCTCTAGCTCTTCAGTGGTTGCGGTAATCTTGCGGTCCAGCTCTTGGGCTGAGTCAGCGCCCGTGCCTGGTTCATATCGCGCGGTAACGTCCCCAATGTTCAGTGTTAGCCCTGGTGTCAGTTCCACGTTCTGGCCAGAAGCGCCAACGTCCAGCTCCTCACCGTTGACGCTTATCTGCTGCGAAGTCGCTGAAGTCAGAACCAATTTGGCCACCGCAGCTTCACGCAGGCGGCGATTAAGCTCTAGCTCTTGCTCAAGCTTTTCCACGCGTTGAAGATCCCTATCAACCACCGCGGGTCCAAACTTCTCAACCTCGGAACGGACCGCAGAAAGCTTCTCAGCGTGTTCCTCAACCTGAGCAGACTTGGAAATTAGTTCATGAGCCTGGCGCTTCTTCTGAAGCTCCGCCAGTGAAATTCGCGCCTGCTTCGAGCGCTCTCGTGCCTGGGTATAGAGCTTCTTCGCAGACTCGACCTCGGCGTTGAGCCCCGCGACTTCTTGTTCTTCTTCCTTAGCTTTCGTTTCCGCAGACTCGACTGCCTCGTTGATCTTTTTCGACTCTTTGACTGCCGCATCAAGTGATTCACGCAGCTTTGCGCGTTCATCACGTCGGGACTGCGCAAGTTCCAAGCCCTGCCGCGCAACTTCTTGGTCTTTGAGTAGGCCATTTACAGTGGACTGCAGTCCCTCAATCTCTTTGAGCTGCTGTTCTGCCTCTTCAACTTCCTTGCGCGCACCTGGAATCTTTTCATCGGCAGTGCGCTGCTGCTCCTGAGCCTTTTCGAAGCGTTCCACATATTCGGCTAGAGCTGCGAGAGCTTCGGACGCTGACTCAAGTTCATCGGAAGCTGCACTGTGCTCTGCACGTGCTGCCTTGAGTTCCTTGGCCTCAATACCGGTCTTTAGCGAGTAATAGCGCTCATAAGTCGCATCAACCTGCTTCATCAGTTTCGTGGCAGCCTCAGCATCCTCGCCAAGAACTGCTTCTTCCCCAGTCTGATTGCTCAGAACACCAGCAACGCTAGAAATGCCCGCTGCTTTGATGCCCTCATGCAGGTCATCTTGGTTCAAGAACATGGCATCAAAGAGGTTGCGGTCGAGATGCCTGCTCAAAAACTCATTGAGCTGGGTCTCTGCCTCTTCACCTTTGTACATATTGTGGCTCGGTTCGAGTACTTCCAACAGCGCGGAAGCCTGCTTGATCCACTGCTTAGAAAGCTTGAGACGGTACGGTCCGACGCTAAATTCCATGGCGGCCTGTGGGCTGACATCGGCGTTTACCGTCTGCAGCGCTTTAACAGCTGTCGCTTTACTGCTGAACTTATAGTTGAACAGCGCATCGATACCTTTAAGAATGGTTGTCTTACCGGCCTCATTGCGCCCATGGATGATGGTGACACCAGTATCCGGAATGTCATTGACTTTGAGATGATTAACACCGCGGAAGTCGGTGAGCTCGATGGAATGGATTTTCATCTTAAGAAGCATCCTTTCGAGTCAGACGAAACAACAAGTTCGCAGCATCACGAGAAATAGAGTCAGGATCATTGTGGATATCCGCCATCAGCTCATCCAAGGCGCTGGCGGCAAAGCCAGTCAAAGACAAGTTGGCAAGCTCATCTTCTTCCGGTGCCAGGTATAAGTCCATGACCCGCTGACGAGGTTTCAGTGATGCGAAAACTGGCTCCAATTGTTCAATCGCGGCATCAAGCCGGGTTTGCGCAGCGAGGTTAATAGTTCCACGCAGGCCATACTTGATCACCGTGCGGTGTTTATCCGGATAATCATTGAGCTGCTGGATGAAGCGCTCGACGTCATCTTCGCTGTTGACATCCATGTCTATGGATTCGAAGATCCACTGCCCAATGGCTTCTTTCTCCACGGTGACCTGGGCTTGCGCGGCTGAGTCCTTTTCAATGGTGATTACCAAAGCGTTTCCGGAATCAGACTCCCCGCCGCCCGCGGGAAGATGCCTGAAATCTGTGGTCTCAGGCGAACCGGAAAACCACACGGCGCCAGTGCTGCCCAGCTCCATGGTTGAGTGGGTGTCCCCCAGCGCCAGGTAATCAATGACGCCGTCCCGAACCTTAGACTCGACATTGCCCAAATCAATGGAGTCCAGCTTGTCTGCATCACCCCAGCCGTGAATCTGGCCGTGGCCAATTGCGACGCGGATTCCAGCAGTCGGCTCCAGTGTCCCCAGCATCTCAGCCACCAAGTCGTGGGTTGCGGTGCGTGCCTTATAGGGCGCGCCCACAATTTCTACGCCCTCGCGCAAGACATAGGGCTCATAATCAGCAATAACGTGAACATCCGGCGCGGTCTCTTTATTGACCGCGGTGAAAAACACCGAGTCCGCAATGAGCGGATCGTGGTTGCCAGGCAGCAAGAACACCGGCACGGGAAGCTTTTCTAGTGCCTCCCGGGCGCGGCCAGTGACTTGGCTGCTCAAAGAATTGCGTTCAAATACATCACCCGCAACGACGATAAATTCAGCGCCGGTGCGCTCGGCCAACTCCCCTAGCCGCTTAATTGATTCCAGCCGGGCATCATCAAAGCGGGCTTGGGCCTCGCCGGAGAGAAACCAGCGCTGCATCCCCAGCTGAAAATCTGAGGTATGAATAAACGTCGTTTTGTTCATGTCACCGTTCTAGCATGCCTTTCGGACATCCGCCGTGAGCAGCAATTTTAGGAGTTTTTATCCGTCATAAAGTGGTAGAGATCTTCAATGTCGCTCACCGCGCGCAGCAAATCCACATTGGTGTGCGACACTGCGCGCATTGCTTTGCGCAGCAGGTCCGGGTCCGAGTCATCGAGCGCCGGAGCAACCTTCGGCTCCGGCATATCCGGCAAGTCACGGCCATTCCAGAACAAGTCATTGTTGACCGAACGGGCCTTGCTCGGATTATTCGCCGCAGCCCCCTGTGCTGTACCTGATCCGCTAGCGGCATTCGAGGTGACGCTGTCGGGCATGTCCGCGCTGTCTTCATCGCTTGCCTCGGCAGCTGATTCATCCGCGACCTTTTGCGCGGCATCCATCACCATGGTTTCCAGGGCCTGGATATTTATTCCGCGCAGGGCAAACAGCTGCAGCGGGTCAGCATCAATACGCGCCGCCAAGCGGTCGGCAACAGCCACGATGTGCTTGCACACATGGCCGTAGTCAGGACAGTCACAATCCATCCGCACGTCATCGGCAGTCGGCGCGAGCAGCAGGTCAAGGACCTCCGAGTGCAGGTCACCGCGCATGGCGGCGCGAATAGAGTTGGCACTTCGCGCCAACATGCCAGTGAGCTTTTCGATGTCTTCTTTGTCCCGATACGGCAACTGAATCAACACAGAAAATGGTTGATTCTGCGAGCCGGCAACCTGGCCGTGGACTGCACTCACACGCAAATCCAGATCCACCACATGGCCGCTGCGTGCATACTGGCGTCCGCGTGCCAGCCGGCCTGAATCCGTCGTAGTGGTCACGAACTTCATGATTCGCTCAGCAGCCGGATTGAAGATGCTATCGCGTGGTTTATCGGACGTAATCCGCTTCGACCAGCGCGGCTGCTGCCGATTATGAAACTCAACTGCGGCTTCTTCAATCGACTCCCGGGTCAGCGCCCTTTCCGGCTGCTTCTTTTCGGGCTGGGCTTTCTCAGTCTGGGCTTTCTCAGGCAGGGTCTCTTCGGCGGATTCCACCTTGCGGCGCTTGCCAAAGTTCACATAGGTGACATTGTCTTCATCACCACGGCCCGGCACACCTTTTGCGCGGCCCTTCTTATTGTTATCAGGAGTATCTCGAGGTGACATTGCCTAACTCTCCCTCTCTCGATAACTCATCAATTGCGCCAGCTGCTCCGGATTCAGCTCCGTGATCCAGCCTTCGCCTTCCCCAACCACGGCACCAGCAAGTTGTGTCTTGCCGTCTAGAATATCCTGAATGGATTCTTCCAGCGTACCGGCAGTAATCATCTTGTACACCTGCACGTTCTTGCTCTGGCCGATGCGGAAAGCGCGGTCCGTCGCCTGGTTTTCCACCGCGGGGTTCCACCAGCGGTCCATATGGACTACCACGTTTGCCGCGGTCAGGTTCAAACCAGTACCGCCGGCTTTCAGCGACAGGATCATCGCCGGTGGGCCATCGGCAGCCTGAAACTCCGTGACCATGTCATCTCGTCGATTCTTTGGCACACCACCGTGCAAGAAAGGAATCTTCGCGCCCAACTGAGCAGTCAGATAAGGCTGCAAAATATCGCCAAAAGCCTTGTACTGCGTGAAAATCAGAACTCGTTCATCGTGGGTAACCGCAGAGTCCAAAATCTCCATCAGCTTTTCCACCTTGCCCGAACGGTGCCGGCCCTTGGACGTCACCGGAGAACCATCACCCAAGTAGTGCGAAGGGTGGTTACAAATCTGCTTGATGCGCGTCAGCGAGGACAACACCAGTCCGCGCAGCGCCATGCCCTTCGGCGCGTTTTGCATGCGCAGCTGGATGTCCTCCACCAACGCCGTGTACAACGCGGCCTGCTCAGAGGTCATGGTGACCGTCAAAATCTCTTCTGACTTCTCCGGCAAGTCATCAATGATCGCCGAGTCAGTCTTGAGCCTGCGCATGATAAACGGCGCTGTCAGCTGACGCAGACGATCGGTCATGTCCTCGTCTTGGTACTTCTCAATGGCGGAAGCAAAATGGTTGCGGAAAAACGACGCTGATCCCAGCACACCAGGATTACAGAAGTCCAAGATGGAACGCATTTCGGACAGGCGGTTTTCCACTGGCGTACCAGTCAGCGCTATTCGATGCCGCGAAGGCAGACTTCGCACTGCTTTCGATGAACGAGTCGAAGAGTTCTTAATCGCCTGCGCCTCATCCAGCACCACGCGATCCCATGCCACCATGCCAAGGACTTTGAAGTCACGGCTGATGGTTCCATAGCTGGTCACTACCAAATCATGCTCGGCGGCAGAAGTCAGAAGTTCCTGGTCTTTCGCACGAGTTGAGCCGTGGTGGACCATAACCTTTAAATCCGGCACGAACTTGTGCGCCTCACGCACCCAGTTTCCCACCACCGAAGTTGGTGCCACAACCAATGTCGGCCCGGTGGATTCTCCTCGGTCTTTTTCGACCGCGAGCAAAGTAAGAAGCTGCAGGGTTTTGCCCAGGCCCATGTCATCGGCAAGCACTGCGCCCACGTTGTTGCGCGACATCCAATACAACCAATCCACGCCGCGATGCTGATAATCACGCAACTCCGCATGCACGGAATCTGGGATTTTCACGCGCGTCGGCGCTGGCGTTTCCATGCCACCCAACATGGAGGAATGCCACTGCGAGCCCGCAAACTCAATCGGCTCCTTAGCCATAGCTTCCAGCGCGAGCTCTCGTAGCTCAGCCATTGTGGCCACGCCGAAGTCCGCGTCTTCTTCCTTCAGCTGCAGGTTAAACTCTTCGAGCTTGCGCTCAACCTCGGCAACCTTGTCCTGCCAACCTGGTTCTTCCAGCATGCGCATGCGTTCGGCCTCGCGGGCCAAAGCGTCCAGCTCCTTGCGCATGCGCGTCTTGGAATTGGACGCCAGCTGGTCCATGTACTCGGTGATTTTGCCCAGCGCGGTGCGGTCCGCCATGACCCACTCGCCGCGCAGACGAATCAGTCCGGTCTTGGAGTTGACCAGCTGTTGCATCTCTTCATCCGACAACTCCATATCGCCAACCGAGAGCTTCCAGTCATATTCGACCAGCTGGTCCATGCCAAGCTTCTTCTGCAGCGGCGAATCCCCGCTAAGTTCCTTGGTTACCAACTTGGCTGAGGCCGCCATCTGTGTCCACGCCTTTGGCAACATGACCGTATAGCCTGCTGCTTTCAGTGCCGATGCATCGTCACTGACAAACTCCACCAATGCTGAAGTGTCCAGGTAGACGTCCCAGTCGCCGGCACCTTCATCGAAATAGTTCGGGGTCTTCGAAGCCTGCGGATCCACCCGCGGGCTAATACTTATCGCACGACGACGCGATTCTTTCAGCTTTTCCAAGCTACTGCGGTCCAAGCGACCCTCATGAATTGGCCGCGGGGAATCTGCACCCGAGCGAACGCACACGCGCACTGGCCACAACGCGCTTTCCGATGTCTTCGGTGCGGACGGTGAGTCATCTACTTCAGACTCTGTCTCAAACGGTTCTTCAACAATGAACACCACACCCAGATCGACTGCAGTGATGGAATCTTTCCACTCATTAAGCCCGCGCAGCAGCTGCGCGCGACCACGCGCGATTGGAGTGGTCTGCAGCAACGCCTTGGCAAAATCGTGCCATGGATAAGGACGCGGATGGCTGGTCAGATCTGCCAACTGCGTGTAGACAATCCAGTGCGTTAAATCATCCGCCATGTCCTCTGACAAGGAACGGTTATTGATAGTCAAAATCCCCGGTGCAGCCGCCACCATCTCTGCCAGCCAGCCGCGCTCCCCCAGACCATTAGCCAGCTGCCACATTGGATACCACTCGCCGGCCTGATAGCTCAGGCGGATGGTCACACGTCCTGCCCGCGCGAAGCGGGTCAGTCCGCGGTAAGCGCGAATAATCCACTGCAGGTCCGGGGCGATGGCCGCGCGCTGCTCTGCGGGAATGACTCCGCGTTGTTCTTCGTCATCTAGATACGCCAATTGAGATAGCGCCACGACGGCATCGGCAGGCCCAAAGCGTGCCATCGGAGCCATCAACTCAACGTTCTTGCCCTTCGGCGTACGCAAATACACACGCGAGCGAGTGCGGAAAGACTTCTTCTCCAACATCTTGCCAATGCCTGGCGGGAAAGTCCCCTCTGGCACTGCTTGTGGAGTAACAATCTTGTGCCCATCTACCTGCTCAATCCACAAACTCAAGCCTGAAACGGGCAGCCAGAGTCCGTGAATAAGGTAAGAAGCCATAAGCGCCAGTATATCGCAGTCTTCGATATTGCTCAGCCTTAGATTCTGCTTACATAGCTTTTCAGGCACCATTTGCCCCGCTAATGCGGTTTTGCCCAATCCACTGTGGTTAATTTGTGCTACACATCACTAATGAATGTGTTTCCGAGTGAAGTTACTAAAATTCGTCCACACACAGGCAATCGTTATCGCACCGTTATAACGCCAGTAAGTCATGCCGTTCTGACCACACATAACTGGGTTTTGACTGTGAAATGACGTGTAAAAAGTTGGGTGGAGCACATCCTCTCGTTAAAGTAACTCTGTTCCGCAAACCGCATTCTGCGGCGACCTGCGGATTTGATCAAATTTTTGAATTACTGGCTTAACCAACACATTTCGACAGGTCTAAGGAGACCATTATGAGTCAATCAACGTGGTACGTGATTGCCATTGTCATTTATCTGGCAGTCATGCTTGCCATCGGCTTTTGGAGCTACAAGAGAACCGATAAGTATGACGACTACGTCCTAGGTGGACGTGGCTTGCACCCATTCGTCGCAGCTATGTCGGCGGGCGCATCAGATATGTCCGGCTGGCTGCTCATGGGTCTGCCTGGTGCACTGTTCCTCACCGGTATGTCTGAATTGTGGATTGCCATTGGCCTGACCGTAGGTGCTTGGGCGAACTGGAAGTGGGTTGCGCCGCGACTGCGCTCCTACTCAGAGATTGCCGGCAACTCGATTACGGTTCCATCCTTCTTTGAGAACCGCCTTCGCGATAACTCCCGTGCACTACGCGTTATCGCCGCAATCATCATTATTTTCTTCTTCACCTTCTATGTCTCCTCCGGCATGGTGGCAGGCGGCCGCTACTTTGAGGCCACGTTCAATGGTGACTACTTGACCGGCTTGCTCATTGTCTCCGCTGTCACCCTCATCTACACCTTAGTAGGCGGCTTCTTGGCAGTGTCCTACACCGACACTGTTCAGGGCGTGATGATGTTCGCTGCCCTGATCATCGTTCCAATCATGGCGCTGGTTTCTTTGGATAACCCATCAGAAATCTTCTCCTTCGCCGCTGAGAATCCTTATGGCACCACCGGAATTGAGAACCCGAACTACTTCAACATGATCGCCGGTGTTTCGGCTGCAGCCATCATCGGTAACGCTGCATGGGGCTTGGGCTACTTTGGCCAGCCACACATCATCGTCCGCTTCATGGCGATGCGTAAGGCTTCCGATGCCAAGGCCGGCCGCGCATACGGCATCTCCTGGATGATCCTCTCCGTCACAGGTGCGGTATTTACCGCCATCATCGGTACGGTCTTCTTTACCCAGAACGACTACTCCATCACTGACCAAGAGTCCTTCGAAACCATCTTCTTGGACATGGCTCAGGTTATGTTCCACCCACTTGTTGCTGGCCTGGTTCTGACCGCTGTTCTGGCAGCAATCATGTCCACCATGTCTTCTCAGCTGCTGATCGTTTCCTCCTCCCTCATTGAGGACCTGTGGAAGATGGTCACCAACAAGGAGCTCGGCGAGAAGACTCTGATCAACCTGTCCCGTGGCGCAGTTCTTGTCATCGCCGTTATCGGTGGTGTCCTTGCGATTAACCCATCCGACTCCATCCTGGGTCTGGTTGGCTTCGCTTGGGCAGGTTTCGGCTCCGCCTTCGGCCCACTGGTTCTGTTGGCTCTGTACTGGAAGCGTCTCAACTCCAAGGGTGCTATCGCCGGTATGGTCACCGGTGCTGTGGTTTCCATGGTCTGGGGCATGGTCCCAGCGACTTCCTCCCTGATCTACGAAATCGTTCCAGGCTTCATCGCCCACTTGGTTGTCGCAGTTGTTGTCACCCTGTTGACCAAGGAACCTTCCGAAGAAGTTCGCGAAGAGTTCGACCGCGCAGCCAAGCTTGCACACATGGCTGCTGAAGACGAAGACCTCGACTTCCAGGAAGCAGCCGACAAGATCTAATCCCTTAGACATCCGGCACTTCCCCGAAGCCTTCCGATGCACCCTCGCCGGTGCGCCGGAAGGCTTCTTCCAGTTTTCTGCCCCACTACGCTTTACCTCGCATTGCCCGTCTCCCCACCGCCCCGCGTACTCTTCGGGCTCACTGGGGAGCATCGAAAAGCAACTTGCTCTTCCCCCGTGAGCGCGAAGGGTACGCCACCTAGTTTTGTTGCGGCGCCCCCACGACTCGAGCCGTCCCCGTGCGCTTCGTGCTCACCGTATTTACGCCGCTGGCAAGTTGGGCTGCGGTGGTGAGCGCGAAAGGTACATCCGGCGTGAAGGGAACCTCTTCGGCGCAATCTGGGTCTAAGCAGTTATGGGAAAACCTGGGAACACTCCGCACCGCACGCGACCGTCCACCCCATCCCAGCCCTATCACGTCACGGTATTTACCACTCCCACCAGCCGGGCGCGAAAATTTACAACCTCAGATACGCCAAGCACCTTCGAAGACGCCGCTGAGCTGGCGCGAAAAGCAGCTCTAGTGGCGCGCATTAGAAATGCGTTCCTCATTATTCTCACCATCGCCACCGCACTATTCGCTTTGTCGATGCTCTCACCTCGGCTTCATCCGTACAGCCAGGAAGGACTGCCCAACCTCAAGACTTCCCTACAGAACATCGACACCATTCCCGCGCGACACAAGATACTGGGATACAAGCGTGAAGTGTTCGGCGCCGACTGGGCTATTGCGCCAGGAAGTTCCTGCGATACCAGGCAGGTAGTAATTTCCAGTCAGTCGCCCAGTGTCTCCGACTGCACTACCGAAAGCACGGAACTATTTGATCCGTACAGCCAGAGCCTCATTCCTAACGCCAATATCGAAGTTGACCACATCTTTCCGCTCTCTGCCGCGTGGGACCATGGTGCATATGCGTGGGACGACGACACCCGCAAACACTTTGCCAACGACCCGCTCAATCTCGTGGCCACGTCACGTACCTTGAACCAATCCAAGTCTGACAGCCTGCCCGGTGAGTGGATACCACCCAACCCTGCTGCCCACTGTTGGTATGCCGAACGCGTTGCTGGGGTTGCTGCCGCATACTCATTAACGCTGGCTGAAACAGACATCACCACCATGAAACGTCGATGTCAGTTGGGCATTCCATTCATGTGATGACTAGGCTGTTTTACTGAGCGCGGCCGAAGTGGGCGGCGTACATAAAACAATAGAAAGGCAGCGAAGTTCCCCCATGACTTCACTTCTTATCGCAATTCACGTTTTGGCTGCGGTCCTGTTGATGGGCCCAGTAATGATCACCGTGTCGGCATACCAGGGTCAAATGATGAAGGCGAAGGATGGCGATACTAAGGCCCTCGGCGCTGCAACCACCTTGCATCGTCTGACCAGCCAGTATGGCCCACTGTCCGCAATCGTTCCTGTTGCAGGTATCGCAGTCTTCCTCACCAATTTGAGCGCATTTGGTTCCGAGGGACGCTTCCACATTTCCATCTTGCTGGCAGTCATCGCGTGGGTAATCCTCATCGCTGTAATCATCCCACGTCAGAAGAAGACCCTCGCAGCCCTTGAAGGCGGCGACCAGGTTGTTGACTTCGCCAAGGAAAAGAAGCAGCTGTCCATGTTCAGCGGCATCTTCAACCTTCTGTGGATCATCACCGCACTGCTGATGTTCGTCTAATCTCCAACATCGCACTGCTTGCTCCTCCAGCCATGTGGCTGAGAGGAGCTTTTTGATCCTCGTGCCCCAGCCAGTCGCTGAGGCGCACATGTCCCTTTGGCGCTCACTAGCGCAAGCGCTCTGGTGAGCAGCCGTCCTTCGGTGATCGCGAAGGGCACGCGGCCAGAATCAAAGGCGCCGACGGTCTCGAGGACGACGGCGAGTACTGAGGAGCTGCGGAGAGCCGGAAGCGAGGGCGCACTGCCCAGGACTGCGCGCGTAGTTAGTGCTCGTGTACCTTTCGCGCTCACACCTGATGGTCTTCTAGCGAGGAGCGCTGTTCTGGTGAGCGCGAGGGTACGCGGGAGATAGACAGTCAGCGGCCCGTGGGAATGGCGGGTTGAATCCGCAGGATGAAAGAAATGCTGTAAAGAGAAAAGACAAAAAGAAGAGCTTCCCTCCAGTTCCATTGAACTGGAGGGAAGCTCTCGGTTTAGCTATTTAAAAGCTAGGCTGCGGAATTAATCGCGCCAGCGTCCGCGTCCACCGCGATCGCCGCCGCGGTCACCACGACCACCACGGTCACGGTCGCCACCACGGAAGTCACGTCCGCCACGGCCGCCGCGTCCACCACGGTCACCGCCGCGGTCACCACGACCACCACGGTCATCGAAGTCGCGGTCGCGAGGTGGTCGACCAGTATCCTTCTGGATATTGATCAACTGACCCGAGATGCGGGTGTCGCGCAGACGATCCAGAACGGAAGGATCCATCTTCTTTGGCAAGTCAACCAAGGTGTGGCCAACCGAAATGGTGATGCGTCCGAAGTCCTTAGCGGACAGGCCGCCCTCGTTCGCGATAGCGCCAACAATGGCACCTGGGCGAACGTTCTGACGCTTGCCCACGTCCAGACGGTAGGTCTGGAAGTCGCCGTCGGAACGACGCTCGCCGCGTCCACCGCGATCGTCGCGGTCGAAACGGTCACGGCCACGGCCACCGCGGTCACGGTCGCGTCCACGTCCGCCGCGATCATCACGATCGAAACGGTCACGTTCACGACGGTCACGCTTAGGAGCAGGCATGTCCTTGACCAGGAACTCAGAGCCGCCCTGCAGCTTGACCGCAAGCGCTGCAGCAATGTCATCCATCGCTACATTGTTGGTCTCGGAGTACTTGCGAACTAGGCCACGGAAGAGTTCCATCTGGCCATCGCCAAGAACTTCAGTGATCTGAGAAGCGAAGTTTTCCTTGCGCTTTGCGTTGACCTCATCAACGGTAGGCAGTTCCATCTCTTCGAGACGGGCGTTGGTTACGCGCTCGATGGAACGCAGCATGCGACGCTCACGAGGAGTAACGAACAAGATTGCCTCGCCGGTACGACCCGCGCGGCCGGTACGGCCAATGCGGTGAACGTAAGACTCAGTATCGTTCGGGATATCGAAGTTGACCACGTGAGTGATGCGGTCAACGTCCAAGCCACGAGCTGCAACGTCAGTTGCAACCAGGATGTCCAAACGGCCATCCTTCAGCTGGTCAACGGTGCGCTCACGCTGGTTCTGCGCGATGTCGCCATTGATGGCGGCAGCGTTATAACCTGCATCGCGAAGCTTTTCTGCAACTTCTTCAGTCTCATGCTTGGTGCGGCAGAATACGATCATTGCGTCGTAGTCCGTGACTTCCAAGATGCGGGTGAAGGCATCCAGCTTTGCGCGGTGTGCGGTCAGAAGGAAGCGCTGCTTAATGTTGTCATTCGTGCGCTGCTGCGACTTGACGGTGACCTCAGCAGGATTGTTCAAATACTGCTTGGACAGGCGACGAATACCGTTCGGCATGGTTGCCGAGAACAGTGCGACCTGCTTTTCTTCCGGAGTGTCAGCAAGGATTCGCTCAACATCTTCCTGGAAGCCCATGTTCAACATCTCATCTGCTTCATCCAGGACGAGGAAACGCAGCTGGGAAATATCCAGCGAGCCCTTTTCCAGGTGGTCAATGACACGGCCTGGAGTACCCACGATGATCTGTGCGCCACGACGCAGGCCAGACAGCTGAATGCCGTATGCCTGTCCACCGTAAATTGGCAGCACCTCAATGCGTCCCAAGTGATCTGCAAATGACTGGAATGAATCTGCGACCTGCAGCGCGAGCTCACGAGTTGGAGCCAGCACCAATGCCTGCGGATGGCGGGCATTGATATCGATTTGGGACAAGACAGGCAGCGCGAATGCTGCAGTCTTACCTGTACCAGTTTGTGCCAGGCCGACGACGTCGCGGCCTTCCATCAAAATTGGGATGGTTTCGGACTGAATTGGTGAAGGGGTTGTGTAACCAACCTTGGCTACGGCGTCCTGAACGTTGTCAGGAAGGCCCAAATTGGCGAACCCCTGGGGATTATCGTTGGCTGAGTTCTTATCCTCAGCGCCGGTGTCCTCAGAAGTATCCGCAGCCCCGGTGACCTGTGCAGTATCTACTGCGTCACCTTGCGTTTTATCCTGAGATTCCGACTGGTTGAAATTATCTTCCGGCTCCATTGCGCCGCCGGTGGCGTTATCGGTAATGCTCATTGCTCGCACAACCTTACGCTAGGTGCGAGGGAAATACTATTAATAGCTACTTAAAATTGTCGATGGTGTCGGTAAACACAGCGCCCGACTTTCTGCCCCGCCCTCACCATTAGCAATCCTCACCTAACAAAGGCAGTGCTTAAAACTGCAGTTCAGCAGCAATAAAGCAACATTAAGAAGTTCTAATAATTGGCTCATCGCTATTTCACTGTGGCTTTTCATACTTGTAAGTGTTCAACCAACAAAAGGTAATGAAAAGGAGTCCTCAACTCGCCATTCCCATCGACTGAGCCCCATCATTCTGCGATTTCAGACAGCCACCACCGCCATTTCTAATTACCCCACCGAAAGTAGTTCAAACGTGCTACTTTTTGACCCAGAACTTTTGAAAGAAGGTTTTCATCATGCCCGAGGCTCCACACACCCCGAACACCTCCGCTTTTCAGCCCGAAGACGAAGCCAAAGCTTCTCCTGTCAGGCGCTTCGCTCCCCTTGCTGGCGTCGTTGCGCTGATGGGCACCATCGTTGTTGCCGGCACCGCCCTGGCGAATACCCGCACGGCGCCGGAAATCGATCCTTCTGCCGTCACCGTTGAAGCATCCGTAAGCGCCGAGGAAACACCCGAGCGCCCAACCTCGACTTCCGCAACCACCACATCACGTGCGCACCACGATGATGATCGCTATGACGACGATTGGGATGACCGTGACGACCGCGATGATCTCGATGACCGGCCATCCGATATCAGCGACCAGCAGGCTCCTGCCTACATCACTCCACAGGTCCCACTGACTTACCAGGATTGGGACGATGACGATGATGACTGGGATGATGACCACGATGACGATTGGGACGACGATGACTGGGATGATGACCACGATGACGATTGGGACGACGATGATTGGGATGATGACTGGGACGACGATGATGATGACGACTAAGTCGGCATAAGTCGGCACAGAGTATCCAACATTCACTGACACCCTATGAATAGTTTCTTTGTTTCCCTGCGCTTTTCCATCTTGGCGTGGATTATCGTCGTCGTCTTCGCGGCGCTGGCATCGATGATTTATTTCACCGATTCCTTGCGCCGCGCTGACGTGCACGATTTAGCTAATGAAGCCGTAGAGAAAACAGCGGTCGAAGTGGAGGCGCATTCGCGTCTACCGGGCGGGCATTCCTCAAGCGCAGAACTTATTGAGACCTATCTCAGCCACGAAGTCCCAGAGGCTAATGAGGTGTTGGTCGGGGTCATTGATGATCGCCTGGTGTTTCAGCAGCTAGATTCGCTAACGCGTCCCGATGTGGATGCCCGGGCGTTTAGCCCGATGGTTCGCTCGATCGTGATTAGTGAGCCGGCCTCGGGCATCACGGATGGAATTCACTGGGGCAAGATTACGGTGCCGTCCGCAGAGGGCTTGGACTACGTTGTGGTCCTGGTATCCACTGAGCAAGTCTATGCCGACCTGAACCGGCAGACTCTTATCTTTGCTGGTCTGGGGCTTATTAGCTTAGCGATGGCGGCGGCGATTGCGTGGGTTATCTCTTCTCGCATTATTGCCCCGGTGCGTGAAGTCGCCCATGTGGCAGAGCGCATTTCCCAATCGAATCTGACCACACGTGTGCCAGTACATGGGGATGATGAAGTCGCGCAATTAGCGCGCACCTTTAATCACATGTTGGACCGCATTGATGAGGCATATCGTTCCCAGCGGCAGTTTATTGATGATGCCGGACATGAGCTGCGCACGCCGATTACGATTGTGCGCGGCAATCTGGAGCTGCTGGATACTGCGACACCGGCTGAGCGGGAGCGTTCCATCGAGCTGTGTATCTCTGAGCTTGACCGCATGACGCGCATGGTCAATGACTTGTTGACACTGGCTATCGCCGAGTCGGCGGATTCAGACTTCCTGAATATCGAGCAGGTGGATTTGTCGCAGCTGACCATTGATATTGATGACAAGGCGCACATGCTTACCGATGGCCGCTCCGAGGTCGTCGGCATCGGCGAGGGGCAGGTTTCTTGTGATTCAGCACGAATTACTGAAGCCGTACTGGAGTTTGTGCGCAATGCTGCCAAGTACAGCCCGGCGGGTTCCCCCATCCACATCGCGACCACTGTCGAAGAAGGAAGAGCGCGTTTTACTGTCACGGACTTCGGCGCGGGCGTCGACCCGGCGCAGCAAGAGGCACTTTTCCAGCGCTTCCACCGTGGTTCTTTAGATAATAAGGACGAGCAAGAACGCACGAGCAGTAAGGGCGCAGGCCTTGGATTGTCCATTGTGCAGGCCATCGCGCTGGCACATGGCGGGCACGCATTTGTAGCGTCACCTGAGAACAGCAAGCAGGCGCCGCAGGGCGCAACCTTTGGTATTGAAATCCCTATCGAAAGCACAATGACATGACGAGGACACGATGAGCCGCATTTTAATTGTTGAAGATGACCAAGATATCGCAAGCTTTATCAAGCGCGGACTCGAAGCAGAAGGTTATGTCTGCGATATCGCTGATAATGGCGCGCTCGCTTTGGGTTTGGCGCAGTCAAATACGTATCAGCTCGTGGTGCTGGACTTGTCGCTTCCGCTTCTTGATGGCACTGATGTACTCACCAAATTACGCGGCGCCGGCGTGGATGTCCCGGTCATCGTGCTCACGGCCCGCACCGCTTTGAAAGACCGCGTCCGCGCGCTAGAAGGCGGCGCGAATGACTACATGCCAAAGCCTTTCCAGTTCGCGGAACTATTGGCGCGCGTGCGGCTGCGCCTGCATGATTCCACGCCGGCAGCCGATGCGGAAACTACCGCCTCAGCACGGGAGTACGGCACTTTAAATCACGGTGAGCTCACCTTGGACATGCGCCAGCACCGGGTAAAAGTCGACGGCAAGTGGAAAGATCTCTCCCGGCGCGAGCTGGGACTTTTGGAAACTTTCATGCGACACCCTCGGATGGTTTTATCCCGCGCGCAGTTGCTGAGCCACGTGTGGGGTCTGGACTTTGATCCCGGATCGAATGTGGTGGATGTGTATATTGCGACGCTGCGCAAAAAGATTGGTGCGCAGCGCCTCGAAACCGTCCGCGGCGCAGGCTATCGCCTGCTTTAGCCGAAGACCTTCTCCCCTGCTTTCCAGGTTTGATAGGTTACGGGCATGCCCGGGCGGTAAGCCAGGTTGATGGCGTTTACTGCATCCAAAATGTGCAGGTCACACGCCGCGCCAACAATTAACTGACCTTTCGCCGGGCGACCCTGCGCATCAAGGCCACGCGCATCACCATCGTGAGCAACCGCTTGGCGGCGCAGCGCCTTCGCACCGCCCAAGGTCGCTGCCTCAATGGCCTCGTCCAAGCTCATGTACTGCTGCAGCACCGCGGTGGTCACGCAGTAGTTCATCGATGAAGTGTAGCTGGTGCCCGGGTTGAGGTTGGAGGCGATGGCGACGGTGACCCCGGCATCGATAAGCCGGCGGGCTTCTACCAGCGGCTGCCGAGTAGATAGGTCACATGCAGGAAGCATGGTTGCCACGGTCTCCGATCCCGCGAGCGCCGAAACATCCGCGTCGGTCAGGTAGTTGACGTGGTCAACGGAGGCGGCGCCGAGCTCTACGGCAAGCTGGACCCCGGGGCCATCGCCAAGCTGATTGCCATGCACGCGCAACCTCAGCCCCGCCGCACGGCCTGCCTCCAGCACCCGGCGCGACTGGGTTTCATTAAACGCGCCGCGCTCACAAAAGACGTCAATCCAGCCCACGTGTGGGGCAACCTGCTCAAGCATGGGGCCGACTACTTCGGTGACATATTCTTCGGCATCTGCTCCTGGCGGGACCAGATGGGCGCCCAAGAAGGTCACGTCTTCAACGTGAGCGGCGGCAACTTGCGCGGCTTCGAGCTCGGACTCGGTGTTTAGCCCGTAGCCGGTCTTGGTTTCAAAGGTGGTGGTGCCCCCGGCGTGGCCTGCCTGGATGCGCTCAACCAGAAGTCGCTCTAGGCGCTGCGCGCCGGCGGAACGCGTGGCTTCCATCGTGACGGCAATGCCACCGGCGGCGTAGTCGGAGCCGGCCATTCGTGCTTCGAATTCTTCAGCACGGTTGCCGTCAAAAATCATGTGGGTGTGCGAATCCACCCAGCCGGGCAGCACGGCGCGGTTGCCGCAGTCGATGTGCTCAGCCGCAGCGTAGTCGGCGGGAACCTCGCTGGCAGGGCCGACCCACACGATAACCCCGCCGTCTTCCACGAGTGCTGCGTCCTTGATGGTTCCGGCATCGGACACGGTACGAAGTTCAGAGATGTTTGTAAACAGCTTCATGTCATTGTCCTTGTTTCTTATTTCAAAGTCTCATTTTTCAAAGTCTCATTGCCAAAGCAGCCTTAGTAGATAAGGGTATCTATCTAAGGCTGCTTAAAGTGTGTGTTTAGTCTTCGCGGGAATGGAACTGCATCGGGATGCGTACGCCGCGCTCATCAGCAACTTCCTTGGCACGGTTGTAACCGGCGTCAACGTGGCGGATAACGCCCATGCCTGGGTCATTGGTTAGAACGGCGCGCAGCTTCGCTGCGGCCAATTCGGTGCCGTCGGCCACAGATACCTGGCCGGCGTGGATGGAGCGACCCATGCCCACGCCACCACCGTGGTGGATGGACACCCAGGTCGCGCCGGAAGACACGGCGGTCATGGCGTTGAGCAGTGGCCAGTCAGCCACGGCATCGGTGCCATCGAGCATGGCTTCGGTCTCACGGTATGGGGATGCCACGGAGCCGGAGTCAAGGTGGTCGCGGCCGATGGCGATTGGTGCAGAAACCTTGCCGTCACGCACGAGCTCGTTGAACAACAGGCCGGCCTTGTGACGCTCGTCGTAGCCGAGCCAGCAGATACGTGCTGGCAGGCCTTCGAATTCGACGTATTCTGCGGCGGCGTCGAGCCAGTTGTGCAGGTGCTCGTTTTCTGGGAAGAGCTCCTTGAGCGCGGCGTCGGTGACTTTGATGTCTTCTGGGTCGCCTGACAGTGCTGCCCAGCGGAATGGGCCAAGGCCCTCGCAGAACAGCGGGCGGATGTAGGCAGGAACGAATCCTGGGAATTCGAAGGCACGGGTGTAGCCAGCGTGGCGAGCCTCATCACGGATGGAGTTGCCGTAGTCAAAGACTTCCGCGCCGGCGTCCTGGAATTCCACCATTGCTTGGACCTGCGCGGCCATGGATTCGCGGGCCTTCTTGGTGAAGGTTTCAGGATCAGCCTCGGCTTCTGTGTGCCAGTTCTCCATGCTGATTTCCGTTGGCAGGTAGCTGAGCGGATCGTGCGCGGAGGTTTGGTCCGTAACAATGTCCACAGTGAATTCGCCGGCCTTGTGGCGGCGCAGGATTTCTGGGAAGACCTCGGCAGCATTGCCAACTAGGCCGACGGACAGGGCGCGCTTTTCTTCCTTCGCGTCGAGCACCAGCTTGAGGGCTTCATCGATATTGGAAGTGACTTCATCCAGGTAGCGCTTGGACTGGCGGCGCTTGAGGCGGGTTTCATCCACATCCACAATCAGCACGGCGCCACCGTTGAGGGTGACGGCCAGTGGCTGTGCACCACCCATGCCGCCGCAGCCACCGGTAAGGGTGAAGGTGCCGGCCAAGGTGTCGTTGAAACGCTTGCGGGCGATAGCACCGAAGGTTTCATAGGTTCCCTGCAGGATGCCCTGGGTTGCGATGTAAATCCAGGAACCAGCGGTCATCTGGCCGTACATCATCAGGCCTTCATCTTCGAGCTTGCGGAAGTGCTCCCAGTTCGCCCAGTCGCCGACCAGGTTGGAGTTAGCCAGCAGCACGCGCGGTGCCCATTCGTTGGTCTTCCACACGCCGACTGGTTTGCCGGACTGCACCAGCAAGGTCTCATCGGATTCGAGGTCCTTGAGGGTTTCCACGATTGCATCGAAAGCTTCCCAGTTTCGGGCTGCTTTGCCGGTGCCGCCATAAACCACTAGGTCTTCAGGGCGTTCAGCAACCTCAGGGTCTAGGTTGTTCATCAGCATGCGCAAAGGCGCTTCGGTCTGCCAGCTCTTGGCGTTGAGTTCGGTGCCGCGCGGGGCGCGGACTTCGCGAGGTTGAGACACTGTTTTTCCTTTCGGAGCAAGGGTGTGAAGCGTTGACTGGTTTACGCGGTGTGGGGCCGGTTTCCCGGGGCTGTCCCCCTCCTTGTGCGTTCACTTACTTAACTTAAAGTGAAATAGTCGTGTGCAACAGGCCACAAGAGGGCTAGGTGTCCGAAATACCAGACTTTGCACTACGTTTGCTATTTTTGCGGTCTTCAAGCATGCAAAAAGCCGCTCTACTCACCCAGGCAGATAGGGGCGTAGAGCGGCTTACGGTGATTCAGGTCTTAGGGTTTTACGCCAGCTTGCCGATGCTTTCCTCGACAGCCTCAACCAGCTTTCCAGATTGGACGAGTTGGACGGCTTCCTCGATTTCTGGCGCGAGGAATCGGTCAGGTCCTGGCCCTGGGGTCACCGCACGCAGTGCTGCGATGGCAGAGGCGGTGCCTGGGGCAGGCTTCGCGTTGCGCTGGTCGATGGCACGCGCAGCCGTGAGCACCTCGATAGCGAGGACGCGCTGAAGACCATCGACAGACTTGCGCAGCTTGCGCCCTGCCGCCCAGCCCATGGAAACGTGATCTTCTTGCATCGCCGATGATGGAATGGAGTCGGCGGACGCTGGCGTTGCTAGACGCTTGAGCTCAGATACGATGCCAGCCTGGGTGTACTGGGCAATCATGTGGCCTGAGTCCACTCCTGGATCATCAGCGAGGAAGGCGTTGAGGCCACGGCTGCGCGCAACATCGAGGAAGCGATCGGAGCGACGCTCAGAAATAGATGCCAAATCAGCGGTGACCACGGCGAGAAAGTCCAGCGCATACGCGACCGGCGCGCCATGGAAGTTGCCGTTGGAGGTCACGCGCCCATCAAGGGCCACCACCGGATTATCCACTGCCGCTGCTAGCTCACGGCCAGCGACCAGTGCGGTGTGGTCCAGCGTGTCACGGAATCCGCCGGCGACCTGCGGCGCGCAGCGCACCGAGTATGCATCCTGGACCTGGGTCTTTTTGAAGTCCTCGAAGGCCTGCTCCAAAATCGGGGAATCGGCAGCGACGGTGCGGATATTGCGCGCCGACGCAGCTTGACCTGGGTGCGGGCGCAGTTGCTGCAAGTCATCGGCAAACACGGCCAGGGTGCCAAGCAAACCTTCCACTGTCATGGCGGTGGCAATATCAGCGACCTTGGCGGCATCGCGCAAGTCAGTAATGGCCAAACACAGCATGCCCAACATGCCGTCAGTGCCGTTGATCAGCGCCAGGCCTTCCTTTTCCCGCAGCACGAGCGGTTCAATACCCGCTGCCGCGAGCGCATCACCGGCGTCTTGCACATCGCCATCGTCTACCCGAACTGGGCCTTCACCCAATAGCGCCAGCGCGCAGTGCGCCAGCGGAGCCAAGTCACCGGAGCAACCCAAAGAGCCATACTCATGCACAACTGGGTGAATCTTTGCGTTCAATGCTGCCGCATAGGTCTGCGCCACAACGGGGCGAACACCGGTACGTCCCGTGCACAAAGTGGACAGGCGCAGCAGCATCAACGCGCGGATGACTTCGGTCTCTACCTCAGGGCCAGACCCGGCAGCGTGTGAACGCACCAAAGACAGCTGCAGTTGGGCACGCATTTCCTCCGGGATATGCCGACGCGCCAACGCGCCGAAACCCGTGGAGATGCCGTATACAGGTGTTGGATCCTTAGCTAGCTCTTCAATGCGATCGCGGGTTGCACCAATTTCTGCAAGCGATTCCTCAGAAATCTCAACCTGTGCGCCAAGCCTAGCTACTGCAACAACTTGTTCAATAGACAGCGCACCGATTCCAACGGTGACAGTCTCTGGGTAGTGACGCGACATGCAAACTCCTTAAAGTTAATCTCAGGCATTTTGTGGGCGGCGGGAGTCGAGTTTTTCAATGCTCGCGCTCGATTGAGATTAAACCTACAGAGTCAATGTGGTGTGGTACACACAATCACACACCGGGGTGTCTCAGATACCAGCCCTTGCAGTTCAAAAGTAGTATCTGCCCCCGGCGCACTTAGCTTAGTTCCGCCTGAATTCCGCCTGGATTCCATCCTCAGCACGCTGAAGTGAGACCAACAGAGCATCCAGAGTCATCTGCTCATCCTTCGCGGTGGCGCCGGCAACGAACTGCGTGGCTTCATCGACAAGCAATGCAACATTGTCTTTTTCAAAAATATCCTTGACGCCTACCATCTTGTAATAGCGCGAACGCGCCCACAAAGTGCGAATAAACCCCATCAAAGTACTGTTACCCGAAAGCTCAAACACGCAGCTCAGCAGCGCTTCTTCCGCATCCAAAAACCCTGCGGAGTCCTTGGCCTCCAGCGCGGTGCGAATGTGCTGCAGCTGCACATTTAGCGCCTCAACGCACTGTTCATCAACATGCGCGATACCCGCTTTGACGGCCTCAGATTCCAAAACGGTGCGCACCGAGTAAATCTCCAACAGCTCATCCTGGGTAAAAGTCTTGACTACCGCACCCCGATACGGCGAGGTCTCCACCAGGCCGAATTCTTCCAAACGGTTCAAAGCTTCACGCACCGGCATCATCGACGTACCCAAAGATTCCGCAAGTTCACGGACTTGCAGGCGCCGTCCAGCTTCTAAATCCCCCTGCATAATCGCCATGTACAGCGCTTCGAATGCGCGATCACTCACGCGCGTTTGCCCACCGAGTTTTCCTAAAGCCATACCCGCTATCCTAGTCGCTCCGACTCATACTGAGCATCGACCTTCGTGCCGTACATGCGCTTAGAGATGGACTTGGCGGACTTCATCAACACCGCGATTGCTACATCCACCGCCTCATCACTATCAGCCAAATCCGCACGGTAGGTCACCGCCAGCGACGCCGCCGGGCGCTGCAAGTGATCCACAATCGCCACAGCAACCGAGCGTTGCCCGCGCGAGACCTCTTCGATTTCCTCGGCCCAACCGCGGCGCCGAAACAGCTCCAACCGTTCCTTGATCTCACGCCAGGACTTCTCCAGACCGCTAGAACTTAGCGCCGCCTTGGCCTCCGCCTGCGGCAGATGCGCCAACATGATCCGGCCTGAGGCGGTGCGCGCCGCGGACAAACGCACGCCCACCTCGGTGATCAAACTAACGGCCTGTTCCGAGCGCACCTCGCTCAGGTACAAAGTCTCCGAGCCGGACAAACGCGCGAGGTGCCCCGATCCATCGACAAGCGAAGCTGCCTCCACCAATGGCTTTTGGGCCATGCGCACCAAAGGCTGCTGGGTGGTATACGCCGAAGCCATCGAATACGCAGCCAACCCCAAACCATAGGTTTGATTCTCTGGAAGGTGCACCACAAACCCGGAAGTCTCCAGCTCAGCGAGCAAATGGTAGGTGGTGGAGCGCGGCAAATCTAACTCCGTACGAATGCGCGCAGCAGATATCGGCACATCAATACTCGATAGCAATGCCAAAATGCGCAATGTGTTGCGCGCCGCAGGAACCTGAATTTTGCTCACCATTTCACCATAGAACACGAACCGGACAATTAGCTGGTTTATCATCGGGTACATGAACACTGAGACCGCTCCCCTGTACGCCCCAGCCCCCACGTGGTCTGGCCGCAATGACGGCCCCGGCCCTGAACATGCCCGCTGGCACAGCACCATTCGCCCTATTCAGCAAGATTCTCCTGCCGGAGTTGCTCTCTTAGGTTTCGCATCGGATGAAGGCGTGGAACGCAACGGCGGGCGCCAGGGCGCGGCGGCAGGCTCGGCAGCATTGCGCCAAGCGTTGGGTGGTTTGGCGGTGCATGAGCCGCTTTCGCTTTTCGATGCCGGCACAATCACCACCCAAGGCACCGACCTCGAGGGCGCACACGCCGAACTTTCAACGCGTGTGCAGCAGCTCATCGATGCCGGTCACCTCACCATCATCTTGGGCGGCGGACACGAAACCGCTTTCGGCTCCCACCTCGGGTTGTTTAATGCCCAGGGACCAGCACAAATTATCAATTTGGATGCGCACTTTGACTTACGCTCCGAATCCCGCCCGACGTCCGGAACGCCATTTCTGCAGATTTCCGAACTAGTCGGCGCTGAATCATTCGACTACTCAGTCTTGGGTATTTCCGTGCCCAACAACACCACCACGCTTTTCGCAACGGCAGATAAACTCGGCGTGCACATCACCGTCGACGAGGAGCTTGCGGAAATGAGCGTCAAAGAATCCGCGCAACTAGCACGCGACTTGGTCAACAACTCGCCGCACGAACGCATTCATCTCTCCATTGACATGGACGTTTTGCCTGCCGACCAGGCGCCGGGTGTGTCTGCTCCAGCGGCGTTGGGCGTGAGCTTTGATCGCATCCGTGCCATCGCAGTGGCTATTGCTTCAACCGGAAAGCTGGCTTTAGTTGATGTTGTGGAGATTAACCCGCGCTTTGATCAAGACAACCGCACAGCCAAGTTGGGTGCGCGGTTGATCAATGACATTGCTGTGGCCCACTACCTCACAAAATGAGGTGAGCAATTGGTGTAGCGATGACGATGGTCAGCGCTACACGCTCAAACCAGATGAGCAGCATCTGCGGGATAGAAACTGGAATTCGTGTGGCCATGATGCAGGGCACCAACGCGGAAAAGAAGATAATCGCGGAGATTGACACCACACCGATAACAAACTTCAGCACCAGGTCATCGCTACCGGCAACCGCAGTTGCAGGCAGGAACATCTCCGCGATGCCCAGCGCTGCTGCTTCACCGGCCTGCTGTGGCTCTGGCAGGCGCACCAGCCACGCGAATGGGTAAAAGAGGTATCCGATCCACTCAAAGATTGGGGTGAAACGCTGCATCAGCAGCCCGATGAGACCAACCGACATGATCGATGGAACAATCGCACCTGCAAGCCGCAGGCCATCACGGAAGTTGATCCAAATCGACATGGCTAGGCTCGGCGCTTGATCCAATGTCATCAGGCCCTCGCGTACAGCAGCTTTAAAGCGGTTGCTTTTCACCATCTGCTCTGGCGAGGGAGTCGAGCCTTCAAAGTAGTCATCCGGGATGGTGCGCAGCGGCGGAATGTGCACGGTAATCGCGGTCACCGCGAAAGTAATCACCAAGGTAGTGAAGAAGAACGTGGTCCACATGTGCATCAAGTCCAATGACTTCGCCACAATCACCATGAATGCCGCGGACACCGTGGAAAAGCCTGTTGCCACAATCGCTGCTTCCCGCCCGGTGTAACCACCTTGCTGGTAGACGCGGTCCGTGATCAAAATACCCAGGGAGTACGAGCCCACGAAGGAAGCCACCGCGTCAATCGCGCTGCGGCCAGGAGTTTTGAACAACGGGCGCATAATCGGCTGCATGAACACGCCGACGAATTCCAACAGGCCATAGCCGATGAGCAGGCCCAAGAATGCGCCACCGATGGGCACAATCAGGCCCACTGGAATAGCGATGGAGTTCCACAGGAATGGAACCAAGTCATCTTCGCCCAGTACCCACGGTAATTGGCCGATGACGTGCAGGAAGGAAACGGTGAGACCAACAAAATTGAGTACTGCGAACAAGCCGTGCACCCAACCGCGCTCCCACGACTTGGTGGCGATACCGCGGTAAGTACCAAACGCTGCCAGGGCTAGAATCAGCCACGGCACGACGCCGGGGATTGCTTCCCTGACAATAGTGACCATGTGGTCCAAGGGAATAGAGTTCTTTCCCTGGTAATCCATGGGAAAGAAGAATACGAATGCGCCAATCGCGCTGTAGACAAGCAGACGCCATTTACCTTTGACATCTGGGATTGAGGTGTCTTGATTATCAAGTGAATTATTATCACTCGGATTCACGACGGATTCGGGCGTCGTCATGACTGACTCCTGACTGTGGGCTTAACATTTACCACTTGCCACGGAGGTCACAAGCATGCGCAAAAAGGGCATGCTTTTCAACGTGTGGCAACACAGTAAATGATGTTGCGAGTTAAGAACATGCCCGCGCGACAGCCTGACGCGAGTTAGAAACATAATAAGTGTCCTGCGCAACAAAGTCACTAGTTTTTCGCGTGAGATTACACCCACTACCCCCCGAAGGTGCGCATTTATTTCTTTGGCAAACGCCGCATCCGCGGCTTCGGATTCTCCAGTGATTCACGCGCAAAAATCCAGGCAACAACGCCAATAAGCGACAGCACGCCACAGACCGCGAAGGCAATCTTGAAGCCAAAAACATCTGCCAGGAAGCCAACAATAATCGGCCCACCAATAGAGCCTAAGTCCATCGCCATCTGGAACGAGGATAATACTTGACCACCGGAGCGCTCATTGCCAATAACATCTGCAATTACTGCCTGCTGCGCTGGATTGGTAAAGCCACCCGCTGCACCCGCCAGCGCCGAGAGAATAATTAGAACCGGCGCGGATTCCGCAAAGCCGAAGATACCAACGAAGATTGCCGTGCCCGTAAGTCCTGCAATGATCAGCGGACGCCTGCCGATACTATCGGCCATCCGTCCTGAAACCTGCAGTACCACGGCGGTTCCAAAAGCATAAGCAGCCAGTGCGAATCCAGCCACCGCCGCACCGTTGTTAAACATTGCCGCGGCAAACAGCGGCACTACAGAAACACGCACGCCCATATTCGCCCAGCCATGGGCAAAGTTCGAGGTTAGCGCCGCACGAAATGCTGTGTCTCCCCATGCTTCTTTCAGCTTCATTGGCGGTTTCGTGGTGGTCGCCTCTGTGACCTTGTCCACCTTCGGCATCATGATCCACACAACGAGTGCCGCGAGTGCAACACCGATGCCATAGATCAAGAAAGGCCACCTAAATCCCAAGAAGGACAGTGCAGCGCCCATGATTGGACCAATGACGTTGCCAATCAGAAATGACGTGCCATAGATTGCCGAACACTTGCCGCGAATAGTCGGCGGCGCCATCTTCACAATCAAGCCCATGGCCGAGACCGTGAACATGGTGGAACCAATGCCGGCCAGTGCGCGCAGCACAACAATGTGCCAATATTCCATGGCACCGGCCACTAAACCGGTGGTCACAGCAACAATGAGTAGGCCAGTAATGTACACCGCGCGCGTACCCAGCTTATCCACCAGCACACCAGCACCAGGCGCCATGACCAGGCGCGAGACCGAGAAAATTGAAACTACCAAGCCCGCGGCGGCCATGGAGACATCAAAAGAAACAATGAACTGCGGCAAAAGCGGCGCGATCAGTCCATAGCCCAAAGCAATGATAAATGCCGCGACGACCAGAACCCAGATTTCGCGCGGGACTTTCGGCTGGTCCTTCTCCGCAACCAGTTCCGCATCCGGGGAGGTAGATTCAATATTTTTCATAGCTTGCTTAACTCTAGCCCTTATCAACAATAAAGTCTTTTCGCTCGAAACCACCGAACATTTTAGAACGAATGTTCTATAAACATTCGAGGGCTTTAGAACGGATGTCCGAAGATGGTCCTAATGTGTCAAACATGAAAAAGCACAAGAACATTCCAGCAACCATCCACCCACGGTCCATTTCCCAGTCTCGTTCGCAGTCGCATGCGCCTCGCATTCCGCTCGCCGATGCCGCCACGGTGGCCACAGAGGTCATGTTCGCCCATTCGGACACCATTGAAGCCCTGCAGTCGATAATGCGTCACCCGCGCTCCCTCAACCGAGACATAGCCAATTGGCGCCCGCCAATAAAGCAGCTCCCCAGGGTCATCGATCATGGCGAGCTGACCGCGAGCATCTCCCGCTTCCGTGTCGGTCCCCGCGCGATGTCGCGCATCCACGGCTACGGCGAGCGCCGCAAGCCCGCCTACCTTATTCGACTGCGTCTCACTGACCCCACCGGCTTCGAGGTCCGCCCCGAAATTGCAGAAGGTTGGGTTCGCGCACTCATCCCACCGCACGCAGCGACTGCGGTCCATGAGATTCCTTCCGGCCAAGCCATCACGTTTGTATGGATGGTTGACCGCGAATACCAACCCCTGCGCTCCCCGAGTTCCATGTTCGCAGGCCTTGACCGCGCAGCCTAGACAGCACAAAGCCCGCAGCCGTACTCGAGAATTTCGAGCACTACCGCGGGCATGAAACTAGCTCTCAAGAGCTGGTGTGGTGCCTAGTTCTTACCTCCAGAATCTTCGCCGGCATCATCGCCACGAGAGCCGGATAGTTCGTGGATTTCGAGGTCGTCGTCATCATCGTCCTCGTCGTAACCTTCGAGTTCGCTCTCGAGCTCTTCATCAAGGGTGTCCTCACCATAGATGTCATACACATCTGGCTCATCAAACTCTTCAGCATCGAAAGGAACCAGCTGTGACTCCCAGTCCAATGCGCGCTCAACAACGAGACCGAGGACATCGAAGAGACGGTCAAAGTCAATGTAGGTGCCCAACTCAAGGGTCTCTGCAGGGATTTCGATAATGGGCTCAGTGCCATCAAACATCGAAGACTCCAACAGCAACTGGTATTCGTCGTCGCTCAATGGCTCTTCGGAAGCAACGCCCTGCTCAGAATCCACATCCCACAGTTCTTGAATAGTTGCATCATCGTAGTCATCAACCTCTGATGTGTCCTCAATTCCTTCGAGGTCATCTTCGGTGTACGCGAATGACAAGAAGCGCACGATAGCCGAAGGAACACCATCCACGGTTTCGACCAACACGCGAAGCTCCGAGTCATTGGCAACCTCTGCCACGACTAGGTTCGGGTTGAATTCATCTTGCATGAACTCCAGTTCAGCGATGCGCTCATCAGTGCCTTCCAGCAAGTCACGCAACACAGTGACAACCTGGTCAGTGGCAATGTGGCGTGCCACTGCTTCTACTGCATCTTCAACGGAAAAAGCCACAGACACTAGTACTGCTTCAAAGTCCTCATCGTCTTCATCAACATCAGCTGCTGCGATGTAGACATTGGCTGCTGGCAGCAATGGATCGATTTCAACGAATTGGATTTCCAAGTCCGAAGTAATCGGCACAAACATAATGTCGTCATTGACGCGAGACTCAATACCCTCGGCATCCAAGGCCGCTGCAATGTTCTCGAAAAAGCTCATATCTGGCAATCCGTCCTTGTTGATAAAAAAGCGTGGGCCGTGCGACAACGGGTGTGTTCGCTGCCGTCGCCCAAGCCTACCGCGATCCTACAAACTTGGGCAGCCAATCTGGGCAGTTTTTCACAACTTCCCAACCTCCCTTATGCCAGCACACAGCATGAAAGAAGGCCGACACTATGGGCTTAATCCTTCGATTAAGAACTCGATTTTTGCCAAGATATCTGGTCGGCCAAGTCCCCACTCCAACATGTTGTAGTCATTCCATGCCTTCCGGCGCTCTCCCCGCGGGTCATAAACCACCGTGTGCGGCACATCAAAGACCATGGTGGCCCGGTGCACCGGCGGCTTTCCTTGCAACGCCAGGCCATGGCGCTCAGCATCCGGTGCCGGGTGCTTGTTTTCTTTTGCATCCGATGCCGAGGTCGTATAAATCGGCCAGTCATCACCAGGGCGGCCGAAGTGGATGAAGTTCGCCCAATGACGCTGCATCACCACGGTCAGTTCTTCCATTTCTTCCGAGCTGCCCATCTTCAGCAACAACGACGCCCGGGAGGCACTCAAGTCACCAAATACATTCGACAGCTCCATCGAGTGCATCGCCCCCAGGCCCAACGCACGCAACGCCTTCGACGCATAGGAGAAGCGATACATCCACGTCGAGTTCTTCAAAGCATGGGACTGCGCAACCCGAATCGACGGCGCCCAGAAGAGGGCATCGGCAAGCAACTCTGCAAACTCGGAACGGTTTGCTGCACCACCGTAAGCTTCCACCACCCCGGGCGCATTGTCTTCATCATAAGAAGCCAACAGCCGCAGGGCCGCGCGCTGGCGAATGTGCTCGCGCTGAAAGACGAACTTGGAAAAGCTGGCCTCATCACTATTGGTGCCAATCAGCAGCGGAATATCCATCTGCTCGCCGCGTGCAAAGACCTCCAGAGGGTGGTCCGGAATCAAATCTCCATCAACCGTTGGCGAATAGGAGGAGTTCAAATGCAAAATCTCACCATTGCGCCACATCATGGACTGCCCAGCGCGCACAATGTCCGCGCCCTCAGCCTCCCGCAATGCATCAACGGTCGAGCCACGCGGCAAGGCCATGCGCTTGACCAGCTCCCTAGCCCACCACGTCGACTGAGTCCGCGAATGGATCATGCCCACCGGCGAAGACTGCGCGATGGCGCGATGGAACAGGCCCTTCGCCGCTGGACTTGCCATCAACGTCAAAACCGCAGCGCCACCCGCCGACTCGCCCATCGCGGTCACGCTATTCGGATCGCCGCCGAAGGCTGAGATATTGTCCTGGACCCACTGCAACGCCAAAAGCTGATCCATGACTGCTGGATTGGCCACGCAGTCATCGGAAAGAGATCGCAAATCCAGATAACCTAAAGCGCCAAGACGGAAATTAATCGACACATAAACCACATTCATGGCCTCAGCCAGCTGAAACCCGCGAAGCATCAACATGTGAGAGGAACCAACAATGAATGACCCGCCATGGAAATAGACCACAACCGGTAGCTCCTCATCCGTATCGGGGCGCACCACGTCCAAGTGCAGGCAATCTTCACTGCCGATGATCCGGTCATGCCAAGAATAAGTCGGCTGCGGCGCTACGGGACCAAACTCGTTGCAATATCGAATCCCCTCCCACGGCTCGACCGGTTGAGGAGCACGAAAGCGATTGGGGCCGGAGGTGTCAGCGCCGAAAGGAATGCCGCGCCAGGAGCGTATGAATTTTCCGTCAACGTCCTCGAGGCGGCCATGTACCCAACCACTGTTGGTTTTAATGGTGAGCTTTTCACCGCGCGACTGCTCGGCAGCAGCGGCAATTGCCTCTTTCGCACGCCGACGAGCGGCTTCGGCTGCGGCCTTAGCAGCGGTTACGGAAATTTCGCGTTCAACTTGGTCAGAGAAATAATCACCGTTTGGCTGTGGCTGGTCGCCTGACAAGTTGCGTTCATCATTACTCATGTCGTCAGACCATTTCTTCGACGAAGGAGCGAATAAGAACTCATATTCATAACAATAACCACGTTCCGGGAATGGTGCCGCTATTCCGGATGGTTGAAACCAGTGAATGCACGTGCGAGCAGCCCGGCCAGGGCTGTATCCTCGTGCTATCGCATTGATAAGTGCCTCTATTAAATAAGAGTTAGGAATTTAGGTATGAAACTCCCACAGATTATTAATAGGAAAAACACTCGCGTTATTAATAGGAAAAACACTCGCGAAGACGATGAGATTCTAGAAGGCGAGATCGTTGATGACGCGCATGGCGCCCAGGCGAAGGAACTGATCAACAATGACGATAAGTTCGGGTCTATGATCATGACCGGCCTGCAAAAGGCTGTCGAAGTGCAGTCCTCAACTGTAGAGAAATACGTCAACTCTATTCGCAAGCGCAATCCTGAAGCTTCGCATGAAGAAATTCAGGACATCTTGGATAAGCACTTCATGCGCTTAGTACAGGGCACCGGTGCGGGCGCAGGTGCTGCCTCAGCAATACCGGGCGTTGGCCTTGTCACTGGCGTGGCAGCTATCGGCGCTGAGTCTTTGGTCTTTGTGGAAGCTGCTTCCTGGTACTTCCTAGCCTCCGCACACAATCGTGGAATTGATCTGAGCACCAAGGAACGCCGTATGGCTGTAGTTTTGCTCGTCCTCAACGGCGCGAAGGGCTCCGCGCTCGTTGATACCTTGGTCCAGGATGTCGGCAAGGGCAAGGGTCTGCCAACAGCCACCGCCTTGACGCGCTTTTCCGCGCCTTCCCTGTCTGGCCTTAACGGTCGTTTGCTCAATATGTTTATTAAGAACATGAGCAAGAGGATGCGGTGGATGTGGGTGTCCAAGCTGGTTCCGTTTGGTATCGGTGCGGCGCTTGGCGCAATTGCTAACCGCAAGCTTGGCCAGCAGATGGTCAAACACACTCGCACCCAGATTCCGGCGTTATTGGAGTGACCCGCAACTACCCCTCACTAAGGGTATGTTTATGCAGGTAACTCTGAGGGTTTACCGCCAAATAGGCGGGTGCTTATGGTTGAAATAACATTCAGCCGTATCATTAGGGACGAGCTGTCTACAGTTCTTAGCGGCGTATAGTGGCTAAGCGCTGGAAGCACAACTAAAGTCGACAAAAGACCCATACATAAACCCAAGGAAATGAGGCGAGCACCTGCCGTGAGCAACTCGAGCATTTATGGCCCCAATGCGTGGCTGATTGACGAACAGTTCCAGCAGTATTCCAAGGATCCCAACTCCGTAGATAAGGAGTGGAAAGAGTTCTTTGAGAAGAACGGTGCACCGAAGCAGCAGGGTGAATCTGCGGCAGCCGCACCGAAGGCCGCAGCACCAAAGGCAGCCGCGCCTAAGTCAGATGCCAAGGCAACAGAAGGCAAGCCAACTTCAACTAAGCAAGCTGCTCGCAAGACCGAGGTAGATTCCAGCGTTGAGCAGGCCAAGAAGGCACAGAAGGCGCCTGCTCCAGTCGCACCGGCACCAAAGAAGGGTCCGCAGTCTCCTCTGGATCGCATTGAGCCTTACCCAGAATTTTCTGAGAAGCCTCTTAAGGGCATGTTCAAGGCAATTGCTAAGAACATGGATCAGTCCCTAGAGATCCCAACCGCAACCACCGTGCGCGATATGCCGGTTAAGTTGATGTGGGAAAACCGTTCCATGATCAATGACCACCTCAAGCGCACCCGTGGTGGCAAGATCTCCTTTACCCATATTCTTGGCTGGGCCATCGTTAAGGCTGTTCAGATCCACCCAGATATGAACATCCGCTACGAGGTTCAGGACGGCAAGCCGACCGCCGTTCAGCCAGAGCACATCAACCTGGGTCTTGCTATTGACTTGCCTCAGAAGGATGGCTCCCGCGCGCTTGTTGTTGCAGCCATCAAGGAGTGCGAGAACAAGTCCTTTAATGAGTTCATCGACGCTTATGAAGATATTGTTGCTCGTTCCCGCAAGAACAAGCTAACGATGGATGACTTCTCCGGCGTTTCCATTAACCTCACCAACCCAGGTGGTATTGGTACCCGTCACTCCATTGCTCGTTTGACCAAGGGTTCCGGTTCCATCATTGGTGTCGGTTCTATGGATTACCCCGCAGAGTTCGCTGGTGCTTCCGCAGACCGCATGGCAGACCTCGGCGTTGGCCGTCTGGTTACCTTGACCTCCACCTATGACCACCGTGTCATCCAGGGTGCAGAGTCCGGCGAGTTCCTGCGCACCATCTCTCAGCTGATTATTGATAACAAATTCTGGGATGAGCTCTTCACCGCTTTGGGCGTTCCTTACCAGCCATTCCGCTGGGCACAGGACATGCCAAACAAGGGCATCGATAAGAACACCCGCGTTATGTCGCTGATCGAGGCATACCGTTCCCGCGGTCACTTGCTTGCCGATGTCAACCCAATCGGCTGGACCCAGCCAGGCCTTCCAATCCCAGATCACCGCGACTTGGACATGGAAACCCACGGCCTGACCATCTGGGATCTGGACCGTACGTTCAACGTCGGCGGCTTCGGCGACAAGGAATCCATGCAGCTGCGTGAGGTTCTCTCCCGCCTGCGTTCCGCATACACCCTCAAGGTTGGTACCGAGTACCAGCACATCCTCGACCGCGATGAGCGCGAGTGGCTGCGCGACCGCCTCGAGGCAGGTATGCCAAAGCCAACCAACGCTGAGCAGAAGTACATCCTGCAGAAGGTTAACGCGGCTGAAGCATTCGAGAACTTCCTGCAGACCAAATACGTCGGCCAGAAGCGTTTCTCCCTCGAGGGCGCTGAAGCACTGATTCCTTTGATGGACTCCGTTATCGACACCGCTGCTGGCCAGGGCCTGGATGAGGTTGTCATCGGCATGCCTCACCGTGGTCGTTTGAATGTGCTGTTCAACATCGTCGGCAAGCCACTTGCTCAGCTGTTCGCAGAGTTCGATGGCAACTTCAAGGGCGGCCAGGCTGGCGGCTCCGGTGACGTGAAGTACCACCTCGGCGCTGAAGGCGAGCACCTGCAGATGTTCGGCGATGGCGAAATCAAGGTCACCTTGACCGCCAACCCATCCCACCTGGAAGCTGTTGACCCAGTTCTGGTTGGTATGGCTCGCGCTAAGCAGGACATCCTGGACAAGGGCGAAGAGGGCTACTCCGTTGTCCCTCTGATGCTGCACGGCGATGCATCCTTCGCAGGCCTCGGCATCATTCAGGAGACCATCAACATCTCCCAGCTGCGTGGCTACACCGCCGGCGGTACCGTTCACGTTGTTGTGAACAACCAGATTGGTTTCACCACCACCCCAGATTCCTCGCGCTCCACCTACTACTCCACTGACTTGGCTAAGGGCTTCGATTGTCCTGTCTTCCACGTCAATGGTGATGACCCAGAGGCAGTTGTTTGGGTTGGCCAGCTCGCAACCGAGTACCGTCGTCGCTTCGGCAAGGACGTCTTCATTGACCTCATTTGCTACCGCCTGCGCGGTCACAACGAGGCTGATGATCCTTCCATGACCCAGCCGGTTCTCTACGGCAAGATCAACGACCACCGCGGTGTTCGTGAGTCTTACACCGACGACCTTATCGGTCGTGGCGACCTGTCCCCGGAGGACGCAGAGGCAGCAGCACGAGACTTCCACGACCAGATGGAATCTGTCTTCGCTGAGGTCAAGGAAGCTGAGAAGATGGGCCCACAGGAGCAAGAGGGCATCACCTCGTCCCAGGCTCTGACCCGCGGCCTGGACACCTCCATCACCGCTGATGAGCTACGTGCTCTTGGCCAGTCCTACCTGGATACCCCAGAAGGCTTTGAGTTCCACAAGCGCGTGGGCAAGGTCGCTCAGGACCGTGCTAAGACCTCCATCGAAGGCGGCATCGACTGGGGCTGGGGCGAGCTCATCGCCTTCGGTTCCCTGGCTAATGAAGGCAAGCTCGTTCGCCTGGCTGGTGAGGATTCGCGTCGTGGTACCTTCACCCAGCGCCACGCCATCGCTTTCGATCCAAACAGCGGCGAAGAGTTCAACCCGCTCAACAACCTCGCTGCAGAGCGCGGCAACGGCGGCAAGTTCCTGCCTTATAACTCGGCTCTGACCGAGTACGCAGGCATGGGCTTCGAGTACGGCTACTCCCTGGGCAACCAGGACGCAGTTGTTGTTTGGGAAGCACAGTTCGGCGACTTCGCCAACGGTGCGCAGACCATCATCGATGAGTACGTCTCCTCCGGCGAAGCCAAGTGGGGCCAGACCTCTTCCCTGATTCTCCTTCTGCCGCACGGCTATGAAGGCCAGGGCCCTGACCACTCTTCCGCTCGCATCGAGCGCTTCCTGCAGCTGTGTGCTGAGGGTTCCATGACTGTTGCACAGCCAACCACCCCAGCTAACCACTTCCACTTGCTGCGCCGTCAGGCACTTGGTGAGATGAAGCGTCCACTGGTCGTCTTCTCCCCTAAGTCCATGCTGCGTAACAAGGCTGCATACTCCTCCATCGAAGAGTTCACCGACGTCACCTCGTTCACCTCGGTCATCAACGACCCGAACCTGGTTGACCGCGACGGCAACGTCATCGGTGATGCCGACAAGGTTAAGACCATCATGCTGTGTTCCGGCAAGATCTACTACGACTTGGAGAAGAAGCGCGCCGCTGATGGCCGCGACGACATCGCCATCGTCCGTGTAGAGATGCTGCACCCAATTCCGTTCAACCGTCTGCGTGAAGCGTTTGAGAAGTTCCCTAACGCTACCCAGGTACGTTTCGTTCAGGATGAGCCAGCAAACCAGGGTTCATGGCCGTTCTACAACGAGCACCTGCGCAACCTCATCCCAGATATGCCTGAGATGGTTCGCGTCTCCCGCCGTGCACAGTCTTCGACTGCTACCGGTATTTCTAAGGTTCACCAGCTCGAGCAGAAGAACCTTCTCGACGAGGCCTTCGACATCTAGTCCAAGCCTTTAAGAGCAACAAGCAGCTCACTCCAGATTGTTGGAGTGAGCTGCTTCTTTTTCTTTGCAGTTGCTTGCCGATGCCAACCGCATGCCAACCGATGCTACTGCCGCGCCCAATCCCCAATCGGGCCCGGCAACGCCGCCGGCGGGTCACCCAGCAGATCCCGACGATTCTTATCCGCCTCCACCCTCGACGTCACTGCCTTAATCATCCCCGACTTCTTCTTTTCCTGATTTCGCCCCGCGGCACCCGGCGCCATCATCGGCCCAGCAGCGCCACGACCATGCGCATTCTGTGCTGCTCCGGCACCAGTACCCGCGCCATGCGCCCCCGCACCTGCCCCGGCTCCCGCACGACTAGCGCTTTCACCAGTTCCGCCCAGTACGCGCGAGCCGCCCTCGCCTGCCGCCGCACCAAACCCACGACCGCTCAGTCCGCCACCAGCTCCAGCGCCACGCGCACCTCCAAGCCCGGCCCCAGCAATTCCCCCGCGGATTCCCGAAGCTGCACTGCCATTACCTGCGCCACCAAGTGCACCTGCCCCGCCAAGCGCCCCCAATGGTCCCATGGCCCCGGAACCAGCGCCCGCCCCCAGGCCTCCGATTCCCGAACCCGCCGACGCCGCAGCACCCGCGCCGCTCTGCCCGAGTCCCGGATTTACACCATTGTTGAAAGCGCCACTGCCAATGCCATCAAGACCCGCAGCCGACGTGCCCGTGTTCTCAAGAGTCTGCATTCCCCCGTTAATGAACTCTTGTAGCTTTCCCCCGCCATACAACGCCTCATTTCGATCTGCCACCGCCTGCCGAACCTGATCCACCAACCCCTGATCAATATTCTCCAGGGCAACCAACTCCCCATCAGCCACCCCGAAAGACCCCGGTCCAATCTCCCCGCTTTGAATCGCTTCCTGAATCTCCTGCGGCCACACCACCTTATCAGTGTTGTAGCGGACCCCCGTCCCCGCAATCGACTCCAGCCCAATCTCGACATTATCCCCGCGTCCATTTGACGACGGCGGATCAGTGAGGCTCTGCTGATCCGGAAGTGAACTTGATACCAGCTCCTGCAGCTTCAATTGCCATTTCGTCAGCATCGCTGCTTCAACTGTCTTTTGAATTATCGGATCAGGAATGGCTTGCACTGCTGTGACATCAGCGGGTAACTCGATATACGCTGTCGGAGCCTTGCTCATCATATTGAACGCTCGAGAATTCATCAAAGACGCATTAGCAGCAAATTGCTCGCCTGTAGCTGCCATTTCTCGAATTCTAACGGCCGCATTTCGAGTAAAGTCACTGTCGTGCTCGGACTCCAATTGTGATGCGGCACTATTCAGTTGTTTTACAACTTGGCTAATGTTCGTTGCCAGAGTAAGCCAGTCCGCAGCAACCTGTCCGAGTTGGTCGAACCTCGTGGTATTGAAATTGTTCGCCAATTGCACCAATGACGCACCTGGTATTACTACGGGTGGCACAAATGAGAGTGGATATTTCTGACTACTTGGTTGCGCCGGTAGTGAAACTCCACTAGCCCCAACCCAGCCGCCCTCATCCGCAATCTCGATTCCTTGCGAATTTGAGGTGTCCTGCTGAGAAATTGAGTCTGCTTCGGCTGCAACGAGGCCGCTTGCCCAACTAACTTGCTCCGCAAACTTCTTCAAAATTTCTTGTGCAGAAGCAGGGTCTTGCGTTATGGCTCGTCCGTGAATCACACCAGCTTCATTCATTCCCACAATGGATGAGAATTGTCCACCAATGCTGCTCTGCACAGCACCAGCCGTCATTTCGATTTCCCTTTGAGCTAAGGCAAGCTGCGCCGAAGTAGATTCTAACGCTGCGAGATTAATCTTCATGTTTTCCATCCAGTTCCAAAACGGTCTTTAGTTTCATTTGTGCTTCATCGCATGGATCAAATGAAAAGTTTTCATTCCCATATTCAAAAGACTGAAAGGACACGCTAAAGGTTCCCCGTTCAGTTTCAATTGCGGCTTGGCATTCGGAATCCGCAAGGTATTTAGAACGATGCAGTAAAATAGGGTCCCCATTGCTCGTCTGATCCCATGTAACGTCCCCTGAGATACCAAGAAATGCATCATGATTATGCCTGCTTCCTTGAAGATTGAAAATTGAAGTACCGTACTCGGGTCCGGCATTGAACGTACATGTCCCGTCGACCTCGCCAACACCTTCCATCATTTCTTTGCCGTGTAAGCCGGCCTTTTCCAAGAAGTCGTCAGGGATCTCGAGGCAGGGTTTGTATTGGACGTAGTCGGGATCGCTTCGATCAAATTCTCCGAGGGGCGGAATCACAGGCTCGGCTTCAATGCCATCGCCAGCGGCAGCTACGTCGGTGTTCTCATCGGTTGATTCAATGCTTGATTCTGGGACCACTGATTCGGGTGCCGAATCTGTGGACTCACCACCTATATTGATGGTGCAACCAGTCAAAATTGCGCCGGCGGCAAATAAGATTCCAGTGTGGCGTAGTTTCCTCAACAAATGCATCAAGTCCCCTTATAGAATGCAGAATTCGGCACAGCCTTGTGCCAAGACAATAACTATTGGTTCCCCGATCCCCCAATATTTTTTATCAAGCATGCCCGAACTAGTTGGAAATGTCTACGGTTAATTGCAAAAAGGTGGCATCAGCAAGCACTACTTAACCGTTGTAATTGTCTTTGCCATCTGCAGTAAGAATGGAACGCAAATAGTGCTCCGATTGAGCACAGGTGTCTCCATCTGCATTTGGGGACTTATGACTCACCAGCAAAGTTCCACGTTCAGTACCAACCGTCGCACTGCAGCTCGGAGCGCCACCATACGAATTGTCTATGAGTCCGATCGGGATTCCATCGCTTGTTTCAGACCATCCCATTGCTTCATCGCCTTCAAGGAATTCCAGTCCGACAAACAATGCTGAAATGGATAACTTTCAATTTCCCTCCATCGTCAAATAACACGCTGGGGTCGATTCATTCTCAAGGACAGTTTTAAGCTCACTCATGCCCAGGCTTTCGTAAAACTCACTCGGGACTTCCGTGCAGGGATTAAAAACATCAGTCAGATTTCCCACCACAGCAGATTCTCCGAGTTCCGGCAAGTATCCGCCCTCAAGAAAGCTATCTACCCCGCCATTAGAATCGCCAGTTCCGTCTGCGGCATTTTCAATTGTCTGCGATGACGTCGCACCTGTTACCGAGTCGTTGGCTTCAGCTTCAGGACTTCCCCCACCCATGTTTATCGTGCATCCGGTCAATAGCATTGTCGCAGCTGCTGCGACAAACCCCACACTGACTGTTCTGTTTTTACGGAAGTTCATTCTTGCCCAACTATTAACTTGAAAGTAAAAGTCCGTGGCCATCTTCGCCAAATACGAGATGACGGTGACGCTAACTAACCGTGGTAGTTGTCCCTGCCGTCTGCGGTTAACAATGTCCGAAGCCAGTATTCAGCATCGATACACAAATCCTCGGGTTCGCTAAATCCAACAGACAGAAATCCCACCGCAAGTGTTGCCCGAGTGGTTTCAATCGTGGCCATACAATTGGATAAAAGTCCGCTTCTTTCACACACCAATAGGAACGGATCTCTAAAACTTGTCTTTGACCATCTTCCTGGTACTTCGCTAATTCGACGACCAGACAGGCTGTGGGGTGTGCTTCCAAAAGAAACTTCCGAGAGATCACCCAGCCAAGCATGACTGCAGGTTCCTATTTCTGAATCGGCATGGTATTGAAATTTGAGATCAGTCAAACCAAAACTCTCATAGAAATCTCTTGGCACATCAAAGCACGGACCAAAGAATTCCACACTCGCCAGCGCCGGATTAAATTCACCAAGCTCAGGGAAGTATCCATCAGAGGCTGCTTCTAGTGTGTCTCCGACCCCGTCGCCGCCGACCGAACCACCAGAATTGAACGGACTTGCGTCAGTAATTCCATTACCATCTTGAAATCCAGACGACGCTGAGTCTGCGGTGCCTGTATTTGCACCGCTTGAACGGTCAACCGGCCCGAATTCAGTGGAACAGGACGAGATTGCTAAACCTAAAAATTGCAGCACCATAGTGCACGCAATTAATCTTTTGTATTTCAACTTGAAGAGGTCCCCCGACTCTCATCTTCAGATATTGCTATGCGCCAATGGTGCCCCCGAGTTTCGATAGGCTCAATTAAGACCTGCACTAAGCATGCCCTAAGTTACCGAGAAATAATAGAAAATGAGAACTAACTCATAGTTTTCATTGCGCTGTATATCGGGATGTACCCTTCGCGCTCACAGAAACAGCGGGACTAGCGAGGAGCAGTTCCATGGTGAGCGCGAAGGGTACGCGGGGAAGGGCTAGTTGGTGGTGGAATCGGAGCCCGAGTCGGAATCGGTGCCGGAGCTGTCGGAGACAGCATCGCCAGTGTCGAGATTGCCGCCGCCAGCGACGGAGGTGAGGATCCACTGCTCAACGACGTCTTCAACGGGGGCGGTGCGGGAGGCATCGACAAGCTCGTGCAAGTCTGTATTCGTGATGTACTTGGTCACGCTGTTGACTTCATGGCGGTCAACGCGGTTGAGCAAGGTCTTTTTGTAGATAGGGACGATGTCCATGGGGATGTCGACCTCATCGAAGTCATCACACCAGGTAGCGGCGGATGGATCATTAGTCATCCAGTCCGTTGGCATGGCGCCCATCATCTCATCGTGGGTGACCACATTGTTATTGCGGCCGTCGAAATCTTCCTCGGCCTCAAATGCCGCTTCAAGCTCTTGCGCGCGGGCGGGATCGTTCTCCCACAGAATCTGGCCGGTGCAACCAATGCGGAAATTGCCCTCACCGGAGTGAGCAATCTCAACATCGCGGCCCTCAATTTCCAACGTGCCGCGGTAGATTTCTGCGAGCACCATCTGCTCAGCATCATCTGGCTCCACTACTATTCTCACCGGCTCAGACTGAAGCCCATTTGCTTCCGGGGTCACCTCAGCAAAACTGCAGGCAGAAAGCACTGCCGTCGACAAAACTAGACACATCGCACCAAACTTCTTCACCCATAGCAGCCTAGCAGCCTCCGCCTTTCGAATTCGTGCGCGACGGGTCTAGACTGGAAAGCGCTATGACTACCCCATTAACTGAATCCGCTGTCCGCAGCGCGCTCTCCCGCGTAGAGGATCCTGAGATTGGTAAGCCGATTACAGAACTCAACATGGTCAACACCGTCGAGGTGGATGGCCAGGACGTTTCCGTTGAGATTTTGTTGACCATTGCCGGCTGTCCAATGAAAAAAACGATCGACACTAACGTCCGTGCCGCAATTGAAGACATTGAAGGCGTCGGCAAAGTTAATGTCACTCTCGGCGCAATGACCGATGAGCAGCGTTTGGAGCTTAAGAAACAGCTTCGTGGCAGCGCGCAGGATCCGGAGATTCCTTTTGCGAATCCGGATTCTACGACGCGCGTCTTTGCAGTCGCTTCGGGCAAGGGTGGCGTTGGTAAGTCCTCTATGACCGTGAACTTGGCTGCGGCATTGCACGCGCAGGGTTTCAAGGTTGGCATCGTTGACGCCGATATTTATGGCCACTCCGTGCCTGGTCAGTTGGGCAGCATCGCTGGTCCGACTGTGTTGGATGATGAAATGTTGCTGCCACCAATTGCGCATGGCATTAAGCACATTTCCATTGGCCAGTTCGTGCAGGGTAACGCCCCAATCGTGTGGCGTGGACCTATGCTGCACCGTGCGCTGCAGCAGTTCCTCACCGACGTCTTTTGGGGCGATTTAGACTTCCTCTTGCTGGACTTGCCACCAGGCACCGGTGACGTTGCGTTGTCGGTTGCTCAGCTCATTCCAAACGCAGAGTTGCTGGTTGTCACCACCCCGCAGGCTGCGGCCGCCGAGGTGGCAGAGCGTGCAGGTTCCATCGCTCAGCAGACCCGCCAGCGCGTGGCAGGTGTTATTGAGAACATGTCCGCAATGGTGCTTCCCGATGGATCGGTAGTCGACGTCTTTGGCTCCGGCGGCGGGCAGGTTGTTGCAGAGCGCTTAACGACACTGCTTGGATACGACGTTGAGCAGCTCGGCCAGGTTCCTCTGGAACCTGCGCTGCGTGAAGATAGTGACTCCGGCACCCCGACTGTTATTGCTCACCCAGAATCTGCTGCAGCGACTGCCATTTCTGATGTTGCGACCAAGGTTGCAAAGCGCCGTACTTCCCTAGCGGGCAAGCCCCTGGGGCTGGGCGTTACCAATAACTAGGTAATATCCGCCCAGGAGAATCCGCCGCCAGCATATCCCTGACTATTGATATTGGGATTGCGCGGCGGATTATTTTGTGCCTGATACTGGTGCTGTTGATATTGCTGCTGCGGCACCTGTTGCTGAGGCTGTGCCTGAGCTTGTGGTTGTTGCTGCGGTTGCTGCTGAACAGGCTGCTGCGCTGGCTGTTGCGCTGGTTGCGCCCCGTATTGCTGCGCAAAGTTGGGCTGCGCAGTATTTTCTGGAGTCAGCGGCTTCGGTTCTTCTAAAAGTTTCTTCGGGTTGAAGTCATCCCAGGCAGAATCATCGCCATCGAAAAGTGCTTTGGTGATCGCAGCACGCGGGCCCATCCGGCCCCACTCTGCGGCCTGAGACAATGGCTCACGGATCGAGTCGAACTCTTTGCCAATACCTTCGAAGTCGCCGTTGAGCTCCTTCTTCGCGTTATTGATCGCCTTACGAGCAGCGAAAATTGCGGCACGAACATCCTGAATTACATTGGGCAAACGTTCTGGGCCGATGATAATCAACGCCAGCAATCCGATAAAAAATATCTCTACCCAGCCAATAGACGAAAACACGGATTTAGCTTACTCGTTTCCTCGTTGGTTGTGCTTAATCGCCCGCACGACCATTTCTAGCTTGTCAAAGAAGTCCTGCCGGGTCGCAGGTTCGTGTTCCTCTTCCATCGAAAAGCTGCGATCCCGCGCATCCAAATTTCCAATGCTCGCCAGCTTTCGCAGCAAATCTCGCGGCGCACGAACCTGGGATTCAATATTGCAATGACGAACCCACTCGGAAGTTCCGCGCTGGGTGTAAATCTCATCACGGCATTCATCACAATGAACCAGGTGGATCCGCGCGCGATGCTTCGCCTTCGAATCCATCTCATCATCAACGAAAGCAACAACCGCCTCGGGGCCTAGGTGCCCGATGGTGTCCGCGCGACGCGCCTTTGACTTTCCACGCGAACGAATCTTTTCACGCTTTTCTGCAGACAGCTCCGCAATCTTGGCAAACTGAGACATTTCGGCCTACCTTGTGCGCAGCAGTGCTCGAGCTTCATCGTTCGTGCGCGCCGCCTGTTCCAACGAACTCTTGAGCTGCGAACGGCCGCGGTGAATTCGCGAACGAACCGTACCCATTTTCACGCCGAGAGTCTCCGCAATCTCGTCATAGGTCATGCCCACAACGTCACACAGAACAACTGCAACACGGAAATCTGGCGACAGCTCATCGAGCGCAGCCTGCAAAGCTGGGTCCAAATTGGCCACATCATAGGACTGCTCCGGGGTCATATCTGTACCCGGAACTCGCTCATAATCTTCCGGCAAAGCTTCCATGCGGATCTTCGCGCGGTGGCGCACCATATCCAAAAACAGGTTGGTGGTAATGCGGTGCAGCCAGCCTTCAAAAGTGCCGGCTTGGTATTTGTTCAAAGAACGGAAGACGCGCATAAAGGTTTCTTGCGTCAAATCTTCCGCGTCATGCTGATTACCAGAAAGACGGTAAGCTAGCCGGTAGACGTTATCTGCGTGTTCTTCGACTAATTCACCCCAGGTTGGCATGGTTGCTTCGCCCGCATCAAATGCGGCGGTCCCCGAAAGATCCTGTGATGTCATACGTTCTATTGTGCTATATCGGACTAGCAAACACCAGCGACTGACCTGATAATTACCTGTTAAGCCCGAACTGCGGTGTTTCATCCCAATAGCGTGCGGAAGTTCCCTAAACTAGGGGGCGTGACCGTACAAGCTTATGATGCCCTTCGAACCTTCATCGACTCCACCAGCACCGAGTCTGAGTCTTTGGCCAGCGCCCGCGCGCACGCCGAGGAGTTCAGTCTCCGCATCCCGGATTCTTCCGTCGGCCAGCTGTTGACCACACTGGCCGCCTCCGCTGCTGGAGAAAAGGTACAGACCGTAGCTATCACCCCGGCAGCTTCCGTTGTCGGACTTTATCTTTTCGATGGCCTTTCGGACTCCGGTATCGTCACCTGCATCGACCCAGAGGTTGAACACCAGTCGCACGCGAAGTCCACTTTCCGAGACGCTGGCTACTCCCCGAGTCGCGTCCGCTTCCTGCCGTCGCGCCCGCTTGATGTCATGGGCCGTCTCGCCACTGAGGCTTACCACGTCATTTACGCCGACGTTCCAACCCTTGATCTTCCAGCAGTCATCAAGGCAGCATGGCCGTTGATTGCTCGTCGCGGCACGCTAGTGCTTCCCGATGCCCTCCTGGACGCCACCATCGCCGACACCTCCCGCACCGACCGTGTCACAGTCGCAGCGCGCGAAGCCGACGAATTCGTCCGATCCCTCGAGGACGCACACGTAACCCGCTTACCACTGGGCTCTGGACTAACCCTCGTTACCAAGCGTTAACGGTTTGCGGCATCCTTGCCGCAAACCTCACAGCACACCGAAGCGGCTGAGACACCAAGCTGGCCATCTCAGCCGCTTCGACTGTTTTCAACCCATCCGCCTCACCCTTGCAGCGGCAAATGGGCCAGCTGAATCCCCGCCGTCTAGCAGCAGCCCCGATGAGGGTTAAGTAAAGAAAAGTGTGTCTGAGTTGGCCTTCTTTTACCAGTTCATCACCTGTTTTTAGCCGGTTTATAGTTCCTCAGGAGCTATAAACCGGCATTTTCACGTCAATGCCACGACGGAGATTTCAATATGGTACGAACAGCAGCGACACCGCCCCGGCACACACTTAGGAGCATAAGGCCTGTACAACAGCCAGTTAGCTTCGCTTACAGGGACCGAAGAATCAAATGGAAAGCTCCTCGAGAGCACTTCTTTGCCGTGGGGTGCGCATCTCAATACAATGCCCTTGCGCGGCCTTAAAACTCAGCGATAGCTCGTCTACCAGTAAGTACGTGCCGTCATAGCGAGAGCAGTCGAATTCTTGCCCGACACACCGACAGACACACTTTTCTTTACTTAACCCCCCGATGAGCACTCACATAACTCTAGAAAACGGTTCGAGGGCGCTCAGCAGAACTGAACGCCCTCGAACCTCTATCTAGACTCCTGCTTACCCCGAGCTAGCCACACCCCCATGCTGCTAACCTAGGCCCCGTATCGTAAGAGAGCCCCGACCCCTCTAAGCTTTCGCCCAATAGCCGGTTGTATTCAATTTTCCCAGAGAATTCTTTCCCCTCCCTGGGCCTAACTGGTCTAGGCTGCCGCGCCCGCCCGATATGCAGTAACGCTAGACCATTTATTCAATTGTTTATCACCGCAGCGAACCTTACCCCCGTGTTAGCAGATGCTTTCCCAGCGGCTTGCTCTCTGTGTGATATATACATATTGACACAGGCTCACAGGCTTGGCAATAGTCTTTGCCAAAGATTTTTTAGGCAAGGCTAAGTTTCTCTTTATGCATTAAGTGACGCACATGGTTTCACCTGCGTGAATATCAAAATAGTTCACATTAATTTTTCCTGTCAAAGCTCTGAATATTATTCGGAAATTCCTAAAATCTGCACAAAATCCGGCTTCCGCATGACGCGATATCACCCAAAAGTTGTTTCCAACCAATCCCCAAGCCTCTCTAGCAACATTCCCCTACCCGTACCCGCCAGCGCCCGGACAGCTCCCCGATAGCATTTGCCGAGCCACGGCTCGTCCACTTCGCGCTCACGCAGGCACGCGCGCTCGGGAGTTGCTCTGCTCTGGTGAGCGCGAAGGGTACATGGGCCCGCAATCGGGAGCCGAGAACGCAGAAGGCTCCTCGCCCGGAAATACCGGGGAGGAGCCTGCAAAGAGACCGGGCCGCGTTAAACCACTGCGTTCTTGCCAACCACGACAACGCCAGAATCTGAGACTTTGAAACGCTGCGCATCGCGCTCGGGGTCAACACCGACAATGGCGCCGTCAGAGATAACCGCATTCTTGTCAATAATCGCGCGGCGCACCACCGCACCTTTGCCCACGCGCACGCCAGGCAACAGCACGGAGCCCTCAACAGTCGCGCCATCGGCAACGTGCACGTCAGAAGACAAAATCGAGTTACGCACAGTGCCGCCGGAGACAATACAGCCAGGAGCAACCATGGATGATTGCGCGATTCCGTTTTGCACGAACTTCGCAGGCGGGAAGTTCTGCGTCTCAGTGGAATGAATTGGCCAGTGACGGTTATACAGGTTGAAGATCGGATGGACCGAAATCAGATCCATGTGTGCTTCATAGTAGGAGTCGATGGTACCGACATCACGCCAGTAACCACGGTCGCGGTCAGTGGCACCTGGGACTTCATTGGCCATGAAGTCATAAACATGTGCCTGCCCTTTGTCCACGAAATAAGGGATGATGTTCCCGCCCATGTCGTGGTCGGAGGAGTCATCGTGTTCATCGGCAAGCAATGCGTCAATGAGCGCCTGCGTTGTGAACACGTAATTACCCATGGACGCATAGGTCATGTTCGGGTCATCAGGGGTTGACGGTGGATTCGCAGGCTTTTCGATGAACTCCGTAACTGAGCCCATTCCATCCGCCTGAATGCAGCCGAACGCCGTAGCCTCCTCACGCGGCACCCGGATACCAGCGACCGAGCAATCCATGCCGGTGGCGATATGCTCCTCCACCATCATGGATGGATCCATGCGGTAGACGTGGTCCGCACCGAAGACAATGACATAGTCCGGCTTCTCATCATGAATGAGGTTTAGCGACTGCAAAATCGCATCTGCGGAACCGTTGTACCAGCGCTTACCGCGGCGCTGCTGCGCGGGCACGGACGCGATGTACTGCGTTGTTGGGCCCGAAAGGCTCCACGCCTGCGAAATATGGCGGTCCAACGAGTGCGACTTGTACTGCGTCAATACCGCAATGCGCATAAATCCTGCGTTGACCAAATTGGACAACACAAAATCAATCAAGCGATAGGACCCACCGAAGGGAACAGCAGGCTTGGCTCGGTCTTCTGTCAGCGGAAACAACCGCTTCCCCTCGCCGCCCGCGAGGACAATTGCTAAGACATTAGGCTGGCTTCTCACATCTCCCAGCGTATAAGCAATTCATCACTTTCGCAGGGAAACGTACCTATATCACCTACCCCCGCACAATTAGTAAGCGGGCAGGGTGTGCAGCCGCTAATGTGGCAAATATGAAAGCAGGCATCTTTTCTAAGGAATACCCGCCGGAGATTTACGGCGGCGCTGGTGTGCACGTTGCTGAGCTGACGCGGTTTATGCGCGAGCTCATTGAGGTGGATGTCCATTGCATGGGCGCTCCCCGGGATGAGCCAGGTGTGTTTGTTCACGGCGTTGACGCAGAGCTTGCCGATGCCAACCCCGCCCTTCAAACCCTATCCACCGGATTGCGCATGGCGAATGCTGCCAGCGGCATCGATGTCGCGCATTCGCACACGTGGTATTCCGGACTAGGAGGCCATTTGGCCGGGCGTCTGTATGGCATCCCGCACGTGGTAACGGCGCATTCGCTGGAGCCGCATCGCCCGTGGAAGCGCGAGCAGCTCGGTGGCGGATATAAGATTTCTTCGTGGTCGGAAAAGAATGCCATGGAATATGCTGACGCAGTTATTGCGGTCTCCGCTGGCATGAAAGATTCCATTCTTGACGCCTATCCCCGCATTGATCCCGATAAGGTGCACGTGGTGCTCAACGGCATTGATACTGGGCAGTGGCAGCCACGTGATAATGGCCTGCTGGAAACGCTTGGGGTGGACAGAAATCGTCCGATAGCTGCTTTCGTCGGCCGCATCACTAGGCAAAAGGGCGTACCACACCTGCTGAAGGCCGCAGCGAAGTTTGATCCTTCGATTCAGCTCATCTTGTGCGCCGGCGCGCCAGATACCCCAGAGATTGCGCAGCAAACGCAACAGCTTGTCGATGCACTCCGTGCCGAGCGCGACGGCATCTTCTGGGTAGAAGAAATGCTGCCGCGCGAGCAGGTCCAGGAAATCTATACCGCAGCTGATGTTTTCGTGTGCCCCTCAATCTATGAGCCTTTAGGCATCGTGAATCTGGAAGCCATGGCCTGCGAAACCGCGGTTGTCGCATCTGATGTTGGCGGTATTCCAGAGGTTGTCTGCGACGGCGAAACCGGCACTTTGGTGCACTATGACGAAAACGACACTGCGACCTTCGAGGCAGATATCGCCGAGGCCGTCAACGCGCTCGCACTTGACGCTGAAAAGTCCAAGGCCTTTGGCCTAGCAGGGCGCACGCGCGCAGTGGATTCTTTCTCGTGGGCCACAATTGCAGCTCAGACTATTGATATCTACCGTTCTTTGGTGTAGGGCTTGCACACGCAGTTCGGATTTTGTGTACAAATGGTTGGCATGACTGTTCATCGCCCAGAGCTACATTTCGCACCAGAGTCCGGAATTGTCGAAGCACCAGCTGGTGCACTTCTCGATGGCAACACGTGGCACCTGTTCTTCCAGCACCGCGCGGACCCCACTTCTCCGTCACGGTGGGGTCATACCTTTTCCGAGGACTCCCCATTTGATTGGTTGGAGTGCGATGACCCGCTAGCCCCTGAAGGCGAAGAAACCGGCCTGCGTGCAGGTTCTGTCGCAGCAGTCGGCGGTGACGTCAATTTGTATTTCACCTCCGTCAAAGAAGGCTCGACTAGCATTCAGATCGCTCGTTATGACCTGTTTGATGATGTCTGCGAAATCTCCGACGATCCCACTGCTTTGGACACCCGCGTCACCCGTCGCGGTGAATCCATCTCTGACCAGTCTGAATTCCAGCGCTTCCGTTCCCCCTGCGTTGTCGCCGACTGGGTCGATCCGGAAAAGCGCGGCGAAGGCCACGATGGCTGGCTGATGCTCACCGTCGCAGGCGACGCCAGCGCTCCTCAGCTGGTGGTCTTCCGCAGCGACGACGCCGAAAACTGGACGCTCGCCGGCCCCCTCGAATTCAAAGGCGATCCCGGCCACGAGCTGCAGCCTGGTCAGGTTGTAGTCTCCCCTCGCATCATTCGCCTTCGCGATGAAGTGGATGAACGTATCTATGATGTGCTGATGGTGACCATCGAAAAGCATGGCGTTGAGCACTCCGGCTATGTTGTTGGTCGCCTCAATGGCACCACTTTCAATGTTGCCGCGCCGTTCCAGCGTCTTGATTTTGGCCACGATTTCACGCGCCCCCGCATCACCAACTACACCCCCGGCAGCATCGATGACGCCAAGATTTATGACGAAGGCATGCTCTTTGGCTTGCTCAATGGTACCGGACGTCTCGATGATGCAACCACCCACCGCTCTTGGGCTGAAGGAAACTGGGCGAATGCAATTTCACTGCCCCGCGTTGTGACGCTGCAAGGTGGCACCATCTTCCAGACTCCTCCGCGTGGTCTCCCTGAGGCCATCAACAACGCCTCCCGCGCAAGTTCATGGACCGGGCTATTGGAGGTCCCCGAGGGGTCCAGCGTGACGCTTTCGCTTAACGATGGCTCCGGAAACCCCGCCGCCACCATCCGCCACCGTGGCTCCACGCTTGAGCTCGATCGTTCCGCATCCATCGACTCCGAGACCGCCATCGCTCCGCTTGCCGATGGCGACTCCGACTCCCTCACCGTCATCGTCGACGGCTCCACCGTCGAAGTCTTTGCCGACGGAGGCCAGGTCGCCATGGCTTCCCGCGTCTACTTCGAGGGCGGCTGCTCCTCCATCACCGCCTCCACCGACGGCGACGCCGACATCATCCGCGACTGGTACATCAACCACAACTAACCCCCACTACCCGCTACTGGGCGTCGGCGGCTTACAACTCGCTGCCCCCTCATCACTGCGCTCCCAACGCCGCTCTCCATACTCTCCCTATACCACCGCGCCGTACCCTTCGCGCTCACCGAAGCTTGCTCTCTAGCCAGCAACCTCAACCCCGTGAGCGCGAAGGGTACATCTGTATGCATTCCCCACCGCCGAGCCACGATCCCAGCCCACCGCCTGCCAACCTCTGGGCATCGGCAAGCATCTGCGTCGCCGCGCCTGCTTTGCAACCGTCCGCGTACCCTTCGCGCTCACCACAGCCAACCTTCTCCCGACTTAGCTCTCTCCTGTGAGCGCGAAGCTCACATCTGTTGTCTGCGCTCCCCGCGCGTACCGTTCGCGCTCACGAGCGAAGCTCTCCTCGCGAGAAGCCGCCCCTCAGTGAGCGCGAAGAGGACTCACGGTGCGAGAGGAGCGCGAGGCGCGGGAATGCGGGGCGAGGTGGCGTTTCGGCAGCAAAATGCCCGCAGGCAACAAGTCCTGCGGGCGGGTGGCCGCGAAATCTAGACTGCGCGGAGCCGGTCGAGGCGGGCGTGCGCGGTGACAGACATCGTCTGCGGCAGCGCGGCCATGCGGTCAGCGAGTTCTTCGGCGGAAATGTGGCGGGCGGAAGGGCTCATCGCGACCTGCGCTGCGATGGATTCCTTATCCAACTGGATTGCGAAGGCCAGGTTGACTGGGTCGGCGGCCTGCTCAAGGTGGCCGGCGGCTTGGTCGTACATGCGCTCAACCTTGCCCTCTTCCACGCCCAGGATTCCCAGCGGGTCACGCAGTTCGTCGAGGTGACCGGCCTGCGGGGTCAACACGATGACCTGGCCGCCTGGCGCAAGAACGCGCTGGAATTCGGCTGGGTTTCGCGGGGCGAAGACAACGGAGATGGCGTTGATAGATTCATCTCGAAGCGGGAGTCGCTCCCATACGTCGGCGATGACAGCGCCGACGCGCGGATGGCATTTCGCAAGGTGGCGCGCGGCGTGCGGGGAAATATCCAGCCCGACGCCTCGAGCGCCTTCAATGGAGTCAAGAGTGTGCGACAGGTAGTAGCCGGTACCGGCGCCAACTTCCAACAGTGCTGGCTCTGGAACATCATCGGCGTTAACGGTGCTATCAAGCGCGTTTTGCACGGCGCCAGTTACGGCTTCGACGAACGGCGCGAAGTGGCCTTTAGAAAGGTATGCCTCGCGCGCGGTAACCATGTCGGCGTCATCGCCTTTGTGCTTGAGGCCGGCGCCAGGCGCGAGGGTTACATATCCCTGCTTGGCGACATCAAATGAGTGACCAGATTCAGAAACCAGACGGCTATAGTCATCAGCGCCGGAGAGCGCGGTTCCATCGGCGGGGTCAGCCAAAACATCAATAATGTGCGAGAGCATAAACCTAGATTAGATCATTTGATCGCCGAAGCGATACTGCGGTGGGCTACTGGGCAACCTCGGTGAGCAGCTCGCCGAGTTCGGCGGCTTCTTCCTTGGTTAACTCCACTACGATTCGGCCTCCGCCGTCTGAGGGGATGCGCATAACAATCTTGCGCGATTCGATTACAGCTTCCATTGGTCCACCGGTGGTGCGCGGCTTCATTGCTGCCATGTGAATTCTGCTCCCTTACTCATTAAAAATTCACGACTTCCCACCACATCCTTCGAGGATATACATGTGATGAAAAACTCAGTGCTTCCTCACGATTATAGTCTTTTTTCACGAAACATACCGTAAATTTCACCAATCAAGAAGCCTTTTGTGCAGGTTAAAGACCTAAGAATTATTCCACAGAGTTTGGAGTTTCAGCTATCGCATTGCTTTTCGATGCTTCCTTCTCCCCCTTCACCTTCTGCAACTCATGGGTAAGAACTGCGAGCAAATCATCTACTTGTTGCGGCGAGTACCCATTTTTTACGGCGCTACATCCGACCTTGTCGTATTCACCGTTGAGCGCAAAAGCACGGTTTCCTTGCATGGTTGCATGAACTTCTTCAACGCTCAAATCATCCATGACGCGGCCTTGCCCAATGAATGAAGTCATAACCCACGCAGCAATAATCGCGCACAGTGCGACAAGTGCCACAACAATGATGATGGTGAGAACAATGCTCATGTGTTTTCCTTTCCTGACGCAGTGCTGCTGAGCACTACTGAATGATTCGAAAAATTATCCAGCGGCGGTCGCTGTTTCAGCATGCTGACTGTTGCGTGATGCTCTGGGTTATAAAGGTTCGCACGGTCAATGATGGTCTCCGAACGACACGTGCCATGGGGGTTAGCTCATGCAGCGGACGGTTGCGGTGCACTCGTGGTGGGAGTTCAACCTGCGCGATAGTCTCTGCACCAAAGAAATGCGCCACATCGATCATCAGTCCTGCTTCGACACCATACCCATCGACAAAGGCAGCTGCTTAGAGATACTGCGCCGAATAGCGTATTCCCCACCCAACGGCTGTTTGATGACAGAAAGCTCAGGGAAAACATACCCAACAGTGGCTTAGCAGTAAGTTCGGTAACCCTGCCGCCACCAGTAGGTTGTGCGTTAAAAGTCCTACGATAGACAGGTTTGACAAGGTTAATCCGCGCATCGTGAAAAGGCGCAGCCAACGCTGTCACAAGCCCCGGCTTGCCGGTCAACGTCGGCGGTATTATCGCTAAAGTCAGTGTCATCGAACCGGATTCCATCGATGTTTCCTGCAGCATGGCCTTCTCAACACACCCAATATCTTCCTATTTTAAGTAGTTCGAAGCCCCAATCTTCAGTTCGTTAATAACTGAAGATCACCACAAACACTCCACATGGCAAGGGACTTACTACTCCAATTGCGGTTAACTGCTGTTGCGCATGTTCTTCCATCGAGAAATCACTTCCCGACCTTGAGCTCGTTGCGTACTACTTCCAGCTAGAACTGGAAACTCCGACCCTGCGGACCAATCCTGACGCGCCAAGTCGTAATAGAACTTTTGATCGAGAAACCCAAACTCAGCAGAATCTTCCAAACTAGCCGCATAATAAACTTGTTTAACCTCAGCCCAACGCGCAGCCGAAAGACACAATGGACACGGAAAACCACTACAATACAGATCACAATCTGTAAGCAGATAACTGTCTAAAACTCGACACGCAGATTGAATTGCATTGACTTCTGCATGTGCAACAGGATTGTTGTCGCGGATGACGGAGCTAACCCCCACCGATAAGACCTCACCATTGCGAACCACTACTGCCCCAAATGGAGTTAGTCTAGGGTCCTCCAAGCATTCTGCCGCAGTCGAAATGGCTAAGTCCAAAAACTGAGAACTATACATCAGCTATACCCCAATACAAGTTTTCTTCCTTTTTAATCATAGAGAGCCCGTCCCATTTATCCAGTGACTTAATAGAACCCGAATCCAAAGGACCCACAGTGACGTCTGCAATTACGCTTTGCGCGTCGACTATTATTTGAAACAAATTCCATCCTTGGGATACGCAGTATAATCTGAGATAGCCCATGTTACGGTAATAGACAATCTCATTTGATTCAGAAGCACGAGGATACGGCACGATTATATTAATTTTTTTCACTCGTACCGTAGAATCAACTAATGAATTTAACGCTTCAATTCTCTCACGGAATTCGAGAAAAGTGCCTGAAAAAGCCCACTCATCGTCCGTTTGAATGAAAAGCTCTTTAATTGTCTTTAAGGAACAATCATTCAGGGTATTATCTAACTTCCTGTACAAACGAGTTGAGCTCATGGCCACAAAATCCCTTTCTTTGAAGCTTGGTAAACATCAGGAAAGCTCTTCTCTATCAGGCTCAAGGCTTGTCCCAATAAGCCATCGCAAGTATCTTCATACGCACTCAAATATTCATAAAAATTAGAATCCCGAATCAACTGGATACCCAGCCAACCGACAACGACTGAACTTATAAGTTCTTGGTCACTAATAGGCCCCTTGTCTGCAAATGCTATCTGCGACAATCTCCTAACGCCGTTTTCAGTTGTTTCTTCCGCAACCAGTTCCATTATTGCAGCCAAATCATCTAGTGCATTATCCATAGTTACTTGGCCTGTATCTGATTTCTTGCTCGAACGAACCAGGCCCCTAAAGCTATTCAACGTATGATTAACTCTTTCAACATATGCTGTCTGACGGCGAACACTATTTTCTTTAGGATACTGCACGTAAACGCATCGGCCCAACATCAATGCAAGATGCATTTCAATGAACCCACGCAAAGTTCTTGCTGAGTCATCACCGAACATATTCGTGTCCTCAATTGACCTTGCTTTAGCATAGAAGTCAGCCAAAAAGAGGTCATCTTTCAAATAATCACCAGTATAAAAAGTACCGATCAATCTTTGGTATAGAGTATAAATTGCGTGAAGACCCGGAGATGACATTCGTTGGTTCAGAGCTGACCAAATGCCTAATGCATCTTCAAGGCTTATCGTATCTTCAAGCAGCCAATCGAACCAACGTCTGTTCTCCCACAGCTGGTTATCTATGGTTTCAAGAACCAATTGCCCCACCCCTGCAGGAATCACATCATTTTCGAGTGCTAGTACAATCCGAGAAAAGCTTCGTCCCAAGACTCTACTCGTAGCTTCAGTGAAGTAAACCGAATCCGCATCCAAGCTTTGATCTGACTTAGCAGAATCCCTTAAATACATTGTATTTTTAATTAGATAAACAGCAGAGTTGCACATACTTGGTTCTTGCAGGGTTTTATCTATCAATTTAGAATGAATCTTGATTAATGCGTCAGTTAATTCGGGACTCGCTTCATTCGACGTTCTAGCTGATTTTACTTGATCAGCTAGATCTCTCAATCTAATTTCGTCCGAAACTGCGATGGCCTCGAGCGCAGCCTTTTCAAAGCGATCTATGTCCTTAGCTGATGCTTCCGCGAGCCGCTTTCCTAATTCGGAGTTCATATGGTTAGAGTCACTGTAATGAAGAATCTTTCCACATGAAACAAGACCAATTAGGCAGACACTCGTCCAACCTATGGGTACGAGCCAACTGAGTATTTCCTCATTCCGAACTGCTGACAACGCTTGAATCCCTGAGATACATGCACTGAGTACTACCCAATGCCACAATAGAGTAGCCTTCGCTACGTATCGAAGCGAAGGCCAAAACCGCACATCGGCAAAAGCAACGGCAAAAATAATCGCAGCCGTTGCCAAGAGAGTTCCGTGTACCGCGATAAGTGCCTCAGAGAAACTTGAGAATGCATCCTGAGCCGATAACCAGGGGCGTCCAGTACCTACTAGCAAGACAGCTACCACGACCATGAGCACTACAATGATTTTTGAAGACAAGCCTCTGCTCATGTTGCGCCGTTCGAGCAGCCTTTTAGGATTCTTCGCGGGTGATCTATTGATTCTACTCAATTAAAATCCTTAATACGCTTATCGCTGAGCACGCTGTGGTAACGAACGATGTGCTCTACGGCCTCGGATAGATCATCCGTGACGAGGAACAAGTCCATGTCTTCTGGGCTGATGTAGCCTTCTCCTAGCATTCTCTCACCAAGCCATTTCACCAGGCCAGCCCAGAACTCAGTACCGATGAGAACGATTGGGTAGTTGGTGATTTTGCCGGTTTGTACCATGCAGAGGACTTCGAAAAGCTCATCTAAAGTACCAAATCCGCCTGGCAGACACACAAAAGCCTGCGAGTACTTCAAGAACATGGTTTTGCGTGCGAAGAAGTAGCGGAAGTTTAGCCCAGTATCGACATAGTCGTTCAGGTGTTGTTCAAAAGGCAGCTCGATACCTAGTCCGATGGAGGTTCCGCCTGCCTCATAAGCACCGCGGTTGCCAGCTTCCATGATGCCAGGGCCACCGCCGGTAATAACCGCGTAGTCTTTGCCTACTAGCTTCTCTGCCAGTTCAACGCCTTGAATGTATTCTGGCGCGTCTTCCGCAGTGCGTGCAGAGCCAAAAACGGTCACGGCTTTAGGGATTTCGCTCAAGGCATCAAAGCCTGCGACGAATTCGCTTTGGATGCGCAGCACACGCCAGGGGTCGGCATGCTTCCAGGCGTGGTCAGAGCCAGATTCCAACAGTCGCTGGTCATAGGTCGAGGTTTGCTGGCCATCGGTACGCAGCAACAACGGGCCGCGCAGGGTGCGGTCTTTCGCAGCGCTTTCCGATGTCCTCTTCACCCGCGGCTTATCATTTGGACTATTGCGAACTGGAGCCATGATTGGTTCCTCCTCAAGAAGTTGTTATTTAGAAGTGAGATAAGTCTGTAGCGCCTCTGCCACTGAAGTTATCTGATCGACCGGACATTGCTCATCGCGTTTGTGCGCAAAGCCGGGATCACCTGGGCCAAAGTTGACAGCCGGGGTGCCCATTTCGGAGAAGCGCGCCACATCGGTCCAGCCGTATTTGGCGCGGACGTTGCCTCCGACGGCATCGATAAGCGCTGCGGCTGCTGGCTGCCCCAAACCTGGCAAGGCTGCCGATGCCACATCATCCACCTCATAACTAATGCCGGCCTCGTCCAAGGTGGCATCGGCAGGCAATTGCTGATCGGTGCTGAGCCCTAGGACCTCAAGCATGTGGGCCATGGCCTCATCGGAGCTGCGATCCGGCGCGAAGCGGAAGTTGACGAACATCCAGGCGACATCCGGCAGCGTGTTGGTGGCCACCCCGGCTTCAAGGTGAACGATGTTCAGGCCCTCGCGGTAGGTGCAACCGTCGATGGTGACATTGCGCGGGCTATACTCTGCAATCTTCGTCATGACCGGCGCCAATGTGTGCGCCGCGTTGGATCCCAACCATGCGCGCGCCGAATGCGCACGGGTACCGTGTGCTGTAACCCGCAGGCGAATCGTGCCTTGGCAACCAGCCTCAATCATCGCGCCCGAAGGCTCCCCCAACAATGCCAAATCACCCTGCAACCACTGCGGATTATCCCGCTGCAAATGGCCCAAGCCGTTGAACTCCGTGGAGACCTCCTCGCCCTCATACGCGATGAGCGTCAAGTCATGCTGCAAGTTCTCTGCCGCCGCAAGCTGGGCAAAAGTGTGCAGATACACTGCCAACCCGGACTTCATGTCAACCGTGCCGCAGCCGAACATGATGTTGCCCTCCATGTGGTGAGGGACATTGTCCGCAATCGGCACCGTGTCCACGTGACCTGCAAGAACAATCCTCGAGGCTAAGCCGCGGTTGGTGCGTGCACACACCGTGTTGCCAAAGCGGGCAAGCTCTACCCCGGCGGCCTCCAAAGGCTTTAGCGCCTGTTCGATCGCGTCGGCGATGGCTTCCTCATGGTGCGACGGGCTCGGGATATCAACCAGCGCCTTAGTCAGCTCAGTCGGATCCTGGGTCAAATCAAGGTGGGAAATAGTCACAATCCGCCATCGTAGCGCGAAACCCGCTACCGATCAGGGCGGATGCGGCGTGTAACATCCCTAACGGTTATTACCGGATGAAAGAAAAGTGGGCGATGAGTAATTCAGAGTCAAATAAGTTAAAGACTAGGCACCTGACCATGATGGGTCTGGGCTCCGCAATTGGCGCCGGCCTCTTCCTCGGCGTGGGCGTGGGTATCCAAATTGCCGGCACCTCCATTTTGCTGGCCTACTTGGTCGCCGGAATTTTGGTCACGCTGATCATGTACATGCTCGGTGAGATGGCCTCCGCGCGCCCATCACTGGGTTCCTTCTCCACTTATGCCGGCCAAGCGTTTGGCAACTGGGCACGTTTTACCATGGGCTGGCTGTACTGGTTCATGCTGATCATGGTGATGGGAGCTGAGATCACCGGCGCCGCCGCCATCTTAGGCTCCTGGTTTGGTGTCGCGCCGTGGATTCCGGCGCTGGTCGCAGTCGTTTTCTTTGCCGTGGTCAATTTCGCCGCGGTGCGTGGTTTCGGCGAATTTGAGTTCTGGTTCGCCATCATCAAAGTTGGCGTCATCATCGCCTTCTTGGTGCTCGGCGCCTGGCTCATCTTCGGGCCCGCTGAAACTCAGACCAGCAGCTTTGTAGAAAACTTCATGCCGAACGGCGTACCGGGGCTGGCAGCGGGCCTGTTGGCCGTCGCCTTCGCCTTCGGCGGTATTGAGCTGGTGACCATCGCGGCTGCCGAATCTGAGAACCCTGCACATAACGTTGCCACGGCTGTTCGCGCGATCATCTTCCGCATTATTATCTTCTACCTGGGCTCCGTCGCGGTCATCACGCTGCTGCTGCCTTACGATAATATTCAGGACGCTGACGTCGCTGCCCAGTCCCCATTCACAGAGGTTCTGCGCGTCGCAGAGATTCCTTATGCTGCAACGTTTATGGAATTGGTTATCGTCGTAGCGCTGCTTTCTGCCTTCAACGCGCAGATTTACGCGACCTCCCGCCTCGTCTTCGACATGGCGCGCGATGGCAATGCACCAGGCTTTTTCAAGCACACGTCCAAGACCGGTTCCCCAACCTATGCGGTCATCTTGTCGATGATTTTCGCGTTTGCATCGGTAGGCCTGCAGTACTGGAACCCACCTGGACTCCTGACCTTCTTGTTCAACGCAGTGGGCGGCTGCCTGCTGGTCATCTGGATTTTCATCGTGACTTCCTACATCAAGCTCAAGCCGTCGCTGGAGTCCACTGAGCTGCGCGCCCCAGGTTTCCCCTGGGTACCGTACGCAGTACTGGTAGGCCTAGGGCTCATCGTTTTGCTTATGCTTTTCGATGCCTCCGCGCGCGGCCAACTCGTCGCCGTCGCCGTCATCGCCGGCGGACTGACGATTGTGTCACTGTTGATGCCTAATTCTCGCGCAAAAGTCTAGGCTTCCCTATACTTCCTAAGGTATCCATTCCCTCGACCCTTCTAAGGCTTGAATATTCAATGACTTCTGCATCTGCCCGCGGTTTAGCAACTATCACCCACGACGGAACAGTATTGGATGTTTGGTTCCCAGCAGTATCCCTAGATACCCCAGTTTCTGCTGCCGGCACCGAACGCTTGGAAGAAGTTCCACAGCAGTTTGCAGCCCTGGTTGGCCCTGATGAGGAGCGTGGCGTAGCGCGCATCGCAGTCGAGACCTCCATCGCGGACCTCGACGCAGCACCTATCGATGCATACGATGCCTACCTGCGTCTCCACCTTCTCTCCCACCGTGCGGTCAAGCCACACGGCCTGAGCGTTGAAGGCATCTTCGGCCACTTGGCAAACGTTGTGTGGACCAACTACGGCCCATGTGCTGTTGCTGATTTCCAGATGCTGCGCGGTCGTCTAGCATCCCGCGGCCCAGTTACCGTCTACTCCGTGGACAAGTTCCCTCGCATGGTTGATTATGTTGTTCCTTCCGGCGTGCGCATCGGCGACGCTGACCGTGTGCGTCTCGGCGCTCACCTCGCTGAAGGCACCACCATCATGCACGAGGGCTTCGTGAACTTTAACGCTGGCACCCTCGGCGCTTCCATGGTCGAAGGCCGCATTTCCGCAGGTGTTGTGGTTGGCGATGGCTCTGACATCGGCGGCGGCGCATCCATCATGGGCACCCTGTCCGGCGGCGGCAAGGAAACCATCTCCATCGGCGAGCGCTGCCTGCTCGGCGCGAACTCCGGTGTTGGCATCTCACTTGGCAACGACTGCGTCGTCGAAGCCGGCCTGTACGTCACCGCCGGCTCTAAGGTTGCTGTCTTCGGTCGCGTAGCTGAGGTCGCAGGCGTTTCCGAGGGTACCTCCGTCAAGGCTTCCTCCCTCTCCGGTGCTTCCGGCATGCTGCTGCGCCGCAACTCTGTTACCGGCGCCATCGAAGCAACCGAATGGAAGGCCTCTGCAGTCGCTCTCAACGAGGACCTGCACAAGAACTAACCCTCCGCCTCTCCCCGCGCCTTACCGATTCCTCATCGCTAAGGCGCTTATTGCTGCCCCTCTAACCTCCCCTCCCGACATCACCACTGCACTCCCGCGACGACTGCCATCCCCACCCGCCAACCCGCACGCGTCTGCCAACGCCGGCATCGCCAAGCACTGCCAATCATCGCCAAGCACCACCAGCCCCGACAGCCCCGACAGCCCCGAAAATCCCGCCACATCCCCTTCGCGCTCACTAGAAGCTCGTTGCTGGCCAGGAGGCAGGCGCCGGTGAGCGCAAAGCGCACATTACCCACCCAGCTCCGCGGTTCTGTCCTCATCTCCGCCGCCGCGTACCTTTGGCGCTCACCACGAGGGCCGTCCTGGCCAGAGGCCGTCCTTCCGTGAGCGCGAAGGGGACACGGTAAGCGGAGTCCCAGTTGAACCGGCTTGGGTGCTCTCGATGAGGAGCCGCTGGGGCTCAAAGGGCTGTGTTGCTGCCGCACGTCCCCTTCGCGGTCACTGGGGCAAGGCTCCTAACCAGAGCGCTGCGTCTGGTGAGCGCGAAGGGGACCCGGGTGGATTCGGAGCTGCGTACGAGAGAGGTACAGGGAAGAAGGGGTACTGGGCGGGGTCGAAATGGCGGGGTTATCCACAGAAAGATGGTGATGTGTCCGCGAAGCGGGCGAATTCGGGTGGGTTATCCACAGGTTGTGCTGCAAGGGGTGGTTTGGGGTTGCGCAGCGGCGATAGCGTCAGGAGCATGGGAATCTGGACGACGCAGGCGCTGAGGGCGCGGGGTATCGGCAGGCGGAAGCAGGCGCGGATGGTCGCGGACGGTGAGCTGCATCGCGTGCACCGGGGCATTTACGTGGACGGTAAGGCCACGGCGGACAGCTTTGCGCGAGCGTTGACGCATTCGCTTGCCGATGTCGCACTCGCCGGGCATTCCGCCACGCAGAAGCACCTTGGACAAAAGCTGACATTTCCGCTTGAATTGGAGGGGCCGCGGACGACTAGGGGAAAGAAGTTCCAGGTCAAGCACACTCGCAGGCATACGACGCAGGTCATCGATGGCGTGCGGGTGGTCGAGCCATTGTGGGCGGCGAGCACAAGCAAGTATGAGCGAAGGTGGTTGTTGGAGCGTTATTATCAGGGGCATAGGGGCATCGAAAAGCTAAGGCGTGACGTGAAGCGCATGAGGCGGGTTCCGCGGCACCTGCGGGAGTTTCTGAAGAGATGCTCGATTGGCGCGGACAGCGTCGCAGAAAAGATTCTTGCCGATGAACTGCGGCGGGCAGGATTTCAGGTACAACACAATGTGCTCTTTGCTGGATACCGCTATGACCTGTGGTTGAAGAAGCTGGGGATTCTCATTGAGGTCGATGGCTATGAGGTGCACAGTGATGCGAAGAGCTTCGTGAAAGACCGCTGGAAATCGAATGACGGCGCGGGCTTGGGGTGCGTGGTGCTGCGCTTTAGTGCCGAGTGCGTGCGCTTTCACCTCAAACAAGTGGTGGCGAAGGTAAAAGAAATCGCGCTGTGGATTCGGCAAGGCCGGCCACGGCGCGATGAGGTGGGAGTCAAAGGAAACCCGGTGTTCAACTGGCACGAAGGTGTGCGCGGGGTGTTTATTTAGGCGCGGTATCCGTGACGAAAATGGGCTTTTTAGGCCGGGAACGGAAAGTCCAGAGCTTATTAATCACGAAATTGATCGGCATGGACACGATGATGGAGATGGCGGATGCCCAGTAGAACTTGGTGCGGAAGCCGGTGGAGTCATCGAAAATCTCGGGCGACAAAGCAATTGGAGAGTTCACGTTCATCAGCAGTGTTGCCACGACCTGGCTGACTAGGAAAGCACCAAGACCGGTGAGCAGGAACGGGAAGAAACCACGGAACCAAGTAATTCGGCGGGCCTCTTTGAATGTCCACATGCGATTGAGCTGGTAATTCCAGGTGTTTGCGACCAAAAATGCGATGGTCATGAACACGTGGTACCAACGAATGTTGAACTGGGTGCCAAAGAGGTTGATGAAAACGTCGTGTTCGGTGATATCTGCAGACCACAGGGCTAACTTCTTGGTCAGGTAAACAATCAGCAGGTTGACCACGGTACCGGATCCACCTACGATGCCGAATCTGAGGAATTGCCCCATGTTGGAAATAAAACGAGCTACCGTCATGCTCTTTAGTAACCCTTCTTCGTGGACAATTCTTCGCAATAAAACTTAACGCTGCGGTTAACAGAATATTAAGCGCAGAAAGTTATTAAAGTCTAGCGCACGCAGGCAGCACAAATCGCCACCACGCGGTGGCAATTCGCTGTGAAAACTAACTAGCGCTGACCTGCAGCTGCAAGCCTCGCACACGCGGCTTCGACACGCTCGTCGGTGCCGTTGAGTCCCACGCGGATGTACTCAGCGCCGACCTCACCATAGAAGTCACCTGGGGCAACGAGGATGCCGAGGTCAGCGAGCCAGGCAACGTCTTCGCGGCAGTTGTTGCCGCTGGTCGCCCACAGGTACATTCCGGCTTCGGAATGAGAGATGGTGAACCCGGCATCGCTCAGCGCGCGCATCAGCTTGGCTCGGCGAACAGCGTAGCGCTGGGCCTGGAGGGCTTCTGTTTGGTCATCGTCAAGCGCTGCGACCATGGCTGCCTGGATGGGACCTGGCACCATGAGGCCGGCGTGCTTGCGCACCTCCAACAACTCGGCGATAAGCTCTGCGTCGCCGGCGAAAAAGCCCGCGCGGTAAGAGGCCATGTTGGCAGACTTGGACAGCGAATGCATTGCAATCAACCCAGTCATATCGCCATCCGTCACGCGCGGATCCAGGATGGACACCGGCGGGTTGTCATCATCCCACGCCAGCGCCATGTAGCACTCGTCAGAGGCAACGATGGCGTCGTGCTCACGTGCCCACGCCACAATCGCGCGCAGCTGCTCCACACCAAGCACCGCGCCCGTGGGGTTGGATGGTGAATTGATGAAAATTAAGGAAGCATCGGCGAAATCAGCGGGGTCATCGGCACGAATGACCTCTGCCCCAGCGATCTTTGCGCCCACTTCATAGGTGGGGTATGCAACGGACGGAATGACGACGGACTCGCCGCGCATTCCCAACAAGGTAGGAAGCCACGCGATGGCCTCCTTGGTGCCTACTACTGGCAGCACAGCCTTGACGCTGAGTCCGGTAATTCCGTAACGGCGCTCCAACGCATTCGCAATCGCCTGACGCAGCTGGGGCGTGCCGGCAGTTTGAGGATATCCAGGTGCAGAGGCTGCCGATGACAGTGCGAGCTGTACAGTCGGAGAAACCTCATCTACAGGAGTACCCACTGACAAGTCCACGATTCCATCAGGGTGGGATTCGGCCTTCGCCTTTGCATCCGCCAAAGAATTCCATGGGAAATCTGGCAATACACTGCCCAATGGGGAACGTGCCATGGGTTGAACTCCTTTGTAGAATTTAGTCCTGGTTTTGTGGTGGTAGGGCTTTAATCATATCCACGTCAAAGTCCTGTGGGCCGAGGCCCGCAGCACCCCCCGGGGAGCCGAGGTCATCAAAGAACGCGGCGTTAGCATCGTTGTATTCCAGCCACTCATCTGGAACATCATCTTCGTAGAAAATGGCCTCTACAGGGCACGCAGGTTCGCAAGCGCCACAGTCCACACACTCATCTGGGTGGATGTAGAGCATACGCTTGCCCTCGTAGATGCAATCTACGGGGCATTCTTCAACACAGCCACGGTCCATTACATCGACGCAGGGCTGAGCAATTGTATAAGTCATGGGGTATTAATTCTCCTGAAATCCGGCACTATCCAGACATTTATCAGTATGTCACTTGGACACTACAAATGGCCAAACACCACCTATTATTCCGGCAAAAAGCAAGGCGACGGTGCGAATATTACTTCCTAACCATTGATCTCCGGTAGTTGAGCCGATAACCAAGAAGGCAAAGAATCCGAGCACCCACACAATCAGCGGGATTGCTGCGATGAGCGGGTTCGGGGTCCAGAGCCGCGCAGTCTTGGTTAAGACTTTGCTAAACCACCAGGCGATCAAGATTGTAATCGGAAAAGCGATGCGCATCCCGCTGGGCAGGGTTATGTATGCGCCCAGGTAGACGACCTCCAGCACGAGCGAGAGCAGCGCGCCAACAGAAAGCCAGAGGAGCCCGCCAACAGCCTCGCCACGGGAGAATTCAAAGGGAACGAATGAGGTACTCATTGAAAAATTCCTCCCACACGTCGCCGTTCAAAGGCTTATGGTCAGCGGTGTGCAAGCGCGCGGCATCGGCAGCCAGGTCGGCGTCCAGCGGCGTGGATTCGCCGCGGCTGCGTTGCAAATATTCCGCACGGATGATCGGCATTACCAGGTTGTTCGACAGCGCATAAGCAACCGGCGCGAGGGCAGGTTCGTGACAAATCGCCCAAGCAGGCACAGGATTGGTTTCTGTCACAGTGCCGTTTCCCAGCCACACTTGGGTGGGGTGCGCGGCGATTCCAGCAATCTTGGCGCCGAGGGCGGCATCGGAAAGTGGAAGCTTCAGGTCGTATGCCGCGTTGGTGAAATTGTGCAGGTAGGCATCGGAAGGCTTGTGCCAACCGTCGGCCGCAGTAACGGTATCAAGGGCCTGGTAGATGGCCTCACGCTGGTAAATAGTCCACCAGATGTTGGTCACACCAGCAGCTTTGCACGCACGCTCGGTCGCCTGGTGCACCGCGATATGGTCCGGGTGGCCATAGCCGCCGTCAGGGCCATAGGTGATCACAGCATGAGGTTTGAAGCGCGCAAGATGCTTTTCGATGCCCCCTGCCGCCTCATCCACACAATTAACCAGAGCGCGTGGATTCTCATGCGCTGGCGAGCTCACCATTCCGGAATCACGCAGGTGCCCTGGCGCGATGAGATGCTCGCTGCGAGCACCAATAGCGCGGGCCGCGTCCTGCAGCTCCCGGATACGGAAACCGCCGAGTAGGTCACTGCCTTCAAGCGCTTTAAATCGCTTGCCGATGACCTCGCCCTCCTCCCCTAACGTTGCCGTCAGCAGGAGAACATCTGCACCATGCATGGTCAACTCTGCGATGGTGCCGCCGGTAAACAGCACTTCATCGTCTGGGTGTGCGTGGACAACCAACACGCGCTTGCCCGCGAACTTCGAGCTAATCCTATTCGTCACTGTTGTTGACCTCCCATTCTGGTGCCGAGGCAATCCCACGGTGCCAATCTATTATGCTCTTCTCGCTGTGATCAGCGTTATCATCCACATCACCTTCCGCGTTGTCTGCAGCTTCCGCATCGTTTGCAGCTTCACCGTCGTCTGAGGCTTCGGTGCTGTCGGAAGCTTCGGCATCTTCGGAGTCGAAGGCGCGGATGCGGGTTTCATCGATAAGCGGCAAATATAGCGCTTGATCGCGGTTAACCTCTCGGATGAGCGCGAGGCTTTCCTGCGCGCTGATATCACCGTTCAATATCGACTGGGCGGTCGCTTCGAATTCGTCAAGGCATGCGAGTGAAAGATTCCCAGACCACAACTGCTGCTGTGCGCCAGCACGTTCAGTTGCCTGCGTGGAGGTGGCTGGTGAAGTCGTTGTCTCAGAGGTGCTGCTGGTGCTCTCAGTCTCTTCAGGGGCCTGGCATGTAAAGAAGCTAGCCATGTTGGCGGATGTGACTGAGGCATCTACGCCGGCGATGACGGCATCGACTTCGCCCTCGGGCAAGGAGTCCTCGATGATGGTGGTCATGCGGTTTTCCACCACGTTGGCCTCAACGCCCGCAAGTCGCAGCATATCCACAATGGTCAGCGCCGCGTTCGATGCAGCGGCATCCGTGGGATCCACTGCAATGCGCACCGGATTATCCTGACTATTCGCAGCCAATGCAGCGATGTCTTCCGCGCTAGCTGTACCCAGCAACGGATTCCCGCCATAAGGAACCCGCAGATCCGTGGTGCGCTCGGTGGCAAGGCGTGCGACCTGGTCAGAGTCAATCAACGACAGCAACGTCCGACGCAGCTGCGGAGTCGAGAGCACCTCAGATTCCGTGGACAAATTAAGTCGCAATTGGCGCGCGGGATTGACGTTGACGGTGCGGACATCGCCAAGCAATGCGAGCTGCTCCTTGAGTGTTTGTGCCGGCTCAATATCAACGAAGCTGACTTGACCCGAGCGCAGCAGCGTCGCCGCCTGCGACGTCGTGCGAATCGCGCGCAGCTGCACCACATCAATGCCCGCTGGGTCTTCGCCCCAGAAGCGGTCATTGCGGTTCAAAGTAATCATGCCGCGGGCTTGGTCAATGCTGCCAACGCTAAATTTGCCTGCCGATGCCGGAATATCCGACTCCAACACCCGCTCGAACTGACCGGGCTCCAAAAGATGCGAAGGCAGCAAATGCGAAAAAAGCATGTGCCAGTCTTTGACACGAGTCGAAAAGTCTACCGTCACCACACTTCCGCCCGAAGAGGTGGTGATCTTCGAAATGGCGCGATACGGCGCCACATTTCGAACCCCCGGAGTGGACACCATTTCGGTCCACAAATATTCAAAATCAGCACCCGTAATCGGTGTGCCATCAGACCACTGCGCGCCATCTTTAATGGAGTAGCGCAAACGCTGCTCCACTCCGACTGGAGCATCGACTTCCATCGCCGAAGTCAGCACATCGGTGTCAACGAAGTTTCCGTTAAATGCCGACGGCAAAACCAAATCCGCGATGGAATCAACCAGCTCCGTGTTATCGGAGACTAGATGCGGGTTAAACCCAAGCTGAAAAGCGTCAATGCCGACAGAGACAACGGAACGATCCGTTCCCCCATCGTCCTCAGTTCCTGCCGAATCTGGGTACTCAGAACCCTCAGAGTCAGCATCGCCTTCGCCCTCATACGCAGCCTCGTCGTCTGAGGCTGCGTCGTCTGCGGGGTCATCGGCAAGCTGCTCTTGCTCATCAACAGTCGGCGCCGGGCCAGGATTAGCCATGCAACTAACCAGCAACGTCGCGGACAAAGCCAATGACGTGCCGGTTAAGCGCTTAATCCTTGCCCGACGCATGAGTTTCTATTTGTTGAGCTGCTTCGCCTTAGATGCCGCACGACGACGATCGGTTGCAGACAAGTGCACCTTGCGCACGCGCAGGACCTTGGGGCCTACCTCAACGCACTCATCGTTGCCACAGAACTCCAGTGCCTCTTCCAGAGACAAGTTACGAGCCTTAGCCAAGGTAACAGTCGCATCTGCGGAAGCTGCACGCATGTTGGTCAACTTCTTTTCCTTGGTGATGTTGAGGTCCATGTCCTCATCACGGTTGTTAGCACCAACGACCATGCCCTCATAAGCCTCAACGCCTGGCTCCACGAAGAAGTCACCACGATCAGACAGCTGCATCAACGCATAAGCGGTGATCTGGCCTGAACGGTCAGCAACCAAAGAACCGGTTGGGCGAGCCTTGATTTCGCCTGCCCAAACATCCAGGCCATCAGACAAGGAGTTAGAGATACCGGAACCGCGGGTCTCGGTCATGAACATGGTGCGGAAACCAATCAGACCACGCGCTGGGATGCGGAAAGTCATGCGCACCCAGCCGCCCTCGCGGACGTCCATAGCCTGCATCTGGCCCTTGCGGTTTGCCATGAGCTGGGTAACTGCACCCTGGTACTCACTTGGCACGTCGATGGTGACCATCTCGTATGGCTCGTGAACCTTGCCATCAATAACCTGGGTAACAACCTGTGGCTTACCAACGGTGAGCTCGAAGCCCTCGCGGCGCATGGACTCAATCAGAACGGACAGAGCCATTTCGCCACGGCCCTGAACTTCCCAAGCATCCGGGCGCTCAGTTGGCAGAACGCGGATGGACACGTTACCGATGAGCTCCTGGTCCAGACGTGCCTTAACAACACGTGCGGTCAGCTTGTCGCCGCCGCCCTGACCAGCCAAAGGCGAGGTGTTCACGCCGATGGTCATGGAAATAGCTGGCTCATCGACCTTGATACGTGGCAGTGGAACTGGGTTCTCAGTATCAGCGATGGTGTCACCGATCATGATGTCAGAGATACCAGAGATAGCCACGATATCGCCGGCGATTGCCTCAGCGGTTGGCTGACGCTCGAAGCCAACGGTGCGCAGAAGCTCCGCGACCTTGACGTTCTTGATGTGCTGGTTGCCCTCATCATCGTAGTGAATCCATGCAACCTGCTGGCCCTTCTTGATGGAGCCAGCCTTGATACGCAGCAAAGCGATACGGCCAAGGAAGTCAGAGGAGTCAAGGTTGGCAACGTGTGCCTGCAGTGGTGCATCCACGTTTGCCGATGGCTCTGGCAGAACGTTGTAGACGACATCGAAAAGCGGCTGCAAATCATCACCTTCTGGGACGTTTGCATTGCCAGGGTTTTCAGTCGACGCGATACCCGCGCGGCCGGAAGCGTACAGAACTGGCAGGTCGAGCAGCTCTTCAGCAGCAGCGGAAGCCTCTTCATCTTCCAGGCCCGCAGCGATTTCGAGCAGCAGATCCTGCGCGTCAGAGACAACTTCATCAATACGTGCGTCAGGGCGGTCAGTCTTGTTCACCGCGATGATGACAGGAAGCTTCGCCTCAAGTGCCTTGGTCAGCACGAAGCGGGTCTGCGGAAGTGGGCCTTCCGATGCATCGACAAGAAGCACAACGCCGTCCACCATGGACAGGCCGCGCTCAACCTCGCCACCGAAGTCGGCGTGGCCAGGGGTGTCAATAACATTGATGATCAAATCGGCGCCATCTTTACCCTGGCCCTTGCGGTGAATCGCAGTGTTCTTGGCCAAAATGGTAATGCCGCGCTCGCGCTCCTGGTCATTGGAGTCCATAACGCGGTCCGAGTGGTCGCCGTGGTCACCGAATGCGCCGGACTGCTCCAGCATGCCGTTGACAAGGGTGGTTTTGCCGTGGTCAACGTGGGCGACGATGGCAACATTTCGGAACTCAGTGGTGGTCACTAAAGGAATCTCCTCACAGAAAAGTTTAAAAGCTAGCGTCTAAACAGTACTCGTTGTTGCCTATTCATGCACTATTGACACTCCCGCATGTGACCCATATCCTGCCAACTTGCTGCCAGTCGCCGTACAATATTTTCGCCGCGGCGCCCCCACCGGCCACTTCGGCAGCACCGGCAGCATCGGCAACATCGGCAACATCTGCAGCAATGTGCGCTTCGCGCTCACCGTCGTAAAGCAACTTGCTAGTCGATGCTGCCCCGTGAGCGCGAAGGGGACGCGGGGATGGACGCTGGGTTAAATACCACTCGGCACGGGGTTGGATTCGGGAATCGGTGACAGAAAGGGATTGCTGGAACAGGCGGTCTGGGTGCATCGCGAAGACGGGCCTGGCCGTGGGGTGGGAAAAGTTCGGGCGCGTATGTAACGAAACGGACTCAATGGACGAAGTAGTAAACAACAGTCAGCTTTAAGGGTTGACTGCGTGCAAAAAGTGAATATTGTTACAGGGGGTGTCAAAGTTATTAGTGTTACAAATGTTATGCATGTGACTAACGCTAGGGCTTGACGCCACGAAGTAACCTCAATCATTTCACTAACCCAAGGATGTAACCCAGTGAGCAAGAACCGCCGTTTGGCCTTCGCTGCAGCTCTAGCAGCTGCCCTACTCGGTATTGCTACCCCGGCGATCGCACAATCAAGTGCGGGGCCGTCGGCTGGGGTATCGCAGGTGGCATCGTCAAGCGGTGTTGAAAACCCGCTGGATGAGCTAGGCCGCCCGACTGCCGCAACCCAAGCCCAGGTCCGTGATTTCGCGAACCAACCATGGATGCCACGCGATGCTCGCAACGCAATCTTGTCGGCGCTGGCGTTCTACGCGGGCGAAGGCGATGGCGAAAGTGGAGTTCCGCTCGTTGAGGGCGGACCGAACTTTGAGCAGTTCTACTGGCCAACGGTCTCGGGCAAGTGCATCGGCGGCCAAGGCGACTCGGTCGGCTCAGCCATTGCTGTTCCAGGCCCAACGGAAATCCCAGCACCGGGCGCGAAGTCAGGCGAAACCGCCTTCGTGTTCACCGCTTTGGGAACCGAGCCAGCAGCTCAGCGCCAGGGCGACATGCATGTTCAGTGGTTCAACATTGACACCTTTAAGACAGGTATCACTCCCCTGAGCAACAACGGCATCAATCCTGATGGACCAGCAACTGTTTCTGGGACCGCATCTACGGGTAAAGGAACCATCGTCGCGGTGGTGTCCGGCACGGTCAAAACTCAAGAACAACCCTGCAGCTTTGTACCAACCGCAGCCATTTTCGAGGTGAAATAAAATGAGCGTCGATCTTCATCCGGTCAAGAAGGAAACTTTCAACACGACTGAGCACGTCAACGTTGATCCAAAGGGCTACCTCCGCGAGGTAGACACCTATAAGATCACTGACTTTGGTCTTTACATGGCGCGTGGCGCCAACCACCCTAAGTTCGGCTACCTGGAGTCTTGGCTTCTGCCACAGCTTGGTTTGCGCGCCAACATCTTCCACTTCCGCGATGGAGTTGAGGAGCGTCAGGACTTCTACATCGACGTTGCTGAGATTGACCGCAACGGTGATGTGTGGACCACGCGCGACCTGTACGTGGACTTGATTTCTAACACTGGTGAGCCGATTGATGTCCAAGACATCGATGAGCTTTCAGCGGCAACTTCTGCTGGTCTTATTACTGCTGAAGAGGCAGAGAAGGCTATCGATGCCACCTTGACCGCCGTCGAGGGCATCACCCGCTATGGCGACAATGCTATGGAGTGGCTTCGTGCACTCGGCATGGAGTTAACCTGGGCCAACGATGTTGAACTCACCCCGGTTGCTTAATATTTTCTTTTTCTAGCTAGTGCGGTTGCCCGGCTGATGTCCGGTGCGCGCGCTACACTTCCTCCTGTACTTTATTTCACCTCTGGAGGTATCTCATGGCTGGCGGACTTCTCGCGCTCTTAGATGATGTTGCATTAATTGCACGCTCGGCGGCGTCATCGGTTGATGATGTCGCAACCCTTGCCGGCAGGACTTCGCTGAAAGCTGCGGGCGTAGTCATTGATGACGCCGCTGTCACCCCGCAATATGTCCAGGGCGTTGACCCCAAGCGCGAGCTGCCAATGATTTGGCGTATCACCAAGGGTTCTTTGGTGAACAAGATTGTTATCATTTTGCCGATTGCGCTGCTGCTGTCCTGGCTGGCACCGTGGGCGCTTGGCCCCATCTTGATGTGCGGCGGCGCTTATCTTTGTTATGAGGGCGCGCACAAGATTTTCCACAAGCTCATGCCCTCAGATGAGCATGAGAAAGAACCCACCGTGGCCAAAGGCAAGGAAGCCGAAGACCGCTTGGTGAAGTCAGCGATTACAACTGATTTGATTCTGTCGGCAGAAATCATGGTTATCTCGCTGAACTCGCTGCTGGATCAGTCTTTCTGGATGCGCCTGGGCGCTTTGCTTGCGGTCGCGATTCTCATCACCGTTGTTGTCTACGGCGCGGTTGGCTTGTTGGTCAAGATGGATGACATTGGCTTGTCGATGCTGCGTCGGCGCAACGGCAACTCCCCTCTCGGCAGTGCTTTGGTTAAGAGCATGCCGCATGTCCTCAACATCATCGGGGTTATCGGTACGGCTGCAATGTTGTGGGTCGGCGGGCACATCATCGTCGCCGGCCTGTCCGACTTTGATGTCACTGAACCAGCGGACATCATTCACAGTCTGACCGACTTGGTGCCAGCTGGATTCCTCACCTGGTTGGTTGATACCGCCGGTTCGATGGTCTTCGGTTTCATCGTGGGCACCATCATCGTTGGCGTAATTGCGGGCGTGGACAAGCTCACGCCAGACAGCAAGGAAGAAAAGGAAGAACCAGCGGAGGCTGCTTAACAATTAGATAAACAGCAGCAGCGACACCGCCATGATGGCCATGCCGACAATCAGACCGTAGATGGCGTGGTGGTGTTTGCCGGTTTCAACGGCAGCCGGCAAAAGTTCGTCGAGGCTGATGTAGACCATGATGCCGGCGACCATCGCAAAGCAAATGCCCATCGTTGCTGGCCCCATGAACGGCATGAGCACTAGGAAACCGATGAGTGCGCCGATTGGTTCGGCGAAGCCGGAAGCGGTTGCCCACCAGAATGCCTTGGCGCGTGACATGGTGGCGGCGCGCAACGGCACGGCGACGGCGATGCCTTCGGGGATATTGTGAATCGCAATGGCCACCGCCACTGGAATCGCGATGGTCATGTCTTCAAGTCCCGCTAAAAATGTGGCGAAGCCTTCCGGAAAGTTGTGAAGTGCCAGCGCACCTGCGGTAAACACACCTGTCTTCATCAACCGATTTTTGCGTTCGGCCTGGGTGACGGTGCCCGGCTCGTGCGGGTTGATGGAGGCCGGTACCATCCGGTCAATGATGCCGATAACCGCGATGCCAGCAAAGAAAGCACCGATGCCCGCCCATTGACCTGCTTTATCCGAACCAAAAGCGGTGGTGAGCTCTTCGGTTCCTTTGGGCAGGATTTCTATAAAAGAAACGTAGAGCATCACACCCGCAGAAAGCCCCAGTGCTGCGGCTAAAAAGCCGGGCCCTGGATTGCGTCGCCCCACAGCGATGGCGCCGCCAATTGCCGTGGACAGACCCGCCAGCACGGTCAGTCCAAAGGCAACCAATATGGTGGAGAGCTCATACATAAGCGTCATTTTATAACCCACGCTGTTGACGCGCCCAACTAAGCCTGGCCTAGTATCGATCTCATGTCTGACTATCCGTTGCCCGCGCACCATCTTGGGGTTGAGCACCTCGCGGTGTTGGATTATGTCTGCTTGTCCGCAACCTTGGCCCTGCCGGCGCAGACGCAGATTCCGGTGACGTTGGAGGCAGATAATCGCACGGGCGGCTGGCGGGTGCGCAGCATGTTTGGCACGGTAGGTTGGCTCACCGCCGAAGAGGCAGCAGAGTTTCCTGATATGGAGCGGTTGCGCTCAGCTGGCATGACGGCATCGACCACCGCGGTGGTGGATTTGGATGATGTTGCGGTCAATTTGGGCTTGGCGCCGTGGCATATCGCGCGCAATGACCAGCCGGAAGGTACGGTTTTGCTCGCGGGCGGGGTGGCAGCGGGGCTGGATACGTCGATGTCTTCGGATGTTCAATCATCCCAGATTGAGGCGTTGGGCACCGCGTGCGTCTTCGTGCAGTTTCACCACGTCGCCGGCAGTATTGTGGTCACCGTTGATGACGCGGTGTTGGGTTTGTTGGGCCAGGCTACCGATTTCGAGTTGCTCACCCAGCTGCTTGCCCAGGCTCCCATCGCCGCCCGCGCATACATCGCCGACGGCATGGTCGCGGTGGATTTACCGGCGGATCCTAATAATCTTTTTGCCCCCTCGGTTCCGTCTTTGCCTTCGCTTTTCGATGCACCCCTCATCCCCACCCCACTCCCCACTCCCGGGGAAGACACAGAAGATGCAATGCTCAGTTTCGACCCGAGTGAGTATCTAGAATCTACCGAGGCCACGAAACCGAAATCGCAGCGTTTCCTGACCACTCCGCAGTTTGATGACCAACCAGCAACTGAGGCTTTTGAAGCACTATTTCGCAAGCACGATCTGGGTAAGCCGGACGAGGACTAGGTGACCACGCGCGTGGTTTCACTGGTGCGTTTGGTCAGCCCTTTGGAATCCATGTATTCCAAAAGCGGCACCGCGATTCGCCGAGTGGTGTCGAGTGCTTGTCGAGCCTCGGAGAGCGTGAATTCTCCCGGCAGCTGCGCCAGAATATCAGCAGCCTTGTGCGGGGCGCTGGGAAGCAACACGATGGAGTCAATGCGCAGCAGCCGCCCGGCGCGCTCTGCCGCGGCCAGCTCGCTGGTGCCCAGGCGCAAGTCTTTGAGAGTATCGGCATCGGGTGCTGCGAACGGCGCTGCTGCCAGTTGTGTTTCGAGCTGTGCCACGGATTTCTCGGCGGGACCAAGGTCGCGTGGTGCAGCCTTAGGATCGCGAATGAATGCACCATCGCGTTTGAGCTTCGCGCCAGTCAGCGGGATAGCGAGCAGGGCATCTGCTGGTAGCGCGAGGTTGGTGAGTGCGGTGGCGAGTGGGAGGGCATCGGCAAGCGAATTGCGCGCCATGTATGTATCGAACATCTCGCGTAGCTGTTTGGTCCAGCGTCCAATGGCTGCGGCGTTGACCCACCAGCCCTGATATTCAATGACTGAGGTTGGCTTGTTGCCGGTATCAAAACCTGCTGATGCGAGCTCCGTCTTGTGAATTGCATCCCGGCGGGCGACATAAGCTCCGGCATCGCGTGGGTGGTGGGAGCTCAGCTCCTTCGCGCGCTCAGTTGGTGCGCCGCGGCGACGAATAGATGGTGGATCCATGTCCACCACTTCAAGGCCTGCGAGCTTGTCCAAGCCTGGCCCACGCAGCGCGAGTCTGTCACCGATGCGCAGCGGCAGCGTCGCGCCTTGCACGATCAGCCGCGCGTGCTCCGCTCCCAGCGGGCGTACGTGTACAGGTACGGAAGCTGTGCCCACGTGCAGGTTGAGTTCTTTGGGCACATTGTCCAGCTGTGTCCCGGTGCGGCGGCGAACGTCTAAGATTTCTGGCCGCCACCAGGTGCTATCCGCGGCGGTGAGCACGTCCCCGCGCGAAATACTGTCTGCATCAATACCGCGCAGATTCACAGCCAGTCGCATCACCGGCGCTGCTTCTTCGACCGCGGAGTTTTCGCTGTGCAGACCGCGCACAGTCACTTCGTGTGTTCCGGTTTCTGTGAGGATACGCAGTCTATCGCCTACTTTCACACGCCCCACAGCCCACGTACCGGTAACTACCGTGCCGGCGCCTTTGACGGAAAACGCTCTATCGATCCACATCCGCACCGGCTGTTCAGCGGCTTCGGCGAGCTCCAAATCTGAGGGCAATACAGCATCGAGTGCCGCGCGCAGCTCTTCTATACCTTCGCCGGTGTGGGCGGAAACGGCCATGATGGGGGCATCGGCAAGCGACGTGCCCCGGACTTTCTCCCACACCTCCGGCGCGGTGATGCGCTGGCCATTGTCCATGCGCGTGAGCACGATGATGCCGCGGGAGATTCCCAGGGCATCGATGGCCTCAAGATGCTCCGTGGTCTGTTCCTTCCAGCCTTCATCAGCGGCAATGACCAGCAGGACCGCTGGCGCGGGGCCCAGGCCAGCGAGCGTGTTCGCAATGAAACGCTCATGCCCGGGCACGTCCACGAAGGCGACATTTACGCCGGATTCAAGGGTGGTCCAAGCAAAACCCAAGTCGATGGTGAGCCCGCGGCGCTTTTCTTCTGCCCAGCGGTCAGGGTCCATAGTGGTCAGCGCATTGACCAGAGTGGATTTACCGTGATCAACGTGGCCAGAGGTCGCATATACGTACATCTACTCCGCCAGACTTTCCTGCGCGGCACGGATGGCCGCAATCAACGTCTCATCCTCGCTCGCCGGAATGCAGCGCACATCAACCAGGCACTGGCCTTGGTGCACGCGTGGCAGCACCGCCGGGGTTCCTGCGCGCAATGCCGCAGCCAGGGATTCATCCAGTGCCACAGCAAAACCTGGCAGCGGGTACTCCGGCGCACCGCCCCCGCCGACGCGGCCTGGGTGCTCAATCACGTCTCCCCCTACGGCGGCTGCAACAGCACGGGTGCGCTCCAGGTGCGTATCTGAGTCCAGGTGCAGGGCGTCCTGCACAGCGTTGCTGGGCGCGTTAATGCTTGCTTCTAGCGCGTTGAGCCGCAGCTTATCGATACGAACCGCACGCGCCAACGGATGCTTCTTCACCTTTGCAATCGCTTCTTTTGTCCCCAGAATGATACCGGCCTGCGGGCCGCCCAGCAGCTTATCGCCGGATGCGATAACAATATCCGCGCCAGCGGCCAATTGCGCCTGCAGGTCTGGTTCCTCCGGCACTGATTTGTCTGGTTGCAAGAGCCCGGAGCCGAGGTCGACGATGAGAGAGATTCCGTGGGCATCGGCAAGCTGGCGCAACGGATCAATGCCTACCGCTGCAGTGAAACCTTCAATCCGGAAGTTCGACGGATGCACCTTCAAAATCGCACCAGTCTTGTCACTAATAGCGTCCTCATAGTCCGCCAGGTGCGTGCGATTGGTTGCGCCAATCTCCTTCAAGCGCACCGAGGTGGACTCAATCAGCTCCGGCAGGCGAAATCCGGCGCCAATCTCAATGAGCTCCCCGCGAGAGATAATGACTTCCCGCTCCGGCGCCAACGCGGCGGTGGCCAGCAACAATGCGGCAGCACCATTGTTAACAACCAGCGCATCCTCGGCTCCCGGACACGCTGCAAGCAGCGCTTCAATTACTGCGCGCCCGCGGTTCTTTGACCGCAGACCCGAGGCTAAATCCAGCTCCACATCCGTATATCCAGCCGCTGCTACCAGCGCGTCAATCGCTTCCGGCGGCAAAGGCGCACGTCCAATATTGGTATGAATAATCACGCCCGTGGCGTTGAGGACGCGGTGAAGTGAATACGGGGTAGCATCGGCGAGCACTGCTGCGACCTCATCCATCACTGCCTGCGGTGCGATATCTCCCGCCCGTGCCTGGGCAAGAACTTTATTAATCCGCGTGCGAATAATGTGCTCCGCCATATAACGGCGGGCAACCTCCACCGCCGGCGAGGCCAAAATCTCATCAGCGCGCGGAATGAAACGCCGCAGGTCAGTCATTAAAGCTCCTTTGCGCAGGTGGCGGAGACGGACAGGAATCGAACCTGCCAGACCAAGCTACTTGGCCTCACCGGTTTTGAAGACCGGGGCGCCCACCAGGACACGTACGCCTCCACTACTCAAAGTAGTAGGTTGGGGAATATGACACCAAAACTTACCTCTTTCGCGGCCGGCGGCGGCTGCGCATGCAAGATTCCTGCAGGTCAGCTTGAGTCCGCAATTGCCGGGCTTATTGGCAACGATGACCCCAACGTCATTGTTGGATTAGAAGACGGTGATGACGCCTCCGCCATTCGCATCAACGGCGACACCGCAGTGATTTCCACGGCGGACTTTTTCACGCCGATGCTCGACGACCCCTATGACTGGGGGCGGGTGGCCGCCGCAAATGCGCTTTCCGATGTCTACGCCATGGGCGGCGACCCCATCACCGCCATCAACCTTGTTGGTTGGCCAGTGGATTTGCTTGGCCTCGATGTGCTGCGCGATGTGCTGCGCGGCGGCATGGACGTGTGCAACGAAGCCGGTATTTCTGTCACCGGCGGGCACTCCATTACCGCGCCGGAGCCTATTTACGGCATGTCTGTTACCGGAATTGCCAGCCCCGACAAGCTTATGCGCAACGATTCCGCGGAAGCCGGCCTTCCCCTGACGCTGACCAAGGGCATCGGCGTCGGCATTTTTAACAACAAGCACAAGGCCACCGGCGAAGTCTCCGCTGAGGCCGTCGAATCCATGACCACACTTAACCGCGAAGCTTCCAAGGCCGCGGTTGCCGCGGGCCACAAGGCCGCCACCGACATCACCGGCTTCGGGCTGCTCGGCCACCTGTACAAGATGTGCCGCGCATCCGGCATCAACGCCGAAATCAACTTCGCCGACGTCCCAGAAATCCCCGGCGCCAAGCAAGCTCTTGCCGATGGCTTCGTCCCCGGCGGCTCCCGCCGCAACCTCGACTGGGTCCGCGAACACCTAGACGTCACCAACTCTTCCCTTACCGAGGAGGACCTGATCTTCCTCGCCGACGCCCAAACCTCCGGCGGCCTGCTTGTAGTCGGCGAAGTCCCAGGTTATCCAGTCATCGGCCGCACCATCTCCCGACCTTCCGGTCCTGATTCCGGGGCCTACATCACCATCAATTAGTCCCCTGGCACCACGCTCCCCACCGGGCGCGCTGCTTTTAGCCTTTTCAATCTTCTGCAAGCCTCGCGGGTTTATCCCGCGGGGCTTTCTTTCTCTGCTCTTACCCCGCCCGCCTCGCTCCTTCCGCACCGTGTCCCCTTCGCGCTCACCGGAGGCAGGGCCCTCGGGAGAAGAAGGACTCTGGTGAGCGCGAAGGGGACGCGGGGCTGGACAGTGGGCGGATGGGACAGCGGGCAGAAGCAGGTGCTTGCCGATGCCCTACTTTGTGGTGATCACTGAATTGGTCAGGCCGGATTCGCGCAGGCGCGCTTCGGCGCGACGCTTTTGCGGGCCGATGGTCGCTTCGGGGTCTTTGGCGGATTCGAGTCCGCCTCCGAGAACACCGAGACGGGTGCACAGCGAAGCTGCGGCAAGGCATCCCCCGGCAAAGACAGAAACCGCGCGGGACTTGGTCACGGACGCGAGCGCGGTGCCGACGCCGCCGGCGATAGCGAGGTATTCAGAAGCCTTCATGAGTTTGCCGGGCTTGCCCTCTTTGAGGTGCTTGACGTGCTCGGGTTCCATGTTGTCTTCCATGACGCGGACCATCGCGAGGTCAGCTGCGACGCCGGTCAGGGCGAGCGCGCGGGCAGGGCCGGCGTGCTCGAATGGCGTAGTGATCATGGCGGTACCGCCAGAGGCCAAGGATGCAGAAGCCACGAATACGTAGGGCAAGTGTTTCTTGGCGCCGTTCCAGGTGGGATTGGAGGTATCGGCGATCAGAACTGCGGTGTAGCCAGCCAAAGGGCCGCCGAGAACTGCGGAAACAATGCCGGCGGGACCAGCAGCTGTGTGCAGCACGCGGTGGACAACGTTTGGCAGCGGGACGACATTTTTGGTCATCTCAGCTGCCTCAGATGCGGCAGCTACAGCGGCTGCGCCGGAGAATCCGCCCAGCAGCCACGAGCCCATGTTCATCGGCGACGAAGCCTTGAACACGCGGAACATGTTGTAGAAACGCTCAGGACGGCCGAGGTCCAAAATGAGGAATCCGGAGCCGAGACCAGCAGCGATGATTGAGGTCAGACGCGTTGCGCGCAGCAGCGGTTTGTTCGAGGTTGCCTGCGCACCCGCGGCGAGCAGAGCAGAGCCGCCGCCGATGCCGCCGAGCCAGAAGTACACGCCAATCGGCCACTCCCATGGTGGAGCCTTAACCACGGGCTGGCCGTAGTAGTTGGCGAACTCAAAGTCCATGGCCATGCGCTCTTCGCGCGAGCCGTCCTGTGCGCCAGCGCCACGCTTTTTGCGCGGTCCGTTCCCCTTTTTCTTCTTTCCGCCACGGTAGCGACGTTCAGATCCGGGTGGGCGGTATTCGTCAAAATCTGGCATTTACTTCCCTCCTCTACCAACTAGGAACGAGGCCGCAACCGCAACGCCCATGGCTCCAACAGCCTTGGCAAAGGTCTTCGCCATCGCCGGCAGGTCCGCGGTGGGAACGCGTGGGTCAGGTGGAAGGCCATAGACCTCTGGGGAATCGAGAAGCAAGAAGATGGAGCCAGTGCCACCGACGCCGTCTTCACCGTTGGCGCCATAAAGGCGCGCCTCGGTTTGGCCTTGGCGGTGCAGCTCCGCCACGCGCTCTTGCGCGGCAGACAGCATGTTTTCATAGGTACCGAACTGGATAGAATCAGTCGGGCAGGTCTTGGAACAGGCTGGCTGCTCGCCCATTTTCAGGCGGTCGTAACACATGGTGCATTTTTGAGCCACGCCAAGATTCTTGATCGGCATGGTTTCACCGGGAGTGTGGTCGGGGCCTTGCGGGCGCAGCTGCTTAAGCTTCTTGAACACGTTAATACCAGCATGTTCAGGCACTTCTTGCGCTTCCACGTGGTTGGCCTTCAAAGACACGCCGCCGTCCTCGCGGCGCTCAATAACGCCAAAAGGACAGCCGGCAACACAGGTGCCGCAGCCGTTGCAGACATCATCTTGAACTACGACGGTGCCAAACTCAGTGCGGAACAAAGCACCGGTTGGGCAGACATCGAGGCAGCCAGCATTGGTGCAGTGTTTGCAGACATCGGAAGACATCAGCCAGCGGAAGGTATCGGTGTCAGGAGGGGTGGTGTCGGCGGGCGCGGCGGGAGCTGAGGCATCGGCAGGCGAAGTGCCAATCGTCGGCATGCCCAGGGAGACTAGCTTGGCGCCTTCCTCACGTGCTTTAGTGATGCGCTCATTGTCCTGCTCAATAAACGCCACGTGGCGCCAGGTATTCGCACCGAGCGCACCGGTGTTGTCGTAGGAATTGCCGGTCAGGTTGTAGCCTTCCACCGGGTTGCGATTCCACTCCTTGCAGGCAACTTCGCAGGCCTTGCAGCCGATGCATACCGAGGTATCGGTAAAAAAGGCCATGCGTTGATAATCGTCATAGCCGTGCGCGTGAGTGCTTTCGGTCAGCTGGTTCGTCGACGCCGCCATTAGTCTTCGCCTTCCTTGCCTTAATCCGATTCAGAATCTGGGACTTCGCCCATTGCTGAACCGTGGTGTGCAGATCCGTCAGCGGCGCCTTCTTCCCCACCTTCAGAGTGGATGTCACCGTCGAGGTTTCTGCGTAGTTCTTCTTCTTGGTCCGGTTTAAAAGCGACGCCAGGTGCGCTTGCCGATGCCTCCACCGGTTCCTTTTCCACCTTATTCGGAATGAACAGGTCGGTCGTGGAAGTACCTTCTAGCTGCTGCTCATCTGTATTGATGAGCTCATTGCCGGTATCCAGTGTCACCCCAGCACGCTTTTGGTATTCCTTGAGCATCTCCAAGCGAGCCTTGCCGCGTGGGCGACGGCCCGCCTTGATTTCACACGCACCAACCTTGGAGTTCTGAATGAACACATTCGGTTCCAAGGTCAGACCAAGCAGGTCATTAGCACCATCGCCAGTTACTGGCGATGAACTGGACTGGCCATAGTGGAACGGCAAACCAATTTGGTGGAAATCTTCCCCGTTGATGGTCATTGGTTCCACGCGTTCTGTCACCAGCACGCGAGCCTCAATCACACCGCGTGGCGAGATGATTGTTGCCCAGCCGCCGTTTTCCAGCCCGCGCTTTTCAGCCAAGACTGGGTCGACCTCCACGAAGAGATCTGGTTGAAGCTCCGCCAAGTACGGCAACCGTCGGCTCATCGCACCCGAGGTGTACATTTCTGTCAAACGATAAGTAGAGAAGACCACTGGGTAAACCTCAGAGCCAGGCTCACCGGCCATCGGCTTAGACATATTGTCCGGGCGCTTGATGGTCAGACGCGTTGGCGATTGCTGCTGGCTGTACAAAATATTGCGTGCCGGCGACTCGTGCGGTTCGTAGTGGGTTGGCAGGGGACCATCGGAAAGCCCCTTGGGTGCGAACAACCAACCACGACCATCTGCCTGCATGATGAAGGCATCCGTGCCGTCGAGTGCGGCCGGACCTGTGGCATCGACCGGCGCACGATGCGACGGATCGAGATTGACCGGGAAGTCTGGCACGTCATTGCCCGTCCAGCGGCCTGCCTCAGCATCCCACCAGATGTACTTCTTGCGCTCTGACCACGGCGTTCCATCAGGTGCCGCCGATGCACGGTTGTACAACATCCGGCGGTTCGATGGCCATGCCCAACCCCACTCCAGAGCAACCTCATTTTGTGAGGAGCCCGAAACCTTGCGGGCGGACTGGTTGATATTGTCTTTGAACACGCCAGAGTAAATCCAGCAGCCACCGGAAGTGGAGCCGTCTGTCTTCATCTCCGTAAAGCCAGGCAGCAGCTGGCCCTTCTTTGGCCCGTCCAGGTAGTAACCGTTGATTTCGCGCAGCACGTCTTCGGGATCGGGCTCGCCATGCTCGGTTTCTTCATAATCCCATGTCACAGCCAACAAAGACGCGTCACGAGGATCGGTCGAATCCGCGAGCTTTTCGCGAATACGCTTGCCCAACTGGTAGAAGAACCACAGGTCAGACTTTGCGTCTCCTGGCGGATTGGTGGCCTGGAAACGCCACTGCAGCATGCGCTGAGTCTGAGTAAAGGTACCAGCCTTTTCCACGTGCGTTGCCGCAGGCAGGAGGAATACCTCAGTGCCGATGTCCTCGGTCTTGAGCTCACCAGTCTTAATCTCCGGCGAGTCATACCAGAACGATGCCGTCTCAATCTCCTGGAAGTCACGAACAACCAGCCACTTCAGCGCTGCCAAGCCGCGGCGCTGCATGCCGCCGTTGGACTGCGCGACAGCTGGGTTTTGGCCGAAGACGATATAGCCTTCGACAATGCCGTCGAGCATGCCCATCAAGGTTTCATAGGTGGAATGCGCGCCGTTGATGCGCGGCATGTAATTCCAGCCCCAGTCATTGTCCTCGGTGGCATTGTCGCCCCAGTAGGACTTCATCAAAGACACTGCGTAATTCTCACGCAGACCCCAGAAGCCCTTCTGGTCAGCCTTGGCCGTTGCATCCAGGAAGTCATTCCAGGTGGTGTGGTCTGCATGGGGCATCGGCAAGTAGCCCGGCAAGTTGTTAAACAGCGTCGGGATATCAGTCGAGCCTTGGATGGATGCGTGTCCACGCAGCGCCATGATGCCCGAGCCCGGACGTCCGACGTTGCCCATCAGCAGCTGCAAAATCGCGGCAGTGCGGATGAACTGTGCACCGAGCGTGTGCTGAGTGAATCCAAGTGCGTAGGCAAAGACTGTGGTGCGCTCCGGATTGGAATTCTGCGCGATCGACTCCGCGAGATAGTAGAAGTCATCCTGGGAAATACCGCAGGTTTCCTCCACTACTTCTGGGGTGTAGCGCGAGTAGTGGCGCTTGAGAATCTGGAAGACCGTGTTCGGGTCCTGCAGCGTCTCATCACGCTCTACATTCCAGGAAGCACCCTCTGGCTTTTGCACATACTGCCACGAGTCAGTCACGTACTTGCCGGTCTCTGGGTTGTAGCCAGAGAACAGACCATCGAGGTCTTCGGTGTCTAGGAAGTCCGGAGAAATGATCGACGCAGCATTCGTGTAATTAACCACGTAGTCGTGGAAGTACAGGTCATTGTCAATCATGTACTTGATCAATGCGCCCAGCAGCACCACGTCGGTACCACCGCGAATAGCAACGTGACGGTTCGCGAACGCCGAGGTACGCGTGTAGCGCGGGTCGACGTGGATTACGCGGGCACCACGCTTCTTGGCTTCAACAACCCACTGGAAACCCACTGGGTGGCACTCGGCCATGTTGGAGCCTTGAATCAGAATGCAGTCAGCATTCGCCATATCCTGCAGTGGCTGAGTTGCGCCACCGCGGCCAAACGAGGATCCCAAACTGGGAACCGTGGCGGAGTGTCATATGCGGGCCTGATTCTCAACCTGGACTGCGCCAGCTGCGGTAAACAGCTTCTTGATAATGTAGTTTTCCTCATTATCCAAGGTCGCGCCGCCCAGTCCTGCCACACCCATGGTGCGGTTGAGAACTCGGCCTTCATCATCAAAGTCCTGCCATTGGTTGCGGCGGGACTCAATAAAGCGGTCCGCAATCATATCCATTGCGGTTTCAACATCGAGCTCTTCCCACTCGGTGGCGTGAGGAGCTCGGTATTTAATCTTGGTCAGGCGAGTCGCTGAGTTCACCAGCTGCTCGGATGCTGCACCCTTCGGGCACAAACGGCCACGGGATACTGGAGAGTCCGGATCGCCTTCAATATGGACAACTCGGTCGTCTTTGACATAGACGCGCTGGGAACAACCCACAGCGCAGTAGGGGCAGACCGACTGGACTACTTTGTCGGCCTCAACAGTACGTCCGTGCATGTCACGGGACTTGGAGGATTGGGTGGATTTATCCCGGCCAAACAAGTCGCCGCGCTGCATCTGGCGCACAACGGGCCAATTCAGCGGACTCAACTTTGACATAGCCCTAAGAGTACCGCATGAAAGTATTTTTTACACGTTAAATACGCACATATGGTCCGAAAGATGTAACACGGAAAACTAGCCCCGACGTGGCCGTATCACATGTTGACAACCTGCAAGCTCAGGTACTTCTCCGCGCCTTCGCCTTCCACCATGGCGGGGATGAAATCAGCTGGTTTGGGGTGGTCCGGTAGCGCTTCAAGGTAGACCTTGTGCTGCTCTGGGGAGCGCACGCCGGCTTGGATATCATCCTCAGACACCAGCAGGCGGTGGGTGGGGTTGGCACTCCCCGAAATTAGGAGCCGGTCCGCTTTCCAAGGTTGCTCGCTCAGGTCGCGGTGGGTCCAGGGATTGTCAGTATCGCGGATGGCATCCACCACAGCTTCGCCGGTGATGCGGTGGTCAATGTGGTTGATGCCCCAGCTTGCCCTGAATTCAAAGTTGATAACGGCCACGGTGTCAGGTTTGAACTCACGGATTTCTTTCGCCACAGCTTTTCGCACCTCCAGGCCATATTCCATCTCACCGTCGGGAAAATTCAGGATGGTCAGATGCTCGACGCCGACTTCCGCGCAGGCGGAGCGTTGTTCATCGGCACGCAAGGTTTTAGTCTTTGCTGGCTCCATGTCGCAAATACCAGCTTCGCCGGCAGTCAGCAACAAGTATCCAACTTCCTTGCCCGCGGCGGTGAAGTTGTTGACAGCCACGGACAGACCATACTCAGCATCATCAGGGTGAGCAACAACTACCAGCACGCGTTCGATTTCTTCAGGTTTCAGCAGCTCACGTTCCATACCCGTCCATCATGCTAAAGGTTGCGGCTTTACGCTTTGCTTGCCGATGCCCCCTCTCCCCTCTCACCTGTTGGAATGTTCCGTGCAACACATGACGTTGTGCTGTTATGAATTTAAAGCTAAAGTGAAGCGGTCAAATAAACTGGTCTGTCTATTTCGATCAAACAAGGCAGTCTAGAAACTTACGAAAGGTACTGAGCATGTCTGATACTTCAACTCGCTCGGAAGCAACCAATAACAAGCGCTTCGGCCTGCCCAAGTGGGCGACCGGATTCGGCGCCCAAGTCTTCGCCGGCCTGATTATTGGTCTGATTTTAGGTTTCATCGCATCCGGCATGAGCTTGCAGTGGCTCTCGGACTTGCTTAGCGGTGTCGGCAACGCCTACGTGCAGCTGCTGCGCGTGATGGTTCCGCCGCTGATCTTCGCAGCGGTTGTCACTTCCGTGGCAAACCTGCGCAAGGTTGCCAACGCGGCAGCGCTCGCGGTATCCACGCTGGTGTGGTTCGCGATTACTGCATTCCTGTCCGTCCTCGTGGGTATCGCGGTCGCGCTTATTATGCGCCCCGGTGTTAACTCCACGGTCGATCCATCATCTGCCGCCGATCCATCCCGCGTTGGTTCCTGGACTGGGTTTATCCAATCAATCGTGCCGGATAACTTTATCGGCCTGTCTGCATCGACAAGCGACGATGGCGTCTCTTTGTCTTTTGCTGCCCTGCAGCTACTGGTTATCTCCCTGGCCATCGGTATCGCTGCGGTTAAGGCCGGCGAAGCTGCCGACCCATTCCTGCGCTTTACCGAATCCTTCCTCAAGGTCATCCAGGTCATCCTGTGGTGGATCATCCGCCTGGCACCAATCGGTACCGCCGCGCTCATCGGTAAGGCTGTTGCAACCTACGGCTGGGATGCGCTCGGCTCCTTGGGCAAGTTCGTGCTCGCCATCTACGTCGGCCTCGCACTGGTACTCGCAGTTGTCTACCCAGCAGTAATGAAGTTCAACGGCATCAACACCATCGAGTTCTACAAGCGCGTCTGGCCAGTATTCTCCCTCGGCTTTGTTACCCGCTCCTCCATGGGCGTCATGCCAGTCACCCAACGCGTCACCGAACGCTACATGGGCGTACCAGGCGAATACGCATCCTTTGCCATCCCACTGGGCGCGACCACCAAGATGGACGGCTGTGCCTCCATCTACCCTGCTATCGCCGCAATCTTCGTTGCACAGTTCTACGACATCGACCTGACGCTGACCCACTACCTGCTGATCATCTTCGTCTCCGTCATCGGCTCCGCCGCAACCGCAGGCACCACCGGCGCAACCGTCATGCTGACCCTGACCCTGTCCACCCTGGGTCTGCCACTGGCTGGCGTTGGCCTGCTGCTCGCCGTCGAGCCAATCATCGACATGGGCCGCACCGCAGTCAACGTCACCGGCCAGTCCCTGGCTGCGACCATCGTGGCTAAGCGCGCAAAGATCCTGGACCAGGATGTTTGGGACGCTGGCGCCAAAGGCATCGAAGCAGCCGTCTCCCCTTCCCACAAGAAGGAAGACGCTGAGGTCAAGGCTTAACGCTTACTGACCCGTACTTCCGCGGCCCGCACCTGATTTTCTCGGTGCGGGCCGCTTTTTGCTACCTTCTCCGCTGCCCCTTCCCGCGCCTCGTCCCGCCCGATGTGCGCTTCGCGCTCACCGGGGAAAGCCAACTCGCCAGGCGCAGGACTTCGGTGAGCGCGAAGGGGACGCGGCCATTTCAAGGAGGTATGCGGTGACCGCGGGCGCAGCTTGGAGTGAGGGATCTGTATGTCAAGGAAAGCGTTGAAAAGCAAAAAGAAAAAAGGAAAGTGCCCCGTGAGAACACGGAGCACTACAGAAAAGCTTTTAGAAGCGCGGGCGCTTCCTCGTCGGGCGGCTACTTCTGGTTAAGGCCTTCGACGCCGTCGTCGTCGACCCCACCAGTGTTTGCTTGGAGGTCGTCTTCTTCGGAATTTGGAACCTGCTCGACGCGGATTTCTTCGTGGGTTACTGGTACTTCAACAGTCTGAGTCTCAGTAACAACGTACTTGCGCAGGCGGGTCTCGCCAGCGGGGACGCCGGACTGTGTGCTGGCCACTTCTGAAGTGTCGGTTGTGCCCGCGTTTTCGGTGACCTCGGTGGAACCTACCGCTGCGGTCTCGGCGGCAGTGTTGCCAGGGATGTCGGTGGTGTGGGTGGAGGAAGCACCGGCATCGTACTCGCGAACATTATCGGAGAAGTCTGGATGTGGGCGCTCATTATCGGATGAGAAATCTGGATTGTTGGCGGCAGCGCCAGCAACACCGGCTCCTGCCACGCCCGCACCAGCAGCACCTGCGCCGGCAACACCCGCGCCCGCATCAGTGTCAGTGGCACCAGCGTCACCGTGACTATAAGTATCAGTGTCGGTGGTGGTTCCTGGGCGCTCGCCGCCGGTGTAGCCCTCCACGTGGGAGGCGCCGGAAATGCCGTAGTGATCGTAGATTTCGGTCTGCTGGTCTGGGGTTAGTGGCTTGTCAGTATCGAAATCGGGGGCGTCTTTAATGCGGTCCTTGGGGAAGGCAAGGGTCAGATTGTTGCCGTCGATGGAATGGCCACGCAGTGGCACAAGCGAGTTGCCCATGCCGAAAAGGCCGTGGTTGACGTCCACGAAGGTTGGCTGGCCGGAGTCGTCGTCGACGAAGACTTCGTTGACATCGCCAAGCTTGTCGCCGTTGTTGTCGTATGCGGTTGCGGAGAGCAGGTCTTGAACATTCTTAGACATTGAAAAGACTATCCTTTCCTCGATGTGAGGTAGATTGTTTCTTCTTTCGCTGTCGCACTCCCCATCGACCCTGCTAGGGCATTAATTCCTATCATCGGAGCGCTAGAATCCAGGCTAAGCAAATTCTTTGGCTTGTGCCGAAATGTTTGCCGGTTTGCGCATCGAAAAGCAGCAAAGCGCCTGTACAGAACTGCAATTACAAGTTGGTAAAGATGGCATTGATGTTTGGCACGCGCGGTAGTTGGGTGCACAATGGCGGGTATGAAGTTTGCGCAGCGTCGTCCCTCGCCCATGAATGGTGTCAAGCCGAGCAAGCAAGATTTGGAGCAGTTTCGCCTGGCACCGGTGGATGACATCGTTCCGGCAGCGGATGAGACGCAGCGTTTGCGCATGCTGATTGTGGGGGTAAATCCAACTCCGTGGACGGCGGCGGTCAATGCGCCGTTTGCGCATCCAGCAAATAGGTTTTGGCCATCGCTGCAGCGTGGCGGAATTATGAGCCAGCTTGTCGATGCCTCCGCGGGTCTTCCCGACTCCGCCCTTCAAGAGTTTGCGGACAAGCGTATTGGGCTGACCAATTTTGTGTCAGAGCTGGCCACCGCGCGGGCGAGTGAGCTCACGAAGGAGCAGCTACGTGAGGGTGCGGCTCGGATCGTGAAGATGGTTTCCCGACTGCGCCCGGAAGCGGTGGCGGTTACGGGAATTACGGCTTATCGGGATGCGTTTGGTCTGCGCAAGGCGAAGTTGGGTTTGCAGGATCCGGCGCTGGTGGAGGTTCCAGCCGGGTGGCCGCGCGATGTGCAGTTGTGGGTAGTTCCGCAGCCCAGCGGCATTAATGCGCACGAGAATATCGATTCGCTGGGCGCCAAGTGGGCTGCGGTGTGGAATGCCACGGAGCCCGAAGCACACTAGCGCCTAATGCAGATTGCCAAGCAGCGAATCGCCCGTAGGTTCGTCAGGTTCGTCCGCGATGAGGGCTCCAAGCGCGGCGGTGATGCCGGCAACCAGGTCATCGAGAGGCACGGCAGGTTGCTGGTGTTGCTCCGGTATATAAGGAACATGGATAAATCCAGCGAGAATATCTAAGTCAGAGGACGCGAGATAATCCAGCACCGAATACATCAGGAAATTACAGACAAACGTGCCGGCGGTGGTGGAAAGCTCCGCCGGAATGTTGTGTGCACGGATGGCTTGCACCATGGATTTCACCGGCAGCGTGGCAAAGTAGGCGGTGGGCCCGGCGGGATTAATGGGGGCATCTACAAGCAACGCTCCCGCGTTGTCCGCGATTGGTGCGTCGATGAGGTTAATCGCGACGCGCTCGGGCGTAATCGCGTGGCGACCGCCGGCTTGGCCGAGGCAGACAACGGCGTCGGGCATATGCTTGTCGATGTTCTGCCGCGCCACCTTTGCTGCCAGCGCAAACTCGGTGGGAATCTCGGACGTAATGATGTGCGTATCGCCAATATTGTGGGGCAGGCGGCGCGCGATTTCGAGCGAAGGATTGATGTCTTCGCCGCCGAAAGCATCAAAAGCTGTGACAAGGATTGTGCGGACCATGTCTCTACCCTAGGGGAACTAAACCTTACGCAGCGTTAATTGGGCTGATAGTTTGTACTGTGGAATTTGTTTAGCGCCGAATAGACCGGAGTTTTAAATGAGCAAAAAGTCCCTCAGTCCAATTCTTGCCACGGCGGCGGTTGTTGCGCTGAGCGCGACGCTTGCGCCGGTGGCAACCGCCCAAAGCTCGATGTCTTCTCTGTTTTCTGGAAGCTCCTCTGGATCTTCGAGTAGTTCCGGAAACAATGGCGGTGGCGGAAATGGCCACGCTCAGGAAGTCTCCCCCGGCATTGATACCACCTTGATTGGGGATCTGCTGGGGCCCGAGCTTTCGGAAGAAATCGGCCTGTTGGTCGGCGACTTGGGCGTTATGGCGCAATTTGGTGAGGGCGAGGAGATTGCCATCATCTTCGGTGATTCTTGGCGCGGCAACAAGCTGGGCAATGGTGACTGGATCCGTATCCCTGGTGTTGTGGGCGTGAAGCAAAATGGCCGCATCAAGATTTTGCGCCCGCTCAATGAAGGCGATATCGCACAAGAGCTGGTGGATATCCCCGAAGACGGCATCTTGACGGTTATTCCGTCGGACATCATCAACATTGATGGCACTTTGTACATGCAGGGAATGCGTGTGCGTGGGATTGGCAACGTGCTGCAGACTCATATTTGGCGTTCGACGGACAATGGCCAGAACTGGGACCGAATTGGAACTGCCAAGCCAGGCTTCAACTCTGGGATGACCAACCTGATTTCCTGGGCAGAAGGTCCGGATGGATACATTTATCAAGCTTCGACGCAGTTCCAGCGCAAAGATGATGTCTACTTGCAGCGCTTTAAGCCAGAAGACATCGCAAATTATGGCAAGTGGGAGTATTTCCAGCGGGATACTGGTCAGTGGACGGGAAAGATTGGCAAGCCAATCTTGTCCACCGATGTGCGCGCGGGTGAGCTAAACCTGCGCTACATCGAGGGCCACTGGGTCTTGGCGATGTTTAATGAGCAGCGCATGGCAATTGAGGTGCGAATCTCTAGAGAAATCGACACCGATTGGAATGCGATTAAACCTGCCGATGTCGTGGTGTCCGGTCCCTGGAACCAGACCCAGGACGAAAATAACTTCTCACAGCTCTATGGCGCCTACATTGTTCCAGGCTCCACACTGGGCCACATGGACTTGGTAGTTTCCCAGTGGAAGACCAGCGATGACTCCCGCTATAACTCCACGCAGTTCAACGTTAAGGGCTTGGATAAGTTCTTCGGCGTGACGCCGCAAACCAACACGATGCTGCGGATGGCGCCGCAGATGGATGAATCCGCGCGCGGAAACCAGGATGTCATCGAGGTATCGGAGGCTCCAAACACCGAGCTACAACAGCAGTCCGCAGCCACCCAGGGTGAGTCAGTTGAGACACTCCCTGAAGACATCACGGTTGTGCCTTTGCGTTAATACCTGGCCTGTGAATCCTAGGCTTCGAAACCTAGACAGTAGCTCTACGCCACGCAGAAATAAATCCTCTTGGGACGAACAAAATTTGTTCACCAAGAGGTTTTTGCGTTTTCTAGGAAGGGTGACGCGGTGCGCACCTTGCCTAAAGAAGACTATTTCTTCACTACCTGACTTGGCTCACGTTTCGGTGTTGTCACGTCATCTAAGTCCGTGACCTGCGGGGCTTCGGCGGAATTCGGCGAGAAACCGTACTAAACAGTCAGTCCTGGACCGGTAGACTCCTGAACATGCAGCCCAGGATCCGCACCGTGACCACCGCCTCCGGGGCTACTGCGGTGCAGATCATCTACTCCTACGCTGGTGGTGCGACCTCGATGGAACACCTCGGCTCAGCCCACACCGACGCCGAACTTGCCGCGCTGAAGGCCGAAGCCGCCCGACGACTCCAGGGCAACCAGCTCGAACTCGGCCTGGACCTCGACGTCACCGATATCCCAGCAGTCCGTGGGACAGGCACCGAAGAGCAACCGTGGGAGGTCACCGCACAACGCTCCGGCTACCTGCTCGACGCGATCGACACCGCCTATAGGGCAATCGGCCTGGACGTTGCTGCCGACAATGATGACGTGTTCGCTGGCCTGGTCACCGCCCGGATCCTGCAGCCAGGCTCGAAGTACGACTCCATCCGTGTGCTGGCCGAAGCCGGAGCAACCTCGGCGAGTTACTCGACGATTAAGCGCCGACTGCCTCGCTACGCCACTGACGAGTTCCGCGACGCGGTCACCGCCGTGTGCGCTGATCATGCGGGCATCGGGCCGACGTCACTGGTGCTCTACGACGTAACCACCCTCTACTGGGAAGCTGACGAAGGTGACGGGTTCCGTGAGCCCGGGTTCAGTAAGGAGCGCCGGATTGATCCGCAGATCACCGTCGGCATGCTCACTGACGTGAACGGGTTCCCACTGCGCATCCAGGCTTTTGAAGGGAACAGGGCGGAAACGAAGACGTTCCTTCCCTCGGTGGAAGCGTTCATGGACACCTACGACCTGCATGACGTCACCGTCGTCGCCGACGCCGGGATGATCAGTGAGGCCAACCGGCGGGACCTGGACGCCGCCGGCCTGTCATATGTCCTGGGTGGCAAGACCAGGGAGTTGCCGTACCCGATCTGGAAGTGGCGCAACGACCATCCCGGGGTCGAGTACACCCACGATCAGATCTGGGTCAGCCGGGATCCCGGCGACCCGGCCAAGGGGATCCGACCGTCACGGACGATCTACCACTACTCCGCCGACCGAGCCCGCCGGACCGTCAAGGGGATTGACGAGTCACTGCGCAAGGCCCGCAACATCGCAGAAGGAAAGACCCCGGTCAAGCGCAACCGGTACGTGAAAATGGGAAAGACGACCAAGGAAGTCAACCTCGAACTCGCTTCCCAGCACCGCGAGCTGGCAGGGATCAAAGCCTACGTGACCAGCAGGTTGGATGAGGATCCGATGGTGATCATCGGCTACTACCGGCGGTTGTTTCAGATTGAGCGGTCATTCCGGATGGCGAAGTCGGATCTGAAGGCCCGACCGATCTTCCACACGCTCAAGCAGTCGATTGATGCTCACCTGACGGTGGTGATGGCGGCGTTGGCGGTGGGTCGTTGGCTGGAGTCGGCATCGGGGTGGTCGTTGAAGAAACTGGTGCAGACGCTGCGTGGTTACCGGGAGATGCGGATCAATGTCGGCGGGCACGAGGCGGTCGCGGCAGTGCCGCTACCGCCGGAGTTAGTAGAAATCGTGAGCGATATTCGGCGCCGTGCCGTGGGAACACCGTACTAATCTGAGCCAAGTCAGGTGACGCGGTGCGCACCTTGCCTAAAGAAGACTATTTCTTCACTACTGCTAAATTCTCGCCACCATCAAAGATGGAACGACCATGCGGTTGAATATCAAAGAGGCTGTCGCCCAGTTGCTGGCGCGCTATCTCAAGCGAGTGGTGTGCATCAATGCTCATCCAGAAATGAGCCGAGGTACCGAAGTACCGGCTGAGTCGCAGGGCGAGTTCAGCGCACAAACGATTGTTTCCGGACATTGCTTCTTCAAGTTGTTCAACAGGCATGTTGATTGCAAGCGCCAAATGGTGAACATTCATGCCGAAACGGTCCAAAAACTCCTCTTGCAGAAGCTCACCCAGTGATGCAGAAGCTAACATGTCTACCTCCAAGTCGTTGCCTTCATATTCGTGTTTCATTTGTTCCACCGTATCGAAACAGGCCAGTCTTTCGCGAGTATAACGAATGTATTACAGCAGGCAGACGGCACTTTCTTAAGAAATTCAGACCGCGTCGACGTCAAGATTAAACTAGACCTTTAAAGTCCAATAACGGATACATAACTTTATTGAGACAGGGCTCCACACCCTCATGTAGGAACTTTTTCAATCAAAACTATACACATTAATCATTGGGAAGAATAGAGCGAGCCAAACTATTAAAAACAAAGCAAGGGCCACATGTGCAGCGGCCATGAATTACACATCACATATCCAATATTCAACACTTTAACGACAAAAGCATTGAGCTCTGAACATATTAGTTAGCAAACATTCGTTACCAAAAGTGTTCGATACCGGGTTTTTCTCAATCTTCGCAGCAGCCTAGTTCGCATTTAGAAAGTTTCCATCAACCTTTTGGCGCGAACTTCGCTAACTACCTCAATCAAGGGGTAGGGCCCCGAAGCGCTCCCCCTATACGGGCGGGTGAATTGTCGATTTTGAAGTGTTGAACAAAATGACGGACTTTTGGTGGCGCGTAGCCGAATACAGAAGAATTTCGTTCAGGGTGTTATCCGTATACTCCCCACGAGAAGCGAAGGGGATAATCATGATTGCGTGGCTGGAAAAGCACCAGATTTGGCTGTACTTGGCCGCATTGGCGTGTGGCGCGGTAGTGGGACTGGGAATGCCCGCGGCTGCACCGGCGCTTGAAGTGGCCATTAACCCGGTCTTGGGGCTGCTGCTTTATGCCGCGTTCTTGGCGGTGCCTTTAAACAGAATCGGCCAGGGCCTTAGAGACTTGAGGTTTCTGGGTGTACTTTTCGCACTGAATTTCGTCTTGGTTCCGCTGGTGGTGTGGGGATTGACTCGCTTTATCGCGGCGGACCACGTCCTACTCGTCGGCGTGCTCTTTGTGCTTCTGGCGCCGTGCATTGACTATGTCATTGTCTTTTCGCATCTTGCCGGCGGTGCCAGTGAGCGGTTGCTCTCGGCGACTCCCCTGCTCATGCTTGGGCAAATGGTAGCCTTGCCGCTGTATCTATGGCTGTTTGTCGGAACGGAGTTTGTACGCTCAGTCGATTTCGCGCCCTTTGTAGAAGCTTTTGTTCTTCTTATTGTTCTTCCGCTTCTTGCTGCGGGGCTCACACAATTCGCGGCCGCACGGACAGCGTGGGGAAGAAAGCTTGAGGCGATTGTCTCCGCTGCGATGGTGCCGTTGATGATAGCCACGTTAGCCATCGTCGTGGCATCGCAGATTTCAGGAGTCTCGCACCAAATTTCCAAGCTCGTAGGCTTGATTCCGCTCTATGTGGCTTTTGCGGCCAGCATGGCGGTTATTGGTGCGGTGGTATCACGCGCAGCGGGGCTGGATGTTCCAGCACAGCGCGCGATGATTTTTAGCGGAGTAACCAGAAATTCGCTGGTCATTTTGCCGCTGGTTTTGGCGTTGCCAGCGCAGTTCGCGCTAGCGCCGCTAGTGGTTGTGACGCAAACCTTGGTAGAGCTCCTCATCATGGTGGTCATGATCTGGGCGCTACCCCGGGTTATTAAACAGTCAGCTTCTCTTCGTGCTTAGCCTCTAGGTAGCTAGAGATTGCCAAGCGGTTGATAGCGGAGCGGCTCACGATTCCAACCATGTGGCCCTGGTCGTTGGTGACTGGGGCTTTCTTCAGGTTGGCATCGGAAAGCGCTGCGACTGCATCCGCAACTGTTGCGGTGTGAGGCAGGGAAATAACGTCCTTGGTGGCAAGACGCATGACGTTGAGCTGTCCAAGCTCCTGCATTGCCTGCTCCAAATCCTTGTCCGCGCCGATGGCGAAGGAGTAGATGTTGGCGGAGCTTGGGTGCGCGGCGGACAGGTAGCGCAGAATATCGCCATCTGAGATGAAACCAACCAGGCGGTTGTCTTGGTCCACAATAGGCGCGCCGGAAATGCCCAAGGAAGTGAACTTGTACAGTGCCTCCAGCACGGTGCTCTCAGACTTGATGCGGTAGACATCGGTCTTCATCAAACCTGCAACGGTGCCGGTGGATTCAACCTGTGGTGCCTCTGGCTGTGCGGCCTGAGGCTTACGCGCAGAGTACGCACGAATAGCAAGGTAGGCACCGATAAGGGAGGTAACAATGACCAATGCGACCGCAGCGCGGAAGCCGGTGATGAGGGAATCAACTTCATTGTTGCCGGAGGTCATCTGTGCCTGGCTGACCATGCCGTAGATGCCTGCTGCCAGCGAGGTGCCGACGCCGCCAGCGATCTGGAAGCTGGTGGAAACAACCGTGACACCGTGTGGCCTGGATTCCTGGTCCAGGCTAGACAGCGCGAAGGTCTGTGCAGGGCCGATAACGAAAGCGGTCGCCAGAACTGCTGGAACATAAAGCGCACCGAAGATAACCAGTGAGGTCTGACCAGCCGCAAGACCAACGGGTCCAACGAATACTGCCATGGCGATGAAGCCCAGAGGGATGGAGACACGGCCTCCGAAGCGGTCGAACCAGCGGCCGGCGATTGGGCCAAGAACAACAGTCAACAAGATATCTGGTGCCAGGGTCAGGGATGCTGCCAATGGTGCGGTGCCGCGTGCTGCCTGCAGGAAGAGTGGGATGATGACGTTCATTGCGAAGACAAACAGCAGACCGAGCATGGTCATGGCGACGCCGCGGTTAAACGCTGCAGACTGAATGGGCGAAGATCGATCAGTGGGTTTTCAATGCGGTTTTGGCGCATAATGAATGCCCACAGGAAGAGCAGACCAACGATGATGGCACCACCGGAGACCAGGATGTTGCCGCCGAATACAGCGGATACGCCATAGAGAATGCCGATCAGTGCGACTGCGATGAGCAGGAAGGAAGCAACGTCCAGGACTGGGCGGCCGAGTTCCACTACGGTGTAGAGAATGATTGCACCAGCAATCAGCACGAGGACTACCAGCACGGCGAATACCCACATCAGGGTGCGCCATGGCGCGATGGTAAGCATTGCACCAGACAGCACGATGGCCAGTGATGGGCCGAGCGTGGTCATAGCAGCCATGATGCCCATGTTCATGCCGAGCTTTTCACGTGGTGAAACAGCCAGGGTGATGTTCATGCCAATTGGGGTCAGCAGACCGGTTCCGATTGCCTGCAGCAAACGGCCGATGAGCAAGGTAGCAAAGTTTGGTGCAAGAGCACCGATAACAGAGCCCACAACCATGATGGCGGTAACGGTGATAAACAGTGACTTGGTTGGGAACCGGCGGTACAGCACGTTGGCTACCGGAACGAATACAGCAGCAACCAAAAGGTAGCCAGTGGTCAGCCACTGCACGGTGTTAACGTCGACGCCGAAATCATTCATGATTGGCGCAAGGCGACGTTGAGGAAGGTTTCATTGAAGGTGGCCAAGAATGCTGCGGCCGCCGCGATGGTAATCATCCAGCCTGGCGATGATTTGGGCTTTGTTTGGACATGGGTGGTTGAATCCATGGAGTCTCCTGACAATCAGCGATGGTGTTGCTCGAGCGTGCCGTGTCAGAAGTCCTGGTGCCGGGGACTTCGCGTGTCGTTTCGTCGATGAGATTCAAAGCCAAGAACTAAGAATCACGGTGGCCACTTTGGCCAAGCAATTAAGGTAGCAGATATTTTCTTTTCGCATAAGCCAAAACCAATCCACGCAGGTCAATCACGCAAAATTGAGCACAAAAATGCTTCAATATTTGAGCATAAATAGAGCCCGTTTATACGCCTTTTATGCGCCTTAGATACAAAGAGGCTGCGCACTGAAGTCCAGATTCGCTGCGCAGCCTGTCAAGGTTTGCTGCAAGAACAGTACTACTTAGCTCACAAGCGCCATGCTTTCAACGTTTTCAACAACACCGTTCTTGGCACGCTCGGAGCGTGCGTGGGTGCACAGGTAGAAGATTCCAGCGAACACGCCAACGGCGGCAAGCACGGCATACATTGCGCCAAAGCCGATGTACTCGCTCAGTGCTCCGAGGATGATTGGGCCGAAGCCAAATCCAATGTCCACGAAGAGGAAGAGGGTGGAGAATGCGGAGCCGAATTCGCTCTTGTCCACCACGCCGACTGCGATGGCTTGAACGGCAGGCATCAAGGTGCCGTAGCCCAAACCTGCAAGAAGACCTGCAACAACAACGTGCCAGTTCGCGGTAGCTAGAGACAGCACTACGAAAGAGACGACAAAGAAGAACAAGCCGAAGTAAATGACCACGTTGTCACCGCGGTGGTCTTGCAGTTTGCCCAGGAAGGAGCGCATGACAAACATGGAAATCGCGTAAGCGATGAAGAACAGGCCAGCGCCAGCGACAACATTACGTTCTTCGGCAAAGGCGTTGATATGCGCGATAACGCCAGAGTAGGCAAAGCCCACCAGCAAAATAAAAATGCCGATAGGCACAATCTTAGGATTTACAATGGACTTGAAGCTGAACTTCGCCGGAGCTGGGCCCTGACCATTTTCATCAAGTTCTGCTTCTGCCTCAGAGGTACGGAAGTACATGACGACAGACGCGATGAGAGAGATGATGGAAATGCCGAGGACAACCACAAACAGCATCTGGTAATCAAATGTGCCAAGAACAAACAGGGCCAGGGCTGGGCCCAATGCGGCAGAGACGGTTGTTCCCAGCGCTAGGTAGCCGGTGCCCTCAGAGCGGCGTGCGGAAGGAATAAGTTCCTGCACCATCGCCATGATCGCCGTGACGGAGAAAGCATAAGCAATGCCGTGGAAGAAGCGGTTGGCATACAGAAATGGCAAGGAATCAATAGGGATATACAGTGCACATGCAAGGGTTGTGGCGATGACAGAGATCAACACAATCTTGTGGCGGCCGAAGCGGTCAATAATATAGCCCGAGACAAAACGGGAGAAGATTGCACCAATAACAATGGAACTCGCGGCAAAGCCAGCTTCGGTTTCCGAAGCACTAAAATCCCTGATGGCATACAGCGCCATGGTGGTAATCAGGAAGTAAAACACCAGAAATTGCAGCAAGTTGGCAACCCAGCCCATCACGAAAGTTGGTGTAAAAAGTGTAGCCTCTTCAGTTGTATGCATGTCTCTCCTTGCTCAAAATTTATTGCATCGTGCAAAATGCATGCTCAATTAAGGTATACCCCTTTATTGCATCATGCAACTGGCCTGTTAGGATAAGTTTTACTTAAGCCCACAAGCACGTTTTAGGGAGCGAGTTTAAGCAATGTCAGCAGTACCGCCAGAAGCCAACAATCAACAAGATTCAGACAAAGCTACGGCTCCAACGGGGTCTGAGCAGGAAGTGTTTGATCAGATTGCTTATGAGGTCATTTTGCTGACCCGCTACGCCGCGCAGAACTTACCGGCGATTAAGCGCGAGACCATCATGGATCGCAGCGCGCTGATTTTGCTCTCCCGCCTCGATGCCCAGGGCCCAATGACGGTCAATGAGCTCGCTGAGGCTTTTGGCTTGAATGTTTCTACGGTGCATCGACAGCTTAAAGCTGCAATTGCCAATGATCTGATTGAAACAATCGAAGACCCCGAGAATCCTGCCAAGCTGCACCGCCCCACCGCCAACGGCATGGACACTTTGGGCCGCGAGCTCAGCGCGCGCCGCGAGGATTTGGGCAAGATTTACAAGGATTGGGACGCGAAAGATATTGAGGACTTCGCGCGTCTTATGCTCAAGCACAATAAGAGCCTAGAGAGCTACTTGGAGCTCCCATGGCCGCGCCAGCACAAGGCTTGAGCATTGCTTGTCGATGTTTTAACTACGACTTCTTCACCACGCTGGACTTGAGGCGCATCTGCCCAAATCCAGGGACCTTGGCTTCAATATCGTGGCCATCAACAGGGGTTTCTAGAATTCGGATGCCGCTCACTTTGGTGCCAATCTTGATGGCGCTGGAGCCCTTAACTTTGAGGCTTTTCACGATGCTGACGGAGTCGCCGTCAATGAGGACATTTCCTACTGAGTCTTTGATGACGCTTGCATCGGCAGCAGCCGCATCATCGTCCCCAGCCTCACCGTCGACCCATTCATGGGCGCACATTGGGCAGACTAGGAAGCCTGCGTTTTCATAAGTAAATTCACTGCTGCATTCTGGGCAGGGAGCTAAAGTGTCAGACATAATCTGCAAATAGTACCCGATCTACATTCAACTTCGCAGGTCACACCCCACAATGCAGGAGCTCTGTTAGCCTGGCTTTATGGCTATGAAAGCAACGCGTACGAATCAGAATGAATACACCGTCACAAACCAGGACGGCACCTCTTTGAAGGTTTCCCCTCATGGCACCCCAGGTGCCTTCTCCCCTGGTGAGCTCTTGCAGGCAGCACTGCTTGGTTGCGCTTCCCTTTCTGCGGATGCGCAACTATCACACATGCTGGGAGCCGATTTTGATGCCAAGGCATCCGTTAAATCCACCGAAGCCGACAACTTCATCACCGATATGCTCTTCGAATTTCAGATTAAGACCGAAGGATTGGATGATGCCGAGCGCGAGAAAATCATCAAGGCTGCCGCCAAGAAGATTGAACGCCTGTGCATTGTGAAGCGATCACTGAACAAGGGAATCAACACCGAAACGGATATCTCCGCTTCTTAACCCAGCGCAAAGAAAGCCCCGTTTCCGAACGGCATCGGTTCATTGCGAACTGCCATGGGGAAAGGGGCTTTCCAGTTACGCTTTAATTAGTACTCGTTGAGTTCGAGTTACTGCGCGTATGCGTGAAGGTTCTTCAGTGCCTTTTCAACGCGTGCGGTTGCTTCCTCGGAGATATCCGCCATCGGTGCTCGTGGCAGACCGATGGGGAAGCCCTGCAGGTCAAGGCCCTTCTTTACAGCTGCGATGAATGGCTCAGAAATCATGGCATCAATAACTGGGTAGACCTTGTTCCAGGCGCTCAGCCCCTCTGCGAGCTGACCTTCCTGAATCAGCTTGACCACAGCAACGATTTCTTCTGGGATGACATTGGCAGCGCCAGCCATGACACCGGCTGCGCCTTCGACCAGCGCGCTGTAGATGTAGCTGTCCCAACCGATGATGGTATCCAATGCATCCGAGTGGTGGTGGATGAGCTGCAGCGCTTGCTCCCAGTTGGCAGAAGAGTCCTTGATGTAGTGAATGTTGTCGAATTCACGCGCGAGGGAACCTGCAGAGTCTGCGTCCAAGTTCACGCCGGTGGCTCCCGGAATGTTGTAGAGCATGACTGGCAGCTCAACGGCATCCGCAACAGTGCGAATGTAGTTGGTGGTCTCATCCAAGCTCAATGGCTCGTAGTAAGGGGTGACCAGCATGAGAACATCCGCGCCAGAGTCTTGTGCCTTCTTGGACAAACGGATTGCTTCGCGGGTGGTGGTTGCACCGGTTTGCGCGATGACAGGAACGCGCCCAGCGGTGTGAGATACCACGGTATCCACCAGTTCAATGCGCTCTTCGCTGCTCAGCGATGCAAATTCGCCGGTCGATCCACCAACCACAACGCCGTTGATGCCACCGTTGATGGAGCGGTCAACAACCTTCTTCAGCAGGTCAACGGCAACGTCCTGGTTGTCTGCGAATGGGATGGACAGTGCGGTCAGTACGCCGCGCAGTTCTACTTTTTTGGTCATGATTCTCCTTCTCCTTGAAAGTTGTGATTAAGCTGCAGAGTTGCTTGGTGCGGCACTAGCTGGTGCGGATGTGGCTGGTGCTGCCGCCACGGTGGTGTTGCGTGGCTGGTTTTCGCGAGCCAACAGGCTGGCCGCGCGCTCGGCGGCAGTAAATGCCGAGGTAATTGCAGTTTCGGTATAGAGGGAGCCGAGGTAGTCACCGGCGAGGAAGACTCGCTCTTCTGGCTTCATCAACGTTTCCTGTAGCTTTGCACGGCCTGGGAAGCAGTACGGTGCGCCTAGTTCCCAACGCTGAATGTGGGATTCTTCGATGATGTATTCAAAACCCGGCAGGACTTCAGACAGGTCCCTGACGTAGATGTCGGTGATTTCTTCATCGCTGAGCGGCAGCAAGTTATTGGCCAAGATTGCTGGGGAGAAGCACATGATGCTTCCACCCTTTTGGCGGCTGGTCTCTGAACCGCGAACGATGTTGCCCAAGTTCAAGGTCACTGCCATGGAACGCTTCGGAGTTGCAATGCCATAGGCACTATCCCAGACCTGTGATGAGGTTTCATTGGTCAAGAATGCACCGGCAACATACGAACCGTACTTGACCTGGCCCAGAGCTGCGCGCAGCTCTGGACGCAAGTCCACACCAATCTTGTGACTGATAGTTGCAGGCGTTGCCATAATCGCGGTGCGTGCGGTTTCCTCTTTTTCCACACCGTCTTGGATGTATCGCACTACAACGTGATCTTTGTGTTGAGTGACTTCTTGGACCTGCGCACCGGTTTCAATGCGGTCACGAAGTGCCGCGGCGATGGTTTCAGTCAAGGTGGATGGGCCACCCAAAATAGACTTGGACAGGCCTTGGCCGATGTTCCACACCAAGCTGAAGTAGCCGATGCCTGCGCCTGCAGAAATCTCATCCGGGTCACCAGCAGAGCGGGTCACTGTTGGGGTGAACAAGGCTTCAGCTTCTGGACCGATGTTGCCGAGGTAGTCCGCGAAACAGCGATCATTCTCGAAATCGTAGATGCGCTGCTGGCGCTGCTCCCCTGTTTCATTCGGGCGGCGGCGAACAACCGATGCGTAGCGGAATACATCCTTGCTGACTTTCATGCCGGCTGTGATCATTGCCGCACGGTCGCTCATCTTCATTGGGATGCGGAATGGGTAGGTCTGCAGTGGGCCCTTGAGCAACACCTTGCCGTTCATGTGGGTGCCTGCCAACGTGCCTGGAACGTCAACGGAGCCGGTACCGGTTTCTGATAGTAGGACATCGGTGGATGTTCCGCGACCACCAAAGACGTGACCTCCCCAGTTCAGGAAGTATGCGCCGCGCTTTTCAGAGCGGATGCGACCGCCAATGCGCTCGCTTGATTCCAAGATGGCGGTATCCCAATGGCGCAAGCGCCATGCTGCGGAAAGACCTGCTAATCCTCCACCGATAATGATTGCATCCTTCATGGGATGGCTCCTTACTCTTTGATTTCCGAAAAGTTCGTGGTTTTGATGTGTGTGCGTCTAGTGCCACGAGCTTCAAGTATTCGACAGCAATTCTTTTAAAGTTCAATGCCACTGCTGATGAGTGTCATCACTCGAATTCCTAACTGTCTTGCAGGACACGACAATCTGTGATGACAAATCACACAAGTGGTTTGTCAAAAGTATTTTGAATATTCACATCCTTGACGCTTTCACGCAGTTCAAGGCTCTAAAGCAGGCTGAAGAAATTGAAACAGCATAGAAAAATCCCCCGGTATCGGAAGACACTAGGGGAAGAATTCTTGAGTTTTAGTGCGACAAAGCGACGGTAATTCGCTGCATCGCCGATTCGATGGACGCTTGGGTAACTTGCGCCGCAGCCGCAGAGTCGCCTGCCTCCACCGCTTCAATGAGCGCGGGTTGATATTCCAAGAGCTTGGCGATGATATCTTCCGACAGCTCACCGCGCGCACCCATAATCTTGAAAAAGCGGCAGCGGTCCCACAGCGAACGGATGTGATCCATAAGCACGACATTTCCTGATGCCGCATACACAATGGTCAGCATCTCTTCATCTAGATTGAGATACTCAATAACGTCATTGCGCTTTATGGCATCACGCAGCTTGTCATTGAGCTGCTTTAAGTGTGCAATCTCGGATGCTTCAAGGTTTAGCGCGCCCAGGCGGGCCGCTTCGACTTCAAGTAGTCCACGCACGGCGTAAATCTGCAAAAGCTCATCACGCGAAAGTTCTTTGACCACGGCGCCGCGGTAAGGCTGCGTCTCAACCAGCCCGACCTCTTCAAGCCGTTTGATGGCTTCACGCACAGGCATCACGCTAATACCCAGGTCGGCAGCTAGATCTCGAATCTGAAGACGTCGGCCTGCCTCGTACTCCCCCTTCACAATCGCGTTATGCAAGGCGTCATAAGCTTGATCGCCGACCCGGGCAGTGGCTTGAAGTTTCGAAAGAGGCATGGTGCCAACTATAGCGAACACCATGCCTGTCTCCTGTCCTTGAATCAGCGCGATGAGTTCAGTTCGAGCGCCTTACCTCTTCACGCGCAAAGATGTTGGAATCTTCAGATTCATCCTCATCCGCTTTTCTCGGGCCTCTTTCTCCGCAGCAGCAACAGCCTTCTTAGCCTGACGCTCAGCGAATACAGTCTCCCACCATTCAGCACCTTCAATGCCCAGGGCCTTCGGGTCAAAGGTCGGATCCAGTCCAGCCTTGCGTTGACGGTCATAGTCATTGATAATCTTCCAGACTTTCGGCGTCAACAGCAGTACCGCTGCCATATTCAGCCAGGCCAGCAGGCCATAGCCGATATCGCCAGCCGCCCACATGGCGTCCGCGGAGATAACAGAACCAATGAAGGATATAGCCAGTGCGCCGACCTTCACAACGTTTTCCATGAAGATGCTGCGCTTTTCACCGAGCAGGAAGACCAAGTTGGTGATTGCCACATAGAAGAAGAACACCTGGGAGGTAAACGCGAAGAGCAAAATCGCGATAGCCACGGCAATACCGCCCCAGCCAGGCAGTGAGGAATCAATAGCGTGCTGCACAAAGTTTGGTCCCGCGATTGCAACAGGTACATGGTCCACAATCATTTCTCCAGCCCCGTCTTTGACGTGGTAACTGTCGGTGAGAACCACCATGATGCCGGTAGCCATGCAGATGAGCAACAGATAAATGTACATGGAAAAGGCCTGGATAACGCCCTGCTTGCCAGGATGCGATGCATCCGCGGCCGCCGCAGCGAAGGTACCTTCACCGAAGCCAGTGGCAGAGGCAAAGACCGCACGACGCACGCCCCATGCGACGGCGTAACCAACAATGCCGCCGAAGACGTGGTCCCGCCCCATGCCGGAGCTAACAATCAGCATGATCGCATCCGGCAGCTTGTCGATGTTCAAAATGATGAGCAGCAAAGCGGTGAGCAGGTAGCCAACTGCCATGAATGGAACGACGGTCTGAGCAACCTGAACTACGCGCTTGGTACCGCCGACAACAACCACGCCCAGCAGGCTGGTGATGATTAGACCCGTTACCCATGGCTCAATGCCGAAAGCCTGTTGTGCAGACGAGGCAATGTTGTTGGATTGCACGCCTGGGAAGACGAAGCCGTAGCCAATCATCGCGGTGAGAGCGACGATGAATGCGAGCCACGGAGCCTTGAGGCTGTACTTGATGTAGTACGGCATGCCGCCGCGGTCTTCGCCATGCACGCGGCGCTTGTAGAGCTGCGCCACCACTGCTTCGACATAGGCACAGGTAGAGCCAAGAAGTCCGGTGACTGCCATCCACATGATGGAGCCCGGACCACCCATAGCGATGGCGGTTGCAACACCGGCGGTACTGCCGAAGCCAACGCGGGAAGACAAGGTCAAAGCCAAAGTCTGGAATGAGGAGAGGCCGCCATCGCCAGATTCACTGTCTTTGAGCTGCCGGATCATGTCCGGCAAGCGACGAAACTGCACTGCCTTGGTTACAAAAGTGAAAAAGACTCCGACTGCCAACGCAAAATATGCCAGTGGATTCCAGATCCAGTCACTGACCGTAGTCAATAGGTTCATGAGCATTTCCATCCGGTTGGTGACACCCGTCGCGGAGGATGAATTCATGTTATACACATCTCCGTATATGTCAAGGAGTTTCTGGAAACTCTCTTCATTTGTATGGAAATTCGACAAACTTTCGACAAAGCCTTGTATCAGCCCGCATGCGCATGTATGTTTGTGATCACACATCACAAATCGTGTGGAATATCCGCAGGTGATGTACCTACAGTGTCCCAATTCATCTGACACCCGCACGAGGACACAACCACTGAACAAAACACAGACGTGCGGCACTGGACAATCAAAAATCCAGCGCCGCACGATGAAAATCTAAAGGACAGTACTCACAACTAATAAATCAAACGTTTACTCGGCCTCGCGGACATCAACTCCACGTTCGGCGAAAGCTTTAAAATCTTCCATATGTACGCGCTGCTGCTTGCGAAATGAACCCTTCATAATAGGTGCGAGCACCCGCATCATCACACCATCAAAGCGATACACGTTCTCGCTCTCCCATAACGTTCGCTCAGGCTCAAGCTCTATAAAGCGGTCTTTGGAAATGCTCCACATTCCTTCGGCTTCAAGCTCACGGTCGTAATAAATAATCTCTGCGGCTTGCAGATTCTCTAAATCCTGAGGCTCTTGGCGCACCACGGTTTCGGTAGCTTCCATCTCTTGGCCACCGGTATCAAACACAATGCGCGAGGAAGTACCGACCTCGCCGTGGTTGCCACTCAACGGCTCATGCTCTTTCAATCCGCGTAGCCACTTGGGGATGGAATCTGCATCTGAAATCAGGCGAACTACATCTTTTCGGGGTAAGTCACTCTTAATGGATCCGGTGTACTTCACTTCTGTCTCCTATTAAGCTCATATTCCTTTAAACCCCGGGAGGTATGCGCGGGGTTTAAACCCATTGTTTGAACTGCTCGGCAGTGGTTTCGGACAGCCACTTCTGCCACAACGGGCCAAAGGAAATGCGGCGCACGCCGAGATCCTTCAACGCGGCAAGGTCCCCTGCACCATGCCCATCAACTGGGTGGGCGGTGACGTTGAGCGGAATAGAAACAGCATCCATCAGAGTCTGAACTTGGTCTGCTGACTTCAAAGCGACCGGGTACACCGAACGCGCACCCGCCTGCTGCATCAGTTGAATACGCTTGGCGGCTTCCGCCAACGGATCCTCAAACACATCAGTGCCCAAGCGCACCGCGTCGGTTCGACCGTTGATGACGAATTCAACACCTGCTGCATCTGCTGCTTCACGTGCAGCGGCAATATAATCTGCGTGCTCTTGTGCTTCACGGACGCGGTCGCCTTCGGTGTGCACGACATCTTCAATATTCGCACCCACTGCACCTGCCTCAATCAGACGGTTGATCAGGTCGGCAGGCTCGAGTCCATAGCCGGATTCCACGTCTGCGGAGACAGGGATACTGACCTTCAGTGCAATCTTGGCCACTACTTTCAGGTACTCGGAGAAGTCCATGTTTTCACCGTCCGAGCTGCCAATCGCATCTGCTACCGGGTGGCTTCCGACGGTTAGCCCTTCAAATCCAGCTTCCTCTACCAGCGCTGCGGACCAAGTGTCCCAGGCGGTCGGAAGAACCAAAGTCTTTCCCGATTCATGTGCTTGTGCGAACTGTGCGGCCAGTGCTTTAACGTCAGACATCTCATGCTCCTTCGCGGTGACAGCCCCGCGCAGATACGCAAGGCTTAGGAAATTTCTGCGTCTAGGAGCCACTGTACCCAAAACCTCAATCACACCAGCGGCCACGGAAACTGCCTGTGTGATCGCGGGCGCGGTAGGAACGGCAAACGCACAATTCGCGATGCCCGTCGATGCAAAGCTTCAATCTCCACCGGGTGCAAAAGCTCCCACAGCTCCTCCGGAACTTCTGTTAAAAGCGGTTCAACAGCCTCGATCAGCTCATCCGGAATGGTGTGCCCACCAAACTCCCAAATCACTGTGCGTAATTTTGGCTCCACGGAGAAACACAGCCCGTGGTCAATGCCCCAAATATGATCACCTTCAAGCAGCACGTGTCCGGATTTTCTATCTGTGTTATTGCACAGCAAATCAAATACGGCCATTCGCAGAAACTGCTCATGCAGGTCTTCCCGGGAATCGACCAGCGGGAAATAGTGCTCACCATCGTTATGGATAAACCACTGCAACGACCCGACCCCGGCCGGGGCATCGCGGACAATCACCGTCGGCGGAACCACATGCCAGCCTAAGTGCTCACTGAGCACAAAGGCAGCACGCTCGCGGGCATGCAATCCGGGCGGAAAGTCCCAGAGCGGCTGCTCTCCCGCTTGCGGTTTGTACACTGCCCAGGCGTAATCCTCCCTGAGCTCCAAGTCCACCACGAAACCAATGTTGCTGGATTCCACCAGCTGCTGGACAATTCCCATTTCCCCGTGGTTGAGAATCTCCAGCTCTCGTTCAAAAGGTGGCTCCATCACGAGGCTGTACCTTCACGCAGATAAGACAATGAACCTGTACGGGAGTTAGTCACCAACATGCGCGTACCTTCTGTAGTGAATTCCACTGCAGAAATCGAGGCGGTGTCAATGTGGATTTTTTGAAAAGAATCCAATGGGGTTCCCACAAAATACGCAACGGCAGCTTTGATGGTGTCAGCATGGCTAAATGCTGCAACAACCTGCCCCGGATGCCGCTGGGCAATATCCTTTACCGCGCTGACCATGCGGTCTTGCATCTCTGTAAAGCTCTCACCCTCGGGGAAACGGAACGTGGAAGGTGAGCTTTGCACCTGCTTCCACTCCGGAAGTTTGTTAAGCTCCGTGAGTTTTTCTCCAGTCCATTGGCCGAAGTCGCATTCGATGAGGTTGGCATCGGCAAGCAACTGCAATCCCTGCCCTGCCACTGTCGGCGCTGCCGTCTCCTGCGCGCGCTCCATCGGTGAGGAATACACAGCGTCCAGCGCCAAACCCTCCAAGCGCGAAGCCACATCTCGTGCTTGCTCCTGCCCGCGCTCCGACAAATGCAAACCCGGCGTGCGGCCCGGCAAAATCTGACCCGTAGTGGGAGTCTGACCATGACGAATAAGCAAGACGATAGTGGATTCTTCTACCTTCTTCATGCCATGCAGCATACCCGCGAGAAATATTTAGCACTCTAAACGTAAATTTATGACTAGTGTGAGGGGTGTGAGTCTTCCACCTAATGTTTCCACGGTCGGTGAGCTGAAGGCCGCCGGCTACCAACACCGATCCTTGCGCCTTGAAATCCGCGACAACCTGCTGGATAAGCTGCGCAAGGGCGAGGATCCTTGGCCTGGTCTGCATGGTTTAGAACAGACGGTCATTCCCCAAGTTGAACGTGCGCTGATTGCTGGCCATGACATTGTTTTGCTCGGTGAGCGTGGTCAGGGCAAGACGCGCCTGCTGCGCTCCATGACTGCATTGTTGGACGAATGGGTTCCCATTGTTGCCGGTTCTGAGCTGCGCGAGGACCCTTTCGCACCGATTACGGACGCGACGCGTGAGCGTATTGAGCGCGAGGGCGATGACGTGGAGATCACCTGGATTCATCACGATGCCCGCTATGCGGAAAAGCTTGCTACACCTGATACTTCAGTTGCCGACCTCATTGGTGATATTGACCCGATGCGCGTGGCTGAGGGCCGTCGCCTTGGGGACCCGGAGACCATTCACTATGGCCTGATTCCGCGTTCTAACCGTGGCATTGTTGCGATTAATGAGCTGCCCGACTTGGCTGAGCGCATCCAGGTGTCCATGTTGAATGTGATGGAAGAGCGCGACGTTCAAATTCGTGGCTACATGCTGCGGCTGCCGTTGGATGTGCTGGTTGTGGCTTCTGCGAACCCGGAGGATTACACCAACCGTGGCCGCATTATCACCCCGCTCAAAGACCGCTTTGGTGCGGAGATTCGTACGCACTATCCGCTGGCGCTGGAAGATGAGATTGCCGTTATCCGCCAAGAAGCCCACCTGGTGGCGGAGGTGCCGGAAATTCTCCTGGAAATTCTGGCTCGATACACCCGTTCTTTGCGTGAGTCTTCTGCGGTGAACCAGCGCGCTGGTGTTTCTGCGCGTTTCGCGATTGCGGGTGCGGAGACCATCGCCGCGGCGGCGTTGCATCGCGCCAGCATTCGCGGCGAAGATGACGCCGTTGCCCGCCTGGTTGATGTTGAATCCGCAGTCGAGGTTTTGGGCGGCAAGATTGAATTTGAGTCCGGTGAAGAAGGCCGCGAGTGGGATATTTTGGACTACACGCTGCGTACTTCGACGGCGGAAACGCTACGCGCTACTTTGCGCACCTTGGACTTCAACCCGCTGATTGCAGCGCTTGATGGCAGCGTCACTATTTCCACTGGCGCGAGTGTCTCCGCCAAGGACTTCCTTGCCGGGCTGCCTGACTTGGGTGAAACCACGCTCTATGACGATATCGCGCAAGCCTTTGACGCGGATTCTGAAGGTGCTCGCGCCAACGCAATTGAGCTGGCTTTGGAGGGGTTGTTTTTGTCCCGCAAGATTGCCAAGGACTCTGGCGAAGGCGAAACCATTTACGGTTAAGGAGCACGACCTGCAATGACTCATCCGATTGGCCCGCGCGGCAGGAAGCGGAGCCGCTATGGCCGCTATTCTGGTGGCCCGGATCCGCTTGCCCCGCCGGTGGATCTGACTGATGCTTTGCGCGATATTGCCAATGACATCATGGCTGGATATTCGCCTGAGCAGGCATTGCGGGAGTACCTTCGACGCGGCGCTCAGGGCCAGGATGGTTTTGATGAGCTGGCGCGCAAGGCCGCGCAGCGCCGTAAAGAGTTGTTGGAGCGTAACAATCTCGGCGGCACGTTGCAGGAGGTTAAAGCACTGCTTGACGATGCCCTCCGGTTGGAGCGCGCGCAGCTCGCCCGCGATATTGATTTAGATGACACGGACCGTGCCTTCCGGGAGATGCAGTTAGAAAACCTTCCGGAATCCACCCCGGCTGCGGTTTCTGAGCTCAATAACTATGACTGGCAGTCCACGGATGCCCGCGAGAAGTTTGAGCGCATCCGTGACTTGTTGGGCCGGGAAATGCTGGACCAGCAGTTCGCTGGCATGAAGCAGGCGCTTGAAGGTGCTACTGAGGAAGATAAGGCAGCCGTTGCGGAAATGCTGCGTGACCTCAATGAACTACTGAGCAAGCACCGCGAAGGCATTGATACCCCTGCTGATTTTGCCAATTTTATGGCTAAACATGGCGAGCAGTTCCCGGAGAACCCGCGCGATATTAACGAGCTTATCGATATTCTCTCCCAGCGTTCTGCTGCCGCTCAGCGCATGCTGAATTCCATGTCTGAGGAGCAGCGCAATGTGTTGATGCAGCTTTCTTCACAGGCTTTCGGCTCCCAAGAACTTCAGGCACTCATGGGTGAACTCACGGGTAATCTGCGTGGGCTTCGTCCCGATCTGGATTGGTCTGGTTCTGAAGAATTCACTGGTGAAGAAGGCATGGGTTTGGGTGATGGCACTGGTGCCATGCAGAATTTGACGGAGCTTGACCGTCTGGCAGAACAACTTCGCCATGACCATACTGACTTGGATCTGGATGCGCTGCGCCGCCAGCTCGGTGATGACGCTGCGGTTTCTGCAGAGCTACTGGATAAGATTGACCGCGCGATGCGCGAGAGCGGCATGCTGCGACGCTCTGCTGATGGTTCTTTGAAACTTAGCCCGCAGGCCATGCGGCGATTGGGCAAGGCATTGTTGGACGATGCAACGGAGCAGCTATCCCCTCGCTCGGTTTCACGCGATTCCAGGTTGTCCGGCGCCAGCGGTGAGCAAACCGGTGCAACGCGTCCTTATGAATACGGCGATACCCAGCCGTGGGATGTCACACGCACCATCACTAACGCCATCCAAAGAACCGCCGGCACGGATGAGCCTGTCAAGCTCACGCCTAATGACATTGAGGTTGTGGAAACTGAGCAGCGCACCCAGAATGCTGTCGCGTTGTTGGTGGACACAAGCTATTCGATGGCCGCGGAAGGCCGCTGGGTTCCCATGAAGCAAACGGCTTTGGCGTTGCATCATCTGATCAGCACGCGTTTTCGCGGTGACGAATTGGCGCTGATCACCTTCGGCCGCACCGCCATGACCACGGATATTGAAGAGCTCACGGCACTGCCGCCGGTGCAGGAACAAGGCACGAACCTCCATCACGCGCTGCTGTTGGCTGAGCGTTTCTTCGCACGTCATCCTTCGATGCAGCCCACGCTCTTGGTGGTGACCGATGGTGAGCCCACCGCCTATTTGCAGCCCGATGGTCATGCGTGGTTTAACTGGCCTACGGACCAGCACACGATGTTCTCCACTGTTACGCAGCTGGACAAGGTAACCAAGCGCGGCACCCGCACCACCTTCTTCCGGCTGGGCCATAACGACGGTTTGCAGCATTTCCTCAATCAGCTAGCCGACCGGATTGGCGGCAAAGTGGTTGCACCGGACCTCGATGGGCTTGGTGCCGCTGTGGTGGATGAGTATCTCAACTACCGTTTCTAAAACCCGCCAGCGCCCAGAGAGACGCCTGTCACAATTTACTGGCATACTATGGATTAGTTTCTTCCACCTACTCACTCTTCTACAGTTCGACCGATCGATGACCTCGAATCAACCTTCCACCTAAGTGAGTCCCGAATGTCCCGTCCAGTTCATTTTGAAATCGAAGTTTCCAACGTTCCCCAGGCCAGCGAGTTTTATGCCGCCGCATTCGGCTGGACCTACGAGGATTATTCCGAGTACGCCGAACGCCCCTACTACGGTGTAGTCACTGGCCCTGAAGGCTCTCTTGGCATCAACGGCGCCATCATGCAGCGCGACGGCGGCGCCACCCCGGCCGGTACCGCACCAGCATCCGCGTCCAATGCAGCGGTGTTGACCATGGGCGTTGAAAGTTTTGACGCCACAGCAAAAAAGATTCTCGCCGCAGGCGGCACCGTGGTCAGAGAAAAGTACGCCCTTCCAGGCATGGCCTGGCAGGGCTATTTCTTGGACCTTGATGGCAATGTTTTTGGCATTCACGAACCCGATGAGAGCGCCAGCTAGAACCTTGGACACAGCGCAGCAGTCCACTTACCGCCTGGCAGCGGGATTCATCCTGCTGGCGATGGCGATTGCTTCCCCGATTGGTTTCCTCGTGGCATTGCCACAGAAACAATTCACGATCACTGCGTTCGTGGGGTTCGTTGTAGTACTCCTCGATATCTGCGTGGCGCTCCTGCTCATCCCCATCCTGCGCAGCGGCGGTACTGCGCTGGCCAATTGGGCATCGGTGTTAAGAATCTTCTATGCCACAGGTCTGTTCACCGTCACCATCTTGCTGGTGATTAGGCAAAACGGCGAGCTGTTTACCCAAGTGTGGGACTACAGTCTTGCCCTCTTTGGGTTTCTTCTGGTCGTTGCCGGCATAGCCATGTGCCGTTCCGCTGAATTGCCCACCATTATTGGCGTTTTGTTGCTCATCGCTGGAGCGGGCTATCCCTTCGACTCAGTGACCACCATGTTCAACGTTGAGACCGTGAGCTTGTCCGGGTTCACCTTCATCGGCGAAGTCGCCCTGCTTCTGTGGCTACTGTGGTCCGGATCCCGACTTCGGAAAGGCTCACGCACCACAAGTTCCTGATAACTAATTTGGGCATGGCTGACTGCCGATGTGTCGGTCTAGCCTCCAATATCGGCTGCCATCTCATACGCGGGAGTTCCGCTGTGTCTCTTAGGGCGCTTACATCCTTCGTGACCTGGACCGTGATGTTTTGTCATTTTTCACAACTTCGACGCCAAACCGAATACGCACGTCTGCACCAGAGCAACGCTCAAAATCTGTAGAGAATCACTCCGACACGTCACGCAATAGGCAACGTTATCCACAGGCGCTGCATTTCAGGGGCAGTTTACTGACCGCCACCATAGGTTTTGCCGGCGTGGTGTTGTTGCGCGAGCCAAATGAGGGCATCGGTAAGCGGACCGCGCAACGTCGTGCCCATGGCCATGCGTCGAACCATATCGGGCGCGGAGCTGGCGTCGGCAAGTGTGGAAATATCCGCCTCGCCCACCTTGTCGGCTGCGGCAACATAGTCCGCCAGGTGTTTTACTGGTGGGCTCAGGTTCTCCACGTGCAGTTCCTGCAGCGCACGCAATGCCATGCTGTAGGCGCGGGAATCCCGGCGAACATGCCACCCCATTTTGACGATCTCCGAATCCAGAAGTTCTTTGACCTCTTCGAATTCTTCATCGTCAGTGCTTCCTTCAGGGATTTCTCCTACCAATGCATTCTGGGTGCGGCCCATGGCTTCCATGACATTGCCGCCGCCATCAACAATCCGGAGAACCTCAGCGATTGTTGCCAGCGGCAGCTTGGCCACCTTCGACAAACTGCGCACCAAACGAATGCGCTCAACATGCTCATGGTCGTACAAGGCCTGGTTAGCGCTGGTCGCCTCACCCGGCGCTAATAGCCCTTCGCGCAGGTAGTACTTGATGGTCGGAACGCTGACCCCTGACTGCCGAGACAGCTCGGCCATGCGGAATCCCCCGCTACCTTGTGCCATATGAAATGCACTCCCTGCGCTCTTTGAATAGTTCACAATCCTTCTTGGTATGGACTACTGTAGTACACGAAATAACATGGATAGCCACACTATCCATAAGTGAAGTGTGTAGAAAGTGGGCACCATGAGCTGGATTGCTGTTCTAACCATCCTGGTCGCCGGGTTTTTCGGACCTGCAGAATTTGCATCGTTTGCCTTTGTCCACCCAGTGATCCGCAAGCTCGACCCCGATAACCAGCTGCTGTTTGAAAAAGGACTTCTCAAAACTTTTGGCCGCGTCATGCCCATCGGCATGACCTTAGGTGTCATCCTTGGCATTGCTTTAGCGATTGACCACACCAACTACTTCACAATCTCCGCCGCTATCGCTTTGGTGGTCGCATTGATTGTCACCATCTTCGGCAACGTTCCCATTAATGCGCAGACGGGACGTATTACGGAAACCACCGCAACTAAAGAGTTCATCACTATGCGCCGGCGGTGGGACAAATACCAACTTGTCCGCGGAAGTCTGCAGGTCATTGGCTTTGTTCTGGTAGTCCTCGGCGTAGCAATTAGCTAAGTATCTTTACTAGTCAGCACGGTTCGCCTTCACCGTAGCGCTGCATTAGAGTAAGTCACCGTCACTGCAGCAAAGATTGCAGTTTAAGATGGCAAAATCTCATTGACTTTATTGCCGCAACTTAATCCCACATCCCTTGGGGTCTGAACACTCGCAGGCCGTGTGTTTGTGTACATTCCTGCAGCATCATGCCTGCCCTACCTTGGAGCTTTGCTTGACCACGAAAGTTACTTCCCCCACCTCCGATACGAACCGCTACCGGCCAGAACCATCGGTGCTAACCGCACTGAGGACGCCACGGATTCTTCTCAAAGAAGCGCTCGCTGGTTTGGTGGTTGCCCTTGCGCTTATTCCAGAGGCAATTTCCTTTTCCATCATTGCTGGCGTGGATCCAAAGGTCGGGCTGTTTTCTTCCTTCATTATGGCTGTCACCATCGCCGTGGTGGGTGGGCGCCCAGCCATGATTTCTGCCGCCACAGGTGCGGTTGCCTTGGTGGTTGCGCCGGTGGTCCGTGAGTACGGGATGGACTATTTCATCGCAACGGTGTTGCTCGCCGGCATACTGCAGATTGTGCTCGCGGTCTGTGGCGTTGCGAAACTCATGCGGTTTATCCCCCGCAGCGTCATGGTGGGCTTTGTAAATTCCTTGGCCATCCTCATCTTTATGGCGCAGCTCCCGGAGCTTTTCAACGTCCCGTGGGCGGTCTACCCGCTCTTTGCTCTAGGCCTTGTCATTTTGGTCTTCTTTCCTAAACTCACCAAGGCTGTTCCAGCACCTCTGGTTTCCATTGTGGTGGTCACTGCCATCGTGGTGGTCTTCGCTATCAGCGTTCCTACCGTCGGCGATAAGGGTGAATTACCACGCAGCCTGCCGGAGTTGTTTATTCCGAATGTGCCTTTGAATTTAGAAACCCTTAGTATTATCGCGCCTTATGCCCTAGCGATGGCACTAGTGGGGCTCATGGAGTCTCTGATGACGGCCAAGCTGGTGGATGAAGTTACTGATACTCATTCCAACAAAACCCGTGAAAGCTGGGGTCAAGGTATCGCCAACATTGCTTCCGGCATGTTTGGTGGCATGGGCGGTTGCGCCATGATCGGGCAGACCATGATTAACGTCAAGGTCTCCGGTGCCCGCACCCGAATTTCCACTTTCTTGGCTGGCACCTTCCTGCTCATCCTCATGGTGGCATTGGGTGACCTAGTTGCCGTCATCCCGATGGCCGCCCTGGTCGCTGTCATGGTGATGGTTTCTGTGGGCACCTTTGACTGGCATTCCATCAAGCCATCAACGCTCAAGCGCATGCCGAAGAGCGAGACCGCCATCATGCTCATCACCGTGGCCGTGGTTGTGGCAACCTCCAACCTCGCCATCGGCGTTGTAGTTGGTGTCTTCGCTGCATCGGTCATGTTCGTGCGCCGCGTGGCTCACCTCATCAACGTCCGCCGTGAACTCAAGGTCGACAATGGCGTGGAAGCCGCGCATTACACCGTGGAAGGCCAACTGCTTTTCGCATCCAGCAATGACTTGACCACCATGTTTGAGTACACCGCCGACCCCGAGCACATCATCATTGATCTGAGCAAGTCCCATATTTGGGATGCATCGACAGTAGCTGCACTCGACGCCATTGAAACCAAGTACGCGCAGCACGGAAAACGCGTTGAATTTATCGGCATGAACGAATTCACCACCGCGTTCCACTCGCGCCTGACTGGCGAATTGGGAGCTTCCTAAAGCCCCTTCGTTTGGGGGCCAGTGGTGACTGTGAAAATCTTTGGATCCTTTAAGCCCCTAAGCGCGATATAAGCCACTGCAGGGAGCGCAATCAGCGGAAGCAGCGCGTATTCCAAGCCGACCATGTCTGCGAGCGCACCAATCAGAGGCGTCGCAATTCCGCCGACAGTTACCGCCAAACCCAAGGTCACGCCACTGGCGGTGCTCATGTGCTGTGGTAGATAGTCTTGCCCCAGGGTCACCTGTAGCGAGAATGGCACGTACAAGGTCAGCGCGACAATGACGATAAATATCCAGTTAATCGGCCCCGGAATGAGGAACATGCCGGCAAGCAGCGGAATGGACAAAAGATAGGACCAACGCAGGATGGCGGTGCGTTGCCATCGCTTAGCAAGGTGCCCACCGACAGCGGTGCCAAAAGCGCCCATGATGTAGAAGATAAACAGGGATGCATTAGCCAGGTTTTCCGGTACCCCGCGGTATTCGTGCATGAACAGCACGATGAATGTGCCAATGCCCACAAAGACAATCGAGTCGCAAATAATGGCAATCGACATGCGTCCAAAGGACACCCAGTCATCACGGCGGTCCTAGGTAACGTTGCCTTTCTTCGCCGGCTTCGCCGCACCATATCGGTTGAGTACTAACACCGCCGCGGTGCCGATCAGCGCAGGGATGACGAGAAGCGGCGTTGCTCCAAGGCCAAAAATGCCCTTGGTGATCGCCACAATCACAGGTCCCAGTGCGAAGCCGAAGTTGCCGCAGCTCACCTCACGGGCGCGGCTAGCACTCGCTGGTTGGAGGGCCGCAACGCCGATGCCAACGCAGCTACTGAACAATAAGTACTCACCGAGCCAATCGATGCAATACCAATGCCGGATACCGTCACGCTGACTGGAATGAGCCAGAACATGTGCCTTTTTTCGCCCATGATGCCAAGTACCGGCTGGATGATGGAGGATGCCAAAGAGTAGGTAAGCATGATGCCCGCGGCACCGGCGTAGGAATAGCCTCCCTGCAAAGCCAGAAACGGCATTAACGCGGCAATCGCGCCTTGAGAGAAATCCACCGTTGTGTGCCCGTAGGCAATCAATCTGGTTGCCCGGCGCGGTCGAGCCCATAGGCTTTATCCGCCATGCCACTAAAGGCCCGGATGTCGGCTTCCTCCGTAATCCGCCGCAGCTGCACGCCCTCGGGCAATGCCTCGTCCGTCGCGGGCAATCTTGTCTCCCCCACCATGATTGACGTGGTGTCTTCTGTCTCGAAGCCTTCCCGCAACGAGCGCCTCATGAAGGCTCAGCGCAAGATCATGCGCGCGGTTTCCACCGCACGGTCCTAATGCCGGCTTTCGCCTCAAAGAATGCCTTGACACCAGCAATTAGGCGCCGTATCGCTTCCGCGTCCGCTCCATTTAGGTCCTTATAGGTAACCACCCCGCGGGACTCCGTGTATTCCACCAGGCGCAACGGCCCCTGACATGTCTCGTTAACCGCACCGGTAAATTCGGGCACTAGGCCCGGCTGCTCATCATAGATGCGAAGCAATTCGAAAGCATCGGAAGTCATGGCTCAGGGCACCCAGAGCCGCGGTGCTAAGTTCTTGCCGTTTCGACAGCAATGGCGCGGGGTTGGGTGTGCTTGGACAAAGGCCTACCCCCGCTAGAGCCCGAGCTCTGCCAGCAATGCGCGCACGCGTGCATCGATGTCATCGCGGATGAGCCGCATGCGTTCCATGCCGTCAATCCTGCGATCCGTTGGCTCGTCGGTAATCCAGCGCTCTATGGTGCCGTGGGCATCGGCAGGCAGCTCAAGCTGTGCGTCTTTACCAAGGAGAATTGTCCGGTCAACGCCTCGAAGTAGGTCTGTGTCGATGCCTTTCGGTTGCTCTTGGGACATATCTGCGCCTACTTCCGCGATTGCTTCAACAGACATGGCATTGAGCTTCGCTCCCGGTTTCGTGCCTGCGGAATGAATCTCAAGCTTGTCGCCGGCGTGAAGTGCGGTCAACGCAGCGGCCATCTGGGACTTGCCTCCATTGCCGACGCAGACAAAAAGGACTTTCGGGATGCTGCTCATGATTGGATGGTCTCCTTGTTCGAGTTGGTTGGGACGGTTGAATCAGCGGGAAAGATTTTTGGGCCTATCCGCAGCATGACATAGACCAGGGCCACGAGCACCGGTACTTCAATGAGTGGACCAATGGTGCCGGCTAGGGCTTGGCCAGAGGTTGCGCCAAAGGTGGCGATGGAGACAGCAATAGCGAGTTCAAAATTATTACCAGCAGCAGTAAAAGACACAGATGCTGACTGGGCGTAATTCATCCCCGAGGCGCGTGACACAAACAGGGCGATGAAGAACATTCCGATGAAATAGAGCAACAACGGCACCGCCATGCGCGCAATGGTCAACGGTTGAGAAGTGATCTGCTCGCCTTGCAGGGAGAAGAGCAGCACAATGGTGTACAGCAAACCAATAAGTGACAATGGCGAAATCGCCGGAAGGAACTTCTCCTCATACCAACCTCGGCCTTTGATCTTCTCACCGACGGTGCGCGTGAACAGGCCTGCTAGCAGCGGAATCCCCAGGAATACGAGCACTGAGGTCACAATTGCCCAGAAGGAAAAGTCAACCGATGTAGTTTGCAATCCCAACCACGATGGAAGCAGTTGCAAATAGAACCAGCCGAGCACGCCAAACATGAAAACTTGGAACACCGAATTGATGGCAACCAGGACCGCGGTGGCCTCACGGTCAGCGCATGACAAATCGGACCACACCAAAACCATCGCGATACAGCGCGCCAAACCAACAATGATGAGCCCCGTGCGCAGTTCCGGCTGGCCGGCGAGGAAAATCCACGCAAGCGTAAACATGACTGCCGGGCCAACAATCCAGTTCAAAATGAGCGATACTGCCATGAGCCGTTTATCCGCAGCGGGTCAAGTCCGACGGAGTGGTGTTTCTGCCTTTCGTTGAAACAAGCAGTGTGATGGCCTCAGGGACCGGCACGTGCTTGGTGCTGTGACTGGTTCATGCGACTTCCTTGGTGGTGGTGTCGGCGTCGATGACGTTGGCGGTGATCATTGCTTTGGTTTGCTCAAGGCTTGTCAGTGACATGTAGCGGTTTTGCTGAATCCAGTCATCATGCTGTTCTGCCAACACCGCACCAACAAGGCGCACAACAGCGTCACGATTCGGGAAGATACCGACAACATCTGTGCGTCGCCGGATTTCACGATTAAGCCGTTCAGTAGGGTTATTCGACCAGACTTTCTTCCACACCGACTTCGGGGTATTGGTAAACGCTAGGAGCTCGTCGAAGGCTTCTTCCAGGTAGTCGGCCACGTGTGGGAACTTCTGCTCGCAAAATGTCACGACCTCTTTGGCTTGGGACCACACCGATTCTGAGTCTGGTTGTTGGAAGATCGTGTGAAACATCGCCGATAATGTCGGCCATTGAGTCTTGGGCACCATCGCTGAGAGGTTCTTGGCGAAATGGGTTCTGCAGCGTTGCCATGAGGCGTTCGGTAACACGTCACTGATCGCGTGCTGGATACCTAAGTGAGCATCACTGGTTACCAAATAGACCTCATTAAGCCCGCGGGCTTTTAAGTCACGGAAGAACCCGGTCCATGACGATGCTGATTCCGATGTAGCGACCTGCATGCCTAGTAGCTCGCGGTAGCCTTCAGCATTAACCCCGGTAGCAAGTAGTACGGAGGTTTTAACCACTCGTCCGCCTTCACGGACTTTCATGGTTAACGCGTCACATGAGACATACAAGTATGGGCCGGTATCTAGTGGCCTGGTGCGAAAATCTTCGACCATGCAATCAAGATCTTTCGCCATCTCAGAGACCTGGGATTTTGAGAGATTATTGATACCTAGACTAGCGACAAGATCGTTCATCCTGCGAGTGGATACGCCCTTCAAGTAGCAGGTGGCTATCACGGTGGTGAGTGCTCGTTCGGCCCGGGTTCGTCGTTCCAGGAGCCAGTCCGGGAAGAACGATCCAGTGCGTAGCTTAGGTACTGCAACATCGATGGTACCCACGCGAGTATCTAGGTCGCGGTGGCGGTAGCCGTTGCGGACATTGGTGCGAGACTCAGACGTGGTGGCGTAATCGGCGCCGCAGACTTGGTCAGCTTGGGTCGAGAGGATTTGGTTAATGAAACCTTGAAGCATCTCGCGCATCAGATCTGGGGATGCTTGAGCGAGCAATTCGTCCAAGTAGGTAGTTGGGTCGATAGAATGAGGACTAGCGGCCATCGTGGTTATCCCTTTCGAGGAGATGTAGGAGTTAATTCGAAAGGTACTGCGGTGGTCGCCCACATCGTTCATAGGGTCCTCACCAACAGTTACAGATACACCACGCTACGGGACACGACCTCCGCAGCGATTTTCGCGGTCTTGTCATAGCGCACCTTTGCCAACGGCGGGTACATCATCACCAATATCCCAAGTGCAATGGGAATCGAAATACCGCCGACTTCCATGGAGCTTAGGAATTCTCCCAATCCCGGGATTACTCGCCCGAGCGCCAGCCCGAGAGCCATCGCAACAAGGATCCAAACACCCAGATATCGATCTATAAAAGACATTCCACCGTGCCGGAGACCGCTTGTGTTCGGCATCTCTGCGTGCTTGTCTACTTCCACGGGCCAATTCTCCCAACACATCATATTGACAGTTATCAATGTGAAGAGTACTTCCCATATCGACGTCGGTCAATATATGCTGTTGGAATGACTGTCCCCCAATTCCTGCCGCTGGCAAGTCTTGATGATTGCTGCTCACTAGGCTCCGGCCCCTTAAGCGCAGACGAGTCCGTGCGTTACGCGACCCTATTCAAGGTCTTGTCCGAGCCAGCACGGCTGCAAATTCTCTCCCGCCTCGCCGCCGATGGCTGCGGCCCGGTCTCCGTCAACGACATCACAGAGAGCATCGGCCTAAGCCAGCCCACGGTTTCCCACCACTTGCGCAAGTTGACCGAGGCTGGCCTCCTAGAACGCGCGCAACAGGGCCGCACGGTGATTCACTCCATTCGGCCTGAGCTCTTCGCGGAGCTCCGCACCGTTTTGCAGATGGAATAACTAGCCCCAAGCGCAAGACGGACAACGGTGCACAATGTTGGGGCAGAGAAAACATCTTTAAGTAACGGGCTCCACATGCACGGAACACTCCTGACCGCCTAGATCCACCCCGGCGCGATCTTTGACCTCATACTTCTACTGGACGAAGCCGCCGAAGCCCGCAGAGGCCGTGGACCAGCGACGTGCCACTAAAAACATACTGACGCTTTAGCGCGGCGACGATTCACAACTAGTTTTCGTCGGCAGGCCTGTGATGGATATCTAGGATACTCTGCCAGCGAATCTGGAAGTTTTCTGAAAAACTATCTTCATGGAGAATCTTTCCCTAGATGAAATAGATATGGCGAAGGTTGTAGCTTCCCGCACCCCTGTCGACGTGAAACTAGCTAGCGACGTAAAGTCCATCTTCGAGCAAATGCTGGGAGATGGAAAGTCCGTCATCAATCCGGACATAAAGATTTGGACAGCCTCAGTCGCGGAAGATCTTGGTGCCAGAGTTGAACAAAATCCAATAGTTGGCACCGAGCTTAACCAGTGGGAAAAACTAAGCCTCCAACTTGCTGACGCTCCCGATGAAGTCTTACTCTTGGCAGCAGAGCTTGTGTTTCTTCGTGAACAACCCATCCGAAACTCACGGCCCGAAACCCGCAAAGAACATATTCAACTCGTCCTTAATTTGCTGGCAATGACGGTTGAATTGCCGCAGTTTATGCAGGACTGCCTTTCTCGACCTTCTGGCCAAGGGGGTTTTAGAAGTGGTCAGGGGTACAACGGTCAAATGTGGAAGCATCTCATTTGGTGCACCAAATTCATCGAGCACATCGCTGCAATGTCCGACGGTGAACGCCAAACCCTGCAAAATGATCCGTGGGCACTTCAAAATGCAATGCTCTCTTCCGGGACGGATACACCAGATATTCGCAATGCGCTGCAATTCCTCATGCGCCCGGACTATTTTGAAGTCATTTCATCGGTCAATACCAAAGCCCGAATTCGAGAAGCACTAGCGCCACAAATTGGGGATGTATCTGGGCCAGAACCTCAAGACGTTGACAAAGACCTTCTTCGCATCCGCGCGTTGTTCGCGGAGGAGATTCAAGGCCCATTCAGTTTTTGGTCTCCAGGAGTGATCGAGCGCTGGCAACCTGAACAGCCTAAAAGCTCGAAACTAAGCGCAACACCAACCGAACCCGCTGCGGCAGCTGATGTTGCTGAACCTCGTCAGCGTCATTACTGGGTATACGCCCCTGGCGAAAAGGCCTCCAAATGGGAAGAGTTCTCCGATGGCGGGATTATGGCAATCGGTTGGGATGAACTAGGAGATTTCGCGCAGTATAAGAGCCAAAAAGAGATTCGAATTCGGCTCGCCAATGGGGATTCTAATTCACAACCAACAAATTCATCGAAGGCAGTGTGGGATTTTCAAAATGAAATGGAAGTCGGTGACATCGTCTACGCCAAGAACGGCCAATCCACCATTGTTGGGCGTGGAACTGTCACCTCCGCTCCTCGCTTTGCAGACGATAGAGACTCATTTCAGCATGTTCGTGAGGTTGCTTGGGACTATGTTGATCAGTGGGACAGCGAGTTCAAGCTCCCACTCAAGACGCTGACTGATGTTACTCAAAAGCTTGATCTCATTGAACGGCTCGAGGCTCTGGTTACCGGAGAGCTCGAAACAGACGTCAATGCGCTTTCCAAGCAAATTCCTACATACGGCCGTGCTGATTTCTTGAAGGAAGTCTTCCTCGAGGAATCCAAGTATGACCGACTGTGTGCGCTACTTAAGCGAAAGAAGAATGTCATTCTTGCAGGTCCTCCCGGTGTCGGCAAAACCTTCACGGCGAAGCGACTCGCGTACTCAGTCATGGGTGAGGAAGATTCTGATCGCGTCAAGATGGTTCAGTTCCACCAAAGCTACTCCTATGAAGATTTTATGATGGGTTACCGCCCAACTGAGTCCGGCGGGTTCACCCTCGCCGAGGGACATTTCTACCGCTTCTGCACGATGGCAAAAGATGATCCTGAAAGGGACTATTTCTTCATCATCGATGAGATTAACCGCGGCAATATCTCAAAGATCTTCGGTGAACTGCTCATGCTCATTGAAGGAGATAAGCGTGGTCTGCAAATCATGCTTCAGTACAAAAATGAGAAATTCTTTGTGCCTAATAACCTACACATCATTGGAATGATGAACACGGCGGACCGTAGCCTTGCAGTTTTGGACTATGCGCTGCGCCGAAGGTTCGGATTCTTCAACCTGGCGCCCGGGTTCGACACTGATGGATTCAAGCGCCTGCAGGCAGAGTTTGGTGACCAACGGCTTGATTCTTTGGTGGGTGTTCTCGGCGATCTCAATCGCTCTATCATCGAGGACCCCGGTCTGGGTGCTGGATTCGCGGTCGGTCATAGCTACCTGACACCGCCGCGTAATTTTGCAGCCTCAAGTCAGGACGTCGGCGCATGGCTCACCTCTGTCGTTGAAGATGAACTGGTTCCGCTGATTGACGAGTATTGGTTCGATGAGCCCAACACTGCTGATCGGTGGGCGGAGAGACTGCGAAGTGCACTGGTATGAGCCAAAGCCCAATCTTGATTCGGAATGTCTACGTGATGCTCGCGTACGCTTTCCGAAGCATCAACAGCGAGCTGGCTCAAAAGGTCAGCTCCGAAGAGTTCGAGCACCTGCATGATTTACTCGCTGAGATTCTCATTCAAGGAGTAAATAGCCAAGTAAAGCGTGGACTCTACCGTGACTATTTGGCTCGCTCTGAAGAGCTTCCATCCGTCCGCGGACAAATCGATTTTGGGCAAACTCTTTCTCAAAGCTCCCGTACTCACGGCCGCGTTGTTTGTTCCTTCGATGAGTACCTGCCCGATGTTCCACACAACCAAGTACTCAAATCAGTCATTACGCTCCTAATTAAAAGGGGCGAAGTTGGAAAACTACGCGCTAAAGCACTGCGCAGACTCCTGCCCTATTTGGAAGAAGTCACGTCGATTTCGCCATCAACTATCCGTTGGCGCGACCTGCAATTTCATCGCGCCAACGCTAGTTACCGCCTGCTACTTGGAGTCTGTGAACTCATCGTTCACGGATTGCTTCCAACCGAGAGCGAAGGCGAATCAAAGCTGGATTCTTGGTTCGCTGAAGAAGCCATGAGCACGTTGTTTGAACGATTCTTGCGCGAATACTTTGCCTTCCACCATCCCGAGCTTTCGCCCGCAGCGCCGCACGTGAAATGGGACTTTGACGATGCCTTCGCAACGGGCGTGGACCAGCTCCCCGCTATGAAAACGGATCTGACGCTTCGGACCACATCGCACACTCTCATCATCGATGCCAAGTACTACGGGAACTCGCTTCAAACTTCCCGGTTTGGAGGAAAAGGAACCGTTCATTCTGGAAACCTCTACCAAATTCTGACTTATGTCAAGAACCAGGATGTAGAGCAGTCAGGCAGCGTAAGTGGACTATTGCTCTATGCCCAGACCGCGGCAGAGGTACAACCCGACCTAGACATAATCATTCAAGGTAATCGAATCGGAGCGCAGGCCCTGAACTTGAATGCTGAATGGAACTATTTAATCCAACAATTAGAAAAACTGACTGAATGGCTGTCCGAGTAGACAGGAAATGCTCCTTGCCCGCCTCAACCTCTAATCCACCTGCTGAACAGATCACAGCCACTCAACTGCCCAATAGTGGATTGGCTAGGCTAAGCTTCCTTTTGTGAAAAAATCTATTTTCTATCTGCCTGCCATCCTTGCCACCGCTTCCCTAGCCATCATTAGCTGCTCTTCCTCCCCGGAGGATTCTGCGGAGTCATCCGCGGAATCTGCCTCAGCCAATGCTGACCAGTCAACGTCATCTGGCGATGCTCGTACTGTCAATACCGTTCTCGGTGAAGTTACGGTTCCGGCCGACATTGACTCCGTGGTGGTTCTCGAGGGCCGCCGAGACTTGGACATCGTTCTATCTCTTGGACTCCCTCTCACCGGAATGCCTTACGAGGAAGCCGGGTCACTGGACTTGGAATCACCTCTCGCCGATGAGCTGGCCGAAGCTAAGGAATCGGGCGCTGAAGAACTATTCCTCGCAGATGAAATCAATGTAGAATCCATCGCCGCGGCTAAACCGGATTTGATCATCAGCCGCGTGGATGACGTGGAGCCAATCCAGGACAAGCTTGAGGCAATCGCCCCGGTCTTGGCTATTGGAGATCAGAGCACCAGCACGTGGCAAGAGGACCTCCAGCTCGTCGCAGAGGCAACCGGGACCGAAGAGCGCGCAGCAGAGCTTATCGATGACTACGAAAGCCAGGTGGCCGAGCTGTCCGAAGAATACGCTGATGTCCTCGCTGAAAATTCATTTGTTCCACTCAGCTACAACGAGGAACAGATTGAAACCCGCCCGAACCGTTTGCTCTCTACTATTCTCCGCGACTTGGGAGCGAAGTCTTCCGATGCATTCCAGGCTGCCATTGATGGCGAAGAAGTCGCGTACAGCCCGGAGCAAACCCTGGAGGGATTCGAAGACGCCGATGGCATTATCGCGCTAGTCAACGACCCACAGGTGTGGGAAGATGTCCAAAATGACGCCTTGTTCAACAAGCTTCCGGCGGTACAAAACGGGCACATCGTGCGCTCTGACAAGCAAACCCATGAAGGTGGGCCGCTGACAGCAACGCACTCGCTAAAAGTCATCGAAGAATTGCTCAAGACCTTCTAATCTGGTGCTACCGCCAAGTTAGCAAGGAGCTTGAGATGTGAACCCCACCGCGTTGATGGTTGGCACGGACTTGCCATCGACCCGCGTTCGCAGGCCATTCCAGGATGAGGACTTCGCTCTCATTAAGGAAACCCTCACCCCAGAGGCAGTTGAGTCAGTGTTCTGGGAGAACGCGGCTAAATTCTACCTTGGGCACAGTTAATTGCCGGCACTGCAACATTCATCCTCACAACACTTGTCAGTGAGCTCTCCCGTCAAAACTGAAACGGGCGTTGCACAGCAGGCATCCCCCTTCCAGGCTTCCATGCCTTCGCGCACCGCAAATACTGCGATGAATAGCGCGGCTATCGAATCTGCCCAAGCCCAGCCGAACAGGCTGTTGAACAGCAAACCGACCAACAATGCCGCGGATAAATAGGTGCAAATAAGCGTCTGTTTTGAATCCGCGACCGCAGTCGAGGAGCCAAGCTCACGTCCGGTTCGACGCTCAAACCAGCTAAGGAATGGCATTACGGCCAGGCTCAACGCTGCAATAGCAATGCCAACTGGTGAATGCTCCGGGTCACGCAATCCAGCTAAAGACAGCACCGCATCGACAGAAACATAGGCAGCCAGCGCAAAGAAGGACACTGCAATGACGCGCAGTGCTACCCGTTCTCGGCTTTCAGGATTGGGTGAGGCAAACTGCCAAGCCACCGCAGCAGCAGAGAGCACTTCCACGATAGAGTCGAGACCGAACCCAATGAGTGCTGCTGATGAAGCAGCACTGCCAGCAATGAGTGCCGCTACTGCTTCAATGACATTCCACGTAATGGTGATGGCAACAACGATTCGAATGCGGCGGCGCAAGACATCCGTGCGCTCCGGGCTGAGCAATGCCGAGGTCATTATTCCTCCCCATTTCCACAACACCCTGGCACCGTGCACTGCGGATCCATGCACGGCACGCTTTCATCAACTGCCAAGGTGACCTCAATCAAAGACTTCAATGAAGCCGTGATGTGTGGGTCTGCAATCTCATACCGTGTCTGCCGGCCCTCAGGCTCAGCAACAACGATGCCGCAACCCCGCAAACAAGAAAAGTGATTGGAAACATTCGTGCGGCTTAGCTCAAGTTCTCGCGCCAGCTTGGCCGGGTACCCCGGCGCATCGAGAAGCGAAAGCAATATTCGCGAGCGAGTCGGATCCGCCATCGCGCGCCCGAGCCGGTTCATCACATCCAATTTCGAAGCTATAGTCAGCATACACTGACCATACAGCGACTGCTGACCAATTAGCTAGGACTAGAAATAATAATTTTCAGGTACTTTCTCAAGTTCACTCGCCATTGCCTCAACCAGCCGCAAATACGCCCTTATCCACAGCATGTCGATGTACTCGGTGGCCTGTGCTGCATTGGCGTCTCGAGTTCCTATGAACTATCTGTCATCCCATCGCGCGGGCAAGAATCGCCTGGTACACCGGAATTTCATCGCCCTTGAAGTCATGCCCGACAAATGAGGGGTGTGCGAGGGATGCAACGGAAAGCTCTTGCCCTGGAACACCCCCTTGACAAACTATTAGCTGGTCGTCTTCCGGCGCCATGTCTAGCAGCCTGGCTGTGATTTTATAGTCCGTTAGGCGCTTGGCATGCTCGCCGTGGGGGCCAACGATAACAACACCTGCCCTTTTGATCGCATCTCCAATTTCAGTTTCCCAATACGCTCCCGACACGCGCAGGTCATCTGGGGGTCAAGATGCTCCTATAGTGTGTCAAGCGCTTGGATGCGCCTAGCTCGTGGCTTATTTCACCTCAGCGTATCGGATTAGCCGCGGTCGGTGATTTTGTAGACCTCACCCTGCTGGTCGTAGGTGATCCACTCGCCTACCGCTTCGCCGGCGTTGAAGTGTCCGGAGCGTTTAAGGGTGCCGTCCAAGCGGTACCACTCCCAGTAACCAACTGGCTGGCCGTCTTCGACTTTGCCTTTGGACCAGCGAGTTTTGCCGTTCGCGTGGTACTTGATGGTGTAGCCATCAATGATTTCGGTTTTCTTCTCAGCAGCCATGGTCTTGCCTCCCTGTGCAGATTCTAGAGACTGTCATAATACTCATCGGTGACTAGCTCGAGTCCCTCGTGGCTCACGTCGTCGCCCGGGGTGGTGAATGTGAGATGTGAGAACCACGATTCAGCCTTCGCGCCATGCCAGTGCTTCGTTCCAGCAGGAACCCGGATGGCCGAGCCTGGTTCCAGACTGATGGGCTCCTCACCTTCTGCCTGGTACCATCCCGAACCGGCAGTACACAGCAGAATCTGGTCGCCGCCGCCATTGCTGCCGTGGTGAACATGCCAGTTGATGCGACTGCCCGGTTCAAAGGTGACGTTTTTGACGGGCACGGCGCCATCGGTAAGCATTGCGAAATAGCTTTGCCCGGTAAAGTGGCTGCTCAATTCCTCATCGGGTAAGCCCGTCGGAAAAATCTGGTTGAAGCTTGACGCACTCACTTGTTATCCTTCCACGCTAGGCACGGCGGCGGTGATGGCAATGACTTCCATCGATACTAGGACAACCAAGGTCTCGTCTTTGATTTCAACTACTGGTTCGCCCATGGATTCCACGAACTCAGGTGATGTCCAAAATGCGATGTGCCCCGCGCGCCAGGCGGCGGCATCTTTAAAGCCTTCGCCCTCAGCGACGGCGTGGGCATCCGTGACCTGGCTAAGTGGAACGATATTGACCTGTGTATTCCGAGTAATGCACACCGGCTTTGCATCGGAATCAATGACTATTTCAAGCTCCCCTACCGTGGGCAATGCCTCCCCGAAGCGTTGGTATTCCTCGTGCACGGACGCGGTCGCGGTCTTTTCACCGCTTAAGATGGCCGCCACGAGCTTGTCCCGAAGTGGACCGGGAAAGGCGTACTCTCCAAGTTGCGCCTGAACGGGCTTTTTTCCCAGCACATGCGGCACTAACGCCCACCATGCCCCGCCATCTTTAACGGCATAGGCACGCGCGATGTTCGCGGTATTCCTGCCCCACTCGCTGTGCTGTGACCTCGCCTGATGTGCTTCAAATGCAGCTTGGCTGGTGAACTTTTCAGACACTTTCAACACCGATGGATTCTGGGTCTGCTCCACCGAGAAGTGCTCACAACCTGGTTCTTCGCGGGTGAGTTTCACGTGTTGTGGCAGATGGCGCTTCAGGATATGCAGATCATTCTCATCAGCGCAGGTGATAAGTCCCGTTAGTTCGACCGAATGCAAAGGTGGATTCATGTTATTGACTCTATACGCTGGTTAGTTTTCGAGGATGTCTTTGGGGATTCCCTCGGGCACGCGGCTGAAGCGCTCGTGGAATTCTTCTGCATAGGCGCGCACTGCGGTAGGCAATGTCGCGAAGACGTAGTCCTTGCCGACGTCCCGGATGAATTGTGTGGGTTCAAGGCTGCGCTGAAGGTCTTGTTTGACCCGGGCCATGGCGAACCTGATGCCCTGGCTTTCTAGTTCTTCGCGCAAGTCTTTCAGGATATCGACCGCGGTGAGGTCTACTTCGGTGTTGGCCTCAGCGTTGAGCAGAAACCACCTGACGGGCTGTGGGGCCTCGTCGATTGCTTGGAGCGCGCGGGATGAGAAGTCATCGGCGTTGGCAAAGAATAGCGGTGAGTCGTAACGGAAGACCACGAGGCCCTCGACCGGCTCAGAATCCGGGTAGTCATCAAGGCTGTGCATTCCTGCAATACCCGAAACGTAACCCAAAACATCGGCATAAGGGCTGGTAATACGCCGAATCAGATCCAGGATGGAGAGGACAATGGCCAGACTGATACCCACCAGAACGCCGAACAGAATTACGGCCAGCGCAGTCACGGCGGTGATGATGAGCTCGCTTTTGCGAAAGCGGGCGATGCGTTTGAGCTCGGGGACATCGATAAGCTGCGTTGCAGCATAAATGACTAGGGCGCCGAGCGCGGCATCGGGGAAATACTCCAACACCGGCCCGGCGAAAAGTAGGACCATGATGACAAGCGCGATGACAACCATGGAATGCACTTGGGTTTTCGCACCGGCAGTATTACCTAAGACCGTGCGCGATCCGCTGGAGGACACCGGGAAGCCCTGGAGAAAACCATTGGCAACATTTGCCGTACCCAGCGCTAGGAGCTCCTGGTTGGAGTCAACCTTGTCATCTTTACTGGAGGCAAACGCCCGGGCGGTCAAAATATTGTCGGAAAAGCCTACGATGGCAATACCCACTGCATAAGGCAGCAATGCCCAGAAATCGACTTCACTGAAATCCGGCACGCGCGGCGCCGGAAGTCCGCGTGGAATCTCCCCGATGACTTCAAGCCCCAGCTTATCCAGGCCGAAAATGGCCACGGCGCCCGCAGCCACCAGTAGCGCCACTATTGGCGAAGGGAACTTCGGGATGAGCCACTTGGCACCAAACAAAAATATTAAAACAGCACCCGCCATCAGCACCGTGGGCAGGTGAATCTGGCCCGCATTTTGGATAAAGGACCAGATCTCGTGCCAAATCTCTTCGCCTTCAGTTTCAACCTTGGTCACTTTAGAAAGCTGGCTGACCATCATCAGCACAGCAATGCCGATGAGGTAGCCAATTAGCACTGGGCGGGACAGCAACCTAGTCACAAACCCTAAGCGTCCGACAAATCCCACGATGCAGACCAGCCCCACACCAATCGCGAGTATCGCTGCTACCTCCGCGTAGCGCTCCGGGCCGCCCGCCGCGCCAACGAGCGCTCCCACGCCGGCAGCCGTCATCAATGAGGTTGTGGTTTCCGGGCCAATGGACATCTTCCGCGACGTCCCGAGCACAAAATACACGGCCAAAGGCGCAAGTGCTGCCCATAAACCTGCCACGGCAGGAAGCCCCATGATGATCGAATAGGCCATGACCTGCGGAACCAGATATGCCGCAACTGTCACCCCGGCAACCACGTCACCCTTTAGCCAGCCGCGCTCATATCCGCGCATGGCAACTACTCCGGGCACAAGCCGCTGCCACAGCGGGACTTCAGAGCGCTTAGTGTGAGCTGACATACACTAACGCTACTCCGTCGAACCCCTAGAAATACAGGCTTTGCACATTGCCGCGCGACAGTTCAGACTCAAGATGTGAAGATTAAACGCATCGTGCCCATCACCACGGTCAGCAACCGCGACGAACTCGAGCAGACGCTTCAGCAGCATGTGGAGGTTCTTGGTATGGAAGTGGTCATAGATCACGGTTGGATTGCCACGCTTGCCGATGCCCACGGCCACCAGCTCAGCATCATGATGAAAGATTCGACTGCCCCAGGGAATCCGGATACGTCCCTCTTTGTCGATGATGTCCACCAAGGTTATGCCCGTGCATGCGCCGTGGGTCTGGACAGTGTCCACCCGCTCACCCGTGAAGACTGGGGTGTGACCAGGTTCTTCTACTGCGACGCCGCTGGCACTGTAATTAACGTCGGCATGCACTCTTAGAGCACTGAGATTGTTTTAGCCTTCGGTTCGGCCATCTTCTTCCCCAGCTAGAACCGTGAGTTCCTGACGCCGTGGCTTCCATAATGCTGCACGTGCCGCTGTGAGTTCCTTGAAATGTGGCGAGGTCAGTTCATCGAGCGCGCGGATGTAGTCCGGCACGATTTCGCGCGGCAAGCGCAGGCCAACAGTCAGATGTGGAATCCAACGTTTACCTCGGCCATCTGGATTGATACCGCTAAGCTCACGAGCGACGGCTTCCAGCTCCTCAGAAGTTTCCAGCAGCCAGGCGACGGTTTGTTTACGCTTGGTTCCAAAGACAATGATGCCTACGCGTTGAAACTGCGCCGGGATAACTGGCGGAAGTAGCTCGGCGGCACGTACGCTGACGTGCTCTTTCATCTCTGGCGAAAAGGTGATGGTGATGTGCGGAGTCTGGTTCTGCACGGGAAAGCCGCGCTCAGCCAACTGCGCAAACAATTGCCGTACGTACTGCTCTTCTTGTTCAGGCAGGTGCAGCAAAATGTTATCGGGAGATACCATACAACTTAGCCTTCAAAGCACTGTTGAAGTGCTTGCCGTAGCGTGTGCGCGACCGACAACGCCGTGATAGCGGAGGTTTTAGGGTTTACCGGACTGGGCGCGGATTGGCTGCCCAAAGTAAATGAACCGGCCGAACCGGAAACCTCAATGTCATGGCGGGTCTCTTTCAGATTGGGCGCAGCGATGAGTTCGACGGAGACTCGCTCCAGTGATTTCTGGAGCAACTCGTCATCGCTAGCACCGCGGCCGCGTGTCGCCCAGGCAAGAGCAACGGAGACGTTGACGTTGCTGGGGAACTTCTTGATTGCATTGGTAGGCGTACCGCTAAACAGTACGAATGGCTCTGTCGCAGTTTCCAGTCGCTCACGCTCTTTGTCATTCATCCAGTCTTGAACCAGGGCGGGCGCGTTCTTGGTGGTGCGAATCTTCACGGTGTCCACGGCATTCGCTTCTGCCACCGCTGCCCACAAATCGAATCCACCAATCGCGCCGGAGATGACATGAACCTTGCCAGGTCCGGACAGCAAAGCCCGGCGCGCCACGGGATCCGCTAATGCGCCTACCGATGTCAACACCAAGTCCTTACCGCGGGCGACGACTTCTGCTCCGAATTCTTTCACAGCTGGAACACCGGCGCATTCAACGACAATGTCGTGAGAGTCGATGAGGCTTGAAAGGTTCTCATCATGAACTGACACCCCGAGTGTTCCTCGTTCACGATGCACGGATGCCTCACGCACGAATGCGCTGACGTCAAATTCATCCGAGTCAAAAAGTGTCGCGAGTTGGCGACCAATCGCACCAAAGCCCAGCAACAACACTCGAGGTTGCGAGGTGGACATGCCAGCCCTCCTTAGTCTCACAGCTGATAAGTGCATCCAGTCTATCTTTTCGCACATTCGCTGCTAGGTTTCCGGATGGCTAAACCTCGCAGCCTCTACAGTGGGTTCACGAAACAACGCATTAGCTTTATTACTCTCGCGGTCGACGACGTTGCGCGAAGCCGGGCCTTCTATGCGGATGGTCTTGGCTGGAAGCCCATATTTGAAAATGATGAAGTCTTCATGCGCCCGGTTGGGCAGCACCTCATGCTCTCACTGTCGAGCATCGAAGAATTCACCGCTGAAATCGGACATGCTCCAACCACAGGCATCGCATCGCTAACGCTGGCACACAACTGCAAAACTGAAGCGGAAGTAGATAGCGTCCTTGAACTTGCGGCTTCCATCGGTGCCGAAACTTCGCCGGCACTCCGCCGTGAATGGGGCGGCTACTCCGGATACTTCTCAGATCCTGATGGATTTCGGTGGGAAATCGCCATGAACTCCGGGCCAACCGGTGACTACGCCCTACCCTGACCTTTGGCAATTGACCTAAATCAATTGCCCCTAGCGAAGGATTGCGGGTCCACTGGTTGCTTTTTCTTCGGCAGCGTTTCTATGACAAGCAGGTAGGAATCGGTCACGAGTTCATAGAAAAGCAATGCATCCACCGTCCCACCTGGCCGGACGGTGATCCAATGCTTCTTGTTCATGTGCCAACCAGGCGTGATGTCCTGATGCGTGCTGCGTAGCGCTTCCGAATCCAGCGGCTCCGCTTTGAGGTCTACAATCGGCTCACCATCCAACACGGTAAGAAACAGGAACATCTTGCCGCGGATCTTCCACACATCGAAGTCCGGCCCGAACGGATGCGTCAGCTCCGTCCCGGGAAGCTCCTGCGCCCAGGCTGCTGCGCGCTCGTGCAAATCGTTGCCGTCCATGGATTACCTCAAAACCTCATTTCACTGCGATCTGCCATCGATCGTACGCATTGAAGTAGTAACCTTCAGCGGGAGCTACCTAGCTTGTTTGCACACGCCCATAACGCCAATACCCAGCAAAGTCCACGTTGCGTTTCGGAATCCCGCGCTCCTGGATGAGATGGCGGCGTGCACCGGTGACAAGTCCTGCTTCACCGATGGTGTGGGCGTGTACTTCGCTGTTCGGAAGCGTCGTCTCTGCCAATGCCTTGAGGGCAAGCTCCCCTGGCTTTTCATATGACTGCGCGGATTCCTCGCGCACTACCCACTTGATGTCCATGTCGGCAGGCGCATCGAAATTCTGCTTGTCCTCCGCGCTCGGAATCTCAATAATTGCAATGCCTCTCGCGGACTTAGGAAGTGCACGGCAAATTCCTGCAATCGCGGGCAGTGCTGTTTCATCTCCCACCAGCAACGTCCAATCATGCGGATGGTCTGGGGTGAAAGCACTTCCCTGGTCTAAGAATTCCACGCGGTCCCCCGGCTTTGCCTCCAGCGCGAATTTGGCCGCTGGCCCCATCGATTCAATGTGACCGTGAATCACAAGGTGGATTCAATCGGTCGTCGCAACACCTTGACAACGGAGGTGTTCGGTGGCGAGGAAAGACTGGATTGCGAAGACCGGAGATGCGCCCGAGAGGGGTCGTCGGCAGTGGCGTGCCGACCGGGCGCTCAGGCCGCCGATGCGGTCGCCTGGACGGCCTTCTCCGTCGCGGGTGGTGCAGCGCCAGTTCTGGCGGCTGATCGCGACCGGGGTAACGACTGCGGAAGCTGCGATCGCGGTGGGTGTGTCCGTCCCCGTCGGGATGCGCTGGTTCCGCCACGCTGGCGGTATGCCACCACTGAGTCTGGCCGAACCATCGGGCCGATACCTGTCGTTCGAAGAGCGTGAAGAGATCGCACTGATGCGCGCCAAAGACAAAGGCGTGCGTGAAATCGCCCGTGAGCTGGGACGGAACCCGGCAACGATCTCCCGAGAACTGCGCCGCAACGCGGCGACTAGGGGCGGAAGGTCCGAGTATCGAGCGCTAGTGGCGCAGTGGAAGGCGCAGGAGACCGCGAAGCGCCCGAAAGCCGCGAAGTTAGCCGTAAACGACGCGCTGCGGCAATACGTGCAGGACCGTCTCGCAGGCAAGGTGCACCGGATTGATGGCACCGTGGTCGATGGGCCAGCGGCGTTCGCCTTGGAAGGGGTTGAACAAGCCGCATCGGGCTGACCGACGGTGGTCGCTAGCGTGGAGCCCGGAACAGATTTCCCACCGATTGACGATCGATTTCCCCGATGATGAGTCCACGCGTATCAGCCCGGAGGCAATCTACCAGTCGCTCTACATCGAGGGACGCGGCGCGCTCAAACGCGAGCTGGTAACCTGCCTGCGTACCGGGCGGGCGCTGCGCCAGCCGCGGGAACGGTCACGCAACAAGCCACAGGGACACATCACTGAGGATGTGGTGCTCTCTAAACGACCCTCTGAGGCCGATGATCGCGCGGTTGCCGGGAATTGGGAAGGCGACCTGATAATCGGCACCGGTCGCTCGGCGATCGGGACCCTCGTCGAACGTTCCAGCCGCTCTACGATCCTAGTGCATCTGCCTCGCTTGGAAGGTTGGGGCGAGCAGCCCGTAGTGAAAACCGGTCCCGCGCTGGGCGGCTATGGGGCTCTCGCGATGAACGCCGCACTGGCGACGTCGCTGTCTGCTCTGCCTCTCCAGTTGCGCCAGACCCTCACCTGGGATCGCGGGAAAGAGCTCTCCGGGCACGCGCAGTTCACCCTCGATACTGGCACGAGAGTGTTCTTCGCCGACCCCCACTCGCCCTGGCAGCGCCCGACGAACGAGAACACAAACGGGTTGTTACGGCAGTACTTCCCGAAAGGCACCGATCTGTCTCGGTGGTCGGCCGAGGAAGTCGAAGCAGTTGCTCTCGCGCTCAACAACCGGCCCCGGAAAGCTCTCGGCTGGCGTACACCCGCGGAAGTATTTGCCAAGCAGCTACGATTACTTCAACAGACCGGTGTTGCATCGACCGGTTGAACTCACCGTGTACACGTCAGCGTCGTTTAACTCATGTTGTCAGGCTCTAGGAGTGACCCAGTCCATGGGCGCGGTCGGTACCAGCGCTGATAATGCTATGGCGGAATCTTTCAATGCCACGATGAAAAGAGAGGTAATCCGCGATGGGAAAGTCTTTGCCAATCCGCTGCAATGTCGTCAAGAGGTCTTCCGCTGGTGCATCAGATACAACACCCGACGCCGGCATTCATGGTGCGGACAGATACCACCTGACGTGTTTGAGTCACGATCTACTACCCTGAACAAGGCAGCATAACTGCCCCCAACCTGTCTACTTTTCGGGGGTCAGGCCCGCGGGTCTCCTCCGTGGTCGAGGAGAGCGGCGGGCGCGACAGGCAGTCGTGCTCGGTGAATCGACGCGCTTACGCCACGTCGTCGCTCTCAAGAGGTCTCCCGGCCACGCTCCGCGTGGCTACCCAACCAGGTGGTCTACCTCCAGTCGACGACCACGGACTCGGTCCTGAACCCCTTTCGCCCGCGCGGCTGCGGGAGAAGCGTGATCGTGGCGAGGGTGTCGATAGTCTGACGACGGAGGTCAAGTGACGCTTCCCGGAATGCTGAGGCAGGGTCATCGACGCCCAGGATCGGTGACAGCGCGCCCGCACGGCCTTGCATGAGCCGCTCAGCCTCCAGCTCCTGGATACGCACTTCTGCGGCGTCCCGAACACGCTTGAGGTCGCGGGCCTCGATGATCTCGGCGTCGTAGTCGGCCTCGGCGCGCAGAATGCGCGCCCGCTGGTCGCTGATCGCCGAGTCGATGCCTGCCGCATGCGGCCCACCGTCCGCGACCTCGACCATCACCGTCGCGTCCTTGCGTGCAAGACGCTTGGCGACGACCGTCATGACGAAATCGTCGATGGCGGCGCCCGAGCGGACGATGTGCCCTGCGCACTTGTACCCGCGCGGTGCCCCGGTCACCTTCCTCCCGCACACCTCGCCGGTCTCCTCGTCGACGTATCCGCACCGGTAGAGCCCGCTGCCGAGGTGCTTGCGCTTGGTCGAGCCGGATGTGTTCGTCACCCGCTCCGTGTCATCGAGGACCTGCTGCGCCTTCCACCACGTCTCATCGCTAACGATCGGCTCCCACTGCCCCCGGATCGGCTCTCCAGCGTCATCACGGAGGATCTGCGCCTTCCACATCCGGCGCCGCTTCCCATCCGCCTGAGCAAACTTCGGAGTGTACGTGCTCAGCGCCGCGTAACGCGGGTTCCGCAGGATGCCCAGCACGGTCGAGGGAGACCACGGACCGTCCTCGACGATCGGCCTAGGTTCGAGGCCCTGCTGCGCGCGGGCGGTGGCGCGCTCGACGCTCACGGTGTGCGTGTGCTTGGGCAGTGGTGTGATCCCATCGATCTGCTCGGTGCCACTGAGAGCCCGGGCGAGCGATCGCAGCGACTCAGGGTGCTCGATCCTGGTGAACAGCTCGTAGATCGCCTTCACGGCCTCGGCTTCGTGAGGGATCACCTCACCGTCGACGGCGTAGCCGAGCGGGCGCATGCCCTTCGGGGCGCGCCCCTGCATAGCGCGCTGACGCTGGGCTGCAGACTGGCGGGCACTCTTGCGTTCCATCTCGGCCCGCGCCACAGCCGCCTTGATGCGGGCATACATCCGACCGCCGTCGGTCGAAAGGTCCGCGTCGCCATTGGCCGTGACGAGGGCGAGGCCGCGCAGCTCGGCGGCGTCGATCCAGTCCTCCAGCTGTCGGGGCTGCCGAGTGAGCCTGTCGAGGTCGTAGCAGATGATCGCGCCGAACCGTCCGAGCAAATAGTCGGCGACCATGCGGTCGTAGTCCGGGCGGATGGCGCTCCTGTCGGTGGCGCTCTTCGACTGGTCCACGTAGGTCTCGACGACCTCCCAGCGCCGGAATCGTGCAAGGTTTTCGCAGTCCTCGCGCTGGCGGTCGATAGCGAGCCCGTCCATCTCGCGATCCTGTGAGATTCGGAGGTAGATGGCTGCCTTGCGGGGCGCGGTGGAACGCTCGTTCATGTAGCCAGACTACATTATGACGTAAGCTCCATCCGTAACTGATGATGTCACCATCAGTGTGCACAGTGGTAGAGTTGCACCATCTGACCAAACGCACAAGACGCCCCAGGAGACACCCATGCCGCAGCTGACACTCAGCTTCCCCGACCTTGCCGAGCACGCAAGCCGAGTCCACCCCGAGCTTAGGACGCTCGTTCAGGAATTCGCCGAGACCGACCGCGCCCGGTTCACAGAGTCAGCGTCACTGTGTGAGATGTGGATTGACCCCGAATTCAAGAAACTACTCAACACTCTTCAACTCGATGGCCGGCTGCCTAACATCGATACAAACATCGACGCCAACAATGATTTCAAGCGCGTCTTGACGTTTACGTTGCCGGAGGGCGGCGAGACTACGGATGTCCGCGATATCATCCAGCATGCATGGGCGGCAACGGTCGACACATACGCGGGCGCCCTCTACCACCGAGCGAAAGAGATCGCGGCAGGAAACTCGAACTCGAGCTGGACCCCCGACCAAGCCACGAGCGCCCCCACTCTCTAGAGCGTAGGTCCACGTCAGGGCCTATTTCTGGCTCTTCGCAGATGAGGGTGTAGCTGCGGAGTGTGGGGTGGGCGCGTCGGTGCCGGGATAGACGTCGAGGTCTCCCGATGATGGAAGTTCTCACGCTCGCCATCAGGAAGACCTCGACGTGCCCAACGCTACCTTCGACAGCCCCGATTTGACGACCTTCGCGCGCCTGGACGAACTCGGTCTGGTCGCCGTCGGTCAACGCCTCTCGGCCGAGCGGGCGGTGCTCGAGTGTCGACTCGCGGAGGAAGATCCGTGGTGCCGCGCCTGCGGGGCGAGGTCGACCTCGCGCGGCACGATCACTCGTCGCCTCGCTCACCAGCCGTTCGGCCACCGCCCCACGACCCTGCTGGTGCGGATCCGGCGCTACCGGTGTGATCACTGCGGCAACCGCTGGCGAGAGGACACCACCGCCGCCGCGCCCGAGCGGGCGAAACTCTCCCGCGGCGGGATGCGGTGGGCACTGGAAGCCCTGGTCATCGATCACCTCACGATCGCAAGGATCGCCGCCGGGCTCGGGGTTGCCTGGCACACCGCCAACGACGCCGTCCTGGCCGAGGGCCAGCAGCTGCTGATCGATGACCCAGCCCGCTTCGACGCCGTCCGCGTGATCGGTGTTGACGAGCACCTCTGGCGCCACACCCGGCGCGGCGACAAGTACGTCACCGTGATCATCGACCTCACCCCAGCCAGGGACAAGACCGGCCCGGCGAGGCTGCTGGACATGATCCCCGGCCGCTCCAAAGCAGCGTTCAAGGCCTGGCTCAAGGCCCACCCCAAGGCATGGAAGGACCGCATCGAGGTAGTGGCGATGGACGGGTTCACCGGATACAAGACCGCCGCCGGCGAGGCCCTCCCAGGCGCGGTCGCGGTCATGGATCCCTTCCACGTCGTCCGCCTCGCCGGAGACGCACTGGAACGACTGCCGACGACGCGTCCAGCAGCAGCTCCACAAGCGCAGGGGCCGCAAGGACGACCCCCTCTACAAGACTCGCCGCACCCTCCACACCGGCACCAAGCTGCTGACCGACCGCCAATGCCAGCGCCTCAGCAGCCTGTTCGAGCGAGAGAAGCACGTTGCGGTCGAGGTGACCTGGGAGATCTACCAGGCGATGGTCGCCGCCTACCGAGAACCCGACCGGGCGAAAGCCAAAGCGCAGATGGAGAAGCTCATCACCGCGCTGAGCAAGCGCGTCCCGGACGCCTTGCCCGAGCTGGCCAAGCTCGGCCGAACACTGACGAAACGGGCTCTTCACAGATGAGGGTGTAGCGCGTAGTCAAGGATCGAACGGCGTGGCGCTGCCCGGGTAGGCATCGAGGCCTTCCGATGATGGAAGTTCTCACACTGCCCATCTGGAAGACCTCGACGTGCCTGACGCTACCTTCACCGACCCTGACCTGACCATGTTCTGCCGCTTGAATGAGCTCGGCCTTGAGGCCACCGGTCAGCGCCTCGAGCCCGCCGGTGCGGTCCTGGCCTGTCGAGTCGTCGAACCCGACCGCTGGTGCCGACGCTGTGGCTGTGAAGGAACCGCGCGCGGCACGGTTGTCCGCCGGCTGGCCCACGAGCCGTTGGGGTGGCGTCCGACGACGTTGGAGGTCACGGTCCGCCGCTACCGGTGCACCGGCTGCGGCCACGTGTGGCGCCAAGACACGTCTTTGGCGGCCGAGCCACGCGCGAAGCTCTCCCGGCGAGGGCTGGCGTGGGCGCTGGAGGGCATCGTCATCGCCCACCTGACGGTCGCGCGGGTCGCTGAGGGGCTCGGGGTTGCGTGGAACACCGCCAACGATGCCGTCCTGGCCCAGGGCACACGCGTCCTGATCGAGGACCCGAACCGCTTCGACGGCGTCCGCGTGCTCGGCGTCGACGAGCACGTCTGGCGGCTCCAAGCGAGTCTTCAAGGAGTGGCTCGCCGCTCGCCCTCAGGCATGGCGTGAGGCCATCGAAGTCGTCGCGATGGATGGCTTCACCGGGTTCAAGAGCGCCACCGCCGAGGAACTGCCCGACGCGGCTGCGGTGATGGATCCCTTCCACGTCGTGCGCCTTGCCGGTGATGCCCTCGACCAGTGCCGACGCCGAGTCCAGCAGGAACTGCACGGGCACCGCGGCCGCAAAGACGACCCGCTCTACCGTGCGCGTAGAACGTTGCACACCGGCGCGGGCCTGCTCACCGACAAGCAGCAGACCCGCCTGCAGGAGCTGTTCGTGCTCGAGGAGCACGTGCCCGTCGAGGCGACCTGGGGGATCTACCAGCGGATGATCGCGGCCTACCGCGAGAAGGACCGATCCCTCGGCCGCGCGGCGATGGAGGCGCTCATCGACGCCGTCAGCCAAGACGTCCCCGCCGGGCTGGACGAGTTGCGCAAGCTCGGTCGGACCCTGAAGGCTCGCGCCACCGACGTGCTGGCCTACTTCGAGCGGCCTGGCACCAGCAATGGCCCCACAGAGGCGATCAACGGACGCCTGGAGCACCTGCGCGGCTCGGCCCTGGGCTTCCGCAACCTGACCAACTACATCGCCAGATCCCTGCTCGAGTCCGGCGGATTCAGACCTCAACTACACCCTCATCTGTGAAGAGCCGCTTTAGACATTCCTCATCGTCACGGACCACTATGAACGATGTCCCGACTCACCTATGAACGATGTCCTGAACCTACACACCTTCAGCTCCACCAATATGTTCAGGCAATGTGTTTCAGCAATAGCCTCCGGGCTCGTCGATGTGGCCGGTGGCGAGGATTTCGCCGGTGTGCCGGCCGTCGCGGGTCAGCTGACGGCGTGAGGCGATGACCCGTTCTCGGACCGGGCGCGGCCCTCGCCGCCACGCGATTCTATGGCCTGCCCAGCCTCTGACCGATGTCTCGACTCATCCGTCCCGGTGGACCTAGGGAGTCGAGCCCTAGGTCCACCCGAGATGGATAAGACATCGCTCAGGCTCTCACGGCGTCGCGCTACCTTGGGGACTTAGGCCCAGTCCTTGTGCGGCGACGTGCCGCCGATACCGGCGTTGAACGTATTCGTCGGATCGAGCTCCTTGAAGTGCTCTTCCATGGACTCCGGCAGCTTGTAGATGCGACCGTAGTTGTGCTCGGCGGGCAGCTTCGCGCCGCGCTCCTCCAGCAGGTGCTGGATGCGGTCGTGCAGCGCCTCGGGATCCACGCCCTGCTTGGCGACATAGTCCTGGTGCATCACATGGCAGAAGAAGTGCCCGTAATACGCCTTGACCTCAAGCTGGTCGTCGATCTCCTCCGGCAGCACCTCGAGCCAGTTCCAATCGTCGCGACGCAGGGCCACATCGATGGGGATGAGCCCTGCGATGTGCCGGCGCTTCAACGCGGCGTAGCGAGTGGCGGCACTGGCCGCGCCGAACCGGTTCAGCGACGCGCTCTTTTCTTCATCAGACGTGCAGATGAAGAACTCACCAGTGTGCTCGGGCTCTGCGAAGAACTCCTTGAGCATCTTCTCGCTCGCGGCCTTCTGCGACTCGCTGACGGTGAGCAGCAGGTGATGCTCGAAACGGTTGCGGTACTCCATCATGCGCTTGGGCAGCTGGTTGGGCAGCACGCTGAACATGGCTTGCGATACCGTGTCGGCGAAGGTCGGACCAATGCCGGGAATCTTCGAGAACAAGCCGTTGGCCCACGTCTTGAACGAGAACATGCGCGTCTGCAGCGCTGGACTCATGAACTTCAGGAAGACGAAGGTGTCTTTGCCGTACTTCTCGGCCAAGTCGAAGGCACTGCGGCCCATGTACTCACCAGAGATAGGCAGCGGCATGTCGGCTTCGAGGAACAACCGACGGATCTCTTCGAGCTCGTGCGTGTTGTTCGTGCCGATGTAAAGCACGGTCGGGTGCACTTCGCGAGGGAAGGTGCGGGTGCGCACCGCGAACACCATCAGCTTGCCGGCCGAGCCGGAAGCCTCGAACAGGTACTCGGGGTTCGCATTGTAGCGAGCAGGCGAAGGCACGATCTTGCGCAAGTGCTCGGCGTACTCGGTCTCGTTCGAGTCTTCGGGAGCTGGGGTGACATGCTCGGGAGACCACTCGCCGCGCTGTAGACGGTCGAGTGCGACCTCAGGGTCGTCTCCGAGCGAGATGCCCAGGTGATTGACCAGCTCGACCTTGCCGTCGTCGTTGACGCGGGCGAAGATCGCTTCGCGCGTGAATGCCGGACCCTTGCGAATCTGGCTGCCGCCCGAGTTGTTCGCGATGCCGCCGATGACCGAGGCGCCGATTGATGTCGACCCGATCACCGAGTGCGGCTCGCGCTGGTGCTTGGCGAGCGCGTCGGTCAGGTGTGTCAGCGGGGTGCCCGCGAGCGAGATCGCCTCGCGCGCGTCGTTGATGAGGTGCACCTCATCGATGCGGTGAGTCGAGATGATCACAATGGGGCGATCGTAGTCTTGGAAGCCGGGGCCGGATCCACCAGTCAGGCCCGTGTTCGATGCCTGCGGGATGACGATGAGGTTGTTGTCGACGGATACCTGCAGCGCCCGCCACATCTCGACCAGCGTGCCGGGGCGCACCACGGCGAAGACTGGTCCTCCGCCGAATCGATAGCCTTTGCTGAATGGCATCGTGGCACGCTCAGAGGTCAGTACATGTTCGTCGCCGACGATTCTCTTGAACGCATCGATCGCTTCGTGCGAAGTCGTGGTGGTCTGTCCTGGTTGCGTCATCTCTAAGCTTCCTATATTCAGTTGCATCACAAGCGCGTCATGATGCTGAGGGGATGTCGCCTTGGTCCGAGCTAGTCCGCGGTCGTTCATTTTTTGATGGGCGGGGAAACGAGCCAGGGGGACGACGTCTGCGACCGTCTGCCCGGAAGCTCGCTACGGCGTCCAAGGAGTGTGCGTGTGCGTATGCATGTGCATACGCGCATCCTCATTGTACAAGATGCGCATCAGATAGTTTCGGACCGCGGTACTTTCGGACTCCGGTAGGTTCGGACCGCGATAGTTCGGACCGCGATGTCGGCCACTGCCCTCACCCCATAGATCGACGCAGCAATCAGACTCGCCTAGCGCCGCTTGAACCGTCCCAGGTTTGGTGGCTCTTCACAGATGAGGGTGTAGCGCGTAGTCAAGGATCGAACGGCGTGGCGCTGCCCGGGTAGGCCCCTCCTTCATGTCCCGCCTAATAGGCCAGATCGGCGTCAGGCCATCCTGCGGACTGAAGTCAGGAGTTTCGTCAAGTGGCAATGCTTCGCCCGCGTGGCTGAGTCGCCCAGTCGACTCATCGAACCACACCGGATAGAACATATCTTTACGGTCAGCTCGAAGCGAGTCGTCGCCCGACCGCAAGAGCCCCTTCCATCGAGGCCTCTGCAGTTCCCCTTCAGCATCGGCCATGTCTCGATGCGTCAGAAGGTCGTCATCGACCGAACCGATTCGCGCGTCAGGACCAAATACAAAGAACGCATACTCTTCGACCCTCGAAAGATATCCCTGAGTAACGCCTTTAGGGTTGTTGACAATTGTGACGAGTTGCCGCGTAGATTCCGGGAAGAGCTGATCTAGCAACACGCCCAAACGGTTTACTTCATGCTCATCGATAGTTGCCACAAGAGTAGCATCGCTACGCATGAGCTCCCGACAGATCTTCAACCGTCGCTCCATGAACGCCAGCCATTTCGAGTGTCGATAGTCGTCATCACTCGCGACGTAATCGTTGTCGTACTTCCAGTCCCTCGCCCCGGTGTTGTACGGCGGGTCGATGTAGATGGCGTCGATGGAATGCCGGTGCGTATAGGTCAGCATCTCCAGCGCGTGGTAGTTCTCAGCGTTGACGACCGTGTGGAACGGCTTGTCGCCGCCCCGCTCAACCCTGCCTGTCTCCACCAGGCCGGGGTAGATGCGATCCCGGAACTCCGCGACGACCACCACGTCGTCGGCAAGCACTGCCCGAGTCTCGGGTTCTTCGACGTCGAGCTCCGCGAGATGAGCCACACGCTGCCCGTCGACGCACTCGATCCGAGTTGTCCGCCACAGCCGTTGGTCACCTGCCTTTGTCCCCCCCCCTCGCGGAGGCAGCACCCGCACCTTGTCGCCGCGACGGACGACCCTGCCGGGCAGCTCGACAGCCTCAGGCTGATGCTGCTCAAAGACGAGCCCGAAGGTGCGACGCTTGGTCAGCGCAGCGACCTCGGCTTCCAGGTCAGTACCAAGTTGCGCGTCCGCCTTGCGCACCTGCCGCAGCAGTTCCGTCAGTCTCGACACGGATAGGGCTCCTTCGTCATCATCCGTAGCGCGTCCGGGCTACTTCTTACTTCCAGACGTAAGTCCCGTCCGGAACTCCACGACGTCGCCGTCGGACATGATGTAGTCCTTGCCTTCTTGGCGGACCTTGCCGGCGGAGCGGGCGTCGGCCATAGAGCCGGCGGCGTCGAGGTCGTCGAAGGAGACGATTTCGGCCTTGATGAAGCCCTTTTCAAAGTCGGTGTGGATAACACCGGCGGCCTGAGGTGCGGTGGAGCCCTGGCGGATAGTCCACGCGCGGGATTCCTTCGGGCCAGCGGTCAGGTAGGTCTGCAGACCAAGGGTCTTAAAACCAGCAGTCGCCAGGGTTTGCAGGCCGGGTTCGGTCTGACCGACGGATTCGAGAAGCTCCATTGCCTCATCCGTGTCGAGCTCAAGTAGCTCGGTTTCGGTCTGAGCGTCCAAGAAGACTGCATCGGCAGGCGCAACTAGCGCACGCAATTCGTCCTTCTTCGCGTCATCGGTAAGAATCTCTTCGTCAGAGTTGAATACGTAAAGGAAAGGCTTCGCGGTCATCAAGTGCAGATCGCGAAGGAGCGCCAGATCGATTTCGCCGGACTTGGCGGCGGCGAAAAGAGTGCGGTCATCTTCCAAGACGGCCTGTGCCTTCTTGGTTTCTTCAACCTGCTCAGCCAAATCCTTGTTCTTCTTGGCTTCTTTTTCCAGACGTGGCAGGGCCTTCTCAATGGTCTGCAAGTCAGCCAGGATTAGCTCGGTGTTGATGACGGAGATGTCCGAGGTTGGATTAACCTGACCATCAACGTGGATGACGTTTTCATCGGAGAATGCACGAACGACCTGGCAGATGGCATCGGCCTCGCGGATGTTGGACAGGAAGGCGTTGCCCATGCCTTCGCCTTCCGATGCACCCTTAACGATGCCGGCGATATCCACGAAGGAAACCGTCGCCGGCAAGATGCGCTCAGAGCCGAAAATATCAGCCAGGCGGCGCAGGCGCGGATCGGGTAATTCAACCAGGCCAACGTTTGGCTCAATCGTTGCGAACGGGTAGTTCGCCGCCAAAATGTCAGAACGGGTCAGGGCATTAAACAAAGTAGACTTGCCAACGTTGGGCAAACCGACAATTCCAAGTGTAAGACTCACGCGGACAATCCTAACGCACACCAATGCGGGTGTGGCAGAATGGGCGGGCTGTAGCCTAAAACCACTACATTTGAGGCAGTATATAAGCGTGAGTTCTAAAGATTCTCTAACCCCCGATCAAAGCGGAAATAAGCACACCGCAAACAATGATCATACCGATGATCAGCCAGTTGATCGCACTGCTTCAGCAGAATCTGCGCAGGCGCAGGACATGACAGCGCATGAGCTGGAAAAGCTGCAGCTCAGCGGCAAGTTCGACCACACTACTGACCCAGCGCGCCTTGAAGCGATCTCACCTCACCCACCGGGAGACCAAGTCGACCGCACTGTAGTTGCAGGTGAGATGATTAAGTCTGCGTCGCTGTGGGCTATTCGCCTTGTGGTCATTGGTTTCTTTTTGTACTTGCTCGGTGAGATCATCGGCAGTTTCTGGCAAGGCATTTTGCCGGTCGTCCTGTCGCTGATTGTGTGTACGGTGCTCTCCCCCATTGCCTCGAATTTGCGCAAGCTCAAGGTGCCGTCCGCGCTCGCTTCAATAATCAGTATTTTGCTGTTTATCTTCGTGGTCGGCGGCATTTTCTCTTTCGTCGCACCTGATTTCGCACGCCAATCGCAGTCACTGTATCTGCAAGCCGTTGAAGGTATTCAGCGCCTGCAGCTGTGGGCACAGGGCCCGCCGCTGGAGCTGAATTCTGAGGACATCGGCGGTTATGTCGATGAGGTTGCTAATTGGATCCAGCAGCAGGCTGGGTCGATTGCAGGCTCGTTCATTTCTGGCGTGGGCACGGCAACCAGCTTGCTCATCACGCTCGTTGTTATGACGGTTATGACCTTCTTCTTCCTTAAAGATGGCCATAAGTTCTTGCCATGGATTCGCCACGCCACCAGCCGTCGCGCTGGTTGGCACCTGACCGAGGCGTTGACTCGTGGCTGGAACACGTTGGGCGGCTACATCCGCGCCCAGGCGCTAGTTTCACTTATCGATGCCGTGTTTATCGGCATCGGCCTTTACGCCATTGGTGTGCCGTTGGCCATGGCTCTGGCGATTATTACCTTCATGGCGGGCTTCATTCCACTGGTCGGCGCAGTTGCCGCCGGCGCACTGTCGGTCTTGATCGCGCTGGTTTCCTTGGGCTTTACCGAGGCACTGCTGGTGCTGGGCCTGGTCTTGTTGGTTCAGCAGCTGGAAGGCAACGTTCTCTCCCCATGGCTGCAGTCCAAGGCCATGAACCTGCACCCCGTTATCGTTCTGGTCTCCGTCACTGTTGGTGGCGCGCTGTTCAACCTCATCGGCGCGTTCCTGGCTGTTCCAGCTGCCGCCATGATCGCGGTGTTCTACCGCTACATCCAAGACATGCTGCAGCTGCAGTCCGGTGAGAAAGATGCTGGCGATATCGAGTTCGCTACCGTCGCAGGTTATCTTGCGGGTCGTTACAACGAGGCCCAAGGTGCACACCGCCGCAAGCTCCTTGCTGAGCTTCCTGAAAATGTTCAATCACCGGCAGTATCCACCGCACTTTCTGATGTCCAACAAGATGGCATCGGTGACGCATTGGAGCGGATTGTTGATGTTGATGCCGCACCGCGCGGCTTTGACCGCCCATCCACGCGGGGCAAAATCGCGCAAGCCCGTGACTTCTTCGAACACATTCTCGATCCAAAGGACCGCGGCTAACTCCACAGTCCAACGCGTGTGAGACAGTGTGTTCATGAGTTATGCACTGCCCATCACGCTGCTAATAGTTGGCCTTCTTCTTGGCCTCTTAATTGGCGCAGCCCTCGGCTGGTTCGCCCACAGCTCCCGCTACCCGTCGCTTTCTTCGGCGCCGGGTACGGGAGCTAAGCCATTGGAGCAGTCCGCGCAGGCAGACCCCGCGGAACTTTCGATGGCGGTTAACAAGTCAGTCAACCAAACCGTGGCGCAAACTATGGTGCCGCTGGAAAAGGCGATGGACCGGCTTGGCTCGCAGCTCCAAGAATTGGAAGCGGACCGCGCCACTGCATTTGCGCAGCTTTCTAGCCAAGTGCATTCGATGTCACGTACTTCGACCCGGCTCTCTGACCGCACGGACCAGTTGGTTACGGCGCTTCGTTCCCCGAATGTGCGTGGCCGGTGGGGTGAGATTCAGCTTGAGCGCGTCGTGGAACTCGGCGGAATGATCAAGCACGTGGACTTTGAATCTCAAGTAACGGCGTACCTTGGCAATAAAGCCGTCAGGCCTGACTTGGTGGTTAATCTGTCAGCGGAACGCCACATTGTGGTCGATGCAAAGGTGCCTTTCTCTGCATATCTCGATGCTCTCGAAACCGCAGATCCGGAAGAACACGCGGCCTATCTGCGTCGGCATGCACACATGGTGCGCACCCATGTCCAACAGCTGTCGCACAAGGACTACATTGAGGCGTTCTCTCCTACTCCAGAGTTTGTAGTTCTTTTCACCCCGGCTGATCCTTTCTTGGATGCTGCGCTTGGCGTGGACCCAGAACTGTTGGAATTCGCGTTTGAGCGCAACGTAGTAATCGCAACTCCCACCACGCTCTTCGCTTTGCTGCGCACGGTGGCGCTTGGTTGGCGCCATGAGGATATTTCGGACAAAGCGCGGGAAGTTCAGAGACTTGGTAGCGAGCTATATTCGCGCTTGAACACGGTGGGTGACCATTACAACAGAGTCGGACGTAGCTTGGAAAAGGCGGTGGAGGCATTCAATTCAACACTGTCTTCCATGGACTCCCGTGTCATGGTGACCGCACGGCGTTTGTCGGAGATGGATATTCCTAACCGCACTGATAAACGCCCCACCACATTGTCTCCTGCTACAGCTTCACCGGCCAAGGCCACGCCGCGTGCTGATGCAACGCATGAAGATTCTGACGCGGATTCAGCAACACGTACAGCTTCACGTGATGAAGAACCTAGGGACCTATTCGGTAACTATTCGTCCGGTAGTTGAGGTTTTGGCCAAACTACAAGGTAGACTCTCTCACCGTGTCCCATGTCAATACCCAATCACACCCAGTAAGTAGCCGTGCCGAAAAGGGCTTCGGCGCGTTGCCCGTGTGGACGAGTATTGCTGTCATCGTGGCTGCTCTCGCGACTGGTTTGATCATTTCAACCATCACTACTTCCGTGGGCTGGCCGTTTTTGATCTGCTTTATCCTTGGTGCGGTCGCAGCCAGTGCGCTGGTCAATGTTCGCGGCCTATTTTTGACCGTCGGATCCATCCCGCTGCTCTTTGGCATCGCCATTTTCTTCACGTCGTGGCTAGTCTCACGCGCCAGTGCTTCCGAGGGGTCGCCTGCTTTTTCCACCACTATCCTGGTAACCTCGGCGTATCCCTTGTTGGAAGTCTTCCCGTACTTGGCGTTTACGCTGCTAGCGTGCATCGCTATCGCAATCTTCCGCGTGTACCGGGCAAAGCAGACGGTGACGAGCATCAACTCCAAGGAACAGGTCAGCCGCCGCGCGATGGCGGAATCTGACCGCCGCAACCGCGAGACCACCTCACGTGCACGTCAAACTACTGAACGCCTCTCTGTGGCCGAGCTGGTTGAACGTAACAAGAAGTCTTCCCGCGCACCGCGGCCTGAACCTCGTCGGGGTTCCACCTCTGAGACCCCGGGTGCAGCTGCTGGAGCTTCTGGCGCTGCCGGTATTGCTGGTGGCAGTGCTGCGGCGAGGCCATCCCGACGTTCGTCGTCGGCGCGCCGCGGCACCGCTGGTGATGTTCGCCGCGTGCCTCGTACGGATGAATCGCGTCGTGGAGGTTCACGCACTACTTCTGGCCGTGACGAATCTGCGCGCGGTACCGGTAGCCCTTCGCGCTCTGCGCGTCGCGTAACAGATGCACAGCGCAGCCAAGAGCGCGCTCGTCGCACGCAGTCCGTTGAGTCCCCACATGCGACCGATGATTCGGTCAATGCAGCTGGCACACAAAGCCCACGTCGCCCCGCCTCACGTCGCCCCGACCCGCTGCGTCGTGCTGGAGATGTCCGCCGACCTTTGCAAGGAGGTTCAGCGCAAAGCTCGCCATCGGCGCAGCCTTCAGAGCCACAGGTTCGCCGCCCCGAAGCAAAACGTCCGGAGCAGGCGGATGCGCGCAAGCGCAGCCCCCGTGCCCTGGATGAGGATCTGTACGGCAACTAGTCTTCGCCGGGTTTAAGGACAAAAGAAATCAGCTCCACTTCCCCAGTTCAAACTGCGGGAGGTGGAGCTGATTTCGTGGCTGAGAGCTTTTAAAGCTTAGGTGCGTGCCGGACGCAGTTCGCGTGGAAGCGAGAACTGAATGGTCTCGGTCGTGGTGGTTACCTGCTCAACACTGTTGAAGCCACGGTCGTCGAGGAATTCGAGAACCTCGCGAACAAGTAGCTCAGGAACGGAAGCACCACAGGTGACGCCAACGGTTTCCACGCCGTCGAGCCATTCTTCCTGAATCTCCGATGCGTAGTCCACCAAGTAAGAAGTCTTAGAACCTGCATCCAGGGCAACCTCAACCAGACGCACGGAGTTCGATGAGTTCGTGGAACCAACAACAATCATCAGGTCACACTTTGGAGCAATAGCCTTCACAGATTCCTGACGGTTCTGCGTTGCGTAGCAGATGTCATCTGAAGGTGGGTTTTCCAAATGTGGGAAACGCTTGCGCAGATGGTTAACAATCTCGATGGTTTCATCCACCGACAACGTGGTCTGGGACAGCCAAACCAGCTTCTCATTTTCAAGCCACTGTGGAAGCTTGTCCACGCCTTCTACGCCATCCACCAGGTGGGTGACCTCTGGAGCCTGGCCGGCGGTGCCTTCAACCTCTTCGTGGCCTTCGTGGCCAACAAGAAGGATGTGGTAGCCGTCGCGGTCGAAGCGGTTAGCCTCACGGTGCACCTTGGTCACCAGTGGGCAGGTCGCGTCCAAAGTCAGCTGTTTGCGTCCTTCAGCTTCCTTGCGCACGGCTGGAGAAATGCCGTGGGCGGAGAATACTAGGTGTGCGCCCTCTGGAGCTTCGGATGCCTCTTCCACAAAAATGACGCCGCGCTTCGCCAACGATTCAACGACGTATTTGTTGTGAACAATTTGCTTACGCACATAAATTGGTGCGCCGTACTTATTAAGTGCCTTTTCAACTGTCTCAACTGCACGATCCACACCGGCGCAATAGCCGCGGGGTGCCGCCAGGAGAACATTCTTTCCTGCCTCAGTCATGCCCCCAGACTATCTCAGGTGCACGTATAACAATAGACTGGGTGACTATGCACGAGAGTCGGCAAGTAAATCGGGGAGGTCACACATGACGCAATCCGTAAATTCCCCTGAGTCACCATGGCCAGTTGGCAAGGTAAATGACCAGGTCAAGGGGTGGATTGAGAAGCTAGGTTTCTTGTGGGTTGAGGGCCAGTTGACGCAGATCAACGTCAAGCCGACCTGGAAGTTGTCCTATCTGACGCTGCGCGATGTGGAGCAGCAGAAGTCGGTTCAGTTGACGTGTCCTACAGATCTGGTGCGCAATTTGCCCACTCCATTGAAGGACGGCGACCGAGTGGTGGTCTACGGCAAGCCCGCGTTTTATGCCGGGCGCGCAACGTTTAGTTTGTGGACTACCGATATCCGCCATGTCGGAATCGGTGAGCTTTTGGCGCGCATTGAGGCATTGCGCAAGCAGTTGACGGCTGAGGGTTTAACGGACCCGGCGCGCAAGAAGCCGTTGCCGTTTTTGCCCAAGAAGGTTGGGTTGATTACTGGCCGCGGTTCGGCTGCGGAGCGCGATGTGCTTGCCGTGTCGCAGGATCGTTGGCCAGCGGTGCAGTTTCGGGTTATTAACACAGCGGTTCAGGGTACCGGCACCGTCGCACAGGTTGTTGATGCATTGCAGCTTCTCGATGCCGACCCGGAGGTCGATGTCATCATCATCGCCCGCGGAGGCGGCTCGGTAGAAGACCTTCTCCCCTTCTCTGAGGAAGCATTGCAGCGTGCTGTCGCTGCCGCAAACACTCCGGTAGTCTCTGCGATTGGGCACGAGCCGGATAACCCAGTTCTGGACAATATCGCGGACGTTCGCGCCGCCACGCCTACCGATGCTGCCAAGCGCGTTGTTCCCGATGTCGCCTTGGAATATGACCGCATCGCAGAGGCACGCCAGCGCATGGCTGCAGCATTGCGCGGCTGGGTTGAGCGTGAGCGCCGCGGACTTGCGCAGTTGCGCTCGCGTCCCGTGCTGGCTGATCCCATGCGCCCGATTACTGTGCAGCGTGAAGAGCTGCAACGCCTGCAGCAAACGATGCGCCGCGACATCCAGATCATGCTCGAGCGTGAAACCACACGCGTTTCAGCGCTGCGTTCGCAGGTGAGCGCTTTGGGCCCTGCGGCCACACTCGCGCGTGGTTATTCTGTGGTCCAGGTTCTGCCACGTGATGGCAGCGATGCCGAGGTGGTCACCAGCTACCAGCAGGCACCACCGGGCGCGCAGATTCGCGTCCGTGTTGGCGATGGCTCGCTGTCCGCTGCGGTGTTGGGCTCCGGCCCTTCGGATTAACTACACTTTTTAAACAACATTTCTTCTTTAAGAGAAAGACAATCATGGCTACTGATTCTTTTGGCACTGGCACTCCTGGTGAGGACGCCTTCCCCGCCATCGACACATTGACTTATGAACAGGCGCGCGACGAGCTCATCGAAACCGTCAAGATTTTAGAGCTCGGCCAGATGAGCCTCGACGAATCACTGAAATACTGGGAGCGCGGCGAAGCCCTTGCCAAGGTCTGCGAGAACCACCTCGATGGCGCATCCAAGCGCGTCGAAGATGCACTCAATGCCCGCGCTGACTCCGCCGAATCCACCGGCCAGCCTGACTCCTCCGATTACGACGAAGACTAGTTAGAACCGAAAGGAACCGCATCCCCCATGCAGATCTTTGCTTACCCAGGTGACCGCGTAGATTTCATCTCCAAAACGGCTTCTGCCGGCGCATTAGAATTTGGTGACCCAGTGGGTCTCATCGAGGAATTCTTTGGCCCCGCGCACACCAAGACCACCTCGGCGAATGAGGAAGGCCACCAAGAGCTGACGTATTACAACGGTTCGTTGCGCTTCGAGTTCAGCGTTGGCAAGCTCAGCGCTATCACCATTGAGCCTGGGTTGTCGAAGGAGAAGATTGAAATCTTCGTCGACCGCGAGCGCGTCTCCGGCCCTGCTGCTGAAGCAGCTCAGGACAAGACCACCCAGGTGGGCGTGGAAGCTCACTACGGTGAGGTGCTTGAAAAGATTCGCCTCACCCGCAAAAAGTAGCGAATTCTCAACGGATTCGCTGGAAATCGAGGGTTAGTTAGCGAGTTCGCTACCAATCCGGTTCGTTAGGCTAGGAATCTAGCTAACTAACCGATTTCTACTGGGTCCACAGCCAAGAACGCGCGGACTAGCTCCGTAAATTCTTCCTCGGATGCAGTACCGGAGAGCAGCACGCGTTCATCTTCCATATCGAAGGCCCACACGTCGCGCACATTGCGCTCTTCCGTGGAGGCCACGATGACATCCTTGCCGTCGATATTGATTGTTTCTGTTTCTTCGCGGAAGTGCTCGTCAAAGCCCGCCAATGCATCGTCAAGCGAAACTTGCGTCTGCCACGACGACAAATAACCTTCTTGCGGCGTAACCCAGCCGACTACCGATGATGGCGACTGCGCAACCGATGCCCGGCGCGCCGAGTTGGCTACCCAATCTTCTGGAACATCCGGAATACGAATGGCTGCACCTTGCGCGGCGCGTGCCTCAAGGTCCAAGAATGCCTCACCATCGACCTCGCGAACAGCTGAAAGATCAGAAGTCTCCGGGTTGATGGTGCACAATCCTGTGCCGCCCACCACCGCTAGCATTCCGACAACAATCACCCCGAGGGACAGCATCATGTCCCTACCGTTCTCGAAAATCTTTGGTTTATCTTCGCCAGCCATGCGCTTTAGTATCGCACGGCTTGAAAGAAATAGTTAACCCGCGTGGCGAGGAATACAAGCCGAACGCAGGCGAAGTATGGGCAAAGTACACCGCGGCAGGGCCTAGTGTGGCAAAGTCTTCCCTCTTTCGGGGGACTATCCGGGAATGTTTGCCTAAGGAAACATGGAATAATGGTCGTGCGAGTGGGCATACTTGATATGCCGGCGCTGATAGGGCCTAGCTCTGCGGCGCACGCTATACCTATTAAACATTGAGGAAGGCCTTCTAACCGATGACAAATAAAGCTGGAACTCCTGAACTTCCAGACCGCAACCTGGCTATGGAGCTGGTGCGTGTAACCGAAGCTGCAGCTCTCGCTTCCGGCCGTTGGGTAGGCCGTGGCAAGAAGAACGAAGGCGACGGTGCGGCCGTAGACGCTATGCGCCAACTCATTAACTCCGTATCCATGGATGGCGTAGTTGTCATCGGCGAAGGCGAAAAAGACGAAGCCCCAATGCTCTACAACGGCGAAAACGTGGGCACCGGCGTGGGCGCCGCCATGGATATCGCGGTTGACCCAGTTGACGGCACCCGCTTGATGGCGGAAGGTCGCCCGAACGCGATTTCCGTTATCGCTGCGGCCGAGCGCGGCACCATGTACGACCCATCCGCTGTGTTCTACATGAACAAGCTGGTCGTCGGCCCAGAAGCTGTGGGCAAGGTGGATATCACCAAGCCTATCGCCTACAACATCGAAGCTGTGGCTAAGGCCAAGGGCATCAAGGCTGAAGAAGTCACCGTTGTTGTTCTTGACCGTCCACGCCACGACCAGCTCATCGAAGACATCCGTGAAGCAGGCGCCAAAGTACGCCTCATCATGGACGGCGACGTTGCTGGCGCTATTGCCACCGCGCAGGATTCCAACTCCATTGACCTGCTCATGGGTATCGGCGGCACCCCAGAAGGAATCGTTACCGCTTGTGCCATGAAGTGCATGGGCGGCGAAATCCAGGGGATGCTGTGGCCAAAGGATGAAGAAGAAGCAGAACGCGCTCGCGCTGCCGGCCACGACCTGGACCGCGTGCTCTACACCAACGACCTGGTCACTTCCGATAACTGCTACTTCGCAGCAACCGGCGTTACCAACGGTGACATGCTGCGCGGCGTTTCCTACCGCGCGAACTCCGCCACTACCCGCTCTTTGGTGATGCGCTCCAAGTCCGGCACCGTCCGCTACATCGACTCCATTCACCAGCTGTCCAAGCTGCAGGAGTACTCCGTAGTCGACTACTCGGATCCAGCAGAATAAGCCTTAGCTAAGCTTAGACCACGAGTGCGTACCACATGTGGCGGCGCGCACGAGAAAAATTAGCCATACTAGAAGGCGTACAGCCTTGCCCGGTCGCGCGATACATGCGTGCCGGGTAAATGACAGTTAAACAGATTTAATCTCTCTACAAAGAAGGTGGATTTCATGACTGAATACCGCATTGAGCATGACACGATGGGCGAAGTACAGGTTCCTAAGGACGCACTGTGGCGCGCACAAACTCAGCGTGCTGTTGAAAACTTCCCAATCTCCGGCCGCGGCCTGGAGTCTGCTCAGATCCGCGCGATGGGTCTTCTCAAGGCTGCATGTGCACAGGTCAACAAGGATTCCGGCGCACTCGACGGCGAGATCGCTGACGCCATCATCGCTGCTGGTAAGGAAATCGCTACCGGTAAGTACGACGCAGAATTTCCTATCGATGTTTTCCAGACCGGCTCCGGTACTTCCTCGAACATGAACACCAACGAGGTTATCGCTTCCATCGCTAAGCAAAATGGCGTCGAGCTGCACCCAAATGACCACGTGAACATGGGCCAGTCCTCCAACGACACCTTCCCAACCGCAACCCACGTTGCTGCCACCGAAGCTGCTGTCAACGACCTCATCCCAGGCCTGAAGGTCCTGCACGAGTCCCTGTCCAAGAAGGCTACTGAGTGGAAGGCTGTTGTTAAGTCCGGCCGCACCCACCTGATGGATGCTGTTCCAGTAACCCTGGGCCAAGAATTCTCCGGCTACGCACGCCAGTTTGAGCTCGGCATCGAGCGCATCGAAGCTACCCTCCCTCGCCTCGGCGAGCTCGCAATCGGCGGCACCGCTGCTGGTACCGGCCTGAACACCTCCGCTGACTTCGGCGCGAAGGTCACCGAAGAGCTCAAGAAGCTCACCGGCGTGAACGAACTGTCGGAGGCAAAGAACCACTTCGAGGCGCAGGCAAACCGCGACGCCCTCGTTGAGTTCTCCGGCGCAATGCGCGTTGTTGCAGTCTCCCTCTACAAGATGGCCAACGACATCCGCCTGATGGGCTCCGGCCCACTGACCGGTTTCGCGGAGATTCACCTGCCAGACCTGCAGCCAGGCTCTTCCATCATGCCAGGCAAGGTCAACCCAGTTCTGTGTGAGACCGCGACCCAGGTTTCCGCACAGGTCATTGGCAACGATGCTGCTATCGCTTTCGGCGGCACCCAGGGCCAGTTCGAGCTCAACGTGTTCATCCCAATGATGGCACGCAACGTGCTCGAGTCCTCCCGCCTGCTGGCCAACACCGCACGCGTTTTCGCAGAGCGTCTTGTCGATGGCATCGAGCCAAACGCCGAGCGCATGAAGACCTTCGCTGAGTCTTCTCCATCCATCGTGACCCCACTGAACTCTGCAATCGGCTACGAGAATGCAGCCAAGGTGGCTAAGCACGCTCTGGCTGAGGGCATCACCATCCGCGAAGCTGTTATTAACCTCGGCTTTGTTGACGGCGACAAGCTCACCGAAGAAGAGCTGGACAAGCGCCTCGATGTTCTGGCCATGGCCAACACCGACCGCGACAACTTCTAAGCCTCACCTCTTCGCTTAGATTCCCAAAGGAGCGCCCTCCGCATTACGCGGGTGGCGCTCCTTTTTCATGCCCTCATGCCCTCACTCCCTCAAGACCCTTCGCCCGGCAACCCTCCCTGCCTTTGAGCCACCCATGTCCCCTTCGCGCTCACCACAAACCGCCGCCTCGCCAGAAGCCCTGCGCCCGTGAGCGCGAAAGGTACACCGGGCCCAAAGCGGGCATCGCAAAGCACTACAACCTAGCGGCCCAACATCCCTTACTGCCGGGTGTGCGCTTCGCGCTCACCGCAAACCACCGCCTCGCCAGAAGCCCTGCGCCCGTGAGCGCGAAGGGTACGCGGCGGGTGTCGCCGGGGTGAGTGGCTAAGATTGCTGCCATGCCTGAAAACACACCGGAGTCGCAGAAGCATGTTCTTTCCAACCAGGAGCGGGTAGAGCGAGCAGAGCAAAGTACGCAGAATTCTTTTGAGCAATACAGCGGCTCAAAGACAACGGACCGGTGGATGTGGATTGTTGGTGTGGTCGTCGTGGTGCTTGCGGTGGCCGCAGCGCTTTTCGCGTGGATTCGTTCTAATGCTGAGCCGAATGCGCAGCCGGTAGTTGACCGTGCGGTGGTCGATGTTGACTCATCGGCGCCGGTGGAGATTCTCAATGGCGGATATGTCGGCACGTTTGCGGGTGAGTTCAATGCCAGTCCGGAGAATACGTGGGACGGAGTTATTTCCTTTGCTGGTGAAACTGCAGTGTTGGTCTATCCGACCACGGGCTGCCAGGCGCTGTTGACGCTCATGGAGACTGATGGCGCCGAGGAAGGCGTCGCGGCATATGACACGCAGGCACTAAACAACAAATGCGTGACTGATGGTTTTTGGAAGTTTGAAGAGGACTCGGGGCAGATTTCGGCGCAGTACTTTGAAACCAATGAGGCGGGCGACGAAGAACTTAAGGCCGCGGCAACGCTGACGCGCGACATCGATGAGCTAGTTGTGGCGCCAGAATAGTGATTTAAAGCATGAAGTAATTCGCCGATATATAACTTCACAAGGATTGCACTTGGTGCAAACTTGCACGGCGTGTAATGTTGCATGGTATGCAAGAAACTAAAGATAGTGAAGATGACTCCCTCCTAGGCAGTGACCTTGGGTTAAGGGAGCAAAAGCGCATAGCAACCAAGCATCGCATCGAAGATGCTGCGACGCGTTTGGTTGATGAATCGAGCTTTGATGCAGTAACGATTGAACAGATTTGTGAAGCCGCCGGGATTTCCCGTCGCACCTTTTTTAATTACTTCAGCGCCAAAGAAGGCGCTGTTATTGGAGCAACCTCGGAACCGTTGACTGCCGAACAGCGCGAGGATTTCTTGGACGCTGATGGCAGTAACATCCTCCACCTGATGGTTAAGCACATTGAGCAACACCTGAATGCGTCCCACCAGGATGAGGTTATTCACGAACGCCGTCAACGGATCTTTGCACATCCAGACGTAGCGGTACGCGCAATGGCTTTCCGTAAGGAACGCTCCCAAGAGACTATGGAGCTCATTACCCAGCGCCTCACGGAGCATCCTGAGGAACAGCTCAACCCAGAGTTGGACCCGGGAACTGAGGCGATGCTGCTAAGTGGGTTCGTCCGCGAAGCAACGTGGATGGCAATGTCACGGCCGGACCGTGACTGCACATTGCCGATGATTGACCGCATTTATCGGTCGATGGAATTGATAAAGAATTACACGAAAGGACTGGAATGGTAGCTAACAACTCCACCCCAAGCACGGGCGACCAAGCCAGTGCTGCCGCTGTGGAAGAACTCCCAGTGGTAAACGCTGAAATGGCTACGCCTTCGGCAACTGACCCTAACCGCGGCAAGAAGACCGCGGATAATGTTGGCATTGTTTTCGCTGCGCTGATGCTGACAATGTTGATGAGCTCTTTGGGGCAGATGATCTTTGGCTCTGCGCTACCAACGATTGTTGGTGAGCTCGGTGGCGTTGACCAGATGAGCTGGGTTATCTCAGCCTTCATGGTGACTATGACCATCGCAATGCCACTGGCTGGCCAGTTGGGTGACCGCATGGGCCGCAAGTGGGTCTACATCACCGGTATCGCCATCTTTGTTATCGGTTCTGCCATTGGCGGTTTCGCCAGCGGCATGGGCGTACTGATTACCGGCCGCGCTATTCAAGGCTTCGGCGCCGGCATCATGATGATTTCTTCCCAGTCGATTGTGGCTGAGGTTGTTTCCGCACGTGAGCGCGGCAAGTTTATGGGTATCATGGGCGGCGTTTTCGGTGTCTCCTCCGTTCTGGGCCCAGTCCTCGGCGGCTGGTTCACCGATGGTCCTGGCTGGCGCTGGGGCCTGTGGATCAACATTCCACTGGGCCTGTTGGCAATCATCGTTTGTATCTTCGTGCTGAAGCTGCGCGTCGGTGAGCAGGGTTTCAAGGGCTTTGACTGGATGGGCTTTGCTGCAATGGCAATCACCACCAGCACCCTGATTCTGCTGACCACCTGGGGCGGCAGTGAGTATGAGTGGACTTCCCCAACTATCTTGTCGATGGCGGCAGTGGTCATCGTCGGTATCCTGCTGACGGTGTTCATCGAGTCCCGCGCAGCACAGCCGCTGATTCCAGTCCAGCTGTTCAAGAACCGCAACATGGTCTTGACCACCATCGCCGGCACCGTTCTGGGCCTGGCCATGATGGGCGTGCTCGGCTACATGCCCACCTACCTGCAGATGGTGCACACACTGACACCAACTGAGGCTGGTCTAATGATGATCCCAATGATGGTCGGCATGATCGGTGTCTCCACCGGCGTCGGTTTCATCATCGCAAAGTCCGGTAACTACAAGGTTTACCCAATCGTCGGTCTGGCAATCACCGCGTTTGCATTGTGGTGGATGTCCCAGATGACCGTGGATACCTCCTTGACCGGAATTGGCGTCCGCTTCTTCGTCTTCGGCGTGGGCTTGGGCTTTGTCATGCAGGTTCTGGTACTTATTGTCCAGAACTCCTTCCCAATCGCCCAGGTCGGTACGGCTACCGCAGCAAACAACTTCTTCCGCCAGATTGGTTCCGCGTTGGGTGCTTCCATCGTCGGTTCCATGTTCATCCACAACATGCAGGATGAAATGTCCGTGCGTTTGCCTGACGCTATTGCATCCTTGGGCAAGGAAGGCGCTGAGCTCGCACAGCAGTTCTCCGGTGCAGATGCTGCTAACTCCTTGACGCCGCATGCAGTCGCAGAGCTTCCCGATGCCGTCCGGGACGCCATCCTCAACTCCTACAACGACGGCCTGACCCCAGTCATTGGCATGATGGTTCCACTCGCGGTCATCGCAATGCTCGTGCTGTTCCCACTGCGCCAGGAGCGCCTGAAGGAGACCATCGAATAGGAAAATCGCGTTCGCGATTTTCCTGGGTAGAACGACACGATATTTCCCGGGACGCAAAGAAGCGCCCTGCAAGAACTGATGAACTCAGATTCTTGCAGGGCGCTTAGCATTTTATTCGTGGTTGGTTTCCTTAGGTGGTCACTGGCTTTACTGCTTTGATTCGCTCAGAAGCGGTCTTCTCAAACTCTTCCTCGGCGGCGACTTTCTCAGGCTTTGGCAAAAGCTTTTGGTAAACATCGGTATCGCGCCATTCGCCGGCGCGCTCACCGTAGGTCATCTTGGCCAGGTGCTTGTAGGTGCCAACCTTTTCAAAGCCGCGAGAAGCGTGCAGCTTGGCTGAACCGTCATTCTCCGGGAAAATCCACGAGTGAATTGCCCACATGCCCTTTTCTTGGCACACCTCAATGAACTTGTCCAGCAAGCCACCGGCAATGCCACGACCCTGGGCCTGTGGGTCGATGTAGATGGAATCCTCTACAACGCCGGCCAGCACCTCGCGCTGTGAGATGTGAGCACCGGAAACCCAGCCGATAACTTTAGAATCGTCATTTTCTTCCACCGCGACGTACACGGTGTCCAAAATCTTGCCGTCGTTGAACTCATCAAGCGTTAGGGGGCGGTGCTCATAGGACGCATTACCCGTGATGAGTCCCTGCTCGTAGATGTCTTGTACTTGCGGGTAATCCTCCGCGCGGAAAGGGCGGATCGCAAAGCTTCGCTTGGTCATCCTTTCATTATCCGCAGGGTAGGTTGATCATGCCATCTATGGCCTTTCTTTTCGATTAATTTCACAGGTAGCACCTCCCCGCTAGTTGTCACATTCAAGCAAATTTGTGACTAATTGGGCAATCTGGGAACGCTCGGAGCGCTGCAAGGTGATGTGCGCAAACAAGCTGTGGCCTTTCAGCTTTTCGATAACCGCCTGCACCCCATCGTGCCTGCCAACCCGCAGGTTATCGCGCTGCGCGACGTCATGCGTCAACACAACGCGGGAGCCGCGCCCCAGGCGCGAGAGCACGGTGAGCAGCACGTTGCGCTCCAAAGACTGCGCTTCATCCACGATGACGAAGCTGTCATGCAACGAGCGACCACGGATGTGCGTCAGGGGTAGAACCTCCAGCAGGCCACGGTCGTGGATTTCTTCGATGACGTTGTCAGAAACCAGACCTTCGAGGGTATCGTAGACTGCCTGTGCCCAGGGGTTCATCTTCTCGGATTCGGAGCCCGGCAGGTAGCCCAAGGACTGCCCACCGACGGCGTACATCGGGCGAAAGACCACAATCTTGCGGTGTTCTTGACGCTCCAGGACTGCCTCGAGTCCGGCGCACAGCGCCATGGCGGATTTACCAGTACCGGCGCGGCCACCGATGGAGACAATGCCCACCGAAGGATCCGATAGGACATCGAGAGCAATGCGCTGCTCAGCCGAACGGCCCTGCAGCCCGAAGGCGTTGATGTCGCCGCGGACTAGCTTGACGGAACCATCGGCAAGCACGCGGCCCAACGCGGACTGCTGGTTCGCCTGCAAAGTCACGCCACAGTGCACAGGCAAGTTGCCGGCGGGGGTGCCTTCATCGGTCAGTACATCATCGATAACGACTTCCCCATCGCTAAACAAATCATTGATGACTCCCGGCGCCACGTGCACGTTCGCCATGCCCGTGTAGCCCGTGAGCACGACGTCCTGCGCGTGGTATTCATCCGCTTCCAAGCCAACAGCACCAGCTTTGACGCGCAGCGGCACGTCCTTGGTCACCAGCACGGTGTCGTGGCCCTCATGAGCCAGGTTCAGCGCACACGCGAGGATGCGGTGATCGCCTTCGGTTCCGCGAAACGCCAGCGGCAACAAAGACTGATCCTGGTGGTTAAGCTCCACGTGCAGCGTGCCGCCGTGCTCATTCGCGGACACTGGCTGGTCCAGATGACCGTGCTGCGCGCGCAGGCCCTCTAAATGACGAAGAGCTTGGCGGGCGAACCAACCAAGCTCCGGGTGATGACGTTTTCCTTCCAGCTCTGAAATAACCACGACCGGCAAAACCACATCGTGTTCTGCGAACTTCTTCAACGCCCACGGGTCAGAGAGCAATACGGAAGTGTCGAGAACATAAGTTTTGGTCTTCGGCTTGGATTCCAGGTGTGCGACTGCATCAAATGAATGTGCGTCTTGCGCTGGGCTGTGCGGTGAACAGGTTCTGACGTTTGAATCAAACATGCCTGCAGGGTTCTCCCTTGTCGCTTGGCGGTTACGGCAAATACCTCCGCTCGTAGAACCTAGGTTCTCAAAATCCCTTTCTGTAGGTCCCTGAGCTTCTCCGGTTAGTGCCCACCATAAGCAAGTGAGATTAAAATTACACGGTTGAAAGATGAACTCTGGGTAAATCGTTGCCCCGAACTAGCCGCGGCGTCCTCTGCGCTGGTGAGAGCCCCGCGCAGAAGATTTCTTTGGCGAACTACTCTTCTTTGCGCCGCCGGTTGCCTCGCTTCGGCGGGCTTGCTTTGCCTTCGCTTTCTCGCGCGAGGTCTTTTTCGGCGCTTCATGCCGCGAGGAGTTCAGGGTTCGGCCCTTGGCAATGCCGACGAAGTCCTGGATGGCTTCAGAATCATTGTCCTTGAGCCACACCAGCGCGATTTCGGTCTGCGGCACGGACGGGTCTTTTAAGCCCAGCGGAACCACTTGCTTTTTGGACAGCACCTTCAGCAAAGGACGCGGCGCAATGACAATGCCGACGTTCGCGGCAACTACCTGCAGGCCCTCGCGGATGGCGTCGATGTCCAAGGATGCATCGTCAGCAATGCGGTAATTAACGTGCTCATCGGCGACATCGCGCGGGTCAACGGTCTCTTTCATCTCCGCGAAGACGGAGTCTTTCGGCACCGCAATGCCGCGTTCTTCGGCGTATAGGCGCACGATATGGACAGTGTCTTCGCTCAGACGCTTGTCGACTCCCCCTAAAGGCAGCCTGGCCAGAGCCACATCGGCGCCGCCAGCCAAGAGCACAGCGATTGTGTCATCGGCGTCGAGGGTCTCCAAAACCCCGTGTGCTGTGGCGCGGCGGAAACGCGCGAACCACTTTCCTGGTTCGGTGCCGGTAGCAAACGTCAATCGCAACATGGCAGCTAGCTTAATCGGGTATGTTTCCCACGGTCGAACTTGGTGCTACCGTAGGAAACGTGACTGACAATAATATGCAACCATCTGGTACCGCCATGCGCCCGCAGACCGCGGCGAAGAAGCTGGGCATTTACCTGCCGGCAGCGCCCCAGGAGTTCCAAGACGGGGCGATTACGCACGCTGAGCTGCGCGACCTGCACACGAACCCGCCGGAGTGGCTCGCTGAGCTGCGCCGCACCGGCCCTTACCCACGTCCGATTGTTGCGCAGAAGCTTGGCATTTCTGTAACTGCCTTGAAGAAGAACGACATGGACAAGCCGCTCAATGCTGCTGAAGTCAAGGAGCTGCTTGAGAACCAGCCGGATTGGCTGCGCGCGGCACGCACCGCTCACGCCGACTCCCGTGCTGAGAGTGCTGAAGGCTCTGAGGGCGACGTCGAATCCGCTGCTGCCAGCGGCGAGGTTGATACCTCGAAGCTGCCAGAAAACAAGGACTTCGTGGACGCCATCGAAGAATCTTTGGCAGAGGGCGAAGCTGCAGTCGGCGAGGCAACCCCAGCTGACGCTGAGGCTGAATCTGAGTCTGCGGACGCACCTGAAGAGGATGCTAAGTAGAACTTCGTAGTTCTCTTTAGCGAATAGCGAAAGTGGGCGGGTTCTGGATTTTCCCCAGGACCCGCCCACTTGCTTTGTGGTGCTTGGTTAGCTCTTTTTAGAAGGGCTTAGACCAGCTTCCAGTCTTCCAGACCTTCGTACAGTGGGAACTGCTCAGCGAGCTTGTCCACGCGTGCGCGAAGTGCCTGGGTGTCGGTATTCTTGCCATCGATAAGAGCCGAAGCAATGATGTCTGCAACCTCGGCGAATGCTGCTGCATCCAGGCCGCGGGTTGCCAGTGCTGCGGTACCAATGCGCAAGCCGGAGGTAACCATCGGTGGACGTGGGTCATTTGGAACCGCGTTACGGTTCACGGTGATGCCAACCTCGTGCAGGAGGTCCTCTGCCTGCTGGCCGTCCATCTCAGAGTTGCGCAGGTCAACCAGAACCAGGTGCACGTCGGTGCCACCGGTCAGCACATCAATGCCAGCTGCCTTAGCTTCTGGGGCAACAAGACGCTCAGCCAGAATCTTTGCACCTTCCAGGGTGCGTTCCTGACGCTCACGGAATTCTGCAGAAGCAGCAATCTTCATGGAGATAGCCTTCGCAGCAACAACGTGCATCAAAGGACCACCCTGCTGGCCCGGGAAGACTGCAGAGTTCAGCTTCTTGGCGTAGTCCTGCTTCGCCAAAATCATGCCGGAGCGTGGGCCGCCCAGGGTCTTGTGAACGGTGGTGGAGACAACGTCAGAGTGTGGAACTGGGGTCGGGTACAGCTCAGCTGCAACCAGACCAGCGAAGTGAGCCATGTCGGTCCACAGGTAGGCGCCAACCTCATCCGCGATGGAACGGTATGCTTCAAAATCCAGGGTGCGTGGGTATGCGGACCAGCCAGCGATGATGACCTGTGGCTTTTCAGCAATAGCCTGCTCACGCAGCTTGTCCATGTCAATGCGGTTGGTCTGCTCATCAACTTCGTAGGCAGCTACTTCGTACAGTTTGCCGGAGAAGTTCAGCTTCATGCCGTGGGTCAGGTGACCGCCGTGTGCCAAAGACAGGCCCAGAATCTTGTCGCCTGGGTTGATCAGTGACGCCAGAACCGCTGCATTAGCCTGCGCACCGGAGTGCGGCTGAACGTTAGCGAATTCTGCACCGAACAGGGACTTTGCACGGTCGCGTGCCAGATCCTCAACAATATCGACGTGCTCGCAGCCACCGTAGTAGCGGCGGCCAGGGTAGCCCTCAGCGTACTTGTTGGTCAGTACCGAACCCTGAGCCTGCAAGACCGCGCGAGGAACAAAGTTCTCCGAAGCAATCATTTCCAGAGTGTCGCGCTGACGAGCAATCTCGCCGCCGATGGCTGCGAAAACCTCTGGGTCAAGGTCGCGCATTTCCTGGTAACGCGCATCGGAAGAATTCTGAGAAGTCATATGAGACGTAAATTCCCTTCGTCGAAGTGGGGATGAAGCAATACACACCACATGATAGCCAAGGTTGCCTAAGATGCGGGTACTTTCACCCCTTAAAATACACATGGCTGTGTCAAAGGCCATGGTGAATTTCATCGCGGTCTATAAGTAGTGACACAATGGAGCACATGGCGCGGAACCCCGATTTGAGCCCCTACCTCGATTTCGACCGCGATACCTGGCGTGGACTGCGTAAATCCATGCCTCAGGTGTTGACGGAAGAAGAAGTTAAAAAGCTGGCTGGCCTTGGTGAGAACATCAACCTCGAAGAGGTCGCAGATGTCTATCTTCCGCTGTCCCGTCTCATCCATATGCAGGTTGCTGCACGGCAAGCTTTGACGGAAGCAACCGGGCAGTTCTTGGGCAATCCCCCAAGTCATGTGCCTTTTGTGATTGGCGTTGCGGGTTCGGTCGCTGTCGGTAAATCTACGACCGCGCGTTTGCTCCAGGTGCTGTTGGAGCGCTGGGACACGCACCCGAAGGTGGACCTGGTCACCACGGATGGTTTCCTCTACCCCACTCGTATCCTGCAAGAACGTGGGTTGATGCCGCGTAAAGGTTTCCCGGAGTCTTATGACCGCCGCGCCCTGATGCGCTTTGTCACGGACGTGAAGTCCGGCAAAGAAGTCGTGCGGGCACCGATGTATTCGCACGTTTCCTATGACATTGTTCCGAATGAATTCCAGACGGTGCACCAGCCAGACATTCTGATTCTGGAGGGCCTGAACGTTTTGCAAACCGGCCCGACGTTGATGATTTCTGATCTATTCGACTTCTCCGTCTACGTGGACGCGCGCATTGAAACCATTGAAAATTGGTACATCACCCGCTTCCTCGACCTGCGCCACACGGCATTCCGCGAGCCGGGAGCGCACTTCGCTGCTTACGCGAACATGAATGATGAGCAGGCATACAATCAGGCGCGTGAGATTTGGCAGTCCATTAACTTGCCCAACCTGGTGGAAAATATTCTACCCACCCGCGTGCGTGCTTCTTTGGTGCTGCGCAAGGGCGAAGACCACAGCGTGGAGAAAGTTCGAATGCGCAAGATTTAGGCGCGCAGGATTTAAGCGTTGTCCTGTGCCCAGGCAATCACTGGGTCAAGCTCCGCCAGGTCCACACGGTCGATGTCGTGCTTATAGGCATCAATCATTGCTTGGTCATTTTCGCTGCGCAGGGAGCGCGGCTTGAGTTTAACGGCTTGGATGATGCCTTTCATCACGGTTGCGTGCGCGGTGTCCAGCTCCGAGTAGTTCAACCGGCCGGGCAGGTAAAAGCGCGTGATGTCTTCCCCGACTTGGTTGACGAGGGCATCGTCTTTGCGGGCCTTTTCCACCAAAGTCATCCCCACCACGCACAAAGCAGCAGGACGTCCAGCTTTCCACGCGGCGATGGCGGCCTCAATACCAGGTACACGCGGGCCGTGGATATAGGAAAAGACCACAACTGGCCCTTGTTCGGCTGCGAGTTCGGGTCGCAGTGCACGCATGTCATCCCAGGTGCTCGCGGTGGCATCGAAAAGCTGCGCAAAAGCGTCTGCGTACTGCTTGCTCGAGCCGTAGTGGGATTGATACAGAACCTGAACCATTTAAAGTGCTCCTATTTACCAAAGCGGCGGGAACGGTTGGAATAGTCGCGCAGTGCACGCAGGAAATCGATCTTGCGAAACGCCGGCCAGTAAGTGTCCGTGAACCAGATTTCAGAATAGGCCGCTTGCCACAACAGGAAGCCGGACAGACGCTGCTCACCGGAAGTGCGGATGACCAGGTCTGGGTCCGGAAGGCCTTTGGTGTACAGGTGCTTGGAAATGGATTCCACGGTGATGTGGTCCACCAGTTCCTCGGCCGTTGCGCCTTCTTCTACTTCTTGTTTCAGCAGGGCCTGGACGGCATCAACAATTTCTTGGCGCCCGCCGTAGCCGACAGCGATGTTCACAATCACGCCGTCGTTGTCCTGGGTATCGGCCGCAGCCGCGCACATCTTGTTGGTTACCTCATCAGGCAACAGGTTCAGGTGGCCCACCAGGCGGACTTGGCAGTTCAAATCGCCGTGGCTGAGGTGGTCAACAACCTCAGTGATGATGTCGAAAAGCAGGCTAACTTCGTTTTCAGAGCGCTTCAGGTTCTCCGTCGACAGCAGGTAGATGGTTACTACTTCAACTTCGGTGTCCCCGCACCAGGAGATCATTTCACTGATCTTCTTGGCGCCCTGGCGGTGCCCATGGCTGATGTCTTCAAACCCCGCCTCACGTGCCCAGCGGCGGTTGCCGTCAGCCATGATCGCGATATGCTTCGGCTGCGGCTTACCTTTGAGCTCGGATGTGAGGCGGGCTTCGTAGGCTGGGTACAGCAGTGCGGGGAGAAGTTTCACACTTTGTAGTCTAGCGTGCCTGACGGCGGGCGCGAACGGCAGAGGCCAACTCAGCCAACAAATCCACGGTGTCATCAATATCCATGCAGGCATCGGTGATGGACTGGCCGTAGGTCAAGCCATCTTTGCCTTTCGCATCCAGGGATTGCGCGCCGCCCTCAAGGAAGGATTCCATCATGATGCCGGCAATGTGCTCATTGCCGTTCGCAATTTGCTTGACGATGCCCCGGGTAACCTCGACTTGGCGCAAATGATCTTTGCCGGAGTTGGCATGGGAAGCATCAATCATCAGCCGCGCATTGTCGCCGAGCTTGGCGGTGACTTGGGCTACGGATTCTGCGTCCCAGTTCGGGCCTTGGGAGCCACCGCGCAGGATGATGTGGCAGTGCTGGTTTCCAGCGGTTTCTACAACCGATGGCTGGCCGTCATCAGAAGTACCGAAGAAGAAGTGCGGGGAGGCAGCGGAGGATGCCGCGTGGATCGCAACGTCAACGTTGCCGTCGGTGCCGTTTTTGAAACCAATCGGCATGGACATGCCAGAAGCAAGCTGTCGATGCACCTGGGATTCGGTGGTGCGAGCACCAATCGCGCCCCATGCCACGGCATCAGCGTAGTACTGCGGGCTGTTTGGCTCGAGGAACTCGCACGCAGCTGGCAGGTCTAAGTTCACAATGTCAGTGAGCACCTTGCGTGCGGTGCGCAGACCGGAGGGAATGTCGAAGGACTGATCCAAGTGCGGGTCATTGATAAGTCCCTTCCAGCCCACGGTGGTGCGTGGCTTTTCAAAGTACACGCGCATAACAACCTTCAGGTCTTCCTCGAGTGCGCGTGCCAGTGGGGACAAACGGTTGGCGTAATCAAGGGCAGCGACTGGATCGTGGATGGAGCACGGTCCGACAACTACGACGAGTCGATCATCTTCACCGGCGAAGATATCCGCGATTTCCTGGCGGTCCTGTTCCACCTTCGCTGCTTGTTTCTCACTCAGCGGCGACTCCGCTTGCAACTCCGCTGGGCTCGGCAGTTGGTGGAATGCCTTAACGCGGCGGTTGGAGGTCGATGCTGGCGCGGTGAGCGATACGGGACGAGACATGAAAATTAACTTCCTTCTTATTCAATGGGAATGTGTCTGCCTGCGAGGAAGTTGTGCGCCGCTTGCGCGTTGTACGCCTACCCCGAGGCAAACAAAAAAGCAGCTCCTCATTTGAGGGCTGCTAGGCTCCGGGGTGTTAAGTGCGTTGGCGTTCGTTAGTGTGTGCTTTGAAATTTCTTAAGCAGACAGCAACAAGACGCCGGAAGGACCCGGAGCCTTGTCATAATAAAATCGCTTAACGAACATGACGCAGACTCTAACACACTTTCTTAGCCCCCGCGCCACTTCCCCCTGAATTTGCAGGTTAAAGGGTTGCGCGGGGTGGCATAGAAAAGCTGCTGCTAGAACTTCGACTTCTTGCGATGGTCGTAGAGACCGGCTTCTTTCAACGCCGAATCCACCGCTTCTTGGTCAAAAGGATCGATGCCATTTTCCTGCGCGAACATGGCGCGACGGCGGAAACGTGAGTAGCGGCGGTGGAAGAACCACCCGGCCATCAGCACTGCGATGAGCATCAGAATGATAATCAACATGCCGATTGGTGATGCCTTGCCAAACTCCGGACCAACCGGCCCATTCTGGCTACCCTGCGCAAGTAAAAGCACGTCGGTGGAAATATTGTGCATTGCCAACGTCACATTGTTAAGCGCAGCACTGGATACAAAACTCATTATTTATTCGCCTCTCCGAGCGATTTTTCAATCCCAGGTGTGCCTGCCAGCATATCGGTTTCCGGCAATTCCGTAGCCACGCGCGTCTGCGCTAACTCGAATTCTTCTGTCGGCCACAAACGCGCCTGCGTCGCCACCGAGGTTGCGAGAAACGCACCCGCCGGGTCAATTTGGGTGGCGTGGGCACGCAGCGCATCTTCGCGGTTTTGGAAGTAATCCGCGCACTCAATCTGCGTGGTTACCCGCGACATGATGTCACCGAAAGACGCATCCCAGCGCGACATCATTGGCGTATACGGGCTGGTCTTGCCCTGCTCAATCAAATCATTGTGGAAAAGCTCCATGCGCTGGAACACGAAACCGTGGGAGTAATACAGCTTCAGCGGCTCCCATGCTTCACCGAGCTCCGGCTTGTAGCTTTCATCTCCAGCTTTCTCCCACGCGATCATGGACGCGCGGTGCACCATGAGGTGATCGGGGTGCGGGTAGCCGCCGTTTTCGTCATAGGTGATGATCGCGTGTGGCTTGAAATCGCGGATAACGCGGATGAATTCGTCAGCGACTTCTTCATCAGAAGCCTGGGCAAAGCAATCATCCGGCACGAAAGAGCGCACGACATCAGCGTCTTTCGCCCGATTCTGCTTGGCCAACTCCTGGGGTAAACCGGAGTCAATGTAGCCCAGCCACTTGTGAGAAACGCCCAAAGCGCGCGCAGCTTCCGCCATTTCTTCGTGGCGAATGCTGGTCATGTTCTCTTTCACTCCAGGCTTGTCCATTGCTGGATTAATGATGTCGCCGCGTTCTCCGCCGGTGCAGGTCAGAACCAGAACTTCATGGCCTTCGGCGGCATACTTCGCCGTAGTCGCCGCACCCTTTGAAGATTCATCATCCGGATGTGCGTGAATGGCCAAAATGCGCCCGGTACTCACAGCGTTCATCAATCCCTTATATTCACTCGACTCTTTAACTAACTGCCTATCTTAGGTCATGATTCGGCATTTCCTTAAAGCACGCTAAACTAGCTCATTATGAGCACTGCTGGACGTCGGCCCAATCAAAATACCCAAGCATCACAACGCACACGGGGCGCAAGTTATTCCGAACGAGTTGACCACGGTCGAACTCGCGCCGGCGATCTCACCAGCAAGGCCGTCGCCGCGGTCTTCGTGGCCATCATTGTCGTCGGCATTTTCTTTGGCTTCCAATACCTGCAAAGCCGCGACGATGTTAACGCGCAAATCAGCTACGTCTCCCACGAAGAAATCGATGAGGACACCCTGGGCGTATGGGTGGATGTCACCCGCAACCGTCCAGAAGAAGCTGCGTATTGCATCGTCCAAGCATACGACTACTCCAAGGCTGAAGTTGGCCGCCGTGAGTTTGCTCTAGCCCCTGATGGCCGTGAAACCATTCGGGCATTTGTCGAGATTCCCACCACTGCTCCCGCAGTTGCTGGCGATGCCTATGGTTGCTCCAGCACCATTCCACCATACATGGATACCGAGCACACCATTTATGAGTAACCTGGCTTTGTTGCTGCACTAGGTCTTTTGCTGCACTAGGTCAGAGGGTTATTGGGCATGCGGTTGTGCTAGTATTTGTGCCCAGTAATAATCTTGAGTTGGCAGCTCGGCCCTGGGTCTTTAATTTGGGGCCGGCTATTTCTTTGCCTCTTCTTTACCGCGGTGATGCAGTGCGCTTTTCCCAGGTAATCTCCCCGGCTAAAATTTTAAAAGCAAAACTCTAGGTTTAAAACAAGGTAAGTAATTAGGAAGGTCAAAAGTATGGCAGAACAGAAGCAATACATCACTCCGGAAACTAAGGCGAAGCTTGAAGCTGAGCTGCAGATGCTCATTGACCGTCGCCCAGAGGTTGCTGCGGAAATCAACGAGCGCCGCGAAGAGGGCGACCTGAAGGAGAACGCGGGCTACGACGCTGCGCGTGAGATGCAGGACCAGGAAGAGGCCCGCATCAAGCAGATCTCTGAGGTTCTCGCTAACGCCACCACCGAGCGTGAGGGCATCCAGGAGGGCGTTGCTGCCATCGGTTCCGTAGTCCACGTGTACTACAACGGTGACGAAGACGATAAGGAAACCTTCCTCATCGGTACCCGCGCTGCGGCATCCGATAACAAGGACCTGGAGACCTACTCCGAGCAGTCCCCACTTGGTGCGGCCATCTTGGGCGCGCATGAGGGTGAGACCCGTGAGTACGCTGCGCCAAACGGCAAGGTTCTGACCGTCACCATCATCTCTGCGGATCCATATGACTCCGCAAAGGCTGCTACCCCACGTAAGTCTTAAGATTTAGCTCTCCCCTTCTAGCTTCATCCTTTACTTTTAGAAAGATTCCCATGAAGAAGTTTTCCCGTATCTCCGCCCTGGGCGTCACCGCTGCTGCGGCGTTCGCACTCGCTGCTTGCCACCCACCAAGCCAGGTTGACTCTGATGTGAAGATTGACAACGCTTCCACCTTTGAAAACCAGAACACTCCTGCAGCTTCTGAGTCTGCAACTGAGGAGCCATCTGCAGAGGCCGGTGCTTCCGAAGAGTCAGCAGCTACCGATGAAGCTGCTGCCGGTGCAGAAGTACAGTTCATCGACTGCGTTGCTGCACCAGTAACTGAGCCAACCGAGGTCAGCCTGGACTGCACCACTAACGCCGACGTCGTCACCGAAATCACTTGGGATTCCTGGGATGCTGAGGGTGCTGAGGGCACCGGCACCCGCGGTGAGGATGAAGTAACCATCAACCTGTCTGAGCCAACTCAGACTGAAAATGGCCTTGCTTTCACCCTGATTGAGGTTGACGGTGAGACCGTAGCGCCTTAAGGCAACGCGCACCTTTATACAGCGCGTAAGCACCCTCCACGGCCGCAGCACTTCTGTTGCGGCCTCACGTGGAGGGTGCTCTTTTGTGTATAGGCTTTGTGCATCGCCTTCGTGAACAGCCAATGCAGCTGTGAAAGTTTTGGTACGTCAATACGGTGAGCGAGAAAGGCCGGCGTCGAAGCTTGCGCTTCCTAACCCTCGGTCTGCCTTCCTCAGGTGTGCCAGCTAAAGTTCCAACACTATCCCCCGAACGCGTACCCAGTGCTTGGGCAGAATACCGACAACCCCTGAATCACCATCATTTAAAAATCGGTGAAAGTTGCCGGCTCTGTGCCCTACTGAGCAACCCCGCGCTAGATGGCCAAAAAGTACTGCCGATAACCTTTTGACCGCACGAGGTTTAGAACCATTTCTCGCTCAACCGTATTAACTTGTACCGGACAACAGATGCCCCTTGCAATGAATCCCCCAGCTTCACACCAAGGCGTTCCAACTACAAGTGGAAACGAGCTCCACTGAGAGCTGGCAACGTACACCAGTAGTCCTAAGTACAGAATGCCCTAAACGTCTTGATTTGTCTGCCTTTGTATCAATATTTTCTGCCATACAATCTATATCACATCGAAATAGTTACCGATTGTGTTTAAGATATTCTACAGCCGAACGGCTTACCAGCGGATATGGCTACAATCCATCTTAAGATTTTGGAACTTTCAAAATACTGAGAGTTTTATTTTCTACCCCCGTAGTCTCCCCCCGAATGCGGGAGATCTGGCTGAGGTTAAGCCCCAGTTCGGTCTTCAAACCTCGCCTATTGTGCCGCGTTACATTGGGCCTCAGGCTAAAACCGATACATCTAGAGTGCTCGACTTACTCTACACAAAACATCGCCCGCAGGACGCTTAAAGCAAGTCCTGCGGGCGGAACACTGCAACTTCAAAAGGTGCAGCGAGTGGTGTAACGGGTTTAAAGAAGAGTTCTAGCGCTGCTGGAAGTAGCTGAGCAGGCGCAGGATCTCCGTGTAGAGCCAGACCAAGGTAACAGCCAAGCCCAGGGCAACGCCCCAAGCGTAGTTGGAAGGAGCGCCGCGGCGAATCATGTTGTCCGCTGCATCGAAATCGGTCATGAAGGACAGTGCCGCCAGAACGATACATACCAGGGAGAAGATGATTGCCAGCATGCCGCCGTCACGCAATGGACTGTTGCCGGTGAAGATTGCTAGTACGAAGTTACCCAGAGCCAGCACAACTACACCGAAGATAGCGCCGGTGAGGATCTTGTTGAAACGTGGGGTGACCTTGACCGCGCCGGTCTTGTAGACGAACAGCATGCCCAAGAATACGCCGACGGTGCCCAGGATTGCCTGTCCGATGAGAGCGCCTGCATCGACGTTGCCATCGAAGAAGCCAGAGAGAAGCAGTGAGAACCCGCCGACGAACAAGCCTTCAAGAGCTGCGTAGATAAGGGTGACGGTGGCAGAGCCCCACTTCTTAGCGAAGGTGGCGACCAGAACGGTGATGAAACCACCGATACCGCCTACCAAGGTCAAAATCATGGCTATGCCTCGGTCAACGAATACCGCGACGCCGAAGTTGGCTACTGCGAAGGCAATAATGATAGCCAAGGTAATGCCGGTTTTGGTGACAACGTCATCAACGGTCATTGGTCGGGTTGTCTTAGCCTGCTCACCTGAGTAATCAGCGGTGCTGGTCTGTGCATGGCCATAATCGGACTGATAAGGCGAGCTGCTATTAGACAGCGAGTTCATTACCGGGTTGCTCGAGCGCACTGGAATCCCGATCCTTTCTAGAAACTTTTCTTCTTCTTTGTTCACTTGGTTCAACGAACACAGCGTCCGGTTAGTTCCCTCGTCACCAAAATTTATTGCGACAACTTATGGCTTAATTTGATGGCCTTATTGTGATGGCGGGGCCATGCCACCCTGCGGTGGATTTCCACCGGGCATGCCCCCTGACATTTCCCCACCGCCCATGCCGCCACCCATGCTGGATGCTTCGCTCTGGGTCGTTAGATCGACAGGCACAGTAATGGCCAAGGAAAAGCCGTCGGTCGCATTGCCCACTACGTCTGGGGCTTGCTGCTCCCAGCCGTCAGAAAAGACGTTGTCGGTGTCCAGGGTGATTTGGCTGAGGTTATTCGCCGAGCCGTCATATTCAGACAGCTTGTATGGTTCGGTCACGGTGTCTTCGGGGACCACAATCTGCGAGGTCAGCACCGCGTTGGTTGCGTCGGTGATGTCGTCGATGCTGGTGAACACTTCAAAATGGATGTGCGGCCAGCGGCCGGTGTAGCAGCCCGGGATGATGGAGTCGAAGGTTACTTGGCCGTTGGCGTCGGTTACCTGCACGCCGCGCAGCCGGGTTTGGTCGGTGACGCCGTCGGAGTACATCGAGTAGCGTCCTTCGGCGTCGCAGTGCCAGACGTAGACAGCCGCCTTCGACAGCGGTTGGTTGTCATTGTTGATGTCCACAAGGTTCATGGTCAAGGTCATGGGAACACCAGACACGGAGCCGTTGCCGTCGACACTGGTGGTGAGGTCGCGGCGCTCCACTCCGGACTCATCCAAGACGTCGGGGCCATTCGATCCATCCCCCGGATAAGGCCCGGCGGTTTCAGAGTTCATTTCTTCCAGCACTTGGCCGGAGAGGTCGTTGGGCGCCGCAGCGCTGGTGGTGGTCGCGGCGGCAGAGCTCGATGCGCTTGCCGATGCTCCCTCACCCTTCACTCCACACGCCACCAATGCGGCGCTTCCCGCACCAATTCCAATGCCCGCCAGCATGCGTCGGCGCGAGAGCAGCGTGCCGATGTCAAAGGCAAGGCCCTGGTCTTCAATATCTTCGGACGGTCGGTCAAGGGGACGGCCTTCAAAGGCCTGTTGATGTGTACTCATAGAAATGAAGATAAAGCACCTACCTCGAAAAACTCCGGGAAAATTCTCAAGAGTCGCCCCAGAAAATCCCCGAAGATCCCGACAGTATGATGTGACAACAACCCGGAAGTCTGGGTGGTTGCTAAATAAATCCCGAGTGCGCCAAGGGGAGCATCGTCAAGCAATGCGAAAACCAGGCAAGGAATATCCCTGCCTGGCCTTTTGGTGCCCCCACTGGGACTCGAACCCAGACTGAATTGATTTTAAGTCAACTGCCTCTGCCATTGGGCTATGGGGGCGAGTGCAAAGCAGCGCTGGAAGAGCGCGCCCAAAAGCACTGCTTTAGTTTATAAAACGGTTATGTGAAAAGGAAACTTAGGGTGCCTAAGCGTACATCTCAGCGACGATACCAGCGGTCATGCCGTCGAGAATGTCCTTTTCGCTGATATAGAAGGAGCGCGCGGAGCTGTTGCGCTCAATCATCTGCATGATGCCTTCAACGGCAACCGATCCACCACCGATGACATCCGCGCGGCCCGGGTGAATGACCGGATTCAGCGCGCGTGCCTCTGCGGATTCGGCGATGAGCTGCTTGGTGAGGACACGGAGGGCATCAAAACGCAGCTCTGAGCCGTGAATGAGCTCGGCGTCGTAGCGCTCCAAGCCTTGAGCCAATGCCGACAGTGTGGTGAAAGTGCCTGCGCAACCGACGAAAGTGGTGGCCTCGTTGATGGGAACAATCTTCTCCACCTCGGACATACGCTCTGCGACGTAATCTGATGCGATCTCAATCTCGGTCTCGCTCGGCGGATCCGAGGGCATCATACGCTCTGTAAGCCGCACACAACCCATGCGGGAAGAATGCGAGCCCAGGATCTCTCCCCCTGCAGTGCCCACGATGAACTCCGTGGAACCTCCGCCCAGGTCAATGACGCAGTACGGGCTACGGTCCTTGGACAAATCTCCGACCGCACCCTGGAAGGAAAGCAAAGCCTCCTCTTCGCCTGAGATGACCTCGGCGCGTGCACCCGGCTGAATCTCTCCCAGCAGCTCAGCGGTCATTTCGAAGAACTCTTCTGCATTCCCCACGTCGCGGGTCGCCGAGGTAGCGACCATGCGCACGCGGGTAACACCCTCAAACTTCATCTGCTGAACGTACTTAGCCAAAGCCACGCGGGTGCGCTCCAGCGCCTCCGGCTGGAACTCACCGTGGGCATCCACGCCCTGGCCGAGGCGAACAATCTCCATAGAGCGGTGCACATCGCGCACCTTGCCGCCTGGGCGAACATCCGAAATAAGGAGGCGGATAGAGTTAGTGCCGCAATCAACGGCTGCTACACGAGTCATACTATTTAGCTCCCCACCTTAGGCGTTAGAAAAATCAAACTGGTCCAGATCGATTCCCAGATCCTCAACGGTTGGCCAATCCTGCGGGATGGCTGACCCGCGCAGCTTACCATGATCGGCAGCCATCGCGACCGCTTCTGCACCGAAGCGGAAGTGCTCTGGCCCCTCCGCAAGTGCATAGGCAATGAGCACGTGCAAGCACTTCACGCGGTCTGGCATGCCGCCACCCGAAAAGTCCGTACCCAGGTCTTCCATCGCATTGCGCTCCCTGAGAAAGTGCTCATGCGCGTTCCGGTAATCCGCCTGCAGGTCTTCATCTTCAGCCAAGCGCGCTTCCATCCACTTCATCACGTGCGCGACTTCAAGGCGTGAGGCCTCTGCGGTCAGACGTGGGTCAGTGAGGTAGTACAGCGTTGGAAAAGGAGTTCCATCAGGCAGCTTAGGAAGCGTCTTAATTACGGCTGGCTGGCCGTCTGGCGTGCGGTAGGCAATGTCTACAACACCACGAGGGGTGCGGCCTAGCTGCTCGGAAACGATGGATAGATCTGCGTCAGAAACGGTCATGCCGACATTATTCCACGTGGTTCTTCTTCGGACTAACTATATGGCGGCAGTACTGAGCGCTTTGGGCCGCTTCGTGCACATTCTTGCACACCTGACCTTGGGTTTAGAAAATCGAATAACAGTTCGATAACAGGGGTTGCGTTGTCGAAAATATGGGCTATTGTTGAAGAAAGAAGTTTAGAACACTATCGGAGGGAAAGGGGGTTAGCCATGAACGATAATACATCTTGTTCGAACATAACAGCCGCAGTTGAATCTATCATTGACGGCGTGGATGCACTGTGTTTGTCCATGATAAACATCGATAAAATCAGCTTCCACAGCATCTACTCTGATTTCGAGCGTCTTGAAGAGTCTTTGAACCGGAAGACTTTCATCGACGCCGCATTTGCGTTCATGGCTGAGCGTGATGAGGCCGGCCGCCTGGTCGGTTCATCCCGTGCTACCGATTACCTCATCAACTGCCTTGGACTCTCCCGCGCAGAAGCCAACCAACGCCTTGCCGCCGGCCGGAATCTCTATGAAAAGCTCAATCCTGAGCCAGTCCCCGAGCCCGAGCCAGTTGAGCAAGAACCAATTCCAGAACCAGACCCTGATTTGAGCGAGGAAGAGCAGGCGCGCGAGCGTCAGGCTGCAGAGGAAGAAGCGCGACGAAAGAAGGAAGCGGCCGAGGAAGAGGCTCGCCGCAAGTACGAAGAAGCCCAGCGTGAGGCGCAGCGCCGAGCGGAACGCGAGCGCCAAGCGCAGGAAGAGCGCCGCCGCAAAATGGCTGAAGAGGCTGCAAGCGCCGAGATCGCCAAAATCATTGAGCAAGAATTACGCAACCTGAACAAGCACGCCAAGCCGGGGCCTCAGGAACTCCGCACCAAGGCAATGGAGGAGTCGAAGAGACGCTCTCCTGAAGATCTGCGCAAATGGCTGCGAAAGCAGGTCACCAACGCAAACGCGGCTGGAACTATGCCGAATGGCAAGAAGGACCCGTTTGCTGCTACGCGTAAGCGTAGTTTCTGGATGAGCGAACCAGATGAAGATGGTTCCGTGCGGGTGTCTGTTCGCACGGATTCCCTAGGGGCCGCATTGTTGGCCAAGGTGCTTGCTCCAGCTCAGCGCCCGGGCGGTCCACAGCTGCCTCCTGAAGAAGACAACCGAACCTTCGGGCAGCGCCGCCACGACCAACTGATGGAAGTGTGCTCACAATTTGTCGAAGGCAAGGACCCAAAGTCTGGGCTCGGCTCCATCGTATTGTCCGCAACGTTGGATGAGTTGGAGAGCCTCTCCCCTAACTCCACCTTCATGACAGACACTGGCCACGAGCTCAGCGTCTGGGACTTGGTCAGGCTCTCCGAGGGCGTCAGCGACTACCTCGCGATTCTAGACCCGGAGAGTTTCCAACCACTGGCACTGGGAAGAACGAAGAGAACCGCCTCCTTTGCACAGAAACTGGCACTGTTTGCCGCAGAGTTCTGTTGCTCAGGGCCGGGTTGTGACAGGCCGATGTCTGAAACTGATGTTCACCACTTGGTGGCTTGGCAGCATGGCGGAGCGACGGACATTAGAAACCTGACGCTGCTGTGTAGAAGACATCATGTGGATAATAACGACAACTACGACTTCCGCAACGGTATGGGCCATTCGGAGCGTGACCCGCGCACCGGCAGGGTGGGCAAACGAATGCCGGGTGAAGATGGATTCAGATTTAATGAGTCGGCCACGGCAGACGAGTCAGCGGCGTCGCATTACAGACGGCGGGCCGAGGAGAGATCTGCGAAACGTCCAACTGACGGACCGCCGCCACCCCAGCCCTCTGGGATGAACGGGACGCTGTTTGATATCGGTCAGGACCCGGGTGCGATGCCGAAGGCGTCCTAGAAATTAGAGCTAGTTAAAAGGTGAGGCAGGCGTGTGTGGGTCTGCCTACAGGTGTTTGTTTTTCCGGCTATTAAGAATTTGAACGGCTCAAACCCCTGGGCGGAGGCCACGATGATGCGGCTGAGCGAATAAGCGGATATGCGAATAACTGCTACTGACCGGAAGGGACTTCGCCGACCGGCATCTCGCCAACTGGGTCCGGAGCGTCTTCCTCTTCCTCGACAACGTTGCCGACTGGCTCATCACTGTTAGCGCCCTCTGAGGATTCTCCCTCGGCTGGTGTTTCACCGTCGGTGTTCTCGCCGGTGGACCCGCCCTCGGTTGGGGCGCCGGTGGAGGAAGACTCGGAGCTTTCACCTTCGACGGCCTCTGGATCGTCAACGCCGAGAATTGGAGCCTCAGGATCTGGCACTTCGGCGACGGAGTCCCAGAGAACCTCGTACCAGTCGCGGCTCTCGGCCTCGGCCTCTTGGCCGGTGGTCATGCTGTCACCGGAGGTGATTTCTGGGTCGAGGATGCGGAAGGCTACTTCGCCTTCGTCGATGACGCCGAGGCGGCGACGTGCCTCTTGCTCGATGTAGGCGTCACTCTCGTACTTCTCGATCTCCGAAAGAAGGGTTTCCTTCTCATCCTGCTTCGCGATGATGGACTCGTTGAGGCGGGCAATCTCGGTACGGCCTTGGTAGTAGTTGCGCAGCGGCACCGCTATGACGGCCAAAATGAGCAGGGCAACTAGAACGAGAACGCCGAAGCCTACCAGGTCGAGCCGGTTGCGGGAACGACCGGAGCCGGCGACGGCGGGAGCGGAGGATTGAGCAGCTTTGCGGTCGGCAGCGCGCGAAGCCACGGGAACGGTGGTCCGGGACTTCTTGGGTTTCTGCTGATTCTCGCTAGCCATAGATTTCACATCCTAGCGCCGCAATAGCGCGAACTCACGTGGCACGCGTGACGGAAGTGAAATCCCCATGGAATTGCCAGGTCGCAAGAACTCGCACTCCCCCGGAAGTGAGGAATTGAGGATGCGAAGAGCCCCGCTGGCTCAACCCTGTGAGCAAGACGCGATGGGTTAAAGCGTAGCGGGGCTCTTAGAAAGCGTTTCGTTGAAAAGCGCTTAGTTCCTTATTTTTAGCGCCTTACTTGTTGAAGCGTGGGAAGGCGGAACGGCCGGCGTATACGGCGGCATCGTCAAGCTCTTGCTCAATGCGGATGAGCTGGTTGTACTTGGCAACGCGCTCGGAGCGAGCCGGTGCACCGGTCTTGATTTGGCCACAGCCCAAAGCCACCGCGAGGTCAGCGATGGTGGTGTCCTCGGTCTCGCCGGAGCGGTGGGACATCATGGTGCGGAAACCGTTGCGGTGCGCCAGGTCAACCGCGTCGAAGGTCTCGGACAGGGTGCCGATCTGGTTAACCTTCACTAGAAGCGCGTTTGCTGCCTTCTCGTCGATGCCCTTCTGCAGGCGCTCAGGGTTGGTTGCGAAGAGGTCGTCGCCGACGATCTGAACCTTGTCGCCGACCTCGGCGATAAGTGCGGTGTATCCAGCCCAGTCGTCCTCATCCAGTGGGTCCTCGATGGAAACGATTGGGTATTGCTCGATGAGTTCAGCGTAAACCTTGGACATCTCCTCAGCAGTGTGCTCGCCGCCCTCGAAGTGGTACTTGCCATCCTTGTAGAACTCGGAGGAAGCAACATCGAGAGCCAAAGCGACATCCTCGCCCAGCTTGTAGCCGGACTTTTCTACCGCTTCAACGATAAGGTCAAGCGCAGCCTTGGTGGAGTCGACGGAAGGAGCGAAGCCGCCCTCATCACCGAGACCGGTGGACAGCCCCTTGTCCTTAATAACGGACTTGAGGGTGTGGTAGACCTCAGCGCCAACCTGCAGTGCCTCGGAGAAAGTTTCTGCGCCGATTGGGGCGATCATGAATTCCTGAACGTCCACACCGGAGTCGGCGTGTGCGCCGCCGTTGACGATGTTCATCATTGGAACTGGCAGGATGTGCGCGTTTGGGCCGCCGATGTAGCGGTACAGCGGCAGGCCAGCGGACTGAGCGGCAGCCTTGGCAGTAGCGATGGACACGCCCAAGATGGCGTTCGCGCCAAGGCGGGACTTGTTGTCAGTGCCGTCGAGCGCGATCATTGCCTGGTCGATGAGGCGCTGGTCATCAGCTTCGAAGCCGACGATCTCGTCAGCGATTTCCTCGTTGACGTTTTCAACTGCCTTGAGCACGCCCTTGCCCTTGTAGCGGTCCCCGCCATCACGCAGCTCGTGAGCCTCGTGAACGCCGGTGGATGCGCCTGAAGGAACACCTGCGGTGCCGTGGGCGCCGTCATCCAAAAAGACTTCTGCTTCTACCGTTGGGTTGCCACGGGAGTCCATGATCTCTCGTGCAAATACGTGCAAAATATCGGCCATATCCGAATTCACTCCTAGTTCCACTAGCTGTTATTGTGCGTTGCGCAGCTTGCCGTCACGCACGCTACAGCCTACCGGTTTCACGCGGTAGACCTCAGTGCAATTCTTCCAGACGCGTGCATGTGACGGCGCCATCAGTAAAACTTGAGGTTTATTTCACAATTCCAAAGTATTATGAGCTAGCCGGTTGGCCGATGGCGTAGGAGTTGGCGGCGCTGGCTACGCGGGAGACATAGTCCTGGGAATAGTTGTAGGCGTAGATGGCTTCCAGCCAGTCTTGCTCAGTGGATAGGTCACGCCTGTTGGAGCACAGCAGGTTTGCGGAGGACAAGGCGGCGTCGTCGATTTGCTGCGGGTTCGGGTAATTGTCGCCGTCGGCGTCGCGGCCGTAGCGTGCCCAGGATTCAGGAATGAATTGCATGGGCCCCACGGCGCGGTCGAATTCGGTGTCGTTGTCGAATTCACCGCCGTCGGTGTCGCGGATTTCGGCGGTGTTGTTGCTGCCGTCCAGCGGAATACCAATAATCGGCGGGGTTGCATATCCATTTTCGTCCAGGTGCGAAGGCTTGAAGAAGTTGCCATTGTAAGTACCGTGACGGGTTTCAACCCAGCCGATGCCGGCCAGAGTGTTCCAACGCAGGTTGCATTCCGGCCACGCTTGCTTGGCGATGAGCTCCGCGTTGCCATAAGCGCGCAGCGCCTGCGGATCAATGTCAGTTTGGTTCGCTAAGTCTTCCGCCCAATACGTCAGCCGGTCGGCGGTGCGTCCCGCGGCGTTGACGTCAATCTCAGCCACTTCGGCTGGGGCGGTGGGAGGCACGTCTTCTGGCACTGGTTGCAAAGTGCGCCCTGGAACGGAGGGGCGGTAGCCAAGGCCATCAAAGACAACTGAAGCCAACCAAATCAAAATGCCACCAACGAGGATGATGGCGAGCACGGCGCTGCAGCCGCACCCTTTCACCAGGCGTCGTTGGTTCTTGTTAGTCACCCCGGGGATTCTACAGAACCCCAAAAGGGGGCCATAATGCCACTCTGAACCAAGACCGAATGCCAGGCCACTCCCAGCGTTTCGTTATGTCACTCGAACGTTTTCTGCCTCTTCCGGGCAAAACAATCCCTTAGATACCTCTCGGGCAAATTAATCACTCTAATATTAATTTGCCCCTTTGATAGACAGGATTCACAGGCTGGGATAAGCTCACAATCAACTTTATGACCATTTCTTGCATAAACCCTAGGGGTAAAAATGAAAATCCGTCGTATTCTTGCATCCACCGCCCTGGCTGGCACCATCGGCTTCGCAGCCATGACTGGCGCGCAGGCTATCTCGTTTGGCGACGCTGACCAGCTCGCCTCCGGCGTCATCGAGAACGCATCCTGCTCTTCGGTGCGCAGCGTGCTTGATGGCCTCAACGCCACCAACAACGGCCGCGTGTACAACAAGGAGACCACCCGCAACCAGCTGGTGCAGAACCTGCGTCAGGTCACCGGAACCAACTCCAACCCAACTGATCTGACCACCCTGGCGGTTACTCGCTACACCGCGCAGTTCGCTGACCGCGCACTGGAATGTGGAATCGTCAAGGCTGATCCTGAAACCCCATTCGGTTCCAGCCAGCTCAACACCTTGCTCAACGACTTTGGCCCACAGATTTCTGAGATGTCCAGCCAGGCCACCGGCGCAAAGGCTTAAACATTTTCGCTGAGCCTAAAGGGTTAGACCTACCTAAAGGGGTTTATTCGCGCGGGCAAGCTCGGCGCGTTTGCCTTCCTGCCACAGTCGGTCCTGGGTTTCCATATCCACGATGAAGACCGTGCCATCAAATAGGTAGGGTGCGCGCGAGCGCAGCTTGTCGATGAAGGCCTGCGCCACCTCCCCCATTCCGAACGCCCCGCGGCGGGAGGCGATTTCGGCATGGAAAAGGACTTGTAGGAAAACATCGGCAAGCTCTGCCTTGATGGTTTCATCATCGGCGCCGGAGGTGACTGCTTCGGCGAACTCTGCTGACTCTTCTTTCAGGTATGGCAGAAGGCTTTCGTGGGTGTGGCTACGCTCCCACTCCCCCAACGTGTTCGCACGCTCCATCACGAGCTGCGCCTGGTAGACGGCATCATTGCGGGACGGAACCGCCAGAACCTGGGCGCCGGCATCCTTGCGGGCGATGACCTCAGGGTTGGTTTCATCAAAGGCGACGTAGGTTTCCCCTGCGTCGCCTTTTGCACCGTTAAGCAATGCATTGATATTCCACCGCACCTTGACGGGAATCTCGGGGCTAAAGGCGACCGGGCCGGAGAGCGTGCCCACCCATTCCAACGGAATCATGGTGGGCCAACGTTCATCAAGCAATACTACGGTCATGGATCCGCATTCTATATCTTTTTCTCCGTGAACCAATTAGTTGCTCACGGAAATGATGTTCTTGCCGCCCTTGGCTCCGGACTTGGACGTGACCGTGCTGGGTTTCTTGGCCCCGGTGACATCCACCGACGTGAGATCGAACATGTCGGTGAGGAAGTCGGCCATCCACTGCAACAGCTCAACATCGCGCAACTTCGGTGAGGTCACGTTGCGGCCGGCCTTCGGGAAGGACAACTGGATAGCCTTCGCCGCGGCACGGTAGTTGGAGCCCGGGAACAGGCGCTTGAGACGCACTTGCTTGGAATCTGGCAGGTCAACCGGGTGAACCTTGATGCGCGTGCCCTGCACCGTGATGTCAGTGATGCCGGCCGCGCGGGCCTGGTGGCGCAGACGAGACACGGCGAGCAGACGCGACACTTCTTCCGGCAGCGGACCGTAGCGGTCCTCCATCTCTTCGACCGCGAGGCGCAGGTCTTTGTTGTCCTGGCTGGCGGCAAGCTTGCGGTAGACCTCCAGGCGCAGGCGCTCGGAGTTGATGTAGGACTCCGGAATGTGCGCGTCCACCGGCAGGTCGATGCGGATTTCCTTCGGCCCATTGTCGGTGGCCTTGGGGACCTCGCCGCGAGCAAGGGCCTTGAAAGCGTCCACGGCTTCGGAGACCAGGCGAACATAAAGGTCGAAGCCAACTCCTGCGATGTGGCCGGACTGCTGCGCGCCCAGCACGTTGCCGGCGCCGCGCATTTCCAGGTCCTTCATCGCCACCGCCATGCCCGCGCCCAAGTCATTGTTCTGCGCGATGGTGGCCAGGCGGTCGTAGCTGGTCTCAGTCAGCGTCGCGCCCTTCGGGTAGAGGAAGTAGGCGTAGCCGCGTTCGCGGGAACGGCCCACGCGCCCGCGCAGCTGGTGCAGCTGGCTGAGGCCCATGTGGTGCGCGTTTTCCACAATCAGTGTGTTCGCATTCGAGATATCCAGGCCGGTTTCCACGATGGTGGTACACACCAGCACATCATATTCGCGGTCCCAGAAACCCTGCACGGTCTTTTCCAGCAGGTCCTCATTCATTTGACCGTGCGCGACCACCACGCGGGCTTCGGGCACGAGATCGCGGATTTCGCGGGCCTTCTTTTCAATATCAGCAACCTTGTTGTGAATGAAGAAGGTCTGACCGTCGCGCAGCAGCTCACGGCGGATTGCGGCCGCGACCTGCTTGTCCTCATAGGCGCCGACATAGGTCAGCACCGGGTGCCGGTCTTCCGGCGGGGTCAGGATGGTGGACATCTCGCGGATGCCGGCCATGGACATTTCCAGGGTACGCGGAATCGGCGTTGCCGACATGGTCAGCACATCCACGGAGGCCTTAAGCGCCTTGATGTGCTCCTTGTGCTCCACGCCGAAACGCTGCTCCTCATCCACCACGATGAGGCCCAGGTTCTTCCAGTGCACACCGGTTTGCAGCAGGCGGTGCGTGCCGATGACCACGTCAACCGTGCCCGATGCCAGTTCCTTAATAATCTCTTTAGACTCTTTGGTGGAGGTAAAGCGCGACAGCACGCGGATTTCAATGGGGAATCCGCCCATGCGTTCCACGAAAGTGTCATCGTGCTGCTGAGCCAACAGCGTGGTTGGCACCAGCACTGCTACCTGCTTGCCGTCCTGCACAGCCTTGAACGCGGCGCGCACGGCGACTTCGGTTTTGCCATAGCCAACATCACCGACGATCACGCGGTCCATCGGCACCTGGGATTCCATGTCGTGCTTTACGGCGTCAATGGCCAGCATCTGGTCTTCAGTTTCGACGTATGGGAAGTTGTCTTCCATCTCCATCTGCCACGGCGTGTCCGGCGGGAACTGGTGTCCCGGGGAGGCTTGCCGCTTGGCGTAGAGTTCCACCAGCTCGCCAGCAATTTCGCGCACCGCGGCGCGTGCCTTCTTCTTGGTGTTCTTCCAGTCCGAGCCACCCATCTTGGACAGATGTGGGGACTCGCCGCCGGTATATTTGGACAGCATGTCCAAGGAATCCATGGGGACCCACAGCTGGTCAGCGGGCTGGCCGCGCCTCGACGGCGCGTATTCCAGCACGATGTACTCACGGCGGGAGGATTCATCACCGGATTGGATGGTGCGCTCAGCCATCTTGAGGAACTTGCCGATACCGTGGGTTTCGTGCACCACGAAATCGCCCTGCTTAAGCGCTAGCGGATCGACGCGGTTGCGGCGCTTCGCGGGGCGGCGCTTGGCGCCGGCGATATCGCCAACGCGGTTGCCGGTCAGGTCGGTCTCGGTGACCACCACTAGCGGTAGCGCGTCGGCGTCAGTGTGCTTGCGCACCTTTGGGAACACCAAGCCGGCGTGGCTGAGCGCCTGGTAAAGAGTTACTTCACCTGGGGATGGCTGCCAGCCGGGCGTTGCCACCTTGGCCGGAATCCCCTTCTCCGCGAAGCGTTCCACCATGCGCTTAATAGCGCCCTGCGCTGGCGCGATGAAAGCTGCGCGGCCACCGGCTTGGGTGTGCGCGAGCAGCTGCGCCATCATGGCATCAATTTCCTTGATGTCACCGCGCGGGGTCGGGCCTGGCTCAAACTCCAGCGGAAGGGTGTCTTCTTCATCCGCGATGAACATGCCTGTCGGCGCGAAGGTCCACAACGGCAGACCGGCTTTTTCGCAGGTCTTCTCCAAGGATTCATAGGAGCGGTAGCTCGATGCCTCGGTGTCAAGGCCCTTGGTGGCCAGTGGGCCATCGGCGCCCATGGCTGCAGCCTCCCAGCCAGCGGCCATGAATTCGGCGTCGGTGGATTCCAGGTCCGCGATGCGGGTGCGGATCTTCTCCGGCGCCACCAGCAGCACGTGGGTGCCTTCACCCATGAATTCGGACAAGGTGACCATCTTCGAATCAGACAGCACCGGCAAAAGTGCTTCCATTCCTTCGGACGGCATGCGCTGGCCAACCTTGCTCAGCAGCTCAACCAGGGCGGCGTTGCCGGGATGTTCCACGGCGAGGGTGTCAGCGCGCGCTGCAATCGCTTCCGTAATTGGCAGCTCGCGCGCGGGGAAGATTTCTACTGAACCGACCTCAATTTCAGGGATAGTGCGCTGGTCAGCGATGGAGAACTGGCGGATATCGGTGACTTCGTCGCCCCAAAATTCCACACGCACGGGGTAGTCCAGCGTGGTGGGGAAAATATCGATGATGCCGCCGCGCACAGCGAACTCACCGCGCTTGGCCACCATGTCCACGCGCGAATAGGCACGGAATTCCAGGTTGCGCACGACATCGTCAAGCTCGTATTCGCCCTCTTCGCGCAACACCACGGGTTCGCGGCCGACCACGTCTTTGAGCAGCGGCTGCGAATAGCCGCGCGCCGCGGTGACTACTACTTGCAGGCGGTCTTCTCGCAGCTGGTGCAGGATTTGCGCACGCTTGCCGATGATATCCGCGCCCGGACTCAACCGCTCGTGCGGCAGGGTCTCCCACGCGGGGAAGAATCCCACCTTATCCCCCATCATGGCGGTCAGCTCCGCAGTGAGGTCTTCTGCCTCACGGCCGGTGGCAGTCACAACAAGAACTGGCGCGTGGTGCGCGAGCGCGCCGATAGCCCAGGGGCGCGCCTGGTCAATGCCCGTGATGTGCAGCTGCGACTGGCCAACGTTGTTGACTAGGCCTTTGAGCTTCGGGTCAGATGCAGCTACTTTGAGCAGCCCGGCGAGCATAGGAGGGGTGGGAGCCATTCTTGTATCTTCTACTCTTCCGTGTGTTTTTCAGTATTAACTACGGCATCTTCAACGGCGACATCGTCAAGCTGTGTCCCCAGCTTTGATGAGCCCAGCTGGGGACCTGTCTCCAAGTCTGAGAGCCCGTTCCAGCAGAGGTTGACCACGTGGGCGGCGACAACTTCTTTGGCGGGCTGGCGTTCATCGAGCCACCACTGGGCCGTCATGGAGACCATTCCAACGAGCGCCTGAGCATAAAGCACGGCGAGGTTCTCATCAAATCCACGGTGCTTAAACGCAGTACCCAAGATGTGGGAGACCTGACTGACGGCAGTGTTGAGCAACGTTGAAAATGCGCGGTCCTGCTTGGAGCTAGGATCGCGCACCAAAATCATGAAACCATCGGTTTCTTCCTCGACATAAGTCAACAGCGCCATCGCGGCCTGCTCAATACGGTCGCGCCAAGAACCTTCCGAAATTGAGGCGGTAATACGGCGCTCCAGGTCCTGCATCTCACGGTCCACAACCACCGCGTACAGGCCCTCTTTGCCGCCGAAGTGTTCATACACGACGGGTTTGGAAACACTGGCGCGCGCAGCGATATCCTCCACGCTGGTTCCATCGAAACCTTGCTCCGCGAATGCGGAACGGCCAATGGAAATCAGCTGCTCGCGACGCTGCTTGCCAGTCATCCTCTGTCTTACCATGGCTACAGCTTATCGAATGCGCATAAAGATTCTTAACTGTCTCGGACTATCCCGCCAGCTATTCTCCCCACCCCACCCACCGGCGACTGTGAATTGGTGAGGGCATTTTAGTTCCGAGCATGCAATCGGGTACGATACTTTTCGTACATGAGCGTCATGCCCATGATTCCCCATGGTGTAATCGGCAACACTACGGTTTTTGGTACCGTCATTCTAGGTTCGAGTCCTGGTGGGGAAGCAATAAGACCCTCGACGAAGCTTGCATCATTGCAGCCCAGTCGAGGGTTGAATTAGTTTTCGTCTTCGCTGGCTTTGTTAGCGGAGCGACGCGCGGCCTTGCCGGAGGAATTCGCAGGTGAGTCCCCGGGTTTGAGGTGGCGGAGATTGCGCCCGGCGCGGCTGGCCTTGGATTCAGTGGGATCGGACTTTTCCACTGCCCGCCTGTTGCTGCCGAGTTTGAAGCCGCGCTTTTCTGCGCGCTTGACCGCGGATGCCATCTGCGCCGCGGTGTAGTTGACGGGCGCGTAGTTAATGCCGCGCGGCAGGACCCATTCAAACCAGTAAGCCATAATCGCAAGACCAGTCCCCAGGATGGGAGCGATCATCATGCCGAGGCCGATAAATCCAGCCTCGGCGAAGACAACCATGGCGGCGGAAGCGAAGATGGCGGGGACGGCGTAGAGCGGGTTGCCGCCGAAGACGGAAGGAATCTGCCCGGAGGCGACGTCGCGGACCATGCCGCCGCCCACGGCGGTGAGCACGCCCATGAAGATGCAGGCGATCCATGGCATTCCATAGGCCAAGGCCTTGGTACAGCCGGTGACAGACCAGGCGCCGAGAATGACGGCGTCGCCGTGGACTTTGAAAATCTCCCAGGCGCGACCCTTGAGGTCCGTCAGGAAAGCAATCAGGGCGCCGACGCAGGCGAGGATGAGATAAAGCGGGTCAGAGATAGCGTAGGCGGGGCCGTCACTGATCAGCATGTCGCGGATCATGCCGCCGGCGGTGGCGGAGAACAGGGCCAGGAAAATGAAGCCAATGATGTCGAAGTTGCGTTGGCGCGCGATGGTGCCGCCGATAATGCCGTTGAGGACAACACCAATGAGGTCCAAGCTGCGGTAGAGCAGGTCGATCGTTGGGTCCACTGATTCCATAACCAGCCACAATACTCACTACCCCCGCGCGCCTTGGTGTTTTATGCCGGATAGGGGTGAAAAGCACACTCATTATTGGAAACATTTTTCATTAGACCAACCTTTCGCTAACTTTTCTTATTGACACTGTTTTTCATCTAGTTCGGAAGGGTTCATCTTGACCACTCGTAGATACCTCCTTATCCCCTTGGCCCTCGCGTCCGGTTTGGCAATTACTGCATGCTCCCAGCCGGCATCGACGCCGGAAGCTGACACCACTTCGGCGGCCAGCGCAGAATCTACTGCGGCCGAATCCACCGATGAGGCCAATAGCGCGGATGGAAGCGCTGAAGCGGAGGCGCCGGCCGAGGTCTCCAGCCCACAGGCACGCTTGGTGGCAACCTATGACGGCGGCATCGTGGTGTTGGATGCTGAGACTTTGGAACCTGTCACCGACATCCCGTTGGAAGGCTTCAACCGGCTCAACCGCCTGGGCGATGAGCGCAACGTGGTTGTGAGCACCCCGCAGGGATTCCAGGTCCTAGACGTGGGTGCGTGGACCGAGCCGCATGGCGACCACACGCACTCCTATACCACCACCCCGCGTTTGACCGACCACGTTTATGAAGGCGAAAAGCCAGGCCACGTGGTCAACCACAACGGCCGCACCTTGCTGTTCAGTGACGGCGATGGCCAGGTGCAGGACTTGGACAATGAAAAGCTCGCGGACGCGGCCAAGGACTCGGAGTTCGCGGATCCCGATGCTGTACCGGAGCTGACCCCACACCATGGTGTCGCGGTCGCACTAGACAACGGCGGCATGGTGCACACCGAGGGCACCGAGGATGAGCGTTTTAGCATCGTCGCAGTCGATGCCGAGGGTGAGGAAACCGCCCGCATTGATGAATGCCCGGGCGTGCACGGTGAGGCAGCCGCCGGCAATGGTGCGCTGGCCTTTGGCTGTGAAGACGGCGTGGTCATTTTCAAAGACGGCGAGTTCACCAAGGTAAATTCCCCGGATGTTTATGGCCGCATGGGCAACCAGTTCGGTTCGGAAGAATCTGACATCGTGTTGGCTGATTACAAGGTGGACAAGAATGCTGAGCTTGAGCGCCCCACCCGCATTTCGCTGGTCAACACCACCACTGAAAAAATTCAGCTGGTTGATGTTGAGGCGTCTTACTCCTTCCGCTCACTTGGCCGCGGGCCAGAAGGTGAAGCTCTGGTGCTGGGCACCGACGGTAACCTGCGCATCATCGACCCAGAGTCCGGCGATATCACCAGCACCGTACAGGTCACCGAGGAGTGGGAGGAGCCACTGCAGTGGCAGGATCCTCGCCCAACCTTGTTCGTCCAGGATGGCAAGGCTTATGTCACCGAGCCAGATAAGGAACTCCTCCACGTCGTGGACATCGCTTCCGGTGAGGTGGAGCAGTCCAAGGACATCAACTTCAGCCTGAATGAGATCACTGGTGTGGCGGGATAGCTAAGCTATCTTGCTATGACCTCCCCTGATTCCAACGCTAACTCCGGCAAGTCGCTTCCGCATGAATCCCGCAATGCGTCGCGGTTTGTCATCGCCAACGGTATGCAAAATCTTGGCGATGAACTGGTGGCAGCCAAGACCGTATTGCCGTGGTTGTTCCAGTCCGCCGGGGTTCCAGCCGCGTTGACCGGTTTACTGGTTCCCATTCGGGAGTCGGGGTCCATGTTGCCGCAAGCCGCGTTGACGCAGTGGGTGGTGAACTCCCCCTCGCGCAAGCAGTTGTGGATTCTGGGCGGGATTGTTCAGGCGCTCGCCGCTTTGGGGATTGCGGTGGCAGCATTGCTTGCCGATGGTTTGCTGCTCGGCCTCACCGTCTTAGTTCTTTTAGGAGTACTGTCGCTGGGTCGAGCGTTGAGCTCCATTACCGGCAAAGATGTGCAAGGCCGCACGATTTCTAAAGGCAAACGCGGTGTTGTCACAGGTCGCGCGACCACCCTGGGTGGGGTTTCTACCTTGGTGGTCGGCGGCCTTTTGGCATTTCTCGGAGATGTGTCTTTGGCGGCGATTGCCGTACTGCTACTCATCGGCGCGGCCGCGTGGGGTGTGGCCTCGCTGGTGTTCACCGGCATCGTCGAGCCGACGGCAGCTGCAGGCGAGGCCGCAGCTGCCGGGAAAGACAAAGGCCAAGGCACAGGCAAGAATTCTGGCAGGAAGCAGAACTGGTGGACGGACACGTGGGGGCTGTTTCGCCATGATAAGAAGTTTCGGGACTTCGTTATCGTGCGCTCGCTGATGCTGGTGTCTGCGCTTTCTACTTCCTTTATTGTTGCGTTGTCGCACTCGGTGGGCAATGACTCGTTGAGTGGGTTGACTGGATTCGTGCTGGCTTCCGGGCTCGCGGCACTACTCGGTGGTGTGGTGTCAGGCAGGCTGTCAGATATTTCCTCGCGCAAAGTCATGACCTACGGCGCGGCGATTGCATCCACGCTTCTCATACTTATTGTCCTCGCGGCAGGAACCCTGCCCCAACAGTGGAATCTTTATCTCCTCCCGTTGGGCTTTTTCGCTATTAATTTAGTGCACACCGGAATCCGCGTGGCGCGCAAAACCTACGTGGTGGACATGGCCGAAGGAAACCAGCGCACCCGCTACGTCGCGTCTGCCAACACGCTGATGGGCGTGATATTGCTGCTGGTCGGCGGGGTTTCGGCGGTGATTGCATCGGCAGGCAATGCGGCCGCCATCATCTTCCTGGCTCTGATTGGTTTTGTCGGCGTCTGGCGCGCCGGAAAGTTACCGGAAGTGTCCAAGCAAGCGTCAAAATAGGAGTTTCCGACACAGGCAACCGGCTACGGCGTTATGATTGGCAGCGGATACAACCAAGCCTGACGTACAGGAGTATTAAACTCGTGGTAACACAAACCCCAAGCGCCGTTGTCGTTCTTGCAGCTGGCGCCGGCACTCGCATGAAATCTGCCAAGCAGAAGACCCTGCATGAAATCGGAGGACGGTCCCTTTTAGGACATGCTCTTCATGCAGCAGCCGGCCTCAACCCGGAACACATCGTGGCCGTAGTTGGCCACCAGCGCGACCAGGTCAGCCCCGCCGTTGACGCAGTCGCTGCTGAATTAGACCGCGAAATCCTGCAGGCAGTTCAGGAAGAACAAAACGGTACCGGCCACGCCGTCGGCTGCGGGCTTGCACCAATTCCTGATTTTGACGGCACCGTCATTGTTACCAATGGTGATGTGCCGTTGCTGCGCCCAGAGACCATCGACAAGCTGCGCGACACCCACGTTTCTGAGGGCAACGCCGTCACCGTGCTATCCATCAAGCTGGATGATCCGACCGGCTATGGCCGTATTGTGCGCAATGATGCCGGTGAAGTCACCGCGATTGTTGAGCACAAGGATGCAAGCGCTGCGCAGCACGCAATTAATGAAGTAAACTCTGGCGTTTTTGCTTTCGACGCTGCTGTTTTGCGCGATGCGCTGGGCAAGCTGGATTCGAACAACTCCCAGGGCGAGCTATACATCACTGATGTGCTGTCCATCGAGCGTGAGGGTGGGCGCCGCGTGGGCGCATTCGTTGCTGCCGATGCCGGTGAGCTTGAAGGCGTTAATGACCGCGTGCAGCTAGCTGCCGCTGGCCGTGAACTCAACCGCCGCCTGGTGGAGGATGCCATGCGCGGCGGCGCACACGTTATTGACCCATTGACAACCTGGATTGGTGTGGGCGTGCGCATCGGCCGCGATGTCACCATCCACCCTGGCACCCAATTGTGGGGTAATACCTCCATTGAAGATGATGCCGTGATTGGCCCGGATACCACCTTGACCGACATGCAGGTCGGCCGCGGCGCGAAGGTCATTCGCACCCATGGTGAGAAGTCTGTCATCGGCCCTAATGCCAACGTTGGCCCATTTACCTTCATTCGCCCGAACACTGAGGTCGGCGAAGACGGCAAGCTCGGCGGCTTCGTGGAAGCAAAGAACGCGAAGATTGGCCGCGGCTCCAAGGTGCCACACTTGACCTACATCGGTGATGCCACCGTGGGTGAGCAGTCCAATATCGGCGCTTCCTCGGTCTTTGTGAACTATGACGGTGTGAATAAGCACCACACGACCATCGGGAGCCATGTGCGCACCGGCTCTGACACAATGTTCATTGCCCCGGTCAACGTGGGCGATGGCGCATATTCGGGTGCGGGCACCATCATCAAGGATGATGTTCCACCAGGAGCACTGGCTGTTTCCGGTGGTAAGCAGCGCAATATTGAGGGCTGGGTTGTGAAGAAGCGCCCTGGCAGTCCTGCTGCTGAAGCTGCGGAAGCGGCATCACCTGCCACCGATGATGATTCTGCAAAAACGGACAATTAGTCTAGATTCAATGGGGTTATCATCAACAAAACGGTAAAAGCCTCTTCGGCTCTTACCGGTGGTGTACCTACTTGATTAAAGAATCGTCAAGCATTCCACACTCAATGAAAGGTCAAAGACCGTTATGACCGGCAAGATTTCTCATAGCCAAAAGAATATGATGCTGTTCTCCGGCCGCGCACACCCTGAGCTGGGCGCAGCCGTTGCTAAAGAACTAGGCACTGACTTGGTTCCAACCACCGCACGGGACTTTGCAAACGGTGAAATCTTCATCCGCTTCGAAGAATCCGTTCGCGGCGCAGACTGCTTCGTTCTGCAGTCCCACACCCAGCCTTTGAACAAGTGGCTGATGGAACAGCTCATCATGATCGATGCTCTCAAGCGCGGTTCGGCTAAGCGCATCACGGCTATCTTGCCGTTCTATCCTTATGCACGCCAGGACAAGAAGCACCTCGGCCGTGAGCCAATTTCGGCTCGCCTGGTTGCAGATCTGTTGGCTGCCGCGGGCGCGGACCGCATCGTGTCGGTGGACTTGCACACTGACCAGATTCAGGGCTTCTTCGATGGCCCAGTCGATCACATGCACGCCATGCCAATTTTGACTGAGTACATCCAGTCCAAGTACTCCATCGACAACATTGTTGTGGTCTCCCCGGATGCAGGCCGCGTCAAAGTTGCTGAGAAGTGGGCGCATGAGCTTGGCGATGCCCCGTTGGCATTCGTGCACAAGACCCGCTCCACCACCGAGGCAAACAAGACCGTGTCTAATCGCGTGGTTGGTGACATTGAGGGCAAAGATTGCATCTTGCTCGATGACATGATTGATACCGGCGGAACCATCGCGGGTGCGGTTCGTGTTCTGCGCGAGGCCGGCGCACGCTCCGTTGTTATCGCGTGTACCCACGGTGTATTCTCCGATCCTGCACGCCAGCGTCTGTCTGAGTGCGGTGCTGAGGAAGTTATCACCACTGATACCCTGCCGCAATCCACTGAGGGTTGGTCTAACCTGACCGTGCTGTCCATTGCTCCGCTGCTGGCACGCACGATCCACGAGATTTTTGAAAACGGCTCCGTAACCACCTTGTTCGAATCCGCTTAAGTTCTTATTTCTCGCTAAAGCTACTCTGGTCTCCATGACAAACATGGCTCAGAGTAGCTTTTTTGATCCATCCCGCTTGTCGGCGCAGGCTCAGGCTACGGCCGATGAAGCAGTTGCGGCGCTAGAAGCAATGGCGGATCCGGAGCGCGCGACCGGCATGGCTTCCTATATGCGCGACAAGTTTGAGTTCTTTGGCATTGCGTCGCAGCCGCGCAAGGATGCGGTCAAGCACATTTTGTCCGGCCGCAGCCTGGATTGGGATTTCGTGGCTGCGCTGTGGTTACATCCACAGCGCGAGTGCCAGTACGTGGCGGTGGATCATGTGCGCCGGCACAAGCTCAACATCGCGGACTTGGAGAATCTAAAGTCCGTGGTGGAATCCAAATCGTGGTGGGACACCGTGGACCATTTGGCCAAGTGCGCTGGCACAGCATTGGTGGCAGGAGCCCGAGGACGGGGCAAGGAACCAAACTCGCTAGCCGAGGCCCAAGCAACCCGCGCGCTGATGCTGGAGTGGGCGGTGGATGACAACTTGTGGACTCGGCGCATTGCTATTTTGTGCCAGCTCAGCTCCGGCGAGAAAACGGATAAAGAGCTTTTGCGGGAGGTCATCGAAAGTAATCTTGGCGCGGATTCTGCGTTTTCCGGGGAATTTTTCATCAACAAAGCCATTGGTTGGGCGCTGCGCGATTATGCCCGCAAGAACCCGCAGTGGGTGCGCTACTTTGTAGACGAGCACGGCGAAGGTACGCAGTTGCCGCTGGCGAAGCTTTCTGTGCGCGAAGCGCTGAAGCACTTGTAATAGATTCGTAACACAGGCGTTGATCCCACTGGTTATGTGAGGTCTCGAAACGAATTTAGCGGCGAATATAAGATTATTTAGAGACTTATTGCTGATTTATTAGATTTTCCATTTGATTTTAGATCACAAGTGGCGTTTATAAATGGTGCGGTGAATTCGTGCAGCGTACGGCTTTATCGCGTGCTCTCCACGTATGGTTCTTAAAACTTGTAATCATTTTTGGAGTAATAAACATGAAAAAAGCGGTCATTCTCGGCATGGCCTATTTCAGTTGTACTGTCGGCGCAGGTTTCGCCTCCGGCCAAGAAATGCTGCAGTACTACGCGGCTTTCGGCGGTTGGGGCATCATCGGCGCCGCCATTGCCCTGATTCTTATGCCACTCATCGCGATGATTGCCATGCAATACGGAAGCTACTTCCAGGCAACCTCCCATGATCGCGTCTTTACGTCGGTGACGTCTAAGTTGATGGCTCGCTTCATCGACTACACCATCACCTTTACACAGTTCTGCATTTCTTTCGTCATGCTGGCCGGTGCAGGAGCAAACCTTAACCAACAGTTTGATACTCCCCTGTGGTTTGGTTCTGCGCTCATGGCAGTCGCGGTTATTATCTGTGGTTTCCTCAACGTGGAAAAGGTCACCAACGTGCTCGGCTCCATCACGCCGTTCATCGTGGTGCTGCTGGTGATTGTCTCCATCCACTCCTATCTCAACCCGCCTGAGGATATCGGCGCGGCCTTTGAGTTCGCGCAGAACAACGTTGCTACTACCTTGCCTAACTGGTGGGTATCTACCTTCAACTACGTTGGTATCGCCATGATGGGCGGTATTTCCATGGGCATCATCATGGGCGGTGACATGCTGGATCTGAAGACCGCTGGTCACGGCGGCATGCTCGGTGGCCTACTCTTCGGCATTCTGTTGGTCATGATGGTCATCGCTATGCTGTTTAACTCGGAGACCGTCTACCAGGACGCGCTGCCAACCTTGAGTCTGATCACGGCCATCAGCACGCCGTTGGGCACCTTCGCATCGATTATCATTTACGTGATGATCTTCTCCACCGCACTGGGTAACTTCTACTCTCTGAGCCGCCGCGTGGTGGCCAAGAAGCCCGAGCACTTCCACAAGGCTCTCATCATCTTGGTTCTCATTGGTTTCGGCTTGTCCTTCCTGGACTTTGCAACCCTGGTGGGCTTCGTCTTCCCAATCACCGGCTACCTGGCGCTGCGCATGGTGGATCCAAAACAGAAGTTCACCACCGCGCACCGCCGCCAGCTATCCCAAGAAATCATGGGCTCCAATCTGGCCGCTAAGCACTTGGAGAAGACAGTAATCTCCGAGGCCGTGGATGAGCTGAGCACTGATGCTGACTCCGGCTTCGACCCAGAGAAATTTGAAACCCCGAAATCGGTGTTGACCGATCATCCACCGGCGGATGAGAAGAAGGCTGCGAACAAAGAAAAGTACGAAGACTAGTTTGAATGCTAACCAACATTGCGTCACAGTGATTTGTAGTGTGGCCTGTGCGGCTGGTAGATTTAACGGCGTCTCGGCGAGGGCCGTGAACCACCAGCTGCACTGCGCAGACTAACAGTTCATAGCCGTTATCGACGCGATGAGTATGCACACGCCTGCGATGACTCGACCAAGACGAGATTCATTGGCAGGCTTTTTGCTATTCTCAAAGCTCTCGCCTCACCACTGAATTGACGTGAATAAGTAATTCCCACATTTAATTGAGGAGAAAAATCATGGCAAAGCGCCCTGTAATCAAGGCACAAGCCCGTAACGAGTTCGGCAAGGGTGCCGCTCGTCGCCTGCGTCGCGCAGGTCAGGTTCCTGGTGTTATCTACGGTTCCAACACCGAGCCAATCCACTTCGCAGCTGACATCCTAGAGCTGCACTCTTTGATCCGTAACTACGGCGCAAACGCTGTTCTGGAGCTGGAGATCGACGGCGACCAGCACCTGACCATGGTTAAGGACATCGAGCAGAACGTTCTTACCCTGGACATGGACCACCTTGACCTGCTCTCCATTAAGCGTGGCGAGAAGGTTGAAGTTGAGGTTCCATTGACCTTCACCGGTGAGCCAGCTCCTGGCCTGATGTTCATCTCCGACACCGACGTTTTGTTGGTTGAGGCTGACGTTTTGAATATTCCAGAAGAGATCGAAGTTTCCATCGAAGGCCTGGAAGACGGCACCGTTGTTACCGCTGCAGACGTAGTTCTGCCAGAGGGCACCACCCTGGTTGCAGACCCAGAGTCCGCAATCGCTTCCATCTCCGAGCCACAGGTTGACGAAGAGGTTGAGGCAGCAGCCGAGGCCGCTGAAGAGGGCGGCGCTGAAGCTGGCGCTGGGTCTGCTGAAGATTCCGAGGAAGAGAAGACCGAAGAGTAAATATCTCGAGGTTCTTCCCTCCCAGTTCATACGAGCTGAACTGACAACACCCGCTGCGGTGAACCAAACGGTTCGCTACAGCGGGTGTTGTGCTTTAATTGTCAACCATGAGCAGCGATGCATTATTAGTGGTGGGACTGGGTAATCCGGGGCCGAAGTACGAACGCACCCGGCACAATATTGGCTTTGAAGCAGCCCAAGAATTAGTAGAACGTCACTTTGGCAGGTTCTCTGCGCACAAGCGCACCAATGCTGAGGTCGCAGCGCTCAACATCGGCGGACGCAGGGTCATCGTCGCGAAACCGCGCACCTTCATGAATGTCTCGGGCGGTGCGGTCAAAGCGCTGGCGAACTATTTCAAGATCTCCCCCGCCAACATTGTGGTCATCCACGATGAGTTGGACATGGACTTCGGCGAAGTCCGCATGCGCTTGGGCGGCGGCGACCACGGGCACAATGGCCTGCGCGATACCACGAAGGCGCTGGGCACCAAGGACTACCACCGGCTTTCCTGCGGGATTGGCCGCCCTCCGGGACGCATGGCGCCGGCAGCATACGTCCTAAAGCCCTTTGCCAGGAAGGAATTGGATGAGCTGCCCATCATCTGCGCTGACGCCGCCGACCTTATTGAACAAATCTAAAGAGAACGCGCCTGTGAACTACTAAGGTGGTTGGTTATGAGACTCGCTACCGTAAAGACTGCTTTTGGAACCACTGCCGTACGCCTGGAGGGCGAAGCAACCTCGCTAATGTCCTCAACCATGCTCACCGGAATCGAGCTGGACTTCGACGATGTCGGTGCACTGCTGCGCAGCGGCGACTGGTCCAAGGCGGCTGAGCTTTCTGGTGAGCCCATGGTCTTCGCCACTGAGGACCTCGCTCCGGTGGTGCCGCAGCCGGAAAAGATTATCTGTGTTGGCTTGAATTATGCCAAACACATTCGCGAAATGAACCGCGAATTCCCGGAGCACCCCACCCTGTTTATCAAGTTTGCGGACGCGCTGACGGGTCCTTATGATGACGTCTTCATCCCCGAATATGGCACCGCGAAGTTGGATTATGAAGGGGAGCTGGCGGTGGTCATCGGCAAGCGTGCGCACCGCGTCGCCGAAGATGAAGCGCTTGATTTTGTTGCCGGATACGCGATTATGAATGACTACACCCTGCGCGATATTCAGCGCCAGACCAGCCAGTTCCACGCCGGCAAGTCCTTCTACCGCACCGCGGGCTTCGGGCCTTGGCTAACAACCGCCGATGAATGGTCCCCCGGCAATCATGCCCGCGTGCGCACCACGCTCGACGGCGAGGTGAAGCAGGACGATGACACCGATGACCTGATTTTCTCCGTGGCCAAGCTTATCGAATTCTGTTCATCGCTGTACCCGCTCAACCCCGGCGATGTCATTGTTACTGGCACCCCGGAAGGCGTGGGTTTTGCGCGCGATGAGTTCATCCAAGACGGACAGACCGTGCGCATCGAAATCGAAGGCCTGGGCCACATTGAAAACACCACGCACTATGGTGAGCCAGTATCCAGCACCGGCTGTGGCCCGAACTGCTCCTGCCACAGCTAGAGAACGCTTTTAAAAGTCTTCTCTAGCTGTGCGGCGAGTTGCCGTCTGTCTCAGGCTCTTCTGCCCTGCAGTCCCGCTCATCTTCATCCGCGCCGCGCTCCTGCTCCGCTGCGGTGCGGGTTGTCACCGGCACCTTCGCGCGTTGCTTTTCCTGCCACGCCCGCTTGGTTTCTTCGGACTTCTTGTAGTTGCGCAGCGCCAAAAGTCCCACCACGATGCCGATGAGGATGGGTACCCAAATCTTGCTGTAATCCAGCAGCAGCTCCACCCAGGCGGGTAATTCCGGCAGGTTGATATCAATGTTGATATTCGGGGTGGGTAGCTGAATCTGCGGCAGACTCGGCGTGGGCAGCTCTATCTGTGGGAACGCCGGCAGCGACGGCAGCGACGGCAGAGTGATGTCAAAGTCCGGCAGGAATGATAGCAGCCATTTTACAAATCTTGACACCAGCGGTGCCAGAATGATGACGGCAATAGCCCAGCCGCCTTTGCCCAAGCCAGCCAAGATGGGAAAGCCCACGCGCTTGAGTGTGCTGGATTCCATGGCATCGCGCCGCTTTTCGCCGCGGCTGCCCGCTGGCGGATCGAACAGGACGATGTCACTGCCTTGACGAAACTCCACCTCCAGCACGTCATTGAACAGGTTAGACGTGACCTTCAAATGTGGCTTTGCGCGGTCCAGCCCGGCGTTTTCTGCCGTGAGTTTGTCTTCTTCGACCGAGTCTTTGAGCAGATAGCGCGCACTGCTGATGGTGCGCAGCCGGTGCAGGACCTTGCCGTTGAGCAGAATCCGCGCGCGCACCGGCGGGTTTGTAAACAGCGCCGAGAAGCGCTCCTTCAATCCTGACTCCGCCGTGACCGGCGTGATCTCTTCATCATCCTCCGGCTGCTCAGGCCAAGCCGGGTCAAGCGCTAAGAATTCCGAGTCATAGCCAACTTCTAGCTCAATGAGCCCAAGCTCCGGGTGATTAAGCGCCCACTTCTCCACGCTTCACCTCCTCGGGAAGGGCATCTTCAGAGGCATCCTCTGAGTCATCATCTTCATCCAGGTCCAATTTTCCCGCGCCAGTGAGCAGCGTGCCCAGACCGGCAAGCAGCGCGAAGCCCGCGGTGTAGAGAAAGAGTCCTTCTTGGAAATACAGCGCGCGGGAGACCATAAAAGCAATGCCAACGGCGACTGGGAACCACCAGGTGGGTTTGTGAATGGCGCCGAACCATAGGCCACCGCCGAGGGTGAGTACGAAGAAGATGCCCAGCACGGTCCAGCCGGCAGAAGCTGCCGGGGCGAAAAGTGCAACGAGATAAGGCGAAACCAACATGGCCACGATGCACAGTACGAACGGGATGAAAGCTAGTTTTGAGTCTTCGGTTGGGGCGTCGTGTTCTTCGGATACTTCTGGCGTGGTCTCACTCATGTCTTTGTATTTTACATTTGAAACCATTTGTCAACAGTACATCCCCTAGCTGGAATGAGCACAACAAAGCCCCAACCGTAATAAAGCCGACTGGGGCAAGGTGGTGAAAGCTTAAAGCAGTTTAAAGCTCAGATGGCTCCACGCGGGTTGGAAGAACCTTCGGGCGCGCACCCGCAATGTCTTCAACAATGCGGATCACCTGGTTGGAGTAGCCGTACTCATTGTCATACCAGACGTAGAGCACCAGGTGCTTGCCAGATGCGATGGTGGCCAGTCCGTCTACCACGCCGGCGTGGGTGGAGCCCACGAAGTCGCTGGATACGACCTCAGGGGAGGCAATGTAAGACACCTGCTGGCGCAAGTTGGAGTGTAGGGAAACATCACGCAGGAAGTTGTTAACCTCATCCACGTCAGCTTCCTGGGACAGCTCCAGGTTCAACACGGCCATGGAAACATTCGGGGTTGGTACGCGGATTGCGTTGCCGGTAAGCTTGCCCTCGAACTCTGGGAGAGCCTTGGACACGGCCTTTGCAGCGCCGGTTTCAGTCAGAACCATGTTCAAACCAGCAGCGCGGCCACGGCGGTCGCCCTTGTGGTAGTTGTCAATCAGGTTCTGGTCATTGGTGAAAGAGTGCGCGGTCTCCACGTGGCCGTGCACAACACCGTAGCGGTCATTGATGACCTTCAGAACTGGGGTAATGCCGTTGGTGGTACAAGACGCAGCGGACAGAATCTGGTCTTCTGCGGACATGTCCTGGTGGTTGATGCCGTAGACAATGTTTTTGACATCGCCCTTGCCCGGTGCGGTGAGCAGCACGTTGGAGATGCCCTTGGACTTCAGGTGCTGGCTCAGGCCCTCACGGTCACGCCAGACACCGGTGTTGTCCACCAGGACTGCGTTGTCAATGCCGTAGGAGGTGTAGTCAATATCTGCCGGGTCGTTGGCGTAGATCATTTGAATCTTGGTGCCGTTGGCCCAGATAACTTCATTGGCTTCATCAACTTCGATGGTGCCGTTGAATGCACCGTGCACGGAGTCGCGGCGCAGCAGGGATGCACGCTTGTGAATATCCTCAGCGCCCTTCTTACGCACGACGATGCCGCGCAGACGAACGCCGCCGTAGGCAGCCTCACGGGAGATCAGGATGCGGGCAAGCAGGCGGCCGATGCGGCCAAAGCCGTAGAGCACGACGTCGCGGGACTCGTTTTCGGTGGCGCCGCCGACTACTTCTTCGAGCTCGGATTCGAGGTATGCACGCAGGTCATCGGTGCCGGATGCGCGGAAGCCTTCTGCCAAACGGCCCATGTCGATGGACGCAGTACCAAGGTTCATGTCAGCCAGTTCGCGCAGGATTGGCAGGGTCTCTGCAGTGCCGAGGTCGCGGTTAATCAGGCGACGGGCGTAGCGGTGAGACTTGATGATGTCGATGTCGGTGACACCAACGAGTAGGCGACCAAAAATGGAGGTCACAACATTGTTGTTGCGGTGCAACTGGTAGATGAGTGGGATCATCTCCTGAGCGGCTTTGACGCGCTCGTTCCAGTTCTCAAATTCAGGTGCGGACTCAGTCACGAAATCATTCCTTTGCGCATTGCGAGCACTTGCTGTGCCTTTATGTAAACGGCGTGGGGGTATCAACCACAAATATTAGCAACAACTATTTTTGCTTTTCCCAAAGGCGTTGCAAAACACTGGCCACAGTACCCCCGAATATGCGGTGCGCCTCAATTCCCACCAGACAGTAGGCAACATCTTCGTCGCCTTGTGCCCGGCGCGCTTTAAAGATTTGGTTGAGGTACGGGTAGATGGCGGGGCTGTCAGGGTGGTTTCGTGTGTAGGGGGATTCCAGGCCGCGGGCGTAGCGGCCGGAGAACGCACGGGTGCTTGTCGATGTTTCGCTCTCCCCCGTTTCATTATTCTTCACCTGGTTAATCCGGGCACGGTTAACCAGGCTGGTTCCGGCTTCCTCGGTGAGCAGGAATGCGCTGCCGCACGATACTGCTTTGACACCTTGCCAGGACAACGCTTCGCGGATTTCTTCTTCCGTGCGCAGCCCACCCGCGGCAATCAACGGCAGATCGGTGACCTCAGCTATGGCGTGGACCAGCTCAGCAAGCGGCCGTTGGTTGGGCTCTGCGGTGGGATCCCATACGCCGCGGTGCCCACCGGCTTCAGGTGCTTGCACACACAGCGCATCCACGCCTTCTGCCGCAGCGGCTTGCGCTTCCTCCTCGGTGGTAACCGTTGTCCACGCCTCTACCCCGGCCGCATGCAGGCGTTCTACCTCTTGCTCGGTAAAGGTTCCGAACATGGACCACACCAACTTCGGATTTGCGCTCAACGCCAGCTCGAGCGTTTCATCCCAGCCGTTGGAAAAGTCCGTCGGCTGAAGCTCCACGCCTTCCTGCGCTGCAATCGCCTCGGCTGCCTTTAGAGCATCGGTGCTCAGCTCCGGCTGCTTGGCAAAGAGGTTGATGCCAAAGATGGGCGCGGTGACATCGGCAAGCTCTGCCTGTGCCCCCTCAACAGATATGGTGCCCCACGCTAAAGTACCCACCGTGCCGGCTGCCGACGCCTCATTGACCAACTGCGGCGTCGTCGGCCCGCCTGCCATCGGCGCGGGAAGGATCGGGACGTTTAAAAAATCAAGAACACGGCTCATGACTGCCACCCTAATGCGGATTCGGACATCTCCGGGTGTGAATCAAGCTACTATTTGCTTCAAATATCTCGTTTCAGGTTGCCCGTTTCTCTCAGCAAAGGTGTGTGAATTTAACCCATGCGCTTTCTTGTCACTGCCTACTTCTTATTGTCACTGTGCGGCACGATGACCTCGGTGGCTATTTCGCTGCATTTCGCGGCGCATGATGGCGGTGCTGCGCTGATTTCGGCCATTTTGGTCTCAAGTGCCTGCGCCCAGATTTTTATTGCACCGCTGTTGGCACCGGTGTTTGATAGATTTTCCGCTCGAAGCATCGCCATCGCGGCCACCGTCTGCGAAGTGGTGCTGTTGGGAATCATCTTGGTTGTGCCCATCGCACCGGTGCTCATTGGTGTCAGCTTATTATCGTCCGCTCTGGCAGGGCTTTCCATACCTGCCTTGTTTACGATTGCCGATGAATACGGTGATAAGAAGAATCAGGCCGCGACTTTTTCGATGCTGGACACGGCGCGGTTAGTGGGATCTTTTGTTGGCCCCGTACTCAGCGGGCTGCTGCTTGATATCTGGTCACTGCGCGCGGCTATTTCTGTTGAAATCGCTGCGAACCTTATCGCGCTGGCAATCCTGCTGGTACTAAAACAGGCAAGCTCGGCGCCTGAGAGTGATGACGATCCTAAAACCCAAAGTTTCCTCGCTCGGGTCCTGGAGGCGCCCGCCCTGCTGTTGCGAAATGAACAATCGCGCGCAGCATTGATGAGCATCTGGGCGGCGATTATCTTCACCTCAGTATTCAGCGTCGCCCTGGTGTTTTACGCCGTGGATGTTCTTGGCGCTGGCGGTCTTGGTTACGCATTTCTCATGCAGGCTTTTGTGGTCGGTCGTATTCTTGGTGCACGGCGTTCAAAGACGATTGCCCCGCCGCGGGCGCTCGCAGTCCTCACAGTGTGCGGCATCATCATGGGAATCAGCATTGCGCTGACTGGTATTCTGCACAACCTGATTGTGGCAATTACGTGCTTCTTCATCGCGGGAATCTGCAATGCACTGCAAGTCGCTGCCCTTCGCTTAGTTATTACCTCCGCAGTGCCAGCAGAGATACAGCCTAAGGCACTGTCTTCCATGGGTTCGGTCAATACTTCAGCGATGCTCGTGGGTTATATCATCGGCGCGCCGATTGTCACCGCTGCTGGTCCGGCCCTAGCTTTGATGATTTCAGGTGTCGGCACAGCACTGTTGACGGTCCTTTCGCCACTAGTGCGAAACCTTCGCTCACGGCTTTAAACATATTGGGAAGCTCAATATGTAAGACTTGAAAGCGTGAATTTCTTTAAGAATCTTCTTGACCGTTTCCGCTCCGGCGCAGCTTCCACTGCATCTAATGCTTCATCTAAAGGAGCCAAGAGCTCTGCTGCGCCGAAGTATTTCGAGTTGCCGGCGGAAGCCGATTGGGTTGTTGTCGGGTTAGGAAACCCCGGCGCAAGGTATGCGGCTACCCGCCACAATGTGGGCTACATGGCAGTCGATGACCTGTTGGCTGAAACTGGCGAGCTATTACAGCCTGTTAAAGGCCACAAGGTGCATGCCGCCACCTTAGAAATGGATGGGCAGAAGGTCTTGATTGCCCGCACCACTACTTTTATGAATCTTTCCGGCGACCCCATCGCACCAATTGCGCAGGCTCTGAATGTTCCGGCGGCGCGCATCATCGCTATCCATGATGAGCTGGATTTGCCGGAGAATAAGATTCGTTTGAAGCTCGGCGGCAACGAAAATGGGCACAACGGCCTAAAGTCGCTGTCGCAGAATCTAGACACGCGTGATTATGTGCGCGTACGGATTGGTATTGCGCGTCCACCGAAGGGTTCTTCCATCCCTGATTATGTTCTGGGCCCAGTCAACGCCGGTGCGGGTTTTGATGATGGCATTGCGCTAGCTGCGCAATCGGTGAAAGAAATCATTGCTTCTGGCTTGAATAAGGCCCAAAATACGATTCACAGCAAAGGCTAAGCCGACGCCCATTTAAGAGCCGGACGCACTATTTAAGGTAAATGCTATGTCTAAAACCAATGTCATAACCGGCGCATCCGACGGACTCGGCGCGGCCGCCGCCAGGCTCCTGCACGCCACCCGTCCCGAAGACCGCTTGGTCATTGTGGGCCGTAATCCGGAAAAGACCCGCGCGGTGGCGCGTGAGCTGGGCGTGCCGTTCCACACCGCTGACTTTGCTGAGTTAGACCAGGTGCGCGAATTGGCTACTGAGCTTCAGAAACTCGGACCGATTGATGGCTTGGCCAACAACGCCGGCGGGCTCTTTGACACCGCGGTGCGCACGATTGACGGTTTCGAGCGCACGTGGCAAGTCAACGTCGTGGCACCGTTTCTGCTCACCGGGTTGCTGAAGGATCAGCTGCGCGGCCCCGACTCCGTGGTGGTTAATACCTCGTCGATAGCTGCGAACCTGTTTTCGCGATTTGATCCCCAAGACCCCAACACCTTTGAGAAATTCTCCCCTGCCCGCGCCTACGGCAACGCGAAGTTGGGTGATGACTTGCTCAGCCGCTACCTCCACGACCACCGCATCAATTCCGTGGCCTTTCACCCTGGCGTGCTGTCCACGAATTTTTCCAAGACATCGCAGTCCTTTATGGGAACGATTTATAACTTCGCGCCGGTGGCATCACGCATGGGTACGCCGTCACAAGGCGGCGAACGCCTGGTGCATTTCCTCACCGGAGTCAAGGGAATCCACTACCAATCGGGCGAGTTTTATCTCAAGCCCTACCAGGTTGGTCGTGGAGGAAAACGCGACAAGGACCGTGAGCTCGCGCACGAGGTCTTTGACCAGTTAGGGCGAGAGCTGGATGTATCACTAGACTAAACAGTCATGAGTATTGCTGCTGAGGCTGCGCGCCGCCGTACGTTTGCCGTCATTGCCCACCCAGACGCTGGTAAGTCCACGCTGACTGAGGCATTGGCGCTGCATGCGCACGTTATTAATGAGGCCGGCGCGGTCCACGGCAAGTCTGGACGCAAGTCCACTGTCTCTGACTGGATGGAAATGGAAAAGGACCGCGGTATTTCCGTGGCGTCTTCTGCTCTGCAGTTTGAGTACGCGCCAGAGGGTCATGAGGGCGAGCCTTACATGATCAACTTGGTTGATACCCCGGGTCACGCGGACTTCTCTGAAGATACTTACCGTGTGCTGACGGCGGTGGATGCCGCAGTCATGCTTATTGATGCCGCGAAGGGCCTCGAGCCACAGACCCTGAAGCTGTTCCGCGTGTGTAAGGCTCGTGGTTTGCCGATTGTCACGGTGATTAACAAGTGGGACCGCGTGGGCCGAGAGCCATTAGAGCTTGTCGATGAAATCGTTAACGAAATCGAGCTACAGCCCACCCCGTTGTACTGGCCAGTTGGTATCGCGGGTGATTTCCGTGGTTTGGCGCACATAAACGATGATGGCGAGGCCGATAACTATATCCACTTCATCCGCACCGCTGGTGGTTCTACCATCGCCCCTGAGGAGCACTTTAGCCCTGCTGATGCTGCAGAAAAGGAAGAGGACACGTGGGTGACCGCGGTGGAAGAAGCCGAGCTTCTTGCTGCCGATGGCGCCGTGCACGACCAAGAATTATTTGAGCAGTGTGTGACTTCCCCACTGATTTTCGCGTCTGCGATGCTGAACTTTGGTGTGCATCAGATTCTGGACACACTGTGCGAGATTGCTCCGGCTCCCCGCTCACGTGATTCTGACGCCAAGGCAGTCGAGACTTCTACCACCGCCATTGATGAAGTTCGTGAAGTCACCGACGAATTCGCTGGCGTCGTGTTCAAAGTGCAGGCGGGTATGGACCGCAAGCACCGCGACAACCTGGCATTCATGCGTATTGTCTCCGGCCAATTTGAGCGCGGCATGCAGGTCAACCACGCGCAGTCCGGGCGTACCTTCTCCACGAAGTACGCACTGACCGTGTTTGGCCGCACCCGTGACACCGTGGATGTTGCTTACCCTGGCGATATTGTCGGTCTGGTCAACGCTGGTTCTTTGGCACCTGGTGACACTATTTACGCGGGCAAGAAGGTGCAATTCGCACCGATGCCTCAGTTCGCCCCAGAAGCATTCCGCATTCTGCGCGCGCAGTCTTTGGGCAAGTACAAGGCCTTCCGCAAGGGCTTGGAGCAGCTGTCTGCCGAGGGCGTGGTGCAGATTCTGCGCAACGATCTCCGTGGCGACGCCGCCCCAGTCATGGCCGCTGTTGGCCCGATGCAGTTCGAGGTCATGCAGGCGCGCATGGAGCTGGAATACAACGTGGAGACCGTCACCGAGCCAATCCCTTACTCGGTTGCACGTCGCACCGACGCCGAGTCCGCCCCAGAGCTGGGCCGCCAGCGCGGCGTAGAAATCTTCACCCGCGATGACGGCGAAATCATCGCCCTGTTCGGCGACAAGTGGAAGCTCGCCTTCGTGGAGAAAGAACACCCTGAGCTGACTATCGAAACCCTCGTCGCCGACTAGGACGCTGATTGGCTACCCCGTAGCCAATCCTTGAGAATCAATACGAACGATAGCGCGGTGCAGACTAAAGCGGCATATCCGTAGAGCTCTGCACGTGCGACTTTCGAGTCAACGAAGGCTGCCGGGACGGCATCTGCATCACCGACGGCTTGGCCCAAGGTGTAGACGCCGTTGAGCACACCCACTAGGCATGCCAATGCGATACCAAGAAGCACGATTAACACTATTTGAGTGGGTGTTAGTTTCTTGCGGGTTTTCATTATTTCCCCCGATTTCTTCCACATTGGAATTAGTTGGGATTAGTTGACAATGGCCTCAACCCTATCATAAGAATTTCTAGCGAAACCTATGGAAATCTCTGGCTAAAAACTCAACATTAAGGAACTTTAATGCGGGTCTGAGCTGCATAAATAGCAGATCCGACAGTCTTTGCTCGGGAAATTGGATTGCGGACATCATATAGTTCGACCTGTAGCCAAAAGCGCTAGCTACACCACCGGATCCACTGCCCCAAACGTTTTCCAAAAACGGCGAACGTTTCCTACTCAGACAGGAGAGCTTCCATGAACATTCAAGCAATCATCGCGTCGATTCTCGCCGCGGTCACTGGCTTCGCAGGCGGCGTTGCGCCGACCTCTTCCCTCCCGAACATTCCATTCATCTCCGATTGGGATGATGACTGGGACGACCGCTGGGACGACGACGATGACGATGACTGGGATGATGACGACTGGGACGACGACGATTGGGATGATGACTGGGACGATTAATCCCAGGGTTCGCCTCACCGAAATCCTCAAAGCTTTAGCCGCACGTGTGCAAACAGGTGCGGCTAAAGCTTTTGCTATTACACTCGCGGACATGGAAAATTCCGCGATTATTGACGCCGTTGAACAAGACCGCGTGAATGAGGTCCGCGAACTCATCGAGGAATACCTGGAGTGGATGATTTCTACCCATCCAGAGCCGCAGAAAGTTCGTGAGGTGTTGGCATCACAAGGCACCGACTCCGAGCTGGCCGACCTGGCTGGCCATTATGAACGCATCGGGCTAGCAACCGTCGATGACGCTCCAGCAGGCTGCATCATGTACAAGCCTTTGAGCGAGACCACCGCCGAATTCAAGCGCCTGTATGTGCGCCCTACCGGTCGCGGGCACGGATTTGGCCGCCGCCTGGTAGAAATCACCATCGGCGCCATCAAAGAAGCCGGTTATAAGGAGGTAGTCCTCGATTCCGATCCGAAGCTCGCCACCGCCATCGCCATGTATGGGCGCATGGGCTTTGAATACATCAAGCCTTACAACGACAACCCGGCGCAAGATGCCGTATTCATGCGCATGAAGCTCTAGCTATACCGGTACAAATTATTAGCCGCCGAGGAATTCTTTCCAGGCAGGCCACTCGGAGTACATCTGCTGCTTTCCTGCTTGATAGTTGGCGCGCAGTTTCATCACGTTGCGCTCGGTCGAGGCGACCTGCATGTTCTCGGGGAAGAAAAGCTGGGCTTTTCCTTGCTGCTCTAGCTCCAGCAGGCGCTGTTTCGAAGCGTTGTATTTTGCCGGGCGGCTAATCATCGCCTCGGCAACGCTTGGGTACTTGCGGAAGAAGCCGCGCACACCAGCCTTGCGCTTGACCTCGGGACGGATAAAGCCACGCGGCTTTGTGCCCACGAAGAGGAACTTCTGGAAGCCTGCTTTTTCGGCTTCCTCAATGACGATACCGCCGGAATCACCCATCGCGCCGTCCACGAAAGGCACGCCATCAATGTGTCGCATGGGCATGATTAACGGCAACGTGGACGAAGCACGCACGCGCATCAAGAGGTCTTCTACCTGCTTGATGTCATCGCGTGTCCACACCACGGTCTCCCCCGTCAGTGCATTGACGGCAGACAGGTTGAGCGGTGCCGGATTGTTGGAAAAGCCTTCAAAATCAAAAGGCAGGTCCTGGTCGGCCGCCTTTTCATAAATAAACTCCGCGTTGAAATAGCCTGTACCGCGCATCATGGAGCTAAGTCCGCCGAAGCTGGGGTTCTTGGCAAAATCCACGAAGCTTTCCACCGCACGGAAGCTGTCCAAGGACAAGAAATTCACCGCGTGCGAAGCCCCCGCGGAGACACCGCCAACCCAGCCGAACTCCACGCCTTGGTCAATCAAGGTCTTTACACACGCCGCGGTATAAGAATTGCGCATCCCGCCGCCTTCAAAGATCACCGCGGTGTCATGCGCGCTGATTCCTTTACCGGTCGAATCATTTGGTGAGGCATCAAAAGGCTGCGGCTGGAAAGTCATACCGGCCGATTCTACCGTTTAGGTGCGGTGCGGGGCGGCGGGAGTACGACTAAGCAAATGCGATGCGAACCTGTCTGTAGACCTAAGATTTATACGCGCTGGGATTATTGCGGCCGGAAATTGTACGTTCTTTTGGTTGAAATTATCCCATCCAACTAGCCAATGAGTGTGAGCTGTGTTACTAATGAATATATGGCACATCACACAACTTCATCCGTTGCTCCATCCCCGATAGACATTGCCCCAGCCATCACCTCCAAGATCTCCCGTGATACTTTCTCCGTCTTCGACGTGATGACTGGGAAGATGGTTCGTTCCGGCTTCGCCTTCGCCATCGACCCCGACCCGGTGTACAAGTCCAAGGAAGCAACGGAACATGAAGTCACGATTGCCCTGGGGCTCGCCCGGCGCGACGGCGCCTCCTACATGGCCATCTGCCCACGCTTTGACAGCTCCTTAGATTATGTCTGCGTCTCTTTGACCGAGCGCCGCGAAGAAGCCATCGAGGCAACTTTCTCCACTGGCTACTCCTCCTATTTCAACGCCACCACGCGCCGGACGGACACCATTCGCCATAATTTCACCGACGAGTAACTACGCTGGTCTGCATGGGTTTAAAAGATCTGTGGGACAAAATCACCGGCAACACCGGGCCGAAACTGACAACGGCTTCTGGTGAGGTTGCGCGCTTTCCAGTGGAGCATCTTGACGTTTCCACGGCGGAGGCCATGGTCATCGTGGAGCTTCTTGCCGCTGACATGGATAAAGTGCTTGGAATTCTTGCCTCTTCTGCGCCCGGTGCGCTGGCCACAGACTCCACCACGGTAATTTTTGTCCCCACCGACCGCGAAGTCCTGCCCGTCAAAGATCCGAAGAAGGGCTGGATTTTGCCTTTAAGCTCTGAAGTAGCCGATAAACTCGGCCGCACACCCGGTGATTATGAGATCAATCAGCAGATAGCCTTCGTGGTCATCTAAATAGCCGCCTAGACAGTCATCTAGTTCGTAGAAGGAGCAGCATTTATGTCCCACACCTCATCGCCGCTGATTTTGCCGTTTCAAGGCAAGACGCCGAAGATTCATCGCAGCGCCTGGATTGCGCCGAATGCGACGATCATTGGTGATGTGGAGATTGGACCGGATGCCTCAGTGTTTTATGGCGTGGTGCTGCGCGGGGACACTAACAAGATCACCATCGGAGCGCGCTGCAACATCCAGGACAATTCTGTCTTTCACTGCGATGCGGATGCGCCGGCCACCTTGGAAGATGATGTCACCATCGGGCACATGGCGTTGGTACATGGCGCTTATGTGGAGGCGGGCTCTTTGATTGGCATGCACGCGGCACTATTGTCGCGTTCCCGTATTGGCGCGGGCTCTCTTATTGCCGGCAGTGCGCTGGTGCTAGAGGGTCAGGACATCCCGGCGCGCAGTTTAGCGGCCGGTGTACCGGCGAAGGTTCGCCGGGAGTTAAGCCCAGAGGAGTCCGCGGCGTTTATCCCGCATGCGGCACGGTATGTGGATTTTTCCAAGAACCAAGCCGGCGCGGGTGAAGCGCTGAGCTTAGACGATGTCTTATTTGAGTAGCTTCAGCGCACTGGAGCTTTGCTGATTAGAGATTCAGCACGCCCATGACAATAAGGACCACGCCGACCAAGTAGCCGCCGGCTTTAGATACTTGTTCTTTGTTCTCACGCGCGCGGGCAAACAATTGCCCGGCCGCCGATTGCGGCTTGGTGCGAACGTAGCCAATGAAGGCTGCGACCAGGATTGGCAACGATAATGCCAAGGTGGCGTAGATGACCAGCCCGCCGTAGCGCACCCAGGCGTTGAATCCGCCGGCAACCAGGTGCAGCAGGCCGGCAAAGAATGGTCCGGAGGTGACCGACTGGGCAAGGCCCAGGATGAAGCCGGTGAGGAATGTCAGCGGCGTTGGAGTCTGAAGGGGTTTAAGGATCTTGTCCACCAGCGCGTTGGACTCCCCCGGGCGCGAGCGCCACGCCATCACAATGCCGGCGAAGCCCAAGATGATCAGCAAGATTCCCAGCAGCGGGGAATCCAAGAAGGCGTCAACATATTCCTTGAGGCTGTCAAAGATAAACATTGACAGGACCGACAGCGCGAAGACGCCGAACCAGTCGCCGGCAATGAGCAGCGGAGTGACGGTTTTGTACTTGCCGCGCGGCAGCATGACGCCAAGCGCAACCACCACGCCAATTAATAAGGCATTGATGGAATCAAGCAAGGCGAAGCTAACGGCATGAAGCATGACGGCAAGTCTACCGACTGCCCAGCGTGAGATTGAAACGGACATATGGATCTGACTGTGGCGGCATCAGCAAGCACAATGCATAGGAGAACCAAGAGAGTGCCGTCACACAATGGCTGCATGTGTGCATCTTCCACAAATAATTGCACCCACAATGCAAACTTGCATACACTGTGCAATGTTTGAAATGTTTCGAAGCTGACTAAAGAAAGCTGGACTATGTCGAAGGTCTTATATCGACTGGGGCGCTGGTCATACACCAAGGTGTGGCCATTCATCGCGTTCTGGATCATCCTGCTCGTTGCCATGGGTGGGCTGGCCGCGCAATTTGCCAAGCCCGCCAACCCCTCATTCGCCATGCCGCCGATGGACTCCACCACCACCCAAGAAGAGATGGCGGAGCGCTTTGGCGATGACTCTGACTACATGTCGGATCCATCCGGCACCATCGTCATCGAAGCCCCTGAAGGCACCACTTTGACAGAACCTGAGGTCATGGCGGAAGTTGATACTTTCGTTGAAGACCTCAAGGCCACCGGCGTCTTGGCGGACCAAGATGCAATTGTTAACCCAGTGATGGCGTCCATGGGAATGCAACAGCAAATGGGTGAGCAGATGGCCGCCCAGGGCATGCCGCAAGAGCAAATTGATGCGAACATCCAGGCACTATCCCCGCTGTCCGAAGATGAGCGCACCGGCACCATCAGCGTTGCTTTCGACGCCGAGGGCGTAACGGACATTGCGCCGGAAGACCGCGAGGCAATCACCAGCCTGGTCAACGAATTTGATGAAGGAGACTTCACCGCGAAGTACTCCGGCAATGCATTTTCCACCATGAGCGAAGGCCTGGACATGTCGGCTGAGGTCATCGGCTTGATCGTCGCCGGCATTGTCCTTCTCATCACCTTTGGCTCCATGGTTGCTGCTGGTATGCCACTGATTTCGGCTGTTATCGGCGTGGGCGTTGGCCTGCTCGGCGTGCAGCTGTCCACCATATTTACCGACTCCGTGGCTGAAATGACCCCAATGTTGGCGTCCATGATTGGCCTGGCCGTGGGCATTGACTACGCACTATTTATTGTCGCGCGTTTCCGCAACCAGCTAATCACCAGCTCTGGCCTCAATGACCTCTCCCCGAAGGAATTCGCGGCGGAGCTGAAGAAAATGGACAAGGAAACCCGCGCGCATGCCATGGGTATGGCTACCGGTACCGCGGGTTCCTCCGTGGTCTTCGCCGGTATCACCGTGGTTATCGCGCTGGCAGCGCTGACCATCATCGGCATTCCGTTCCTGTCCACCATGGCTATTGCGGCAGCAGCTACCGTTACTATCGCCGTGCTCGTCGCGCTGACCTTCATCCCAGGTCTGCTTGGTCTGCTGGGCACCAAGATTTTCGCTGGTCGCGTTCCAGGGCCAAAGGTTCCGGACCCAGAAGATGAAAAGCCAACCGTGGGCTTGAAGTGGGTGCGCCAGATACGCAAGCACCCAGTGGTTTCTTTGGTCGCAGGCATCCTTATCTTGGGTATCGCAGCAATTCCGGCCGCACAGATGCGCTTGGCCATGCCTACTGATGGCATGTCCGCACAAGGCACCCCGCAGCGCGAGTCCTATGACATGATCGATGAGGCCTTCGGCCCAGGCCGCAACGCACCAATGGTCGCTTTCGTGGACGTCGCAGATGTGGCAGAGCAAGAGCGCATGCCAGCTATCCAGGACATCCTCACTGATTTCCAGGCCACCGAAGGCGTGGTCAACGCCCAGATTATTGCCACAACCGACAACATGGACGCAGCCCAGGTCATGATCACCCCAACCACGGGCGCAACCGATGAAGAAACCACGCAGACCCTGGAGGCACTGCGCTCCCACCAGGCTGAATTCACCGATACCGCCGGTGGCACGTATGGCATCACCGGTATCACCCCGATCTTCGATGACATTTCTGAGCGTCTCTCGGATGTTCTGGTGCCTTATATCGCCATCGTCTTGGTGCTGGCGTTCATTGTTTTGCTCTTGGTCTTCCGTTCTATCTGGGTGCCGCTGATTGCGGCAGGCGGTTTCGCACTCTCGATGGCGGCCGCCTTCGGTGTGACCGTCGGCATCTTCCAAGAAGGCATGTTCGGCATCATCACCGACACCCAGCCGTTGCTGTCCTTCTTGCCGATTATGCTCATCGGCCTGACCTTCGGCCTGGCCATGGATTACCAGGTCTTCCTGGTCACCCGTATGCGCGAAGGCTATGTACACGGCAAGACCGCCGCGAATGCCACATCGAATGGCTTCAAGCACGGTGCCCGCGTGGTCACGGCAGCAGCCATCATTATGATTTCGGTGTTCGCCGCATTCATGCTTATCGATGAACCATTCATCCGCACCATGGGCTTCGCCCTCGCAGTCGGTGTCGCGTTCGATGCTTTCATCGTCCGCATGCTGATCATTCCGGCCACCATGTTCCTGTTGGGCGACAAGGCTTGGTGGATTCCGAAGTGGCTGGATAAGATTCTGCCGAACATGGATATTGAAGGCACCGCTTTAACCGACCATGAAGCGGAGCTACGGAAAGCACAATCTTCTGCAGATGCAGAAACTGCAGATTCTGAATCCGTGAAGGTTTAGGATCAAGTATCTAGAGAGTTAAAAGTAGGAGGAACACGGTCAATGGCTAGTTTGAGAGAAAGCAAGAAACTGGCCACCCGCCGTGCCATTTCAGAAGCTGCCGCGCGAATCCTTTTGCGCGAGGGCTTCGAAGGCCTCACCATTGTGCTGGTTGCCAAAGAGTCAGGCGTTTCGGTTCGTACCTTCCACAACTACTTCCCCAGCATCGATGAAGCACTGTTCCAATTCTGTGTGGACACCATTGATGACTTCGTGCCGGTGATTGAAACCTACCCAGAGGGTATGACGATCACGGAAGTCTTTGAAGACATCGCCGTTGAAGCAATCGTCAAAGAAGGCAGCGAGTTCCGCTCCATTGCCACGCTGTTTCAAATTCAGGAACACATGCTGGCACGCAAGCGGTTTATCCCGCATCATGAGGAAGTTATCAAGGTGCTGGTCAAGTTCCAGGATTCTTTTGCGCGGCGTTATCCAGAGATGGATAATTTTGAGGTCGCGCTCAGCTTGCAGGTCGGTGCAGCCACAATCGTGTGGGGCGCTTCCGAGCTAGCACGGCTGAAGGTTGAATCCCCCCACGAGCTTGCCACTGAAGCAGACAAAGAAGCCTACATCCGCAGGGCTTTCACCACGTTGAGGGCTATTAGATAACTAACAGATAGCTCAATAACCCCCGACCCAACAGGAAAACTGTTGGAGTCGGGGGTATTGTCGTTCAAAGGGCACTTTGGATAAAGTGCCAATTCTTGTCCGCGAATTTAAATGGAGTTCAAAGTGAAAGTTGCGATTCTCGGTGGCGACGGTTTTTGTGGCTGGCCTGCCTCGTTGTATCTGTCCGACAAAGGACACGATGTCATAATCATCGACAATCTTTCACGACGCGCAATCGACGAAGAACTGGGCGCAGACTCCTTGACCCCCATCTCCGATATTGATACTCGTATCGCTGCGTGGGAAGAAGTCTCCGGCAAGACCATTGGTTTTGAAAACATCGATGTAGCGCAGGACTACGACGGCCTGTTGGACTTCATCAACACCCAACGTCCCGACGCCATCGTTCACTTTGCGGAACAGCGTGCGGCTCCTTATTCCATGAAGAACTCACGCAACAAGCGCTACACCGTAGACAACAACATCAACGCCACCCACAATCTGTTGGCGGCAATTGTGGAATCCGGCCAGGACATCCACGTGGCCCACCTGGGCACCATGGGTGTCTACGGCTACGGCACCGCCGGCATGAAGATCCCAGAGGGCTACCTGGACATCCAGGTCAACCTACCGGAGGGCGGCCAGGTTGATCAGTCCATCCTGTACCCATCAAATCCGGGCTCGGTTTACCACATGACCAAGGTGCTGGATCAGCACCTGTTTGCGTACTACGCCAAGAATGATGAACTGCGTATTACTGACCTGCACCAGGGCATCATCTGGGGCACCCACACCGATCAGACCATCAAAGATGAGCGCCTAATCAACCGCTTCGACTATGACGGTGACTACGGCACGGTTCTCAACCGCTTCCTCATCCAGGCTGGCATTGGTTACCCAATGACCGTGCACGGCACTGGTGGACAAACCCGCGCGTTCATCCACATCCGCGACATGGTGCGTTGTATCGAGCTGGCGTTGGACAACGCTCCAGCAAAGGGCGACCGCGTCAAGATCATCAACCAGATGACAGAGACCCACCGCGTACGTGATTTGGCTGAGCTCATCGCCGAGATTTCTTCCGCCGAGGTGGCTTACGTGCCAAACCCACGCAAGGAATCAGCAGAAAATGATCTGCACGTGCACAATGACACCTTCTTGGAATTGGGTCTCGAGCCAACCACCTTGTCCGAAGGTCTGTTGCAGGAAGTCGAAGATGTCGCGCGCAAGTACGCTGACCGCGTGGACCGCTCAAAGATCCCCGCGCAGTCTTTGTGGACTTCGGCGCAGCAGGCAGGCGTGCCTGAACAGCAAGAGTCTGCGCGTGTGGCAGCAGGATCAGGACTGTCTGAAAGCGCCTAGAACACGTGCGTATTGCGATAGTCACTGAGGTTTTCCTGCCCAAAATCGACGGTGTGGTCACTCGTCTGACCCGAACGTTGGACCAGCTCGCGGAGATGGGCCACGAGGTTGTCATCTTCGCCCCTGGTAATCCGCCTGAATCCTATGCAGGATTTAAGGTGTACAGTCTGCCGTCTTTTGCTTTTCCGGTCTATCCGGAAATCAAGTTTGCGGTACCACCCATTAAGTTCTGGAAGCGCATGCGCGATTTTGATCCGGATGTCATCCATGCCGTCAATCCCATCTGGTCCGCGGCACTTGGTGTATTCGCGGCGAAGCGCGATGCCTATCCCCTGGTCTGCAGCTACCACACCAACGTGCCCGATTACGTCGATGCACTCGGCATTGGTTGGACTCGCGGCATGGCCACGGGTGCTATTCGCTACCTGCACAATCAGGCCCAGGTGAATCTGTGCACCTCGGATCCGATGATTGAAAAGGCCACCGACATGGGCATTGAAAGGCTCACGCTGTGGCCAAAGGCCGTGGATACCGTGGGCTACCACCCTGCCAAAGCAACGCCCAAGGCGCGCAACCTGCTGACTAATAATCACCCGGATTCGCCCCTGGTGTCTTATATCGGCCGCATTTCGCGGGAAAAAGACCTGGAGCGTTTAAACAACGTGATGCAGATTGTGCGCAAGCACGTTCCTGGCACACGCCTTGGCATTGTCGGCGGCGGTCCGTATTTGGAAGAGCTGCAGAAGTCTTTCGATGACAGCTTCACCACCTTCACCGGCTACCTTTCCGGCGAGGACCTCGCAGCCGCTTTCGCCAGCGGCGACGTGTTTGTCTTCCCGTCCAAGACGGAGACACTCGGTCTAGTTGCCTTAGAGTCTTTCGCTTCCGGTGTGCCGGTAGTGGGCACGAACGCGGGCGGTATCCCCTTCGTCATCGATGAAGGCGAAACCGGGCACCTCATTGCCGAGGACGGAACGGATGAAGATTGGGCGCAGGCGATTATCGGGCTTCTGCAGGATTCTGAGCGCCGCGCACAGATGGGCGATAACGCGCGTAAGGAAGCAGAGCGATATTCCTGGCGCGAGTCCACTGAAGCACTCGTTGCGGCGTATGAAAAGGCAATTGGGTAGATCTACCAAGTAGACTGCTAGCCATGAATCTGACGCAGCCGAAGACGATCCGGGACCTCGCCGCCGACGGTCTTTTCATAGCTCACGAGCAAGATTTCCTCATGAGCCGCTTAGAAGACTCCGTCAGGGGCTTTACTGGAACTGAGATCAATTTCCAGAACAGCCCCGAGCCTGAGGCCAAACCTGCGGCCGTCGAGGCTGAGGCAGCTGACCTCCCCGTGCAGGTCCGGTTCTATTCCAATTCCGGCGCTTTAGATCTCATCGGCAAGCGCATTGCTGTGCTCAAAGACGGGCAATGGACCTGGTCCACATCCCACGATGGCAGCCCAGCGATTCCTGAGCTTAACGGTGCACAACCAGCTTCTGAGGTTATTCTCGCCGCGGCCCGCGCGCTCGAGAGCGGCAACAGCATCTTGATTGCCAATCAATCAGACGGCTCCAAGGCAGCCATCTCCGTCGATATCGCCACAGCCAACCCAGCCAAAGGTTCCGTCACCGTTCCCTCAGCTACCCAAATTCCTTTTGAAAAGGTACTCATTGAAAGCATCGGGGATCCGCTGGTTAGCGGGCTCAATGAGGTTCGCGCTGTCACCGCCTTTGCCCATTTACGGGGACTAAGCATTGAAGAAGCGGACCACGGCCTGCGCATTCATGGCGCGGACCAGGCAACCGACGCACACGTGGACCTGATTGTGCATTTCCTTGATGAGCGCATCAGCTCGCTGTCTGCCCCGAACGCACCGGGCTTTAACTGGCAATTAGAAGACATCAGCGCCGATGGTTATTTCTGCGCCATTGAGCACGCCATGTGGTTTAGCGCGAACTATCCCAAAGCAGCGCAAGAACATGTACCCATCAACCTCGAATCTGGCCACGTGCTCATTGATAAGGGCGCACACATTGAAGCAAACGCGGTCATTATCGCCACCGTCAACGAGGGCGTGTTCACCTGGGCGTGGGCTGATTCGCAGTTGGCTAAGCTGCGCTGGCAGACCCCAGCTAACCGGTTACGTCAATTTGGCATCGATAAGCTTGTGCCCGCTTTGGTACGCCAAAGCCTTCCTGCCGACACCGCGCGCGAGCTAGCCCTCCCCCAGGCTGCCATGCCGATTTTGAATATGTGGAAGGTGGTTACGGTTCACCTCAACGAAGACACCACAGGCATTGCTCTTATCGATGCCCCCGAATTGCAACTGCCTGCCCTCAGCCCAGCCGTTGAATCTGCTGTCCTGCAATATGGCCCACCGGCGCACATCAATTCCAACCGTGCTTTTGAGGCCTACCAGGCCATGCGCGGTGCCCATCGCGCTGAGGTGCCCAGCCGCTAAAGAGTTCCTAGAGCGTTCCTAGAGCGTCGCGATGATGAGCACTGCAACCAGGATGACTGGCAGGCCGAGTAGCGCACCCATCGCGACCCAAGAGCCTTTGTGCGCCATGTTGAATGTGCTGTTGAGATCGCGGTGCACCATCATGTTGGGGTCTTCCGGGTTGTAGTAGAACATTCCCCACTTCATGTGCTTGCTTATTTTGGGATCTGGATATTGCTCATCAACCCATCTTTGGACCCCTGCCATCTGCCACAGCAAGGCCACCACCACGAGGATTAAGCCGACGATGAGGAGTGGCGAGAATATCTCCACCGTTGTGATGGAGAAATACATGCTCACCACGATGATCAGGTTGAGAACGAACATCCACAGCCCCAGGGGCTTGAGCATGGAATTTGTCATTGCCCGCGAGCGCGCGATCTTCCAGTCCTCGCCCCGTAAATGCTTGGCATGCTGGTGCATAAATGCGAAAGAACCAGCAACCGTTGCCGTGAAAATTAATGTGGGCAGTCCAAACATGAAGATCATTTGCTGCCACGTCTTCTCCGTGAAGGCATCCGCTTCCCCACGCGCATTCCAATGCGAAGGGAATGGATCTGGTATCTCTTCCCAGTTGAAATACACAGCTAGAAGCGCAAATCCGCCCGTGGCCAGAATCAGCCATACCCAAATCCAGGGTGGATTCTTCAGCTCGGGCATCTGCGGTTCACGGTGTAGGGCCATGGCTTGAGCCTATCAAATGAGCCCTAGATCTTTAGGGCCTCGTGGATGGCGTCTAGGTCGACCTCAGCGGTATCCGCTGGGTTGAAGGCGGCGTCACGGGTCTTTTCCACCAGCACGGCGCGCACGCCCTCGATGAAATCATCGCGGGAGCGGATGTAGCGGCCCAAGGATTCTTCGCGCTTGAGTGCCTCAACGATGTCGTCTTCTTTCGCGTGGGCTTCAAACAGCTCATTGGAGGCAACAACTGAGGTTGGGCATGCCGATGCCAAGTACTCTGCGGTCTGGTTCGCAAAGTCTTTATCCGCAGCCTTCAATGCCTCTTGGATTTCTGCCCAGGTTGCGCGGTTGAAGGTGGATTCGATGTGCTCGATAACGCTGGCCAACGGTGCTTCCTCTTCTGGCACATAGGAGTGCTTTTCCAAGGCAGCCTCGACGCCGTGGGCGATGATTGCCTCTAGAATCTCGTCTGCGTCCTTGACCACGTGCGTTGCCGCACCAGACCAGAGCATGTCTGCGGCGTACATGCGGTAGCCGGTAATAGACCAGTACTTAGCCAAGGCCGTGGAAGACTTCCCGCGAGTGCCCACCATGCGTTGCGCGGCGTGGGAAACACCCACGTCAGTGAAGTAGCCAATGGACATCTCTGGCATGGATGCAAAGGCATTTTCTGTCACCACGCGGTGCGAGCCATGGATGGAAATGCCCAGTCCACCGCCCATGACCACACCATTAATGATGGCGATTAGCGGTTTGGTGCAATTAGAAAGCTCACCGTTGACCGTGTACTCACTGGCGAAGAAATCATCCACGACACCTGCGTTGCCATCGACGATGTTGTCGCGCGCATAGCGCACGTCACCGCCGGCACAGAATGCCTTTGGGTTGGTGGTGTACAACACGATCTGGTCGATGGAATCATCGTTTTCCCAGGCCCGGACAGCATCCCCGATGATGTCAATCATCTCTGGAGTCAGCGAGTTCAGCGCCTTGGGGCGGTTCAATTCGATGAGTCCGGTACGCTGGCGAACTGACGTAAGTACAGGTGCGGTTGATTCAGCAGTTTCAGTCATGCACCCCAGTTTTACACAAGTATCGAGGTTTTTCTCATGGTTTATCCGCGACTCATCGCCCTAGACATGGACGGCACTTTGTTAGATGGCGAGAGTAAGGTGCCAGAAGATTTCTGGCCGCTGCTCAAGCGCGCGGAGGAGCTCGGTGTAGTTATCGCTCCGGCCTCGGGCCGCCAGCTAGCCACTTTGCAAGACCAGTTTGGCGATGACCTTTCATATATCGCCGAAAATGGCACCGCGATTGCGCACCAGGGCAAGATCATTGACGTTTCCGTGCTTCCCGATGACGCTGTGTACCGCATTCTTGATGCACTGCAGTCCGTCACTGTTGAGCACGATGTGGTGCTGTGCACCCCAACCGTCGGCTACGTCTCCGAGGACGCCAACCCGGATACTTTCACCCAGTTGGAGAAGTACTACTACTCGCGTGAAAGCGTTGCTGAGCTGCGCTCAATGGTTGAAGGCTCTGACATCATCAAGGTGGCGATCTATTGCGCTGCTGGTTCGGAAGAGTTCATCGCTCCGGTTATCTTTGAAGCTATCCCCGACCACAACGTTGCTGTATCCGGCCAAGCCTGGGTGGATATCATGCCCGCCGGAGCGAATAAGGGCGCGGCCCTTCATCACATGGCTGAGAAACTCGGAATCAGCATCGAGGAAACCGCAGCCTTCGGTGACTACCTCAATGACTTTGAGCTCCTGCAAGAAGCCGGCACCGCAGTTGCGATGGACAACGCTCACCCGAAGCTGAAAGAAATCGCCGACCTCATCGCACCTTCCAACCTCGACCACGGTGTAATTACTGTTCTCACCGAATGGTTCGACAAGATGCAAGCTGAAGTCGAAACCCAGCGGGCGAATAGGTAGGCACACATACGCTCAGGCACCCAACTTGAGGTGAATATAATAACTGGATAAAACAACAGCCCGCTGCTATGAAGACCTGATTTCTTCAGGTTCTTGTTATAGCAGCGGGCTTGTTTGATTCTAGCCAGTTGGTTATTCCAACTGACTAGGCTAGTGGACTAGTCGACCTTGAACTCGGCCATCTTGTCCCACTCGGTCTTGCCGTCAATCTTGAAGTTGATGATGTCCGGAGTTTCGAGCAGGTACTGAGGGAATTCCTTGCAGGAGCGCTCAAAGTGCTCGCTTTGAACGTGGGTTACATCCTCGCCGTCCTTGTATGCCTCTACGAGGAGGAAGCGCTGGGAATCTTCAGGGTCGCGGAACCACTTGAATTCCAAGCAACCTGGCTCAGCGTTGCAGGCTTCGGTGTACCAGTTGATGTCATCGAGGAAGGTATCAGCGTACTCGGGCTTTACGTGAAATTTAACGTTAATGAAGATCATGGCGCCCATAGTACCCACGGTTCAAAAGAACTTCACGGATAAAGGCATTACTTCGCTTCTTCGACGATGTCATCCCAAAACTTCGTGTCATCATCAAGCTCAGTTGATCCATCCGAGTCATCCGCGTAGTCCTCAGAGTCATAATCCTCAGAGTCTTCGTCCACGGCGTTCTTCTTGCGACGACGCTTCTTCCGCTGCGGTGCAATACCTGGGCATGACCACATGAGGCCTGCTGCAATGACACCGGCGGCTACTGCACCGATGATCTTTTGGTCTTCCGGAACGAAGAAGAGCGCGAGCGCCACAATCACGATGATGATGGCCCAACAGCCCAACATCCACGGTGCATTCTTGGACTTATATTCAGCCCAATCTTGACGCGGGAAGCGGCTGCGCGCTTCATTGCGCACACGGCGTGGAGTCTTCAAACTCGCCGCGATAACAGAGAAAAGCACCAGGACCAATCCGGCCCCGGCGATAATCAAATCTCCCATCGCGCCACCAAATGCCAATACACCTGTCGCTACAGCTAAACCGATGCGCTCGGTGGTGCTCGAGCCAATGGCTACTGCGGGGTTGACATCGGGGTAAATCGAAGCGAATGCCCGGCCGACGGCGCGGTCGGTTTCAATAGCCTGGTCTGCCTCTCCGCTGCGTGCAATCTCTCCATCGTGGAAAGCCCCCCGAACTTGCTTCCGTCGCACCTTGTGACATGCCTCTCCTTGCTGCTTTCTAGGCTGTATAAAGTTAGCCTTACCTCGTTAAGATAGCCTAACCAGATGCCCCTAGTAGAACAAGCTATCAAGCAGATCCCTAATTGTTTACTCATAATCGAAAGAACCACAAATGTCGATAAAGCCCCTCGTAGTTCGTAGGATATCCGCAACCCTAGCGGCAGCAGCTATTGCAGGAGGCACGTTGTTTGCACCTGCATCAATCTCTGTTCTTCCACAGGCACGAGCACAGACTTGTGATGAAACCCACCGCGCAGTTTCAGATGGTTCCTTCACATGGGGTGTCAAGGAATCCTTCCGCAATTATGTGGAGGGAAACATCGCCCGCGGTGCAATCACTGTGAAGGACGGCGCTTCGCGATCTGGGGGTAGCGTTGTCTACCCCGCTTCTGCATCTTCCATCACTGGTGACAGCAAGGGGGTTGTTCGATTCGGCGGCACTGTGAACTTCACTGGACACAACGGGGTCTTGGATCTGCCCCTGTCCGATATCGCAATGCATATTGATGGTTCCAAGGCAGGGCTCACAGCGGACTACTCTTCCCGCAAGTTTGAGGGTATGAACTCACATGAGCCAGGCCCAATCGAAACCGGCAACGATGTTGTCTTCGCCAGCGTCAACCTCAACTCCGCAGCAAACTTCAAGTCAAACTCCGTGAACCTCGCGGGCACCACGTCTCTGACTTCCACTGGCGTTAACGTGTTCGGTGGTTTCTATGAGGCTGGTATTCAGCTGGACAACACCGTGGGTACCTTGTCCCTAAAGGATGAATGTGGTCCGGCTCCTGAGGACACCGGCGGCGGATCTGGTGGTGGCGGCGGAAGTGACACCAACTTTACCGGCGCAACTGACTCCGGCGCAACCGAAGGTATCGCTGGTTTAGTGGGCACTTTGAACGACACCCTGGTCGAGGTAAACGGCCTGATCGTTAACTCCGGCAACATCATGGACAACTCCGGTCGCCTCTACGACCGCGTCATGGGCGGTTCCGGTACTTCCGGCGCTGGCACCTCCGGTACTGCCAACACCAACTCCGGTACCACCGGTTCCAATACCACTGGCTCAAACACCACTGGCAATACCGACTCGAACACCAACAACACCACTGGCGGCGGCACCAACAGTACCGGTGGAACCACCTCTGGTGGCAACTCCACTGTCGGCAACACCACCGGGAGCGATACCACCGGCGAATCTGGCGGCGGCAACACTGCCGCGGCTGGCATCTACCGCCGGTGCTTCGGGCGCTCAATCCGCAGGCGCATCTGACTCCAGCGTCTGCCAAGCAGGTGACTCTGTAGGTATTACCAGCGCACAGGCACAGTGGGGGTGCGTACTTCCTTCCGTAACTACATTGCCGGCTCCATCGCTAACGGTGGCTTCATCCCAGGCTTCGACATCAACCAGAACCTGAAGCAGTTCGGTCTGTAATAGCCTGTTCCGCCCTTCACTTAGAACGGTAAAAGCACCAGTCTACCAGGCACCTTTTGTGGGTGCGGGTAGGCCGGTGCTTTGTTGTGCCGCCTTAGAAGACGTCATATTTTAGCCCCCAGGCACTTCCCCGCATCCTGCGGAAGTTGTGCTTGGGGGCTTATGAGCTAGGGGCTCGTGAGCCTAAAGCTTGAGGGATTAGTTGAGGAAGAACTCAGCAACGTAGATGTGCTTGCCGTCGGTTGCGGTAGCAACGCCGAAGCCGGTTGGGTCATTGTGCGGGTTGCCCTCACGATCCAGCCAGTTGATGCGGTCCTTGGCTTCCTTCTCAGTCAACTTCAGGATGGAGCCGGTGCCCTTGTCTGCATCAGCGGCGCCGTGGCCAACACCGTCGTCGAAGGAGACCTTGCCAGCAGCGGCCTCATTAGCCCACTTCTGCGCGGTTGACTGCGCAGAGTTGCGCTTGGTGTGGCCGGCTTCTTCCAGGTGGCTCACGGTGCCGTAACGCAGGGTTTCAGCGGTGCCAGCAAGCGTTGGCAGCTCAATACCGAGGTCGTGTGCGGCGTCCTTAACTTCCTGCGGCAGGCTGGAAATGAACTGCTGTGCGGCAGAATCAATCTGGCTCTGTGCCTGTGAAGAAAGGTTCGCAACTGGGTTTTCCTGTGCGTTGGCTACGGTGGTTCCACCGAAGGTCAGTGCGCCCGCGAGCGCGACTGCAGAAAGACGACGAGAAATGCTCATGCCCACCACCTTGCCATATCATCCCCAGCCCATGCACGCGCGGGTGAGGATAATACCGGCAACTTTATTGGTTTGTAATCAAGTTGCCAGCATAATTTAAGGCTAGTGTTTCACTGTTTGAGAAGCACTCCACAACTGCGCCGAACACCTCTAGGACTCGAGCGCTTCGCCGAGTTCCATCCACTCAATCTCCAGCTGTTCGCGCTCGGCCTCGATGGTCTTTAGCTCGCCATCCAGTCGGGTAAGCGCTTCGGTGTCTACGATTTCAGCAGCCCGCGCCATGTCCGCGTTGATCTTCGCAATCTGCGGGTCTAGCTTGGTCATCTTGCGTTCCAGCGCGTTCATCTTCTTAGTAATCTCACGCTGTTCTTGATTGCTCAGGTTCGATTGCTGTGCCTGCACAGCAGATGCCGATGGTGCCGCAGCGGAAGTACTAGGAGCAGAGTTAGCGCCGCTAGTCGCTGCTGACTCATTGGAGACCTCACCAAGATTGAGTGCACCGGTCGGGTTCGCGGCTTCCTCCGCAGCGCGGCGCGAAAGGTACTCTTCGATGCCGCCAGGAAGGTTGGTTAGTTTGCCGTCCCCGAAGAGCGCATAGGTGTCATCGGCGATGCGCTCCACCAGATAGCGGTCGTGGGAAATGACCACCAGGGTGCCCGGCCAGGAATCCAGCAGGGACTCGAGTTCCTGCAGGGTGTCAATGTCCAAGTCGTTGGTCGGCTCATCGAGCAGCAGGACGTTTGGTTCAGCCATGAGCACACGCGTGAGCTGCAGTCGGCGGCGCTCACCACCGGAGAGGTCCCCAATCGGGGTGCGCTGACGCTTCGGGCTAAAGCCCAGACGTTCAGCAAGCTGGGATGCGGACATTTCTTTCTTGCCCATGTGCACATACGTGGCAACATCTTCAATCGCGTCCAGCAAACGGCGGTTGGGGTCTAAGTCATCGAGTTCCTGGCGCAGCCAGCCCAGACGAACGGTTTGGCCTTCAATCCGGCGGCCATCGGCAAGCTGGTTCTCGCCTGCCAAGGTGCGCAGCAACGTCGTCTTGCCGGAGCCGTTAACACCAACGAGACCGATACGCTGGCCTGGCGCCAAGCGCCACGTCAGGTCATCGACCAAGGTGCGGCCATCCGGGGTGGTGATGGTGGCGTTTTCTAGCTCAATAACCACTCGTCCCTGGCGCTGCTTGGAAAAGGCCATGAGCTCCACCGAGTCACGTGGTGCTGGAACGTTGGAAATCAACGCTTCAGCAGCCTCAATGCGGTAGCGCGGCTTGGATGTACGTGCCGGGGCACCGCGGCGCAGCCAAGCCAGTTCCTTGCGCGCTAAGTTCTGTCGACGCTGCTCCATCGCATCGGCCTGACGGGCGCGTTCAGCGCGCGCGAAGGTCCAGTCGTTATAGCCGCCTTCATAGGCATCAACTTGGCCGTCGTGGACTTCCCACGTCAACGTCGCAATGGTGTCCAGGAACCAGCGGTCGTGGGTGACCACGATGACGGCAACCCGGCGCGCCAGCAGGTGGCTGGCTAGCCACTGCACGCCTTCAACGTCGAGGTGGTTGGTGGGCTCGTCGAGCACCACGAGGTCCACATCTTGCACCAGTGCCGCAGCCAGATTGACGCGGCGGCGTTCACCGCCGGACAGCTGCCCCACTTGGGTATCGAGCCCCAGTTCCACAATGCCCAGGCCGCTCAGCACGTCACGAACCTTGGCGTTGGAGGCCCACTCGTAGGTTTCCAGGCCCAGGGGTTTGACCACGGCGTCGGCGATGGTCATGGTTTCATCCAGGTCAAAGCGCTGGGTCACCACAGCCATGCGCAGGCCGGAGTTGTGGGAGACGCGGCCGGAGTCAGGTTCTTCAATGCCGGTGAGCACCTCCAGCAGGGTGGTTTTGCCGCCGCCGTTGACGCCGACAATGCCGATGCGGTCGCCGGTTTGAACGCCCAGGGAGACCTTGTCCAACAGGGTCTTCAGGCCGAAGGACTTGGTGACTGTTTCTAAGTTAATGAGGTTTGCCATAATTAGTCCCCAATCTTAGCCGCTTGTGCTTTAGAGAATACGAACGCCTGGCGCGGGCGAGCTGGTCACGTAGCCGCGGGTCTTGGGAAGTTCCAAGGTGACTTGGGTGCGTACTTCTTCCGCTTGCGCGGCGTCCTCGCATAAGAAGGCAATCGTCGGCCCGGAGCCGGAGACAATGCCGGCCAAGGCGCCAGCGTCTTTGCCGACTTCGAGGGTTTTACGCAGGTCGGGGCGCAGGGATAGCGCAGCAGGTTGCAGGTCGTTTTTGAGCACTTTCGCTAGCCGATGCACATCGCCCGACACCAGTGCCTGCGCCACATCGGTGACATCCAGGGAGGGTGTAAGTGCAGCTTCGCTTGTCGATTCCTCCCGCATGGCATCAAGTTTGCGGAATACTTCCGGGGTGGACAGTCCTCGGTGGGAGGCGATGAAACACCAGTGGTAGGTGCCGCGGGTGAGCATGGGTGATAGTACTTCGCCGCGGCTCTTTCCTAGGGCGGTGCCGCCCATCATGGTGAAAGGTACATCGGAGCCTAAGTCAGCGGCGATTTCTTGGAGGATGTCGTCGCTTGCGATCTCAAGCTCAAAGTAGGTGGCGTAGAGCTTCTGCGCCAGCATGAGTGCGGCTGCGGCATCGGCGGAGCCGCCGGCCATGCCGCCCGCGGCCGGAATGCGCTTATGGATTTCCACGTCCAGGCGTGGGTAAGTCAAAGGCACGTGCACGGCTAGACGGTCGATGGCTTTCCAGACCAGGTTGGATTCATCGGTAGGCACACCGGCTGCGGTGGGGCCTGTGATTTTCAGTGGTCCTACAACTGGTGAGTATCCGCGTTCAATGACCTCATCGCGGATGGTTAAGGTGATGTCATCGTAGATGTCTACGGATTGAAACACGGTGGATAGCTCGTGATAGCCGTCCTCACGTGCTGGACCAACACCTAAGTGGATGTTGACCTTGGCATGCGCGCGGGCTTTCCACACGCGCTGCAAGTTCGGGTTCTTGCGCGGCAGACGGTAGTAGGGATCTTCCCAGTCACTCATTACTTGTTCACTCCCCTACTGTTGCCAGGCGCAGGAAGTCATCGATGCTGAGCTTTTCACCACGCTGGGTCGGTTCAATGTCAGCGGCGCGCAGGGCTTCCTCGGCGGCCACGCCGGAGCCGTAGAAACCGGACAGGGCTGCGCGTAGGGTCTTGCGGCGTTGCGCAAACGCGGCGTCGATGATTGGCCACAGATTCTTTGGGCGCTCGCGGGGTGGATAGAGATCAATGCGGACCAGGCCGGATTCGATGTTTGGTGCAGGCCAGAACACATGCTTGCCGATGTTCCCGGCTTTGCGCACATCACCGTAGAAGGAGGCTTTGACGCTGGGCACGCCATAGACCTTAGAGCCAGGATCGGCAGCGAGGCGGTCAGCAACTTCGAGTTGGACCATAACCAAAACGCGCTTGAGCGTTGGGTACAGCTCCAGGATGTGCAACAGCACGGGAACAGCCACGTTATACGGCAGGTTGGCTACCAGCGCGGTGGGTGCGCCGAGCTCCTCGCCGTCAATCTTGAGGGCATCTTTGTGCAGCAAGGTGAGCTTGTCCGCATGCTCGGGCGCGCGCCACTCCACGGTGGCGGGCAGCTCCGCGGCTAGGCGCGGGTCGATTTCAACAGCGGTTACTGATGCTGCTTCATCGAGAAGCCCCAGCGTCAAAGAGCCAAGGCCAGGGCCGACTTCCACCACGTGGTCATCGGCAGACAATTCTGCTGCCGCGACAATACGACGAATGGTGTTGGGATCATGCAGGAAATTCTGGCCCCACTTTTTAGTAGGGCTGACACCTAGCTTTTCGGCCAGATTTCGAATCTCAACGGGCCCTAATAACTTTGACATGCCCTCTAACTTAGCGCAGGTTTAGCGCAGGCCCATCTTCGCGGTACAGGCAGGCCATGCGCCCCAGCCCTGAGCGGCCTGAACCTTTTCTGCCACAGCAATCTGCTCTTCGCGGGATGCCTGGTATGCCTCGGCTGCGTATTCTCCGCCGCCGAATGCTTGCCAGGTGCTTGGGGTGAACTGCAGGCCACCGGAGAAGCCATTACCGGTGTTGATGTGCCAGTCACCGGTGGCTTCACACTGCACAAGAGAATCCCATACGGAGCCATCTGCCACGGATGGCGCAGTGGACGGCTCCTTGGTGCCACGTGCGATGGTTGCTGGCTTTGGCTCAGTCAGGATGTTTTCTTCAACAACATCCTTGGACTCTTCCTTGCCATTGACAAAGACCTGCTTGATAGCACGCATGCGCTCACCAGACATGCCTTCTTCAACAACGCGCTCTTCGCCCTTTTCCATGTTGTCATCATCAACATAGTGTGGCTCAGCCTCGAAGTCTTCGGTGAGTTCAAATTCCTTGACCTGTACACGGTCAACCACAATCTGAGTACCAGCGGCTACTTCTTCATCCAGGCCTGGGGACACGCGGTCATCAGCATCAACGTCAATACCGCGGGCTTCAAGTACATCACCAACAGTCTTGGCTGCGATGCTGGTGTAAGTTACCTTGCCACCATCCTTGATGGAGATGATCTTAGGGCTCACAACCTCCAACGCCATCCCGTCCGTAATCTTGTCTACTGCGTCAGCTTCCTTGTCCCCAGTCAAAACAGCTGCGCCTGGTGTGACGGAATCCAAGGTGCCGAGCAGATCCTCCACCGTCAATGCAGTGGAGGTCATGGTCTTCTCTTCACCATCTACAGTAACAGCCACTGGCTTGGCGGTACGCACGGTAATGGACTCGCCATTGCCCAAGGATTCACTCGGCGCAGGGTAGATGAGGTCTTCGCCCTCATAATCAATACCCGCTGCCTGCAGCGCGCCTTCGACGTCGGTGGAGAAGGTCGCCAACTCAATCAATTCGCCGTTGACATCAACGGTGACATCTTTTTGAGCGTTGACTGCAACGACACCGCCGACAGCCAAGGTGCCCAGCATGCCGCCGGTGGCCAAGCGCAGTGGAAGCGAACGCGTGTTATTGATTCGCTTGATGTGGTGCGTGGTTGACATGAAACCTTCTAAATCAGTCTTGGGGTCTAACTTTTAAAACCCTGAAGGTCACCTCGCCCGCGTGTATTTAGTACTGGCGCCGTGTGAAGCAAGACTTAAAGCAGCTAATTGCAACCTTCAGGACAACAATCAATAACAATACGGTAACACTGCGTAACATTCGAGAAGCTAGCGACAAGCCGTTTAACTAGTCGAACACTATTAACATTCACCACAGCAGACACGTTTTACCTGCATGAATGCAGGGTGTGGATTTCCTCACATCACGAGGCAAAACTATTTCTGCAGGTCACTACACCTTTGGCGTGAGCAGGCGGTCGAAGTTCGCGCGTACTTGCTCAGCCAGCTCCTCCACCGATTGGTTGCGCGCTTCAGCAACGCAGCGGTAGGTGTGGCCAATCAGCAAGGGCTCATTGCGCGCACCGCGGAATGGTTCCGGGGTCATATAAGGAGCATCCGTTTCAATGAGGATCTGATCCGCTGAGGCAAGGGCTGCTGCCTGGCGCAGTTCCTCATTGCGTTTGAAAGTCACGTTGCCGGCGAAGGACAGGACATAACCGCGCTCCAGGGCATCTTTGGCAACCTCTAGTGGCGAGGAGAAACAGTGCAGCATAATATCCGGTGCTTGTGCGCACTCTGCTAGCACGCGCATCAAGTCGGCGTCTGCTTCGCGGTTGTGGATCATCAGTGTCTTGTTGACGTGCGCGGCGAGATCCGCGTGCCATCGTAAAGCTGCTTCTTGCACATCCAGCGGTGCAGTGTCTTCCGGCGAATGCTCAATCCAGTACGTATCCAGTCCGGTCTCCCCGACTGCCACGCAGCGCGGATCCGCTGCCATCGCGCTCAAGCGCTCTTTCGCCTCATCATCCAGCGTGTGCGCCTTGGTGGGGTGAATCGCACAGGCGGCGAAGATACGCTTATCGGACTGTGCTGCGTCCAGGGCTAAAGCCGCCTCTTCTAAACCGTCACCAACGGTGCACACGCGCTCCACACCTGCGGCCACGGCGCGTTCCATCAGCGCCGGGATATCATCTTTGCAGGAGGTTAAGTGGGTGTGGGCATCAATAACTCCGGTGATGCCTTCAGCTGGAACGGGAATGGGACGAGGCTTCTTCTTAGACATGTCCCCCAGTATAAAAGCCATGAAAAAGGCCACCCCGAAGGGTGGCCGTGTGGCTAGGTAAATACCGTCTTAGCTTTGTTGCGCGAGCTCATCATCGATATAGACGTTGCGTGCTGCGCGAACGCCAAAGATAATCAGCGCCAGACTCATGACGGTGACCATGATCAATGCTGCGTCCCAAGAACCGGTTGAGGAATAAAGGAAGCCCATGACGAGAGGCACGATGCCGGCGATGATGTAACCTCCTGGCTGCACAAATCCGGATAAACGTGCTGTCACCAGTGGCGAACGGGTACGCGCAGTCAACAGTGCCAGCGCCAGTGGGAAGCACATGCCGCCGATACCCAGCAGCGATGCCCACAGCAACGGTGCTGCAGTTGGCGCGGACATGACGCCCAGCCAACCGGTGGTGGTGATTGCGCCCAAGATGATGGGCAGCGGAACCACGCTGTTGAGACGCGACAGCAGCCATGGCATGAGCACACCGCCGATGACGTTGAAGCCACCAAGGAGTGCCAGCGCAATGCTGGCCGTGGATTCCCTCACGCCATCTTCAACGAGGATGGCCGGCAGCCAGCCCATTTGCGCATAGGCGCCGGCGGATTGAATACCAAAGAAGAGCAGCATGGCAATCGCCGTTGGGGACTTAAGCAAAGAGCCACCTGGATTGGAGTTTGCCTTTGGCGACGCTTCTGCCAGTTCATCCGGATCCGGCATGACACCAGTGGAGGGAATGTCCCGCTTGGTCTTGCTGAGCACAATGGCCCAGACGATGGTTTGGACAATAACCGGTACCACCCACACCCCGAGCGCCCAGCGCCATGCAGAGGAGCCGCTGAAAAATAGTGCGGACAGCGGACCAATCGCGCCGGAGGCGCCCAACATTGCGGTGTATGTCATCATCAACCGCACCTGATTAGTGCCTCGGCTGTGTTCTTTTACCCAGGCTGGCAGCAAAATATTTGCCACCGCAATACCCGCAACAAGCACAACGGTCAGCACAAAGAACGGTAAATAGCTGTCTATAAATGGGCGGATTGCCAAACCAACTAGCAGCGCCACGCTGCCCGCCACGAGCGTTGGCGATAGACCCAAACGCCGAGCGATCGGCACCGCCAACCACCCCATGATGGCGAAACAGAATCCCGGCAAAGAGGTCAAAATACCCGCGGTGGAGCTGCTCACCCCGAAGGATTCAGCCACCTGGCCAATGACAGGCGCCAGCGATGACACACCCGCACGCAGGTTAATCGCCGTTATAGCCACCGCGAATACCGCCAGTCCAAACCCTACTTTGACGGCTTTAGACACCTCTTTCACCCAATTTCTTTCACACACGCCACGAATTCACCGAAGCACCCAAGCGCCCAATCGGGAACTCCATGTCAAGACCACTGACCATCCGGCCAGTGGCACAAAATAAAAAGCGCACGAGGCGCAAAAAGATTAAAGCAGCACCTTCTTCGAAAGCGCGTCCATTCAGGCTACGCCACCCTGTTAAGAACTGTCATTTTCTTCATTCAGGTTCACTAGGCCCAAAACCTGTCTGGCACCGGCGAAAGAGGAAGGAGCGGTCAGCACTGTGCTAACCGCTCCTCCCTGTTCAAAGTCTCCCCAAGCTAAGGGCAATTGCTCAGAACCTAAGCGTCTTCCTTTGGAACAACTGGTGCCCACTCCGGGCCGGTAACGCCGAGTTCAGGGTCGAGCTTGGCAATGAGCGGCTTTGGCTTGTCCAGCTTGGTGCCTGGTACCACATCGATGCGTGCCCAGGTGGCCTGCTGGGAATCGTAGTCACCGGTGATGATTGGGTACTCGCGGTTTTCTGCAGGAAGGTTAGTGCCAACCAGGTCAACAGGAGCGTCGTCCTTAACCTCGTGGATCTCAGGACGCGCAGCCCAGACGCCGGTGCGGCCGAGGGTCTCGTGAACCTGTTGCGCGGTGTGTGGCAAGAACGGGGTGAGCATGACGTTGCAGTCAGAAACTACCTGCAGTGCAGTCCACAGCACGGTGGCAAGACGCTCACGCTGAGTTTCATCCTTGGCCAGCTTCCATGGCTCCTGGTCCGCAATGTAGGCGTTGGCTTCACCAACAACGTGCATAGCAGCGGTGATAGCAGCCTTAAACTTGGATGCTTCCAGGTACTCACCCGCGGTAGCAAGGGTTTCCTCCGCCAGCGCCAGAATCTTGGTGTCAGCTTCGGTCAATGACGCTGGAACTGGAACTTCACCGAAGTTCTTGTTCGCCATCGACACCGTGCGGTTGACCAGGTTGCCCCAGCCGTTGGCCAGCTCATTGTTGATACGGCGGACAAACTCATCCCAGGTGAAATCAGTGTCATTGTTTTCTGGACCAGCCACCGCAATGAAGTAACGCAGTGCATCTGGACCGAACTCCTTGAGGAAGTCCTTAACATAGATGACAACACCCTTGGAGGATGAGAACTTCGAGCCTGACATGGTCAAGAACTCCGAAGAAACAATCTCCGTTGGCAAGTTGAGGTCACCGTACTTGTGCGCCTCGCCGCCCTTGGAGCCCTTGCCGGCGTAGCCAAGTAGCTCCGCTGGCCAGATCTGGGAGTGGAAGGTGATGTTGTCTTTGCCCATGAAGTAGTAATGGCGCACCTCTGGGTCCTGCCAGAAGTCCTTCCAGGCATCAGGGTTGCCGCTGCGGTAAGCCCACTCGATTGAAGAAGACAAATAGCCAATAACAGCGTCGAACCACACGTAGAGCTTCTTCGCGTCATTGTTTTCCCAGCCCTCAATTGGAATTGGGATACCCCAGTCAATATCACGGGTCATGGCGCGTGGGCGCATGTCTTTGATCAGGTTCAAAGAGAACTTCAAAACATTTGGGCGCCAGTCTTCGCGGGACTTGAGCCACTCGGTCAAAGCATCCGCAATGGAAGGCAGGTCAAGAAGGAAGTGCTCAGTTTCCACGAACTGTGGAGTTTCGCCGTTGATCTTAGATACCGGGTTGATCAGGTCAATAGGGTCCAGCTGGTTACCGCAGTTATCGCACTGATCACCACGCGCACCGTCCGCGTGACAGATTGGGCACTCGCCCTCAATGTAGCGGTCAGGCAAGGTGCGGCCGGTTGATGGGGAGATAGCACCCTGGGTGGATTCTTTAATCATGTAGCCGTTCGCATAAAGGCCCTTGAACAGTTCCTGGGTAACGGCGTAGTGGTTACGCGTGGAGGTACGGGTAAACATGTCATAAGACAGGCCTAGACCAGCAAGGTCTTCCACAATCTGGCGGTTGTAGCGGTCCGCAAGGTCGCGAACGCTCACGCCTTCTTTGTCAGCCTGGACCAACAAAGGAGTGCCGTGCTCATCCGTGCCGGAGACCATGAGTACGTTGCGCCCACGCATTCGCTGGAAGCGTGCGAACACGTCGGAGGGAACACCAAACCCCGCCACGTGTCCGATGTGGCGGGGTCCATTGGCATACGGCCAGGCAACGTTTACTACTACAGACTCAGTCATGCGCTCTACTTTATCCAAGTAGAAGGCGTCTGTGAATTTGACCCCAGAATTTCAGGGGCAATCAGCTACTTGTTGTTCTTAGCCTTAGAGCTGACTTTCGCGCCAGCCTTCGCGAGTCGCTCGGAACGACGACGCTTGTTGTCTTCTTTTTGCTGTACTTCGCGGTGAATACGGCGCTCACGGGCCAGCTTGCGCTGGAAGGCTTGAGCTTCGCGGTATTCAACGTAGATAACGTCATTGCGCAGGTCCTTAACAATCGCGAACATCAAGAAGATGAGCACGATGAGGAATGGGGATGCGGCAACGATGGTGACGTTTTGCAGGTTGGTCAGTGCGTCTTCACCGGTCAACAGCAGCACCAGGCCTACGGCTGCGGTGAGAACACCCCAGATGGCAGACAGCCACGGAGTAGCGTTCGAGCGGCCGTTTTGGGACATAGAGCCCATTACTGTCGATGCAGAGTCGGCCGAGGTAATGAAGAAGGTAGCCAGCAGGATCATGCCGATTACTGCGGCAACCGAACCACCAGGGAAGGACTGCAGCAGGTTAAACAGCTCTGCCTCAGTGGACTCACCGGAAATGGACTGACCGTTTTGCTCCAAGTGAATTGCGGTGCCGCCGAAAATTGCGAACCAGATGGTGGAAACACCGGCAGGAACCAGCATGACGCCAAGGCAGAATTCGCGAACGCTGCGGCCGCGAGAAATACGTGCCAAGAACATACCCACGAATGGGGACCAAGAAATCCACCATGCCCAGTAGAAGATGGTCCAGCCCGACAGCCACTCACCAGCGGTACCGTCAGCGGACGCAGCGGTGCGACCAATCATTTCAGTGAAGTTAGCCAGGTAGTTACCAACGGAACCTGGAACCAAGTTCAAGATGGTCACGGAAGGACCAACAATGAACACGAAGATTGCCAGCAGAGCTGCCATGACCATGTTGGCGTTAGAGAGGTACTGAATGCCCTTGCCCACGCCAGAAAGTGCGGACAGGATAAACGCCAGGGTCAGAACCAGAACGATACCTAGGACAACGCTGTTGGATGGGTTGTCCACTATGCCGGAAGCCTGCAAACCAGCTTGGATCTGCAGCGCACCCAGGCCCAGGGAACAAGCGGTGCCGAATACAGTGGCGAAGATAGCCAGGATGTCAATCAGCTTGCCAAGTGGACCGGCAGCGCCTTTCTCACCGATGAGCGGGACGAAGGCGGAAGACAGCAGCTGCTTACGGCCGATACGGAACGTGGAGTAAGCAATAGCCAAGCCGATAATCGCGTAGATTGCCCATGGGTGGAGGGTCCAGTGGAACATGGCGGTTGCCATGGCGGTGCCCACTTCATTGGGCTGATGCCCTGGTACGCCGTCGCGGTAGAAAGCGAGTGGCTCAGATGCACCGTAGAACATCAAACCAATGCCCATGCCGGCGGCGAACATCATGGAAATCCACGATACCGTTGAGAATTCCGGCTCTTCGTTGATCGCGCCCAGTTTGATGGAGCCAAACTTAGATGCGGCGATACCAATAACGAAGACGACAAAGACTGTGGTGAACAGGATGAATGCCCAGCCGAAGTTGTTAACAACAAAGTTCAGGGCTTTAGCTGAAACATCTGCGAAGGTGTCTGGGGCAGAGAGGCCCCACACCACTACTGCAGCGACAAGCACACCGGCGATACCGGTGATCGTCCAATCAATCTTGGCGTCTTTTTGATCTGCAGCGAGTTCAATCTCTTCTTCTACAGGGTGCGCAGAAGGATTGAAGTCAGTGTCCAGCATGGACGCTAGCTGACCGGTTGCAGATTCATTCGTTTCGTAGGTGTCGTTCTCAGCCACCTGGCGGGTGACTGCTCCATCAACATTTTCAGCCTGGCTGTTGCCAGGCTGCCTTTCTTGTGAAAAATCGGGATCTCCAGTAGTCATAGCTAATAGAATGCTGGACAAACAAGGCGCATAGCAAGCTGATTTGGCAACGTTTTGAAACTAATTTCAAAGTACCCAGGCCGCAAAAATAGTGCCATAGCTGCTAACTTCATGCACATGGCCGTTATCTCCGTCGTTATTTTCGTTTTCCATATAGAAAGTAACGGTTGAATAACGTTTATGGATTTGTGCGCTGTCTAACAGGAGTTTTTAAGATCTTCCCAGTGCCGCTTGGTACAGCTCTCGGTTGGATACGCCAGTTCCTTCGGTGACGTACTTGCAGGCGTCTTTCAAACGCATGCCGGAGCTGACTAGTTTTTCTACCTCCGGCAGCAGGGATTCAACAGACACAAGCTGTTCGCTGCCGCCATCGAGAACGACGGTGATTTCACCACGCGCATTGTCCACGGCCCATTCGGCCAACTCCCCGAGGCTGCCGCGGCGGATTTCCTCAAATTTCTTAGTCAGCTCACGGCACACCACGGCTTGGCGTTCAGCGCCAAGGACATCGACGGCTTGGGCCAGGGTTTCAGCTAGCCGATGCGGCGACTCGAAAAACACCACCGCGCGGGATTCAGAGCGCAGGCTTTCGAGCCACTTTTGGCGCTGCCCAGATTTGCGCGGCACGAAGCCGTCGAAGATAAAACGGCCGACGGATAACCCCGAAAGGGCTAGGGCGGTGGTCACTGCCGATGCCCCCGGGAAACAGGTCACTGGCACACCAGCGTTGGCAGCAGCCACCACGATGGAGTGGCCTGGGTCGGAGACTAAAGGCATGCCGGCATCGGTGACAACGAGGACGGTGCCGGTACGGGCGGCATCAATAAGCTGCTTTGATCGCTGCTCTTCGTTGTGGTCGAAGTTGGAGACCACCTGACCTTTAATTTCGATGCCTAGCGCTTGGGCTAGGTTGCGCACGCGGCGGGTGTCTTCGGCGGCGATGACATCGGCGCCAGCTAGGCCCTGTTTCAACCTGTCTGTCGCGTCTGTCATGTTGCCCAGTGGGGTCGCGGCGAGCACTACTCCGCGCGGAAGGTCTTGGGGGTTCATATCTTCCATTATGATGACTCAGGTGCCTACACTTCAATCCCACCCCGGAACTCGGCGACTTGCTCCGCCGGCGCCACCGCGTGTTTACGTGTGGCACCGCACGGACCTGATTTCTACGCTGCTGGTTGCCGTGCTCGCGTTTGCTACGCGTTTCATTGGGCTAACTGCTCCGACGTCGTCGGGTACGCCGATTTTTGATGAGAAGCATTACGTACCGCAGGCGTGGGATATTGCGAAGGCCGGAACGGAGCTGAACCCGGGCTATGGCCTAGTGGTGCACCCGCCGTTCGCGAAGGAGATTATTTCTTGGGGTGAGCAGCTCTTTGGCTACACCCCGATGGGTTGGCGCGTGATGGCTGCGCTATTTGGCGTGGGCACGGTGCTGATGATTATGTCGCTGGCGCGCCGACTTTCTGGCTCCTGGCAGGTGGCTACTTTTGCGGGCATAATCGCGGTTTTCGATGGTGTCTTGCTGGTCACGGCGAAGTTCGGCATGTTGGATATCTTCCTCACTTTCTTCGTGGTGGTTGCCGCGTGGGCATTGGTGCGGGATCACCAGCAGGTGCACAACCGGCTGCATGAGGCCTGGGCCAACGGCATGCTGGGCAACTCACCGTTTGGTCCGCGCATCGGTTTTCGCTGGTGGCGTTTCGCCGCCGGCGTTGCGCTCGGTCTTGCGCTGAGCGTGAAGTGGTCTGGCCTGTACTACATGGCATTTTTCGGCCTCGCCACGGTCTTTGCCGATTTGTGGTTGCGCCGCCGCTACGGCGTCAAGCGCTATGTTGTGGGAACTTTGCTTCGCGATATCCCCGCCGCCCTCGCCTCCATCGTCGCCTTACCGGTAGCACTGTATTTCTGGTCTTGGCGCAATTGGTTCGGTACAGAAACCGCCGTCTACCGCCACGCGATGCACGACGGCACGGTCCCGCGCGAATCACTGCTGCACGTGTTGCCGGATCCTCTGGCCAGTTTCTTCTATTACCACCAAACTGTGCTGGAGTTTCACTCCTCGCTAACTACCTCAGGCGGACACAAGCATCCGTGGGATTCCAAGCCCGTGGAATGGTTGGTGGCTGGACGTCCGATTCTGTATTACTCCAACACGGATCTGCAGTGCTTTGATGGCAGCACCTGCCGGCAGATGATCTACCTGTTCGGCACCCCGATTATCTGGTGGCTGGTCATCCCGATCCTGCTGTGGTCACTGTGGTGCGTACTCATGCGCAGCGACCGCCGCTTTGTTGTCCCACTCATCGGCTTCGCCGCCGGCTACCTGCCGTGGCTTGCGGCCTATGACCGCCAGATGTATTTCTTCTACGCCGCCCCACTGATTCCGTTTGTCATCGTGGCACTCGCGCTCATCCTCGGCCAGTTAGCGGGCCACGGTAAAGTAGTCCGCTGGCTCCTGCCATCGCGCGCCCCCTGGGGCACCATCGCCGTGTACTCGTATCTTGGCGCTGTAGTCGCTATGTTCGTCTACTTCTCCCCGATCCTCTACGGCTACACCATCCCCGACTCCTGGTATGAGTCGCTGATGTGGATGGAGAACTGGCGCTAAACTCCACGCAGAACACCCCACCAAGAGCTCAAATCTAAGAACGAAGGTGTTGCTTCCTAAAGGCATCACATCACCGGAATTAGGCCCCAGTGTTTGCCCGGTATAGATATCTCCGCCTAGTGAGGAAGCGAGCAGCAACGCTGTTGGCGCGACTTCTTCGACTTTGCCGAAGTGCCCAATGGGCAATTCTTTTTGCTTCTCATCACGCCACTGCTGGGTAATACCGCCAAACAATGGAGTCTCAATTGGGCCCGGCGCGATGGCGTTGACCAGGATATTGTGTTCTGCCAAATCCAGAGCCATTGATTTTGTCATACCGATTACTCCGGCTTTGGCCGCCACGTAGTGTGCCAAGCTGACTGCCCCTTTGATGGCCGTTTGGGAAGCAATATTGATGATGCATCCGCCACCACGTGTGACCATATGCGGCGCCGCGAAGCGTCCCGAGAGGAAGACTCCTTTGAGGTCGATTCCTATTGTTCGGTCAAAAGTTTCCTCGGTCATTTCGAGGAAGTCTTGCTGATCAAGGGTTCCTGCTGCAGTCACGGATGCCGCCGAATTCGGAGGCAACTTCATCCATTGTCTGCTCAGAGGCCGCGGCATCTGTGACATCGAGGGTGCAAGCTTTCGCAGTCTCGCCATTGTTCACAATCTTCTCGGCTATCTTTTGCGCGTTCTCTAGATTGAGATCGACTACCGCAACGGGCGCGCCGTGCTCACCAAAAAGTTCTGCAATAGCAGCACCGATGCCGTTTGCGCCACCAGTAACAACTGCAACTTTGCCGGTGAGTTGAGGTCCAATTGCCATCTTTTCTTCCTTACTCCTTAAGTCAGTATTGTGTGTCTGCTTCTGTTTCAATTGACTGGACTAACTTGTCCAACGCACCGTCTGACCACCATCGACAATAAGCAGCTGCCCAGTAACAAACGCAGCATCGTCAGAAGTCAAGAAGCGTATTGCTCGTGCACATTCTCTAGTGGTGCCAACCCGTCCCCAAGGGATATAGCTTCCCGCAGCGTCCAGGCCATCCTTACCCAGAGAATTCTTGCCATCCACTGATTGTGGGCTTTCAATCAGGCCAGGAATGATCGTGTTCGCGCGAATCTGTCGCGGAGCAAGTTCAACCGCTAATGAGCGACACAGCCCCTGCAGCCCTGACTTCGCCGGAGGCTAGTGGCCGTGGAGTACTTGTGGTCTTCGCAGGAGGGATTAATCCTGCGCGAGGAACAACGAAACTTCACACAACAAATCCTTCCCCCTTCGGTGGCGTCGCCCCATGCGGTTCAGTTACCGATACTCCTGCTTCTGCAGAAATAAGTGGGGATGGATCATCTCGCTCTATCAAACAGGTCAGTTTTCATTCTTTTCCTCGCCGAGCACGTCCGATTGCGCTTCCGCCTGAAGCTTTCGACTCAACTCGCGTTGATGTCGTTGTCTCTCACCCAGGGAGCGACGCGGTTTCGGCCGAAGCCTGCCTTGATGCTGGCGCTAAGGGAGTAATCCTTTTGGGCACAGGCGCAGGAAATGGAAATCATGCCTGGTTGGACTGGGTAACTAAGGCGGTAGCGTCCGGTATAACAGTCGGATTGTCGACTCGAGTTCCAGAGGGTGCCGTACTCCCGCTTTATGGAAGCGGTGGCGCATCTGATCTTCTCAATGCCGGCGCGCTGTCTATGGGGAGCCTCCCCTGGTCGCAGGCAAGAATCCTGCTTGCATTGTTGTTATCTCAGCAGCAAGTCATTTCACCTGATGTCTTAGCTGAACACATTTAATTCTCTGCACTTCAAATTTGAAAGGTCCAAGATCATGAGCAAGAAAATAACTATCGCGTTCGGCATCGATGTCGACGCAGTCGGTGGCTGGTCGGGTTCCTACGGCGGTGAAGACTCTCCTGGCGACATCTCCCGAGGCGTTTTCGCTGGTGAAGTAGGATCCCCCGTCTGGTTAAGTTGATGAAGAAGTATGACCTTCCAGCTACTTTCTTCTGGCCAGGACATTCCATTGAGACTTTCCCTGAGCAGTTTGACCTCACGGTCAATGAAGGATTTGAGATCGGTGTCCACGGCTATTCACATGAGAACCCTCTGGCGATGACCCGTGAGCAAGAAGCAGACATCCTCGACTACTGCATTGACCTGATCACCAACCGCACTGGTTCCCGCCCAACTGGTTATGTTGCACCGTGGTGGGAGTTCTCCCACGTCACCAACGAGCTGCTCATTGAGCGCGGCATCAAGTATGACCACTCTCTGATGCACCGTGACCATGAGCCGTACTACGTCCGCGTGGGTGACTCTTGGACTCCAATTGACTATGACAAGCCAGCCTCCGAGTGGATGAAGCCACTTGTTCGTGGTGAGGAGACCGACCTTGTTGAGATTCCAGCCAGCTGGTACTTGGATGACCTTCCTCCAATGATGTTCATCAAGTCCTCCCCTAACAGCCACGGCTTTGTTAACCCACGCGATGTTGAGGAAATCTGGCGCGACCAGTTTGATTGGGTTTACCGCGAGTATGACAACGCAATTTTCCCAATCACCTTGCACCCGGATGTCTCCGGCCGCCCGCAGGTGCTGCTCATGCTGGAGCGTCTCATTGAGCACTTCAAGTCCCACGACGGTGTTGAGTTCGCAACCTTCGATCAGATTGCGGATGATTTCCTCGCGGCGAATCCTCGCGATAAGAAGTAAGTTCAACGCTCTTTAGAGCAAAAGCACGTCAAGGAGGTTTGTGCCGTGTGCGGTGCGTGTGGAGTGAAACCCGATTGGGCCGGGCCGATTGTTGCGGGCCCGTTGCGGCGGCGCGACATCGCGCGTTGTCTCAACGCTTTGGTCTCCAATGTGAAAGTCTCTGAGATTTCACGCGGTTGGATGGTTAAGAAACCAACCGGTGCTAGCACCCCGGCACAAACCCTCGACGAGCTAATTCAAGCTTTGATCCCTCAAGCACGCCACCGCAGTTGGGAGGAACTAGAACAGGCTCTGTTGAATATTCCAGCTCCGCAGCGGATCGAGGATGGCAGTTCTCCGTGGCTCAGTACGGATATTCAAGGCGATAACCCGCCCGAAGTACTCACTAAAGTTAAGCATCTTCCAGCACATATGAAGCTAGCCGCATTTGCCCTCGGTGCTCATACCTGCGCATTCGAAGGCGCTGTCACTGCCACCTTCGGTGAAGGACAACACCTCCAAGCACATCCGGGGCATCTCTCCCACCCCTAAATACTTTCCAAACTACGCCACTGAAGACAGCCCTCTAGTATTCGATTTCTTTGGTGTCAGCCAGGATTCTGGCGTTCGGCCGACAATTTTCTTCCCCAGCTCAACTCGCAGGTTTGCGAGGAGCTGGGTTTTGTTGTCGGTACCTAGCTGCTTGCATCGTCGTGCGATCCGCGCAGCTCGATCCGCGCAGTCATTCAATGCGTGACCGTTGTGTCCACGCACCCAGGTGAAATGCAGTTCAACGCCCTCAGCGGTGAGCCGCTTAATCGTCTTTTTGAGGACAAGGCCGGAGGTTGACTGCAGGCTCGTGCGACCCTGGATGTACTGAATAGCCTGGCGGGAATCGGTCAGTACTTCGAGTCGCTTAACATTCTTTCCAAACTGCTGCAGGGCGAAATTGATGGCGGATAGTTCACCATCGAAAATCGAGTTCAACTCCATTTCGTGCGTCTTAATTATGCCGCAGGAGTTCACTGCAGAAAGACCTACGGTCTTACTGTTCTTGCCCTTGGAAGCATCCGTTGCCACCACAACAAGTGGGGTTGGCTCCTTTTCAATCTCGCTCGGCAGTGGACGCTTTTCGCGTCGCTGCTTGTGGTGCGAAGCGCTGCAGACATCCCAGGTCTTACGGAACATCGAGCCGGTGATGGTGTCGCGGATGAGAAGGCCATCGAAAAGCTCTTGCTGCTCTTTCAACAGGTTGCGAACGGTCCGCGAAGACACATAAAGCACTAGCCCCTGCTCACAGTAGACATTCCACAAATCCAGAAATGCATCAATCATCTGCGCGCGTGCGTCGTTGGTACTAACCGTGTGATTCCAGGATTCATGGACCATTCGGCCATCAACAGCTACGGACAAAATAGTCGCACCATCATTGGAAAAGCGATTTTGAAGAATCACCGCGGTTGCACTCATCGGTCTTGCCTCTCTTCACGGGGTCTTTGATGACTCACAGTATGTACGGCGACTTAGACATTGATGCATCACGTATTCGAATTGCTCGAACGATTTGTGCGCCTTGGTGCGGGTAACGGGGCTAGTGAAATGCCAAAGCGCTGTAATACAATGCAATGCCGGTTAGAGTTTCTTCCCATGAGCTCCCGCCAATCTGCCCGCGTGTTTTTGGGTGTCACTCTCCTGCTATTTACCGCGGGCTGGGCAGCCAACCATTTCTCTTCCGTGCTGGTTTTGATCCGTGACCAAGAGGGCGTTTCCAGTGTCATGGTCAACGCTGCCTTCGGCATTTACGCGCTGGGAATGCTGCCATGTCTGCTCATCGGCGGCATGTTGGCGGACCGTTGGGGACCACGCTTTGTGGTTCTTACCGGCGGAATTTTATCAGCGCTGGGCAACCTCATGTTGTTGTTCCTCCACGAGGGACTGCTCATCTTGCTGGGCAGGTTTATTGTCGGCACCGGCGTCGGCCTGGTTGTCAGCGCCGGCACCGCGTGGGCCGGCCGGCTTCGCGGCGGCAGCGGTGTGACTCTCGCTGGAATCATTTTGACCCTCGGCTTCGCCATTGGCCCCATTGTGGCCAGTGCCGTTGGCGTAATGACTCACAGCGAGGAGCTGCTCTTCGCGCTGAGTGTTTCTCTCTCCGCTTTGGCAGTTGTAGTTGGCCTGCTGTTGGGCGATGCACCGCGGGTCCCTATTAGTGGTGGCACTGAAACCATCAAAGCCCAGGCCCGTAGTCTGCGCAAAGCTCTTGCGGTCTCACTGCCCATGGCTATTTGGGTATTTAGCTGTATTACAACGTCCATCGTCATCCTTGCCGCGCGCGCCGCAGACAATTTCAACAGCCCCATCCTGTTGCCAGCCATCTCCTCCGCCCTGGCTTTTAGCGCCGGATTAATTGCACAGTATTCGGGCCGCAAGTTTGCGTGGGGCCGTCAAACCGGCACCGCCGGTGCGCTGTTTGCCACCGTCGGCTATGGCCTTGCCGCCTTCGGTGGCGAGACTATCTCCGTTCCGATGTTCGTCATCACTGCAGTACTGCTTGGTACCGCCTATGGCCTGTGCCTGCGCGAGGGACTACTGGGCGTCAACACCTACACTCCTGTGGAAAAGCACGGCACCGGCATTGGCTTCTATTACGTCTTCACCTATTTCGGGTTCGCGTTCCCGGTACTCTTTGACGTGATTACTCCGCGCGTTGGCTACGCTGCCCCACTGATTGTTATTGCTGTGCTCGCATTCGCCTCTGCAATACTTCGCGCGCTGCAAATCAAGCGCGGTTATCTGGTCTAGCTTGGAAGGAGCCGGCTTCTACGTTGACGCGATGCTAGTGCGGGTCGGCGGAAAGATTCTTCCACATCTGGCGGATGAAGAATCCGCGGTCAGCCAGCCACATCCAAAACATCACGAGAGCTGAAATGCCCATTCCACACAGGGTGTAGACCTGGCTGATGCTCAAGGTTCCCAGCGCGACATCGCGCATGGCAAAACCAGACAGGAAGAAGAAGGCGGTGGCCACAACGGGCAACAAGCCGCCCACTAGGTGCGGGCGCCAGGCACAGAAAACCATGCCAGCAGCAAAGCCCAAACGCAGCCCAGCTGCTTCAATGAGATGCTCTGCCTCCACCTGGTTAGCATCTGGGTTGAGCAAGGCTCCGCCCTCGGCCACGCCGGTGAATGGGCCCGACGCGATGATGAGGGTAACTGCCCAGATAAAGAAGATAGTCGCCAGAACCACCAGAGCTACGCGCGCGCCAGCCAGGCTGGCCAAACGGCTGCCCGAGACACGACGCCACTCTGGTTCAACTTCCGCCAGGATGGTCTCTGCAAGCTCACGTGTGGGTTCTAAAGGCTTATTCGGCGTCAGTGAGAACGACAACTTTGCGGCGCGTTCTTGGAATGCCTTGCACTGTGCACAGTGGGCAACGTGGGTGTCAATGACGTCATCTTCTAGGTCATAATCCTCGCCGTCCATGCGGGCGGACAGGGCGTCTTGGACCTGGTCATGATTCAACACGACTTAACACCCCATCTAAACTCGCACGACCAGAACCGAATACTACAACCATCAATAATGCCACGCACAGCACGACGGTGTACTCGAACCCGCCTTCTTCCACGAAAAAGCCGTTGCCAAAGTGAACAAAGTACACCGACAGCGCGCACAACACCGCAAGCATGCCGGCGGCAAATGTAGCGAGCAAACCAATGACCAGCATTGTGCCTGCGGCGAGCTCACCGATGGCGACGACCCACCCGAAAATCTGCGGCTGCGGGACACCCCACGCCGAGAATTGTCCGATGGTGTCATCCATGCCTGGAAAGAAAAGCTTGTCCACGCCATGGGCGATAAACACCAGTCCGAGTACTACGCGGAAGATTAGCAGCGCAGCATCGCGGACAATGGGTGAGTTCATGGCTATCAGATTACCCGGTTAACCACGCTCCAACGAAAGCGCGGGGTGTGAGATTCTCAGTGGCAAAAGCTCAGGGAACGTCTGCACAGAATTTGAAGTCTAGATCCACATGACAACTACTAATGAGAACCCAAACAATACTGAATCAGCCATCGATGATGACACATCCTTCAACTCCTTCAACGGTGATTCGAGCTTCGATGATGATGTTTATCCCTGCTGGGCGCGCACCTCACCGCTGAGCCGTGAGTACTTTGACCATGAATGGGGTCAGGCTCTTTATGAAGAGCGCGAGCTCTACGAACTAATTGCGCTTCTGGGGTTCCAGGCCGGCCTGAATTGGTCCATGGTGCTTAACAAGCGTGAGCGCCTGCGCGAGTGCTTCCACAACTTTGAGCCAGATGCTGTTGCAACATTTACCGATGACGATGTTGAGCGTCTGCTCAAAGACAAGACCATGATCCGCAACAAGCGAAAGATTTCAGCCGCAGTGACTAATGCCCGTGCCACCGTGGAGCTTCGTGAACACGGTGGACTATCCGCCTTTGTGTGGGCGCATGACCCCAACTCCGCTTATGCCTGCGAGACAGTCAGGGATTTGATTGGAAGAACTCCCGAGATTTCTGAGCTCGCCACAGAGTTGAAGAAACGCGGCTTTACGCAGCTTGGTCCCCGACTCATTGCTGCACTCATGCAGGCAATCGGCATGGTTCCAGCTGTCCGCAGACAGTCAAACGCCGCCTAATACCGATGCACCCGAAATTCACCTAGAAAACACTCCAGCGCGCATCCCCTGCAGAACCTTTAGTTCTGGGGAATGCGCGCTGGAAAGGAAACTACGAAGAGTTCTTACTTTCGAATTTATAGCTTTCGGCCTAATAGCTTTGGATTAGCCAACGCGGCGGGAAGCGAGGTCATCACGACGCTGACGGCGTTGGGAAGGTCGCTGCGGGGCTTCTTCGACTTCCTCGTAAACCTCTGGAAGGTGATCCCAGTCTGGGCTGCTGTCATCAATTTCTACAATGACTGCACCGGGGCGGCGAAGCGAACGAGGGATAGCTAGTTCTTCATCCTCAGCGGAACGAACACCAAGGCGTGCGCGGCGCAGCTGTGCAATACGGCGGGCACGTAGCTGTTGTTCCTGACGGACCTGAGTACGAAGCGCAACCAGGTAAGCGACGGTGAGACCGCCGGCAACTGCAGCAGTCCACCACAGCCAACCGCCGAATACGATACCCAAAGCAACAGTCAGAACTACAACGAGTGCAAGACCAAACAGCGTGCGCTGACGACGCTGGTAGCGCGTTGCTTTGTTCGCTGCATCCGCCTCAGGATCCCAGCCGCCGCGGCCCACGCGAGCCTGAGCGAACTCAAGTTCTTCCTCAGACAGCTCACTGTCAGAACCTGCTGCAACGTAGCTGTCCTCAAACTCATCGTCATATTCTGCAACCTCAACTGGCTGCTGAACCGACTCTTCTGCGTCAATGTCAGCATCAGCGTCAGCAACATTATCGTTGTTGTCGATGTTGTCGGCGTCGGAGGATGCGTTGTCAGCGTCGGCAGCGCTGTCCTGGTGAGAAGAAGTGGTGTCTTTTGCCTCGACGAGGTCGGAGTCAACCGCACCCGGATACATCATGTCCACTGGTGACAGGTAGGTGTCATCCATGTCGTAGGCATCATCCGCCAGCTCATAAGCAGCTGGCGCGGTGAATACCTGGCCTTCAGAAGCCGCTACAGCAGAAGTCTGCTTTTCATCTGCCTCTTCAGTTTTAGGCTTAGCTTCTTCGCGTGGCTCGTCTTCGAGCAAGATGTCATCATCTTCATCGAGCAGCTCAGCGTCGTCATCAATAAGCACTGCGGAAACTGGAACAGCATCTGCCTTTGGCTCATCAGCCTGAGTATTTTGCTTCTCAGCTTCAATGTCGGTGAGGTCAGCGTCAGTGAACTCGGCATCAACAACGTCTGCGGAATCTGTTCCCTCGGCACCATTGATGTCCTTGGTGTCGATGGTGTCGACCTCGTAGACGATTTCACCTTCGATGGTTTCGGCTTCTACTGAATTGTCTGCTGTGGTGTCGGCTGCTGTGGTGCCGGCTTCGGCGGTGGCAGCGGCTTCGGTGGCCTCAGCGGTCTCTGCGGATGCAGCGTTGTCGTATTCGGACTTGATGCGTGCAGCAGCGCCGGCAATGGTCTGCTTCTCAGCCTTGACATCGCCGAGTTGTGCGTATTCTTCGCTGGTGGTTGCTGAAGCGGCATCGTCGGCTGCGGAGGCATCGTCAGCCTGTGACTTCTTGGCGGCATCGGCTTCCTTGCGAGCCTTGATGCGCGCTGCCTTGGCAGAAAGCTTTGGACCGCGGTTGGACTCCAGCACACCAGAGTCACCCTCAAAGAGGACTCGGGTGTCATCAAATGCTTCGCCGGTGCGGCTCATTGGCTTTTGGCCACGCAACAAAACGGGAGCCAATACCAGTAGCCACACCACGATGATGAGAACAATCGCTAATCCTGGAGACACGAGCCTCAGCCACCTTTCAATCTTCCGGTTAAGGGATAGACAGTAAATCTCATCCCAGATTACGTCCCTCACCGAAGGCTTCTTCCCTGCCACGCCGCAGGCATGGGTCAATGCGGGCAATTGCCAGGAGATTCTAAGCGCGAACCTTGGCTATTTGTCGCTGGCGAGGCGACCAAGCACGCGGCCTGAGGAGCACAGGCGGTCAAGTGCTGTGGTGGAGTAGTCCTCGCGGGTAATCGCGACAAAATGATGGTCACGCCACGCACCATTGATGTGCAGGTTGCGGCGCAGATAGCCTTCCTCACGGAAGCCATTAGCGGCAAGAACTTTGCCCGATGCCGGGTTTTCCGGCATATACGTCGCGGTAATGCGGTGCAAGCCCACGCGGCGAAACGCGTGGTCAACACCTAAACCGCACGCGGCGGTCGCCACACCGGATCCGGTGAACTTGGAATAGACCCAATAGCCAATCCAGCAATCACTAATTCCACCATGCTGAATGTTGCCCAAAGTGAGCTGCCCCGCAAACTGGCCGTTGGCCTCAATGACCATGGGGACAATCTGCCCAGCGCGCGCACTGGTGCCCAAGTAGTGAAAGTGGCTGCGCCAGTTGGCGGCAGAATGCGCGTCTTTCCACGTGCCCATCGCGGTGGGTTCCACGGGACGCAGAAACTTTTCATCGCGGATGCGCTGCGTACGCCACGCGTCCTTATCGCCTGCAACAAGTGGGCGCAGACGTAAACGAATACCCTGCGGAAATTTCTTCGAATCTGGAAGTAGTACCAGAGGCGTAACTTCCGGCCACCCGGGATGGAACGGGTGGCGCTGGGAGGAAGGTTCGGGGCTCAGGCGCGGAAGGCGCCAGCCAATAGGATCAAACACTGAAGGTCTTATCCTGGCTAGCTGCGCTGCGATAAGAAGACAACGTCCACAACATCACCCGGGCGAATAGCCGTGACATCTTCAGGAACACGAACCATAGCGTTGGCCTCAGCCAGACCGGCCAACAAGTGCGCTGGTGCACCGGTCGCACCGGATAGCCCCTCCACCAAGTAGTCGGAGGTTTCCGCATCACGCATCAAACGAGCACGGATAAATCCACGGCGGCCTGGCCGGGACTCAATGTGGTTCAGCGCGCGGGCGCGCACCACGCGCCGATTCGCCACGCGCTTGCCCAGGCTCAAACGAATCAGTGGGCGCACGAAAGTTTCAAAAACCACCAGTGCGGAGACTGGGTTAGACGGCAACAAGAAGGTTGGGGTGCGCTCTTCACCCAGCAATCCGAAACCTTGAACTGAACCCGGATGCATGGCAACACGCGTGGTATCCACATCACCGAGTTCATCGAGCACCTTGCGGATAACCTCAGAGCCCGCACCGCCCACGGCACCGGAAATCACCAGCACCTCCGAGCGTGACAGGTAGGTTTCCAAGGTTTCTTTGATTCGGCGGGGCTCGCCCTGTGCAATGCCGACGCGCTGAACATCCGCGCCAGCTTCTTTCGCGGCAGCGGCCAGCGAGTAAGAGTTAACGTCAAAAATCTGACCCAGACCTGGTTCACGGTCAACGTCAACCAGTTCCCGGCCGAAAGACAAAACGGTTACGCGCGGGCGTGGATAGACCAAGACTTTGGAACGCCCCACAGCAGCTAGTAGACCAATCTGGGCAGGGCCCAGCACCGTTCCGGAGGAAACAGCGACGTCACCCGGCTGGATGTCATCGCCGACGCGGCGCACGAAGTCACCTGAGCGCACCGGGCGGTGCGCGGTGACACGTTTGCGGCCACGGTCGGTCCATTCCAGCGGCAAGACGGCATCGGCAAGCGTGGGCAATGGCGCACCCGTGTACACACGAACTGCCTGACGCGGCTGCAGACGAAGCGGCTGGCGGGAACCAGCGGGCACCTCACCGACGACGGGAAGGGAGCGCTCAATTTCCACACCCTCTTCCACTGGCTGCGAACCGATGGCTTTTTCGCCACCGACATCCACAGCGCGCACGGCGTAACCATCAATGACTGCCTGCGGAAAGCCCGGCAGCGGCTGATTAGCTTGTACTTCCTCAGCGCACATTAGCCCCAAGGCATGAGCAATCGCCGTTCGGACCGGTTCCGGCTTAACCGCCGCATCCATTACCAATGCCAGCTGTTGCCCCACAGAGCGCATAATTTACAGGCCCTTCTCTGCCTCGTAATCAGCAATAATCTTCTTCAACTGCGTATACAACGCAGGACCATACACATCCGACTTCAAACCAAAATCAACATTAGCCGGAATATAACCACCAGGATTACCCAAATCATGACGAGTACCCTGATGCACCACAACATGCACCGGCTCACCCTCCTGGATCAGCAACTCAATCGCATCCGTCAACTGCAGCTCACCACCTTTACCCGGGGTGATACGACGCAAAGCATCAAAAATCTTGCGATCCAGAACGTAACGACCAGTAGCCACCAAATTCGACGGCGCATCAGCCGGATCGGGCTTTTCCACCATCCCGACAACCTTCTTCACCGACTCATCATCAGTGTCCTGGACATCAAACACGCCATAGTTGAAGGTCTGCTCCCGCGGAACCTCCACAGCCAACAACACCGAACCGCCGAGCTTATTACGCACTGCAACCATCTGCTCCATCGCAGTCATCGGCAGCACAATATCATCCGGCAACATCACACCGAAGAACTCTTCATCCTCCGCCAACACAGACTCAGCCAAACCAACAGCATGACCAAGGCCCAACGGCTTATCCTGCTCAACCGCAATCGGATTCAACAAAGAATGCGCACGCTTAACCTTCGCCGACTGAGTTTCTTTACCGCGCGCTTCAAGCGTTTCAACCAAATCTGGGAACGCCTCAAAATGCCGCATAACCTCTTGCTTATTAGGAGCAGTAATAATAGCCAGCCTATCGGCGCCAACAGCAGCAGCTTCCTCAGCAATAAGCTCAATACCCGGGGTATCTACCACCGGCAACAGCTCTTTCGGCACAGTCTTCGTCGCCGGCAAAAACCTAGTTCCCATTCCAGCAGCAGGAACAACAACGGTCCTTACCCACGCAGAAGCATCCTCGCGATCATTAACCATAACGAACAGCTTACATTCTGACCCCTGCCTTTCCGTGTTGGCACTACCATGTGTTTATGGTTGCAATGACTAAACAAGACATCCGCCAAGCGCACACCAGTGCCCGCAAACAACTCACTGAAGACGTGAAAGCAGCGAAGGATGCAGCGCTTACCGGCGCCATCCTGGAACAAGCCAAGGGCCTCAAAGTTGCGGCTTATTCCCCACTTGGTTCAGAGCCTGGTGGAAAAAATTTTGTGGAAGAACTTCACGCAGTAGCAGCTGAAGTCTGGCTGCCGCTTTCGGGCAAAGATGGAATGTTGACATGGTCTTTGTATGAGGGTCCGGAATCTATGGCACCTGGCGCGTTGGGCATTGCTGAACCAATCGGTGAGCAATATGACAGCACCACGTTGGCCGAGTTGGACATCATCTTTGCCCCGGCCTTGGCAGTTGATAAATCAGGCATGCGTCTGGGCAAAGGTGCTGGCTATTATGACCGCGCCCTTGCCGCCGTACAGCCGCGACCAAAGGTCATTGCCGTGGTTTATGCCGAAGAAGTCATCGATGAAGTCCCGCATGACTCCTTTGATCAAGCAGTTGACTCCGTAATTACGGACTGACCGGGAACGTTTATGGGGTGCCGTCCCGTCATATATTGGTATGGCCCACGCACCTAAATCTCCCCGCACAGCTTCATCTCGCGCAGCTACCCAGCGCGCAACATCGCGATCTTCCACACGCACTTCAGGAAGTTCTTCGTCTCGGTCTGCTCCTTCATTAGTTAAGACGTTGCAGACCCCAGGACATGCGCGTTCGCAGTTGCTTCGCCGACTTGTGGGTATGGGGCTTTTGCTTGCCGCGCTATTCGTCGCAGCGAGTGGGTTGCGTGATAATCCTGAGGTGCTGGTCTTTGCCCGGGATGTGGGCGCCGGCCAGGAATTGGAGGCAGAAGATGTTCACACTATCCGCGTCGCCCAAGATGCCATTCCCACCAATGGCACATTGATGACAGCAGATGAGGTGGTGGGCCGCGTTGTCACCGCGCCTGCTGTCGCCGGGGAGTTTGTCACGGAGCTGCGGCTTTTAGGTGATGAGTTAACGTCCAATTTGGTCCCGGACGGGCATATGGTTCCGCTTAAACTGGCCGAGCCAGACTTGGTGTCACTGCTCCATCACGGCGATACCGTCAATGTGGTGACTTCCCGGGAGGATGAATACTCCCCAGGGCTATTCGCGCCAGTGGTCGTGGCTGAGCAGGCACGGGTGATAGCCACCTCAGCGGATATTACTTCTGGTGCTGGAAACTCGGGGCGCGCCAGCGCTGGAGCGTCCGCCACAATTTTGATTGCCTTGCCCGCTGAACAAGCACAAGTAGTGGCAAGTGCGTCCTTGTCTCAACCTTTGACAGTGGTGATCACCGGTGAGCGCGCAAATATCAAACACAATCTCGAAGAGTAATTTCTACCTGCGGATATCTGCGAAAACCTTGACACTTTAAGGAGCTAGCTATTAGTGTTGCCCATCACTTTATAAGAAGTTAGCTAGCTTCTTGGACTAAATGTGGTTACAGTCCTAACGGTTCATTTGCTTCGCAGTTCAAGCTAAGACATAAGTATTTGAAAAGGGATAATCATGCTTCAGGGCTTTAAAGACTTCATCATGCGCGGCAACGTCATCGATTTGGCAGTTGGTGTCATCATCGGCGGCGCTTTCACCGCAATCGTAACTGCGCTGACCGACTCCCTCATCCAGCCAATCATCAACTCCTTCGGCTCTGCTGATATGGCAGGCCTTGGCTTCCAGATCACCGACAATGAATCCACCTTCATTGACTTCGGTGCAATCATCACCGCTGCTATCAACTTCCTGATCATCGCTGGTGTTGTTTACTTCTTCATCGTTGCGCCAATCAACAAGCTCAACGAGATGAACAAGCGTCGTCTGGGTGTTGAAGAAGAAGCACCAACCCCAACCTCCGAAGAGCTGCTCGCAGAAATCCGCGACCTTATGGCTGGCCAGGCTGGCGGCACCACCGGCCCAGCAGGCGACATCACCAAGTAGTTCGCCCAAGCTGTAAAACACTCAAAGCGTCCAGCTAGTTACACAATGTAGCTAGCTGGACGCTTTTGTCATCCCTAAAACTCTTGAGTTCTAGGCGCCCTAGGCACCGTGGTGTGGTGGACGCTGCTCTGCCCAGAATTCTTCTGAAGCCCTATCGGGCGTGCCGGAGTCAGCTTGTTCTTCATCTAACTCCACGCTGCGGGTGGCATCTGCCGCCTCATCTTTGTCTGGAAACGCGGAAACAAAATCAGGCCGATCCGCGGTGCGGTCATAGTTCGGCGAATCAGATTCTTTAAATACCCGTCGACGTTTGCGTGGCACGGCGTCCTCCTTGCACGGCATCTTGCCTGTTTCTGACTGCTCCAGATTCGTCTGGCGTTAGCCTGATTTGGTCTGGTTGGCCAGGCTTGCTTGGTGGCCCAACTTCGGGCCAGCTTCTCCCCCGCAATTATAAAGGCGACGGGATCCAGGTGCGTGACTGGATCCCGACGCGGGAGTGAATAAATCTAGACGGAGTATTCCTGCAGCTGGTCAACTAGGTGGTGAACCAGCGGGGCCACCGTAGCCATGCCGTCGCGTACTGCGGCGCGAGACGATGCCAGGTTAACCACGACGGTGGAACCAGAGACACCGGAGATACCGCGGGAAGTACACGCGTCAACCGCACCGCATGCTTGGCCGGAGGAACGCACTGCCTGCGCAACGCCGGGAACCATTTGGTCCAGAACGTCGCGTGTTGCCTCAGGAACCTTGTCGCGTGGACCGACGCCCACGCCGCCCACGGTCAGAACTAAGTCCACGCCACCGACAACAGCGGTTTCGATGGCCTGACGGATCTTGGACTTCTTCATCCGCACGGTGATAGCACCGTCAACTGTAAATCCTGCCTCTTGCAGCAACTCTGTACACAGCTTGGAGTTTTCTTCAGCCAGCTCGTCCGGGTGGTCGGTCGCTAGAACTACGAGTGCGCGACGGTAAGGCTGCGGAGCATTTTGCTGCTCTGCCGCCAACAAGTACGCGTCGTCTGGTTCATCCATTTCCAGGAGGGTGTTGCGGTGTACTAGCCCGGCGGCCGGGCTCGAGTCGGTTGTCATAGTGGTCCCAATTCTAATTGATATGTCGTTAGGGCGTCATGAGGCTGGTTATTAAACTACTCTTTCGGCAAGGTAACCTCTACCTCTCGCGAAGAATCTTCATTTTCGCGGGTAACCTCGAGGGTGATCACGGACCCAAATTCCTGGCCGCGAATCGACGCAATCAAAGAATCGGCGTCTTCAATAGCACGGTCATTGACGCGGGTAACAACATCGCCTTCTTCCAAACCAGCCTGCTCCGCAGCACTACCTGGTTCAACAGAAACAATGTGTGCGCCATCGGTGATATCGCGGCCGTCTACCTGCACACCAAGCATTGGGTGCACAACCTGACCGTTATCAATGAGCTGCTGAGCCATGCGCTGCGCAAAGTTGGATGGGATAGCAAAGCCCAGGCCAATGGATCCGGCTTCACCGCCAGTACCCGAGGACAGCGATGCAATCATGGAGTTCATACCCACCAAGTTGCCGCTCATATCAACCAAAGGACCACCGGAGTTACCAGGGTTAACTGCAGCGTCAGTTTGAATTGCGTCAATCAGTGACGACTCCCCGCCACCCTGAGATGCACGGACAGGACGGTTAACCGCGGAGACAATACCTGAGGTCACTGTTGCGTTCAGACCCAGTGGCGAACCAACAGCCACAACTTCCTGACCAACCTGCAGTGATGAGGAATCGCCGAACTCCAAGAATGGGAGATCCTGGCCGTCGACGATCTTGATGACTGCAACGTCGGTGTTCGCATCGGATGCTACAAATTCTACTTCGTGCTTTGTGCCATCATTCATGGTGACCTGCATGGTGCTACCATTTTCTGCACCCGAGACCACATGGTGGTTGGTCAGCACATAGCCATCAGGAGAAATAATGGAGCCAGAGCCTTCCGATGCCGCATTGGCCGAAATCACCTGAATAGCCACCACCGCCGGGGTTACCTTGGCAGCAACCGCTTCCGTAGTGCCTGCCGCAGCCTCCTCACCGGTGCTATTGGTATTGTTCACCGGCTGGCTGTTGAGAATCTCGCTGACAGAAGTGCCATTACCGCCATTGCTATTGGAATTGCCGACAACATAGCCGGCGACACCGCCGGCACCGATACCAGCGACCAGCATCATGGCTAGCGCCGTGCCGAGTCCGACGGTGCGCTTTGTCTTCGATGGCTTCGGGCCTTCCGCATCCCCACCCGGCACGCCGGGTGCCTCCGCAGTGCCGACGCCACCTGCGTATGTGCCACCGGCCTGTGCACCATAGCCTGGCTGCCCCGCTGCTGCACCGTGGCCGTAGGTGTTTGGACCATAGGCATTCGGATCAAAGCCAGAATTTCCAGAGCCGTTGTTCGCCGCCGCTGCGCCGTACGGCCCCTGTGCATTCGGCTGTGCTGAATTACCCGGCTGGGCGGATTGCGCTTCGTGCGGAGCCTGCCCGGCTTGGGCGGATAGCGTCGGAATTTCCTGGGTGTGCTCGATTGAGTTTTGTGAAGAAGAATCGTTCGGCGTCTCAGGGTGCTCCGAACGAGGTTGATTCCAGCCGCGCGAGTAGCTCTGCGGGGAATCGGAGTGATCATCTTTGGAAGTCATGGTAGGTATTCTCCCTCACGAAACTTATGTAGTACTGGAATAATTCTGCAAGTCCGGAACTGGGTTCCTGAACGTTTCCTGTGCGCGAAAATCCGGCGAGGTCTAGGACAGGAATTGGGAATTGCGCTCCATCCATAAAACAAGAGACACCGTGCAACTATTCCAGTTGCACGGTGTCTCTTGTTAGAACTTCAGTCCGAAGACTGTAGAAGCTTCTCGTCTATTAGAACTGCTCTACGTCTACCAGGCCAAGCTTTGCAGCCTTGACCAGACGACGTGGAATACGAACGGTTTGACCGTCGATGGTTACTTCCTGCAGGGCGACATTGTCTGCCTTCCACGCGGAACGACGGTGGTGAGTGTTCGAGCGGGACTTCTTAAACTTAGGAGTTGCCATTGTTTTCTATCCTCCTTATGCCTTCTTCTTACGGCGAGCCATTGCGCCGAAGCGCTGGTTGAAGCGCTCAACACGGCCAGCGGTGTCCATAACGCGCTGTGCACCAGTCCAGAATGGGTGGGACTCAGCGGTCACGTCAACAACGATCAGTGGGTACTCGTTGCCATCTTCCCACTGAACAGTGCGGGAGGAAGTGGCAGTGGACTTGGTCAGGAACTGGCTACCAGTACCAGCATCCTGGAAGACCACCGGGTGGTAATCCGGGTGGATTTCTTTCTTCATAATTCGATTCCCTCAGGGTTGAAACTTCAGGTCGGTTCTTCACTGCTATAAAGGGCAAAGATCGTGCCTGAGTTGGGTATCTGACAAATTGACAAGAAGTTCACTAACGCGCCCACATTCACTTTCGCGAGCGTGCGCGGTGATCAACTCGGTTAATCATACAGATTAAGCCCTAAAAACCTAAATCACTACCACTTGTTTCACTCTGTCCCCATACAGGAACTATGACCACGCCCAGTACAGGACGAGCATGGAATCTGAATGGGGTCTAGTATGAGGAATAAATCCGTTAAACTTGTGACTCCTGAGACAGGCCATAGAGTGCCAGCTAGGTTGCAATATCTTATCCTCCCAGGCGATTAGGTAAATGGGCAATCAACCTGTAAAGTTGTCCCTTGCTGTTGTCACTTTGTACGAAATACGCCCCGTCTACTGGTATTTGGCAGCTAGCCTGAACAGCTCTTTACCTCACCTCACCTTTCAAAGAGCATCACGAAGAACGCTTAAGTCATTCTCGTGAGAAGGCCAGCGCCGTAGCCATGATGTGGGCGGCTAGGAGAAAGAGAACCCATGTCGGCTATTTGCCAGGTAACGGGCCGCGAGCCGAGCTTCGGCAAGCAAGTCTCGCACTCGCACCGCCGCACCTCGCGTCGTTGGAACCCCAACGTACAGCGTCGTCGGTACTACTTGCCCTCTGAGGGCCGTACCATCACCTTGAATGTTTCCACCAAGGGCATCAAGATCATCGACCGCGACGGAATTGAGTCCGTTGTAGCGAAGATCCGAGCACGTGGGGAGAAGATTTAAGCATGGCACGTAATGACATCCGTCCAATCATCAAGCTCAAGTCCACTGCGGGTACCGGTTACACCTACGTCACCCGTAAGAACAAGCGCAACAACCCAGACCGCATCTCTTTGATGAAGTTTGATCCGGTTGTCCGCAAGCACGTCGAATTCCGCGAGGAGCGATAATCTATGGCTAAGAAGTCTAAGATCTCCAAGAACGAGCAGCGCAAGGAAATCGTCGCCCGCTACGCGGAGCGTCGCGCTGAGCTCAAGGCTATTATCAAGAACCCGAACACCTCTGACGAGGATCGCATGGACGCACAGTTCGAGCTGAACCGTCAGCCACGTGACGCATCTGCAGCACGTGTACGTAACCGCGACGCCCATGATGGTCGTCCACGCGGCTACCTCCGTAAGTTCGGCCTGTCCCGTGTCCGCATGCGTGGCATGGCTCACCGTGGTGAGCTGCCAGGCGTTCGCAAGTCCAGCTGGTAAGGGTGGTTGCAAAAATGAAGCGCAATAACCAGAAGAAGTTCCGGATGGAGCAGACCCGCCGTCCGAAGAAGAACCCATTGAAGGCTGAAGGCATCGAAAAGGTGGACTACAAGGACACCAAGACCCTTCGTCTCTTCATCTCTGACCGCGGCAAGATTCGTTCCCGCCGCGTCACCGGTCTAACCCCGCAGCAGCAGCGTCAGGTTGCTACCGCGGTAAAGAACGCTCGCGAAATGGCTCTCCTGCCGTTCACCACCCGCTAATTTGTAGCCGGGTTTCAACAGCGCACTTTTGCCGTTGGCTTTAGTGTGAACGGTAAAGACACAAGACCCTTGGTCTCTTGCACCACCAGTTGGTGCGAGAGACCAAGGGTCTTTTGTTTCCCCAATTGCGCTAAACGAGTACTCTGTGAAGAAGGTCTTTAATCATTACTTCGCTGGAAGGACGCCATGCTGCACACGTCGTTGCGGGAACTAGCCGCCCAGGCCAATAGGTGCGAATCTCTGCCTGCCGCACGAGGCATCCTTGCAGAAGCACAGGAACTTTTGCGCAACGCCTTGCGCCACCGGGAAGATGAAACCGAGCTTTCAGCGTGGTTCTCTCGCGTTATCTCAGACGTTGTGCGCTCCCCCGCTATTTCTAGCCAGGTTCGCCTTACTGGTGCCGTTAGCCGCGGGGACTCAATCCCTTCAATGCCAATCACGTGGATTGGCAAAGACGATCATCTCCTGGAGCTCCTAGAGTCCGTGGGACTGCAGGGACGTGAAGCTGAGGAAGATATGCTCGCATGGCGAGTCGATGCCGGATACCCAGTTGGTATCGGCGGTGAGCAACAGCTGCTGCAGGAGGCACTGGCTCTTCGCCCGCCAGCCCTTGAAGTGGTCAACGGTTTGCCGGATCCAGATGGCCTAGTGGACATCGAGTCTTACTTGCTGGCACCAGTTGCTGGAATCGCTCGTTGGGCGGCACCGTCGCCGCGCCCAACGCTTGACCGTCTGGAAATCGCTATTGAGCGCCAGCTGCTGACGGATTCTGAAGCTCAGTCTCTGGCTATGGCCTGGGAAACTGGAATAAGCATTGAAATGCGCCGTTGGCTAGAGAATATGGATGGCCGCAGCACTACACTGGCTAATCTGCCGGCTTTAGACAGGACCGCCTATGGTGCTGCCTGCCGGTTGGTAGCGGAAACCTTCGCTGCAATCTCTGCACGAGAATCGCAGAGTGTGAAATAGGCCCCACTCGGGTCACAATGTCGTATATTTGAATATGGTTTACATAAGGAGGAAGTGGTTTTATGGCTGGTGTGGTTGGACGACCTCGCAAAAATAGCCCTCGCCGTCGGGGAAGCACCGCGCGCGAGGAGATTCTTGATGCCTCCTCTGAGCTATTTACCACTCAGGGTTTCGCTAATACGTCGACGCACCAGATTGCAGAAGCAGTTGGTATCCGTCAGGCATCGCTGTATTACCATTTCCCGTCTAAGACGGAAATCTTCCTGACACTGTTGAAGTCCACCATTGAGCCTTCGCTGGAGTTGGCGGACGAGCTCTCTAGCTCGAAGTCTTCCCCGCAGCTTCGCCTTTGGGCACTGGTTGCTGCCGAGGCGCGTTTGCTATTGACCAGTGGCTGGAATGTTGGCCGTCTATACCAGCTGCCGGTGGCTAATTCCCCAGACTTTGATGACTTCCACCAGCAGCGCGCTCAGCTGCAGCAGATCTTCCATGACACGACAGTAGAGATTGTTGGTACCGAAGACCCTCGTGCTGATCTTCCGTTCCATATTGCGTTGTCCGCGATGGAAATGCGTGAGAACAACGGCACCCCACCGTTTAAGCATTCAGATTCGGAGCTGCCGTCGACCGCTATCATGCTTGCCGATGCCGCACTGCGAGTCCTCGAAGCAGAATTCCCAGAGAATCGCGAGCAGGCTACCTTGGACATGATTGCTTCTAAGGAAGCTAAGAAAGACTAATTTTCCGCGCTATTCTAGCGAGGTCTTTTCCTGAACCGATTGTGCTAAATCTATTGCCAGAGGCCACATTAAAGGTTAGTCTTGCCTTAACTCACTTTAGTTCTCGAAGATGAAAGGACATTCCTCATCATGGCTCGTCTTAAGCACCAGTTACCCCAGCTTGATGAACTTCTTCCGCTGATGAAGTTCAAACTTCCGACGCTCGACCGCAGGGCGGCGCGCCTTGCTTCTGCTGCGAACATATGGGATTTACGCAAGATTGCCAAGCGCCGTACCCCTACCCCGGCCTTTGATTACACGGATGGTGCAGCACAAGATGAGACCACGCTCAACCGTAGTTACCAACTGTTTCGGGAAATAACCCTCATTCCGAAGATTTTGCATTCCACCCCGGAGGTAGATCTTTCAACCACCATCGCGGGCGGTCTTTCATCGCTACCTTTCGGTATTGCTCCAACGGGATTCACCCGCTTCATGCAATCTGAAGGCGAAGAAGCCGGTGCCTCCGCGGCCGCTAAAGCTGGAATTCCTTTCTCCCTATCCACCATGGGCACGCGTTCCGTTGAAGAGGTAGCACGGGTCTCCGAGGCTAAGAAGAACTCTAAGCCTGGGAGCGGCCGCCGTTGGTTCCAGCTTTACCTCTGGAAAGACCGCGAGGCATCTAAAGATTTGTTGGAGCGAGCACAAAAAGAAGGCTTCGACACTTTGCTGGTCACCGTGGATACCCCGGTTGCCGGCCAGCGCCTGCGCGATACTCGCAATGGCATGACCATTCCGCCGCAATTGACCGCGAAGACGGTGCTGGATGCGTCCTACCGTCCGGAATGGTGGTTTAATTTCCTCACCACAGATCCGCTGACCTTTGCATCCTTGTCGGATACCGCAGCTGACCTGCCTACCATTTTGAACTCCATGTTCGACCCATCGTTGTCGATTGAGGACTTAAAGTGGATTCGTGAAGTTTGGAAGGGCCCGCTGTTCGTAAAAGGTATCCTGACCCCGGCGGACACCCGCCGTGCTGTCGATGCCGGCGCCGATGGCCTGATTGTCTCCAACCACGGTGGACGTCAGTTAGACCGCTGCCCTGTTTCCATTCAGGCGCTGACCGAGGTACGCAAGGAAGCCGGTCCTGATGTTGAAATCATCTTGGATTCAGGCGTGATGTCCGGTGCAGATATCGTAGCGGCTTTGGGACTCGGCGCAGACTTTGTCATCGTCGGCCGTGCTTACCTCTACGGACTCATGGCTGGCGGCGAGCAAGGCGTGGACAAGACAATTCAGCTACTGGCCGAGGAAGTCCGCAACGCCATGCTGCTGATGGGCACACGCACCATCGAGGACTTAAAGAACTCAGGCCAAGTCATCGCGCCGTGGCTCGACAAGAACGACGACAACGTCGAGGCCTAAATAATAAAAGGCCGGTTCGCCTGAACCATTGCAGCGTGCCGCTAACACCGCTAATTCAGGTCTGAATCTATGGTATCCCAGAGCTTTAACCGACTACTGGCCTCAAGTTCCCGTACGATGAATTGCGTCACCGATAGGTTCCTTTCCCTAACAACAATGCTAGCCTAATTTCCTGGGGGGTATTTGTACTTATCCTCCCTATCTCAACTGCCCATATAGGAAAGGAAAACACATGAAAAGCTTGTGTTTCAAGAAGAGAAGTACTGCCATCGTTGTTGCTTGCAGCCTAATCTTTGCCAGCGTAACTTCCCCGTCTGCCGGTGCATCTGTCCCGGATACAGAAATAAGCGCAATGGAAGTATCCGACGCCGAGTTTGAGGACGCTCTGGAGATTCTCGAGTCGCTCCCCGAACACATTAAAAACGCGGATCCCAAAACCTATCCAAACTACCAAGAAGAGCTTCGTGCCGAGATTACTAAGCTGGAAAGCGGAGACCACCCAATCCAGTTGCAGGTGAACTGGGTGTCATGCGCGGGAGAAATCGCATTCTTCATCGCACAGTACGGAATCCCCGTGGTTAAGGTAGTGGGCGTAATGCGAAAACTGTACAAAGCGTTCGGCTCTGTTCGCGGCATAATCAGTGCTATCAGGGATGGACGGGCGTTTGCATATGGAGATCAGGATACAGTGAGCGCGATCGAGAGTTTATTGGGAATCGATTCAGTAGTTGCAGCCTGCAGCTAACTTTTCAGCAGAAAGGAACTCATGATTGACAACCCGATAAGTAAGAGCACTCAACAACGAAGGCCTACACTGAAATGGGCGGTTGGGGTAGATACCATCATCGGATACATTCTCGTACCCTTCTATGTCGTACTGAGTTTTGTTATCCCGAAAAGGAACACCGAGGCTATCTCCAAGAAACCTCACACTTCGTCAGCTGGCGAAAAAATCATCGGTGGTTTTAAGAGCATCTGTTTCGCCTGGATAAAGTCTATAGGTGTTGCCATGAGTACAGGTGCAATAGTAGGCACAGTCGAATGGGGACTGGCCAGACTCCTGAACCGCAGAATGCTCGACGGGGTTCCAGCGATAGCAACAGGAGTCGGCATTCCTGCCCTCGTAGGTGGTGTACTCATCGACAGAAAGAATCGATGGCGTGGTGCAGCAATCTCCGTCTTAGCAACGCTACCCCGTATTCTTCTCAGCGGAAGCTGGCGCCGAGATCTGTCTACCGACGAGGAATACGACCAAAAAATGGCGAAAGCGAGCGGGCAACTATCGCAGGTTCTGAAAGAAGAGGCGGAGCGAAAGCAACGCCGGATAGCCAACTTACGCAGTCGTTCTACCTCAACTTAAAACGGCCGAAGTATCCGAGCGTGAACCAGCTCAACGATTCGACCCCGGACCACAAGCTCTATATCCGCTTGTGGTCCGGGGTCTTTCGCGACATTGGTTCTAAAGCTCTCGCTGTTTTCTCTGCACCAAGTCTGTCCACGAAAGTAGTGAGGAAACGACTTAGTGCGCGAAGTGACGGGTACCCGTGAAGTACATGGTGATTCCCGCTGCTTCTGCCGCTGCAACTACTTCCTCATCGCGGATGGAGCCGCCGGGCTGGACGACGGCGGATACGCCGGCATCGATTAGCACCTGCAAACCATCAGCAAATGGGAAGAACGCATCCGATGCTGCGACCGAACCGCGGGCACGCTCTGCGGAATCCGCCAAGGTGTTCGCCCGCTCAACAGCTAGCTTCGCGGAGTCAACGCGGTTGACCTGACCCATGCCTACGCCAACGGTTGCGCCCTCGTGCGCCAACAAAATGGCATTGGACTTCACCGAGCGCACGGCACGCCACGCAAATTCAAGCTCTGCCAGCTTCTCCTCAGATGCTGCCTCGCCCGCTGCCAAGGTCCAGGTCGAAGCCTGATCGCCTTCAGCCTGGTAGACGTCAGCTTCCTGCAGCAAACGGCCACCGGAGATTTCCTTGACCTCAACCGCTGGTGCCTCGTGTTCAGCAACGAGGATGCGGATATTCTTCTTGCCCTGCAAAATCTCTACCGCACCGTCCTCGTAGGAAGGCGCGATGATGACCTCGGTGAAGATGTCTGCAACCTGGGTCGCCATCTCCTTGGTGACTTCACGGTTGACCGCGATAACGCCACCGAAAGCAGACATTGGGTCACACGCATGCGCCGCAGCATGAGCCGCAGCAATCGACTCATCAGAAACCGCGATGCCACAAGGGTTTGCATGCTTGATAATAGCCACGCAAGGACGCTCATGATCCCAGGCCGCACGCCATGCAGCATCCGCGTCCTGGTAGTTGTTGTAGCTCATTTCCTTACCGTGCAGCTGCTTCGCATTAGCCACACCAGAAGTGCCCTCACGAACGACGGATGCCTTCTGGTGAGGGTTCTCGCCGTAGCGCAATGCGTCGCCTTCAAGGTCTGAAGAAGCGGAGTCATCGGCAAGCTGCTGTGCGAACCAACCGGATACTGCAACGTCATAGTCTGCCGTGTGCTTGAACGCCGTGGCTGCCAACTGGCGACGCTGCGCCAGGTCGAATCCACCCTGCGCGACTGCCTCAGCGATATCGCCATAGTGTGCTGGATCAACAACAACCGCAACCGATGGATGGTTCTTCGCCGCCGCGCGAACCATGGAAGGGCCTCCGATATCAATCTGCTCAACGCAGCCATCAAAGTCCGCACCAGAGGCCACGGTTTCACGGAATGGGTACAGGTTCACCACTACCAACTGGAATGGAGCAATCTCCAACTCTTCCAACTGGTTCAGGTGATCCGGTTTGCGGGTATCAGCCAAAATGCCTGCATGCACGCGTGGGTGCAAGGTCTTCACACGACCTTCGAGGCACTCTGGGAATCCGGTGAGTGTTTCAACCGGAGTGACGTTGATGCCAAGATCTGCAATCTTGGCGGCGGTGGATCCGGTGGACACAATCTCTACGCCTGCGCCATCTAGCGTGCGGGCGAGCTCTTCGAGCCCCGTCTTGTCATAAACGCTAATTAGTGCACGCTTGATCTGCTTGCGGTCATCACTCATGGATGAAAGCCTTGCCTTCCTGAATGGGAAAATCTGGGATTAAATCTCAATAGTAAGTTGCTGGTTATTAACCTGCGCTGCGCGTAATACCCGCACGATAAGATTACGTTCGACGCTCTTGATGCGCTCATGCAAGCTCGCCTCATCATCGTTTGCCTCAATCATGATTGGCTGCTGCGCGATAATGCGGCCAGTGTCAACTCCCGCGTCCACAAAATGGACAGTAGAGCCGGTGACTTTCACGCCATAAGCCAACGCATCCCTAACACCATGCGCGCCCGGGAAGGACGGCAAAAGTGCGGGATGCGTATTAATAGTGCGGCCCTCAAAGGTGGCCAAGAAATCAGCGCCCAGGATTTTCATAAATCCGGCGGACACCACCATATCTGGCTGGCCAACAGCGGCCACAAGGTCTTTGTTCCACTGCGCGCGGTCCGCGCCCAGTGGCACTACTTCTGTGGCAATGCCTGCATTTTCGGCTCGCTCAATACCTTTACATTCCACATCAGCGACCACCTTAATAACGGTATAAGAGCCGTCCTGATTATCAATGATGTTCTGGAGCAAAGATCCGGTACCAGAAACTAGCACCACTACTTTAAGCGGGTCTGTTGCGTTCAAAGCTTGCGAAGGCGATTCAGTCACGCCTTACAGACTAGTCTGTAGCCCTTTCAGGCACGAAACGATGCCGTTTAATTTTCTACCCGACTGGGGGAAGCACCCAAAGTCCACCCCTATTTAATAGGAGTCATTTAATTAGAGTCATTCTTTTTAGACCGCTCATCCGAATCCTCTGCATCAACATCAGCAACGGACTCATCATCTTTGTGTTCAATAACTTCGCCCTCAAGAGTTTCGCCTTCAAGGAATTCACCGTCGAAGTTCTCAGTGGCCGAAGGCACGTGCTCCGTGGAAGCCACTTCCGCCGGTGAAGTGGTGATTTCAGTGGCGTCGGAGCCTTCTGCCGTGTCGAAGCGTTCTTCTACGTCATCCTCGCCCGGTACCGAATCTGGGAAAGCACCGTCTTCAAGATTGTCCATCAGGGAATCCGAAAGCTCAGATTCATGTGCATCCGTTGATTCAACTGCTTCTACGTCAGCATCTTCGCTGTCTCCGCTACCTTCGGATTCTTCAACTTCGCCGTCAATATAGTCATCATCGGCGTTAGCTGCAGCTGCAGCAGAGTCAGAATCTTCTTGCGCGCTGTCTTCCTCGTCAGTTTCTGCATCGAGCACGGCGTTATTATCTGCTTGGTCCACTGAACCGTCAGCGTCGTCTTGTGCATCTGCTTTGTCTGCCAGGTCTGCGTCTTCAGCGGAGTCTTCAGCTTCAGCAGCTTCAGCGGAAGTGTCCGTGGCTGCGGCGGCAGCTGGTTCGGCATTGCGGCGGGCATTGATTGCGAATCCAGCGGCAACTGCCAAGTTAATACCGGCAACCCAGACCACGGCAAGTCCCGCCGACATGAGTAGCATTGGCCCAACCGCTTGGTAGTAGCCGAGCTCGCCGGAGACAAAGTAGCCAAAGACAAGCACGAGTACACCAGCAGCTACACCGGAGACAGCTGCTTGGAGGAAATTAGGCTTCTTCTTCACGCCGACAAAGGCGATGGCAATTGCGGTCAGTACCAACAAGCCAATTGCCCACGGCGCCGCGGTGCCTGGAACTACGCCCAACAAAGGCAACGGCGGAAGCGGCACCAAGTGCACGCTAAAGAGACTGACGCTGGCATCACCAATATGGAACTCAGAGCCAAGCAGTACTCCCACTGCCGCGATGAGGATATTAGGCAGATAAAGAAGGGAGAGACCGATGACTGAGAAAAGTCCCAGACCGGCCAAGTGTGGGTAGCTGTCCATGACTAGCGCCTGGTTATCAAAGTTGAAGATAAACAGCGCTAGAAGCACTACTGCGGCAACTACTAGGAGTACGAGCAAGGATTGCACAGCTAGCACGACGCCATCGACCACAGCGCGCGGAACTTTGTAGCGTTTAGCCAACGCCCGCCACAAGCGTGGGCCCATGCCAATAACCAAAGCAGTCAAATGCAGAACCAAAGCCCGCGCGATTGTTGGGCCCAGCGGTGGCGGCGACAAGTCATAAACCTGCGCGGCGTCCCAGAGCATGAACCATGCGATACCGATAAGAATCACCGGCACCACAATGACCCAGCCTAAAAGGGCTAGCAGGTCATTAATGCTGACCTTGTCCTTGATCGCGCGGTGTACATTGCCCGCGAGCATCCATCCCAGAATCAATGCCGGAAGGATTGGCAACGCGGAGATAGTAATGCCGCCAGCGACGACCGGCGCTAGGTTTGTGACCATCCACGACTCCGCGATTGCAGTGGGCAGCCATGCCGAAGGCGAAGTGGTCAGCAAAACCGTTGCCAGGGCGATAACCACCAGTGAGAAAAACGCGACCAAGTTGGGCACAGCCACAACAAAAAACATGCGGCGCAGGCGCGATCCCCACGTGACCGGGCCGGTCGCGCGTCGGGCTTTGGACTCTTCTCCCACAGTCTTGGCAACGCGTGCTGCCGACGGCGAGGCGGCCTTAACCTTTCCACGACCGCGCGCCGAGCTGCGCGGGCCCGAAGTAGACCGCGATTGGGGGCTAGTGTTTTTGCTCATCAGCTATACACATTGCCACGATCTCGCCCGCTTTTAGCGTTGGCACCCCGACCCACAGCCAAGTTCCAGGTCACTCAAACCACTTGCGTTCAACCGCACCGCACGTGACCTGGAAAACGGCAAATGCATCACCCAACGCGTGTCCGCTACTTGCCGCTATCAGCCAATGGTTCAAGTAATGGAATTGATTGAACCCTCGATTTAAACGATAGGTTGAAACTAGTCCTATATATGGAATAAATAAACTACGCACATTTTCCTACAGTCAGAGTTTTCAAGGCCAAGTCTGACGGAGTGGCGTTTTCGCCACAATAACCACACTCGTAACGGACATTTCGCCCAGTTTTGACGACCGCGCTTTGGGAAAAGTTAACTTTGAGCGAACTCAAAACCCTTCAGTGGCGGTAATCACAAAAAATTTCAAGCGGTGAAATTTAGGAAATAAAAAGCATCCGTCTGACGTTTGTACTGGCTTAACGAGATTGGTTGATAAATTTGTCCCATTCAGAATTCGGAATATCCTTAATCCAAATTCCGAAACAGCTTGCTCGCACTCCGCCGAGACGCTATTGTTACCTTTCGTTGGTAACAGTAAGGTCACAATCCGATAAAGAGCCAGGGTTCAATGTAACGCCCTATCGCATCACCAGATGCACCCGCTCCAGGAGTGAGACAGTAAAAGGGAAGAAATATACATGCAAAGCATTTCTCAGCGCACTGGCGTTGGACGTCACCGCAAGGTGAACACCGCTCAGACGGCTAAGGGACGCATTGCTTTAGTAACCGTTGCTGCAGGCGCGGTTTCTACTGCTGGCGTTGGCGGAGCTGCTGCAGCTCAGGTCCAAACTAATCCTGAGGACTCAATCAAGACCCAGACCGTTGACTTCAAGCACGTCAGCAAGCCTTCCCCTCTCGACCAGGTCACCGGCCAGGTTGAGAACGCAGTAAAGGGAGCACAGAGCGACTTCGACGCAGCTGTAGCAACCACCCCACAGATTCTTACTGTTGCAGAAACCAAGCCAGTTCAGAACTTGGGCGAACAGCTCAACACTGCAATTCAGGCTTCCCAGGCACGTGCCGCTGCTGATGAAGCAGCCCGCGCACCTTCCGTAGCTCGCCCAGCTGAAGGCGCTTTCACCTCCGGCTTCGGCCCACGTTGGGGCTCTTTCCACGCTGGTATCGATATCGCGAACTCCAACGGCACCCCAATCTTGGCTGTCATGGATGGCACCGTCATCGATTCCGGCCCAGCTTCTGGCTACGGCAACTGGATCCGCATCAAGCACGAAGATGGTTCCGTTTCCGTTTACGGCCACATGGAATCCCTTGACGTTGCAGTTGGCCAGCAGGTCACCGCAGGCCAGAAGATCGCCGGCATGGGCAACCTCGGTTTCTCCACCGGTACCCACCTGCACTTCGAGATTCATCCAGACGGCAACACCGCAGTCGACCCAATTCCTTGGTTCGCAGAGCGCGGCGTCAACATCGCTTAATCTCGCACCACTTTTGCACAGCCCTTAGGCCGAGCTTCTACTACTACCAACAACATCTTCCGGTAGGAGCTGAGCCGAAGGGCTTTTTGCATGCTCAAAATCGGCGCCCTGTGCGCTTCTGAACGGTTTTGAACCAATATTTGGGAAACGCTCCCCGCACTCTGAGATTCAACGCCGCTATTGGGCGTCTAGACGCGCAAAGCACAAACACCCAAACACAAGCGGGGACAATGCGCACATACCCGGACGCAATCGGTGAAGATAATCCAGGAGCACTTCGGAAGCCCATCGGCAATGCCTCGGATGTCTCAACTATTCAGCAATTCAGATATCGCGGACATCGTGACTAACGCGGCCATTGACCCCACCCCACCCGGGCCGTGCACAAGCGTGGCTTAACATCAAAGATTGGCGAGAATTCTTGGGATTTAAAATCCGAATCTCGCCTTCGTCGCCACGACTTGGGAAGTGTTGGTAAAAGCCACAGCGTTTTTTATGACATCGCTGAGATTTTCCTGAACGTTACAACGCCGATTCACATTTTTCTGCAGCCGCCCTCCCCGAGCACATGCAGTATCGATTTAATGGCACGCGTTGCCGCTCTAGTGGCAGCCACCCCCTATCAGGTCAATCGCACGCAGCCTTATCAGGTCGCCCATCTAGCTAATGCACCGAATAGAACGAAGGTTCACTAGCGAATGATTCGGCCGAAAAATAAACCGAACAAGATACAACGGGATTACAAGAAGTTGCGTTACGACACGCCCATAACCATTTCCAACGGCCGAGATCCCTACCCCCATTTGCCACCCCCAGAGGTTGAAGCACTGGTTTACAGTCGTCACTTCTTTAACATTTACAACATGCGTAACACACTGGCATGTTCGAAAGTTTATCGAAAACGGGCTGCCATCACCTGCGGTTTTTCCATTGCGAAGTGCCCAAACACCGGATAACTTTAACCACGTTGCTACAAAGCAATCACGAACACATAACGAATCGCTTCTCTTTATCTCTTGAGGCTTTAGCCCCCGGAGAATTTTTTGGGAGAAGCTTTCTTATGCACGTGATTGATGTGGCTAAACCAAACACTGAAGTACAGCGTTTAGCAAAGGACTTGATCTATGAAGCGCATCCCACGCGCAGTTAAAGCTGCTCTCGCAGTGGCTACTGCCACCGGCGTTGGCCTAGCCACCGTCTCTGGCGCCACCGCGAACACGCCGGCGCTCAGCCTCAGTGTCCCTAACGGCTCTTCTGAAGCTCAGGTAAATAGCGCCAACGGTTCTGAACTAGTCAACGCAGCCGTTGGTTTGTTCACAAGCGTTGACGGTGTCTTGAACAATGGCGTTGTCCCAAAGATTGAGCGCACCGAATACGGTGTCTCCATTGTCTTGGACCCAAGCTCCATTCCAGGACTGGCAGAGCAGTTCGCTCCAGCGGACCCATCGCAGCTGTCCCCTATGCAGGGAAGCACTCCAGATGGACGCACCGTGGTCTTCCCGACCTCCGGTACTTTGACGTCCACCTACGGCGCACGCTGGGGAACCCACCACAACGGTATTGACGTGGCTAACCCAATTGGCACGCCAATCGTTGCAGTGATGGATGGTGAGGTTATCTCCTCCGGTCCAGCGCAGGGTTACGGCAACTGGATTCGTGTTCAACACGACAACGGGGAAATCTCCGTCTACGGCCACATGCAGGCCTCTTCCCTATTGGTGGGAGTTGGCGAGCGCGTGACCGCGGGTCAGCAGATTGCCTCCATCGGCAATGAAGGCCAGTCCACTGGACCACACCTTCACTTTGAGATTTGGCCAGATGGCGCAAATCCAACCGACCCACAGCAGTGGTTCGCAGGCAACGGAATCAACTTCTAGTTCGCTAGAGCTTTTCCATAGGCAGGCCGCCAACAAGCATGAGCCTGACCTTGCCTGCAGAACCAAAGTCGATGGTGACGGTGGAACGCAAACCTGAGCCATCGGCAGCGATGACTGTGCCCAAGCCATACTTGGCGTGGTTGACGCGGTCACCGACAACTAAATCCAATTGCTTGTTCTTGGACATCGAGCTTTCTGATGCCTTAGAAGAGCGAGTTCGCTGCGAAGGGGATGTCGCGGCGGACCGTGAACTACGGCTCCAACCAGACCAGCTCGAGTCATAAGAACGACCATAAGAATAAGAATCGTCGTAGTCCCACGCAGAGCCCATTGAGCTTTGTGGTTCTTCACGGCGCCAGTCGATGAGATCCTCCGGGATCTCGCCGAGGAAGCGGCTGGCCGGATTCGTCAACGGGTTACCCCACGACGAACGAAGAATCGCACGAGTCAAATAGAGCTCTTCGCGGGCGCGAGTGATTCCGACGTACGCCAAGCGGCGTTCCTCACTCAGCTCCTTCGGATCACCGAGGGAGCGCATGTGTGGGAACTGCCCTTCCTCCCAGCCGGTGAGGAATACGACGGGGAATTCCAAGCCCTTTGCGGTGTGCAAAGTCATCAGCGTGACCACACCAGATTCGTTTTCAGGAATCTGATCAGCATCAGCCACCAAGGCAACCTTTTCCAAGAAAGCCTGCAGCGAGCCCGGCGCTGCTTCTCCTTCTGTCAGCTCAGGTGCAACCTCAACGTCTGAGTCCGAGCCATCAAAGGCTAACTGGTTGGCAGATTCCGAAGAGAACTCACGCGCAACCGAAACCAACTCATTAAGGTTGTCCAGGCGTGCGCCGTCTTGCGGGTCATTCGATGCTTCCAATTCGCCTTTGTATCCGGTGGAATCCAGGATTGCGCTAACCAGCTCACCCAAGTCAGGCTGCTTAGTCACCTCATTGGTCATAGCTGGGATCTGTTCGCGGATTCCCGCCATCATCTCATTGAACTTAGTAACAGCATTGACTGCGCGGGTTCCCAGCCCAGGTACCTCCCCTTGCTCGGCAAAATACAGTGCTTTGCCGAAGCTGATGTTGAGGTTTTCTGCATGCGTAGCAATCTGCGCCTGAGCTTTGTCACCAATCGCGCGCTTTGGCACATTGATAATACGGCGCAGGCTCACTGAGTCATCTGGGTTATCCAGGATGCGCAGGTACGCAATAACATCACGGATTTCGCGGCGCTCATAGAACCTGGTGCCACCAACAACTTTGTACGGAATTCCAGAGCGGACAAAGATATCTTCCAGCGCACGTGATGCATTGTTGGTGCGGTACATAATCGCAATGTCCGAGTAGTGACGGCCCTTATCGGACAGGGCATCAATCTCAGAGGCGATAAAGCGCGCTTCATCGTGCTCATTATCGGCAACGTAGCCAATAATTTTCTCGCCCTCACCGTGATCGGTCCACAGGTTCTTCTTCCGCCGACCCTCGTTTTGCGCGATGACGGCATTCGCTGCACTCAAGATGGTCTGCGTGGAGCGGTAGTTTTGCTCCAGCAAAATGGTGCGCGCACCTGGGTAGTCACGCTCGAAATCTTCGATGTTGCGAATGGTTGCGCCACGGAAGGCATAGATGGACTGATCGGAGTCACCCACCACGCATAGCTCCGGGCTTTCCTCATCATCTTGTCCTACAAGTGCTGCGACCAATGAGTACTGGGCGTGGTTCGTATCCTGATACTCATCAATTAACACATGCTTGAACCTGCGGCGATAAAACGACACTACCTGTGGGTACTGCACAAAGATGCGCACGACTTCACCGATGAGATCATCAAAATCCACCGCATTCGCGGCACGCAGGCGGCGCTGGTACTCCGCGAAGACGCGAGCAACAGTGAGCTCAAACGGGTTCCTGGTCTTTTCGGCCTCAGCCAGTGCGGTCTCTGGCGAGGTCATTTCGTTCTTATGGTTAGAAATCTGGTTAGCCAGTACGCGTGAGGTGAACTTCTTGATGTCCAGCTGCATGTCTTTGGCAATCATGGTGAGCAAACGCCGTGAGTCATCGCCGTCATAGATGGTGAAGTTGGTGTTTAGCCCCGGCACTAGCTGTGCCTGCTGGCGCAAAATGCGCACGCAGATGGAGTGGAAGGTTGCCACCCACATGCGTTCAGCAACCGGCCCTACTAGCTGGCCAACGCGCTCTTTCATCTCAGCGGCAGCCTTATTGGTAAAGGTAATAGCCAGAATTTCCCACGGCGCTACCCCACGGTTTCCCATGAGATAAGCAATACGGCGGGTGAGCACGGCCGTCTTGCCGGAGCCTGCACCAGCAACAATCAATAGCGGCGCACCAGAGTGCTTAACGGCTTCAATCTGCTCAGGGTTAAGCCCGTCTACTAATTTCTCAGGGCTCACCGCAATGTGTGGTCGGTTGCTTCGGGCTTCCCCGCCGCGGTTCACCGGTGCGCTAAATGGTGAGTTCGAAGCACCTGCGTTCGACTGCTCTTCGCCGCGAGTCCGACCGCTAAATGGGTTGGAAGACGCCCCACCGGAAGCTGGCGCGAACGGGTTGCGCTTCGCCTGGGCTTCTTCGCTGGAAACGGCGGAGTCCCTAAAGAGATCCAGCACATCTTCTGGTGGCTGGTCTATATCTTCTGGTGGTGCAAACTCTGGCTCCGGCTCCAGTGGCGGAAGAGGGAGCTGATCAAAGTCATCTGGGAACTGTTGCTCGTTTTGAGACTGATTGTTCGATTCGCTGCGCATAATAACTCCCAACCTACCTGTTGAATCGGACACCACTAACTATCACCACTTTTGGGAGTTAAATATGGGTCAGTGATTTCCGTTTTCCCTACTTAGTGGCACAATAATAGACTTATGGACACCTCTTCTGAATCTGGACTTCCCGAAGCTGACAACAATTCGGGCCAGGACGAACTTGCAGCAGATATCTCAGCTGGAAACAACGCTGATATTCGCATGCCATCCGGCACTGATGATCCGTTGTCGGATGCAGAGATTCAGAAGTATCGCGAAGAGATTAACAAAATGGACCGCATCATCTTAGACGCTGTCAAGCGCCGCACCAAGGTCTCCCAAGCCGTCGGTAAAACCCGCATGGGTTCGGGCGGAACTCGCCTGGTTCATACCCGCGAGATTTCTATTCTTAATCAGTTCCGCGATGAACTCGGCGAGGAAGGCCCGGCTATTGCCTCCGCGCTACTGCGCATGGGACGCGGCAAGCTCGGGTAATTAACCTATCTTTTAAGCGGGCGGCTTTCCACGTGAGGGGTCAGCATATTATGCGGACCCTTTTCTCATCCGCGTCTAATTCCCTGGCAATAGAGACGCACAGAAGAAATTGCACTGAGCTGGGATAAGAATCACTTTCTGCAGGGCATTCATAATTTTCTATAACAGGTATCTGCTAATAACCTGTTCGTTATGAATGCTGTATTAATTGCTGTCGCGGTCATGCTCGTGCTGGCCCTCATGCGCGTGCATGTCGTCGTCGCAATGTTCCTTGGTGCTCTAGTCGGTGGCTTACTCGCAGACTTAGGCCTGGACGGCACCATGCTGGCGTTTCAGGACGGACTCGGCGGCGGCGCCAAGATTGCGCTGAGCTATGCCTTGTTGGGTGCGTTTGCCATGGGTGTGGCATCGACAGGCTTGCCCCAGTTGCTAGCCCATGTGCTACTTGCCCGCGTTGGCGCCACCACTGCCAAGGCTAAGACCCCGGCTACTGTCGGCGGCGGTTCCGGTGAAGCCGAGGACCCAATCATTCACGCGGCGAATCAGAAGGCTGTTACCACCACCAAGTACCTCATCATTGGTGGTCTGCTGTTGATGGCGATCATGAGCCAGAACGTCATCCCGGTGCACATCGCGTTTATTCCGCTGATTGTGCCGCCGCTGCTGACGGTGTTTAACAAGCTCGGCATTGACCGTCGTGTTATTACTTCGGTGCTGACTTTCGGTCTGGTCACCACCTACATGTTCATTCCAGTAGGCTTTGGCTCAATCTTCCTCAATGACATTTTGCTGTTCAACATCAATGAAGCAGGCATGGACACCACTGGTGTAAACATCATTCAGGTCATGGCCATCCCCGCTGCCGGCATGCTGGTCGGCCTGCTCATCGCAGTGTTTATCAGCTATCGCAAGCCACGCGTCTATGAAGACCGCCCACTTTCGGAAGAGGCTGAAAAGCAAGAGATTTCCACATACAAAGTCGGGGTCGCACTCGTAGCCATTGTTGCGACTTTCGCTGTGCAGGTCATCATGCAGGCGCTTAGCTTTGAGGCAGACGGCCTGCTGGTCGGCGCGCTTGTCGGATTGGCCATCTTGCTGATCACCGGCGCTGTGAAGTGGAACAATGCTGATGATGTCTTCTCCGCCGGTATGCGCATGATGGCGCTGATTGGTTTCATCATGATCACCGCACAGGGTTTTGCCGCCGTGATGACAGAAACCGGTGAGGTCGAATCGCTGGTGGACACCGTTGCATCCGTCTTTGGTGAAAACCAGGCTGCTGCCGCAGCCGCCATGCTGTTTGTTGGTTTGGTTGTCACCTTGGGCATTGGCTCGTCCTTTTCCACCCTGCCAATCATCACCGTCATTTTCGTGCCGCTGTGCATGTCGTTGGGCTTTTCCACCATGGCTACCGTTGCGATTATCGGCACCGCAGGTGCGTTGGGTGATGCCGGTTCACCTGCTTCAGACTCCACGCTGGGCCCAACAGCTGGTCTAGACGCCGATGGTCAGCATGACCACATCCGGGATTCGGTCATTCCAACCTTTATTCACTACAACATTCCGTTGTTGATTGCTGGTTGGATTGCGGCAATGGTGCTCTAAGCACGCTATCTTCTTTCGCCTTTGGTCTCCTTCACATGTTTGTGGAGGAGACTTTTGTTGTTTCGCTCCTCAAACAGAAATTTTGGCTAGTTTAGAGGTAGCTCTTTTCACTACTTTCGCTGCTGGCATTTGAAAGGTCAATCATGGATATCACGCAACAGCCTGCATGGACGAAGCTTCAACGATTGTTTGAGGCCAAGAAGGACATAACGTTGAGGGAGCTTTTTGCTGCCGACGCCACCCGGGCGTCCACGCTCACCTTCGACGCCGCCGGGCTTCATGTGGATCTGTCGAAGAACCTCATTGACGCTGAGGTTCACTCCGCGCTTGTTGAACTGGCCCAGCAGGCTGGCGTGGAAGAACGCCGCGCGGATATGTTCGCCGGCAAGCACATCAACACAACCGAAGACCGCGCCGTGCTGCACACCGCGCTGCGCATCCCGGTCGAGGATGACTTGGTGGTTGATGAACAAGACGTGGCTGCCGATGTCCACGAGGTGCTAGGCCGCATGCGTGATTTTGCAACCGCGCTGCGTTCCGGAAACTGGTTGGGACATACTGGCCACACCATCAAGAAAGTGGTCAACATTGGTATTGGCGGTTCCGACTTGGGCCCGGCAATGGCGGCACAAGCACTACGCAGCTATGAAGTCGCGGGCATCTCCGCGGACTTCGTCTCCAATGTGGATCCTGCGGACTTGGCAAAGACCCTTGATGGTCTGGATGCCGGTTCAACGCTGTTCATCATTTCTTCGAAGACTTTCACCACCCAGGAGACTTTGTCCAATGCCCATGCGGCACGCCGCTGGCTGCTGGAGCAGTTCGATGGTGATGAGTCGGCTGTATCCAAGCACTTCGTGGCTGTGTCCACCAACGCGGAAAAGGTCGCAGAGTTCGGCATTGATACCGCCAACATGTTTGGTTTCTGGAACTGGGTTGGCGGCCGCTACTCCGTTGATGCTGCCATCGGTTTGTCCTTGATGTGCACTATTGGCCCACTGGACTTCATGCGTTTCCTCGACGGCTTCCACGCCATGGATGAGCACTTCCGCACCGCGCCTTTGGAGTCCAACGTTCCAGCGCTCATGGCGCTGCTCAGCGTGTGGTACACCAACTTCTACTGTGCGCAGTCGCACGCGGTGCTTCCATACTCTGAGGATCTCGGCCGCTTCCCTGCATACCTGCAGCAGTTGACCATGGAATCCAACGGTAAGTCCGTGCACCATGATGGCTCAGCAGTATCAACCAAGACCAGCCCAATTTATTGGGGTGAGCCAGGCACCAACGGCCAGCACGCTTTCTTCCAGTTGCTGCACCAAGGCACGCACCTGATTCCAGCGGATTTCATTGGCTTTGCGCGTCCGAAGGAAGACTTCCCTACCGCTGAGGGCACCGGTTCCATGCATGACCTGCTCATGGGCAATCTCTTCGCGCAGACCAAGGTGTTGGCCTTCGGCAAGAATGCCGAAGAAATCGCAGCGGAAGGAATCGCTGAAGAGCTGATCCCACACAAGGTCATGCCGGGTAACCGTCCAACCACCACCATCTTGGCTGAGGAGCTTACCCCGGCAGTACTGGGCAGTTTGATTGCACTTTATGAGCACATCGTCTTTGTCGAAGGCGTTATTTTGGACGTCAACTCCTTTGACCAATGGGGCGTGGAGCTGGGCAAGCAGCAGGCGAATGACCTGGCACCGGCAGTTTCCGGCGATGCCGATATTGACACCGGTGATTCTTCAACTGATGAGCTCATCTCCTGGTTCCGCTCTCACCGTTAATTGCCAGATTATCGGTAGAAGCCACCCAGTAACAGTTCACTGCTTATTCATGATTTTCGGGCAAAATGATTCACTTACCCGTGAATAATCGTGAATATAACAGTGAATTTTTGAGAGGCGGACTAAACCCGTGCAGGGAATCATTGATTGGATAATCCAGCTGATGGAAGTGCTCGGCGCTCCTGGTGTCGGTATCGCCATCTTGTTGGAAAATCTCTTTCCCCCAATCCCATCCGAGGTAGTTCTACCGCTGGCTGGTTTCACTATCTCTCAAGGCAGCCTGTCATTTTGGCCAACATTTTTGTGGGCCATGGCAGGCTCCATCCTGGGTGCTTGGCTGCTTTACGGTCTTGGCGCATGGATCGGTGCGGAACGGCTGCGCAAGATCGCGGATTGGATGTGGCTGGTTGAGCCAGAAGACGTTGATAATGCATTGCACTGGTTCGACAAATTCGGCCCAGCTTCCGTGTTCTTTGGGCGTTTTATCCCCGGTATCCGCTCACTGATTTCAATTCCTGCAGGCATCGACCGCCTTAACCCCGTGAAGTTCACGGTGTGGACCACCTTAGGTTCAGCCGGCTGGAATGCGTTGCTGATTGCTCTGGGCATGTGGCTCGGCCAGTCGTACACACTGGTCGCGCACTATGTCGATCAGTATTCCACCGTCGTCTACGTATTGGTCGCCCTCGCAGTCATCGCGGTTATCGGCTTACTTATTCGCCGCAGCAAGAAGCGCAAGGCTGCTGCCGCTGAGCGCCCGGAGTCTTCGCAGCTTTCCGATGCCTCCAACCTGACCGATGGCAACGCCTCAGCACGCATGAACGAATAACTACTAGGCGCAAACAGTAGTAAACCGCACCTGCAAGTACAGGTGCGGTTCACTTTTGGTGGCTAGCCAATCTAGGCACCACTTTTGTTTAACTACTAGCTTCTAGCTTCTTCCCACGAATCGAAGAAGCGGGCCATCTTCTCGTTGTATTCTTCCGGAGACTCATACTCTGAACAGTGGCGGGCACCAGCAATGTATAGGTAGCCATTTTTATCGACAGTGGCTACCCCAACGTCGCGATGTTCTGGCTCCTCCCAGCCTTCATCCTCCCAGACATCGGCTGAGTTATTTTCTTGAATCTCCTTTTTAAGTTCATCGATCGTCTTACCGGAACTTTCAAACCCAGCAACGATTTCGTCAATTGGGAATCGCATGAATTCGACCAAGACGGTGGAATCTGAAGGAATGCTCTTGTAAAAGCCGGACTCGCGAATCCAGAAAACTGAGTCGGAGTCAACGTCCTTCAAAGCGTTCTGAGCTGCGGCACTTAATTCCTTAGTTGTCGTCGCATTTTGAGCTGAAAGACCTGCAGTGAAGTATTCGGTGAAGAGTTCGATGATAGCCGCGCGGTTGTCATTTGGCGTTGATGGCATGCTCGGCTTTGACGGCTTGGATGGTTCAGACGGAGTCGATGGCTTGGATGGGGCTGGCTTGCTGCTGGAGGACATTCCAAAGAGATTGGAGCTCTGCGCGGAAGCTGCAGGAGCTACGGACAAGGACAGTGCCGCTATGGTAGCGGATGAAACTAGTGCAGTAAGGAATTTGTTCACACCTTTTAGAATAGCCATAACTGACAGTTTCCGCCCAGTTTATGGACAGTTTTCGTACAGCACCTTCCAACAAAGGCGTACATACGATCGATTACTAATCCAAAGACAGTGGTAAGCGGCAAGAAAACCTGTATCACCTGGCGGGAATATCCAGCGTCGCAATAGCGAATTTCGACACTGGCTCTCCCTGAAAAATGGGAGCTTTCCGAGCATTTCAAATATACGAACGTATTTGAATTCCCTATATTTTGGGGGTGAAACATACCCCCGGCAGCACTTGTTTCGCCCCTAAGGGTTTAGAGCTTCACCATTGGCTCGTAGCCGAAAGGAATGCGATCCGATGGCACGATACTGCGCCCGAACGGGAAGCAGGTTACTGGAATCATCTTGATGTTCGCGATGGCCAATGGAATGCCAATGATCGTGACGGCCTGGCCGGCCGCGGTCACAACGTGGCCGATGGCGAGCCATAGCCCCGCGACGATAAACCAAATGAAGTTACCGACCGCCGAGAAGCTGCCGGCCCCCTTGGTTGGCTGCACGACACTGCGGCCAAATGGCCACAAGGCGTAGTTAGCCATGCGGAAACTTGCAACGCCCGCCGGAATCGTCACAACAAGCAGGCACGCGATAATGCCGGCAAGGAAGTATCCAGCGGCCAAAAGAAAGCCGCCGCAAATAAACCAGATGATGTTCAAAATAGTTTTCATACGCTCCAACCTAGCCTAAGAAACCACCTCCTACATCAGGGATAACACCCACATTTTTATCGCTGCGTTCCCAGCCAGATAAGCAGCTATGACACTTGCCATGCCAAATAGTGATGGACATTCTCAATTAACTAAGGTAGACCTAATTAATGAATGTGGGTGCTGGTTGCACCCTTCGAAGCGGTATCGATGAAAGGACATTTCTACCTATGAGTGGCAAGCACAATGACAAAGACTCCCCTCCAGAGCACGAGGGGGATTTCAAGCAGCTCGATAAAGACTCAAGGGGCGCGCTGAAAATGTTGCTGCGCCCGGTTTCGGGGCCTATCTTCCTCGGCCGCGTTCTCGGAGCGTTGTCGGCGCTGGTATCAATTGCACCGTTCATCCTGCTCACAGAATTAGGCCGCCTCCTATTGAGTGGAAGCAGCTCCACGGAGCAGGCATCGAATGAGGCCACCACGCATGAAGTACGGGAACTGGTCACGTGGCTCATCATTGCTTTTAGCATCCAGCTTTTCTTGTACTTCGTGGCTTTAGTAATCACCCACCTTGCGGATGAAAAGTTGAAAAGCATCATTCGCAACCGGATTGTCGCCGCTGTTTCGCGCGCGCCGTTGTCCTGGTTTAATGACCGCTCTTCGGGCGAGGTCCGGAAAACCATCCAGGATGATTCAAAGACGTTGCACACGTTGGTTGCTCACGCTCCAGTGGACACGACAGTTGCCATGATTAGCCCAACTGTGCTGGCTATTTATGCTTTCATCATTGATTGGCACCTGGGGTTATTGTCCATCGCGATGCTGCCGGTATTCATCGGATTGCAAGCCACCATGATGGCATCGATGGGGCCTAAGACCGCAGAAATGAATGAGCGCCTACAGGAAGTCTCTGCCCGCGCCGTCGAATTCGTCGAAGGAATCGAGGTGGTTAAGAATTTCGGCATCGTCGGCAAGGCGCATTCTGCCTACGCGAATGCAGCCAAGAATTTCTCCAAGTTCTATTGGCAGTGGTGCGGACCGCTCATTACCGGCTCCGCTTTGTCAATGGCCGCGGTATCAGTGCCGGTGTTGATGTTTATCAACGTCGGCGGCGGCGCACTCATGGTTGCTGCGGGATGGGTCAACGTACCGGAGGTCTTGGTGTGTTCGTTGATCTCTTTGATGATTCCGCAAGCATTGGTGGTCATGGGCAATATGGCGTGGTCCTACCAGCAAGCAGGCGCAGCAGCACTGCACATTGTGGAAGTCACTTTCACCCCGCAGCTTTCTACCGCAGACCCAGACACTGCTTCTGAAACCGGGAAGATTCTAAGCCCAGTGTCTTCGGACGAGGTCGAATTTATCGATGTCAGTTATTCCTACACCACGGAAAATGGCCCCGTAAGCGCGCTAGAAAACATCAATATCACGTTGCGGCCTGGCACTATCACTGCTTTGGTTGGTCCTTCTGGGTCCGGTAAGTCGACTCTTGCGACCATGGTTGCGCGGTTCCAAGATCCAGATTCTGGGCAGGTGCTCATCGGCGGGTGTGATGTCCGCGCATTGCGTACCGATGAGCTATACCGGCAGGTGTCTTTCGTTCTTCAAGATGCGCAATTAGTCAGGGCATCAATCCGGGACAATATTGCGTTAGCCCGCCCGGATGCTAGCGATGATGAGGTTGAAACCGCAGCCCGCGCAGCCGTGATTTGGGAGGACATTGAGTTGCTCGAACAGGGATTGGACACCGTAATCGGCGAGGATACCGAATTATCGGGTGGGCAACGCCAGCGTATTTCTATTGCGCGGGCGATTCTTACCGATGCCCCAATTCTTATTCTCGATGAAGCTACCGCAGCTACTGATCCTGATTGCCAGACTGAAATTCAGACAGCACTGAGTCATCTAGTTCAGTCCAAGACAGTCCTGGTCATAGCCCACAGCGCCGCTGCTATCCGCGGTGTGGACAATGTACTTGTTCTCGGCGGTGGACGGATAGATGCAGCGGGCACTCCGGCAGAGCTTGATGCATCAAACAACCACTACTGGTACCAATTACGAAAGGCAGATATCAATGCCTAGAAATATTTTCTCTGACCCGCTACTGACCAAAGCCTTTTCTTCCGTGCTGTCACCAGACGGAAACAAGCTGCATGCCAAAGCAATTTCCTGGTCCATTGCCGCAGGCATCTTAGAAGGGCTGAGTTTAGGACTCATTGTCCCCACTATCAGTGGTCTCATCGACTTCGGAGGACTAGACAGTATCAGCTGGTGGCTCGGAGCTATGGCTGTGCTCGCGCTTGCTGCTATTTGGGTCTTTCTCCAGCAACAACGCACTGCCTATATGTGTGCCATTGATATCTTGAATAATCTGCATCAGCGTATCGGCGATAAGCTGGCGCGGCTGCCCATCGGATGGTTTGGTCCGCGTAGAACAGGCACGGTCTCACAGCTTTCTACCGAAGGAATCATGTCCATTGGTGGCGCAATCGCCCACGGAGAATGTGAACTAATCCGAACCATTACTGCTCTGGCTACGACTAATCTTGTGATTCTGGTGTGGCGCCCACAGCTTGGTTTAGCACTGTTCGCTGGAGCTTTGCTCGTCGCACTGTGCCTGTATCTCGCTCGCATGTTGCGCGACCGCGGCCACCAGCTCAATGTTTCAGACCGGGATGAAGTATCTCGCCGGATTGTGGAGTTTGCGTCTTGTCAGCCAGCGCTACGCGCAGCTGGGCGCTCACAAGATTATGAACCGCTCGCAGATGCTTTGGCTGCGGATAAAAAGTCCTCATTGGCAAAGTTCTTGTTGAGCACAGCCGCCTTGATTATCAGCAACTTTGCTTCGCAGATAACGGTGGTGGCGCTGTTTGTGACAGCCACCGCCTTGTGGGCTGGCGGGCATCTACATCCGGTTGCGCTCATCGCATTCTTGGGTGTTGCCTTGCGGTTTAAGGTCTTGCTTGAACAGTTTGTCGCGCAGTTTACCGCCGCTGACCTAGTGCGCGGGCCCATTGGTGAGGTTGAGGAAATTCTTGAGACCACAGAGCTACCGGAACCAGATTCTGTGCCAAAAGATTCAACCAAGCAGGCCATGCCTGCGCCCGGAATGGTGGAGTTCCACGAGGTCGGTTTTGGCTATGACTCTGATACTTCCGTGCTCAACGGGGTAAGTTTCCAAGCCTCCCCTGGCACATTGACCGCTATTGTTGGCCCTTCTGGTTCGGGTAAGACCACCCTGTTCAGGTTGATGTGTAGGTTCTGGGATATCAATTCTGGCGCAGTTCGGATGGGCGGAGTTGATGTACGTGAGCAAACCAGTGCGCAATTGATGCGCCAGATAACTATGGTTTTCCAAGACCCGTATCTCTATGACGACACCTTGCTGGCCAACATCAAGATGGGCAGTGCAAGCATGTCGCCTGGACCTGACGCAGTATCGGCTGGTGATGCCGACGTATTTGCCGCCGCAGAAATGGCAGGGGTCAGGGATATCGCGCAGCGCTTACCTGGTGGCTGGGATTGTCCGGTGGGATCTGGCGGACGAAAGCTTTCTGGTGGGGAACGTCAGCGAGTATCCATTGCTCGCGCGTTGCTTAAGAATGCACCGATTGTGCTTTTGGATGAAGCAACCAGTGCGCTAGACCCGGAAAATGAGGCGCGGATTCAAGACTGTATCGCAACTCTTCGTCGGTCTTCGACGGTGATGATTATTGCGCATAATCTCAATACTATTGTTGCCGCAGATCAGATTGTGGTGCTCAATAGCGACGGCACGGTGGAGAGCATCGGCAAGCATGATGCTCTGCTTGAAAGCAGCCCTATCTACGCGGGCTTTTGGCAATCGCGCCGCAGTGCTGCCGGGTGGAGTCTTTCGCGCTAAGCAGATGTACCGCTGAAGTAGGATGAGAATTTATGAGCTCCACCGCCCCGCGGCGCATCGGTAAGAAAACCGGGCCGAAGCCGCAATTTACTGACGCCGATGCTATCCATGCAGCGCTTGAAATTGGGCTTTCTAGCTTCACGATGGCCGCGGTAGCCAAGCAGATTGGCGTTGTGCCTTCAGCGCTCTATCGCCGCTTTGAATCCCAAGTTGATCTCACCTTGGCTGCTATGAGTTACGTGGTGGACACGGAACTTAAGGGACCAACGGCTTCATCGTGGCAAGAAATTTTGCGGGAATACGCCCACTGCATGATCGATGGTTTTAAAGCTCACCCAGGATTGGCTGCCGCCATTTATAACACCCCAGGTTGCCACCTGGTGGTCATCCCCATGCTCAAGCAATACATTGAGGCCTTGAAAGCTCACGACTTTCCTGGCGATGAAGCCCGGATTAGTTTCGCCATTGATTTCATTGGCGACACCATCATCGGAACCACCATCGCTATCGAGGCCATGCGCGCAGCACAACACGATGGCAACACTGGCCTTGAGCACGCACGGAAGCTGTTTGCGGATCAGCCCATAGACCCAGCTAACTACTATCTTTCGCCCCAAGAAGGATGGACGGATCTTGACAGCATCATGCCCAAAGTTGAATTCATCATCGCTGGGCTCGAAGCGGGCATCGACGTAGAGTAGTTTCCGCAACTAAAAGTGTACTTTCGTACCCAATTTTACCGAACCCCTTGATTCCCCAGATTGGGAATGTATCCTCAAGTGTGAACGACGGGAAACATTAATCCGAAGAGGGGGATCTTTCCATGATTAACGAGATACCACTGGAAGTGTTGCTAGCAGCCACACTCGGAGTCTTAGCGCTACTAGCTGCTGCAAGCCTTGATCTCTGGCTCGCCGAAAGGAGGGTCCGGCTAGAGCGTGAAAGGCAAAAAGAGCTAGAAGAAGTAAGGCTGATTAAGCTCTTCAATCTCTTGATGCAGATCGAGGAAAATAACAAGAAGTTAAAATGAAAATCTTGGCTCTTGCCACTGAAGTTCCAGCACTGCTTGTCACCTGCGTGGCCTTTGTTATGGGCTTTAACAAAATCCATGGAGCTCAAATGATGCTTCGGGCGGGCGCCGATAGTGCACAAACTGCCGAAGCACTCCAGCTTATTGAGCAGGCACACGCAATGTTCACGGTGGCGGCTGTGTGCGGAAGCATCTTCGTAGTGCTGTTTATCATCCAGCTCATCCGCCATGCGGTTGCGAAAGAAGAGCACTACAAAGAGGCAGCCACCCAGGCACACGCCGCGGTCTAGGCTTCCCGATGGGGCTGGCAGTGCGGGCAGACCCAGATGATGCGCTCGAGCTCGCCTTCTTCACCGCCGGCATCGGGGCCGCCAAGTCTGTCTGTGTAGATTAGCGTGCCGCAACGCCTGCAGCGCTTGTGGTTTCTGCCAAAGACATAGGTGGTCTCCCCGGCGCGCCGCACGCCGGTGGTTACGCGCACTGGGGAATTTCTGTTTGCCCACATGATGCGGTGGGAGATGTCAACGATCTTCTCCACCAGTTCGGGCCCTATTACTGCAACGGGATCGCTGGGATGGATGCCAGCGATGAAGCAGGCTTCCACGCGGTATTCGTTGCCGATGCCCGCGACGTTTTTCTGATCCAGTAGTGCAGCACCAATGGAACGCTCGGGGCGGGCAAAGATGCGCGCAATCGCTTCACCCCTACCGCTGTGTTGCCACTGCTCATCCAAAATGTCGGGCCCCAGATGTGCGATATGGTCGTAATAGTTGTCAATCGGATAAACATCCACGTTGCCAAGGCTGTGGCCTACTACTTCAATATCGCGTGGGTTATTGGCAAGACGCAGGACAACGCGAGCACTAAAGCCAGGCTTGCGCCATTTGTCGCCTTCATAATGAATGGACCACTGCCCTTCCATCTTGAGGTGAGTGTGCAGAATCTGCTCCCCGAACTGCATGAATAGATGCTTGCCATAGGGCCACACGTTCTCGCAGTAATAGCCGGTAAACGTGGCTGTGGCATAGCGCGGTACCCGAATGGAAGTATGGGTGACTTCCCGTCCAACCATGAACTGCAATTTGTTGGACAGCTGAAGAACTGAATCGCCTTCAGGCATTAGCGGCGTCCCCTTCCACGAGGTGGCAAAGGTCCGCGGCGCGGGCGCATGGGACCAGAACGCCGTTGCGAATTCGAGGGTTCCTGATTGGACTCGCCATGGATTCGGTCGTCAGATGGCGGGTCATCAAAGCTGAGTTCCTCCAAAGCTTCGTTGAGGCTTCTGCCCCGGCGTGGGCTTCGCTCTTCGACCTCGGAGCCTGTCTCAGCTTCGGCCTCGGGCTCAAAGTCTGGCTCCCACTTTGTGGAGCCCGGCGCGCCCGGTGCACTCGCCGAGTCAGGTGTGCGCGGGGTGGAGGTTTTTGTGGCGAGGCGGATGCCGCGAGGGCTGATGCCGGCGCCGAGGGTGCGTAGTTGGTTGGCAATTGTGGAGTCGAAGATGGAGGCGCCGTTGGCTTTTTCGATAACGAGCGGGCTCAGGCGTCCGGTGAAAATGAGAGCCATCAGTGCGCGGTAAACGTATTCGAGGGCTTGGGCGTGATCGATTCCTTCGGGTAGTTGGTCGAAGAAGGTGGTGAGCGTTTTACCGCCGCGGGTGAGGTGGGCTGCACAGAGGCCATCGATAAGAACAACCAGCGCGCCGGCAGCACGTGCTGGTCCTTGTTGTGGCCATGGCAATGCTGCGCCGTAAGGATTAGCGGGGTCGCAGGCAGCAAGCACCACGATGTCAGGTGTGGTGGTGCCCGATGGCCAGCCGGTGATATCCGGGCTGTCGCTCAAACCACGCAGGCGGTCAATGACAGCCGGTGTGGAAAACTGCGCGGCGCCCAGGCCATCGATGACGTAGCCGCGCATGGCTTTGCCGGATTCTTCAAAACCAGACAGGACTTTATAGGCCAGAGCGAATCCACCGAGGACATCTTCAGAGACAACCGAGCCGCGGGTGACCACGCCATAGCGATCCAGCCAGGCTTCGCCTTGTGCAGCGGAACGGGCGGTGGCGTCGTGTGATGCGGGGATGGTCAACGCCCAGCGGCCATTCATATCCGGCGGGGTGGGGTTTGCGCGTTGGGTCTGTGCGAAAGAAGTGCGCCCCATGCGCAGGCGGGAGCGCTGCGGGCGACGCTTTTGCCGGTGCGCGGTGCGTCCTGAGCCCTGCGCGGAGAGGCGCGTGCGTATTGGGGCAAAGGAATCTGGGCTGACAAGTCCCATTTCTACCAGTCCCCAGAGTGCTTCGCGCACTTGGTCGGTGGTGGGAGTATCAATACCAGCGCCCACGCCAACGTCTAATCCGCGCTGCTCAGTGGTGGACGTATCCGCGACGCCTTGTCCCGCGTCCGCGCGGGCAATGTCACGGTAGATATCGGCGAAGAGGAATCCGCCGCCGCGTGAGAGCAGCGCGAGGATTGATTCTTGTAAGCCGGTGAGCCCTGAAAGTTCCTCATCGAGGATCGGAACTAGGCCCGCGGCATAATCAGCGGGCAGCAGCATGACCCACGGGTCGGAAGAACCGGCCTTGCCGGCGCCGACCACCAGTACTTCACCATTGGAGGTCAGCTCATCCAGCATTACTGGTGAGTAATCACCAACCCGTGAAGGCAGCACCATCGACTCCCAGGCAGATGCCGGTAGCCGCGCACCAGCAAGTTGTTCTACTACGGCATACACACCATCCGCACCGCGCAGAGCCGGCCGACGCATATTGCCAGTAGCTCCCTCAATCACCGGGGCCACGTTGTTCCAATCCGGCAGGAAGCGGCCAAAGGTCGCAGGTGATACCGGCTCAGTCTGCGCGCGTGCTTTAGCCAAAGAACGAGAGCGGATAACGCGCAGCACCTCATTGGCGCAGTACTCCACTTCATTAATGCCCTGGCGGTAATGACCCTCAATCACAGAATCCATGCTGTTCAACGAGGAATGGGCGATGGAGACGGACAGGGAGAAAGCATCGGCAAGTTCACGCAGCACAAACGGCCCTCTGGTGCGTGCCCACCGTGATACCAACTGATCCAAAGCATCATTAATGGTCTCCACCTGCGCGGGGATGCCCGGTGGGACGGGGATGCCCAAGCCATCACGAAGTAATGCGGCATCCTGAGCTTGGGCTAGGTGCACACGCCCGCCGATGCGAACCTCCATGATGCGCCGGCCCAGCTGCTGGTGCAGCGTCTGCAACGGCACATCGGTGTGCTCCCCCACATTGTCCACGGGGATGGGGCCAATGACCCGCAACATATCCGCAACCTGCTCACTGGTCTGTGCCCGGCGCGTGGCGTCGGTGCGCTGAAGTTGGGCATGCACTTCAGCAATGATCTCTGGTTCCAGCAACTCACGCAGCTCAACCGTGCCCAACAACTTGGCCAACAACGCCGGATCCAAAGCCAAGGCCGCCGCACGCTTTTCCGCCAGCGGACTATCACCCTCATACATAAACGCGCCGGTGTAGTTGAACAACAATGAGGACGCGAATGGCGAAGGCTGCTCCGTGGTCACCTCCGCGACGCGCACTTTGCGGTGGGCAATATTGCGGGTGACCTCCACCAAACTTGGGACGTCATAGACGTCTTGCAGGCATTCGCGCACCGTTTCCAAAATGATAGGGAAAGACGGATACTTGCGCGCCACATCCAGCAGCTGCTCCGCGCGCTGACGCTGCTGCCACAACGGCGAGCGCTTGCCCGGATTGCGCCGCGGCAACAGCAAAGCCCGCGCCGCACACTCACGAAACCGCGAAGCAAACAGCGCGGAACCGCCGACCTGTTCCGTCACGATATCTTCAATCTCATCCGGATCGTAAGCAAAAATGGACGCATCTGGCTCCGCCTCTCCCTCTGGCAGGCGCAGCACAATGCCGTCATCACCCGCCACCGCCTGGGCATCCATGCCGGTCCGCTCCGCCACCCGCGCGCCCACGGCCAAAGCCCACGGCGCGTTCACACCGCGACCGAACGGCGAGTGCAGCACAATACGCCAGTCCCCGAGCTCATCTTTGAACCGCTCCATCACCAACGTCGAGTCATCCGGGATCGAACCTGTGGCCTCATGCTGCTCGTGCAAAAAGGCGCGCAGGTTATCCTTCGCCCACGCATCAGTATGGGTAATCAGCTCCGGATTGGCGTGCGCCTCGCGGCGAAACGCGCCAATGGCTTGGCCTAATTCATAAGGCCTACCAGCGGCATCGCCTGACCAAAACGGCAAGCGGCCGGTATGCCCTGGTGCCGGGGTGACAATGACCTGATCGCGGGTGATGTCCTCAATCCGCCACGAGGACGCACCAAGGGTAAACACATCGCCAACACGCGATTCATAAACCATCTCCTCATCAAGCTCACCCACACGGCGCGGGGCACCCTCACCACCGGCGATGAACACGCCAAACATGCCGCGGTCTGGAATCGTGCCAGCATTAGTCACCGCTACCCGCTGCGCGCCGGGCCGCGCCGTCATCACACCGGTAATCCGGTCATAGACCACGCGTGGGCGCAGCTCCGCAAAATCGGTCGACGGGTACACACCAGAAACCAGGTCAATGACAGAGTCAAAGACCTCCCGCGCTAAATCGCGATACGGCCAGGCTCGGGTGACGGTGTCATACCAGTCATCGGCGGTTAGCCCCTCCGGGGCGGCAGATACCGCGGCGACGGTGTGCTGCGCTAAAACGTCCAAGGGGTTGGTGGGGATATGCAGCTTTTCGATGCCCCCTTCCACCATCTTCTGCACCACCACCGTGGTTTGCAGAAGGTCAGCTCTGTGCTTGGGATAAAAGGAACCGTGACTGGTAGCACCAACGACGTGCCCGGCGCGCCCGATGCGCTGCAAACCAGAAGCCACCGCCGGTGGGGATTCCACCTGGATGACTAGTTCTACCGCACCCATGTCGATACCCAGTTCCAAAGAACTCGTGGACACCACAGCGCGCAGCGCGCCTTCTTTGAGCATGGTCTCCGTCATCGCGCGCTCATCTTTAGATACCGAACCGTGATGCGCTCGCGCAATGACTGCCGGCGCCTTGCCGGCAACATCGACGGCTTTCATCAGCTGCGCTGGGTCCCGGCGCAGCTCCGGCGATAATGATTCCGGGTCATGAATAGACGCCCAGATTTCGTTCAACCGCGAGGTCAAACGCTCTGCGGTGCGCCGGGAGTTCACAAAGACCAGCGTCGATCGATGCTCCATCACCTGGTCATAAACAGACTGCTCAATAAACGGCCAAATAGAACTAGCCACCGGCAGCGCTGATTCGGCCGACGTTGCAGGATCCGCACCTGCGATTCCCAGCGGATCATCAACAGTGAGTTCCCCAATGGTGGAGCCTTGTTCCGGGGTGGGTAGATCACTCATGTCTTCTACGGGCACGTGGATATCTAGCTGCCACTTCTTCTTCGCTGGCGGAGCGATGATTTCCACCGGCCGTCCACCACCCAGGAAGTTCGCCACGGTTTCCAGCGGGCGCACCGTCGCCGATAGCCCAATGCGCTGGAACTCCCCTGCGACCTTCGCTAGGCGTTCCATGGTCAACGCCATGTGAACGCCACGTTTGGAGCCGGCAATAGCGTGGATTTCATCAATGATGACCGTATCCACTGATGCCAAAATGCCCGCCGCTTTTGACGTAAGCATCAAGTACGCCGACTCCGGCGTGGTAATCAGCACGTCCGGCGGCTTGCGCAGCTGCCGGTTGCGCTCTGACTGCGGTGTATCGCCTGAGCGCACACCGATAGAAATATCCGGCTCATCCACACCCAGACGCTGTGCCACGCGTGAGATTCCCGCCAGCGGCACACGTAGGTTACGCTCAATGTCCACGCCCAAAGCTTTCAGCGGCGAGATATATAAGACTTTCACCCCACCGTGGGAGGAAGTATCCGTGGCATCTTCCCGCTTAGCCACTGGCAGTGAGGTTTGGCCTTCGCGTTCCATGAGGTTGTTCAATGCCCACAAGAATGCGGCCAGTGTCTTACCTGAACCGGTGGGTGCTACCAGCAAAGCGTGACTGCCTTTAGAAATAGCATCCCAGGATTGTTCCTGAACTTGTGTGGGTTGAGTGAAAACATCCTCAAACCAACCAGCTACTGCGGGCTTGAAGCGAGAAAGGATATTTTTGGCCATGCCTTACTTTAACGCGATGGGTAGTCTTAGGAACTATGACAGTCCAGCTCTCTGATGCTCGCTTGACCAATATGATCGCCGAAGGTTGCGGCGAAATTCTGAAAGGTGTTCGTAAAGGTGGCCTCTTGCGTGGCCTTGCCCTCGGAGACGCCGGTGATGAACTGGCACAATCGTGGATTTCCCGCGTTCTAGAACAGCACCGCCCGGATGATGGATTCTTGTCCGAAGAAGCAGTTGATGACCTTGACCGCCTGGGCAAAGATCGCGTGTGGATCGTGGATCCGCTCGACGGCACCAAGGAATTCGCCACCGGCCGCCAGGACTGGGCCGTGCACATTGCATTGGTCATCAATGGCAAGCCGGAACATGCTGCCGTAGGACTGCCGGACTTAGGCGTGACCTTTAAGTCTTCTGATGTCCGCGCCGTTAAGGGCCCGCTGTCCAAGAAATTTGTAGTCTCCCGTAATCGCCCGCCGCAGGTAGCGGAATACATCACGCAACAAATGGGCTATGAAGCCGTGGGCATTGGTTCTGCTGGCGCGAAGGCCATGCACGTGCTGCTCGGTGATTATGACGGATACATTCACGCCGGCGGGCAGTATGAGTGGGATCAAGCAGCACCAGTTGGTGTAGCGCTGGCCTCAGGTCTGCACTGCTCGCGTCTTGATGGCAGCCCCATGAGCTTTAACAATGAGGACACCTACATCCCGGACTTGGTCATCTGCCGGCCGGAACTAGCAGATGAAATCCTTGAGCACGCAGCGAAGTTCGCAGCAAACAACCCAGGCTTCTAGACTAGGCAGCATGACAAACGCTACTGCAATAGCTACTCCCTACGAAGACCTGCTGAAGAATGTTTTAGAAAACGGCGCCGCTAAATCTGACCGCACCGGAACAGGCACCCGCTCCCTGTTCGGCCACCAGCTGCGCTATGACTTGAGTGAGTCTTTCCCACTGCTTACCACCAAGAAGGTCTACTTCCACGGTGTTATCGGTGAGCTGCTGTGGTTCTTGCGCGGTGAATCTAACGTGTCCTGGTTGCAGGAAAACAAGGTTCGTATCTGGAACGAGTGGGCCGATGACAACGGTGAACTCGGCCCGGTCTACGGCGTGCAGTGGCGTTCTTGGCCAACTCCCGATGGCCAGCACATTGACCAGATTCAAGGCGTGATGGATCAGTTGAAGAACAATCCTGATTCCCGCCGTATCTTGGTTTCTGCGTGGAACGTGTCGGAGTTGGACAAGATGGCGCTGATGCCGTGCCACTTGCTGTTCCAGCTTTATGTTGCCAACGGAAAGCTGTCGATGCAGGTCTACCAGCGCTCCGCTGACATGTTCTTGGGAGTTCCATTCAACATCGCTTCTTATGCCGCGCTGACCCATATGTTCGCGCAGCAGGCCGATTTGGAAGTTGGTGAGCTCATCTGGACCGGCGGCGACGTGCACATCTATGACAACCACGTTGAGCAGGTCAAAGAGCAGCTAGCACGCGAGGCCCGCCCTTATCCGCAGCTGAAGTTGAACAAGGCGAAGAGCATCTTTGACTACACCTTTGAAGACTTTGAGGTTGAGGGTTATGACCCGCATCCTTCGATTAAGGCGCCGGTTGCGGTCTAGGATGAATTCATGAGCTTTCTTGGTGCGATTTGGGCACAGTCCTTAGATGGAATCATCGGCGACGGCGAGCAAATGCCGTGGCACGTGCCAGAAGATCTGGCTCATTTTAAAGAAGTAACCCTGGGCAGCCCAGTGATTATGGGTCGGCGCACGTGGGAGTCTCTTCCAGAGAAGTTCCGTCCTTTGCCAGGGCGTGAGAATTTCGTGCTGTCCACCCGCCAAGCTGGTGAGTGGTCACAAGGTGCGACGGTGTTAAGCCGCCTGCCGGAGCTGTCTGAAGGCTGGATCATGGGCGGTGGGCAGCTCTATGCCTCCACTTTGGATCAGATGGACATTCTGGAAGTCACCCTCATGGGCGTCAATGTGGCAGAAGTCTATGGCGAGGATGCCGTGTACGCCCCACATATCCCTGAGGCATTTAGCCAAACCGCTGATTCCGGCTGGTTGACCTCTGCGAAGGGGCATCTGACTATACCGAATCAACCGGCCAGTGAGCTGCCCATCAAATATCGATTTATTAGCTATGAACGAAAGGACGCTGCCTAGAATGGCTGTAGCAACCCCTGAAACCACCGAACACGTCACTGTCTTCTTTGCTGATTGGTGCCCTTACTGTGCTCGTTTGCGCTCGGACCTCAACAGCTCTGAGACCCCTTATGCTGCTATTGACGTAGACAACGGTGCCGCGGGCAATGATGAGCTCAACGAGTGGATTAAGTCCGTCAACAACGGCAACCGCGTTGTGCCAACCGTGCTTTACTCCGATGGCACCCACGCAACCAACCCGCCGGCTGCCGATGTCCGCGCGAAGCTCGAAGAGCTCAACGCCTAAGTCCCCAGCTACTCCCCCACGATAATTATTGGTTAGTTGTCGTCTTCGCCGAATAGCTCCAGCATGTCCTTCGGGGACAGCGTGGTGTTTAGACCGGCGAGTTCTTTGGAGTAGATGGTCTTGAGGTAGTCATCCAAGGCGTCTTTGAGCTGCTGGGCATCAAATTTATTCAGCAGCATCAGCCGCTTGGATTCGCCTCCGCGCACTAGCTTTTCGATAGCCAGGGTTTCCACCCCATCCTCCGAAGACATAGTGCGCAGGGTAATTTCACGGCGTTGAACGTCGATGAATTGCGGTTCGGGTGTGCCAGCGGCGCCTTGTTGTGTCATACCCATCAAAGTAGCGCAACAAGGTTGTGGATACGTCAAATTTCTGTGTGAATCCTCCCCACCCGCACAACGTCACACTCATAGGCTTCACTTCCCCGGAAATTACCGTCCCGGTTTCGCGCCCGGTTTTATGCTCCGGAGAGCACTCGGGTAATCTAGAGACGTTCACAGCAAAGCTTCGCTGAATCCTTGTGGTTCGCGGTTCGGCTGTGAACGGCCCTGCCTTAGTAGCTCAGTGGATAGAGCACGGCTCTCCTAAAGCCGGTGTCGCAGGTTCGACTCCTGTCTAGGGCACAAATCCATGTCTAATATTTCGACATTAGAATCTAGGCCGCACACTTTCGTGCGGCCTTTTTCAATCACAACTAGTTCCGAAAAGTGACCATGACCTGAACTTTTACCCATATAATGTTGGCATGGAAATCGTTATAGTGAAGTCGGTCAGCGGGTATGGCTACCTTTGCCCGAATTGTGGAGCAACCGTCAAGTACATCCAAGGACGGAAGCGGCTTTCGCTCCATAATCTTCCCAGCCATCCGGGTAAAAAGTGCCCCGCGACGAAGATGACCGCCGAGCTTCAACTAGATCCCAATGCTTCAATAACAGAGTTTCCAAACCTTCTAGAGCGTCCTCTGGTTAAAGAACAACCAAAGCAAGCAAAGAAGCAACGACGCCGGAGAACCGTAGAAGGCAGGGATCCCCGGAGGCGTCGCACGCATTGGAGAGACGAATACGCCATTAAAGGCGAGGACTCTTGGGGAATTGACGACCTTGGCGAAGAAGGCGGCGAAATATCCGTCCGGGCACGTTCTGGAGGCAAAGTAGAAAGTCGCCGAACCAAGTACTAATCCAAAACAACGTGGCGAAACTATACCGGTTTCGGTAGAGTTCCGCCACGCTTTTAGAACTTACTGAGCAGAGTTGCCCGCTTGCTCGTTCTCGTTCCACACGGCCTCAAGCGCTTGCTTGAAGACTTCTTGTGGCTGTGCGCCGGAGACAGCGTACTTGTTGTTAAACACGAAGAATGGAACGCCCTGGACGCCAATCTGCTGAGCACGGTTGATGTCAGCCTGGACTGCATGATCGAGTTCCTCGTTGTCCATGTTGGCTAGGGCTTCGTCGCGGTTGAGGCCGGCATCGACAGCCAAGTCGGCGAGAACCTCGCGGTCTTCGACGTTCTTGCCGTCGGTGAAATATGCCTTGAACAGGTTCTGAATGACCTCGTGCTGCACGCCGTTCTTTTCAGCAAAGTGCGAAAGGCGGTGTGCGCGGCGGGAGTTGACCATCAGAGCGGTATCGAAGTTGTAATCCAATCCAACCTCGGCGCCACGTGCCGCAACGCCGGCGTTCATCTGCTCGAACTGTTCAACCGGAATGCCCTTTTGCTTCGCCACTGCCTCAGCAGATGGCAATGGCTGACCTTCTGGATAATCCGGCATCAGCTGGTAGCTGTGGTAGGTAATCTCCACGTCATCACGATGCGCAAAGTCCCCAAGCGCTAGCTCCAAATGCTTGTCACCCATCCAGCAAAATGGGCACATCACATCCGACCACACGTCGACGGTAATTGGGCTATTAGTTGTTTCTGCCTGGCTCATGAACAGTTTCCTTCCACATCGCACACGCCCACGTTCTCTTCGCCGAATGGCTGAAGAAACGTAAAAGGCTTGGGCGACTCGCTTGTTGCTGCGTCGCTCGTACCGTTGCTAATGACGTCGTTATTTACGTTATTTACGTTGTCTGTTTGATCCATTGTTTTCCACCTTATGAAGAATGGTTCACCATCTTCCAACGCCGGCGAATATGCTTATGTTCCAAAAAGTGAAAAGTATTTGGCACGCCGCTCCCCTTTCACATGACGTGCAGTTGGGGTAAGTTCTGTAACGGAAGTTACTGAAGTTAAGTCAGTAAATTAATGGTGGTTTGTTAGGAGTTCACTCGTGTCAGGACATGAAGCATCGAAAGGCGCTGCGCACTATTCGCGCCGCAACATTATGAAAGCCGGTGCCTTTGCCGCTGCTGCCGGCACTCTTGCCGTGGGCATGGGCACCTTTACCGCCTCCCGCGCCTCAGCACTGGGACCGATTCTGGGAACCGTTGTTGATTACTCTGCCGGCGTTCCCAGCGCTTCTGCCATGAAGGCTGCTGGACACCTCGGCGCAGTGCGCTACGTCTCCCAAAAGCGACCTGATGCCCAGTGGATGGCCGGCAAGCCAGTCACGCTCAAAGAGACCCAGGCGATGTCCGCCCAGGGGCTAGCCACCGCTTCTGTCTACCAATTCGGCCGCGCCGAAACCGCGGACTGGAAGCAAGGTGCTGCCGGCGCTGCAGTGCACGCACCCCAAGCCATTGCCATCCACCGCGCGGCTGGTGGCCCAACCGGGCGCCCCATCTACGTCGCCATCGATGATAACCCCTCCCGCCAGCAATACGACACCCTCATCAAGCCTTATCTCTTGGCACTCCAGACCGCCCTGCGTGCTGCGGGCTACAGCACCGGCGTATATGGCAACTACAACGTCATTGACTGGGCCATCAAAGACGGCATCGGTTCCTTCTATTGGATGCACGACTGGGGTTCCGGCGGACGCATCCACCCTCGCACGACCATCCACCAGCTGCCGCAAAGCAAGCAGCGCACCATCGACGGTGTCGTCGTTGACATCAACAATGTCTATGCCCAGGACTGGGGCCAGTGGAAGCCTGGCCAGTCCGGCGGCACAGTTCCGGGCGGCAACTCCGGCAACGCGGGAAACAGCGCCGGCGCTGACCTCTTGAACGAACTTAGCTCCGCCGTGCCAGGCATGGAAATTGGCGGTTCCTCTGTAACCTCCGAGCAGATCAGCCAAGCAACACAGATTGCTCAGCAGCTTGGTGGAATCATCGGCCGTTAATCGGTAATAACCGTCTCAGTCGGCACGGCGCTAGTTTCTGCGGCTTCGCGGGAATCTAGGAACCACGTGGTGGCTTCTTTCAGCTTCGTGCCGGAGACTTGGTTCCGCACCAGTCTGGTGAGGTCTCGTGCCGAGCCGTTCACCGACGCAGCCACAATAAAGTTCTCCCCGAATGACACCGATGAGTGCACCTGGCGGTTATTCGACCAGCCCCATTTCGTGCCAATCACGTTGCTCATCACGGCGGTGCCGAAGTCTTGTTCATAGCCATCAGCGGCGATCTCATCGGGTTGTGACATCGCCACGAGTATCGGATGGGTTGAATCTTCGTCTTTGAGAGCGGCTACGAACTTCACCACGTCGTAGGTGGACGTAAGTGAATTACCCCAGTAGTTGCCGGACTCCGTGGCGTATAGGCCGTATTTATCGGCGACCTCATCAATCGACTCAGGGTATTCCGCAAAGAGGTCTTCCGCGACGTCATCATCGGAAGTAGAAATCATGCGCAGCGCTTCGTACTTCTCCTCATTGTTTCCCTCATCGAGGACATAGTCCGCAATATAGAGCTTTGACAAACTCAGCGCGGGCCGCGCAAACTTCTCATTCGAGGTACCAAGATGCATGCCGTCGCTGAGACGAATATAGGTCAGCTGCGAACGTGCTTGATCAATGACAACCTCATCGGGCTCATTCGCGGCGACCCTCAACCGCTCTAATACAGACTTTGAGAGTGAATCTGAAGTAGCCGCAGCCTCCTGGTCCCCTCGCGTGCCTTGGACGCCCTCAGGAGCGCTTGCTGCGGTAGATTCGCCAGCGCTCGGAGCCGTTGCTCGGGCAGCGATCCATGTTCCCACCATTGCGATAGCAATGACCATCAGCACAGCTACGAATTTCAGCCAGCTGTTGGTGGCGCGAGGAGCATTAGATTTGCACACAGCTTAGATAATACAAAGACACCGTATGCATTGCGCATACGGTGTCTTGTTGCTTTCAGCTTCTACAGAACTTCTGGGCCCTGTTAGAAATTACTGGAGAGCTTTTAGTGATTAGTGGTCGACTGCAGCCTCAACACCAACACCAGTCAGGGAACGAACTTCCATCTCAGCAGCAAGTGCTTCGAGGTTATCTGGCTTACCAATCAAGGTGCCGATGTAACCGCACAGGAAGCCCATTGGGATGGAAACCAGACCTGGAGAGGTCAGAGGGAAGATGGACCAGTCAGCGTTCGGGAACATCGCGGAAGGTGCACCGGAGACTGCTGGGGACAGGAAGATGAGTAACAGACAGGAAATCAGACCACCGTAGATGGAAGCGACAGCACCAGTGGTGTTGAATCGACGCCAGTACAGGGAGTACAGGATGGTTGGCAGGTTTGCAGAAGCTGCAATTGCGAATGCCAGGGACACCAGGAACGCCACGTTCTGAGTCATCGCGAGGATGCCAAGGATAATCGATGCGATACCCAGGACAACAACGGTGATGTGAGAAACTCGAACCTGCTCTTCTTCAGAAGCGGTACCGTCACGCAGAACAGCGTCGTAGATGTCGTGTGCAATGGAAGCGGAAGCGGTAATTGCCAGACCAGCCACAACAGCCAGAACGGTTGCGAATGCAACAGCGGAAATAATCGCCATGAAGACGGTGCCGCCAACTTCCAGTGCAAGCAGCGGTGCTGCAGCGTTTGCGCCACCAGGTGCTGCCAGGATGCGGTCCGGACGTACCAGTGCTGCTGCGCCGAAGCCCAGAACCAGGGTGATCAGGTAGAACAGGCCAATGATGCAGATTGCCCAGGTAACGGAGCGACGTGCTTCAGTAGCGGTAGGAACGGTGTAGAAACGCATCAGAACGTGTGGCAGACCAGCGGTACCAAGAACCAGGGACAGACCCAGGGAGACGAAGTCAATCTTGGAAGTGGTGGTTGCACCGTACTTAAGACCTGGCTCCATGATGCGGGCTGCCTCGTAGCCGCGGTCAGCCGCAGCCTGTGAATCAGCGTGGGCAGCAATAGCCTGGTCGAACAGGGCGACAAAGCCACCCTTGATTGCGACGAATACCAAGATACCCATGACGACAACACCGGAAACCAGCAGAACAGCCTTAATCATCTGCACGTAGGTGGTACCCTTCATGCCGCCGATCAGGACGTAGACAATCATGACAACGCCGACGACGCCGACGACAACTGCCTGCCATACGAACTCGTGGATATTCAGAAGAACGGAAACCAGGGAGCCTGCACCTGCCATCTGAGCAATCAGGTAGAACAGGGAAACGAACATGGTTGCCAGAGCAGCAGCCACACGGACTGGCTTTTGGCGGAGACGGAAAGACAAAACGTCCGCCATGGTGAAGCGGCCAACGTTACGCAGTGGCTCTGCAACGAGCATCAGAGCAACAAGCCAAGCAACGAAGAAGCCAACGGAGTAAAGGAATCCGTCGTAGCCGTTTAGGGCAACCGCGCCAACAATGCCCAAGAAGGATGCTGCGGAGAGGTAGTCACCAGAAATTGCAAGACCGTTCTGGCGACCAGAGAAGGTACCGCCACCGGTGTAGAAGTCAGATGCTTCCTTGGTGGACTTGCCAGCACGCAGAACCAATGCCATGGTCACGATCAGGAAGACCAGGAAGACCGAGATGTTTAGAATCGGGTTACCGGTTGAGTACTCAGCCTCTTGGGCAAGAATAATTGGGTTCATTGTTCTTAACCCTCCATTTCTTCACGGATTGCAGCCGCTTGAGGCTCAATATTCTTATTGGCGTACTGGACGTACAGCCAGGTAATCAGGAATGTGGAAACGAACTGCAACAGGCCAAAGACTAGGCCCACGTTGAATCCGCCACCAATTTCAATCGACATAAAGTCATGTGCAAAAACTGCGGTCACCACATAAAGCAAGTACCAGACCATGAAGGCCAGGGTCATTGGGAAAGTAAACTTACGGTATGTACTCCGCAGCTTTTGAAACTGCGGACTCTTTTGCATAGCAATGAACTCATCTGCCGATGGCTCACGACGCTTGCGCGGAGAGGCTGTAGCACCAGTCATTGGTTTCTCCTTGAACTTTCAATTAGTCATATCTAGTCAACGACTAGATAAGCTTTCTTTTTTAGTCGGACTTGTGCCGAACCCCAGTGCCAGGGATCACATTCCGGCCTGTTAAGTAAGCTACCGAACAAAGCCTGTTAGGGTGAAGACAAAGTGAGTAAAACTATTCTTAGCAGAAACTTGCACCCCCGAAAATCGTTCTGACCGGCACTTGTTACAACTAGCAAATCACCCCCGAAATTGGCGATTCGTCACTTTGCCAACTTTGTTAAGGCACGTTTTGCAGTGAATCTGGCCACAAGTTAAGACGTTTTCGAACAGTTTTTAGGCCACCGTCGATGATTTTGACATACTCCTCCGATGGTTTTGCTAGGAGAAAATTCGCACCCTTCACGTTGTTCCCACGGCATGAGAAATCCTCTGCAGTACTGAAGCTCTGCAGAGGATTTCTGTGAAGTTATTAGCAGCGGGATGTCTTAAGCGTCATCGCCTGGCCAGACTCTTGGGTCATTGCCAGAACGTCCCTCAGGGTTGTTAAGAGAGTCCATGATTTCCATCTGGGAACGTGAGAGCTCAAAATCCTTAGCACCCAGGTTCTCAATCAGACGCTCACGGCGGGAAGACTTGGGAATGATCACGATGTCTTTCTGCATCAGGTAGCGCAATGCCACCTGCCCGGCAGAACGCTCAAGCTGCGCGGCGATCGCCTTGATGTCCGGGTTGTTCAGAATCTTGCCGCGCGCAAGCGGTGACCATGCCTGGGTGATGATTCCATGCTGCTTATGGAAATCCAGCAGCTCTGGCTGGCGGAAGGTTGGGTTGAGCTCAATCTGATTAACAACAGGAACGATGCCTGTTTCCTTCATTAGCTCTTCAAGGACTTCTTCATAGAAGTTAGCGACGCCAATGCTAGCGATCTGCCCCATTCCCTGTAGACGAGCCATCTCTTCGAAGGTCTCGATGTATTTTCCGCCTTGTGGCCATGGCCAGTGCACCATGTAAAGATCCAAGTAGTCCAAGCCGAGCTGATCCAGCGAAGTCTGGAACGCCTCGCGTACCTTGTCAGCCCCGTGGTGATCATGCCAGACCTTGCTGGTAACAAAGAGCTCATCGCGGGTAACATCACCGGAAGCAATAGCGTCATTGAGTGCTTTACCCAATGCTTCCTCATTCTTGTACAGGGTTGCCGTATCGAAATGGCGGTAGCCCAACTCAATCGCTTCACGCACTACCGAGATGCACTCTTCATCACGAAGTTTGTACGTGCCGAGGCCGATCTGCGGAATCTCACGCTCATCATTAAGAGTCAACGAAGGAACTGGAACACTGTTTTTTGAAGTCATGGTTCTATTGTGCCCCGAAGTGACTCTGTTGTGTGCCAAATCCAGCTATTAAGGTGACCACTTCCAAAATCGAGACTTCTCACAGGCATGAAAAATCCCTGCTACCACAAAGGGATGCGAAACAGGGATTAAGAGGAACTCAAATCAGAGCGGCAGTGAATTAGCCTGCATTGATGAGGTCGATAACGAAGACCAAGGTGCGGCCGGACAGTGGGTGCCCGCCACCTGCTGGGCCGTATGCCAGCTCTGGTGGGATGGTCAGCTGACGGCGACCGCCAACACGCATCCCTGGGATGCCTTCCTGCCAACCTGAAATCAGGCCGGTCAGAGGGAATTCGATGGACTGGCCACGGTCCCAAGAGGAGTCAAACTCCTGGTTGGATTCATACTCGACGCCAACGTAGTGAACTTCAACTACTCCGCCAGCCTGTGCCTCAGCACCGTCACCAACGATAATGTCTTCAATGACCAGTTCTGCTGGTGCTGGTCCGGTTGAAGCTTCAATGATTGGCTTATCCATAAAGTAAACATCTCCTTGACGTTGTGTCTAATTGCGCCTGTTGCTTAAACATGACGTATTCGGGCTTTCCGAACTTAGACAGGCAACAACTTCATCCATTGCATTTGTGCCGATTGTCATGAGGACATCTTCAACAGCACGATTTTTCCTAGCTTGAGGGCGAGGATTCAAGTGCGCAATGTTGAAGGCATCAATGGATTAAGTTGTCGGCATAACACTCGCCCCGAAATTGAAAAAGTCGAATCAAGCTCCTCCAATTATAAGGGAGGAAGCTGATTCGACTTAATTATCGAGGGCAAATGCCCGAATGGTAATGCAAATGTTATGAAAATTAGCGCACGACCGTAAGGCAGTTAATACCGCGAAGCGTCTAGCGCTCGGTGCGAGGAACGAATGCGCGAGGAGCTTCACCGGTGTAGATCTGGCGAGGACGGTTGATCTTGGTGTTCAGCGCCAGCTGCTCACGGTACTGTGCAATCCAGCCTGGGAGACGGCCGATTGCGAACAGTGCGGTGAAGAATTCGGTTGGGAAGCCCATTGCGCGGTAGATCAGGCCGGTGTAGAAGTCTACGTTCGGGTAGAGCTTGCGGGATACGAAGTAATCATCACCCAATGCAATCTCTTCCAGCTTCATAGCCAGATCCAGCAGCTCGTCGCCGCCAAGGTGCTCAAGAACCTCGTGTGCGATGTCCTTGACGATAGCCGCACGTGGGTCGTAGTTCTTGTAGACGCGGTGACCGAAGCCCATCAGGCGAACGCCCTTTTCCTTGTTCTTCACGCGATTCATGAAGTCGGTTGCGTCGCCACCGTGGTTGTTCTTGATGTCTTCCAGCATCTCCAGAACTGCGGAGTTAGCGCCACCGTGCAGTGGGCCGGACAGTGCATTGATGCCGCCTGCAATGGAGACGAACATGTTTGCCTGTGCAGAACCGATCATGCGAACGGTAGATGCGGAACAGTTCTGCTCGTGGTCGGCGTGCAGGATAAACAGCTTGTCCAGAGCCTTAGAAACGATTGGGTCTACCTCATATGGCTCGGTTGGGTAACCGAACATCATGCGCAGGAAGTTCTCACACGCGTTCAGGGAGTTATCTGGGTACATGTAAGGCTTGCCCTGAGACGCACGGAATGCGTAAGCAGCCAACATTGGAACCTTAGCTAGGAGGCGAACAGTTGCCTTATCTAGCTGCTCCTCATCCAGAGGATCGAGCTGATCCTGATAATAGGTGGAGAGAATGTTCACGGAAGAAGCGAGCACAGCCATTGGGTGTGCGTCACGTGGGAAGATGTTGAACTGAGCCTTGAAGTCCTCATCCAACAGAGTGTGGTGACGGATGTCGTTGCTGAACTTGTTCAGCTGCTCTTCGGTCGGCAGTTCGCCCTTGATGAGCAGGTAAGAAACCTCGTTGAAGGTTGCGTTCTGCGCGAGGTCTGCGATGTCATAACCGCGGTGGCGAAGGATGCCCTCTTCGCCATTGATGAAAGTAATCTTGGACTCGGTGGAGCCGGTAGCGGTGTAACCAGGGTCAAAGGTAACCAGTCCGGTTTCATTGCGAAGCTTGGAGATATCAAAACCATTGTCGCCCTCAGTCGAGGTCTTGATGTCCATTTCGTACTCGCCACCCGGGTAGGAAAGCTTTACCTTGTTATCTTCGGAAGCCACGTAGGTGTCCTTTCACTTTATTGTTAAGTGTTTCGCCGTTTATAACACTAGGCACGTCATAACACTTGCACTGCGTTTCACTAGTATTTCTTTACCTACTCTAGCAAGATTTGCGAATTTTCCCTTGCTAGCAGAACGATCGTCCGGTTAGCCTGCGCCGTTTGTGTTACGCCTAACCCCATTTGTGGTAGGGGATACGTCACCCACCAAGGTATTTTTCGCTAGTTTTAATACATTTCATTTCATTTGCGGATTGCTTCACTTATGGACGCCTGCATGATTTAGACCACTTTTGGTGTCACATAATATTCCAAACCCCGTATACTCCTACCATGACTAACCCGGATTACAAGCTCTCCCCTGATCTCATTCCTTCCGATGGACGCTTTGGCTGTGGCCCTTCCAAGGTCCGCCAAGCTCAAATTGATGCCGTGGTCAACGGCGCACAGGACGTCATCGGCACTTCCCACCGCCAGGCAGCAGTCAAGAACGTTGTTGGTGAGGTCCGTGACGGATTGTCTGAGCTGTTTTCCCTGCCAGAGGGCTACGAAATTGTTCTGTCCCTCGGCGGCGCGACCGCGTTCTGGGATGCCGCGACCTTCGGCCTCATCAACAAAAAGTCCGCTCACTTGAGCTTCGGTGAGTTCTCCTCGAAGTTCGCAAAGGCTTCCAAGCAGGCCCCTTGGTTGGATGAGCCTCAGATCGTAGAAGGTCCAGCAGGCACGTCCCCATCACCAGCTGAATTGGCTGGCACCGACGCAGACGTTGTCGCTTGGGCACACAATGAAACCTCCACGGGCGCGATGGTTCCTGTCGCCCGTCCAGAGGGCCTCAGTCCTGACCAGCTGGTAGTTGTGGATGCAACCTCCGGCGCAGGTGGTTTGCCAGTGGATATCTCCCAGGTAGATGCTTATTACTTCTCCCCACAGAAGTCTTTCGCATCCGATGGTGGCCTGTGGCTGGCTGCAATGTCCCCTGCTGCCATCGAGCGCATCGCGTCCGTCAAGGATTCCGGCCGTTTCATTCCTGCCTTCTTGGATCTGCAGACCGCGGTGGACAACTCCCGCAAGAACCAGACCTATAACACCCCAGCTGTTGCCACCCTGCTCATGCTGGCGGACCAGGTCAAGTGGATGAACAACAATGGCGGCTTGGCTGGCATGGTTGAGCGCACCGCCCAGTCTTCCTCCACCTTGTACAACTGGGCTGATGCACGCGAGGAGACCACTCCTTATGTCGCTGATGCAGATTCCCGTTCCCTGGTTGTGGGCACCATCGACTTCGATGACTCCATCGACGCTGCAGTAATCGCGAAGGTTCTGCGCCAAAACGGCATCTTGGATGTTGAGCCTTACCGCAAGCTGGGCCGCAACCAGCTGCGTATAGGCATGTTCCCTGCCATCGATCCAGCAGATATTGAGATTCTGACCCGTGCTATCGATTCCATTCTGGAAGCTGGAGTTGCTACTAAGTAGTCACATGAGTAACAACTTGTAGTTCTATCTCTACACACGCACCAAAATGCGCCGTCGCTGCCAAGCTTCGGCGCATTCCTGCGTTAAGGTGGTGGTTATCTGCTTCACAGTGGATGTGTTCTGATGTCCCCGCAAGCTTGAAGGAGCGCGAAGACCATGCGTGAGTTGTTCGTCAACTACAGCGACTCCACGAAGACCTCCTTGGTTCTGGAAACCGAGGAAGGCGACGAGTTCTTCGTCGCTGTCACTGAGGAATTGCAATCCCTTTTGGATGATTCCTCTGATTCTGGATCGCACAATGGACTGTCCTCTATTTCTCACTTGGCACCCGCCGCTGTCAGCGACGATCCCGATGGTGATGACGCCGAGGATGCGGAGGCAGACTTCGTAGCGAGCGATGAGGAAGCGACCGCTTCTAATGTCTCTGAGCTTGCAGCTGAAGAAGGCTCCACCGAGGACGAGGTTGAGCAGCCGGATAAGGCTGATGCACCTAGCGCAGCCTCAGCGCCGGTTCATCATGGTCCGCGAATGGTTAGCAATGTTTCCTCTGAGCAGGGTTCACGTCCATACTCCGATGCTATGACGATGCGCCCTGCAGAGATTCAGGCACGCGTGCGTGCTGGTGCTTCTGCTGCAGAGCTTGCCGATGAAATGGGCATCGCCGAATCTCGGGTTGAGCCTTTCGCATACCCAGTCATGCTGGAACGCAACAACATTGCGGAACAAGCAAAGCAGGCGCACCCAGTCCGTGAAGACGGCCCAGCGAAACTGACACTGTGGGAAATCTTGGCTACATCCTTCGCTGCCCGTGGTCATTCATTATCTGATGCTGAGTGGACTGCATACCGCGAGCAGTCCCAGCCGTGGGTCATCAAGGTCAGTTGGAAGGCTGGCTTGTCTGAGAATGAAGCACTGTGGACCTTCAAGCCTTCCATGTCGTCTCCTTCCACCGCTGAAGCCCGCAACTCCGTTGCAGCGGATCTCACCGATCCAGATTTCGTGCAGCCAGTTCGTACGCTGACATCCATCGGCCGTGGTTCCCGTTATGACGAGGCCATCGATGGCCCGGCATCTGCAGATGGCCGTCCACGTTTGGCCCCAGTCGGCGAAGAGTATGACGACGCTGAACTGCACGAGCGTGACGATGACACCCCTGGCGTCTATGACCAGGAAGCTGATACCTCTGACCTTGATCCTGAAGATTTAGAGGGCACGTTAGCTGAAGATGCACCTGCTGCTGGCAACGGTGCGGACCACGGTGAGGAATCGGCGGAGTCCGATGCGGATGAATTCTTGCAGCATCCAGATCCGGAAAAGCAGCCGACGAAGCGCCGCCGTAAGGCAGTAACCCCGCATTGGGAAGATGTCCTTCTCGGGGTACGCGCTAATACAAAGCGTCCACGCAGCTAATCCTCCCCTTTTCTAGTTCAGGGTGATTAGCTACGCAATTGAAGAGAACTAATAGCTTTTAACTGATTTAAAGGAGACTACGGTGGCTCTGAACCGCGCAGTGTTGACCATTTGGTACGTCAACTGTGACAACCCTGCCGCTGTCCTAGAGACCGAACCTAAAGCGGACCGCGGATATGGCCGCAAGTACTTGGCGCAGCTCAATCCTCTGTTTCCGGTAACTCCCATTGGTCAGTTTCCACTTAACCGATCGGCGCAGGCCGATGATCATGAGTTCTACATCGGCGGCTACCCAGGTGTCACCGTGGTGCAAACCGTAATCCACGCTGATAAGGATTCCCCGTTGCGCTTGAGTGAGCTCAACCCGAAATTGCGCCAGGCACTTCCGAGTGAAGACGTTTATGCTTGCGCCGTCAATGAAAAGGAAGGCTGGGCCGGATTCGCACACTGGCACCACGGCGAAATCAAGCGCGTCTTTAGCGGAACCCGTTATGAGCTAATGGAAGACTCTGGTCTTCCGCTGACTTTTGAGAACCCCTATTGGGCGGGAGACAAGGCAGAACCACTGGGCGGTATTTCCCTGCCCTTTGAGCCACGAGATTTGATGGAAGAAGCCCAACGCCACTGGTTGGGCGTGAGCATTGATAATGAAGGCCCTGACCTTCATGTGGTGGGCTATGCAGTTGATGGCCGTCCGGAGCCCAAGGTGGATACTGCGCCGCAGGTAAAGTCCGTGAGCCAGTTGACCTCAGATGCAGCATTCAAACTTGGCATGGGTCCCTCGAATGCTGACTATGACGATTATGAGTCGCCGGAGGAAGAACCCACCACTTCAACGAGTGAGAATTTCCAGCGCGTCCTGGAGACCTCCACGGACTTTGCTAAGAAGGCCACCATCCGCGCTGGTTCTTTCCTGCGCAACGCCACGGACAGGGCCCGCGACTATATCGCTGATAGGCGCAACCGCTAGCGCGACTGCTAACGCAGTCGCGAATACTTAGCGAAAGGAACGCTGGCGCTCGTAGAAAGCGATTGCCGCGGCAGTAGCCACGTTGAGCGAATCAGTGCCCGGTGCCATTGGGATTTGGGCACGGACATGCGTTGCGCGCATGGCGTGCTCCGTTAGGCCCGGGCCTTCCGCACCCACCATGAGTGCAATCTTGGCGTGGCCTTCAAGGGCATCAGCAAGATGGACAGCATCCTCGTCGGGGGTCAAAGAAACAAGGTGGAAGCCGGCATCGGCAAGCAATGCGAGTGAGCGCTGCCAGGTGGTAAAACCGCCATCAAAACGCGCAAAGGGCAAACGTAAAGCATGCCCCATGGATACCCGCACACTGCGGCGATAAAGCGGATCGGCGGCACCCGCACCGAGCAGCACCGCGTCTACATCCATGCCGGCTGCATTGCGGAAAAGCGACCCGATGTTCTCATGGTCCCCGACGCCCTCCAACACCACTACTGTCTGCGCGTCCTGGATAACCTCTGCCACCTCAAGGGGCGTGGACCTATCGGCCGCGGCAACCAGCCCGCGGTGCATATCAAAGCCTGCCACCTCAGCCAATGTCTCCCGCGACACTTCATACATGGGACAGCCCGGGTCGCCATAGATGTCCACATAATGCTCCAGCTTGGATGCAAAGCCCACGATGCACCGCACCGGGAAGCGGGAAGCCACCAGGCGAGAGACAACCAAATGGCCTTCAGCAATGACTAAACCCTCGCCGGATTTGTCGGACTTATTCAAGTCACGGACATCATCCAAGCGAGGGTCGTGTGGGTCTGCAATCATCATGCAGACTATTTTATGGCACTAGCCCACCAAGCTCAGCAGTGGCTCCATGGAGAAGAACACCAGGAACAGTGCGGATACCAGCCAGATAATCCAGTGGACCTGCTTTGCCTTACCAGCGAATGCCATCATCACTGCGTAAGCGATGAAGCCAACACCAATGCCGTTAGCAATGGAGTAGGTAAATGGCATGATGACGATGGTCAGGAAGGATGGGATGGCAATTTCCATCTTGCGCCATTCGATGGAGGTCAGCTGGCCAGCCATCATCACACCAACGATGACCAGAACTGGGGATGCTGCCTCAATGGGGACAACCTCATACAAAGGAGTGAGGAACATTGCGGCGAGAAAGAGCACGCCGGTGGTGATGTTGGCCAGGCCGGTCTTTGCGCCGTCACCAACGCCGGCGGAGGAATCCGCGAAGACGGTGTTGGAAGAAACCGAACCCAGGCCGCCGGCAACTGCGCCGAAGCCTTCCAGAACCAGAGCCTTCTTCATATCTGGCAGCACACCATCTTCATCGGCGAGGCCACTGGCCTTACCCAATGCGGTAAAGGTACCCATGGCGTCGAAGAAGTTAGCCAGCAGCAGCGCGAAGACCAGCAAGGTGGTGGCAATGATGCCGATGTTGGCAAAAGCACCAATCAGATCAACCTGGCCGACAATCGACAGGTCAGGCATTCCGCCGAGGGAATCTGGGATACCTGGGGTAGCCATGCCCCAGTCTTCAGAAGGAGCAACAGCCTGCACGATGAGCGCAATAGCCGTGGTTGCGATGATGCCGATGAACAGGCCACCGCGAACGTTGCGCACAACCAGCCCGCCACAGATGATCAGGCCAATGACGAAGATGAATGCTGGCCAGGTTGCAATGGAACCGCCTTGGCCCAGTCCGACTGGAACGGTGGTCATTGCAGCGTCTGGAATGCGGGTGACAAAGCCACCATCAACAAAGCCGATCATGGCGATGAACAGGCCAATACCCACACCGATGGCAGCCTTGAGCGACATTGGAATCGCGTTAAAGACTGCGCTGCGGAAACCGGAGACGGCCAGGATGACAATGATGATGCCCTCGATGACCACCAGGCCCATTGCTTGTGGCCAGGTCAAACCCTCACCAGCAACGAGAGTGACAGCAACAAGCGAGTTGATACCCAATCCGGTCGCGAATGCGAACGGATAGTTGGACAGTACACCGAAGAAAATTGTGACCACGCCGGCTACCAGTGCAGTTGCTGCTGCGACCTGGGGAATGCCAAGGGTGGTTCCGTTGACGTCTTCTACTGTGCCGATAATCAGCGGGTTCAGCAGGATAATGTATGCCATGGCGAAGAACGACACCGTTCCCGCGCGGACTTCAGTTCCAATGCTGGAACCACGTTCTGAAATCTTAAAATATCGGTCAAGTACGTCGTTCACGTATGGCCCCTTATTCATTTTACAAACAGCCCGCGCACCAAATGCCGATGGAATGAGGGTAAAGGCTCGTCATTTTTGCGGTGTGTGCGACTGCGAGGTTGGCCCGGCGTGCTAGCCGCCCTGCCTTTGTGGCAGTTATGGGTAGCAATAATGCTGGATGGACACCTGTTATTTTGGCCCTCCCAGCATAATTTTTGCAATTCGCCAGGCAATTATACGGCTTAAGTATGTTGCAACAGACTTGAATCCACCGCGGTTAGTTGCAACACATGCCAGAAATCAGCGCGACATTTGGCAGGCACTCTTAGAGGTACGGGTCTTCGTCATCGAAAGGCGCCTGCGGTGGCTGCGCTTCCGTATCAACCACGCGGGTGCGCGAGTGCGCGCCGCAGCCATAACGGGAGTGAACCACACGGCCATCCGCGGAATATTCATTGGCGCAGATGCCGAAGCCGCGGCCCCAGGGCATGAAGAAAGCACAGGTGGTGCACTGTAGTGGCGCCTTTTCCGCCATGGCAGAGTTCGGCCCAAAGTCCCCCTTGCGCCAGCGCGCCAGGGCATCATCGAGTCCCTGCGCCGACAAGTCCTCGCCATCCAAGCGTGGGTCATTGGGCTCCGGCGGCATGAGATCGCCCGGGCCCAAATCGCCCGGCTGAATGCGGTCGGACCATGGAATCCACTCCGGGGCTTGCAGCGCTTGGGCGGCAGGAACCAAGGCGAGTTCACTAACGGTCACAGAAGTTTCACCCGGCGGGCAAGCAAGCACGGCATGCCATTCCCAGCCAGAATAGCCGGGGACATCGGCAGCAAAGCGGTGCGTTGCGGTATCAGCACTAGTCATGGCAACGCCAAGGTGCTTTCCTACTTCGCCTTCACCAAATTCCTCCAGCGCCCAACGCGCGCGTTCTACTGCTTGGCGCGCCATCAGCGGTGATTTATTTCCACCATTCCCGCCATCGCGGCGGTTGTTTCGGTTATTACGGTCGCCTCTGGAACGTCCTGCGTTGCGCGTCGATCGCCTGCGATGTGGACGCGACTCAGAGCTTTCACTATATGAAGACACGTTCACATTATTGATCATTTGCTGCACAATAGACACATGCCCTCCCACACCACGCCTGCATTGCTAGCTTTATTGGCCCTTCCGCTGACTCTCATGGGATGTTCAAGCGCAGATTCTGTATCGGATTCCGCAAGTTCCGCCTCCTCTTCTCCTTCCCTTTCTTCTAGTGCTTCTTCTGGTGAGGCGGCGGGAAGCGATGAAGAAGGAAGCACAACAACAGTTGAGCGCTTCGAGGCCAACGTCATTGAGCGGGTGCCTTTCGATGCTTCCTTGTTCACCCAAGGCCTAGAGGTCACACCGAACGGCGAGGTACTGGTGGGCACCGGTCAGTACGGCGAGTCCGGGATTTTTACTCTGCCGGTGGGCAGTGATTCCGCGCAGCAGCACGTCGGTAATGAGGACGATGTTTTCGGCGAAGGTTTAACCCAATATGACAGCGCCGATGGTCCACTGATTTGGCAGCTGTCCTGGGACTCCGGTGAGGCTTACAAGTATGACGCGGAAAGCTACGAGCTGCTTGACACTGTCTCCTACCCCGGTGAAGGCTGGGGCTTGTGCAGCGTGGATGACTCCTCAACGCTTGTCATGTCTGATGGCACCAACGAACTGCGACACTTGGACGGTGAGAGCTTTGAAGAGCAATCGCGTGTGCCTGTCACCCTGGATGGTCAGGCCGTAGACAACATCAATGAGCTGGAATGCGTCGACGTTGAAGTCTTTGCCAACGTCTGGTTTAGCACCGATATCCTGCGCATCGACCCAGCAACCGGTAAGGTCACCGGCATTGTTGACGCTTCCGGCTTGGAAAACAACGCCGAGGAAGACCCGGATCATGTCCTCAACGGCATCGCGCACATTCCAGATACTGACGAGTATTTCCTCACCGGAAAGCGCTGGCCCGATATGTACCGCGTGAGCTTCGACCCGATTTCTTAGCCTGGCCCCACCGCCGGCTTAGAACCCTGGTGTGGCTGCTGTAGAATCACAAGCCATGGCCACTCGCAAGCAGGCAAGAAAGCAAACGCTCATCCAGGTACTGGCACTACTAATCGCCGTAGTCGTCATCGTCGTTGCGGTGGTGCTATTCCAATCGTGGGCGAATAACCGCCCTGGTGCCCATCCGGAAGATATCCGGGTCACCGCATCAGTCGGAGAAGAGTCCATCGAGGTAGCACCCTACCTCGTGTGTATGCCTGGCACAGAGTGCCCGGAGGGTGAAGTACCCAACCTCTATGTTGGCGAAGATGAAACTCTCAACCTGGAGCTGCCCGATGACATCAGCCGCTACCAGTGGCAAGTCTTGAGTATCTATGACAACCCTGCCGCGAATGATGAAACCCTTCACGGCCCTGGAGAGACTAACACCGTTGAAATCCCTGGCTCGGTTGACCCCATCGAAGCATCCGACAGCGAAGACCGCCCGCACTTGATGGTTGTTGAGGTCTCCGCCGTTCTAGTTGGCACCGATGATGAAGGCGAAGAAGCACCGTTTTCTTCCGTGTGGTCAATTTCCACCATGAGCGACGAGGAACTAGCTAATCAGGAATCTCAGTAGAACTCTACTGAACCGAAGTATTGTCACGTTTCCCGCGTTTATCATTGCATCCGACATTTTAAAAGAAGAGCAACAAAACTAAGCTCGAAGTTTGCAGTGTAGATAGAATTATCAGCGTCGAGACTATATAGTGCGCCCTATTGTGGCGTCGAAAAATTCCAGGAATTCCTCCGCGCTGTCCACCACATGCATGCGCAGATTTTCATGAATTTCTTCCCTGTCACCGCGACGAATGCACTCCACCAATGATTCATCTAAAGCACGCGCACGCGAGTCGTTATGGCGCTGTTCCTGCTCAACGGCGAGGACCAGCGTCATCTCCGCTTCGAGCACCGGCCACAGCTTCATCATGAATGTGTTTCCGGAGGCTTCCCAGATCCCTCGATGGAAAGCCATATGCGCTTCGTGCCGCACGATGGGGTCAGGTTTATCCATGCGGGTGAGATACTCCTGCAGCACCGCATCCAGCTGCTCCATGCGTTTGCCACTCTCGTCGCCCAGAATTCCTTCAATGGCGACCATGTCATTGGCCACGCGAACTGTTGCCAATTCACGCACCCGCTCGCGATGAATTTCACTCACGCGGTAGCCACGATATGCCTCTTGAACCAGGTAGCCATGACGTGCCAGCTGGCTCAGCGCTTCTCTCACCGTCGGGCGGCTAATACCCAAACGAGAAGTTACTTCCGCCTCGACAATTCGCGAACCCAACGGAATCTCACCCAAAGCTATGCGCTGCTTGAGGTCATCAATAACGCGTTGACGCCGTTCTGTATTAGTCACCGCGGCCGTCGCCGTGCCACAGTCACCGCCAGCTCCTTCCGAGCGTGCCATCCGCTTCTCCTTCCACTCCATGGGATCCTTAACCATTGTTACACAATCCAAAGCCCCGACAAGGCGGAAATGACGTGTTAGCGTGGCCTCAACTTTGTCTTACAATATGACTATTTACTTCAAAGGATTGGAGCTCATCATGCGCGTATTAGTAGTTGGCGCAAGCGGAACCGTCGGCCAGGCAACCGTCAAGGCATTCACCGACGGGCGACGATGTCGTTTCTGCCTTCCGAAATTCCTCGCCTGGCATTGACATCACCGATGCACAGTCCGTCAAGAACTTCTTTAAGGAAGCCGGCAAATTCGACGCGATTGTCGCCACCTTGGGCTCGGCGCCATTCGTCCATCTTGAATACGCAGACACCGAAGACTTCCAGGCTGGCATTGGCAACAAGCTGCAAGGCCAAATCAACCTGGTTCTACACGGACTTCCCTACCTCAATGATGGCGGTTCATTCACGCTGATTACCGGCATCCTCACCCAGCACCCAGTCAAGAAGTCTGTGGTTGCCTCGACCGTCAACGGCGGGCTTGAAGCCTTTACCTATACTGCCAGCACCGACTTGCCACGCGGAATCCGCATCAATGTTGTCAGCCCAAACGTCGTTCAAGAATCCTTGGACACTTACGGCGCTTTCTTCCCTGGTTCCAACCCTGTCCCTGCACAGCTAGTGGCCAATGCCTTCGTCCGCTCCGCCCACGGCGTTGAGACCGGCCAAGTACTCAAGGTCTGGAAACTAAAAGGAAGAAACCCCACTGACCAAGCAAAGCAAAGGAGACGGTGTTCTAGAGCAATTAGCTCTCTAGAACACCGTCTCTTTTTTATTGACCGCTTAGCTGTCAAGGTCCTTCGCAATAGCGCGGAGGATTTCAGCAACCTGACGTCCAGTCTTGCGCTCTGGGTAACGTCCCTGTGCCAGCACTGGCTGCACCTGGGTCTCCAGAAGCGTCATAACGTCAGAGAGCATGCTTGCAAGCTCATCTGGTTTGCGCGAAGGCTTAGCGCTACGTCGTGGGGTTTCCAGAACCTTGACGCGCAGAGCCTGTGGGCCCCGACGGCCAGCCGCGAAGTCAAACTCAATTCGCTGGCCCTGCACCAGTTCCTTAACACCCTCGGGCAGAATGTTCCGGCCGACATAGACATCTTCATCTCCAGGATTGGAGACGAAGCCAAAACCTTTTTCAGCGTCAAACCACTTAACTTTGCCGATAGGCATGGGGGCTCACCACTTTCGATTAAATAGGGAAAGAAGATATTTTAGCGCGCGCCAGAACTTTTACCCAAGCGGGAACGCTTTTCTAATACATAAAGACAATACGAGAGACCCTTGATCTATCGCTACATCTATGCATGAGGAAAAGTACTGTGCCACTGAGTGTGAAAGGTACGGGCGCGCACAAAGAATCAGAGCTAAAAGTACTCTGATAGCGGCTAGAAACGTAATATTGTTACTTCATGTGACTCATCTCATATCAAATTCTTGGCAATTTGCTGATTGCCGCTGAACAGGAAGAATCTACTAAATCTCAACGTTACCTGTGTAGAAAAAATTCCGAAAAGTAACAAAAGGTTAGATTAACGTGACTGATTCGTTATAAACCGTTACAGTGTTCGGCAGGCGCTTTGATGGCGGCTATCGCAGGGACTCCCGCACATGAGTCCGACCCTGCATTGAAGGTAGCAGCCAAGGATGAGCGCAAAAGACTTTTAAAGATTGAACATCATTAATTTTAACCGGACCAAAATCTTGCGGGTAAGAGAGGAACACTTAAATGGGACGCCACTCCGCTAAGACCAACTCCGTTGGCACGAAGTTCGCAGCAACCACCGTCGCTTTCGGTGCAGCAGCTGCACTGATGGCACCAACCGCAGCAGCAGCTCCGGATTCTGACTGGGACCGCCTCGCACAGTGCGAGTCCGGCGGTAACTGGTCAATCAACACCGGCAACGGCTACCACGGTGGCCTGCAGTTCTCTGCATCCACCTGGCAGGCATTCGGCGGCGGAGAGTTCGCTGCGACCGCAAACCAGGCTTCACGCGAGCAGCAAATTGTTGTTGCAGAGCGCACCCTGGCACAGCAGGGTTGGGGCGCATGGCCAGCTTGCTCCGCAGGCATGGGCCTGAACTCCGCACCTACTGAGCGAACCGCTCCTTCCCAGGAGTCTTCCGCTCCTGCAGTTCCAGCTGACGCTCCTGCAGCGGTTCAGCAGGCTGCACAGAACTCCTCCTCCGATGAGGTAGCTTCTGACGCTGTCTACAGCCTGGTTGTTGACACCTTGTCTAACTACGGTGTGCAGGTTCCTTCTGTAGTCACCGAGGCTTACAAGGCTAACCGCAGCGACTTCAACGCTTTCTACAGCGCTAACCGCGGCACCATCGACCCAATCGTTGCACTCGCTGGCTAATCCAGTACCAACCTAAAGGGTTCAAGAGCCTGTCACCACTTTCGGTGACAGGCTCTTTTCGTAGATGCGTCCAGCACATCGCGCACGTGCATCCGGCACCCCCAGCACAACCAACTGCTGTTTGGTGATCGCGTGACACTCCCGGATCACATATAGCCCCACCACCTCCGCGTGGTGCGGGGATGATGGGGCTAGGTGCAGCCGTTAAAGCAAAAGTGCTTTAGCGGTTGATGCGGGTGTAAGGGTGAACGTAGTTCAGCTTCTCCTGTGGCAATGGAAGCACAGTGTCATCGCCCCATGGGCTGGACGGACCGGTAAACGGTGCAACGATTTCAGTAATTGCGTGATCACGATCGGTAACCGGCCAGTTCGGGGAGACGTGGCCCTTCTTTTCTACATTCGACATAACTCTTATTGTGCCAAACCCAGCGCAAAAACGTAACTCAATGGTGGCTAAACTTGGAAGTTATTATGTCTGCTGCCCAAAAATCCTCCACCAAACCTCGCGATCAGGTCCATGCGTTTAGAAACTGGCTGGCCACGCTAGATAAACCGGACCTTGAGGCGGTCTTGTCCAACCGCCCGGATACCGCAATCCCGGTACCCCCGGACATTAACGCACTAGCTACGCGCATGCTGCTTCCGGGCTCAATCGCAATGGCATTAGCCGGCTGTACTGCAGCCGAGCTCGCCGTTATTGAGGCGCTATCACGAAAGGGAGCGGAGCTCGAGCCGGTGACGGTTTCATCGATCACACACATGCTGCGCTTCGCACCGAAGGAAGCTATCGCTTCACTGCGAGCCAAGGCTTTGATCTTTGATGTCACCAGTACTGAAGCTTCTTCTTCAGCAGAACCGGGTTTTTGCCTGCTCCCCCGTGTGGTCCAGGCGCTGCCTTCAGGGTTGATGTTGTTGGAGCAGCCGGAGGTTAGCACTGAAGAAGTGCGCGCGTTGAGCGCAGATAAGCGCGAGGTGCTTGCCACCATCGCCCGGGCAGGTGGGTCCATTGTCACGGTTGGCGCGAACTCTTCTATCGCCGACTCCGCTGCACTCAAGGAGCTGCTGGCACAGAAGCTTCTGATTGAAGACGGTAGCCACACCATCAAGCTGCCGCGCACCACGTTGCAGGCAATCAAAGGCCAGCAGCCGGTCATCGTGCCGCTGCAAGCACCAGCCGAGCTTCGCTTTGAGGCAGAAGTAGATGCCAGCGGCGCGGCGCAGGATGAAGCAGCTGAGCAGGAAACCAAGGCGGACCAATCCGGTACGGCGGCAGGGTTGGACGTGGTCTACGCAATGGACCGAGTGATTGACGCGCTAGTCCGCAAGCCACAGGCACTGTTGAAGAACAAGTCTTTAGGGATCCGTCAGCTCTCCCAGGTGGCACAAGAGATTAACCGGGAAGAAAAGGAAACCAAGGCGCTGCTGGCGCTAGGTATGTCCGCGCGCCTTTTAGGCCGAGGCGAGCCCGAAGGGCTGGAGGGAAACTTCCTGGCACCCACCTTGCAGGCCATGGAATGGATGGATTCGCCGCTGGATGAGCGTTGGAAGGTGCTTTTGGAAGGCTGGGAGCGCATGGACGCCGCCTACTGGGAATCCCAGCGCGGGCTTGACCCAGAGGTGGAAAACCCGCGGCTTCCGGAGCTGCGCGCGCTTATCGTGCACACGTTCAAGGCTGCGAATGAGCCGCTGGGTAAAGATACCTTCTGGCAAGCCTTTGCCTATCTTCATCCACTGACTATCTTGCACACCAACCGGGATACGCTCACGCACCTATTGCAGGAAGTGCAGTGGATTGGCGCCATCGCGCGCGGGCAAGCAACAGCCGTGGTGCGAGAATCATTCGAGGCCACAGGCAGCTTGTGCCCAGAGCCGATTGAGCAGTTCATCATCCAGGCCGATCACACCGTCATGGCACCCGGCCCGCTCACCCCGGCTGTCCAGCGCGTGTTGTCATCGTTTGCCACGCTGGAGTCCCCGGGCTTGGCCAGCGTGTACCGCTTCGATCACGCGTCCATTCGCCGCGGACTAGACTCAGCGCTCACAGGTGCGGAGATGAAAGACTTTCTTTCCGCACACACGTGGGGGGATGTTCCCCAGGCTATCGCAGTGCTTATCGATGACGTCGCGCGCAGCCACGGCACCCTTCGCTCCTCAGCGGTGCGCTGTTATGTCCGCAGTGATGACTCGACAATGCTCACCCAGGCAGCCGCCACAGTGCCGGAGCTCCGTGCGATTGCGCCGACGGTAGCAGTCTCTTCGTTGCCTTTATCTGAAGTACTTGAGCAGCTGCGCGCGCAGGGCTTTAGCCCAGCGGCAGAAGATGAATCAGGCGTATCCATCGATGTCCGCCCCGAACCCGCTCTGGTACCGGCCTCCAAACCCGCCAAAGCCTCTCGTGCTGGCGCTGCACGCACCACGACACGGACAACAACGGGCGATGACCATGTCGAGCGCGCGGTGGCACACCTTATTTCCAAGTCTCATTCGCAGCCTAAAAAGCTTGCCGTTTCGGCAGAAGATTTCACGGCGGTACTCAGAGCTGCAGCCCGCAGCAGCCACCCGGTGAAAATCACGTATGCCAACAAGCACGGCGAGCCCACCACCGTCGGCGCGACCCCGCTGCGCGTGGACGGCGGCCAGGTAGATGCCCTCGTGGGTACAAACACGGTGCGCTTCCCGCTGCATCGCATCTCAGCAGTGGTGATGGACTAGGAAGAAGCGGGAGCGTCACCTAAACTGGGTGAAATGAATGGTCCGCTGATTGTGCAGTCTGATAAGACAGTCTTACTCGAAGTCGATCATCCCCAGGCGCATGAAGCTCGCGCGGCGCTCGCTCCCTTCGCGGAGCTCGAGCGCGCACCGGAGCATATCCACACTTACCGCATCACGCCGTTGGCGTTGTGGAACGCGAAGGCCGCTGGCCACGACGCGGAGCAGGCCGTGCACGTGCTGGAGACTTTCTCCCGTTTCCCGGTGCCACAAGCATTGCTTGTCGATGTCGCCGAGACCATGTCGCGTTACGGCCGCGTCCGAATCCTCAAGTCCCCGGCGCATGGATTGATTCTGGAATCCACGGAGCAGGCGATCATTGAAGAGCTCGTCCGGCACAAAAAGATTGGCGGGATGCTCGGCGCACGCATTGATGACTTGTCGGTTTCAATCCCGCCGTCAGAGCGCGGGCGAATCAAGCAAGAATTGCTCAAAGTCGGCTGGCCCGCCGAAGACCTCGCCGGCTACGTCGATGGTGAAGCACATCCGATTGCGCTCGATGAGTCCGGCTGGGCACTGCGTGATTATCAGGAATACGCCACCGATTCTTTCTGGGAGGGCGGTTCCGGTGTGGTTGTGCTGCCCTGTGGCGCCGGCAAAACCATCGTCGGTGCAGCTGCAATGGCCAAGGCCAAGGCCACCACGCTCATTCTGGTCACCAACACCGTGGCTGGCCGTCAATGGCGCGATGAGCTGCTGCGCCGCACAACACTGACAGAAAATGAGATCGGCGAATACTCCGGTGAAAAGAAAGAGATCAAGCCGGTCACCATCGCCACCTACCAAGTGGTCACGCGTAAAACCAAGGGCGAATACCGCGCGCTGGAACTCTTCGACTCTCGGGATTGGGGCCTGGTCATCTATGACGAGGTGCATCTTCTGCCCGCACCAGTTTTCCGCATGACCTCTGACCTGCAGTCACGCCGCCGGCTGGGACTCACCGCAACTTTGGTGCGTGAAGATGGCCGCGAGGGCGATGTCTTCTCACTCATCGGTCCGAAGCGCTATGACGCGCCGTGGAAAGAACTGGAGATGTCTGGTTTCATCGCGATTGCCGATTGCGTCGAGGTGCGCGTGGACATGAACGCCGAAGAACGCATGGTCTATGCCACCGCAGAAAACCGCGACCGCTACCGCATCTCAGCAACCGCGGACGCGAAGTTTACAGCCGTGAAAGAAATCATCGGCAGGCATGCTGGCCAGCAGATGCTGATCATCGGCGGCTACGTCGAGCAACTAGAAGACATCGCAAAGCGGCTTGATGCTCCCCTCATCCACGGCAAAACCTCCAATGCCCAACGTGAGAAGCTCTTCGAAGCCTTCCGCCAAGGCGACATCCAAGTACTGGTGGTCTCCAAGGTGGCTAACTTCTCCATTGACCTACCGGAAGCTGCCGTGGCAATCCAGCTATCGGGAACCTTTGGCTCCCGCCAAGAAGAGGCTCAACGCCTTGGCCGACTGCTTCGGCCAAAGGCTGATGGAGGCGAAGCAACGTTTTACACCTTGGTCACTCGCGATAGTATTGATGCAACTTATGCTTTGCACCGGCAACGTTTCTTGGCCGAGCAAGGCTATGCCTACCGGTTGTTAGATGCCAGCGACCTCTAGGCCCCACTGCCGCTAGATTCCTAATCCTGATACGTAGAATTGAGACTTAATGAAGATTTTTAAGTTTGAGGTCGACGAAGCTTTTGCAAAAAAGCACAATGAGCTACTGAAGGATTCGGGACGTCTGCGGCTGTCCGGCCTGATTATGGGTCTGCTTCTGGTTATTGCCGGCGTGGCGACGTACATGTTTATTGATGACACATGGCGTATCACCGTCGGGCTCGGCCTCGGGCTCTTCGGCATCATGTGCGCCATCGTTGGCGTTGTTGCCGCACGCAAGGTGGGCACGGCACAGGAGCTCTATGACCGCTACCCACTGGCTCCAGGCGTGATTGTGGAAGTCAATGAGCGCGACATGGTACTGATGGCTTTGGTTAACACCAATGTTGACCCGAAGAGCCCGCCGCGCTGGGCGGCAACGCTGCGCACCGTCACCGCCATCCCTGGGATTACCACCCGCACCGTGGGCACTACGGTTCCGGTGGCTGCGGTGTCTGGCCAGGTTAACTCGAATGAACGTGAGCACTGGCAGCAGATTACTCCCATGCCGATTGCCTGGGGCACCCCGGATCAAGAAGTCGTTGACATCGCGCGCAAGTCGGTTCCGCAGGAGCAGTGGCAGATGCTGGAACGCGCCCGCAAACGCCTGACCGATGTTAAGGCAACTAAGTTCGACCTCTTGGTACTCTAAGGCGCATGACAGTACGCAGGTTGCAGCCTTTTGGCGAGACTATCTTCGCCACCATGTCCGCTGCGGCGGCCAAGCACAACGCCATCAACCTCGGTCAGGGTTTTCCTGACACCGATGGCCCGCCGCGCATGTTGGAGATTGCGCAGCGCGAAATTGCACGCGGCAACAACCAGTACGCGCCCGGCAAGGGCGTGGAAGTGCTGCGCTCGGCCGTGGCTGATTCCCGCGGGGTTGGCACCGAGGAAGTTCTGATTACCGTCGGCGCGACGGAAGCTATTTCCGCGACCGTCTTGGGCCTTGTTGAGCCCGGTTCTGAGGTCATTGTCTTTGACCCGTATTATGACGCCTACGCCGCCGCCATTGCGCTGGCCGGCGCACAGCGCGTCTCCGTCCCGCTGCGTCAGGTCGACCGTACCTGGGATTTAAACACGGCTGCGTTTGCCGCAGCCATTACGGATAGAACCTCCATGGTTATTATCAACTCCCCGCATAACCCCACCGGTTCGGTGTTTTCTCGCGCGGCATTGGAGGAGTTCGCGCGCATTTGCGTCGCACACGATCTCACGGTGCTTTCTGATGAAGTCTATGAGCACCTCATCTTCGAAGGCAACCAGCACACCCGCATCAATGAGCTGCCCGGCATGAAGTCCCGCACAGTGACGAGCTCCTCTGCCGCGAAGTCTTACAACGCCACCGGCTGGAAGACCGGCTGGGCTATTGCGGAGCCAGCGCTTCTCGATGGAGTCATCAAGGCCAAACAATTTATGACCTATGTTGGCGCCACCCCGTTTCAGCCAGCGGTCGCGCACGCAATTCACAATGAACGCGCCTGGCTGCGCCGCATGGTGGATAGCCTCGCGGTGGGCAAGAATATTCTTGCCGATGGCCTCCGCAACGCCGGCCTCAAAGTGTACGACACCGCCGGCACCTACTTCATCGTCGCCGATGTCTCCCCTCTCGGTTTCGACGACGGCACCGACTATTGCATGGGTCTGCCAGAACTCCAGGGTGTTGCTGCTATCCCGCTGGCGGGATTTAGCGACCACAAGGAGACCTGGAAGCCACTTGTCCGCTTCGCTTTCTGCAAACGGCACGACGTCCTGCGCGAGGCCTCCGAACGCCTGGCCCAAACACCCCTGTTCCGCCTCTAGCGCTCCTGCTAGGCTAAGACCACTAGCGGTCACAATACCTACGGGGAAATCATGAATTTTAGCATTAAGCGAACAGCCCGCAATCTAATGGGGCTCGCCGTCGTTGCCATCATTGCCTATATCGTGGCCGTCGCCGTACCCATCCCGGGCTTAGTCATCGGCGCCTCTATTTTCGTAGGCGGCACAGCGGCGATCTACGTCAGCCTGTTCCTCGCTCACCTCAACCAAACGAAGCGCTGGAACATCCTCGCCTTCATCATCTTCCTCGCCGGACTGACCACTTTCCTGCTGGTATTCGGCACCCTAAACTTCGCTGGCAACCTCATCCTGCGCTAGCACTAGCCCCCTGCGAGACTATTTGATGTAGTTGAAGCCAAAAACTCGTAGCATACCTAGCGGCAAACTGGCATCAGTCGGGAATCTAATATGTTCGGGTTCGGCAGAAATAGTGATTCTTTCACCGATATGCTGCGACCAATCATAGCTCTCGTCCTGAAGGAAGAAGCCCGGCAGGTTAACCTCGCCGATAAACGCACTACGAGTGTGAGGACCAACAGTTTGGGCCGTTATATTCATTGGCGAATCAAGGACCATTACCAAGTGTTCCTCATCAAGTGGTTCACTATTGGGCATCCCACCACCGTCCATAAGTTCCAGCGCAGTCTCCTTTTCAACCACACCAGTGAATTGGTAAGTCCCCCAATCTTCAGACTCTGATGCGGCTGTAGATTCAACAGGCTCAGCGTTGCTACTAGACGAAGTACCAGCGCCCTCCCACTCATCGAGGCCAGAAGGCTCTTCAGTATCGAACCACTCGATATCGTGATGATCCGAAGGCGGAGAAGCTAGCTTAAAGAAGGATGGCTCCTCGACACGTAACAATTGCCCGTCTGTAAAGTCAAAGAGAGTACTCTGGCCGTCTTCGGACAAAGAATGATGGTCAATCTGGTACAGACCAGACCCGGAGATGGAGCCCTTGACCCGCAGCCTGAGACCTCCACCGCCGGGAGCACCATCAATCAAAACCCCGTCAGCATGGACCAAGCTTTCATCTTCAATAGTGAAGACACTAATCGGTGAAGATTCACGAGCATGAACCATCAGCAAAAGCTCCGGATGGTCATCTCCCGTTGCTTCAATTAGAGCGTAGGAGTAGTTTCCCCGAGCCACAAAATCTGCATCACCTTTAACTGGAAAGGACTCAGGACTTTCAATAACGCGGCGATACAGATCCAACGACAACGCATCAGAATCCTCAGTCGTGGACGTCTCAGTAGTCGTCTCCCCCGCAGTGGACGTAATTGTAATCGTTGTGACAGAAGGAGAAGCTCCTTCATCCGTTTCCGCATCTGACGTACCGCAAGAAGCAAGAGCGAAAACCAAGGAGACGACTGCTAATGAGGCAATACCTCTATGAGACAGACCCAAACGTCGGGAACGGCGGGATGGATTTAGGGAATACCCAGTCATTTGCAACTTTCTTGTAGGGCACAGGGAATATCGCAAAGCCAATGTTGCTATCAAGCTAAATCTAGCAGTAACCAGCTATAACGTCATCCAATTCAACGATGATAAAGCCAATTTGGGGAGCATTCCCCGTAGCTCTTACAAGAGAGAAAGTAGTAAAACGACAAGAAGAGGGTTAGAACCGTGTTTCTCGGTTCTAACCCTCTTCTTGTATATGTAGTTGTTTTTTGTTTTTGTGTCGGCGGTAACTTACTCTCCCACACCCTCCCGGGTGCAGTACCATCAGCGCGGGCAGGCTTAGCTTCCGGGTTCGGAATGGATATCCGGGCGTTTCCCTGCCGCTATGGCCACCGACAAATCATCGGAACAATCAGTGTTCTGATGCTATGGGTGTTGTGTCAGATACTGCATAGTGGACGCGTTGCACGACAAAGACCTAGTAGTCTTTATGTGTTCTTATTTTTTTGAGTATTTTCTCGTTACGATTGCGATACCAAACCAGCCACAGTGTGACTTATGTGTTTGGTGTGTTTGTTTGTTGGTGTATTAGTACCAGTAGCCTTAGCATTTTACAATGCGTACAGGTCTGGCCTATCAACCCTATAGTCTGTAGGGAACCTCAACAGAAACCTCATCTTAAAACAGGCTTCCCGCTTAGATGCTTTCAGCGGTTATCCCTTCCGTACGTAGCCAACCAGCAATGCTCCTGGCGGAACAACTGGCACACCAGAGGTACGTCCGTCCCGGTCCTCTCGTACTAGGGACAGCCTTCTTCAAGTTTCAACGCGCGCGGCGGATAGAGACCGAACTGTCTCACGACGTTCTGAACCCAGCTCGCGTGCCGCTTTAATGGGCGAACAGCCCAACCCTTGGGACCTACTCCAGCCCCAGGATGCGACGAGCCGACATCGAGGTGCCAAACCATCCCGTCGATATGGACTCTTGGGGAAGATCAGCCTGTTATCCCCGGGGTACCTTTTATCCGTTGAGCGACACCACTTCCACAAGTAGGTGCCGGATCACTAGTCCCGACTTTCGTCCCTGCTCGACCTGTCAGTCTCACAGTCAAGCTCCCTTGTGCACTTACACTCACCACCTGATTGCCAACCAGGCTGAGGGAACCTTTGGGCGCCTCCGTTACATTTTAGGAGGCAACCGCCCCAGTTAAACTACCCACCAGGCACTGTCCCCAACCCAGATCATGGGCCAAGGTTCAGGTATCCAATCCGATCAGAGTGGTATTTCAACAACGACTCCACCACAACTAGCGTTGCAGCTTCACAGTCTCCCACCTATCCTACACAAACCGAACCGAACACCAATACCAAGCTATAGTGAAGGTCCCGGGGTCTTTTCGTCCTGCCGCGCGTAACGAGCATCTTTACTCGTAGTGCAATTTCACCGGGCCTGTGGTTGAGACAGCAGAGAAGTCGTTACGCCATTCGTGCAGGTCGGAACTTACCCGACAAGGAATTTCGCTACCTTAGGATGGTTATAGTTACCACCGCCGTTTACTGGGGCTTAAATTCTCAGCTTCGAAACCCGAAAGTCTCTAACCGGTCCTCTTAACCTTCCAGCACCGGGCAGGCGTCAGTCCATATACCTCAACTTAACGTCTTCGCATGGACCTGTGTTTTTGATAAACAGTCGCTTCCCTCTATTCTCTGCGACCCACCCAAGCTCACATAGCAAGTATGCTCACTTAGGTAGGTCCCCCTTCTTCCGAAGTTACGGGGGCATTTTGCCGAATTCCTTAACCACAGTTCACCCGAACGCCTTAGTATTTTCAACCTGACTACCTGTGTCGGTTTAGGGTACGGGCCATATACACACATCGCTAGAGGCTTTTCTCGACAGTACAGGATCACCAACTTCACCAATAAAGGCTACGCATCACGCCTAAACCATTATGAGCGACGGATTTACCTATCACTCGGCTTGCACGCTTACACCAACAATCCAATAAGTGGCATGGCTACCTCCCTGTGTCACCCCATCGCTTGGACCACATCTCAGGCCCCACGCACGCACACACACCAACAATCCCGAAGGATAAAAGGCACATGCTTGTGGGTGGTTAGTATCAATGCTTTACCACGGGCGCGCATATACGGGTACCAGAATATCAACTGGTTGTCCATCGACTACGCCTGTCGGCCTCGCCTTAGGTCCCGACTCACCCTGGGAAGACGAACTTGACCCAGGAACCCTTAGTCATCCGGCGGAACAGATTCTCACTGTTCAATTCGTTACTCATGCCTGCATTCTCACTCGCACACAGTCCACGCCTCCTCACGGTAACGCTTCAACCCATGCACGACGCTCCCCTACCCAAATAACATAATTATTTGCCGCGGCTTCGGCGGTGTGCTTGAGCCCCACTACATTGTCGGCGCAAAACCACTCGACCAGTGAGCTATTACGCACTCTTTCAAGGATGGCTGCTTCTAAGCCAACCTCCTGGCTGTCTTCGCGATCTTACATCCTTTTCCACTTAGCACACCCTTAGGGGCCTTAACCGGCGATCTGGGCTGTTTCCCTCTCGACTATGAAGCTTATCCCCCACAGTCTCACTGCCGTAGAACACATTGATGGCATTCGGAGTTTGGCTGATGTTGCTAAGATGATAGTCCCGCTCAACCAACCAGTAGCTCTACCTCCACCAAGCTACTACGACGCTGCACCTAAATGCATTTCGGGGAGAACCAGCTATCACGGAGTTTGATTGGCCTTTCACCCCTACCCACAACTCATCCCCGCAGTTTTCAACCTACGTGGGTTCGCGCCTCCACGACGTCTTACCATCGCTTCACACTGGCCATGGGTAGATCACCCCGCTTCGGGTCCAGAACATGCCACTGAAACACCCTAGTTAGGATTCGGTTTCCCTACGGCTACCCCACACGGGTTAACCTCGCGACATGCCGCTGACTCGCAGGCTCATTCTTCAAAAGGCACGCCATCACCCAACAAAAGAGGCTCTGACGGATTGTAGACACATGGTTTCAGGAACTATTTCACTCCCCTCCCGGGGTACTTTTCACCATTCCCTCACGGTACTCATACACTATCGGTCACACTGAGTATTTAGGCTTACCGGGTGGTCCCGGCAGATTCACAGCAGATTCCACGAGCCCGCTGCTACTCGGGCACCACAACACACACAACACATTGTCTTCACCTACAGGGCTCTCACCTTCTACGGCCGGGCATTCCAACCCACTTCACCTAACAACACACTGCGCGCTTTGTACTGGTAGATACAAAAAATCATGGCCCCACAACACCGCATGCACAACCCCTACCAGGTATCACATACACACGGTTTAGCCTCATCCACGTTCGCTCGCCGCTACTAGCAGAATCATTATTATTTTCTCCTCCTGCAGGTACTAAGATGTTTCACTTCCCCACGTATAACCCCCACACCAGCTATGAATTCACTAGCGGGTACCTACCCATAACGATAGGTGGGTTTCCCCATTCGGACATCCTCGGATCAACGCTCAATTGACAACTCCCCGAGGCTTAACGCAGCCTTACACGTCCTTCATCGGCCCAGCATACCAAGGCATCCACCATGCGCCCTTAAATAACGAACACACACCCCACAACCAACAACCACCACAAGATGACCACCAGAAATGGGGGTGAACAACCGTAACTAAAAAATACTAAACACACACCACCACCAACACTCGAAAGCATCAGCAATGGCATGTCGTTCTCACAAAAAAAATAAGAAATTACACACACCACACAAACCAACGCTTGCGTGGTGGATGCTCGCGTCCACTATACAGTTCTCACACAACACCCCACACCACCATCAACAACCACAACCTAAAAGTTCGTGTGTGTCTCAAATCTGATGTGAGCACCAGGACCAACCCACAAAAAATGGATTGTTGTCCCAGACACCCAACAGTGTGCCAACGCAATAACCTAGAAAAAGATTGCCTGTATATGTGCTTAAAAAGATTCTGTTACCGATCTCTTCGACCGGCGGTGTGTTTCCACTCCGATTCAACATGGTGGCATGACCACACTCGGGTCATCAACCACCAACCCAACAAACCTCAAGAAACTACTCAAGATGCGGGTTATAAAATATAAGCTCCTTAGAAAGGAGGTGATCCAGCCGCACCTTCCGGTACGGCTACCTTGTTACGACTTCGTCCCAATCGCCGATCCCACCTTCGACAGCTCCCTAACAAGTTTAGGCCACTGGCTTCGGGTGTTACCAACTTTCATGACGTGACGGGCGGTGTGTACAAGGCCCGGGAACGTATTCACCGCAGCGTTGCTGATCTGCGATTACTAGCGACTCCGACTTCATGGGGTCGAGTTGCAGACCCCAATCCGAACTAAGGCCGACTTTCAGGGATTCGCTTCACCTCACGATGTCGCTGCCCATTGTATCGACCATTGTAGCATGTGTGAAGCCCTGGACATAAGGGGCATGATGATTTGACGTCATCCCCACCTTCCTCCGAGTTAACCCCGGCAGTCTCTCATGAGTTCCCACCATAACGTGCTGGCAACATAAGACAAGGGTTGCGCTCGTTGCGGGACTTAACCCAACATCTCACGACACGAGCTGACGACAACCATGCACCACCTGTATACCGACCACAAGGGAAAGACTATCTCTAGCCCAATCCGGTACATGTCAAGCCCAGGTAAGGTTCTTCGCGTTGCATCGAATTAATCCACATGCTCCGCCGCTTGTGCGGGCCCCCGTCAATTCCTTTGAGTTTTAGCCTTGCGGCCGTACTCCCCAGGCGGGGCGCTTAATGCGTTAGCTACGGCACAGAAGACGTGGAAGCCCCCTACACCTAGCGCCCACCGTTTACGGCATGGACTACCAGGGTATCTAATCCTGTTCGCTACCCATGCTTTCGCTCCTCAGCGTCAGTTACTGCCCAGAGACCTGCCTTCGCCATCGGTGTTCCTCCTGATATCTGCGCATTTCACCGCTACACCAGGAATTCCAGTCTCCCCTACAGCACTCAAGTTATGCCCGTATCGCCTGCACGCCCGAAGTTAAGCCCCGGGATTTCACAGACGACGCGACAAACCACCTACGAGCTCTTTACGCCCAGTAATTCCGGACAACGCTTGCACCCTACGTATTACCGCGGCTGCTGGCACGTAGTTAGCCGGTGCTTCTTATCTACCTACCGTCACCACAAGTGGCTTCGTCGATAGCGAAAGGAGTTTACAACCCGAAGGCCTTCATCCCCCACGCGGCGTCGCTGCATCAGGCTTGCGCCCATTGTGCAATATTCCCCACTGCTGCCTCCCGTAGGAGTCTGGGCCGTATCTCAGTCCCAATGTGTCCGTACACCCTCTCAGGCCGGATACCCGTCGCCGCCTTGGTAGGCCATTACCCCACCAACAAGCTGATAGGCCGCAGGCTCATCCCACACCGCAAAAGCTTTCCACCACAACATCCAAGAAGTGGTCATATTCGGTATTAGACCCAGTTTCCCAAGCTTATCCCAAAGTGCAGGGCAGATCACCCACGTGTTACTCACCCGTTCGCCACTCGAGTACCCCAGCAAGCTGAGGCCTTTCCGTTCGACTTGCATGTGTTAAGCACGCCGCCAGCGTTCATCCTGAGCCAGGATCAAACTCTCCACAAAAAATGCAAAAACATTAAGGCGAGAAAGCCCAAACCAAGCAAAAAAGACAAACAACACACAAAGCAACTCTACCAAGTGTGAAGCTGACCAAAAATTACTACATAAAGAAATCAACAAACCCAACCAGAACAAACTGACTGAGTAAGGTAAAAAGTGTTTATCCTGTATCACTACAGACAACAATTACATCGATATTCAATATGCACCGTTAAAATATTTAACTATTTTCAATGACACCCAATTAACGACAAGTGACATCCGGTACACACCAACAACCAAACACCCAAAAGAGTATCTAGCCCAACATAATCCTCATCCACACAACACAGACAAAAATAATATATCTAGTACATTGGCACACTATTGAGTTCTCAGACAACAATCGCACGCTCGATTAGGGCTTTCTATCTTCACCCCGCTCTTAAGCGGCTTTATTAAACTTACGCTATGGATTCGACTGTGTCAAATCCTTGCTTTGAAGTTCTTATTTGTTTCGCTTCGCGTTTACCTTGCGGCAACCTCTCGGCGACATCCATAAAGGTAGTTGATCTTCGTCGATTAAGGCAAATCGGGCTTTTCGATTGACAAATATCTGCACGTCACCGCCTATTTCAGGCGTCCTGCAATCGTTTGGCACATCATGAAGAAGTGCTTCCCTGCGACGCACAATGCCCGCCACCTGATTGGTGACGGGCATTAAATTGAACTTGCGTGAAGCTACTGAGATTTAGCGTCACGCTATTTCGCGTAGGCGTTTAGTGGTAGCAAGCGAGCAATCCACCAGGTCCCCCAATGACCTGAATCTGGGTATTAAAGATTGGAGTAAGCACTTCTTCCCGCATGATTTCTTCTGGCGTTCCGAAAGCCACAATCTGACCATCCTTTACCGCACAGATGTACTCGGCATAACGGGCTGCGTAGTTGATGTCATGAAGAACCACGATGATGGTGCGGCCAAACTCTTCGGCAGCTTCCTTGAGGTGGCGCATCATCTCCACGGAGTGAGCGATGTCCAAGTTGTTCAAAGGCTCATCGAGTAGCACGTAGTCAGTTTCCTGGCACAGAACCATCGCGACATATGCGCGCTGACGCTGCCCACCGGAGAGCTGATCTAGGTAGCGGTCTTCTAATGCGCCAAGGTGAAGGAAGTCAATGTACTTAGTAATGATCTCTTCGTCTTCATCGGTAAGACGTCCACTGGAATATGGGAAACGTCCGAAACCGACCAACTGGCGCACGGTCAGCTTGGTAATGAAGTGGTTGTCCTGTCGGAGGATGGAGACGATCTTGGCCAAGTCCTTCGACTTTGACGTGGAAATGTCCATCCCGGCGACCTGAATCTGGCCCGAGTCCATGCCGAGCAAGCGGCCAATCATTGTTAGCAGTGTTGACTTACCTGCACCGTTGGGGCCAATCAGCGCGGTAATGCCGCCCGCTGGGATCTCAAGGTTGACAGGGCCAATTTCGGTTTCTGAGGAATACGCCTTTTTGACGCCAGTCAGAGTAATCACAGTCGACCCTTTCTTAGGATGACGTACAGGAACACGGAACCGCCTACCAGTTCAATAATGATGGTGACTACGCCCTGTGCGTAGAACACATGTCTCATAATGAAGTATGCGCCGGTTAGGACTACAAAGCCAGTAATGGCGGCCATTGGGAACAAGAAGCGGTGGTCATAGGTTTCAGCGAACTGATACGCCAAGGTTGCCACGAGGAATCCAAGGAAGGTCATTGGACCAACGAGTGCCGTGGTGGTTGCCATGAGGATGGAAACCAGTACCAGCGTGTAAATCGCATTCGCCTTGTGATTAACGCCCAGGCTGATTGCGGCGTCGCGGCCGAGTGACAATACGTTGAGACGACGGGAGTTTAGATACATCAACGTAGTCGCGCCAATAATGAGCGGAACCGCAATGGGATAGTAGTCCGTATCAGCATTGGTAACAGAGCCAAATAGACGCGCGGTCAAAATGTCGAACTCACTTGGAGTCAGCATTCGTTGCATGAAAGTCGAAATCGAACCAAGGCCACCGCCGATGACGATACCGACCAACAACATAGCGTGCATATTCTGTGAGCGCCCGGTCAACAGCCAGGAGTACAGCAGCAGCGAGAGAAACACCATCAAGATGAGCTGGATGACGAACATCTCGAGCGTCCGGGCATTGTTGAGGCCAACAGCTCCGAAGAAGAAGATCGTCGAGGTGTGAATTACTCGGTAGAGCGATTCAAAACCCATAATCGATGGAGTCAGAATTCGGTTATTGGTCACTGTGTGGAACGCAACCGTCGCTACTGCCTGACATACGGCAACCAAGCCCATTGCGATTACACCGTCAAGACGGCGATTGGCGATGAGCCAGTACTCCTTGGTACCAAATTCCATCGGGTTTTCATAAGAAAGCAGACCAAATGAGAATAGGACTGCCATCACCGACATGACGATGATCATTATCCAGTATTTACGTGCCGCCTTTGCCGACTGGAACGCACCAACGTGACGCGTTTTTTCTTTGCCCTTGGATGCCATGCTGGCCTCTATTTTATTTGTCACGGGTTGACCTCACAATCAGTCCGACAAAGACTACTGCACCGACGATGCCCAAAATGACAGAAACTGGCATTTCAAAAGGCGAGATGATGGTTCGCCCAAGAAGGTCACACAGGGTCACAATCGTGATACCCAAGAGCAATACCCATGGAAGGTTGGAGCGCAGGTCATCACCACGGAACATGCTGACGATGTTAGGAACAATCAGACCCAAAAATGGCAACGCGCCCACGACAACGGTGACAACACCAGTTGCGATGGAGACCAAGGCTGTACCCAGAAGCAAAACCTGGTTGTAGTTCAACCCAATGTTTGTCGCGATATCCTCACCCAGACCTGCTGCTGTCAGTTTGTCAGCAAAGATAAATACCGCGATCACAACGAACAGAACTACCCACAGGACTTCATACTGACCCTTGTAGACCGAAGTAAATGAACCCATGAACCAGATTCCGAGCTGCTGGAGAGCATCAGTTGCCAGTGCGATAAAGGAAGATACTGCACTCACAACCGCGCCAAGCATGATGCCCACGATCGGGACAACCATGGACGAGCGGAGGGTAACCCTGCGTAGGAACAGGAAGAAGATCATCGTTCCGATAAACGCGAAAACAACGGCGACAATCATCTTGACCAGAACGGAAGACTGTGGGAACAGAATTAAACAGGTCAACAGGCCCAGGCCGGCCCACTCAGTAGTACCGGTGGTAGATGGTTCGACGAAACGGTTCTGAGTAAGAAGCTGCATGACCAAACCACAAATGGCCATTGCTGCACCAGCAAGGATAAGTGCGATTGTCCTAGGGATGCGGGTAATGCCGAACATCTCCCAGCCAAAGTCGCTGGTCAAAATGCTGTACTCGCCTACTGACAACGAGATCAACAGCAAGATGATAGTACCTAATGTTGCCACCGACAGCTTCCAGTTCCAGAGCTTTCCGCGGGAGCGGCGCTGCGGGACTACCGTCTCAGTACCCGCTGCCGGCGCATCTGCTGCTGGCGCCGAGCTCGAGGAGTTATCCATAATTATTTACCTTTTCAAACGGAAAACCGGTTGGGGCCTCAGGGTTTAAATTTCCCAAGGTCAACCGGTTTTCATCGCATTGGATTTTGCAGCTTAACTCAAGCTGCAACAGGGCTCTTAGTTCTGAGCCTCAAATGCGTCAGCGATGAGGTTGAGAATCTCGGTGTAGGTCACGATGTTCTCGTTGATGTAGGTGTCGGTAGGAGCGATAACGATGTTGTCCTCCCGAATTGCAGTGACGTTCTGCAGCGCAGCGCTGTCAGCAATCAGGTCAGATGCTGGGGAGTAATCTGGCTCTTCGGAAGAAATAGCTGCGTCACGGTCCAGAACCACCAGGTAATCAGGGTTGGACTCTGCAATTGCCTCAACAGAGATGTCATCACCTTCGTGGTTGGAAGAACCACCTTCAACCTCGAGGGATGGGGTGAAGCCAATCAGGTCAAACAGTGGGCCCCAGGTACGACCAATGGATGGAGCAATGTAGTTGATCTCGCCACCGGAAGTGTTAACCGCCATGACGGACTTTTCTGGATCGTACGCCTCCTTCGCACGCTCCAGAGCCTCGTTAAACTCATCAATGTGAGCCTGTGCCTCATCCTCGTGGCCGAAGATCTGACCCAGGTTCTCAGTCAGGCGAATCAGCTCTGCATCGAGTGGCTCTTCATCACGTGGGGTGAAGTCAACGAGGGTTGCCTCCGGAGCAAGCTCTTCGATGTCTTCGCCGTGCTGGGAGAAACGCTGGCCATTCCAGATCAGGTCAGGCTGTGCTGCAACAATCTGCTCCAGGTCTGGCTCGCGGTGGGAACCAAGATCAAACTCGATGGTGTCTTCGTTGTACTTATCGGACAAAGTGTCTGGAATCAGGCCAATTGGTGCAGCAGCCAGCTCAACATCCCACTCTGCAAGAAGCTCGAATGCGCGGTTGTCGGTGACAACTGGGTTCTCTACTGGCAGGGAGATGGTCTTCTCACCGAAGTTGTCTTCAACAACCAGTTCACCTTCGCCGGCAGCTGCTTCATCGGTTGAGTCTTCGGATGCGGAGGGATCAGAAGCGGTGGTCTCTGCAGCTGCGCCAGTGGAGTCAGTCTCAGAGTTGGAGCAGGATGCCAACACGAGGGATGCAGCAGCAACAGAAGCCACGAGGGCGTGACGGATCTTCATGGTTGTAGGTAAACCTTTCTCAGTAAAGTATTCATTCCGGGCTTTAAGGGATCTAGTAGAAAGTATTTGTTTTCCCCAAGCTCTGACAAGGCTAACCTAACTGAGGCAAGGATTAGTTACAAGACCAAAATTCATGATCGGGGGTAGCGGAACCCACCAGAAGTTGCACCCCCTAATCAGCCTTCAGGTGGAACTAGGGTGCAAAGCGCCAGTGCTCTACCCCTTTCCCACTGGATGAAATGGAAATAGCTCCCAAGATGTTGTGACATATGGCTCACCTGAAACGGCCAATTATGCGATTAGATCATCTACCGCCACTACCCCACCAGCAAGTTCAAACTCAGATTTAGCCTGGGCAAGCAAGGGAGCATCGGCAAGCAAATCTAGCGTGACCTGAGCCAATCCTACAGCGGAGTCGGCTGCGGCCTTCTTTGCCTCTGGGGTCTTAGCCCACGCCGCGAATGCCTCAGTGTGCAATGCCACGTCATCGGGAGAAACCTTGACCATGGGATGAATACCCGGCACGCGCTGGGACACATTGCCAAAGTCTGTCGATGCCGCCAGCGTATCTGGCACCGTCCCCTCTGGCAGCGCTACCCTGCCACGTTGGGTTTGGGTATCCGCCCAGCGTGCAGCCATCGATGGGTTATTGCGCACCGGCAACGACATCGGGTGCGGATCCCACTGAATCTCAAACCCACAACCCGCCATCAGCGCTGCACCCTCCACGATTTCATTAACACGCTGGGAAATGTCCATCAACGTGTCCACACCTAAAGAGCGAACGTATAGCTCGATGGTCGATTCCGCCGGGATAATCGACGGCCGGTGTCCACCCGCTGTGATGATGGCATGCAACCTATCGCTCGGCGGCATCTGCTGACGGAAAAGGCCTAGACCCTGGTACGCCAAAGATGCCGCATCGAGAGCATTTTTTCCCATATAGGGTTGGGAGCTGGCATGCGCTGCTACCCCATGGAAACGCACCGTGGCGGAACGACGCCCCACCCACGCGTGTGAAGCGATGTCATAGCCAAAGCCGTGGATCATTACCGCAGCATCGATGCCTTCCAAACTGCCGCCGCGAATCATGTACTCCTTGCCGGTATGGCCTTCTTCAGCAGGTGTGCCCTGTAAAACAATCCTGCCCTCAATACCTTCCGCGGCCTGCGAAGAAAGCACCTTCGCCGCTGCCAGGTATGCACCCACGCCAGATGCGGCAATTATATTGTGTCCGCAGGCATGACCAATTTCTGGCAGCGCATCATATTCCGCCATAATCACGATGCTCGGATCCTTGTCAGCATCAAAGCCCGGGGTTTGCACCGAAGATTCGAAGGCTGTGCTGACACCGTACACGCCAAGTTCAACATGGTGCCCATGGTCTTTAAGCACTTTGGCGAGCACTTGTTGCGAGCGCACTTCCTCAAAGGCTAGCTCTGGGTGCGCGTGCAGATCCTCAACGATGAAATCGAGGTCTCTCTGGATTCTCGCGACATAGCTATCCACTGCCGCCCACAGCTCTTGCTGCTGTGGGTAGGCATCTAGGCGCAGCTCTTGCTCTCCTTGTGCTTTTTGCGCAGCCGTCACCCTTGCTTCAATCAAATCCGACGTGGCGTCCAAGAAGGCAGTCGAGGGCACTTGCGGGTGCCGCAGACCCGGATTATCAAAATGACCAGAATTTTCAGTACACATGTTAGCTACCGATCATAACGCCATTTCCAGGGCCAAGCGGCAGGTCAACGAAGTACCACACCCCTAACAGTACCGCCCACGCTACCCAGAATGGGATAACAAAAGGAATCAGACGCGCCATCAAGGTACCAATTCCGGCGCGCGGTTCATAGCGCTGCAAGAGACCTAACATCACAATCAGGTAGGGATTCAGCGGGGTAATAATCTGCGTTGCGGAGTCACCCACGCGGAAAGCGGCCTGAATGAAGGCTGGCTCGTAGCCTAGCAAGGCGAACATCGGAACGAATACAGACGCCATCAGAGTCCACATGGAAGAACCGGAAATAATCAGCAGGTTCAGCAGCGATGCTAGGACACAGAACGCCAGGATCGCTGGGAAGCCGGTAAGACCGATTTGCTCCAGGAATGCTGCGCCCTTCACCGCACTGTAGGTACCAATGCCGGTCCAGGAGAACAGCGCGATGAACTGGCCCAAGATAAATGCCAGCACCAAAAATCCCATCATGGAAGCCAAAGACTGACCCATCATATCCACAACGTCTTTCATGCCCCGGATGGTTTTGACCACGTAGCCGTAGACCAGGCCCATGACGATGAAGTACGCGAAGATAATAAAGACGATGGAACTTAGTAGCGGCGAGGATGGTAAGAAGCCGCCTTCTTCATTGCGCCATGGGGAACCTGGCACCAAGACGGCTGCCAGAATGATCGCAGTCAAAATAACGATGGAAATAACGGACCACACCAGGCCGCGGGATTCTTCGGCAGATAGCTCAGCGGAGAGTTCGTTGCCCTCGGCATCGCGGTCGCCGCGTTCCTTGGCCTCTTCTGGGTCAATATCCTCTTCAGTCGGGACATCCTGGCGCCACATGCGTGGTTCCAGGACCTTATCGATGAGCCAACCGGCAATCAGCCCCAGCACAATCGAGGATGCAATATTAAAGAAGTAGTTGGACACTGCCGTGACTTCCTGGAAGTCAAAGTCCGGCAAAGTTTCCATCACCGCGGTTGAAATACCAGCGAACAAAGCATCCAACGAGGTTGGCACCAGCGCCGTGGAATAGCCCGCACCGACGGCGGCGAAACCACCCAATAGACCCGCTACCGGGTGACGGTTCGCTGCTTTAAACACCATCGCTGCCAGCGGCGGGATGACCACGAAGGCGGCGTCGCCCATAACGGAGCCAGTCACACCGATAACACCAACCGCATAAGGCAGGACGGCAGGGCGCGCTGAGCCAAAGAGCTTGCGAATCAGCGCTGAGAGCATGCCGGAGCGCTCCGCGATACCCACACCCAACAGAATGGGCAGCACGGTAACCAGCGGCGGGAAGCCGAGGTAGTTCTCGCCCATTGTGGTGGTCAGCCACGTCATTCCCTCACCAGTAAACAGGCCGTGAATCTCTTGCACTTCATCGCTGCCTGGCACTTGGAAGGTGATGTTTTGCCACGCAAAGATGGTGGACAAGATACCTGTTAGCAGGAATAACCCAAGGAAGATAGTAAATGGTTCGGGCAGCTTATTGCCTAGGTATTCAATACCGTTTAAGAATTTATCCAGCCACTTGGTACCAGTCGACTGGTTGTCTTGGTACGGGTCATGCTCGCTTGTCGATGTCTTCACAGACGAACTGGATTCCCCGACGTTCTCAGTTGCTCCTGAGTTTTCTAGATCGTCATGGGGTGCATGCTTTTTATCATCGGCCATGGCGCTCTCCTTTAGTCCAGTTAGGCGTCATACATTTTGCAACAGCGTATCCAGCCAAACTAATGAGACTTAAACCACGTCGCAACCGATGTGTGGGTCGCGGTACCAATCTGTTACCAATGCCCTCCCCCGCATCTAGCCCCTATTAATGCATGAAAACCCCTATTAACGACGATATTTAGCTAATTCTGTGAAAAATCAGCTGCGTATCGCGTTTGCCCCCGATTTATTCACCCCATGAAGCAGATTCTAGTCAGCTCTCCAGCCATTCTTTCAGCACCACCGCGTGATTAATATCGTGGTCTTTGGCCGCGTACATCAGCGAGACATCACCGTCATCAACCATCTCCTGCAACGTGGCCAAGTCTTCATTGCCACTGGAATCTGCCTCGGTCAGCTCCTCCTTATAGCGCTTAGAAAATTCTTTGAATTTGTCTTCATCATGGTCGAACCATTTGCGCAGATCCGGCGACGGCGCCACTTCTTTGAGCCAATGACCCGGCAAGTCTTCTTTCTTCACCCCGCGTGGCCACAACCTGTCCACCAAGACTTTCTTGCCCGGCGCAGTTTCTTTGCCCGAGACGTAGTCATGTACCTTTACTATCTTAATCATGCGAGCAACCCTTCCACGCGTACTCTAGTGCAACAGCAAATCTTCCACCTATTATTTAGCCATGTAGCCTTGACGATGCATCGATACGATTAGCTCTGAACGTGAGCTCACTTCGAAGTATTTCAGTAATCCCGATACTTGCTTCTTTACAGAGGCAATGTTCATCCCAATCTCCTCAGAAATTTTCTGATTCGACCGACCAAGACATACAAGATCTAAAATGCGAGCTGCCGTCGGGGCTAAACCACTGGTATCGGGCGATGTCGGACGTTCAGTTGCGTTTTCCACACGCGTCAGGAGCCTAGTCATAGCAGAAGACGAGACGACAGTTTCACCATGCATTGCAGCGTAAATACTACGACTGATTTCCTTGATACTGTCACCTTTTACTATGTATCCATTGGCACCATTTCGAAGCAGCTCCAGCATGGCTTCATCCCTGTCGTGGGCAGTGATTGCGATGAACCGGGGGCCATCCTGCTTATCCTTCAGCCTTTGAAATAGCTCAACCCCATCCATTCCAGGCATCCGAAGATCTGAAACTACAACGTCGACTGAGCAACGCTCCAGAATCTCTAAAGCGTGAAATCCATTCGTCGCCGTGCCAACGATCTCTAAACCCGCTTCTCCAGACAGGTATTTAAGTAAACTCCGCTGGAGCATCACATCGTCTTCAACAAGCAGAATCCTGATTGCTTTACTATCCATTTTTCGCGCATATCGGAAGAGCGGGGAACTTCTGACAAAAAGTTGCGGCTGGGTCGGTATAACCGAAAGAAACAGTCGAAATAAATAAATTAGTTATCGAAAAAAAGCTCATTTTCAATCCTGTCTTTAAGCTAACGGAATTATTATTGTTGTTTTCCATTGTTCCGGCGACTCAAGTCCCGAATGTATCTGGCCCCCGATGGAGGTAATCATGTCTTTTATTATGGAGAGACCTAACCCAGAGCTCTTCAACGCATCAAATTCTTCTGCCCTGAGGAAATTGCTAAAAGTAACCTGAACGTCTGAGTTCAAACTTATGACATTGAGCAGGACTGGCCGATTAACATCTGCGTACTTCAGCAGGTTGTTAGCTAACTCCGCGAAAATCGCCGCAATCACTGCCTGGAGGTCTGACTTCAACTTCACCTGGGTCCGTTCCCGAGGTTGCTCTATTACATTAAACCCATTGTCCTCCAATTCATGGACTGCCATATCCAAGGCGTCAGAAAAATACTCTGCCGTTGCAACTTTGCCCTGACCATTTCCTTTTGGTTTCGTAAGTATCTCCAGTAATTGTCTCGTTGACAGCAGGGCATTTCGAATTTCAATCTCGAGCGACCCCCGAGTCTCCTTGGATTGAAAATAGTCTGGCGACTTCTCTAGCTCGATCAGGACTTTTGTTAAAGATCCAGCAACTTGCGTGTGTAACGAAATTGCCATTTGAACAGAGCGTTCCGCTTCTTCTTTTCGAGCATTTTCGATGCGCAGAACCAGTTCAAAGAAAGCTAAAAGCACTCCCATGAAAACCACCATAAAGATAGCGGAGTTAAAATCCGGTTGCCAGTCACCAACCTCAGGCGCAATGCTATTGATATAAACCAGCACTATCGTAACTAGAAGAGCCCCAAGGTTTTTTCCACGAAACCACAAGATTGCGATCACCGGAATCCACGAAAGGAAGAACAAAACTGGATGCACGGTAGCGAAGTAGTACCCCGATAAGAATTGAATAATGGATACACCTACCACCGAATACCAAGCCGGCAGGTAAACAGCAGCTGGTATCGGGCCTCCCGCAGCAAGAGCTAGTGAAGCCTGCTGCCAGGTGATTTCGTCAATTCGAAAAGTGACTTCAACGATCACACCCAGGGTAGTAAAAGCCGCGATACCCCATGCAATTTTTGCTTTGGAATTGCTATTCATACCCACCCTTGCTCTTGGAACCATCAGGGGTAAAAGCCACAGACCTTTTATACACCGAATGATTAGTACAAATGCCATTTTGGGTTGCTTCCCAGCGGCAAATGTTCCGTATCCACAATTTTCCGAAACTCCAATGCGCTCGAAGTATACCCATATCTAGAATAGCAACACCCAGACATCAAAGATATAAAAGATTCTTGGTATCGCTTCCTAAAAGGCAAGGCATCGACATCCAGAGCTCAGATTCGCCAGTCACGACTGAGCCATTTCAATGGTCAAAGCGCTGAGGGAACTTAAGTTACCTTTCTACCGCCATTCAATCATTCCCCGAGTTTTTGAGGCTCAAGCCGGGCTAATATGCAACCATGTCTGCAACATCGCTTAGCCAAGGCAAGAAACCATCACAGCCCTCAGATACAAACAAATTTGCTACACAAGAACAAATGGCCGTGCACTTTTCAAGGAATTATTTCCAGAAAGCCTTGCGCCGCAACCACAAGATAGTAACTGCATAGACACCAAAGGAACTTCGCTATGCCAAACAACGGAATATTTGTTTCAAGCAGCTCCAGCTCCAGCTCCAGCTGGAAGCTGTGCAACAATCAATACCTTAAAATAGGGAGATTTGCCCATATAAATGACCTTGAAGATGCGCGCAAATGGCTAGACCATTCACCGACGTCTATTGGCGTCATTGAGTTGGCCTCCAGTTCAGACACAAATATATTAGAACTCACGACATTCTTAAACTCTCGATCGCCAACTCTGGTACTGCTGCCTGGCTTCAGCAAGGGGTTTGAGCAGATCCTTTCCGACTCGCCAAATTGCGGATTCGCCTGCACGACGGACTCCGCAGCGGCAATTGAACGGTGTCTCACCTCAACAATTAGGCATGGTTTTGGAGTCTCATCCTCCTTGCTCACTGGTCTCATTAGCTCACCCAAAGGATCACTATTTCGATCCTTTCTACCCCGCTTCACTGACGATGACCTCGAGATACTTAGGCATCTAAGTGCAGATCTCAAAACCGTGAGAATAGCGAGGTTAACGAACTACTCTTGCGCCTCAATCAATAGGAGAATCCGAAAATTCAACGAGATATTCGATACGTCAAGCAAGTCCGAGCTCACGTTCTATCTCCGGAATCTAATGCCCGAAGGTAACGAACATCTGTCGACCTTTAGTCTAAACAGGATCGAAATACAATAGAAAATTCATTATTGACACAGGTTTATCAACTAATACTAATTCTATTGCTAGAAAACTTCGCAAGAAATACGCTTTCCCTGTGAGGGGCCACCTTAAAGCCACTCAATCCATATTCACTATCGCTCGAGGGATAGGAGGGATAGTTGGAATCTTCGAGCAGAAAGGCTTCCAGCATGAAACACCGTGCTTTAGCTGCAATTTGTGCCAGCATTATCGGCTTTACCACAACAATTGGTTCAGCAAATGCTCACCCTAACTTTTCCCCTGAGGCTGTACCACCTTCATGGTCCAGTCACGAAGAATCGAAATCCGTTGAGGACACGACCGGATTCCAAACCTTTGCAAAGAAAGAAACCGGTCCTGCAGGAAGTTGTCGCCTGGTGATTTGGGATGTCGGATGGGATATGAACACCAATTGGCTAGGAGTTCAGGGCGCCCGTGAGAATTGCCTAAATACTGCGACGTTCACAGTTGAACTCAGAAAACACCGTGCACTTCTCCCAGACGCTGTGCTTGGTAGCGTCACGGGTTATGGAAACCAGACGGCTCGAGCATATGGGGCGTGTCAAGGGGCTGGCACTTACCATGGCAGGATCGTCAGCTCAACGGGAACAGTTCTTCGCGGCGATAACAGAGGCGCTTGTTAATCCCACACTTTCGCTCGTAACTTATATTTACTATTTCTGGCGTCGGATTCTATTATCCGGCGCCAGATTCCTTAAGGAGGGAAACCAAGTGTTAAAAGCATACGATATAACACGTATATTTTCAGGAGTCAGCGGGAAAAAGGTCGCGCTAGACCAAGTTTCCGCGACCTTCGAGCGTGGCATCACAACGCTCATTGGAGCGAACGGTAGCGGTAAGACGACTCTGCTGAAAATTCTTGCCACTATTGATTCCCCTACTTCTGGAACTCTACAACACAATGGCGAAACCATAGGTTTCAAGTCTTCTGAAGACTACCGCGACTGCATTGGCTATGTTCCGCAAGATGTGCGGTTTGTATCCGGCATGAAGTGCGATGAAGCGCTCGCTTACGCAGCATGGGTGTCCGGCATGTCCCGAAGTCAGGCTCAACCGCGGATACCAGAAGTACTTCAGCTAGTCGGCCTCAGTTTGAAGGCCAAGGAAAAGGTAGGGTCTCTTTCTGGTGGTCAAAACCGACGCCTTGGAATTGCCGCAGCACTGATTCATCGTCCAGATATACTGTTTCTCGATGAACCTACTGCAGGCCTTGACCCACAATCCCGCTTGGAAATCCGCGAGATTCTACAGGCTCTCGCTCAGCAAGCAACCATTGTGATTTCAACACACCTTATCGACGACGTAGAGGGCCTTAGCCAAAAGACTTTGGCTCTCCACGAAGGACGAGCTGTTTTTCACGGAACGTGGCATGAACTTTCTGCCGCTGCTGCTACTGACAACAGCCTGAATTCTTCAGATAAGCTTGAAAACGCACTCGCATTTGTCTCTCAACGTGCTTCAATCAGTAGTCAAGAGGAGGACGCGTTGTGATCGTGCGGAAATTGGGCTCACCAGCTCTACCTGCTCTTGGATTAATAAGCCTTGCTGTTGCCTTGGGGTTCTCCCTCTATTACAGCATTACTGGCTTTAGCGTTTCCTATGTCCGATGGCCAGATATTGACAGCACCGTTCGTTGGCTGACCTTTCTTTCAGGAACTTTCGTCAGCATTTGCAGTGCGTATAACGCGGCATCGCTCGCTGCTCCACGGGTCATCACAAATACCGGGTTGGGGAAAATCACGCCTTTCAGCCAGTTAGTTCGCGTTGCTTTGACCCTCAGCGTATACAGCATTCTGATGCTGGTTTTGGGACAGTTACCGCTGATTTTAAGGGCAACTGTCGACAATGAGAGCTTTCCTGTTGAATTCATCTTAACGGTTATCACGTGTGCGACATTCACGTTTTCCATGTCTCTGGTCGCAGTGTTTGTTGGCAAAGCCCTCAGCGCTTTCCCTTCCACCATAGCGGCAATCGTGATGGCCCCTATAGCGTATTTTGTATTTGTAATTGCGACGAACAGTCAATCAGTATGGGCGCTCGTCCCGGCGCGCGCACCGTATCAAGGCTTATTCAACCAGTTCAACGTATATAACCATTTTGTTCCAATGCCGCTCGCTATTTGTGCTGCTGGACTCCTGGTGTTGCTGCTGTGGGTAGTGATTTACAAAATGCGCAATCAACCTGTAGCTCGACAAAGCGGCGTCGCTATTTCAGGGATAGCCCTAGTCTCAGTGCTCCTTATCGGAGTCCAGGGCACAATTGGGCAGCCACACCAGGCAGAAAATGATGTTTGTAAAACCACCAATAACGGATCCGTAATATGTGTTAATCAAGCTGATCAACTTGCGTTGCCGGATATGGTGGAAGAGGCAAATGCAATGCTTACGCTTGCTCCTGCCGAAACTGCACCGGTCAACATGAATGAGTACAATTCAGGCTCTTTGCGGAAAGACCCTGACTCAAAAATACTCAGAATTGTTGGAGATGAAAGAAAAGCGGACTATTCCGATTTCGCGATGCACATCGTGGGAAGTTCAAACTGCACAACTGCTAATTCCGAAGGGGCGTACGTTGCAGAACGTGTTGCAGCCTACTTAATCACGGAATCTGGAGCAACCTCGAAAAATTTAGAAAGCTATGGATACTTATACATGGCTGTAAATGAAGATGGTGAGATTCGTGAGGCTTACAACCCACTTGATGAAGCTTCTCACGAAATGGCTAGTGCATTCCTCTCTTCGCATTGGGACGAAATCCATTCATGCAACGGCACGTACGAGATGCTCGACGCTGTAACGGGTTAAGGAGTTTATACATGCCGTTTAGTGCTCTTCGAAAGTCGATCCCAACGATTCCACTGGTTCTCCTGCTGATTTGTATTCCAATTATGAATTGGGGTCTCGGGGACGGGAGTTTCGTGCTAATTGAGGTTGGCTTAGAAACTGTCCCCATTGCACATATCGAAATTCTCACAAATCTAACCGCGATTGCTGTCATGGCATTAATTGTTCCAACGATGCCAAGTGTAGATATCTGGCGAACCCGCGCGAAAAAACTAGCATTGGCTCGCTACGTTTGTGCGCTATTCATAGTGCTTATCATCGCCACCTCAGCTGCCATCATATTTCAAGTAATTTTTCTGAAAGGTGCCACGGGAGCGATATACGTGGAAGTTCCTGAAAGCGGTCTCATTGTCAACAACAGCACCCTCATCGCGGCTGTAACGGCAATTATTATCCCGTTCATTGGAAGACTTCGGGGTATCCCTTTCGTGATCCTTTTATGGGTTGCGGGTATGACGCCTCTCTACGTAGATCATACGATTCATCTGTGGCCGTTAGACTATTTCAAACAACCAGGACCCTGGTTTTCATGGCCGCATATCATCACAACGTCGCTCGCTGTAGTTGTGGCGGGAGTCATTCAATATCGAACCGCCGGCTTGAGTCGTAGCGCAGTGGATTTCGAGAGAGTTCATGGATAACCTTCTTAAATTCTATGGAAATTTGCAATACGCAGCTTCTGACTTTAAGAAGCACGACGGCAAGTGAAATGCACACATTGCCATTTTGGCTTAGTTGGTACGCGCGCTCCGGATAGATGGTGATAACTGGGCCATTCGGATTTTGTTTAAGGCGGCGATGTCATGTCGTGAGACATATCGCCACCTTCGATGTTCCAAAGTGCTCGTGACGTTTCCCTGAAAAGCGATCAGCACGTTGTCATGGGATGGACGACAGATTCGACCGTAGTCGTCTGCAATTGTTTGGGTTATGCCGTGACTGAGGAGGTAAGGGCCGCTCAGTCAGCGACTAATCAATCGTTTACACATCCCCAGCCGTCTGCATCGGTACAGGTGCCGAAACTATGCCCGGGCATGTGCTGCGCTCCATCGATGCCGGTGTATTCCGCATAAAATCTTTTGCCCTTTTTAAGGACGGTGCCGAAATCACGCCGGGCGCGTCTTTTAGTAGCCATGGCGGAAGTTCTTCCCGGCTCCGGGAATCGTAATGGAAATACTTCCCGTAACTTTCCAGTAACCAATACGGTTCAAGTTCACTCATGGCCACTTGTGGCATGCCACTATCATAGGCACTACCAGCACAGACATAACAAAACCCCCGGTCAATAACGACCAGGGGAAATGCTATAAGTGGAGTTGCCGGGACTTGAACCCGGGTCCTCCGTCATCTTGCCAGGGCTTCTCCGTGCGCAGTTCGCGCGGGATCTCTGCTCGGCTCTCCGGCTCGGACGAACACGTTCCGGATGATGAGCCCAGTCGCCAGTAGAAGTCCCGTCTGGTCCTGTCGACCCAGCCAGACGGCAAGTTCCCTAGTCGATGCCAGGTTCTAGGTCAGGAACAAAACCTAGGCTGACAGACACGCGTCGCTGTAATTAGGCAGCGAGGGCGTAGTCACGCTGAGAGTTCTTCTCTGCGTTTATTGGTTGCTACGACGCTTAACGGTGGTCTCTAGCCTTCACCGGCACGCTTCCCCTGGCTCAATGAGCGAAGTCGAAACCAAATCAACCCCATTGCTGTAGGCGGGATGTGCATCTTCCTACAGTCGTTACAACACTACAGCAGCACGGTTCATTCCCACAAGCTTGCGGCGCAAGCGAAGCTCTCGCCAGCAAACCTGCTTTCAGCTTTCCTCGGCGAAGCAATTAGGCGTTGATGCCCTTGATACGCCGGCCAAGCTCACGCGTGATGTCCCGGTCCTGGTCGCGGCGCTTGATGTCCTCGCGCTTGTCGTAGTCTTGTTTACCTTGGGCAAGACCCAACTCTAACTTTGCATAACCGTTGCGCAGGTAAACCTTCAGCGGAATCAGGGTCTTATTGCCATCACGGACTTGGCCCATGATTTTGTCGATTTCACGACGGTGCAACAACAACTTCCGGGTGCGCTTAGGCGAATGGTTCGTCCACGAGCCCATGGAGTACTCCGGAATATGCAGATTGCGCAGGAAAACCTCACCGTTATCTACGGTTGCAAAAGCATCGGTTAGAGAAATCTTGCCTTCACGTAGTGATTTAATTTCCGTGCCCAGCAAGACAATGCCACACTCGAATTCCTCGAGAATTTTATAGTCATGGCGGGCACGCCGGTTAGTCGCCAACGTTTGAGTACCGTCAGCGCCTACCGCATTCTTTTTCTTCTTGCCCTTTTTAGCCATAATAATTAACCCTACCTGCACTAAGGGCTGCTATTCAAGAAAAGAACGGACAACATAATGCTTGTCCGTTCTTTCGTATTGAATTTGGTGCTGGCGGTTAGCAGCGCGAAGTCAGTCGCACTATTTGCGCACGTAGGCCCGCAAAGTAACCGAGGCCGTAATCGCCGCAGCCAAAATAGCGGCAATGCCAACCAGTGGCCACGAGACCCAAATATCAGAGGTTCGAATCGGCGCCAGCAGCTGAGATTCGTACAGGGATGCAAGCGAAGAATCCACGATCGTAGACTTCGCGGCAAAGACGCCAAGTCCGGCCAGAACCACACCGATAAACGATGCCACCACCGCTTCCAATACGAATGGTGCCTGGGTGATCCAGCGAGAAGCACCCACCATGCGCATGATGCCAATTTCCGTGGAACGGTTATAGGCGGCGATCTGCACCATGTTCGCAATCAAGAAGATGGCAGCAACCGCTTGCACAAATGCCAGCAAGAAGGTGGCATTTCGAATCGAGTTAAGGTTATCCGTCGCCGAACGCACTTCTTCGACTTGGTCAACGATGGTGTCCACCTGCGGTAGGTCACGCACTGCATCAATCGGCGCGGTATCGGTCGGGTTAACTAGTCGCACATGCAGCGCAGCTGGCAATGCATCAGGGGAAGTTTCTTCTACCAGCACTGGGTCGGTGTCTTGGAAGACTTCGACAAAGCGCTGATAAGAGTCCTCACGGGAGCGATAAGTTACTGTCTCTACCCCGTCATCAGCTTCCAGCAGCTCTTTAACCTCGACACAGGCGTCAGTAGAACAGTCCTGGTCAGTGTTGGAGATTTCTTCATCCAGCTGAATCATCACCTCGACGCGCTCGAGATAAATCGCTTGGGTTTCGCGCGCCATATTCGACACCAAGACACCGGCTACCACCAGCGCGACTGAAATCGCGGTGGTAATCACCAGCGCGATGGTCATGGTAAGGTTGCGGCCTAAACCTTTGAAAGCTTCACGGAGAACAAATTTAATCTGCATTGTTTTTAAGCCTCTCCGTATTCCGCGTTGTGCTCATCGCGCGCCAGGTTGCCATTGCTCAGCTCAATAACTCGCTGACGTGCATCATTAACGGCACGCGCATTGTGCGTGGACATCACCACGGTAGTGCCGTGGCGGTTGATTTGATTGAGCAAGGTCAAAATTTCATCAGCGGTGCCAGGGTCCAGGTTGCCGGTGGGCTCATCGGCAAGCAGCAACTTCGGGCGGTTTACAAAAGCTCGCGCCACAGCAACGCGCTGCTGTTCACCACCGGATAGCTCAGCTGGCATGCGGTGGGCTTTCGTCCCCAAGCCAACCATGTCAAGTACCTCAGGCACTTGCTTTTCGATGCGGCTTTTCTTCTTCCCAATCACTTCCAACGCGAAAGCCACGTTGGAGTACACATCAAGCTTGGGCAGCAGGCGGAAATCCTGGAAGACATAGCCAATGGATTGGCGCAGCTTGTTAATTTCTGTGCCTTTGAGCTGATTAACGTGGAAGTCATTGAAGTAAATATCGCCGGCCGTAAGGTTCGTCTCACGCACCATCAGCTGCAAGAACGTGGATTTACCAGAACCAGACGGGCCAATGAGGAAGACGAATTCGCCGTCTTCGATCTTAAAAGACACATCATTTAAGGCCGGTCTGGTGGAGGTGGAATAAACCTTGGTTACATTCTCGAACGTGATCACAGGTGCAACACTAGCAACATTAGATGCGTACGAAAACTAAAATACAGGTTTATTCAGTATTTACAGCCCGTGCCCATCTGCCTTTCAGGCTTCGCGCATCTCTGCCATGCGCCAGCGAATGCCTGCTTCGAGGAAGTCATCAATATCGCCGTCGAGTACCTTCGATGGATCGCCCACTTCATGGTTAGTGCGCAGGTCCTTGACCATTTGATAAGGATGCAGGACATAAGAGCGCATCTGATTACCCCACGATGCATTACCGCCGGCACCGAGTGCATCCATTTCGGCGCGCTCTTCTTGGCGCTTGCGCTCCAACAGCTTCGCCTGCAGCACGCGCATCGCAGACGCCTTATTTTGAATCTGCGATTTCTCATTCTGACAGGTCACCACAATGCCCGTGGGCACGTGCGTTAAGCGCACTGCCGAGTCCGTGGTGTTGACGGACTGTCCGCCAGGGCCTGAAGAGCGGTAGACATCCACGCGGACTTCCGCATCGGGGATCTCAATAGAGTCAGTCTGCTCCACGACGGGCAAAACCTCGACCTCGGCGAAGGAAGTCTGCCGGCGGTTTTGGTTATCAAAGGGCGACAAGCGCACCAAGCGGTGTGCGCCTTGTTCGACGGACAACGTGCCGTACATATATTCACCGTGGACTACAAAAGTCGCCGACTTGATGCCGGCTTCTTCGGCATAAGAAATGTCATAGACATCCACCTTGTGCCCGTGCTTATCTGCCCAGCGGGTGTACATGCGCATGAGCATCTCCGCCCAGTCCGCCGCATCCACGCCACCGGCGCCAGAGCGGATATTAATCACTGCTTCACGCTGGTCATATTCTCCAGAAAGCATGGTTGTTACTTCCAAAGATTCGATGGCTTCGCGCAGGTCGGCAAGTTCTTCATCGACAAGCGATGCATCGCCTTCCTCTTCTGCAAGCTCATACATCACCGGCAGATCATCCAAGCGCTGCCGCAGCGATGACAGTTTCTTGAGCTTGCTCTGGGTCGAGGACAGCTCCGAGGTAACTTTCTGCGCATGGTTTGGGTCATCCCACAGTGATGGATCACCGGCCTGAGCTTCCAGCTCACGCGCCCGTTCTTCAAGCGCACGCGGATCCATGACCTTTTCAATAGTGGTCAAGGTGGCAGAAAGATCATCAATCGCTGCAGAAATATCCGGTTGCATGGCACTAGAGTCTACCGCGCGGGAGCATTTCAATTCGCAATCACCTGATAAAGCGACAACAATAGCTTCTATGACTGAATCAGCTCAGCCCACTTTTGAAGAGATGCTCGCAGCTATCACCAAGACTTTCATCGTCGCGCACGTCGATGACTCGGATGCACACCTTGCCCAGGCTTTGGTGTACAACGCCGGGCGTTTGGCGTGGCGCATGCGTGAACAGGGCATTTCCACCGAGCAAAAGACATCCGTGTCCGATGTCGTGACCGAAGCAGACCGCGCGGCAGAAAAATTCGTCGCAGGCGTGTTGGAGGCCATCCGCGGCGATGACGGCATCATCGGTGAGGAAGGCGCGCAGCGTGAGTCCAAGTCGGGGCGTACCTGGGTCATCGATCCAGTCGATGGCACCTATAACTTCACCAACGGCTCCGACTACTGGTGCTCGGCGTTGGCATTGACTGATGAGGACGGCACCGTGCTGGGTGCAGTGCATCGCCCGGCAATGGGCTACACGTGGTTCGGCGGCAGGGACTTCCCCACCTCGCGGGATAATAACGCCGTTGCACAGCTTGTCGATGCTCCGGCGTCGCAGATTTGCCTCGCCACCTACTTGCATCCACGCTTTATGGCTGACGATGCCATCCGTGGCGCATGGCAGTCCGTGGCACAGAACTTTGCCTCCGTGCGGATGCTGGGTGCAGGTTCTGTGGACCTGTCCACCGTGGCCGATGGCACGATGGGGGCATGGATTCAGCACACCGTTCCGGACTGGGATTGGCTGCCTGGCCAGGCATTAGTACACGCTGCCGGGGGTGCGACTTCCAAAGTTGAAGCCGGTGGAGTTGAATGGTGTATCGCTGGCAACCAGCAGGTAGTTTCGGAAATGGAGAACATGCTTCGTGGGTAAGTACAAAGAAGACCTCGGATTAGCGCTAGAACTAGCAGGTCACGCCGATGTTGTGACCATGCACCGCTTTGAGGCCTCCGACCTTTCGGTCAAAGAAAAGCCCGATATGACACCTGTATCGGACGCTGATTTGGCGTGTGAGAAAAAGCTACGCGCCGAATTAAAGAAGGCCCGCCCGCAAGATGAGGTACTAGGCGAGGAATTCGGCGGGGATGCTGTGACCAAAGGACGCCAGTGGGTCATTGACCCGATTGACGGCACCAAGAACTACGTTCGAGGCGTGCCGGTCTGGGCGACACTGATTTCGCTTCTGGAAGATGGCGTTCCGGTGGTGTCTGTCGTGTCAGCGCCGGCGTTGCGTCGCCGCTGGTATGCATCGAAAGGCGCTGGCGCATTCCGCGTCTGGTGTGGTGAGCCAAAGCAACTGAAGGTCTCTGAAGTCTCCCGTCTTTACGATGCCTCCCTGGCGTTTTCCTCCCTGTCTGGCTGGGGCGAGCGCAACATGCTCAATAACTTCATCAACCTGACCGAATCCACCTGGCGCCTGCGCGGCTACGGCGACTTCTGGAACTACTGCCTGGTTGCTGAAGGCGCTGTGGACATCGCCACCGAACCCGAGGTCTCCCTCTGGGACCTGGCTGCACCATCGCTGCTGGTCACTGAAGCCGGCGGCACCTTCACCGACCTCGACGGCAATGAAGGCCCCGCCGGTGGCTCTGCCATTGCCACCAACGGCCTGCTGCACGAGAAAGTCTTGAGCAAGCTCAACAAGTAGCTTCACTCCCCCTTTCTTCTACGCTATTGCCCCACCCCGGCAATTGTGATGTGCTTGAAGCACGCTGGAAAAGAAAGGGGGCTTTTCATGTCCGACTCACAACAGTCGCGAAATGCCATCATCAAAGCACTCATCGTTTTCGTCATGGCAGTCTTCGTTGGCGGCTATATAGGTTTGCAACATTCCGATGCCATTGCTCCGATTGTGTTTGTCGCGCTCGGGGTTTTCTTCGCTTGGATTGTGTACAGAACCAACCGTCCGAAGCCTGATGCTTCCGGGACAGCGCCTTCCGAACAGTGATGCGCCACACCAAAACCTTTCCGGTAGCTGCTTTGACCACAGTTGCCGCGCTTGCTCTGGTCTCGTGCGGCGCAAACGATCCTTTGCTGGCGCACCTGAAGACTTTTGAAAGCAACATCGCGGGTGAACCCGCCGATGCCACCGCCATCCTGCGCGACATCTACGGGCCGGAGTGGGCCGAATTCGCCACCGTCTGCCCATATTCGCCCCAGCATGCTGTTGATGATGCTCTTGGCACGGAAGATTCCCCCATTCCGGACAATGGACTTTCAGAAGATGAGAACTACCTCTACCTCGCATCCGACGACCGCAATGAGAAATGGATTCGCTTCGCGCGCTCAGAAATGGACTTATGTAACCCCACAAATTCAAGCTCTCAGTCCTTGACCTTGGAACCAATCTCAGCCACGCTCGACTTCACGCTCATCCAGCCAGACTCAATATGGACGTTGACTGACTTCGGCAACTAGCCCGCAGTCATCTTTGAACACGCATAACTTGAGCACGATGGGAGCGATGGATCTGATTTAAACCCCACCTGAAAGGGACTACAAGCCGATTCAAGAGGAAACGCCGACGCATCGGCAAGCAAGCATGCCTTGACGTGGTTTTGCTCTTGTAAGTGCGATGCACATACAAGGAAGTCCTCGAAGCAATAACTTCGAGGACTTCCTTGTTGTTTAAACAGTGCGTAGTGCTAGGCCAACTTAAAGCCTGCGCCTACTCCGCCGCGGCGGTTCATATCCGCGACTACTGCCTTGGAATCAGATGCAACGGTTGGAACGTGCAGCGCACCCTGCAGAGGGGTCACGCACGAAACACCAACGTTGCCTGGCCGGTAACCGCCGGAGATTGAACCAACGATTCGGCCATCCTTGAACACTGGGGCACCAGAGTCACCGACGGTGGCACATACCTGGTTGAGTTGAATGTTGTTGCCATTCATAAAGGTCATGCCGCAGGTGGTGCCGGTTGCAACGCCACGTTTGCAGACAACATCACCTGGGTTGACGGTTCCGCCAACACCGGTTGCGGTAACGCCGTTGTAGGAGTTGGTGACCTCAGCATCGGAGCCCAGCTCGATGACTGCGTAATCCAGTTCATCGCTCTTGGACACGACGGTGCCGGTTGGGCCAACCTGCCAGGAGTCAGCAGATGCCACAGAGTCACCTACGTTGGCGCAGTGACCAGCAGTCAGGCCAACCTTGCGACCTTCAGCGTCAGTACCTGCCATGGTCAGGGTGCACATGGTCTGATCATTGATGTAGATCGGAGTGCCCGGACCGTACAAGGACTTGCCGCTGGTCATGGACTGATTGGATTCTTCGGGCACACGAGGTGCATCGAAGTAAGAACCCGGTGCACGGTGCAGCACGAACTCTTCAAAAGGCTTGCCTGCGGCAACCTTGGAGAACATGTCGTTGCGCCATACATAGTTCGGGTCCACCAGTACTGGCTTAAACTCCGGCTGGGTTGCTTCCTGCAATCCAATCGGGTTCGGGTTAGTCAGCACTTCAGTCTGGTTATAGACCTCAGTAGCGAATTCTTCTACCACATCAACTTCAGGCGCTACTGACTCAGGCACCGCTGGCGCTTGAATTTCAGGTACCTGAGGCACATCCGGTACCTGCGGCATTTCCTGCGGAACTACCTGGTGCAGCGCGTCATCAACGGCGTCAGTTACCTGAGTATCTACCTCAGGGGCCTCAACGCCGAAGTTCGACAGCTCCCCACGAACATGATCTACAAATCCTGCCGAATCAATGACCGGATTTGGTAGTTCAGCAGCTCCCGCAGCTGGGGCTCCAATAAAAAATGCACCCGCAAAGGCCGAGCCCACTAAGACCCTTTTTAGGTGCGGCATACAGCGCATAAGCTTATTGCCTCATTTCCACGTCTCACACACACATAATTCCCAGTGCAGCATCACACCGCACGAGCTCCCCCATCATGTCACGAGCAAACACCCCGCGTCGCCCAAAATTCCTCAGCGTTACACTCCCGTGACAATCCACCCGAATTCCCACCTGCGGGTTTTCAATAGCAGATCCCAAAACCGCAGGTAATTGCCCACTACTTGAGATAGCTCACAACCATGTAATACACCTTCGAGTACCCCCGATCGTGACTTGTTCCCACAGGAAACCCAAAGATTCAGGCTTCGCACGTCCGCCGCGCTTTAACTCAGCTACTCCTGCGTTCACACGTCTTCATCTCGCAGGAGCCATCGACACAGTTCCCACTTCGCACGCTCGACCCCACCTGTATACGTCGCCTCCAGCCCATCTTCTACATGCTGCAGCAATTGCTCACTAAACTGCTGCGCCGTCTCCGCATCCACCTTTGACCGCATTTCGTCGAGGGGATACTTCAGTTGGACAGCCCGGCCCCCACCCGTGGAATAAGAACACCAATCTTCGCCATATACCCGGAGTTCGCCTCCCAATAACGATGACTCGATAACCACGTTGCCAAAAATCAACGCCGGCAATTTTCGCTCAATCATGAACTTCAATCTACCTATCCATTTCTTTGTGCGACATATGTCAAACAGATCTTCAACGCATTACCAATGACTTTCGGAAAGTGATCCACAACCATGAGAGAGGTGAATTTGATTAAGGTCACATAACTGCCGAAGCTCGAGCGGCGCAGTTGCACAGCGTCGCACGCGAGCTTTCATGTGTTCTTTTGCCGCCAATTGTTAATCTCTAAAGGAATATTGCATGCAGGACAGCAGCACATCAACACTGAACAGGACAAGCGCACAGCTGTCTGGAGGTGCCACTTCCCCCGCGAGCAGGATAAAGAATGTTCTGCTGTTTACCGGCGCGCAGTGTTCATTTTTCATCGGCGCGGGCATCGCCACGGGACAAGAGAGTTTGCAGTACTTCACCGCGCACGGCTGGTGGGGCATGGTCGCCATCATCATCGTGGTGTTGTTGTTCTCATGGCTGTTGTCATCACTGACCGAATGGGGCCGGAAGAATAAGGACAACAAGGTCGAACCGTTCACGGATATTTGCGGACCCGTAGTGGGCACGGTGCTTCGCTACTGCGTTCCGGTTTTCGTCTTCATGATTGCGGTGACCATGTTCGCCGGCGCCGGCGCGCTGCTCGGGGACGTCTTCGACATGCCCACCTGGGTCGGTGCAACCGGCATGGCGGCCGTTGTGGCGATTACGTTGATGTTTGGTTTCCGCAACCTCGTGGAAATCATCGGCCGCATTGGGCCACTCATCGTCATCGTGATTGGCATCGTCGCGCTATGGGTAGTTGTTGAGAATTTCGCAGCGCTTGCCGATGTCCCCGAAAACCTTGCCCAGTACCAACCCGCCAAGGCGAGTGAGAACTGGTTTATCGGCACTATTTTGTACAGCACCGCCATCTTGATTATCGCAGTGCCTTTTCTTACCAGCCTTGGCCGCGAAGACCGCTCCCTGCAATCCACTGTTCGCCCAAGTATTCTCACTGGCTTCCTTTACGGCGGGGTCATGGGGCTGTGCGCGCTCGCACTGCTTGCCACACTGCCCATGGTCTATAACGAGGCCACTCCCCTGGTGATGCTCGGCATTGACCTCGCCCCGTGGCTTGGCTACGTCTTCTCAACCATTACTCTTTTGGGCATCTACTCCACCGCAGCACCCATGCTGTGGACCGTCGCCGACCAGTTCCCGCTGAAGTCCCGCAGCACCTACACCATTGTCTGCCTCGCTCTGACGCTCGTCGCACTCATCGGCGGCCTGAAGCTGCCTTTCGCCGCTCTCGTCGGATTCGTCTACCCTTCTATCGGCTACTTCGGACTCGTCTTCTTCGGATTCCTTGCCTACCGCCAGATTCAGGCGCGCCTCGGGGCAAAGTAAACAATTAGATCGCTTCGAATCTCAATACTCTTGCTTTCGATAAACTTGAGGGATATAGTGCTTCATACCAGGGGTGAAGAACCCTATTCGAGCCATTAACTTTTCGGTCGCGTCATATTGGCGAGGCATCGGCAAACTGGACGAGGTTGATCTATTGCGAATCCTCTTCGATGATGACGAACTGCAACGGATGGCCAATGACCCTAACTTCAAATCGAAGAAATGGAGTTCCGATCTCGTCAAGGCCTACCGCAAGAAAATTCAGATTCTAACGTCCGCCACAGACGAACGTGACCTAAGAGCATTAAAGTCACTGCACCTTGAACAGCTCAAAGGAAACAGAATTGGTACTTCATCTATCCGTTTGAACAAGCAGTATCGTTTGATTCTTCAATTTAAGTCAGACGAATCAGGCCGCACAGTAATCGTCATTGAACTCGTCGACTACCACTGAGAGGAGGTTAAAAATGAACACAGTAGTAGCCGCTGAACGCTTTCCCGCGGGAGAATTCTTAGCCGATGAGCTCGACGAGCGCGGGTGGTCCCAAGCCGATTTTGCCGAAGTTCTCGGACGCCCAGCTCAGTTTGTCTCAGAAATCATCTCAGGCAAGAAGGAGATCACTCGCGAGTCCGCCGCACAGATCGGTACCGCGTTGGGGACATCCGCTGAGTTTTGGCTCAATCTGCAAGACTCGTATTTTCTTTGGAAGCAGTCCCAAGATGCCCAAACTCAACACAACCTAGATGAGGTCAGAATCCGAGCACAAATCCGAGATCTCGCACCAATATCCCACCTAGTCAAACGTGGATTCGTACGTTCAAAGGACCCAACAGACCAAGCCAAAGAGGTCCTGAATCTGTTTGGAAAATCGAGTTTCGAGGATCCATCCCCCACTAAGTTCGTTGCGCGTCGGAGTAACAATGAAGAATCCATAACTGTTCTCCAAGAATCCTGGGCTGCGTGTGTTCGAGCTAGCGCAGAACGACTGGAGGTCTCGACGTATTCGCCCAAAGCTTTAAGGGAATTGGCTGAGACGTTGTCTGCTCGAACGAAAGATCCAAACGCTTTCGCAGAGTTCCAGAAGGTTTTTGCCGAGGTTGGCGTAAAACTCGTCTACGTGGAGTCTTTCCCAGGAGGCAAGCTTGATGGATGCGCCCAATTGGTGAACGGGCATCCAACTATTGGACTTTCAGGCCGCGGAAAACGGCTAGACAAGGTGTTCTTCACCCTGCTGCACGAGGTCGCCCATGTGCTTTTGGGACATGTTTCGGACGATAGTGAAGTCATTCTGGATGATCTCTCAAGTGAGTCAGATTCAATAGAAGATGAGGCAGACCGTTTAGCTGCACAACTTGCCATTTCGGATCCATTACAGGATGTCCCAGAAAGAATCAGCGCGGATTGGGTTGAGGCGAAATCTGAGGACCTTGCCATTCACCCGATACTTTTGATTGGGAGGCTTCAAAAAGAGTCCCGACTTTCTTGGAAATCCACGTTGACTCGAAACGCACCCACAGTTATTAAGCAGCTAGAAGAATGGAAGGCTCCCCGTCCACAGTAGACAAGATTCCTGTACATGCCTCACCTTCAGGGTGCCATTTGAAGGGCTAAGTAAAGAAAAGTGTGTCTGAATTAGCTTACTTCTGCCAGCTCAACAACTGTTTTTAGCCGGTTAATAGGTCTCCAAGAGCTATTAACCGGCCTTTTGCGTTCAATACCGAGATCCCGTGAAAAGTGTGCTAACCGGTTCTGGTTTGATTTTCCGGTGAGTACAAACAGACCAAGATGCCCCATCTGTACAGGGCTAATGAAGAAAAACGGATACACACAAGCCGGCACCCAACGCTGGCGATGCACACAAGGCTGCCGCGGATCCTCAGTAAGAAACAGCCAACAAGCCAGCAAAGACGCCGCAACCTTCCGACTGTTCTACACCTGGATCACCACGGGTCGTTCCCTCAACAGCCTCGCACAAGAACACAACACCACCCGCCAAACCCTGCACGCACGCATGAAATGGTGCTGGCTGATACAACCTAACGTAGAAATCGACCACAATAGGGTCTATGACCAGCTATTTATCGACGGCACCTACCTCAACAAACAGTGCCTGCTCATCGCCGCAAGCCTCGACCACGTCGTCGCATGGCTGTGGTGCGATAAAGAATCCACCACCAACTACATCAAACTCATCTCCCAACTACAGCCCCCACTGATCATCACCCTCGACGGCGGGACCGGAGCCTTATCAGCAATCAAAAAATGCTGGCCCACCAGCCACATTCAACGCTGCACCGTCCACGTTCAACGCCATATCAGACGCCAAACCACCTCCAGGCCACGCACAGAAGCAGGCAAAGCCATCTACGCACTAGCCCTGTCGCTGACCAAAGTAGAAACCCCCGACGACGCCTACCAATGGACTACAAACCTGCTGGCCACCCACGAGTTTTACAAACCCACACTCGCTAAGAAAACCTTTTATAAACGCGGTCAACACCCCAGCGGGAAAACCTGGGACTGGACACACAAACGAGACCGCACAGCCATGAATTCGCTAAACAACCTCAACAGCAAAAAATGGCTATTTACCTGGATAGAACCACCCGAAGGATTCATTGGAACACCAAAATCCACCACCAACAGCCTTGAAGGTGGCATCAACTCACCGCTCAAACTCCTCGCCAGAAACCACCGCGGAATGAGCAAAGAACACCAACGCACCGCCATCGATTGGTGGCTCGCATCAAAAACGCAGCTGCCTGCCGAGCCCGTAAAGACCGCCAGGCAGCAACGCTGGGGTAAAGACGCACTCGCCAAAGTCAACGCCTTACTCGAAGCGGAATCACCCACACCACCAGAAATCGGTGGCCCAAGCGGATACGACACCGCAATCGATACCACCTACCAGCACTCTATGGGAATACAGAAAGGATGGCTAGGTAGATAACACAATGTCCGCCGGCAACACACCGACAGACACACTTTTCTTTACTTAACCCCATTTGAAGCCTCGCTACTGGCAAAATGGACGCAGACGACGATGTCCCCCTCTCCCGAAGGAAAGGGGGACATCGTCTCACATTTGGTAGCGGGGGCAGGATTCGAACCTACGACCTCTGGGTTATGAGCCCAGCGAGCTACCGAGCTGCTCCACCCCGCGCCGATTGTCATCAACATTGCATGTCAATGGCACGGACCCAACTCTATCAACAACATTGGCACTAACAAAATCCAAGTCAGGTCCGTGGTAGTCCAACCATAGCTGGCTCTATCGGGTTTAGTCACGAGACGGAGAGCGCAGAGCCCCTTCTTGGCTGCTTAATATTTAGCCCTTTAACCTCCTCATTTATCACCATGTTTTTCAAAGAACCAATTCCCTCGACCGTCGTTTCTAGAACCTCGCCGGGAACTAAGAATCGCTCCGGTTTCTGCGCCACACCAACACCACTAGGAGTGCCTGTAGAGATCACGTCTCCCGGCTGTAATGTCGCGAAAGTCGAGAGGTACGAAATTATCTGTGGAATGTCGAAAAGCTGAAGAGCTTGGCTATCGCCGCAATGTTTATGCATCCGGACTACGACGCAGAGAGTCCGGGCTAATCGGCGTCCTAGTACCACGACTTACTGATGCGGTCATGTCCTTGATGTATGAAGCTGTCGAACGTGCAGCGCGCTCCAAAGGCATGTTTGCGATTGTCGCAACTTGCGGCGATACTCCTGAGAGCCAGGCAAAGGTCGTCGAATCTCTCCTGGATCGCAATGTAGACGGGCTAATCCTTGCGACCGCTCGCCTCGATGATGAGCTACCTGAGCGCTTGAGGCGCAAAAACCTTCCACATGTCTTGGCTCTTCGTTCAGATGGAAAAAGCCCAACTGTTTCAGGTGACGATAACCTGGGCGGGTATCTGGCTGCTCGACATCTCATAGATCTTGGACATACTGATATCGCAATCGTGACAGGTCCATCGTTTACATCTAGTGCCCACGGTCGAGTAGAAGGGGCTCAGAGCGCATTTGAAGAAGCTGGCATCGATCTGCCCAAGGAGAACATCATCTTTAGTGGTTATGGCATCGAAGCTGGCGAAACAGCCGCTAAATTGCTTCTAGAAAGAGACACACATCCCACCGCCATATTTGCTGCGAATGACAACCTCGCTATCGGCGTTGCTCACGTTGCAGCCAAACTAGGTTTCAGCCTTGGAAAAGATATCTCAATCGTAGGTTACAACGATATCCCGCTGGTAGAAAAGCTTTCTGTTCCAATAACGTCAGTGCGAACTCCCTTTGATCAGATTGCAGAAAAAGCTGTAGACCTGTTGCGGCAGGAATCTACAACTCCCGGAGCTATTAGCTTCATCCCCACTCTTATTCCTCGCAGGTCAAGCGGACCTGGCCCCACAAGGAATTAAGAATTTCACAGTTGCCCTGCTATATAGTGCAATTAAAAACCCTCGACCCAAATCTTGGGCCCAGGGTTAATTATTCTGATGTTGGCTTAATCGTCGCTTTGCGCCGTGATTTAGCTTTCTAGATCCTCAAGCGCTTCATCGAGAAGGTCCAGGCTAAACATCGCATCGGTGTAGCCGGCGACTGTCATCTTGCCGATTGGGTACACGTTGCCGTCTTCTACTGCCTTGAGGTTCTTGTACAGCGGTTCTTCCTGCAGGATTTCGAAGGTTTCGGTTGGTTCAAAGGCAAGGTTAGTGCCGTAGAACAACACGTCGGCATCGCCGACAGCGTTGTTGATTTCTTCAAGGGAGACGGTGAACTCGCCGCCGTCTTCATCGCCGACGGTTTCATTGATCTGATCGGACCACTGAACGCCGATTGGACCAAGGATGTTGCCCAGCATGCTGGCATCGCTGTTGAGGTCAACTTCTTGCTCGTTGTAGGAATTGATTACGGCGAAGCGGCGGTCTGCCAGCACATCAGCGTGCTTTTCCTTCAGTTCAGCTTGGCGGTCTTCCAAGGCGGTTTCGAGCTCATCAATTTTATCCGCCTGGTTCACGGCATCCGCTACCTGCCCAACACGTCCCCGCCAGTCGGCGCGGTCTTGGCCACCGTGCATGTAGATATATGACGGCGCGATGGCTCGAAGCTGCTCAAGATCGACTGCTTCAACATAGTTCGGCACCAGGATCAGGTCAGGTTCCAAAGCAGCGATTGCTTCCAGTTCGATGCCTTCGCGTTCACTGACCTGAGGAACATTTTCGATGTCCTTGGCCTTTTCTGATGGCAACAGGCCTTCGGTGTAACCACCCTGACCAACAGGTGCCAGCCCTAAGTCCACCAACGCCTCGGTGGCGGCGAAGTGCAAAGTCACCACACGCTGTGGATCAGATGGCACTTCCACTTCATTGCCTTCATAGTCCGTCACCGTGCGGGTATCGCCCTGCGCTGCAGAGTCTTCGCCACCAGCTTCGTTGCTCGAAGACTCGGTTGCTTGAGTCGTGCTGTTGTCTTCCGCTGAGCAACCAGTGATGACCAAGGCGCCTGCGGTCAAGAGGGTTGCGAACTTGAGCGCGCGACGACGGGAAGAATTGTTAATCATGATGTTGCTCCTTCAGACCACGCCTGCCAAAGCCGGGCGTAGCTAGTTTCAGTTTCAAGTAGTTGTTCGTGTGTACCGGATTCGATGATTCGGCCGTTGTCCATGACCAGGATGCGGTCGCTGCTGGCTGCTTGGGACAAGCGGTGGGCAATGACAATGGCCGCGCTGTTCGAAGTAATGGCGAGTGATGCCTTGTCCAGGACCTCAGCATCGGCACTATCTGCTTCAGCTGTTGCTTCATCCAAGATGATCAGCGGCGGATTAAGCAGACTCATACGAGCAAGCGCCAGGTGCTGTGCTTGGGCCGGCTCCAGGTTCCGGGCTCCGTGGCCAACCGCCGTATCAAGGCCTTCCGGCAAGGCCATGACAAAACCATGGGCACCAGTCCGGTGCAGGGCATCGATGATTTCTTGCTCCGTGGCCTCTGGCTTTGCCAGGGTCAGATTCGAGCGCACCGTACCAATGAAGACGTGGGTTTCTTGGGAAAGCGAATAGACTTCATCGGCAGAAATGCTGCGTTCAAGCAGGCCGCTGCTTGGTGAATAAACCCCGGCAACCAACGATGCCAGGGTAGATTTTCCAGAGCCTGTCGCACCCACCACAGCGATGGTTTCCCCGGGTGCAATATCCACATCAATGCCCTTGAGTGCTTCAAATCCGTTTGGATATGCAAAATCAAGGTCTTGGATTCTCACTAACGTCCGGTTCTGGTTTTCGTCGAAGTTGGTGTCACTGCTGTTATGGTCTCCAGGCTTTTGCCGAACTTCAACAACACCAACCAGGCGGCTCAGAGAGGACAGTGCTTCCTGGAAATCATCCATGACATACATCAGCCCATTAACCGGGCCAATGATGCGCTGGAATAACAACGCTGCAGCAGTTACTGCACCCGGGGTGACTTCTCCCCGAAAGGCCAGCCACACGCCGAGTCCTAGCACTGCGAAAATACCAATTGCTTGGGCGATGTTGAGTCGGCCAAACAACCAGTTTTGAACAATGCGGGTGCGCATTGCCCAACGAACCTTGTCCCATGAGGAAACAGAAACCCGATCTAGCTGATGCGCACCGAGCTGGTGGGCACTGACCGTATCCAGGTTGTCCAGGGTGCCCAAAATATGCTGGCCACGCACTGATTCCACCGCGCGCTGTTTTTGATAGACCGGAGGGCCGGTGCGCAAGTACCAACGCACATGCACCACGTACAGCGGGGTGAGCGCGAGGAAGATCAGTAGAAAGCGCCAGTCAATGCTGGTGATGGTTCCAGCAATCAAAACCACGGTAAAGATAGAAACAAAGAATCGTGGCAATACATCCGGCAGGGTGCCGGAGACTTGGGCGATGTCATCGGATGCACGCGTGACCACATCGCCTGTGCCGGCAGTTTCCACGGTGGAACGCGGCAATCGCAATGCAGCACCAACATAATCCTCGCGGATTTCAGCGATAACGGTCTCCGTAATGCGAGCAATCCCCACCCCGCCCAGCCAGGCAAAGAGCCCCGCGGCAAAAGCGGCGCCGATAAGCAGCGCAATCATCTGCGGAAAGCTCTCAGGTACGCCATTGCTCCCATTGGTATTGAGCAGGTCAACAATACGGCCAATCAGCAGCGGTACCACCAGCGCGGTGGCTGATTCCGCGAGAAATAGCAGCAAGACTCCCAGCAACGCCAGGCACCGGCCACGCAGCATCTGCCACAAATATGAGCTGATCTGGGATGAGCCAGCAACGCTTAGTAGGTGTTGATTGCTCATGTCACACTCACTTTCACCGGGGCAATCACGCGGTCAGCAATAGCGTTAAACGCGCGGCTAGAGCTAATAACCACCGTCAGCAGTCCCTCGCGGCGGGCACGCAGCCGCTTAGCTATGATCTCCTCCGTCACAGCATCCACCGACGTAGTGGGCTCCACTAGGACTAGAATGCGTGGGTTCGCAGCCACTGCGCGTGCCAGTGCAATGCGTTGACGCTGGCCACCGGATAGTTCTAGTGCGCCGTCACCAAGGCGGGCCGCGAGGCCATCGGGAAGCTCATGGTCGCCCAACGCTGCAACTTCTAAAGCCTCACGGGCGTCGTGGGCATCTACTTCCCTACCGCCGTTGAACTGCACGTTTTCTAACACCGTGCCGGCGAACAGTCCTGGGTGGTGTGGAAGAACCAGCAACTGTGAATGCAGGGACTTTGGAGTAATAGCGGTGATATCGAATCCGCCAATGACAAAGGTTCCTTCCTTAGCCATTCGTTTGAGCGTGAGAATCTCAGTCAGTTGCGTTGCAGATTCCTGCGGCAGGTTTAACACCACGAATTCATCCGGCTCAATGCGCCCGTCCACCTTGTTTCCGGCAAGGTCTAATTCTTCAAAGGCGATGAAATTCTCATCATCTTCGAGCTCCACGGTGCCCGCTGTTGCAGGGTGGGAACCGGCATTGAGCAGGTCCAGCACGCGTTGTGAGGAAGCCTGCGAAATCGCCCACATGGAGCCAAGGGTCCCCACGAGTTCTTGAATCGGGGAAATCATGATGACAGCAACACCGGTTGCGGTAATCAGCTCGCCGGCGGAAATCATGCCGTTAAGCGCCATGACAATCGCGGCCAACGCCACAAGCACCGCCACCAACTGGGACCCCGTGGTGGTCACGCCTTCGAAAGCAGCCCGGGCATTTCGGGCTGAGATGGTGGTGCGCAGGGCTTCCTGGCTAAAAGTCCGATAATTCGCCGCGGCGGTTTTCTGGGCATGAAGACCGGAGATAACCCTAAAGCCTGACACCAAGTCGGCTGCGGCACCGGCTGCATCAGCCAAGGTGTACTGCTCTTTCAAACTGCGCGCCCGCAGCGGTGTGGCCGCAAGATGCATCAGTGCCAACAGGATAGGCAGACCGATAACAATGCCCAAGCCCAACCAGGGATTGATGATGAACAATGTGATGACTGCGACCAGCAGCGCAGCGACTTGGCTGGGCGGATAAACAATGATGTAAAAGACTTGGCTGGCGCGCTGGGTATCACCAGTGGCGATAGAAAGCAGCTGGCCCGGCGCGCGTTGTGCGCCCGCGAATCCGCGCGGGGACAAGACCCGTTCGATGACTGCTTGGGAGAGCTCATATTGTGAGCGTTGCACGGCTAGCCAACCGGTGCGGCTTCCTATTTGGAAACCAAAGTGCATGACTACATACAGCCCAGCCAGTGCACCGAACCACAGGTACAGGTCATAAGAGAAGTCTGCGAATCTCACCCCACCAAAGGCAGGGGTTGCAACATCGTCTACTACGCGTCCGACCACCGTGGGCATGAGCATGTTGCAAATACCAAAGGTCATGAGAAGCAGGGATGCTGCGCTCAGCCGCTTCGCGTTAGCCCGAATCAGTGCGAAGCTGAGCTGGCGTGGTGTCCAATTGGGATCGAAGAGGATTCGCGGTGGTGTTGGATTATCAGGTGCTTGGCCTTGGCCCCAGTCATGAACCGGGTCCTCCGCAGAATCAGCGGGGTTAACAACAGTCATTTAGGCAACCTCACACGCCGAATTCGTGCAGGGTCAAGCCCCAGCCAATGGTGCGACGTTGTGGAATACCAAGTCCGGCTGCTTCAAAGAGCTCGTCGAGTTCTTCCGCGGTGCGCGAGCCACCGCCGCTGAGCACAAAGTGCCCAAGGTCTTCTTCAAAGTCGTGGTCATGAGCACGGACTGGGTTCAGCACGCGGGCAAAGTAGTACAAGCGGCCGTGCGTTGCAGCTTCTTTTAGCAGCGCGATGGATTCAAAGTCTGAGCGTTCATTGATTGCTTCAACCAGCAGCACGGCATCCGCATCGCCTAAGTCAGTGTGGAGAGTAATGCGCTCATTGGTGGTATTAGCCTGGTGCGCGGCAAGTTCGGCTTTGTTTCCCACAATGGTGACAGCAGTGTCTTTGTGTTTATCGGCAATCGCCTGGGCAAAGGCGCGGACGCCAGGTCCAGCAATGGCCACGGTGCGGAGGTTGGCGAAGGCTCCATCGGCAGCAAGTGCACCAGCGACCCAGCCTGCGTATTCGGTCTCTGCTTCTACTCGTTGTTGAATCAAACCGTCAGTTTCGGAGTAATTGGTTTGAGTGCCTTCACGAACCGCGTCGAGCAGACCCGTGACCACCGCCAGCTCACGCCTGGCGAAAGGTCCGTCCAAATTGAGGTCTTCAGAAACGTATTCTGTATCTAGCTCACGGCCCATGTCCGTAAGCTTCCAACCGGAAGGGGTTTGTTGCGTGACCTCAATTGATTCGAGATAACGCAGGAGTTTAAACAGACCAAACTCATTCGCGCCGGTTGCTTCCACCAACTGTTCAAGACTGTTCACATCGGAGCCCATGATGGGGCCAAGGTCCAAGGTCGCGGCGACGCGCAGGGCAAAGCCCGGGGTGATTTCGCTGAGCTCATGGAATACCTCGCGCACATTTTCACTCGCGCTGAAATCAGGCAGCTCAGGGTTTTCGGCAGAGGCTGTGACCTTTTGTTTCTTCCAGTAACCGGTGACTTCAATCTGGTCTTTGTCCAGGTTCTTTTCCCGCTTTAGCCAACGGCGGATCGGAGTCAGTGTTCCAGCCTCCCCAGCAACCCACGCGAAGACGTTGCCGTCCCACCATTCGGCGGCCTTCAAAGCATCGAAAAGCAATGCGGTGGTGCCAGCCTCAGCGCCGTGGCGCACCAGCCAGGTCAACTCCACACCTTCTGGAACAACTAGGTCCTGGCGGTGGGATTCTTCCTCAACCTCGATAAACACCTGGCCCCGGGCTCCTTCGGGCCATTCCTCCAGCCATCGGCCCACTGCCGGCAATGCGGTCTCATCCGCGCCGATGAGCACCCAATCAGCGCCTTCCGGATGCACCGACGATGACTTCGGCCCGGCAATCTGAATGGTCTCCCCCGGTTTCACGTTGCGCGCCCAACTGGTGGCAGGCCCTACGCCGTGGTTGACAAAGTCCACGTCAATCTCACCGGCTTCTGGATCCCAGCGGCGAACGGTATAGGTACGGATTAGCTTGGCGCCTTCACCGCGGGACCAATTGAGCACGCCATCAAGCTGCGTTGGGCCAACAGAATTCTCCGCCTCTGGATGGTCAATGAGAATCTTGAATTCATCATCAAAACCATCCGAGCGAAATTCAGCTACCGGGTAACCGTTGTCTGCAGTGTGAGCTTTGAGTTGCTCACCGCCGAGAGTCACGCGGCGCATGCCCGGGGTGACATCTTCTGCTCTAATGACCTTAAGGAAACGGGTGGTAATCGGGAAAATCTCAAGTGGACGAAGGCTGTTGGCCATGACGCGTGCTCCTTAGAGGATGGAATTTAGTGGGTGTTAGAAAACTCTGGATTATTGACCCCAGCAGCGACTTGGGTTCCGTCTTCTGTCAGTTTCGGCTGCTGGTTGGCCACGCGAGGATCCAATGGCACCACGGTTGGAGTGCTGGTGGCTGGGTCTGGGCAGATCATGGCTTCGAGTCCAAAGACATCCGCGACCATCTCCTTGGTCAACACTTCTTCCGGAACGCCGGAGGTAATCACTTCGCCCTTCTTCATCACAATGAGGTGATCGGCGTAGCGTGCCGCCTGGTTCAAGTCATGGAGCACTGTGACCACGGTCTTACCTTCCTCGTGGAAGTCACGCAGCAGCTCCATCAGCTCATACTGGTGCGCGATATCCAGGAAGGTGGTGGGCTCATCCAGCAACATGATGGGTGTTTGCTGCGCCAGCAGCATGGCAATCCACACGCGCTGGCGTTGACCACCGGATAGCTCCGCCACGTAACGGTCAGACAGGTCCGTCAAACGGGTGGCAGTCAGGGCCATGTTGACGGCGTCTTCATCAGACTGGCGCCATTGCTGAATCAAAGACTGATAAGGCGCGCGTCCACGTGCCACCAGGTCTGCAACGCGAATACCTTCTGGCGCTAGAGAAGTCTGCGGCAGCAAGCCCAGCACGCGTGCGACTTCTTTGGGCTTGTATTTGGAAATATCTTTATCATCCAAATACACGTGCCCCTCAGCGGGTGTAATAACTCGCGCCAGCCCGCGCAGCAGCGTGGACTTGCCACAACCATTAGGGCCAATAATTGCCGTGAATGAGTTGTGTGGAATCTCTACAGAGATGTTTTTGCTAATGACTGTCTTGTCATAGCCAATAGTGGCGTTTTCAATCCGCAACCGAGACGCGGTTGAATTATCTTTCGTGTTCATTATTTTCTTCCTGTCTCGTGCTTAACCGATACGGCCATAGTGGCGGCGGGCTTCTCTCACCAGCAGCCAGATCATGTAGCAACCACCGATAGACACGGTGATCAGACCAACTGGGATGGGACGATAGAAGGCGGCAATGACCAAGGAGAGCAAGTGCGCGATAGACAGCAGGGCTGCGCCCATTGCTGCCGATGGCCACAGGCTCACACCCGGTGAGCTGGTCAAACGTCGCGCCAACTGCGGTGCAGCCAGGGCAACAAAACCAATCGGACCAGCTGCCGCGGTGACCAGCGCGGTGGTGGAAACACCCACCACAATCAGCGCCAGTCGGGCTGGGCCAACGCGGAAACCATGGGTCAATGCAGTGTCATCGCCCATTTCCATGTGCTGCAATGAGCGCGCTAGCAGCACCGCCAGGATAAAGATGATCACAGCAATTGCCACGCTTGGGATAAGCGATGCCCAGGTCACGCGTGTAATAGAACCGGCTGCCCAAATGCCAACAACCATGGCGTCATCCACGTCAGCGCGGGTGATGATGTAGGAATTCAATGACGTCAGCATGGCGGAGACACCAATACCGACCACGATGAGGCGGAAGCCCTGTACGCCTTTGCGCCAGGACAAAAGGTAGACAACGAAAGCGGTGATGATGCCGCCAAGAATGGACACACCTGCGATGGACCAGTACTGCATGTTGCCGAAGACCAGGATGAGCAACACAACAGCGGTGTAGGAACCAGCATCAAAGCCGATGATGTCCGGGGAACCCAAAGGGTTACGCGTCAGCGACTGGAAGATGGCTCCGCCCAATCCCAAAAGCGCACCGAATACCACCGCGGCGCTGGCAACCGGCAGGCGCCATTCGCGGACAATCAACAGGTGGAATTCCTCGCCCACGCCAACGATGGCTTGGACTACCTGGCCCAAGGAAATCGGGAAATCGCCCAAGGTGATGGCCACGGTGGCGGCAAAGGTGCCGAGTATGACCAGGATGAGTGACACCGCCAGAATCCGCATCGGGATTCTGAAAGAGAAGAGTTTGTTGCGAACGGTCAGGGAAGAATAGCCGAAATCGGTGTTCTTAGAATCTTTCATTAACATCACAGACCACTCGCTTTGCTTCGACGTACCAGGGCAATCAGCACTGGCGCACCCACGATCGCGGTGACCACGCCGACTTCAATCTCGCCCGGGCGGGCAATAATGCGGCCCAGAACATCGGCGGCGAGAACCAGCACGGGTGCAGACAACGCAGAATATGCAATAATCCAGCGCTGGTCGGGGCCGACAAACCACCTGACCACGTGCGGGATCATCAAACCGACAAAGCCAATGCCACCGGTCAGGGCGGTGCCGCCGCCGGCCAGCAAGGTCACGGCGATAATGCCGAAGACGCGCGAGCGGCCCACCCGCGTTCCCAGGGAGGCGGCGAGGTCATCGCCTAAGGCAATGGAGTTCAACGAGTTGGACAGCGCCAGGGCAATAATCAGACCCACCACGATAAAGGGCAGCACCTTCATGGTGTCTGCCAAATCCGTGCGTGCAATGGACCCCAAGCCCCAGTTGCGGATGCTTTCAAAAGTATTTGGGTCAATCAGGGTCAAGAAGGTGGTCACGCCACCCAAAACTGCGGCCAACGCAACACCGGCGAGCACTAAAGTCACTGGGTTGGCAGTACCGCCAGATGCACCGATGAGATAAACCAGCACGGTGGCAACAGCGGCACCAATGAATGCGAACCAGATGTATCCGGTGACGCTGGACAGGCCAAAGACACCAACGCCGACGGTCACTGCGAAACCAGCACCGGCGTTCACACCAAGGATGCCGGGGTCAGCCAGAGGGTTACGTGTCATGGCCTGAATCAAGGCACCAGCAACACCAAAGGCGGCACCAACTAAGAGACCAACAACGGTGCGCGGCACACGAAGTGACCAAATAATAATGGAGGCTTCACTGTCATCACGAGCGGTCAGGCCGTGCCACACAGAATCAAAAGGCAAGGGGTTAGCGCCAACCGCAATGCTGAGTAGCCCCGTAATTACCAGCGCAGCAAGAATGAGCAACAGACCTAAGGAGCGTCGACGGTACAACGTGCGCTTCGGCACTACGTCAGGAGTCCCCGGCGCGCTTGGGGCAATTGGAGTTTCCACTGCTTCTATAGAAGTCATTTCTCCCCCATTCCCCACTGCGGTAGCCCATGTTCGGCTACAAATTGACTATCCACGGATTCCTTTCAAGTTGGAGCAGCTTCCCAGGGTGGAAAGCATGTCTTTTTAAGTCCAGTGCGCTAGGTGCACACTTAAACATTGCTCCGTGAGCTTGCACCCAAATACACCCATTAAGGTTAGGGGAGGCTAAGCTAGGTAGCTACACATTTTGCGCCACCTTCTACCCCGTTAACGACACAAGTACTTTTGACCGAAATATTGTGGTGGCCGGAGATTGCACAGGAGATTTCAATGACTGCGAGCTTAAGTCTGGCCGAGTCTCGGCTTAACGGCTCTGCCAGCACAAATACCTTGCCAACCATTCAGCCGATTCAGGTGCGTGACCGCGTACACCCCGAAGCCCACATGTTGTTTTGGCAGTACCGTGGCGCGGCTACCATCATTGCCAGTGGAAAGCCCATTGGGCTGTGCGCGAAGCAGGCATTGTGGCTGCCCGCCGGGGTTCATCATGATATTGAGGTGGACGCAGATTCGGTGTTATTGCGAATTTTCTTTGGCGCTAAACATCTAGCCATCGCACCCGAGATGGCTTCGCCGCACATATTTCATGTGGATCAGGAGCTCGCCGGCAATCTCATGGGCTTGGTTCAAAGTGGCGATTCTTTACTTCAATCAAGCCGCGGGCTGGACCAATATGTTCTGGATCAGCTCAGCATGCAGCTTCGCACCTTGCCGTGGCCAGAGAGTCCTGCGGCCAAAGAGATTGCACAGATGCTTAACGATGACCCCGGTGACCCCCGCACTCTTCACCAACTAGCTGCGTCGGTACATGCTTCCCCGCGAACAATTGAGCGCGCATTCCTCACGGAGACCGATGAGACTTTCCAGGAATGGCGCATGCAGTCGCGCATAGCTAGGGCGAAGCAGCTTATCGCCGATGGTCTTGCCATCGACGCGGTTGCGCTACGCGTGGGCTATTCCACCGCGAGTGCCTTTGGCCGGGCGTTTAAGAAACGCACCGGCCTGTCCCCCAGCGGCTATTTCAACGAGCACGTTGAGAATTATTCGCGAAACTAATGCCAGGTTTTGAGCACTGATTCTGCTGCCCACCACCCCGGCATCCCGTGAACACCGGCTCCGGGTGGTGTAGCACCGGAGGCCATAAATAGTCCCGGCCCGAGGCGATAAGGATTAAGGGAAACGCCCGGCCGCATGACAGATTGGAGGCCCGCCATAGAACCTCCGGCAATATCACCACCAACAAGATTGGCATTCCAAGCTTCTAATTCGCACGGTGATGTGCGTGTGGCGTCTACAACTGTCTCACGAAAGCCCGGCGCGAAACGTTCGATCTGTTGTGTGATAAGTTCACGAATTTCACCAGGATAACTCTCAACATAGCCGTGCGGAACGTGCGCATAGCTCCACAGCGTCAGTCCTCGTGTCGGATCCGCGGCATACTGTTGGCAGACCATAACGAATGGGCGATCCGGCATTCGGCCAGCTGCGACTTCACGTTCAACAAAACTAATTTCATCAACAGTTCCTCCCACGTGCACGGTTGCTGCTGTACCCACCCGCGAGTCTTTCCACGGCACAGGCTCGTTGAGTAAGAAGTCCACCTTGTATACCGCCGAACCGTATTTCCACTTCTCCAAGCGCTCGCGCGCTTTCAAAGCAAGGTCGGTTCCTTTCAACTGCAAAATCTGCCGCGGGGTGAGGTTCAAGATGATGGCATCGGCAGCTGGAAGCTCCCGGAGGTCACTGATTTCAACGCCGGTGTGGATTCGGCCGCCTTTGCTATAAATGACAGAAACTAACGCATCCACGATTGCCTGAGAACCGCCTTCTGCAACTGGCCATCCCCTGCTCATCCCCAGCGCACCAAAGAGAATTCCGAAAGCTCCGGTCAATGGCCTGGCTGGTGAGGTAATTGCATGAACCGCGCTGCTCGCCAGGAGCGCACGAGCTTGTTCCGTCTTAAAGAGCGTCTTTCCTAATAGCGCTGCTGAAGCCAACGCCGGTGGACCGAATCGCAGCATGTGAACTGGATGCTTGGGGATTCGCAGCATCGAGCCCAGCAGGTTGTCCAGATGCTTATCGATATCCTGCACGACATGACCATGCAGCCTGGTCCATGCTTTTCCATCAAAGCCCAGGTCTGCAGCCGTCCGTTCAACAGAGCGCGATAAAAAGGCCGCTTCTTTTCCATCAAGCGGATGTGCCATCTCATATGGGGCATTCTTCCACTTCAGGCCATGTTCTTTAAGATTGAGTTTCTGAAATGCCAGACTAGCAACACCAAATGGATGGCCCGCAGCGCCCAGGTCCACGATTTCCCCATTAAAGAGCGATGCCGTTGAGCGTGCCGCGCCCCCAGGTGCCGGCGCAGATTCATAAATATCAACGTCCCAGCCTTCAACAAGCAGCCGCGCTGCGGCAGTAAGCCCATTAGGGCCTGCACCGACAACAACTGCGCGTGGCTGGCTGTTCATTTTCGTCCTTTTATCCGCATCACATATTCCGATAAACGAATCAAACTGATGTGTCCACGATCCTATCCGAACCTGCATTCACTGCTTGTGTTGGCCGTTGGATAACTAACACTTTGCTGCGTTGAACGCTGGAAATCTTATAGACAGCCAAATGGCAAAGCTACTTTAAGGCGACGCTACTGGTGCAATCGTCCTCGTGTACAGGGCACGGAGCTTAGTCTCTTGACGTCCTGCGACTGTGCAGCCTAATTGCAGAAGGCGCATGGCGCGCTCGGAGGCATCGACCAGCAAGTCCCGGCCATCGCGCACGGCATCTTCTAAGTCCATAGGGATGGTCATGATGGATTGCACTGCGCCAATGCCGACATCGTGAACGGTTGGTGCGCCTTCGCCCAAAGAGCCGGCAAGTCCCATCAGTGGCACGCCAGTCTTTTGGCATCGGCGTGCGATTTCTGCGGGGACCTTGCCGCGTGGGGTTTGGAAGTCAATCGCGCCCTCTGCCGTGATCACTAGGTCAGCGACGCAGATGAGTTCATCCAGGTTGCGCTCCGCTGGAAGTTGTTCCAGCAAAACATCGAAGCGTTCACCCGCGACAGCGCCCAAGGCCATCAAACCTGCACCAAGTCCACCAGAAGCACCCGAGCCAGGTCCATTGTGAAGGTCGGCGACGGGTTTGAAGGTATCGACAAGCAAATCTGCCCAACGGCTCAAACCCTCGGCTAGCTCTTTGACCTGTGCCTTCGTAGCGCCCTTTTGCGGGCCGAAGACGCGCGCAACACCGCGCTTACCGGTCAACACATTGTGGCGGTTACACGCCATGGTGATGGTGACATCACGCAGCCGTGGGTTCATCCCCGAGGTGTCCAAGCTCTTGGCGTGAACCAGGTTGGAACCACCACGTTTTACTTTCTCGGCCTTCTTATTCAAGGCCACAACACCGAGTGCTTCCAGTGCGCCCGCACCGCCATCAGAAGTGCCGGAATCACCACAGCCAACTACAATCTTTGAGCAACCATGCGCAATTATGATGTTGATGAGCTCACCAACGCCATACGTGGTGGTGGCACCTGGGTCGCGCATATCGCTGGGCACCAAGGCCAGACCCGCGCAGGATGCCATTTCCATGACACCCACGCCAGACTCCGGGAACTCAACCCAGGTGGCTTGGACCTTCTTGCCCACTGGTCCCATCACGGTTTCAGTATGGGTCACTGCGCCCTGGCGCTGCGCGAGGATGTCCACGGTGCCCTCACCACCATCGGGGACGGGGAAAGTGTCTACGCGGGAGCCAGGAAGAACACGGCGGATGCCGGCGGCAATCGCATCAGCGACTTCAATCGCTGAGAGGGATTCCTTGAATCCGGAAGGTGCAACGAGGATACGTTCAGGTGCGTACAACATGGGAAAACTCCTTTTATAGGTAGAGGTTGAGGCCAAGAGCTGGCCATATCAGCCAGGCAAATAGCGCCATGACTAGAAGGTGAATGGGAAAGAGAACCGCTGCCATGCGCATGAGTTCGCGGTTAGCAAATGGAGCGGGCTCGTGGCCGGAGAAAATGGCCAGTGGCTTTGCCGAGGACGGCAAAGTGTGGCAAAAGCCCGCTGCCACGGTGGAGATAAAAGCCACCGCCACTGGGTTAACACCCACCGCGGGTGCTGTGGCCACCACCAGTGGAATCAGCACCGCTGAGCGCGCGGAACGCGACTGGATAACCAGGTGCGCTGCGGAAGAAACAATGATGACCAATGCTACGAACACCATCGGGTTTGCTGAACCCAGGATTGCGGTAGCAAGGACATCCGCTGCGCCGGAAGACAGTAGTGCCCCGCTCATGGCGATGGTTGCTGCCATAAACAGCAGCAAGTTCCACGGAACCTGGCGGATGGTTTCTTTGAAATCCACGGTGCCCATCTGTGGCGAGCAAATCAGCAACGCCGCCAAGACCGCCACTAGTGCTGGGTCAATGCCGTGCAAGGATTCGCTAAACCACAGCGCCACTGCCGCGCCCAGAATGGCTATTGAGCGTTGCTGATCAGAAGACAAGGGCCCGATAACCGAGTCGCCAAAGTCAGCAGTGGTGAGCTGTACTTTCTCGGCGCGCTGCGCGGAGGTGGAAAACATCCGCAGCACCACTTCTGCGGAGACATGCGCCATGACCAGTGCATAGGGCAGGCCCAGCACAATCCAGCGGGTAAAGGAAATCTCCGGTAAGTCATTGGTGCCCAGAATCTGCACCGTAATGAGGTGCGCGCCAGCACCAATCAGCGATGCTGCCGCGGTAAACAACACAACGGTTGGCAATACCAAGGCCAGCACTTTCACCAGCCACTGCTGCGGTGTCGGCAGCACGCCGCGCAGCGCAATGAGTACTGGGAGGATGAGCGCTGCACGCCCACTGGTGGCAGGTACCGCGAAGGCGGTGGCTGTAATAGCCAAGGCCAGCAAATGTACCAGCCCATGCGGTGTGCTGACTCGGCGCGTTAACCACGCCGTTGCCCGCAGTGCCAGCCCGGACTGTGTCACCGCGGCGGAGAGAATGAAGGCGCCAATGAGAAGCCACGTAGTGTCATCGCCAAGCGCTGCGAAGAACTCCTCTGCGCTCAACGCATTAGCCAACACCAGGGCACTAGCTGCGCCCAGTGCCACGTAAGTATCATTCAACGTGCCAAATACCCACAGCCAAATCGCGGCGGCAAACACAGTCAGTGTGGCCTGCGCCTCCGGACTTAATGCGCTGGTCAATACCCACACCCCGGCGACTACGGCGATACCGACGGCCGTCTTCCATGAGCCTAAGTGTGGACGGGCGAACTGCCGTCCAACCTTTGGCAAAAGCCGCGGCGCAGGAGGGCTACTGCTTATTACGGTCTGCATCCCTGCTATTTGATTTCTTGCTGCTTTCGTCATGATGTTCACCTCCCGCGGGAAGTTCGAGGAGCACCGTGGTGCCAGATGAGGCATCGGCAGTCACCAGCGCGCGTCCGCCGTGGGAATCTGCCACGGTGCGCACAACGGCTGCATAGGTGGAGCTGACGGGCCATGAGATCATCGCGGCAGCCTGCTCATCATCGGCGACAAAGTCCGCGGCGGTAATCCACAGCCGGGCAGTATCACCATTGACGTGCGCACCAGCACGCAATGGCTGTTGTGCATGCGGCGCCAACATCCCGGCGATGGCACGTAGGGCATCGGCAAGCGCTGTGCGATCCACCTGTGCCGTACCGGATGCATCGAATGCCTGCGCATCAAAATCACGCGCAATCACGCCCAAGTCAGCCTGCTCAGTAGCAATACCGCGCGTGCCCGGGGCAAGCCGCGAAAGTGCCATTAATGATTCACACGTCGCACGCAGCTTCTCCGGTTGATTAATACCCTCGCGGATCTCACGCGCCGCAGCCTGCGTGACCGACTGGTTGATTCCACGAACTTCATATTCACGCACCCAAGCGTCGTTGTATGCCCTGGCTAACTCCGTGATTTCATCCGTACCATCAAAGCCCAGCCGGGTGGCTGAACCACTACGACTATCTTCGGCCGCCTGGTGCGAAACCTTCCGGATGGGTGCGAGCAAACGTCCAGTGATCAGCCACGCGAGAAACGCCGCTAGCACCAGAACCCCGGCCGCGACCAAAGCGACCACCCGCATGAGTTCAGCAATCTCGCGGTAATCCGAGTCCGTAAACCGGGCCACCATCAGCTTGACCTCTTGCGAACCCTCGCCGCCATCGACGGTGACGGTCCCCCAATGAATCGGATCGCCGTCATCGGGTACGTATACTCCCGCCGGCATGGGTGATTCGGTGGCATGTTGAATGAGCGGATCTCCCTCCGCCAAGCTGCGGCCAGCAGGACCTGGAAGTCCAACAAGCCTTCCATCAACAATTCCCACCAATGCTTCATCACGGGTTGGAATCTGCCGGGACAAGAACACCTGTAACAACCGAGTGTTTGAGGCAAAAGGTTGCGAAGTCTCCGGATCCACTCCGACTTGTGCCAGGGACCGAAACTCTTCTAGCTCCTGGATCACATCTTCATTGGCTTTCTCCGGCACAGCGCCCAGCAGCACCGTCCGCGTGGTGAGCACGATAGCCAAAAGCGAAATTGCAACTAGACCTAACAACCAGAACAACAGCCGTGAACGCGAGGAATGACGAGCCATGTCAGGCATTGCAGCCTCCCTCCATATAAGTAATCAGCACTCCAATTTGGAATGCTGACTACCGTATAAACGAAGGATGAAGCTGCCATTAGGCGTTCATTAAACAATCTTCATGTCTGATTTTTGTATCTAAGTGCGAAGCGCATCCTCAGGAGAATGGCGCGCTGCTACTCGTCTGAACTGGCAGAATGCTGCACCACATCACGCAAAGTCCCGCGCGCTTGGTCAGCAATGGCGGCGAAAGCCTCAGGCGTGTGGCCATCAATTTCGGCGCGGGTGCCAATCCAGCGGAATACTCCGTTGAGCATGTGGGTTGTCATTGCGACTTCATCATCAAGTTCTTCTTTTGAGCGCTGCGGATACTGGGAGCGCAGGCGCAAGGTGATAATTTCGTTGAGCTCACCTTCCAAAGCTTCCAGTCTTTCCATTTGTTTGGTCAGCAGCGATGGAGTCGCAGCAATGACCTTCCAGCGGTCAGAGGCGCGATGATGTGTGCGTCCCTCCGTGGGCATTGTTATCAGTGAAACGGCGTCAAGCAGCAGAGAGCCATTTGAGACTATAAACTCGCGCGCGGCCCGCTCATCCACTTCGGGGAGGTCACGGCCTAAAAGCGCATCATCTTTCGTGGGGAAATGGTTAAAGAAGGTTCGTTGGGTGACACCGACTTGTTCGCAGATCATATCGACGGTGACCTGTTCATAACCGCGTTCTAGCGCCAGATCCAAAGCAGCGTCTTCAATAGCAGTCTTGGTTGCTTCCGCGCGTGGACTGGTCATCTATGGCCTCCATCTCAATTTAAATCCCTTGCGTCTATTTTCTCAGACTACTAGGTTGGCACCTCAATTGCAGTAGGTGTACTTTGTATTTTCAGTAACTGTAATTTGAATAAAGTACATCCCCCTTCTCAAAGAGGAACCTCCCATGACAACAATGACGAAGGATGCGCCGCTACTGCTGACAAAGCGCCGTATCTGGATTATCTTCTCCGCTTTGCTGGCCGGCATGATGCTCTCTAGCTTGGACCAGACCATCGTGTCCACCGCCATGCCAACGATTGTTGGTCAGCTCGGCGGTGTTGAGCACCAGATGTGGATTACCACTGCTTATCTGCTGGCAACTACCATCGTGATGCCTATTTATGGCAAGTTCGGCGACGTGCTCGGCCGACGCAACTTGTTCTTGCTGGCTATTGCACTGTTTACCCTGGCGTCCGTCGGCTGTGCATTTTCCGGTGATTTCTGGACCTTTGTTATCTTCCGCGCCATTCAGGGCCTCGGCGGCGGTGGCTTGATGATTTTGTCGCAGGCGATTATCGCAGACATTGTTCCCGCGAGCGAACGCGGTAAGTACATGGGCCCCATGGGCGCGGTCTTCGGTATCTCCGCTGTTGCCGGCCCCCTGCTCGGCGGCTACTTTGTGGACCACCTGACCTGGCAGTGGGCATTTTACATAAACATCCCAATCGGCATCATCGCCTTCTTTATCGGTGTTTTCGCGCTACAACTGCCAACGCATAAGGCAACCAAGCGCATTGACTGGCTCGGCGTTCTCTTCTTGTCTGCGGCGACTACCTGCTTGATCATGTTCACTGACTTTGGTGGCAACGCCAACCACGGTTGGGATACGGTCTCCACATGGATGTGGGGCGCGGGCATGGCCATCGCGGTGACTATCTTCGTGTTCGTGGAGTCCCGCGCGGAAGATCCAATCATTCCGCTGTCGCTGTTCCGCAACAAGCTCTTCCTCATCACCGCCGGCATTGGTTTCACCCTTGGCATTGCGATGTTCGCAGCACTGGGCTTTATGCCAACCTTCCTGCAGATGGCTTCCGGCACGTCTGCTGCGGAGTCAGGCTTGTTGATGATTCCAATGATGGCTGGCTTGATGCTGACCTCGATTGTTTCCGGTTTGTGGGTGGCCAAGAGCGGCAAGTACAAGATGTACCCAATTATCGGCATCATCCTTGCCATCGCGGCGCTGTTCGCCATGACCACGTTGTCGGCGGAGACCCCAATCTGGCTGATTTGTGCCTACCTGGCACTCTTCGGCGCGGGCCTGGGCTTTGTCATGCAGATCATCGTCCTCGTTGCTCAGAACTCTGTCCCTGCGGATACCGTTGGTACCGCAACCAGTACGAACAACTACTTCCGTGAGGTCGGTGCGTCTTTGGGCACCGCAGTCTTTGGCGCTTACTTCACCGCACGGTTGGCAGAGCGGCTTAACGATGTCTTCACCGGCTCCGGCCTCGACGCCTCCCAAGCTGCCGATGCAACCGCAACCATTGACCCGCAAACGCTGAGCACCCTGCCTGAGCAGGTGCAGAACGGGATCGTTGCCGCCTACGCCGACTCCCTGGCACCAGTGTTCTGGTACGTCATCCCATTCCTGGTTCTGGCGCTTATCTTCGCATTCTTCCTCAAGGAAATCCCGCTCCAAACCGAGTCCGGCCTCGTTGCCCGCGGCGAAGCCATCGGCGGCGAAGAAGCCGAACGCCTCGAAGCCGAGCAGCGCGCCGAAGCCCAAACCGCTTCCAACGCCTCCGCCACCCCGACTTCGAACGACGACGGCAAACTCAGCTCGTAATCTCCTTTGAGCACGCCGTTACTCGGCACGCTTAACAATCTTGGACGCCAGTGCTTCATCCAGCACGGCGTCCATTCCTGTATTAAGACGCACCGGCATTCCAGAAATGAGAATTGCAATGGGTTCATAGCCTTGAAGCCAGCATCTGAAGTTCAACTCCCCAAGAGTGATGATCTCCTCTGCACTGAAGGTTTTCTCTCCTCGCATGAGCTTGGCAAAGACGTCATGTGCATTGCTTGCTAGAAGTAAGAGTTCAAGGTCCGCACGAGCATCATGAACATCGGCTGTATGCCAGCGCCGATGGGGTTCAACTTCACTCGGTATTACAGACATGACTTCATCAGTCAATTCGCCCTCGCGATTTGTCATGTTTGCTCCCCAATTCGTAGTCCTCGTCAATTGGAGCAAGCGTAGCGCGAGCACAGGCTCGTGGATAGATCGAAAATAGCCACAGTCGGCATTTCTACTGACTGTGGCTATTTTGTAATTGGTAGCGGGGGCAGGATTCGAACCTACGACCTCTGGGTTATGAGCCCAGCGAGCTACCGAGCTGCTCCACCCCGCGACGAATGAACTTTACGTTCACCTGCGCTTTGCTTGAAGTTCAAGCGTTGGCGACTTGCTCAACTATACACACGGGTGGGAAAAGACCCAAATCAACGGAAGAACAGGGACAGAGCAGTGATGGATTCGGATTCTTAATTTCAGACCGTCGTTGCACCATTTCTAGTCGGAGGTAGTGCAATGAATAACCGTCCTAGTGGTCCGTTCCACTCGTTGTCGGATGCAGATAAAGAAGGTCTTCGCGACTTGCTCGGTCAGGGGATGAGTCTACGTCAGGCAGTGTTGCGTTTGGGTTGCAATCGCAGGCATGCATGGTTTTATGCCCATGCTGAAGAACTGATCGATTATCGTCCTCGTGTTGTTGACGAACAGCGCGTATTACGGGCATTGGAATTAGTTCGTGCTGGTATCCCCGTTTATGCTGCTGCTAGGCAACTAGGGATCTCAGATACTGTTTTGCGTAATCGCGCGACAAAGCAAGGCCTTGTCAGTCCCGTATCTTGGCCACAGCGCAGAATCAACAACACTAATCTGCGGGTGGACTACCTGCGTTTGCGCCTGGCTGGCCTGCCGAAAAAGTCTGCTGCGTCTGCCATCGAGATTTGTATACGAACAGCGACTTCTTTCGAAAGCGGCTTAGAAAACTATGGTGAGCCGCCCCGCAATAGCTTTGTTTCTGCAGGCCCTTTGGCGAAAGTGTATAACAAGCTTATGAACCGCCTTTTGCAGGTCAACGCAGCTATCGAGCCTTATCGCAGGCCGGAGCCCAAACTGCCACCTGGCACCGACCCGTATAAGCCGATTAGCTCACGGTATCTATCCCACCTAGACCGCGTGACGATAGCTGACTTATACCGGGAAGGTCTTGGCGTACGAGAGATAGCCCGCAAACTTCACAGGTCGCATTCTTCTATTAGCCGCGAGCTTCGCCGCAATCACAGTGCTGAAGGTCCTTATCGTCCAGAAGCTGCACAATTGAAAGCTGTAGCACGCAGGGCTCGTCCACAGTTGGGAAAGCTGGTGGCATCGCCACGATTGCGTAATTATGTTGTGGAAAAGCTGCAGGCACAATGGTCACCAGAAGAAATTGCTGGGCGTATCCGGCATGACTATCCGGATGATCAGGAGATGCGAGTGAGCCATGAAACCATCTATGAAGCGTTTTACCTAGAAGCGAAGGGTCGACTCAAAGACGAAGGACTGACACTTCCCACCGGACGAGTACGTCGACGCAAGCGCACTAGCCCACGCGAAGATAAAGCTAATGACCGGTTTGTCGACAAGATGATTCTGATTGATGAGCGCCCAGACGAAGTCGATGAACGCGTCATCCCCGGGCATTGGGAAGGCGACCTCATCTTAGGAGCGCACAACAAGTCCGCGATTATCACCTTGGTTGAGCGCGTCAGCCGATTCGTTGTCTTAGGTCATTTACCAGGCCGTCATGATTCCATGGCTGTGTTGCAGTCGTTGACCGCGTCGGTGCAGAACCTGGATAAATCAATATGGTCATCAATAACGTGGGACCAGGGATCGGAAATGGCTGGCCATAAAGCCTTTAGTATGGCCACTGATATTCAAATCTATTTCGCACATCCTGGTTCACCGTGGGAGCGAGGTAGTAACGAAAACACCAACGGAAGGCTGCGGCGCAACCTTCCGAAATCATCTGACCTGTCACAATACTCTGCTGAAGACCTAGAAATGATAGCCAATATCCACAACCACAAACCCAGGAAAATCCTGGGCTGGAAAACACCAGCCGAAGTCATGGCACAAGCACTCAAAGAAACCGGTAGCATCACCTAAATACACATTAACCGGTGCAACGACGCCTAGAATTCAAGATTCGGTCTAGATCAGTAAAAGCACCAGCCCATTGGGTTGGTGCTTTTACTGTGCTGTGTGAGACTACAGCCCTAGTCTCACAGGCGTTGTTGCCAGATTATTCGGCTGGCTGCTCAGCAGGAGTCTGAAGGTCCTGGAATTGCTGGACGGCACTGTCCAACTCATCCAATGCGCGGCCGTACTCCTCGTGGGAGCCGTCGCGGGCATCTTCCAGACCAGTCAACGCGTCGTTGATAGCGTTCATAGCTTCCTCAGCGTTTTCAGGCAATGGAGCGGCTGGGGTGTCATCCTCAGCTGGTGCTTCATCAGCAGGCTGCTCATCGGCGTCCGTATCGGTGCCGGCATCGCCGCCATCATCAACAACCTCGATGTCCTGAACTGCGTCGGAATCAATACCCACCTGCTCAAGCGCGGCATCCACGGTTGGTGCATAACCAACGCGGCCCTTGTAGGAAACCAGAACACGCAGCAGCTTCGGGAAGGCCGAAGCCTGGTCCTTACGCTGCGAGTAAATCGGCTCCATGTACAGAATTTCACCGCCGCCTACTGGCAAGGCCAGCAAGTTACCATTATGCAGGTCGTTCGATCCACGCCACAACGTCATATCTCGTGCCACCTGATCCGAAGACATCATGGCATCCTGCGCCTGCTTCGGACCCTGAGTCTGAGTATTGGTTGGCAGAACGCGAACAGTGATTTCGCCGTAGCTGTCAGGATCCGAGGATGCAGTCATGTGAGCAGACAAGAACTCACGGGACAGACCACGGAAGGAAGTAATCAGCTGGAAGGTTGGTTCACCGGTCTCAGGCTCAGCGGCCACAACGTAGTACGGAGGCTGGTCCAGGTTCTCTTGGTCAGCACCGGTTGGGTCAGCTGGGACAGACCAGAAGGCGTCGTTGTTGAAGAAGACGTTTGGATCATCGACGTGGTAACGCGCCAGGATTGAACGCTGCACCTTGAACATGTCCTGTGGGTAGCGGAAGTGAGCACGCAGCTCATCAGAAATCTCAGACTCAGGCTTCACAACGTCCGGGAATACACCCTCCCAAGCCTTTAGCACCGGGTCCTCGGTGTCGAACTCGAAGATTTCCACGCTGCCGTCATAAGCATCGACGGTAGCCTTAACGGAGTTACGGATGTAGCCAACCTCATCAGAAATCAGACGCTGCTGGGTACCTTCAGCATTCAATGCATCGGCGGTAGCCTCAGTCAGGTTCTCACCCTGCGAGTAAGGGAAACGGTCGAGGGTGGTGTAGCCGTCCACAATCCACTTGATGCGGCCATCAACCACAGCTGGGTAGGTCTCAGAGTCAGTGGTCAACCAAGGAGCAACCTTTTCCACACGCTCACGTGGGTCACGGTCGTAGAGAATCTTCGATTCAGAACCAACGCGGTCGGACAGAATCAGGTTCATTTCCTGGTAGCGCAAAGCGTAAGCAGCACGGTCAAACATGTTGCCAATGTCCACGCCGCCCTCACCGTCATAGGTGAAGCTGGAGTTATCAGTATCAAACTCCACTGGGCCGTTGCCGGTGTCACCAACGATGGCGTAATCCGCACCATCATCAGCAGAAGCGGTCACTGGGCCGTAGTAGATACGAGGTTGGTCCACGTGAATGCCCAACTCGGACTCAGCATCTAGGGTCTCGCCTTCGCCTTCAGCTTCTTCGCCGGCCTGGGTCTGCAGGTCAGAAACGTTAAAGACTGGGAAGCCACCGCGGGTAGAGCCTGCATCCTGTGCAACCTCATCAACGCGGTTTGCCTGTGCAGCAACAAAGCCGTTGCCGTGGGTGTAAACGGTGTGGCGGTTAATCCAGTTCAGCTGGTTCTCACGCAGTGCGTTCGGGTCAACCTCACGCGCAGCAACAACGAAGTCGCGCAGATCACCATCAACCATGTAGCGGTCCATGGACAAAGTCTTAGCGAAGCCGTAGAAGTTACGCAGTTGCTGCATCTGGGTAAAGGTAGGGGACAAAATGTCCGGATCCAGAAGGCGCAGGTTAGAAATCGTTGCTTCATCGGCAGCGACTGCTTCATCGGAAGTTTCTTCCGCGCCCCAGTCCTCGATGTAGGTCACTTCTTCATCAGTAAGCCCATATGCGTAACGAGTTGATTCAATATTGCGAGCAATCGATTCAGCTTCTTTCGCGGAACGATTTGGCTGAACGGAGAAACGCTCCATCAAAATTGGCCATGCGCCACCAATCACAATGCCGGAAACCAGCATCAACACAACGGCAAGTGCTGGGATGCGCAAGTCCTTGAGCACAATCGCGGCGAAGAAAGCTACCGCAACGAACACACCGATGACCATCAAAATGATCTTTGCTGGAAGCTGTGCGTTCAAGTCGGTGTAAGAAGCACCGGAGAACATGTCATTGGAGTTGTACAGCAGCGCGTAGCGCTGCAGCCAGTAGTCCACTACCTTCAGCAGCATCCAGATACCGGCGGTGACTGCCAGCTGAATACGAGCAGGCTTAGACAAAGAACCCTTGATGCCCGCAGCCTGGTTGCCAATGCGGATGCCGCCCAGAACGTAGTGGCCGACTAGTGCGATGAGCAGGGCCACCAAGGTCAGCATGGACAAGGTGGAGACAATCAGCTGGAAGACAGGCAGCTGGAATGCGTAGAAACCGTAGTCCAGTCCGAACTGTGGGTCGGTCTCACCGAAGTCGGTGCCGTTGACAAACAGCAGGATGCTGCGCCATGAGCTTTGCAGCAAAAAGCCCGTCATCAAACCGATGATCAGTGGCAGCACCTTGAGGAAGGTGCCAACAGACTTTTCAATTGCTTGACGGTATTGGTAGACCGGCGAGTTCAAGTCGCCCAAGTCCATGTCGTCGGGCCGGCCACGCCACACGAAGTATCCAGCCAGCCACACAACAGCGGCGGCGACCAGCGCGGTCACGAGGAACAGGACTACTCGTGCAATGATTGCGGTGTTGAAAACCCCGCGGTAGTCAATTGCGCCAAACCACTTCCAGTCGGTATACACTCCAACGAACAATGGTCCGATGAAAAGTATTACTGCGATGATGCCGAGCACCCACGCTAAAATGCGGGGCGGTCGTTTCATAGGGGCGGAGGGTTGGGCTGTATGTGAAACCAACGCCAGCTCCAATCAATATCGTGTGCCAAAATTGTCTATTAGTTGGCCAATTTTACGGCCAGTACCATCTAGCTAACGAACGAGGTTGCTCATGAGTTCCCCAGGTTTTAATCAACAAGCTCTTAACAAAGCGATGATGGAAGCCGTGGACTTTGTTCACGCGGAGGGCTGGGAGGCTCCCCCTACACTTTTCGCGTTGGTTCCTACGGCTTTAGTTGTTGATCAAATTGACTTGGATGATGATTCCGCGCCGCTGACCTTGGTTGTTCAGGATAATCTTCCGGATAATATCCAGCCGGGCTCCGAAGAGTTGGCGGATTATGTCTCTCGTATTGCGTGGCCTCATCAGGTTGAGGGTGCGGTGTTGGCGCAAGAAATTATGTTCAAGGACACATCTTCTACTGATACTGAGCCTCGTCCTGCCAGACTCTTTTCAGGCTGTTTGCGGGAAGAAGGCTTAGAGCAAACTGTGTTGCAGATTCGTCCAACGGAGCAAGAGCTTGCCGATGCCGGGCCGTTCGCCGAAGACGACGTCCAACTACGGGGCGGTCCGAATGTAGCCCCGGGTGTTGTAGCAGCGCTTCGTTATGGTCTGGAGCAAGACCCGGATGATTTGCTGTAATTAATTCGTCTAGACTGTAAAAGGCTAAAATTTCACGCACTACATGAGGAGTAGGTTCCGTGCTTAAATCCCGCAAGCCGCGCATCATGCAACTAACTGGCGCAGTATTCTTAGCAGCCACTCTTGTTGCGTGCGGCAACACTGAAGAACCTGCTCCTGAGCCCGCACCGGAGACTTCCACCGTCACTGAGAACACGGAAGAAACTTCCGAGACCTCGGAAGAGTCCACGTCCTCAGAAACCGAGTCCAGCACAGAAACCTCTGAGTCGGAGTCGGAGTCTGCAACCGCTGAACCTTCTGAGTCAGAATCTGAAGAACCAACGGAGACGACATCGGCTAGCTCCGGCAGCATCAGCGAAGATGTTGAAGATGCCTATGAAATCTTCGGCTCCATTGCCCCGCGTGAGCTTTTTGAAAAGTTTGATTCTTGTGACCCAGTGGGCAATGAGAACAACTACAACTGCTCTGGCCCAGAAGTAGGCCAGATCCAGTTCTCCAAGTCTTCCAACCGCGCGACCCAGACCACCCAGGTGCTCACTGAGCTGCGCAGCTCCACTGTCTTGGAAGACAGCGGCGACCGCGTTGTTGGCTGGTCCACCCTCGGTAGCACCGCTGTGCTGACCGTCGTGGACAACAACGAGGGCCTCGTGGTCCAGCAGATGCTGTCAACCGATCAGGAAGATCCAGAAGACCGCCTCATTGAGCTGGGGCTCTACACCCCGTAAAATTCTTGGAGCAAAGCTCAGAATTTTACGTTTTAATGCGAAGAGCTCAGAATTTTACGAATAGTGAATGGGGTGAGCTTTGCTCTAAGGCTATTCCGAACAGGTGCGGACTTCCTCACCGTTGGCGAAATCGTCCATGGCTTGGACTGCGTCGTCGAGGGTTTCAACAGACGCGATGACCATGTCGCCGCTATCGCGGCTGGTGGCGGCTTCGCAGTTCGCGGCCGGTGCGAGGAACAATTCCGCACCGGCTTCTTTTGATGCCTCAATCTTGTGCTCAATGCCGCCGATTGGCCCCACGGTGCCGTCTTCAGAGATGGTGCCGGTGCCTGCAACGAAGTGACCGCCAGTGAGGTCTTCTTCAGTCAGCTTGTCAATCACCGCGAGTGAGAACATCATGCCGGCCGAGGGGCCGCCGACATCTTGCAGGTTGTAGGTGACATTCATGCCATCACGTGGTGCGGATGTCATGGTTACGCCCAGCAAAGGCACGCTTGCATCATCAGGGTGTTCACCCAAGCTCACGGTTTCTTCGCGTTCTTCGCCGTTGTTTTCTAGCGTCAACGTGACTTCATCGCCAGGCGCCTTGGCGCGAATGAGCTCTTGTACTTCTGCTGGTTCAGAAACATCCTGACCATCAACGGCGAGGACTACATCCTCAGGCTTAACCACATCGAAGGCTGCAGATTCTTCCATCACCCCGGCCACGACAACGTGGACGGGGATATCCAGGTAATCCATGGCGGTGACCGTCGCGGCGGCTTCAGATTGGACGAAGGCCTGCTGGTTCGCTACCTTCATGTCCTCGGAGCTAGTGCCCGTTGGGATGACGGTTTCGAGCGGAACAATGGTGTCATCGGTAGTAAGCCAACGCCCGATTGCCTGCGACAGTGACATATTGGTGCGTACCGCCACCGTCGTCATGTTCAGCTGCCCTGAGGTCTCATAGGTCTCAGCGCCTTCGATTTCAACGACGTCTAGCCCGTCAACATTTGAAAGTGTATCGACGGTTGGTCCCGGCCCCTGCGCCGCATAAGGCACAGTGAGAGAAATTTCTGTTCCTGGGATGTGGTCAATGCTCATTAACCCACCGAGCAGCACGATGGGCACTGCGCCCAAGGCCAGGGTGGTTAATCTGCGGTTCGACGGTGTACTCACGCCAAAATACTCTACCCTTGTTCGCTGTCAGCGTAGCTATCACCATGGAGATATCCACCTCACCCTGGGTACATTGGGAGTATGAGTAATGGATTCGGTTTTTCATTCAACAATGATGACGACGACGAAAACAATCGTAATAACAATCCCTTCGGCTTTAACTTTGGTTCCGGAGCTGGTGGCGGCGGTTTAGGCGACATGCTTAACCAGTTCGGCGCCATGCTTTCTGGCATGGGCAGTTCCATGAATTCCCCGGATGGCTCGGGACCTGTGAATTATGACATGGCAGAGCGCATCGCCCGCCAGCAATTAGGCTCTGAAAAACCTATTAGTGATGAAGACAAGCGCGCGGTCGAAGAGTCCGTGCGTTTGGCAGAACTGTGGATTGATGAGCACACCTCGCTTCCAACTGCATCTGCGTCCACCCAGGCGTGGAATGCGCAGACCTGGCTGAATGAGACCATGCCAATGTGGAAGCGCATGGTTTCTCCTGTCGCGCAGCATATGGCTGATGCCCAATTAGAGTCCCTGCCGGAAGAAGCCCGGGAAATGATGGGCCCGATTGCCAACATGATGACGCAGATGTCAGGCATGAACTTTGGCATGCAGCTCGGCCACGCCCTTGGTGACCTGGCCCGTCAGGCCCTAACAGGCTCGGACTTCGGTCTTCCAGTTGCACCAGCTGGTGTGAACGCTATTTTGCCGCACAATATCCAGTCCATCGCGCGTGATTTGAAGGTGCCAAGCCAGGAAGTCCTGGTCTACATCGCCGCCCGCGAGGCAGCCCGCCAGCGCCTGTTCAAGCATGTTCCATGGTTGGTTGAGCGCCTAGTCTCCTCCGTGGAGGAATACGCCATCGGCCTGGAGATTGACACCTCCCACTTAGAAGAAGCCACCCGCGAGCTCAACTTGGAGTCTGGGGATCCAGAGGCTATTCAGGATGCCATCGGCAAGCTGCAAGGTATGGACCTTAGCCCGCGGATTACCTCCCGCAATGCTGCGGCCGTTACCCGCCTGGAAACCCTGCTGGCGCTGGTTGAAGGCTGGGTTGAATACGTGGTCAATGAGGCTTTGAGCACCCGTATCCCTTCGACTCCTGCGATGGCGCGCGCTTGGCAGAACCGCCGCAACTCCGGTGGCTCTGCTGAAAAGGCATTCGCCAAGGTTGTCGGCATTGAATTCGGCGCCCCGAACGTGGAAGCCGCTGCTGAGCTGTGGCGTCGTTCCACCATCGCTGTTGGTGTGGACAAGCGTGACCACGTGTGGGACCACCCAGACTTCATTCCTTCCGCAGAGCACCTGGAAAACCCTGCTGCCTTCATTGATGGCCTGCTGGATGATGAATCCACCGATGATTTTGATGCTGAGTTTGCCAAGCTGGAAGAAATGCTCCGCAACGGTGAAACCGGTGTCAGCGAAGATGATGAAGCAAAGAAGGCTCAGGATTCTGAGGCTGATTCGAGCTCAGACGCTGAAAATAAGGATGAGAAGGACGACAAGGACGGCGAGTCCGGACCTTCTGATTCCTCCGGCTCTGATGAGAAGTAGTTATTCTGCTTCTGCTGATTCTTCAGCCTGACCAAAGCGCGCGAAGGCTTCTAGATAGCCTTTAGCGCGCTCTGCTTTATGCGCCCTATCTGCCCATTCCCAAAATTCTTTGGAGTGTCCGGGGATGAAGGTGTGCGTGAGTTCGTGAACAATGACCGAATCCAAGACGTAATCCGGCACCTTCTGCAGCCGGTCTGAAATACGAATATCGCCAGTCGCAATGGACGTACTCCCCCAGCGCGTATTTTGATTGCTCACCCAGCGAATAGAACCAACCTGCGCCTTATTGTCTAGGACCTTAGCGTTGAGCTCCTGCGCGCGCTGTTCCAGCTGATCGTCAGAAGTATGCTGGGAAACCGTGCGCTTGGCAACGCGCTGCAGCATGTCCGCGACGGCGTCATCTTCTTCACTCTTGTTCATCCAGCCCGGGATGCGTACTTCTAAAACGCCCGCGTTGAGGCGTGCCGCAACGGTGCGCTTGCGCTTGGCAGAGCGAATGACCTTGACAGGCATGTGAGAAGAATTCGACATGAGTGCCAATAATATCGTGCGTGCTTATTCAAATCATGGCAGACTTATCTTTAAACGGGGGTAAGTCATGATTGATAGAGAAATTGGTGAGCACACCAAGTACGTTCTTGGCCCGGGCATTGGAATCTTTGTCCGCGATGAGACACACATTCAGTTCGGGATGGATGCCACGCGCGCAGGCATCATTGAATCACCCAAGGCACAAACTCTGGTGAAGGTGTTGCGTGATGCGCAGCATGATGAACCGCGCACGCGCTATCAGTGGGAACGGGTTTTTTCATCCACGGGCATGAGCATGCTGGCGGCGCGCAGCTTGTTTCATGACCTGGTGGAGTACGCGATTATTCATCCGCAAAGAAACGAGCCACGCATCGTGGTCTTGGGCGATTCACTGCTGGCGCAATCCATTCGCGCGATGTGTTTGCAACGCGGCCTGGGCGTGCGCTCACCTTTGGATTGGGAAATGTTGCACGTGTATTTATCCACCATGGATCACGGCACCGTGGTGTTAGCCGTTGACCAACTGCACCAAACCCCGGAGGTTGCTTCGGCACTGCACGCTCTTCCGGACTCATGTTCTTGGATGCCGATTTCCATTGTGGATTCGCGCGGCTTCATCGGTCCACTGCGGCTGAAAGGTGAAGGGCCGTGCCCGCTGTGTTTTGAGCTGCACCGCGCGGAGCTCGACCCGCGCTGGGCAGTGATCACTCAGCAGTTGAAAGAACAGCAGATTAACACTGATGAGCAGGTGCTCGCGGCTGTGACCGCGCAAGCAGCTGTCATTATTGATTGGCTGGTGGGCCGGCCGTTTCCGCCCGGCGCGCCAAACAAGCGCTACTACGCCGGGGAGCTAATTGATATTGATATCTACGGCAAGTCCCTGCACCGGTTGGTGGGCTCGCACCAGCAGTGCCCGGCGTGCTTTCACGCTTAAGGGTTCACCGCCACGAGTGCGGACCTAAGAGTGCACGCCGCGGATGACTTCGAGGACTTCGTCGCCGTATTCATCGAGTTTGCGCGGGCCCACCCCGGAGATGGACAGCAACCCGTTCTTATCGGACGGGAGTGCCTCGGATATTGAGAGCAAGGTGGCGTCGGTGAAGACCACGTAGGCGGGTTTGCCAATGTCTTTGGATACCCGTGCGCGCCATTGGCGCAGAGCACTGAAGACTTCTTCATCTGCCAATGATTCGCAGGTCTCATGGCGTCCCAGCACCTTATCGGCCGGCGCGTTCAGGTAGCCCTGGCAGACACGGCAGCGCTTGGGGCGCGAGACACGGGAGCTGTGCGCGGAAGAATCTCCCAGCTCAGGCACCACGCCGTCGAGGAAGCGCGTGCGCTGACGCGAAGCACGAGAACCGGTGGTCTTAGCCAAGGCCCAGGAGCACAGCAGGTGGATGCGCGCGCGGGTAATGCCGACATAGAACAAGCGGCGCTCTTCTTCAATCGCCTCATCATCACCGCGGTCATCTTGAGCCTTGATGGCTTGATTGATGGGCAGCAGCTTTTCAGTCAGGCCAACTAGGAAGACGGCGTCCCATTCCAAGCCCTTCGCTGCGTGCAGCGTAGACAACGTGACACCTTCCATGGTGGGTGCCTGCTTGTTGCTGGCGCGGCGCTGCAGATCCATGATGACACCGGGTAAGTCAATGCCAGGGTTATCACGCACGATGGTGGAAATTAGATCCACCAGGGCACTGAGTGACTGCCAACGTTCGCGGGCTTGTGCACCCTCAGGCTCATTGTCCGATAGACCAATTTCCACAAAAGCGGCCTTGGCAATGGCGACTGGGTCATTCGGCAGATCTGAACGCCGTGCCGCGCGATGAAGTGCCCGGGTTGCTTCCACGATTTCTTGGCGGTGGAAGAAACCATCACCACCGCGAACTTGGTACACGATTCCGGCATCCGCGAGTGCTTCTTCAAAGACCGCTGACTGGAAATTGGTGCGGTACAAAATGGCAATCTCACTTGCCGCAACGCCTTGATTGAGCAGGGTGAGAATCTCACCTGCGACTTCCTTGGCTTCAATCTCTTCAGATTCATAGGCTTGGAACTTCGGCACGGGGCCGGGCTCACGCATGCCCTCCAAGCGCAGGCGCGTACCGGCGGCACGGCCCACGGCCTTTTCAATGACGGTGTTAGCCAGGTCTGTGACCTGTGGCGTGGAGCGGTAGTCGCGTTGCAGTTTCACCACGGTGGCGTTGTCATAGGTACGCGAGAAATCCAGCAAGAAATCTGGTGATGCACCGGTAAATGAGTAAATGGTCTGATTGGCATCACCCACCACGGTTAAATCATCGCGCTCCCCCAACCAGGCGTTTAGCACCCGCTGCTGCAGGGGAGTGACGTCCTGGTACTCATCTACAACGAAGGTGCGGTACTGCTGGCGAAACTCTTCTGCTACCGCTGGTGCATTTTCTAATGCACCAGCCACGTGGATGAGCAGGTCATCAAAGTCCAGCAGCATGCCATCGGGCTGAGACTTGAACTCTTCATAGCGCTGGTAGACCTTCGCCACCTTCTGCGGATCCTTCGGCGCAATACGATCGTGCGCTTTGAGTGCATCGACGTAGCCGTCGGCGGAAATCAGAGAAGACTTCGCCCACTCAATTTCGCTCAAGATATCGCGCACGGTTTCCTTGGTTGGATCCATACCTACGTTGCGTACCGCGCGGGAGACGATAGGAAACTTGTTATCCACCAAACGCCACGGCAGATCCCCTGCTACCTGCGGCCAGAAATACTTCAACTGCCGCAATGCCGCAGCGTGGAAGGTCCGGGCTTGCACGCCCGTGACACCCATGGACATCAAGCGGTCACGCATCTCACCCGCGGCTTTGGAGGTAAACGTCACGGCTAGTACCCGCTGTGGGGACACAAAGCCTTGGTCCACCATGTGCGCAATGCGGTACGTAATGGTGCGGGTCTTACCCGTGCCAGCACCCGCCAAAATACAGACCGGGCCGCGCGGTGCGGTTGCAGCAGCGCGCTGGTCATCATCCAGCGCCTCCAAATCTAACTCAAAGGAACTCACTGCGAATACCACTCCTCTAATAACCTGTGCGCAATTGAACCAGCACCTGGCACATTCAACGTATCAATCTCAGTCTTGTCCACCCACCGGACCTCAACCAATTCTCCATCGCGCGGACCGGGGTGAGCCAAAGACTCTTCTTTTGCCACTGCGCTTAAGCCAATCATCAAAGAACCGGATAAAACCCAGGGCTGAGAACCAAAGTACTTGACGTCCCGGACATCAAAGCCAGTCTCTTCTTTGACCTCCCGGCAAGCAGCTTCTTCCAGGGACTCTCCGATATCCACGTATCCAGCAATCAGGGAAAAATACTGCGGGCGTTTCTTATCCCGCCCCATCAAGATTGCGTCTTTTTCGGGGTGATGCACTCGCGTTATAACCGCTGGGTCCAGGCGCGGAAACAGCATGCCGGGGTGCTGTTCAGGATGGCCCACCACGCCGGTATCAGGGAACTCTAAGCGCTGGCCTGTGACTGCATCAAAGCGGTTGAGGTAGCGGTATTTCATCATGCCGATAGCGCGCGTGATTAGCCTATCGCCGAAAAAGGCGCGCGCGGAAACAAGCGTGCCCAAGCTGCGCGCATGGTCTTCTTCAATCGCACACGCCCACAACTCAGGGTGTTCGCTCACCCGCACCGTCATGTTGTGGGCGGGGTGATCGAGAAGGACTGGTTTCCCGGTGTCATCCACAGGCACCAAGCCCTGTTCAGTAACCGGGACAAACATAGATTATTCGTCCACCAGTTCCGCAGGGTCTTCAGTGTCATGCTTGATATACAGCAAGCGGTCACCTGGTTTTAGTGCCGATGCCCCGGCCGTATCCACACGAATCAGGTCACCGTTGCGCAGCACCGCCAGCACAATATCGGCTAAGTGGCGTGGGTTGGAGCCCACCTCATATTCACGCACGGGGCGCTCCGCAACGGAAAAGCCCTCATTGGGTGAGAGGAGATCTTCCATCATTTCCACCACGGTTGGAGTGACCGTGGCCAGACCCAACAAGCGTCCGGCGGTTTCAGCGGAAGTCACCACAGAATCCGCACCGGACTGCAACAGCAAGTGGCGGTTGGCGGATTCACGCACAGAGGCCACAATCTTTGCGGAAGGAGCAAGCTCACGCACCGCCAAGGTACACAGCACCGCCGTGTCATCGGTGGACGGAGTCACCACGACAGCATTCGCTTGAGGAACGCCGGCGATCTTCAAAACATCTGCTCTGGTGCCCGTCCCGTATATAGTTACTAGACCGTGATGCTCCGCATTGGCCAACGCAGCACGATTTTGGTCAATGACCACAATTTGGGATGGTGAGATGCCATCGGCAAGCAATGCTGCAACAGCGCCGGCACCCTTGGTGCCATAACCAATAACAACGGTGTGGTTACGCAATGTTCTTCTCCAACGTGAAATCTGAAATGTTCGGCGAGCACGGTCCGTCAGAACCGAAAGCGTAGCACCAACCAACAACACCAGGAAGGCCAGACGGGCTGGTGTAATAACCAGCAAGTTCACCAAACGTGCTTCCTGGGTGACCGGCACAATATCGCCATAGCCCACTGTGGTTAATGAGACTGAAGAATAATACGCGGCATCAATCCACGTGAGGTCTTCGCTATAGCCCTCGCGGTCAAAGTACACAAGAAAAGTGACGAAGACCACAAGGGCGAAAGCCCACATAAGGCGTTTACCTAGTTGTCTCCATGGACTTGCCGCCAAGTTACGAGGCACTGTGATGATATCAATCAGCGCGTGATCCGGCTGTGAGGACAATTCCACGGCTGACCGGAATGATTCTGCGATCCGGTTTTTCACCCGTTTAACACGTGCTGGCATGATCTAGAAGGCTACCTTTCCACATAATAGAAGCCGTTAAGACTGATAAGCATATACCTTCTAGTCCGTCACAGTAGACAATAGACGCGCAAGTTCTTCCCCGTCAGGAAGGTTGCGTGGTTCGAAGCTGAAATTATCCGAAACGTAGTGGAAAGCCGCGCGGATGGGCTGACCATCGGCGACGATTCTGCGCCATGCTTCACGGTAGATGGCCAGCTGCAACGCGGCACTTTCCATGTCCTTGCCCTTCGGCGGGCGGCCCGTCTTCCAGTCCACCACAAACCAGGAACCATCTGGTTGCTTGAACACCGCGTCCATGCGGCCGTTAAGAATCTGTCCGCCGGAGCTAAACCGGAATCCTGCCTCCACCGCATGTGGCGTCCGGTTCGCCCACTCGGATTCCAGGAACTTCTCCTTGAGAGCCTCCACATCAGCCACGGGAATCTCGCCGGTGCCGGGAAGTTCATCTTCTTCCAACAAGGCTTCCATGCCAAAGCGGTCTTCCAACCAGGTGTGGAAGGCAGTACCGCGCTTGGCATAAGAGTTCGGTTTAAACGGCACGGGACGCCGGCGCCGGCGCGCGAATTCCTCCGGGTCGGTGTGCAGACTCACCACATCAGAGGCAGTCAGCTCACTCGGCATGGTTACTTCCACCACCGGGGTGGTCAGCGCGCGATGTTCTTCAATCAGTGCTGTGGCATCACTTTCCCACAGTCCGAATTCCTCACCAGATTGGTGCTCCGGCAGGTTCTCCTTCGCGGCGTTGACCAACTGTGCGCCCAACAACGCTGCCGGGGTGGGCTGCAGGAATGGAAACTGGCCCGAATCCGCACTGATATCGGCCGCTTCATCGGCCGGGTCTTCCGGAACATTCCACTCCACCACCAAGTCAGGGAATTTCTCCGCCAGCATTTCCAGGTAAACGTATGGCCCCTTCTTGGAACCATGCCCGGCCTTATGCGCATTTGTACCGCCACCGGTGACGGTCAAAGACTTCTCCGTACGCGTCATCGCGACATAAAACAGGCGCGCCGATTCCTCCGCATTGGCATCCTTGTACTGTCTTTCCAGTGCCTTTGCCGCTTTGCCATAATCGGTGCGGGTAATGGGTTTCTCATCGCCGTTTTTGTCATACTGCGGCTCCGGCTCAATCACGTCATCTTCCGAAGGCACTTGCTCCACCTTGGTGATAAAAGAGTTCGCCTTCGCACCATAGGTCGAAGAATCAGCGTGCAGAACGGACACATGCTCCCATTCCAAGCCTTTGGATTTGTGCACGGTCAGCACCAGCACGCGGTCATCCACGGCTGGGACCTCACCGGGGTCCAGGCCATCTTCATGTTCACGAGCAAGTTCCAGATAATCCAGCAGTCCGCCCAGGGTATCGCCCTGGTAGCTGGCCACGATGTCCGCAAATTTATCCAGGTGGGTGGCACCACCAGCGCGGTCGCGGGCTAAGACCTCAGTGCGCAGGTTGAAGATGGATTCAATATCAGCAAACAGGTCGGGCAAGGATTTGCCCAAGGAATAGCTGCGCAGGTGGCGCAGTTTTGACGCAAGCTTTTCGATGCGCCCGCGGCCTTCCTCGGTATAGCGTTCCGCCTCGCCCATATCCGCCACGGCATCGGCCAATCCCAGAATCTGTTCGGGACGTTTGGTGGTGGCGTTATCTACCTGCTGCTGCAGCTGCGCGCGCAGATGCTCTAGCGGGTCATCGCCTGGGGTATAGACCACGCGTTCATCCGAAGCACCGGTCATGTTTTCTACGCGTTTGTGCAGCGCCACAATGTCGGACATGCCCAGTCCGCACAGCGGGCCGGCCAAAATGCGCAGCGCGGATGCGGAGTCTTGTGGGCGCACCAGCATGGTGGCGATTGCTACCAAGTCTTGGATTTCTGGTTCCCACAACAGCCCGCCCAGACCGACAATTTCAAAGGGAACGCCATGTGCTTCCAAGTGTCGACCAATTTCGGCGGCATGCCGGTTGGTGCGTACCAACACAGCAGCGCTCAGTGGCTCCTTGTTTTCCTGTGTCTGGTCATAGATAGCCCGCATGTGCTGAGCCACAAACTCGCGCTCTAGTTCAAGGGTCTCAAAATAGCCCAGCTTTACATCGCCAGCCTCTGCGCCAGGGCGCGCGCTAAGCCTATCCACCGGACGCGGGTTGGCGCCGGCAAAGATGTCATCTGCCACCACATTCGCCAAATCCAGCACACGGGAAGGGTTACGCCACGACACCGTCAATTGGTCTTGCGGCGCCGCAGTCGTGTCATCCAACGGGAAGTCCCGAATGAAGGCGTTGAGGTTTTCCGTGGTGGCACCGCGCCAGCCATAAATCGCCTGCATCGGGTCACCCACGGCTGTTACTGACAGGTTCGGGTGTGGCGCACCGCCAAACAAACTGCGCAACAACACTCGCTGGGAGTGCGAAGTGTCCTGGTATTCATCCAGCATGACCACGCGGTAGCGCTGGCGCTGAATCGTACCAATGCCCGGATTGGCATCCGCCACGCGCGCAGCAAAAGACATCTGTTCACCAAAGCTGACCACGCCCTGCGCATGCTGCTCGGCTTGAACGGCGGCAACCAGCTCTAAGTACTCCACGCGAATCTGCTGCACATCTAGGATCTTCTGCAGCTCCTGTGAGAACTCCGGGCCAGACTTGCGTGCCTTCGGCAGCTCCGTTGCATCGCTGAGCATCACCCGGGCATGCTCACGAATATCATCAGCATCCATGAGCACATTGCCCATGCTGTCGGCGAGTTTCAGCACCGTTTGCGCGACCGTTGCCACCGAAGTCTTCGTGGTCATCGCGCCCTCATAATTGCTCACAATCTCATGCGCAATGGCGAAACGCTCCGCATCCGTAATCAATCGTGCGCTCGGCTCCACGGGCAGGTAAAGGCCATATTCGCGCACTAGCTCTCCGGCGAATGAGTCATAGGTGGATACCTTCGGCGCGATGGATTCCAGTGACTTCGCCACTTCACTGCCTGGGGCAAACAATCCCGTATCCCGCAGCTGGATCAATGACTTTCTAATGCGCTGCTCCAGCTGCTGCGCTGCCTTGCGGGTAAAGGTCAGACCCAGCACCTGCTCGGGGCGCACTAGACCGTTGGCTACCAAAGACACCACGCGGGATGCCATGGTTTCAGTCTTTCCGGCACCCGCGCCGGCTGTCACCAGCTTTGGCCCCAAGCCGCCTTCGATGACCTTGGCCTGTTCGGCGGTGGGCGCAAACTTCTTGCCTACTGCCGCCGCAATATCAGCGGGAGAAAAATTAGGCGTTGACATCCGTGGTCACCTTTCCTTCGGCCTGCACCGGGCAAATGGGTTTAAGCGGGCAGCGGTCACATTCCGGGCTAATTCGCGCCGTCACCCGCGGGCCAGCCAACTCATCGAGCAGTGGCGGCAAGAGTGCCGCGAATTCGGCGAGCTCTTCGTCTCCCTTGCGAGCCTGGTCCGCGGTACCAATCTTCTTGGTGTCGGTTCCCGGATAAACCAAAGTCGCTCCATCGCGTTCTTCGCCCTGCGAAGAGCTGACAACCTTGGTCAACCCACCTTCTTGCTGCAACTCACCATGGGCCAAGACCAGCTGGTACGCCATCAGCTGTGGGTGCGCCGAAGTCTCTTCATCCGAAGGCTTCGAAGAGCCCGTCTTCAGGTCAATAACGCGCAGACCGCCTTCTTCACCACCCTCTCCGACAGCGCGCTCCAGGCGGTCCATGTAGCCGGTAATGCGCACACCTGGTTCGGATTCCACATCCACGCGGACTTCTACATCCACTAATTCCAGCCTGCCACGGGTTTCTTGAATCCACTGATTCGTGCGCACCAAAAGCTGTTCAAACTCATCGCGTTCTTGCGCACGCTTCCAGGTTGGAGAAGTTTGAATCTTCTCAAAAGCCTCTACCGTTTCCCGGCGCGCTAGTTCTTCATCAGCACCGCGGCCGAGTGCCTCCATGTAGGCGTGGGCGAGGTTGCCGCGCACCAGGTGGTATTTGTCGCTGTTGTTGTCAGCGGTGTCTTTCAACATCGCATTCAACGGGCACTTCAAAAGTGCTTCAATGCGTGAGGGGCTCAACCGCGGCTTGTTGTTCAGCGGGCGTTCTTCTGCCACTGTCTGAGTTGCCCACCACTGCTCTGGGTCAGCACCTGGCACCCCGGCCTCCGCCAGGCGTACGAGCTGGCGCGCGGCCTGTGCGCGTGCGCTCTCAGTTGCCTCGCCATCTCCCACCACGGTGCGCATCTGCGCGATGAAAGAGGATACAGACAGCACCGACACCTGCAGCGGGTCAATTTCTTTGTCAGATTCCTGCAATTCCACCGTCGCCGGTGGCTCCAGGCCCATCTCGCGGGCCAGGAGCTGCTTGCGAAATGTCTCCTGCCGCGCCAAGCGCTGCAGCTGTTCCGGGATATTTCGATGGCTGCCTGGACGGTTGGCAAACTCATCAATAAAGCGTGAAGGCTCTGCTACTTCATCACCATCGGGATTATCCACTGCTACCAGCAACATGCGGGAGGTATGGCGCGTGGTGGCCACATGAAACAGGCGGCGTTCTTCCTGCAGGCGGTCTGCAATGTTGTTGACTGGGATGTTCGGGTCAATGCCCAAGTCCACGAGGTCAATGAGTTCTTCTTGGGCAAAGATGGTGCCAGTCTCTCCCAGCGCGGGCCATGCACCTTCTTGCGCGCCGACTACCGCTACAGTGTCGAATTCGCGTCCCACGGCACCATGCGCGGTCAGAATGCTAACAGCATCAGGCACTGCGGTGCGCCTATCGCGAACCCCGGTCGGGAGCACCTGCTCCGTGATGTGTTCAATAAACGCTGCCAGATCCGCACCGGGGCGACGCTCTGAATAGTCACCGGCAGCGTCAAATAAACTCATCATGGCATCCAGATCACGGTCTGCTTGGGAACCAGTCGCACCACCGCGCAAGGATGAATTGCGCAGCCGATTAGCAAGCTCCGTCTTGGACCAAATTGCCCACAGTACTTCCTCCGGTGAACCACCCTGGTTGAGTACTTCCCGGCCGCTGCTGAGAATGCCGATGATGCGCTCTAGCGTGCTCTTCTCATAGTTGTTGAGCACCTCGAGCAGTGATTCTTCAATGGTTTCTGTTTCTAGAATCTCACGCAGCATATCCATGCCGCGCGCCTCTGGGTTCCAACGGCGTAGTGCACGTATCAAGCGGCGCAATCCCACTGGGTCTGCACCTCCAATGGGGCCGGTGAGCAACTCTTCCAGTTCCTTATTTGCCAGCGGGTTTTCCAGCGCTTGGATAGCCAGCAAGATAGCTGCCACCAGGCGCTGTTCTGATAACACCACGTCCGTTGGGTTGATATGCACGGGCACTCCCGCGGCAAGCAGAGTGCGGCGTATCGGACCTAAGTCACCGGAAGAGCGAACAATACACGCGATGTCCTTCCAGGCCACGCCATCATCCAAGTGGCGGCGGCGTACAAAGTCCGCGAGCACATCACGCTGCGTGCGCTCCGAATCCACAATCGCCACACCTGCTGGTTCCGGGCGGCGGCGTGAGGAAGAAAGTTCAATGCGATGATCCGCTGGGAAAGTCTCTAAGAAATCTGTTGTCGCACCACGGAAAGCAAACACTGCTTGCTCAGCGTCACCGCCGATGACCACCAGCTTCGCCGTGGCGGCGAGCCTGCGGATGAGCTCACCCGAGGTTGGATCCAGCAGCTGTGCTTCATCCACCACGATGGTCTCCCACGGATGATTATCTGTCAGGTGCTCACGCAAGAGCACTTGGGTGACAAGTTCTGCTGCAGAATAAGAATGCAGGTTAGACAACGCCATGACTTGCTCATACTCACGCAGGAAATACCCAGCGGAGCTCCACATCGGCTGCGAGTATTGCTGGCCGAGGGCAATGAGTGAATCTGGGGTTTGCTGGCGTTCAATCGCGCGCAAAAGGAAGTCGCGCAGTTGGCGTGCAAAGCCAATGTAGCCCAACGCCGGGCGGATATCGGCTGGCCACTGCCCAGCACCTGTCTCAACGTGGCCTTTGAGAAGTTCACGGATAACCGCGTCTTGTTCCGCACCTGTAATCAGGCGGATTTCCTCAGTGCTATCTGAGCGCAAGAGCGCAAAAGCCAAAGAGTGTACCGAGCGCACGATGGCGGATTCCGAAACAAAGTCCTGGCCGTTGTGTGCGGCCAATCGAGTGGTGATGTCTTCACCCAAACGCGAGCCGGACTCTTTCGAGGCCGCTACCACCAAAATGCTGTCTGGGTCTTGGCCTTGAGCAATCTGGTTTATGACTGTGTCTGCGAGAAAGCTTGTTAGCCCTGTTCCCGCGTTGCCGGTGACCACATAGGATCCCTTGGTTGGGAACGGAATATCCCAGGTCCGCGGCGTGATGTCCACATCACGCGGAATCAGTCGCGTTAGGGGGTTGGTGGTTGGCTCAACACTCATGAACCCATTGTCGCATTGACACGGGACAACAGATATTCTTCCACCCTTTCAATGTGTGAACGGGTGTACGATTTCGATTCCGGATGCAGGTTATTCACGTGCCGGCGATATGCCACAGCACGCAGAAGAAGCTGGTCAATACCGGGGACATGGGCGAAACGGTCGCAGATGCCGTCATCACATGCACCCGCAATTAGCCCGTCAATGATTACCAGCGCCGCCGAGTAGCCCTTCGGACGCAGTGCAGCAGTTGGAATAACATCCACAATCACCGGTGCATTCGAGCCCGAGTAGATGGTGGTGGCCAGCAAATCCGCATGGCCAATAACCGTGGCAAGGTTCTTCGGCAGGTCCTGATAGCCCTCACCCGTTTCTTCCCAGGCGAGCATTTCCGCGCGCGAGAAAACATCATCACGCTGCGGAGCCGAATCACCCCGGGTGCCCATTTCTTCATCCCAGCGAAGAGCCAACGCCGCAGTCTCATCAACACGCTTGCTCAACGAGCCCGCGACATGGCGATTCGCTTTCCAGCCGCCGACCACAAAACGGCCATCCGTCGAGCGCATCGGGCGCACAACGCGTGCGCCCGGGATGTCTAACTTCAAACGCAGCTTCGCTGACCACGGTGCCATATCGGTTGCGCGAGCGAAAACCACATCGTCCACGCGCCACCCATAATCCCAGGCCGAAGACATCTTTTCCGGCTGGGTCATGCTGGCATTAAACGCGCTTAAAACCTGTTCGGACGGCTGTGGTGAAGCAATCTGTGGCATGGACTCTCCTGCCTAGTTAGCTTGTGGGTAAGGCCAAGGGTTCGGGTTACACGTGACATCCTCATCCGGGTAAACCTCTTCCGGGGACATCTCATGCAACTGAGCATTGTTCAGCGACAAGGTCTGCTGCATCATCACTGGTGCGAGCTGGTCGTCACCGCCGCATGCTTGGTGGTCGGCATAACCAATGGCATGGCCAAACTCATGGTTGATCAAATACTGGCGGTAATTGCCCAAATCGCCTTCAAAAGGAACGGCACCGCGTACCCACCGTGCTTCATTGAGCAACACCGTGGATTCACCAGTAATGCGGGTATGGCAGGAAGTTTCCATCGCCAACTCTGCACCGCAGAGTTCGGCCGCTGTTGACAGTGAGGTCAACTGAATACGCGTATCCGGGTTGGAATCTGCTGGTACGTGCACAAACTTAAAGCGGTCATCTTCAGTCCACCCGCGTGGGTCCGCCAGTGTTGCGTCCACCATCGTGGCAAACGCCGTGTCCCCACCATAAGGAATGGTGTTGATACCGTTTTCTACTTCAATGGAGTAGCGAATGATGATTTCGTTGCCCTCGCCCACGTCCTGGCCTGGGGTGCCAACCGGACGGAATGTGCCATTGCCGCCTTCAGAATAAGCGCCGCCAGCTGGAAGATTATCTGTCACCGCAGCCATCGCCGCGCTGACTTCTGCTGGGTCAGGGCCTGTTGCCTCGGGGTCTTCTTCTCCCGTGGTGGCCTGTTGTGACGTGGTCACTGGAACATCGGAAAGCTCTGGCTCTGAACCATCAACTGGTTTAGCAATCAGAATGTCTACCAAAACCCACACTGTGATCACCGCCAGAATTGGGATGGCGACAACCCGCCACCATCCAAATTCCTCGGCGAAGCGCACAATATGGCGCACAATAGGGTTAGATTCTAGACGCTCGGGCGCGTGGTCAGAGTTCTGCCTAGAAGAATCCATGTGCCTTAGATTACCGGGATTTTATACTCCGGCGAAACCAACCTGGTGCTGGCTGGAACTACCCAGTTCAACGTATACGACACGCTCGGTGCGAACGATGAACTTCTTGCCCTTTTCATCCTCCAACTCCACGTTGGTGTTATTAGCCAGTGCATCATTGACGCGCTGCAGGTGCTCATCCTGATCACCAGCTACCCGAATGACAAGCTCACGAGGGGTATCTGCAAAACCAAACTTAATATCCACGAAATATTCTCCTAACTTTTTCACTTACTAGCCCCACTATAACCCCGACAGTTAGTATCTAGGTGTGTCAATTAACAATACGTCTTCACCGACCTTCGCCGCCATGGGTGTTGCAGCAGAGATCTGCGATGCACTTGCAGCCCGGGACATCAACCATACTTTTGCCATCCAAGAACTCACGTTGCCGATTGCGCTAAACGGCACCGATCTCATCGGCCAAGCGCGCACCGGCATGGGCAAAACCTACGGCTTTGGCGTCCCATTATTGGACCGCGTTTTTGACGCTGCCGACGTCCCTGAGCTGGACGGAACCCCGCGCGCGCTGGTCGTTGTCCCCACCCGCGAACTAGCGGTGCAGGTGGCTAGTGATCTGTCGATTGCAGCTGCTCAAATCCCGGTCCGGATAACCACCATTTTGGGCGGGCGGGATTTCGATGCGCAGAAGCAAGCTTTGCGCAGTGGTGTGGACGTTGTTGTGGGTACTCCAGGCCGACTACTTGATCTCTATCAGCGCAAAGATTTGCGTCTGGATAAGGTCTCCGTGTTGGTCTTGGATGAAGCCGATGAAATGTTGGATCTGGGTTTCTTGCCCGATATTGAAAAGATTCTGGCGGCACTCGAGGACAGCCCGCATCAGACCATGCTGTTTTCGGCCACCATGCCGGGTGCGATTGTGCGCTTGGCGCGCTCCTTTATGAAACAGCCCGTGCATATTCGCGCTGATGCTGAGTCTTCGGCGCACACGCACGCGTCCACCCGCCAGGTTGTTTTCCAGGCGCACCGCATGGACAAGCTGCCGGTGCTCTCCCGCATCCTGCAGATTCCCGAACGCGAGCGCACCATTGTGTTTACTCGCACTAAGCGCACCGCGGCGCAGGTTGCGCAAGAATTAGCTGACCTTGGTTTCACCGTTGGCGCAGTCCATGGCGATTTGCACCAGCAGGCCCGTGAACGCGCCTTAAGTGGTTTCCGCGACGGCAAAGTGCCAATTTTGGTGGCCACCGATGTTGCAGCGCGCGGCATTGACATTGATGATGTCACCCACGTGATCAACTACCAAGTCCCCGATGATGCGATGACCTATGTGCACCGCATTGGCCGCACCGGCCGTGCCGGCAACTCCGGCACCGCAATCACGCTGGTGGGCTACGATGAGCTTGTGAAATGGCAAGGTATTAACTCCGAGCTGGGCCTTGAGCAGCCTGAGCCACCGCAGTGGTTTAGCACGTCCCCGGAGTTCCTCGAAGCACTCGATATTCCAGCGGATGCCAAAGACTCAGTCGGGCCGGCACGCAAGGTTGCCGGTGATGGCGGTGGTGGTGGTCGCCGCCGATGAACGTTCCAGTTTTACGCCGCACCAAAGCTGACTGGCTTGCGGTGGGTGCCATCACGGCTATCGCCGCTGTTGCACTCGGATTCAGCGTTGCAACGTCAGATATTTCGCACGCCTCTCTGCAGCGGGAAAACACCCCTGGTGCTGAGCATCAGGCAAGCTATCTGGAAGCAGCGCCGGAAGCCTTAACCGAAGCATTCCGATTGCCTAATGAGTCCGTCGCGGGGCAGTTTCGTCCCATCGCCAGCCGGGGCTTGGTCATGAGCAATGATGACCACACGGTCACTGCCACCAACCCGGATGGTTCCACCGCGTGGACCTACACCCGTGACAATGTTGAGATTTGTTCCATGGGCACTGCCTGGGACCGCGTGGTTGTCACTTATCGCAATGGCCGTGGTTGCGGCGATGTGGTGTCTATTGATGCCGCCACGGGCATGTATGCCGATACCCGCAGCGCGAATAACTCAGATACTGTCCACGCGATTTACTCCAATGACCGCATTGGCACCGTCAGCTCCGACCGGGTTGATTTGTGGCGCTCTGATTTAGTGCGCACCGTCGAATACGGTGATGTTGAGGCCAAACAAGAACCTGACTTGCAGCCCAATGAGTCCTGCACTATTAACTCTGCGTTGACGCGTACGGAATTGCTCGTGGTTTCTGAAACCTGCCCGTCGGCACAGGGAACGAATTTCTTACGCTTCCAAAACACCACCCCGGAAGATTCGCGTGAGCCTGAAATCTCCCAGGATGTATCCGTCACCGGTGATGGAATTCGTTTGGTTGCAGTCGGCCAATCCGCTGCCGCTGTGTACGTGCCGGGTGAGACGCCAGCCGTCATTTCCTATGACGACAACGGCAATGAGACCTCCCGCACGGATGTTGCGCCTTCGCAGGCAATCAATGACTCCGCTTCCCCCTTCGCGCCGGCCACTGCCGATTTGCCGCACCACATGACGTGGTTTGATGGCGAAAGGCTCTACCTGTTCACTCCCACCGCTCTGCGCGTAGACCACGTGTTGGAACAAGCTATCGGCACCGGCGTTTCAGCAGGCGACCGCGCGCTGATTCCTACCCGCGAGGGCATTGACGTGGTCAACTGGACCACGGGTGAAACCGAGCGCACCATCCCCGTGGACCGGGGCGGGTACAATGGTGAGGTGTACTTGGGTGTCGCCGATGGCAACATCGTCGAGTCGCGCGACGGCGAATTGGTGGCTTTAACTAGTAGTTAAGCGCGAACCATTCGTTGGAGGTCTTGACCATAAAGATGAGGAACAAGGTCAACAAGGTTGAGATGAGGGTGACAATGCCCAACAGCACGGATCCGCCGGTCATCATTTGAAACGAGCTGGCGGCCAAAATGAACTGCACCAGCACGATCGCGCCGCGCCCCCACCGCCAGCCGCGAATCATCGCCCAGGATGAGGCGATCACAAAACCAAAGATGATGAAGATAAAGATCGCGGTACCAGTACCGACGTGGGACGCGGTGCTTGTCGATGTCACCATCGATTCATTTTCTGCCCCCGACAAGTCACGCACCAGCAATAAGACTCCGAATACGATGGCCGCAATGGATTGCAGCGTCGCCAGAAGTGCAGCGTAAATAACTGATGGTGGCGGTTTTGGACCCGATTTCACTTGTTTCTCATTCTTTTGGCTCACGCGGGACATCATACTTTGGAATGTTCGGCCATGGTTAACCGCCGCCCACCCCTTCCCCACATGCGATTTGACGTAGTAAGTTCGACCACACTCAAGCACCTCAACAAAAAGGTGCAGGTTATCAATGGTTTGGCCAAACTTAGCCAACCCTAACCTGCTTAAAATTCTTAAGTCACCAGCGGCAATCGGGGTTAGCTTGGTCACAATTTGACGTTTACCTCTAGCCAACTGTAGGGAAACATGCGATTATTTCCAAGTAGCAAAAACAACGAGCTGTTTAATCAGTTCTTAACTTCAGGAAAGCTTGAAGTTAACGCCAGGCAAACCACACGGCGCAGCGACGCGAACGGGCCAAGAGCCTGATTCCCACTGACTCGCCACAGCCTGGCACAACCCACGAACACCCTCATGCGTTGCATCTATGCAACGTTTGAAAACGCTGTCTTTCATTATCTAGTTAGGAGAATAAATCATGGATTGGCGCCACGAAGCAGTATGCCGAGATGAAGACCCAGAGCTGTTCTTCCCAGTAGGAAACTCTGGCCCTGCACTCACCCAGATCGCAAAAGCAAAGCTTGTCTGCAACCGTTGCCCTGTTGCAACTCAGTGCCTGAAGTGGGCTCTGGAATCCGGCCAGGATGCTGGCGTATGGGGCGGGCTCTCTGAAGAAGAGCGTCGCGCACTCAAGCGTCGCCGCAACCGCGGTCGCGGTCGCACCCGTATCTCTGCTTAAGAGATACCCACCCCGATTTATGTTCTGGCGTTCTTTGCCGCTAAAGTAAGCAGAAGTTCATTTACCTTCAATAAAAGGAGTATGCGATGAGCAAGCGTGGTCGTAAGCGTAAGGATCGCCGCAAGAAGTCCGCTAACCGCGGCAAGCGTCCTAACTCATAAGACAAGCACCGAACACCCCGTCACCTTTCACAAGGCGACGGGGTGTTCGGCATTCTGTGGACAGACTAACGTCTTGGTTGATAAATACCGGGTTAAGTAAAGAAAAGTGTGTCTGTCGGTGTGTTGCCGGCGGACATTGTGTTATCTACCTAGCCATCCTTTCTGTATTCCCATAGAGTGCTGGTAGGTGGTATCGATTGCGGTGTCGTATCCGCTTGGGCCACCGATTTCTGGTGGTGTGGGTGATTCCGCTTCGAGTAAGGCGTTGACTTTGGCGAGTGCGTCTTTACCCCAGCGTTGCTGCCTGGCGGTCTTTACGGGCTCGGCAGGCAGCTGCGTTTTTGATGCGAGCCACCAATCGATGGCGGTGCGTTGGTGTTCTTTGCTCATTCCGCGGTGGTTTCTGGCGAGGAGTTTGAGCGGTGAGTTGATGCCACCTTCAAGGCTGTTGGTGGTGGATTTTGGTGTTCCAATGAATCCTTCGGGTGGTTCTATCCAGGTAAATAGCCATTTTTTGCTGTTGAGGTTGTTTAGCGAATTCATGGCTGTGCGGTCTCGTTTGTGTGTCCAGTCCCAGGTTTTCCCGCTGGGGTGTTGACCGCGTTTATAAAAGGTTTTCTTAGCGAGTGTGGGTTTGTAAAACTCGTGGGTGGCCAGCAGGTTTGTAGTCCATTGGTAGGCGTCGTCGGGGGTTTCTACTTTGGTCAGCGACAGGGCTAGTGCGTAGATGGCTTTGCCTGCTTCTGTGCGTGGCCTGGAGGTGGTTTGGCGTCTGATATGGCGTTGAACGTGGACGGTGCAGCGTTGAATGTGGCTGGTGGGCCAGCATTTTTTGATTGCTGATAAGGCTCCGGTCCCGCCGTCGAGGGTGATGATCAGTGGGGGCTGTAGTTGGGAGATGAGTTTGATGTAGTTGGTGGTGGATTCTTTATCGCACCACAGCCATGCGACGACGTGGTCGAGGCTTGCGGCGATGAGCAGGCACTGTTTGTTGAGGTAGGTGCCGTCGATAAATAGCTGGTCATAGACCCTATTGTGGTCGATTTCTACGTTAGGTTGTATCAGCCAGCACCATTTCATGCGTGCGTGCAGGGTTTGGCGGGTGGTGTTGTGTTCTTGTGCGAGGCTGTTGAGGGAACGACCCGTGGTGATCCAGGTGTAGAACAGTCGGAAGGTTGCGGCGTCTTTGCTGGCTTGTTGGCTGTTTCTTACTGAGGATCCGCGGCAGCCTTGTGTGCATCGCCAGCGTTGGGTGCCGGCTTGTGTGTATCCGTTTTTCTTCATTAGCCCTGTACAGATGGGGCATCTTGGTCTGTTTGTACTCACCGGAAAATCAAACCAGAACCGGTTAGCACACTTTTCACGGGATCTCGGTATTGAACGCAAAAGGCCGGTTAATAGCTCTTGGAGACCTATTAACCGGCTAAAAACAGTTGTTGAGCTGGCAGAAGTAAGCTAATTCAGACACACTTTTCTTTACTTAGCCCTAAATACCCATGGCTTGGGTTCAAGGCCTTAGAAGGGCGCGCAAGGCTGTTTTTGGGCCGTGCTTTTAAACACCGCGCACGCGTACTCGCGTTTTCGCGCCTGCACCGGCCACACTGGAAGCACTCCCCCGTTGGGTACTTCCATGTCACACTCGGCGTGGGCTTAGCCCTGCCAGTGTACTTCGGTTTGCGACACGTGAATCTGATAACTGATTCGCGCGCGCAGCGTCTCTGGCGCGTGCGTGGATTCATCGCACCCTTTTACCATCTGGCGGACTTCTTCTTCGCAGTCCAAGCGCGTGGAACAACATGTGCATTCTGAGATACGTGCACGGATTTCTTCCGCGCGCTGCTCAGAGGTGCAATTGTCTAAGAGTTCGCAGCATAGCGCCTCTATTTCTTCGGAGCTACACCGCGAGTGATCATCATGCGACATTAGTTGTCCTCCATATCCGGGTGTCCTAATCCAATTCCTTGATCACGAGCTACATCCTTCAACGCCTTTCGCAGTAATTTTCTTCCCCTATGAAGCCGACTCATCACGGTTCCCAAGGGAGTATCCATAATTTCTGCGATTTCCTTGTACGCCAAACCGGCCACATCGGCATAGTAGACAACCATCCGGTAGTCCTCCGGGAGGTCATTCATGGCCTCGGAAATGGTCGAATCCGGCATTGCTTTCAACGCCGCAACCTCGGCAGATTCCAAACCAGTCGAATCATGCCCGGAGGTTGTGTACAGCTGAAAGTCTGTCAACTCATCCGCGGATGACTCCGTCGGGCGGCGTTTCGCTTTCCGGTAGGAGTTGATATAGGTATTGGTCATGATTCGGTACAGCCAGGCTTTTAGGTTCGTACCTTGCTTATAAGAATCGAAGGCATTGAACGCTTTGAGGTACGTCTCCTGAACCAGATCTTCAGCATCTTGTGGGTTCCTGGTCATACGCAGGGCGCCACCATAGAGCTGATCAAGCAATGGAAGGGCTTGTTCCTCAAAAGAATCAGCCACTGGCGTCCTCCTCGTAGTATTGGCGGCCATTTTTACTATTCTAGTCACATGGCCAAGACTCCAGCACTACAGGTAGTTGCAGCATCCAGCGTGCCGCATCAGGTGCATTCTTTTGATTCCGGCACCAGTAACTTTGGCGAGGCAGCCGCTGAATCCATTGGTGGTTACCCCGCGCGGATTTTCAAAACTCTGGTGGTTGAGCTGTCTACCGGCACCCTTGCGGTGTGCGTGATTCCTGTGCCGGAGAAATTGAGTTTGAAACGTGCGGCAAAAGCGTTGGGTGCGCCGAAAGCTGCGATGGCAGATACCGCCAAGGCGCAGAGATCCTCAGGGTATGTGCCAGGCGGCATATCGCCGTTGGGACAAAAGAAGAAACTGGCCACGGTCATCGACGTCAGTGCGAAAGAACATGAAACCATTTATGTTTCAGCTGGTCGCAGGGGCCTTGAGTTGGAGATTTCCGCTGAAGACCTCGCATTGCTTGCCGATGCCACCTTTAGCCGATTAACGCTGGATAGTCATTCCTGACATTGCCTACAGGCTTATCTACTGGGCGTATTTCAAAGAGTTCACGCAGTTCTTTCGGTGAGGGCTGCAGCAAGTCTTCATCCATGTCTCCTTCGAGCCACGGGCGCATTTCTTCTTCTAAAAGAAACCGCGGCAACCGATTGTGCAGCCAGTCCATGGGTTCTAGTGCTTCAGTAGTCACCATCGTGGCGGAGAGCCGGTCCAGCCCGCTGGACCATAGACCCGCGACCCACATGAGCTTTCCATCGGGGCGAGATACATAGTGCGGTACTTTCTCGTGCCATTCGTAGTAACCGTTCATGGGGATCAGGCAGCGGCCGGAGCCATTCTTTCCTTTATATGCATCCCGAAATGACGGCTTGGAAGCAACGGTTTCTCCGCGCGCGTTAAACAATGGCGGGCCATCCAAGTCTTTCTTCCAGTGTGGAAGCAGCCCCCAGCGCCCCGGTTCGACGTTGGCCAGGGATTCTTGCACCCGCACGACCGGCACCATCATGGTCGGCGCGATGTTATATCGCGGTCTGGGGACGCCATCGGGAGCGTGTACTTCTTCGACGCCGGGCAGCTCACCGACATGGCCGAGTAACTCTGAGGTGAATAAAACAAATCGTCCGCACATGCCCCTATTATGGACGATATGACAAATTCGTGGACTGCACCCGTGGCCCAAGGCCCAATTCAATGGACCCAACAGATTCCTGGTTCCAAGTCGATTACGAACCGCGCCTTTATTTTGGCTGCGCTCGCGGATTCACCTTCACTTCTTCGCAACCCGCTCACCTCCCGCGATACCGAATTGATGGCAGCAGCATTGCGCAATCTTGGTATTGGCGTCGAAGCTGAAGGCACCGATATTCGTATCACTCCAGGTGAACTGTCCGGCGGTTCAATTGATTGCGGCCTTGCAGGAACAGTCATGCGTTTCCTCCCACCGGTCGCCGCACTGGCCTCCGGGCCAGTTGAAATCGACGGCGATGAGCAAGCACGTGTGCGCCCCATGGCAACCATGGCGAAGGCCTTGCGCGAGCTCGGCGTGGAAGTCTCCAGTGACACCCTGCCCTTGACGGTCACCTCCACCGGTGTTCCGGCCGGCGGTGAAATCACCATCGACGCTTCTGGTTCTTCCCAGTTCGTCTCTGGCCTGCTGCTGTCCGCTCCGCGCTACGGCAATGGCATCACCGTGCGCCACGAGGGCGGCACGCTGCCTTCCATGCCGCACATCGAAATGACCGTGGCTATGCTGCGCCAGGCGGGCATCACCGTCGAACAAGGCGAGAACTGGTGGAAGGTGCATCCTGGAATCGTCCAGGGCGGCACCTGGAATATCGAACCAGACCTTTCTAACGCCACCCCATTTCTCGCTGCCGCAGCAGTCACTGGCGGCTCACTGACCGTCAATGACTGGCCAGCGACCACCACCCAACCGGGTGATGCCTTCCGCCAAATCCTCACCGATATGGGCGCAACAGTGGAGCAAACTCCTGAATACCTGCGCGCCGTTGGCAATCCAGATGGACGTATCACTGGAATCGACCTGGACATGTCGCAGATCGGTGAGCTCACCCCCACCGTGGCGGCCCTCGCAGCCTTGGCGGAGACGCCATCGCGGCTCACTGGCATCGCGCACCTGCGCGGTCATGAGACCGATCGCCTCAAGGCACTTGCAACCGAAATCAACAGCCTCGGCGGTGACGTGACCGAACTCGATGACGGTCTGCAGATCAACCCTGCCCCACTTCACGGCGGTCTGTGGCATGCCTACGCTGACCACCGGATGGCTACCGCTGGCGCGATTATTGGCCTGCGGGTTGAAGGCGTTGAGGTAGACGATATTGATACCACTGCAAAGACCTTGCCTGGCTTTGCCCGCATGTGGGAGAAGATGCTGAACCCTAATGGCTAGACGTTATGACGAATCCGATGTCCGAGTCCGCCCTGGTAAAGGCTCGCGTCCGCGCACCAAGGACCGGCCGACGCATGATGATGCCAAGTTCGGCATGGTCATCACCAAAGACCGCGGACGCTGGGGCGTAGCACTTGATGATGGTCCCGTGGTGGTTGCCATGCGTGCCCGCGAAATGGGCCGCACCCCGGTAGAAGTCGGCGACCGCGTCGGCGTGGTGGGTGATACCTCGGGCAAGAAAGATACGCTGTCGCGAATCGTCAAACTAGAAGAGCGCACATCTGTTCTTCGCCGCACAGCCGATGACACGGATCCTTATGAGCGCATCGTGGTGGCGAACGCTGACCAAATGTTGATTGTCACCGCTGTCGCAGATCCCCCACCGCGTGCGGGTTTTGTGGAACGTGCCCTCATCGCTGCGTTCGTCGGCAATGTGCATCCCATCTTGTGTTTGACCAAGACAGATTTGGCCGACGCAGCTCCCTTTGCAGCGACCTTCGCCGACCTGGATGTCACTGTGGTCGAAGCCGGCGTTGATGACACTCTTGATGCAGTCTCCGGGCTTATCTCCGGGCACGTCACGGCGTTCATTGGCCACTCCGGCGTCGGCAAATCCACCCTCGTTAATCGGCTCGTGCCTGACGCGTTCCGTGATACCGGTGAGGTCTCTGCTGTGGGCAAGGGTCGGCATACTTCCACGCAGTCTGTAGCGTTGCGTTTGCCTGACGATGACGGCTGGATCATCGACACCCCCGGAATCCGCTCTTTCGGGCTCGCACACGTGGATGCAGACACCGTTTTGGACGTCTTCTCCGACCTTGACGCCATCGTCGAGCAGTGTCCGCGTGGTTGCACCCACGCCGGTCCCCCAGCTGACCCAGAGTGTGCCTTGGACAAAATGGAAGAGGGCACCTCCACCGCTCGCAGACGCGATGCGGTTAGGGCCCTCTTAACTGCCTTGCGCAGTAACGACGAGTACTAGAAAACTCGACTTTTAGAAAAGCTCGACGAGGAAAGGCAGCTCGCTGACATCGTAGTACGCCATGAAGTTATCCAGGGCGTCACCGACAGCGAGCTCAGCGTCCTCATCACCAAGGTCCGCGGTATCAATGACCTTAATGGCCTTGGCCGTGGCTTCCTCGGATTCTTCAACATCGATGTGGAAGCACACGATGTCATCCAGGCTCACCTTGGCTGGTTCCAGCTTGACCACCGGGTCGCCCATATCCGGCATCGGGGTAATCGCTGAGTCATCAATGTCGGCGGAGATAACCACGCGGCGCTTCGCAAAGTGTGGCTCATCCCCAATGGCCAGCAAACGCAGTGAGGCCATCGAAGCTTCGAGGAACGCCGAGTAGGAAATCTCTTCCTCATCGCCCTCGGTATAAAATTCCTTCAACGCCTGGGTGGAGGCAAAGCCCCAACCGGAGCGCGCGAAGACTTCGCTGGTCTCATTGAGTTCAACCAGCATGTTGAAAGTAGCGGGTAGGTATACGCGCACTCTAAAACTCACCCTCCAGGTCAAAGACTGCCTGAATTTCCACGCTGGTTCGGTCAAATACGGTGTACAACATGCCCACCATGCCATTTTCAACAGCGGCGCGGACATTGAGGATGTTGTCATCGATCATCACGCAGTCGCTCAGAGGCAGCTCCAGCGCATCCGCTGCTGCCTGGAAGGCTGCACGGTCTGGCTTTTCAGCACCCACCTCGCCGGAGAGAATAACCGCATCTACCAGGCCTTTGTACTCCCATTCACGGATAGGTTCCGCTGCTGGGCCGCCTGGATCATTGGACAAAATCGCTAGGTCTACACCGTTTGCTTTCGCTGCCGATAAGAGTGTTTGCCAACGCTTTACATCTTCGTCTGGTCCGTCCAAGACCCCGACATAGTCAACGATTAGTCCTCGCATGGGTGTGGTTCCTCCAAATAATAAATAAATTTAACTCGAGACTAGCGCAATCTCATGACACAATGTTTACTAAGCCCACAATGTACCCGCCTGGGACCTTACAACGAAAGGTCCCGCAACGTGTATCAACCGATTCCTGGATGCGCTCATTTGCTGCGCTTTATTCCAGAAGACACGGTCATTTACTCCGCCCCGTCCACCAATATGGACGCAGCGCAGCGAGTCTTAATCAGCAAACTCGTGGGCATCGCGCTCGATGTCGCAGCAGGGCTTCGCCCGCTATCGCATCTCACGCCCACATATTTCGACCCATCCATCACCATGCACCTGAGCTCATGGTCCCGCGCTCACCGTTCTGAGAACTTGCGGATGTGGATGAAGTCACTGCATGGACGCGAAGATGGCGAGTACTTTGGTACCGCCATCTATGGGGACAAGCAGATTGCCTTCACCGGAAGGCTAGCGAAAGGCCACAATAAGCTGCGTGCCTTTCGCTTGCTTTAAGCATGCTTGCTCTAAGCCTGCTTGGTTTCTTGTTCCTGCTCTTGCTTGGTCATCTGCTTACGCAACATAAATAGCTGGCGCACAGTTTCTTCCTTCACGCCCTCATTCATTGCGTTAAACATGTCGCCACCCTCTTTCTGGTATTCCACCAGAGGGTCACGTTGAGCCATGGCACGAAGGCCGATGCCTTCCTTGAGGTAGTCCATCTCATACAGGTGCTCACGCCACTTGCTGTCGATGACAGGCAAGATGATCATGCGCTCGGTGTCGCGCATCTGCTTCTCGCCGCCGATCTCAGAAATCTTTGCTTCCAAGTCGTCGTACTGAGCCAGAGCATCATTGACCAACGCGTCCGTGAGCTGTTCTGCGGTGAGCTCGCCCGGGGCGCCGTACTCAGAACCATCAACAAGTTCTTGTGCGTCAATGGTCGGACCGTAGAGCACGTCCAGCGCGTTCCACAGCTGGTCCAAGTCCCAGTCCTCAACATAACCGGTAGTGGTTGCGCCAGAGACATAAGCGGTAACCGTATCCGCGATCATCGTGCGGATGTTGTCCTTGATGTCCGAGGAATCCAGGATCGAACGACGCGTCGCGTAAACAACCTTGCGCTGCTCATTGAGCACCTCATCGTACTTCAGGACGTTCTTACGCATTTCAAAGTTCTGGTTCTCCACCTGCGCCTGCGCGCCCTTGACGGAGTTAGACACCATCTTGGAGTCAATCGGAACATCATCTGGAACGTTCAGACGGTTCATCATGTTTTCCATGGACTGACCCACGAAGCGCACCATGAGCTCATCGCGCATGGACAGGTAGAAACGGGACTCGCCTGGGTCACCCTGGCGGCCAGAACGTCCGCGCAGCTGGTTATCAATACGGCGGGACTCGTGGCGCTCGGTGCCCAGAACGTACAGGCCACCGGATTCACGCACTTCATCACCGAGACGCTTAGAGCGCTCACGCTCATCTTCAATCTCCGAGTCCCAAGCTTCCTGATACTTCTCTTCATCATCAAATGGATCCAGGCCGCGCTCGCGCAACTTCATGTCCAAGATGACTTCTGGGTTACCACCCAGCACGATATCGGTACCACGGCCAGCCATGTTGGTTGCAACAGTGACGTTGCCAGGACGGCCCGCGCGGGCAATGATGTTGCCTTCTTCTTCGTGGTACTTCGCGTTCAGCACCGAGTGCTTCACCCCGCGCTTATCCAGCAACTGGGACAGGTACTCAGAGCGCTCCACGGAGGTGGTACCAACCAGCACTGGCTGGCCCTGCTCAACGTGCTCAGCGATGTCATCTACCACCGCTGCGAACTTTGCTTCCTGCGTCTTGTAAATACGGTCAGAGTGGTCCGCACGCTGGTTTGGACGGTTGGTTGGGATTGGAACCACATCGAGTTCGTAGATGGAGTTCAACTCCGCTGCCTCAGTCTCTGCGGTACCGGTCATGCCGGAAATCTTTTCGTAGAGTCGGAAGTAGTTCTGCAAAGTAACGGTCGCCAGAGTCTGGTTCTCGTTCTTAATCTCGACGCCCTCTTTGGCTTCAATCGCCTGGTGCATACCTTCGTTGTAGCGGCGGCCAGCCAGGATACGGCCGGTGAAACCGTCAACAATGAGAACCTCGCCATCGCGAACGATGTAGTCCTTGTCGCGGGTAAACAGTTCCTTCGCCTTCAGCGCGTTGTTGAGGTAGCTGACCAGCTGGGAATGCTCAGGAGCGTAAAGGTTGTCAATGCCCAATTGGTCCTCGACGTATTCAACGCCTTCTTCCAAGACACCAACGGTGCGCTTCTTAATGTCCACTTCATAATGGATGCCTTCACGCATGCGCGGCGCCAAAGTAGCGAAGACACCATAGAACTGCGAAGAACCATCAACCGGGCCGGAAATAATCAGCGGGGTACGGGCCTCATCGATAAGGATGGAGTCCACCTCATCAACGATGCAGTAGTTATGCCCACGCTGCACGCAATCCTTGAGATTGCGGACCATGTTGTCACGCAGATAATCGAAGCCCAATTCATTGTTGGTGCCGTACGTAATATCGCACGCATAAGCTTCCTTACGCGCTGGCGGACGCATGTCATTCAAGATCACGCCGACGGACAGACCAAGCCAACGGTGAACACGGCCCATCATCTCCGCGTCACGACGCGCCAGGTAGTCATTGACGGTCACGATGTGAACGCCCTTGCCATCCAGCGCATTAAGGTAAGCCGCGAGCAGAGAGGTCAGGGTCTTGCCCTCACCGGTGCGCATCTCGGCAACGTTGCCGAAGTGCAAAGCCGCGCCGCCCATAATCTGCACCTTGTAGTGCTTCTGGTTCAGCACGCGCCATGCAGCCTCACGGACAGTAGCGAAAGCTTCAAGGAGGATGTCGTTGAGGTCCTCCCCATCAGACAGACGCTTCTTAAACTCGTCGGTTTTGCCCTTCAGCTCTTCATCGGAAAGCGCTGCAAAATCGTCTTCGAGAGCAATGACTTGGTCAGCCATCTTGTCGAGCCGCTTAACGGTGCGTCCTTCACCCGCACGCAGCAGCTTGGAAAGTCCAAACACTTGTAATTATTCCTTTACTTCCACGACATTGTTGACTAGCTCCCCGCTATTGTACGCAAGGATTTATTAAGTACTGCCTTAGCTCCCCAAATAAAACAGTAAAACCCAGCCGCGTTACCGAAGTAACACGACTGGGCGTAAAGCTTAAGGCTTAAGCTTCTGGGTCCTCAGTCAAAGAAATCAGGCCGTAGTCAAAAGCGTGGCGGCGGTACACCACGGATGGGCGCTGGGTTTCTTCATTGATGAAGAGGTAGAAGTCGTGGCCGACAAGCTCCATCTCGCTCAAAGCATCATCCACGCTCATTGGCGTTGCTGGGTGCTCCTTGGAACGAACTACCTGGCCTGGACGCTGATCCTCAATGGTCTCTGCGTATGGGTCAACGTAGCGCTCCTCGCGCTGATCTTCGCGTGCTGCCTCAGCATCCGCAACGATCTCTGCAGCCAATTCGCCAGTGCCCTTACGAGCACGGTGACCGGACTTGGTTGCTTCACGGCGAACCTTGACCTTGCGCAAAGAACGTTCCATCTTTGCCATGGCTGTTTCAAGTGCTGCGTAGAAAGAGTCTTCCTTCGCCTCAGCGCGAGCGATGTGTCCCTTGCCCGTTGCAGTGATCTGAATGCGCTCTGACTGAGCATCACGGCGAGGGTTTGGCTCATGCTGCAGCTCGACGTGGAAGAAGGTCAACGTCGGGTCGAGGCGTTCAATCTTGGAAAGTTTCCCTTTGACCCGGTCGGAGAAGTGCTCTGGCACCTCCACATTTCGTCCGGTAATGGTGACCTGTGCTGCGGTGGTGGTGGTGGTGTCGGTCATGACTTGCCTCCCTGTATTCGCGGGGCCAAACATTGGGCCCCTGGGGCCGGATGTACTCACAATCAGTAGGTGTGACTTCGATGTTTACATCTACTGTGTGTGACACTATTAATCCTACCAGTGGTCATAACCAATGTGCCCTAAACGTCAGCAAAAACTAATGCCCCCGCTACTTCTGCCCCCGCTCCGCGCAAAACTTCCACCGTCGCGGACAAGGTAGAACCTGTGGTCATGACATCATCAATGAGGATGAGCGGGGCTTTTACCACTGGGGTGAACAGTTCCACGCTGCGGCGCATATTATCCCGGCGCGCTTCGGCAGAAAGCGTCGACTGGTCCGCAGCACCCCTGAAAATGCGCACGCAGTTTTCAACGTTCATCCCCGTTGCTTGGCAGACATGTAATACTGGGTCGCCGCCGCGCAAGGATGCTGATTTGGCACGCGTTGGGGCGGGTACCAACACCACATCATCGGGAATGTCTCCGCGGGCTATGAGATATCTCAAACCCGCATGCACCACCGCGCCTACATAGGGCCGCACCGCCCGGTTGTTGTACTCCTTCATCGCGATGATGATGTTGCGCCTTAATTCGGAATAGGCGCCTAAGGAAAATACGGGGACACCGATTAGCGAAGTGCGATACACCCGCTGTGGAACCTCCCGCAAGCTCTCCTGGCATTCCCGGCACAATACGGCGCCAGGATGCCGGCAGCCAGCGCACGCGCGCGGGAGGAGCAGCTCCATTTAATTCGCCACAATCGGCGCTGAGCGCAGCCCTTGCATGCCTGGGACTTCGCGCCAGTAGGTGGATTCTGTCTCCACTGGCAGTTGCAGCATGGCGTGGTAATCGGTGATGTACAACGTCGACGGTGAAGCAGCGATGGACACCACTGGAATGGTGATATTGCCCGATGGCAAGGTAGAGACCGAAGAGCCATCTTGCTCAACACGCCACACTGGGGTTTCCTGCGTGGAAGTGCCCACCACCAGCGAGCCGTCCGCCTGCCAGTCCAAGCTAAGCGCGGTGCCACCGAGTTCACTGGCCGGGTTGTAGACGTTGGTGAGGCGGAAATCGCCGGAGCGCTGACGCTCCACAACGCCGATGTAGACCTCACCGCCAATAATCATCGCGGCCTGGGCACCTGAGTTGGACAGGCGAATAACTGAGATTTCCCCGTCGATGTCATCCAGTTCAGATTTATCTACGCGCGTGGTGGTGACTTCTCCGGTTTGCGGTGAGCGCACCAAACGCATGATTTCATCGCCTTCGACCACAGCCCATGCGGCCTGCCCGGCGTTTTCAAATGTCGGACGGGAAATGGTTTCTGCTTGCAGAGCTTCTTCTGGTTGACCTTCGACTTCGCCGAAGATCAGCTGCGATTCATCACCTTCGCGGCGCACCGCGGCAACGACGCCATTGGCAGAGATATCAGCGGATTCAATATTGCCGCTATCGCCCAATGAACCTTCGAGCGGTTCGGCAGCGTTGCCGGAGACCTGCAAAATATTGCCGTCATTGAGCGCGTACAACGGTGCAACGGAGTTTGATGCCACGCGAGGGTTGTATTCCGCGAAGTCATCGGTGGTCATGGATTCCAGGTTTTCCACCAACGGCGCACCATCAGCGGTCACGGAATATGGTTCTTGCACCCCTGCGTGTGACAGTGTCCACACCAGTTCAGCTGCAAAACGCAGGCGGTCATCGGCGGACATGTTCTGCATGCCCGCGAAGTTGTAGACGCCGTCTTCGACGCCCACGAAGGTAGCTTCTTCCGGCACCACGGTGGTGGTCGCCGGTGCAATGCGTGCCGATGGACCTTCCAGCAACAACGTAATCAGCTGCGCGTCTAAGGAGGTTTGACTGCCGAAGAGCCAACGCCTATCAGTAACAAGAACGCTGCCCGTCTGGCGATAGAAATACACCGGCAGCGGCTGGTAATGGTTGCGTAACTCGGTGCGTTCAAACACCACGCCATCAGGCAGGTCAGTAATGCGCCATTCGCCGTCGACTTGCTCCATGCGGATGGTGGTTTCGTAGCCAGAGTTTTCTGGAACATAGCTTCCGCCCGATGCGATGGAACCAATGACGCTGCCGCGAACGGTAAACGTGCGCTGGTTAGAGCCTTGAGTATTTTGTGAAGTCAGCTCAATGAGATCCACGATGCGCATGGATTCTTCCGGGTTCCAGTTCTCTGCCGCTTCCGGAGACAGGAATGAACGCGCAGCGCTGTAGTCCGAGGACGGAATAGCCGCCGCCGAATAGAACTCACGGACCAACAGGTCAGCTTCTTGCCCAGGGGTTGGGCCCACCGCAGGGTCTACTTCGGGCTGAGGTGAGAAAGAACGCAGAACTTGCGGGTCGGAGGCACTCGGCAGCGTGGAACAAGCTGACAAAGATAATGCTGTTATAGCGAGGGCGGCGATAAAGCGCTTCATGAATTTGCCTCCTCATCCTCTTCCTCAACCACAACTGGCGCATTTGGCACCATGAGCGGCAAAGGCTCGTCTCCGAAAGGAGCACCAGGGGTGCGCGGAATAATCAGACGGAAGCGCGAGCCCACGCCCGGGATGCCAGTGGCATCGAGGGTACCGCCGTGCAGCACCGCGTCCTCACGCGCAATGGCCAGGCCCAAGCCCGTGCCGCCGGAGTGGCGTTTACGGGAGGCATCCGCACGCCAGAAACGGTTGAAGACGAGTTCCTCTTGGCCTTCCTTCAGCCCCACGCCTTCATCGGTAACCGCAACTGCAATGGCAGTCTCAGTATGCCCAACATCGATGGTGACGGGGTTGCCTTCAGAGTGGTCAATGGCATTGGCCAGCAGGTTGCGCAAGACGCGTTCAATACGCCGTGAGTCAGCCTGCACGTTCACGGGAGTCTCAGGCGCGTTCGAAATGACCTCGACGCCGAGTTCCTTGGCCAGGTGCTCTGTTTGCTGCATAGCTGATTCAATGCAGGAGCGGATATCGATGTTGGCTGATTGCAGGTCTGCAACGCCAGCGTCGTGGCGAGAAATTTCCAAAAGGTCCGCGAGCAGTTCCTCGAAGCGATCAAGCTCGCGCGTCATCAACTGGCTGGCACGGCGGGTGTGCGGTTCCAGGTTTTCAGCATCATCAGCGATAAGGTCTGCGGCCATGCGCACCGTGGTCAACGGGGTACGCAGCTCATGGGAGACGTCAGAGGTGAACTGCCGTTGCAGGTCACCATATTCTTCCAACTGGGTAATCTGCTTGGATAGCTTGTCCGCCATGTCATTGAAAGACGCTGCCAGGCGTCCCATTTCATCCTCGCCATCAACCACCATGCGCTCACGCAGGTGACCGGCGGCTAGACGCTGAGCGATGCGCGAGGCCGAACGAATCGGGGTAATAACCTGCTGAATAGCCAGCCAGGCAATACCTACGAGCAATACAACGACCACGACGCCAGCGGCCGAAAGTAGGCCGCGCATCAGAGCCATGGTGGATTCTTCATCTTCCATCGACATCACTAGATACAACTGGAGGTCAGGAATATCCGCCATCGTAGGCGTGCCCACGACCAGCGCGCGGTAAGAAGAACCTCCCGGCTGGTCAATCGTGGTGAACTGGTACATCACCTGGTCATTTGCGACCGAGGCACGCAATGGTTCCGGAATGCGATAGCCCTCTGGCGAAGTGGTGATTTCACCGGCAGTGTTTTCAACCACGATGACCGGTTCATACACCGCGTGGGATTCGCCGCCCTCAGCCGACATTTGCGTCAATGAAGCGCGGGCCGAGTTGATTCTGACTTGGACTGAGTTCGCTGAGCCAGTGGCATTAATCTGCTGCTCTACTGCAATACGCGCGCGTTCAATTTCTTGATCAGCGATGTCGATTTTCTGATCAACAAGACGCTGCGTAAGCACCGACACCAGTGCGTAGGCCAAGATGATCATGACCACGGTGGAGGCAATCAAGATCATGCCGATGACGCGTACCTGCAACGAGGTACGCCACAGCTCACTGAGCACGTCACGTAAATGACGCAACCGGGACTTAATAACTAACTGCCTCCATCAACCAGAAGGAACGAACCTATTTACTAGTCGTTCTTGCCGGTCTTGTAGCCAACACCACGCACCGTCAACACAATCTGCGGGTCTTCCGGATCATGTTCAATCTTTGCGCGCAGGCGCTGCACGTGAACATTGACCAGACGGGTATCGGATGCGTGGCGGTAGCCCCACACCTTCTCCAGCAGCTCCTCACGGGTGTGCACCTGACCAGGCTTGCGAGCCATTTCCACCAGAAGTTCAAACTCCAGCGGGGTTAAAGACAGCTCTTCGCCCGGGCCACCGTCCGGGGAACGGCGGGTCACGGTGTGCTCAGAGACATCAACATGCAGATCGCCGACTTCGATGATCTCCGTCGACGTGGTCTCTGTACGGCGCAGGCGCGCGCGGATACGAGCCACCAATTCCTTCGGCTTGAAGGGCTTGGTGATGTAATCATCCGCACCGGACTCCAGGCCCAGGACGACATCAACAGTGTCGGTCTTTGCGGTGAGCATGACAATCGGCACATTGGAATCGCGGCGAATGGCGCGGCAAATATCCACACCGTTCATTCCAGGCAGCATCAAGTCAAGCAAGATGAGCTCAGGATTGTGCTGCTCAAAAGCGGCGACTGCATCATTGCCGTCGGTGATGGGAATAGGCTGCAATCCTTCGGATTCCAGAACAATTGTCAACATCTCCGAAATGGCAGGATCGTCATCCACCACCAGGATCTTTGGCGCCACGTTTACTCCCCTACAAGTTTTCGAACATTGTCGATGATAATACCCTTATCAGCAGTGGCAATCCACTGGCCTGCCCAATTGGACTCGGCGAGTCGGCCATAAGCCGCAGCGGTTGCCGCCTGAAGGTTTCCGTCTTTTTCGTACTCGTCTTTTTCACGGCTGGCATCTTGTGCCGAGCGCGAAGAAGCACGATCTGCGGCCACTTCCACATCGGTGGCCAAGTAAATCTGCAACTGCGGCTTGGGCAGGCCCAGACGCCCGAATTCCAGGTCAAAGACCCAGTCCATCACCGAGTCATCAGCAAGCCGTGCTGCGGAATACGCTGCATTCGATGCCACATAGCGATCCAAAATCAACAACTCTGGGCTATCCGCTGCTGCTAGTAACTGCTCTTTTGCACCATGCCGGTCAAGCGCGAACAACGTTGCCATGGCATACGCCGAAGAAGTCAGATCACCCATGCGGCCATACAACGCCTCCTGGGCGAGCTGGGCATGAATAGATTCCTCGTAGCGCGGGAAGGCCAAAACCCCGACTGGGATATCTAGCTCCCCACGCAGGTGTTGCACCAGCGTGTTTTTTCCGGCGCCGTCAATCCCTTCAATCGCAATAATCATTAAGCGAGAGCTTCAAGGAAAGGCTCGAGGTCGTATTCTTCTTCCACGTCTTCCAGCAAAGAGGTGGCCTTCTCATTGAGAGTCTCCGAAGAGTATCCCACCAAATCACGGATGTACGGGTAATTGGAGACAACCTCGCCGGCAGAAAATGGTGCACCGGCCCAAATTGCGGCGATGGTCGCTGCGGCCAGAGCGTTCTGCTCTTCGTCTTCGGTTGCCCCACTGTCATCGGTGGCCAACACGATTGCGTCGCGGATCGCTTCAATGATGTCGTCTTCTTCCAAAGAGATCAGATCATCCAGAAACTCAACATTGACGTCACTGGTGAAAATATGCTCATCCCAAGTGCTCATGGGCTTTGCTCCTTTTAATTTTCGTTATCCTTCACAACGCATTTGCTTGCCATGACAGTACTGCACAATCGACACTAGCCAACTTGATACATGAAGCCTAGTAAAACCCGCCGGGCATGGCGGCACTGAATAACAACCAAGTATCAAGACTCACTTAACCACCTGGGTAAGGTTGAACACAACAGCCCCTTTTGGCAAGTGTTCGCAGAGCGAAACAGCAGAACAGCCCTAATTTTTCCACGCGGGAAAAAGTTGAGGTGGACCTATTTCCATTCTCAGCAGAGCGTGGTAATCTCGTTACTAATTCGTTACCAACCGAAAGGGCGCCTGTGAATTCAGATGTTCGTCGCGTCACCATATTTTTCACGGTAGGACTGCTTGTGGCAGCTGCCGTGGGTTTTGGTGTGTGGCGAATGGGCACCCCGACCTCGGTTAACGCCGATCCGACGATGGCAACGCAGTCCACGACGGAAACCACTCAGCGTGACGCGCAGGACCGTGATGAGTCGGAAGAGTCTGATTCAGAGAACCGCCGGGCGAATTCTTCATCGAATAATTCTTCACGCAGCCAGGACAACACTCCTGATTTCTCAGACGATCCTTTCTTGGCACCTAATTCCGTGGTTAATCCTCACCGTGAGACCACCAGCCCAACGAATGTGTACCGTCCCGAGCCAATCTTTGGCCAGCAGCCTGATAACTATGCGCAGGCACCTGACCAAGGCACGGTAGCAACGGATACCGAGACTCCAACGCAGATCTCTGCTATCCAGGGTCAAGGCCAAAGCCAGTCCCCACAGCCCGGTACCTCTAATTCGCAGACTCCGAATAATGAGACTTCGGACAATTCGCCAACGCGTACACGTCCGAATTACTCGGATCGTGATGACGATGATCCAACAACGGGTATCCCAAGTCCGTCCCAGCCTTCTGAGGAACCATCGGAACCTTCAGAGCCTGGCGAGCCGTCTGAGCCTGCTGAACCGTCAGAGCCTTCAAAGCCGTCAGAGCCTTCAAAGCCGGCGGAACCTTCTGAGCCAAGTGAGCCAGAAGACAGCGAGGAGCCTACGCCTACTGATGAGGCGCAAGCTCCAAATAGTTCAGACCAGAACTAAACCCGGGCGATAAAAGCTTGGGCGTTATCTGGGGTGGTCATGATGATCTTGCCATCGGAGGCTGGAACCCATGCTGCCTGAGAAGGCGTCAGCTCCAGGACGGAACCGTCTTCGGCGGTCAACACTAAGGTGCCGGAGGTACACAAGATAACGCCGGGGCCTTCGCTTTCCGATTCCACTTCATCGCCAGCACCCAACTCGCAGCGGGTCAGCGCGTACTCATCGACTGGGACGGGATAGTTCATTGCCTGCGCGCCGTGGACGGGTGCAGAATCTGAACGGTCAATTTGCTTGACGCGTGGGTCAGCAACGGTGTTGAAGGACAAGACTTTGACTAGCTCGGGAACATCCACATGCTTTGGTGTGAGACCACCGCGCAAGACGTTGTCAGAATTCGCCATGATTTCCACGCCCAGCCCGCGCACGTAGGCGTGCAGCTGACCGGCATCGAGGTAGATGGCCTCACCGGGGCTCAACTGGACATGGTTGAGCAGAATCGCACCCAGTACGCCCACATCACCTGGGTAGAGCTCGTTCAGCTCAATGATGGTCTTGAGCACTGGACGCATCCAAGAGTCTTGGTTCACGGTGGCCAGTAGCTGCTTCGCGCTTTCAAGCAAGGCGGCGATGAGCTCACGGCGCTTGACTGCTGGGATGGTAATCCAGGTGGTAAACAGTGCACGCAGGCTATCTGCTTCATCCGCGCTGGTAAGACGGCCATCAGCGATATGCATGTTGGCGTAGCGGCTGAGTTCTTCACAATTGAGAGCATTGAACAGCTCACGCGTGTGAACCAATGGCCGGAAACCTGCCATGGCGTAGAAGTCAGTCAGTGCCACAATCAACTCGGGCTTGTGGTTGTCGTCCTTGTAGCTGCGGTTGGATGCGTCCATCGCAACACCCTTGGCATTCTCACGCGCGAAGCCTTCTTCGGCCTGTTCCTTCGAAGGGTGCGCCTGCAAAGACAAAGGCTCATCGGCGGAGAGAATCTTGAGCAAGAACGGCAACTTATTGTCATAGGTCGAAGCCACGTGCTCCCCCAACGCAGCCTGCGGGTCGGCGGCAATAATAGCTTCTAATGGCTTGCCATCAACGGTGGCTGGTCCCCCAGGGTGCGCTCCATACCACAGCTCTGCGATGGGATGGTTGGATGCGGCCTGTCCTTGCAAGTGCGGAATTAGTGTCTTTGAACCCCATGAATAGGTTCGGGTCGCACTGTTAAGCAGCTGCATTAATCTTCCTTTGAAACATCGTAAGCGGTCGCGGCGAATGCACGCGTGAGTAGTTGGACGGCGCAAACCAGATCACTGGTGTCAGTGTCGGTGCATGCCATGGCAAGCGAGTTTGGCAGTTGTGACTGTGCTTGCCCCCAAACAATTACTTTCAAGGATACTAGAGACTTTTCCCCATCCAGGAAAGGGTCATGGAAAATGTCGTCGCTCGCCGAAGATTCCTGACTGCGTTCTAATACAACCGGCACTTGTTCGGGTTCGAGGAATTCTCCCGAAAGACCACGCGTCGACCAGATGCTTGCCGCACACCGTGCCACAGCAAGACCGACGTTTATACTCGCGGGGAGATCCGCCGGCTGATCAATGCGCGATCCAGTGTGGATCACGCGTGCATCCGCCGTAAAGTCACGCAGTGCGCGGCCAGGGTTGACGGTGGCATCGCGCTCTGGCGAGAGTTGCTCTAGCTCTGCATCCGCGGCATCGGCAAGCTCATGCAAACGATCTGCCACCATGACACCGTCATCGGTGATTGACCACAGCAATGCCAAAAGCCCGGTGATATAGCGACTTGGTGATGCCCCATCCGCCGTTGGCGGAATTGGGAAATTAATGGTGTCCGCGGGGGCGTCTTCATTCAGCGGACCGCGGCCTGGGCCGATGAGTGCAGTTGTAGCACCACGACGCGCGGCGCTAATGAGCGCCAAGGATGCCCAATCAGCATCCGCGCGCTCTCCCACCACGATGACCAAGTCCAGCGGACCCACAAAATGTGGCAGCTTATCCGTGACCGACATTGGCCATGGAAGCGGCGATATTAATTCAATAACCATCTCTGCCGCCGCACGCGCGACTTGGTCTGTTGGCAGGATAACGATGGAGCGAAACTCTGCCCCGCGTAGCGTTCCCAGGTGCTGGGTATGTGCGGCGATGGTGCGGATTTGCGCACCTTCGTGTGCGACATCGAAAAATCGCACGGTTTCCGGGTCATACGAAGCCCCGGAAAAATAACCATCATCTGTCATGCGTTCAAGCCTAGTAAAAGGTGTACTTCGGTGGTGGCGCGGTAATCTATTTGCATGACTTTTTCAGCAGATTCCCCGGTAAGTCCCCAACCTGTTGTTCTCATTGGTGGTGGACCAGGAGCGTGGGATTTGATCACGGTGCGCGGCATGCATGCGCTGCAGAATGCTGATGTGATTCTCGCGGATCATTTGGGCCCCACCGCTGAGCTAAACAAACTGTGCGATGTGGACTCAAAAGAAATAATTGATGTCTCCAAGCTGCCTTATAAAAAGTCAGTGTCGCAGGACCGGATAAACGAGCTTCTCATTTCACATGCGCACGCGGGTAAGAAGGTTGCACGTTTAAAGGGCGGTGACCCTTTCGTCTTTGGCCGTGGCTTTGAAGAGGTCCAGGCCCTGGCCGAGGCGGGTATCGCGACTGAGGTTATCCCCGGCGTGACTTCTGCGGTCTCGGTTCCGGCGAGTGCCGGCGTGCCAGTTACCCAGCGCGGTATCGTGCATGCGTTTACGGTTGTGTCCGGGCATTTGCCTCCAGGACACGAAAAGAGCCAGGTGGACTGGGCAGCATTGGCGCGCTCCGGTGCGACCTTGAGCGTGATCATGGGTGTTCGCAATGCGGGTGCCATCGCGGATGCACTACTCGCCGGTGGCCTCGCCGCGACAACGCCGGTTGCCATTATTGAAAACGGCACCATAGATGAAGAGCGTGTCTTTAAGACGACGTTGGCGTCTATGGGTGAAAAGACCGCCGAGGCACAGATTGTGCCACCGGCGGTGTTTGTGATTGGTGAAGTCGCGGACCTGCGCTAAGAACTAGCGGGCGGTTGCTTCTTCGGGTGCGCGGACTGCTTTCGCGTCCGCACCATCACCTTCTTTGGCAGCTTCCGCTGCTTCCTCTTCTGCATCTTGGGCGCGCTGTGCACGGGCACGGAAGTGTCCACGCAAGGTTGCAGCGATTCCGATTGCAATGATGCCTAAGTGAATAAACCATGCCCAGAAGGTGGAAGGCTCGAAGCCGAGGCCACCGTAAACGGTAGAGATATTCAGCGCCGCAATGGCGGTGCCAACTAGGCCACCAAGAACAATCGGGTTGAGACGAGAGACCAACCAGGCTGCGATGGGAGCAGCAATTGAACCACCAATAAGTAGGGCAACGATAGCACCGAGGTGAGCGACGAGCTCTTCCCACAGGCCAAAGACGAAGCCCAAGGTTGCGCCAAGAGTGACCAAGAATTCAGCCGCCGAAACGGTACCGACTACGCGGCGTGGCTTTTCACGGCCTGCTGCCAACAAGGTGGACGTGGTGACCGGCCCCCAGCCGCCGCCACCGGTGGCATCAACCATGCCACCGACAGATCCGAGACCAATCAAAAATGGTGCGGAGTGCGGCTTATTAGAAACGGTGCGCTTGATTTTTCCGCGGCTAAAGCGCCACATCAGGTTCAACGCGATGATGAACAAGATCGTAGAGGTAATGGGTTCAGCTGCATCCAAAGAAAGATTCGACAGCAAGGTCGCGCCGATAAATGCAGCGATAGCACCGGGAATGGCTAGGGAGAAAACAATCTTCCAGTCCACGTTGCCAAAGCGCCAGTGGCTAAATCCGGAAACCAACGTGGTGCCCAGTTCTGCTGTGTGAACCACAGCTGATGCTTGGGCAGGGCCCAGTCCGGCTAGAAATAGCAGCAGCGTCGTGGAGGTGACGCCAAAGCCCATGCCAATTCCGCCGTCGACTAGTTGCGCAGCAAAGCCTGCTATAGCAATAAAAATAAGCGTGGGCATGTGTTCATCCTAAGTAGTTTGGGGCACTCATGCTGACAAAGCAGCGGTGGCGCGACGGGATTGGTGAAGGCGGGTAGCTAATACTTCAGAAAGTAGCGTTCCCAAGGGCTGTGAGCTGGTAATATTCGAACCCGTGAGCTGCATCATGTTTGGCAGCGAGTGGTTCAAAGAATCCAGCAAAAGCCCTTGCGTTACAAACAGTGGCAGCATGTGCATTCGTGGATGTGCGGTTGCCTGCAAGCGCAAGCCTTCACTCCCCCACAGGTAGCCAGCTTTGCCGGCACCGGAGGTGGCGAACAAGGTGCTGGTCTGCAGCCCAGTGGCATCAGCCAGACGAACCGACAAACGCACGACGGACTCATTGGCTTGGGCATTGGATGAGCCCACCGCGTACAAGATGACGTGTGGGTTTTCCTCCGGCGCTACATCGCGTGCCAGCTGGGTCTCGAGGATTTCCAGTAGCTCAGTTCCCGTGCCCAACCGTGGGGTGGGATGCAACTCCACGCCGCTTACTCGACGGGCTTCTTCCATGACATTCGGGACGTCATAGCGCATGTGAAAACCGTTGGTAAACAGCAAAGGCATCAATGTGGCCTCGTCGAAGCCGTGCTCGCGTAGTTCTAGCGAGGCATCAACAAGCGAAGGCGTATTGAACTCCAAGTGAGCTGCCTTGCCATAAGCCCCAGTCAGTTCCGCGGTTCGCGCAACGAGCTTATCGATACCTGGTGCTGCCTGCGCATGGCGCGACCCGTGCGACAATGCGATAAATGCCTGGTTCATAGGTCGTGCCCTTTCTTCTTCAACGAGTTGGCCAGTGCTTCTTGGGATGACGGCGCTGCAGCCGGAGTGACTGGCGCTTCATCCTGTCCGTGAAAATAGACGGAAAATACGCGCAAGCAATCCTGGCAAGACCAGGCGAAGTCTGTTTCCTCATCTGGAAACAGCAGCTCACCGGCGCAGTATGGGCAGTGCAGTGGGTGGTTACGGTTGGGATTAGGCTCGCGACGAAACCTCATGACAAGTCCTCATCATCGGCGCGCAGAATCCAGTCACGGAACTGCTCGCCGGGTTGACGCTGGTCCTTGAAATTGGTGACCACGCGGGTGACGTACTCAGTTACTTCAGTTGCCTTGACCTTGTGTCCACGCAGCTTCTTACCAAAGTCCGCATTCAGGCCCATTGCGCCACCGAGGTGCACCTGGAAACCTTCGATGCGGTTGCCGTCCTCATCAGTCAGAGTCTGGCCCTTGAAACCGATGTCTGCGACCTGGGTGCGGGCGCAAGAGTTCGGGCAACCGTTTAACGTGATGGAGATTGGGACATCCAGATCGCCCAGGGTTTCCTCTAGGTCGTCCACGAGTTCAATCGCACGGGACTTAGTGGTGGTGTGCGCCAGCTTGCAGAACTCCAGGCCGGTGCAGCTCATGACGCCACGGCGGAACTCCGATGGGTTGGAGTACAAACCGGTCTCATCGAGTGCCTTGGATAGTGGCTCGATGATTTCTGGCTTGACGTCGAGGAACAACAGCTCCTTCATCGGGGTGGTGCGAACGCGTTCGATGCCGAAGGATTCAGCAACTTCTGCAATCGCGATGAGTTGCTCGCCGGTGGTGTGTCCAACGGTCGGCTTCACGCCCACGTAGAAGTTGCCGTCTTGCTGCTTGTGCACGCCAACATGGTCACGGTTGCCCATGTGTGGAACGGTTGGGATGCCGTCTTGCAGTGGGGACTCCAAGTATTCATCTTCGAGCACCTGACGGAACTTCTCAAGGCCCCACTGAGCAACAAGGAATTTCAGGCGCGCACGGTTGCGCAGACGACGGAAGCCGTAGTCACGGAAGATGGAGACCACACCATGCCAAACCTCTGGAACGCGCTCAAGCGGCACGAAAGCACCAATGGATTGCGCAAGCATCGGGTTAGTGGACAAGCCACCGCCCACGAAGCAGTCAAAGCCCGGGCCAAATTCTGGGTGGTTGGTGCCAACGAAAGAAACATCCTGAATCTCATGGGTGACGTCCTGACGGGCGTTGCCAGAAATCGCGGTCTTGAACTTACGTGGCAGGTTCTGCACGTCATCGCGGTTAAGGTACTCATTGACAATGGTCTCAATCGCCGGGGTGGCGTCAATGATTTCGTCTTCTGCAACACCAGCTACAGGCGATCCCAAGATGACACGTGGAACGTCGCCACACCCCATCATGGTGGAAAGACCTACTGCTTCGAGACGATCCCAGATTTCAGGCATGTCTTCAATACGAATCCAGTGCAGCTGAATGTTCTGACGGTCTGTGAAGTCCGCAGTAGAACGAGCGAATTCCTTAGAAATTTCACCCACAACGCGCAGTTGCTGTGGAGTAGCTCGGCCACCGTCGAAGCGGATACGAAGCATAAAATACTCGTCTTGAAGCTCCGAATTGGACAACTGTCCCGTATGCTCACCACCAAGGTTCTGCTTACGCTGGGTATAAATACCCAACCACTTAAAGCGTGGTGCTAAGTCCTCCGGCGGGATAGAAGCAAAGCCTTGCTTGGAGTAAATATCAATAACGCGTTGCTTGGCAGAAAGGCCGGGATCTTCCTGCTTAATGCGCTCATCATTATTGAGCGGTTCGGTGCCGTCAATTTTCCACTGGCCTTCAGGCTTGGGCGCGCGCCGAGCGCGTGGCTTTTTATCTGTCGCAGTGGTCATGTTTGGTCCTAACGTGGGGAGTTAAATCGTTTAGAACCAAGTTAATCACACCACTTAGTTCGCACAATACAGACAGAGCGGTCTATAGATTTATTTATGCCGGTTTCACCGCCAAGCAGCACGAATGGAAAAGTGTCCCGCCGAATATAATGATGCGGGAAAACACGAAACTCGCCTCAAAGCGGTTGCTTTAGAGGCGAGTTTTAGTGCGTTAAGGAGTGTTTTCTCCTCCTATTATGACCTTAAGCGCGGATGATTCCGAGCACGCGTTCGACTATGCCGTCGACCTCTTTTTGGGTCTTGGCCTCGACATTTAGGCGCAAGAGCGGCTCGGTGTTGGAGGCGCGAACGTTAAACCAGGCGTCGGTTCCCTTCAATTCCACGGTGACACCATCAAGTTCATCAACAGACTCAATGTCATCTGCCATCTCATCCAGGATGGCCTTCTGGCTAGCCGCTTGGTCAGCCACGGTGGAGTTGATTTCACCGGAGGCTTGATAGCGGGAGTACTGAGCCATAAGTTCCGAAAGAGACTGCTCTGTCTGCCCCAGTGCGGCAAGCACATGGAGGGCGGCGAGCATACCAGAATCTGCGTTCCAGAATTCCTGGAAGTAGTAGTGCGCGGAGTGCTCTCCACCAAAGGCCGCGGAATGCTCTGCCATTTGCGCCTTAATAAAAGAGTGCCCCACACGGGTGCGCACGGCCTTGCCACCGTGTTCTGCAACCAGCTCTGGCACCGTCTTGGAGGTGATCAGGTTGTGGATGATGGTCGCGCCTGGGAACTTTGCCAAGTAGCGCTCCGCTACCAGTGCACAGATAGCCGATGGGGACACAGGATCGCCCTTTTCATCAACTACGAAGCAACGGTCAGCATCACCGTCAAAGGCTAGACCGATATCTGCGCCTTGCTCAACCACAAATTTCTGCAAGTCCACAAGGTTCTTTGGATCCAGTGGATTAGCTTCATGGTTCGGGAAGGTGCCGTCGAGTTCGAAGTAGAGCGGGCGGACATCGAAAGGCAATGCTTCAAAGACAGCTGGAACGGTGTGCCCACCCATGCCATTAGCAGCATCCACGGCAACAACCAGTGGACGCGAGGTCTTCAGGTCAACCAGGTCGTTGAGGAAGTCCGCGTAATCATCCAAAATGTCGCGGTGGGAGACAGTACCCGGGGTGACATCGGCAGGCGCAATACCTTCGACCATCTTGTCTTTGATATCTGCCAGGCCGGTTGCCTCACCCACTGGAGTTGCACCCTTGCGGCACAACTTGATGCCGTTGTACTGCGCCGGATTGTGCGAGGCAGTAAACATAGCGCCGGCACAGTTGAAAGTGCCCGCTGCGAAATAGAGCTGGTCGGTAGCGCACAGGCCCAGCTGCACAACATCCAAGCCTTGAGAGGTGACACCCTCAGCGAAGGCATCTGCCAACGCAGGCGATGATGGGCGCATGTCGTGGCCGATAGCCACAGTGGTCTCGCCCTCCCCGCGCAGGAGGTCAGCAAACGCTGCTCCTACATCGCGGACAAATGCTTCATCAATGTCTTGGCCGACAACGCCACGAACGTCATAGGCTTTAATCACTACATCCAGTGCTTCACGGTTACGCATAACCCGAAAGTTTAGCCGCCTTCAGCAATCAGGCGGCTATCGGGCAGTTCATTTGGCGGCCGTGTTGCCGACATCATAGGAAAAACCTTTTAAGGCTCCGGGGTCACATCCGGCACAACCGACAGGTGAGCGCGGCGGCGCTGGTGCGCATCTGCGACGCGGCGAGTGCGGAAGACTGGATGGTTTGAGCGCTGCGGATCTGCACCATCAAAGTTTGCCTGATAATCAATTGGGTCGCGTCCAGCGCCGGCAGTGTTGTCATCCACCAAGCCGGTGGTCACGCGGCCAGCCTCACGCACTGCCTCGGCCAAGGCCATCAGCTCTTCATCATCAAAGAGCTCAATGTGGTCAACGCGCACGAGCTCCCAGCCTTGAGGAGCAGTAATCTTATCCGCGTGGTCTGAGCACAAGTCCCAGGAATGCGGGTCATGCTCTTCAACCAACGGGCCAACAACGGCGGTTTGCTCACTGTAGGCATATGTCAACGTCGCTACGGCCGGACGGCCGCAGCCAGGGCGGGTACAACGACGAAACTCATTCACGAGAAACAAGTCTAAACCCTAACTTGAGATTTAGATAGTCCCCCAGCAAATCTCACCCTCACGCCCCCTCGCGTGGCGCGGCACAGATTTCAATGCGCAAGTCTTAGAATGTGGGGCATGAGTACAGCGCGCAACCACATTCGCCCCGCGCGCGACCGACATGGTCGCGGCTTGCGTGGACCGATGTTGCCGCAGCAAACCCCACGCTTTCGCACCCGTGGCCAGCACTTCGACATGGAGGTACTGGAAGCCTACTCCCCCATCCACAATGCTTATTTGGATGAGCTGTTGGGCCTCGACATCGCAGTCGATACCGTGCCGCGTATGCGCCTGCGCGCGGACATCACCATCTTGCCCGATGATATCGTGGCTGATGGCCCTGTCCCCCTGGGACGCATTGTGCCTGCCGGCGTGGACGCTGAGGGGCGCCCTACTCGCGCGCGTTTGGTGGTCTTTCGCAAGCCCATTGAGTCCCGGTGTGCCAACCGGCAAGAGCGCGAAGAACTACTCAGCGCAGTATTGACTGCCCTAGTAGCCAATTACCTCAACATCGATCCTGAGGTCATCGATCCCCGGTTTAACTGGTGACAAAACAACAACCCCACCACATGGTGAGGTTATGTTGTTAAATTTTGCCCCTAGCCGCGTCAACACCACTACCAGTCAGGGCACTGGCACTAATCTCTCACGCGTTGAAAGTTGAACGCAATTAGCCAATCTGGCGCTTAAGGCGGCGACGCTCACGGTCTGAGAGTCCACCCCAAATACCAAATCTTTCATCATGTTCAAGTGCATATTCCAAGCACTCATCGCGGACGGCACAAGCCTGGCAAATGCGCTTAGCTTCGCGGGTCGAACCCCCCTTTTCTGGGAAGAACGCCTCCGGGTCAGTTTGCGCGCACAAGGCTTGGTCTTGCCACTCCTGCTCGACGGCGCCAAAGAGTTCATCGAGCGTCATCTCTGCAGCAGCACCGCCACGGAGAATGGCGTTATTGTTTGGATTGTCCACGCCGATTCCTTCCTCCGTAGTTGGGTTGATTAATAAATTGGTTTCACGCCGCACACTGGTAGTGGGGCGCAAATAACACTGATGTGATTACACACCGAAACACTAAATATCGTCAACCCGATTTACGGGAATAATTCCCTTTCGCCCCGAAAGTGCACGTCAGGATCCCCACCAGTCACACTAGTCACAGGAGTTCAGGGGTGGGGCTACTTTATGGGGGTACTACATCTAGTAGCCAGTTTTAAAGCTGTTAACTATTTTCAGGAAAACACGGCGTGTCGCACCGCTTTCCCAGTTTTCTGGGATCCACCTGTGAAAAGCACGGTCGAAAAGCACGGTCGAAAAGCACAGAGACAGCAATACCGAGAAAAAGGGCGAAGGAAGAGAAAAGAGAACGGACAAAGGGACAGGCCAAAGGAAAAGGACACCGTCCATATAGAACAGTGTCCTTAACTGAGGGTTAGGCGTCGGAGCTAAAACGTACTCCGGCGTCTGGAATGTCAACGCCTGGGAAGATGCGCATGCCGTGCTGCAGTTCGCAGCGTGCGCCGATGGATGCGCCTTCACCAATCACGCAATCTTCAATGTGGGCATTTGCGCCAATGCGCGCGCCTGAAGCGATGATGGAGTTGGAGATGATTGCGCCCGGCTCAATGGTGGCGCCATCAAAGACTACAGTGCCGTCCAGGCGGCTGCCCGCACCGATTTCACTGCCCCGGCCCACAGAGGTACCGGAGAGCAACAGCACGCCACCGGCAATGCCAGCGGATGGATCCACGAGAGACTCACCAGTCTTGCCTTCCAGCAAAGGCGAGAAAGCAATGCCGCGAACCAGATCGGAGGAGCCACGGACGAAGTCATCGGGGCGGCCCATATCGCGCCAGTAGGAATTGTCCACGTGGCCAAAGACGTTGTAGCCGGCTTCCAGCACGCCAGGGAAGGTTTCGCGTTCCACTGACACCACGCGGTTTTCCGGAATGGTGGCGATCAGATCCTTCTTAAACACGTAGCAACCAGCGTTGATCTGATTGGTTGGTGGATCCTCAGTCTTTTCTAAGAACTCCAGTACGCGGCCATCGGCATCAGTTGGCACGCAACCAAAGGCCCGCGGGTCACGCACGTTAAGCAGGTGCATGGTCAGATCCGCGTCCTTGCTGTGGTGCGTATCCAAGATTCCGCCAAGATCCATGCCGGAGAGAATATCGCCGTTGAAGACCATCACGGTGTCGTGTTGCAAGCGGTCATAAACATTGCGGATACCGCCGCCGGTTCCCAGCGCGGTTTCCTCCACGACGTATTCAATATCCAGGCCCATCTCGGAGCCGTCACCGAAGTACTCTTCAAAGACTTCAGCCTTAAAAGACGTGGACATCACCACGTGTTTAATGCCCGCGGCTTTGATTCGTGCCAGTAGGTGCTGCAAGAAAGGATGGTTTGCGGTCGGCAGCATTGGCTTCGGGGTGCCAATTGTCAGGGGTCGAAGACGTGTACCACGACCGCCGACGAGAATCACCGCATCCACTGCGCGCTCGGCAGCCGGTTGCTGATCAGCAAAACGCTGGGCATCATTGCCCGTTGCGTTTGGAAGGCTATTCGCCATGAAGGCAACCTTTCAGTTCTTTAAACATCATGAATAGATAGCCTTCACAGACTATCTCAGAAAATCTTGCCCAAATTGTATGCCGATGAAAGCCGTTTTCAGTGCTGCGGCGCGGGCAAAATCTCTATGAGCTAACCAACAGTGAGCGAATTGCAAGGCCAAACTTCACTGCCCCCCGCAGGGGCGCCTGCCACGCGCCCGGGTAGCGGTCCGCAATAAAGCGGTATGCAGATTCATGGTGCGCGCGCAGCATCTTCTTTGAATTCGCTGAGGTGGAATGCCCCTTGGCGTGGGTGATGCATGCGCTTGGACAAAAGACATTGACATAGCCAGCGCGGGAGAAACGGTCGCCTAAATCAATGTCTTCGAGGTACATGAAATAGCGTTCATCGAACCCCCCGATGGCATCAAATGCTGACCAGCGCACCAAAACACACGAGCCAGAAAGCCAGCCGGCAGGCCGCTCACTACTCATGTCCTCTTCGTCGCGGTAGGCCTTGGACCATGGGTTATCAGGCCAGATATTGCCAAGCAGGGCATGGCCAATGCCGTTTGCAACGGTGGGCACAGCGCGCGCGGAGGGATAGTTAGAGCCATCAGGTTCCACAATGCGCGGGCCGACGGCACCAGCATTGTCCCAGCGTTTTGCGCACGCAATAAGCTTGTCGATGCTCCCTGGCGTAAATTCCACGTCCGGATTCGATAGCAGCACATACTCTTGGTCGATTTCACCGGCATCACGGGCAGCACGCAAGGCCTGCGCACCGGCATTCATGCCGCCGCCGTAGCCCAGGTTTCCACCGGTATCTAAAAACTGCACCCAGTCCAGCTTGTCAGCGGTGGCTTGCGGCACACCATCGGTGGAACCATTATCTGCCAGCACGACGTGTGCGCCTTGTGCGACTGCGGGAGAAATTGAGTCCAAGAATCGACCGAGGTAGTCACCTGGTGAATAAGTCACCGTGACAATCCCCAGTGGGGCCTGAAACTTAGACTGCGAAGCCGCAGAAGATGATATTGAATCGTTCACGATGGCACTTAGCGTACCCAAACTTGGACCAAACATCACCAATTGACACCGCCGAAAATGTGTCTATGTGAAGGGTCACTCTAATCCGTGCCAAAAGGTAGTCACAGTAGACATCAAATGCATCTATTCCCTTGTGGGAGCCTCGAAAGATCGCTTGAACTTGAGCTCCGTGGCGATAGTTATGCGGGATTCATGGACCTATGCCATAGAATGAGGTTTCTTAAACCCTGCCCGCTTAGAAAATGGGAAGCGAAATATAAGTGAGCTCTGACAATTTCCGGAAGGCGCGCGATATCCAACCTGCGCCAACAAGTGCTCCGGCGACTTCTCAGACAGGTTCCACAGCAATTAAAACCTTCATTGCTATCTTGTCTGTCATCGTGCTGTTGGTATCGGGCGTCGGCTATTTCACCGTCGGACGACTCAGTGGCGGCATGTCCTCTGCCTCCAACTTGAATTTGGGCGGTGATGGAAACGGCGGTGGCCAGGGCTTCAAAGACAACGTCGACGGCGCTGTCGATATTTTGCTCGTGGGTTCTGACTCCCGTTCCGATGCCCACGGCAACAGGCTTTCCGATGAAGAGTTGGCCGCGCTGCACGCTGGTGTGGACGATGGCGAAGAAAACACCGATACGTTGATGGTCATCCGTGTTCCCGATGATGGTTCACGTGCGACTGCGGTTTCTATCCCACGTGATACTTATGTGCGCGATGAGGAATACGGAAACATGAAGATCAATGGTGTCTACGCTGCCCACAAGTCAGCCAAGGTTGATGAGCTGGTGTCAGAAAACGAGGCCAAGCGCAGCGAAGGGGCCGATGACTCCGAGCTAATGTCGGAGAAAGAAATTGAGCAGGCTGGTGTGGATACCGGCCGTGCTGCACTGCTTGAGACCGTACGTGGCCTGACTGATATTGAGATTGACCACTATGCAGAGGTCGGCTTGCTAGGGTTCGTGCTTCTGACTGATGCAGTCAAGGGCGTGGACGTTTGTTTGAACGAGCCAGTTGATGATGAAATGTCTGGCGCTAAGTTCCCTGCGGGTGAGCAGACGCTCAACGGCGCGCAGGCTCTGTCATTCGTTCGCCAGCGCTATGGCCTTCCACGCAATGACCTAGACCGTATCGTTCGCCAGCAGGCGTTCATGGCTTCCTTGGTCAACAAGGTTCTGTCCACCGGCACTCTGACCTCCCCTGGCACCTTGAGCCAGATTTCTGAGGCAGTCGAGCGTTCCGTCATCATCGATGAGGACTGGGACATCATGGGCTTTGCAACCCAAATGGCCAACTTGGCCGGCGGCAACGTCACCTTCAACACCATCCCGGTTACATCCGTTGACGGCACCGGTGATTACGGCGAGTCCATCGTGACTGTCGATCCAAACCAGGTGCACCAGTTCTTCGAAGACTTGGCTGTTTCTGACACTTCTTCCGAAGCACCTGCTCCGGAAGAAACCGAGTCGGAGAAAGCACCTTCCGGCACTGGCCAGGAGCCAGTAGCTGAGGATATCTCCTTGCACGTTCTCAATGCAGGATCCGTCACCGGCATGGCCAGCGGTTTGACCGCTTGGCTGGAACAGACCGGCTACACCGTGGTGGAAACCTCCAACTCAATGCCTGGCATCTACGGCGAATCTCAGATCGTTGCGGCAGATCCATCCGACCCACGCGCCATTGCTCTGGCGGAACAGCTCGGCGGTCTGCCAATCACGGCTAACGCTGGCCTGGATGCGTCTTCCTTGGTCATTGTCACTGCAGATGATTACAACGGTCCATTAGATGAGTCTTCGACCGAACCAGAAACCTCGATGAATGAGCCAAGCCCTGAGGACACCGTGGGCACTCCTGGTGAAGACTTCGGCGCTGCTGAAGTCAGCCCAGAAATCGACGCGGGCGGCGATGGCCCTCGCTGTGTAAACTAGCTTCGCCCCTTTGGCTTACCCCGCTGTACTGGCCGTTTGTGAAAACCAACGGTGAGTCGGCGGGGTTTTGCTTACGATGGGCGGGTATGGACATGCTTAATCATTTGTTGACTGCTGATGCCGCCGCTCCTCGCCTGACGGTCTATAACGAATCCACCGGCGCACGCATGGATTTCTCCGCGCAGACGCTGGAGAACTGGGTGGCCAAGATCGCCAACATGCTGGAGGAAGAACTTGAACTCAGCAAAGATGATTCGCTGCGCATTGATCTTCCTGTGACCTGGCAAGCAGCGGTTATTGCACTGGGCTCGCTTGCTGCCGGCATTGATTTTGATTTTGTTAATTCTTCCGCGCCGAATGACAGCGCCGACTCGAGCCAGATCTTGAGCGCTGACGCGGTGTTTACTTCCCCCGACAAGTTTGAGCTCTACAGCGTGGGCAATATCGCGACCTCCACAGACGGTTCTACGCCAGATCTCGCGCTCGTGACAGATGATCCCTTCGGTCGCGGCGTTGTCGAATCCGGCGGCGAGCTGCCTTCCGGAGCAATCGATTTTGGCCCCACGGTGCGTTTCTACGGCGATGACTACTTCGGGCAGACCACCCCTCTGCCGCAGCTGTACCCACAAGCAGGCTCAGCGTCTCGCTTGCTGTCCACCGGGTGGCACGACAAAGAGACCTTCACAGTCGCCGTGCTTCACCCGCTCGCCGCTGGCGGTTCTGCAGTAGTTGTTTCCGGCTTGACCACAGCCGAGCGTCTACAGGAGATTGCTGATAACGAAAACACGACCGCGCGCCTCTAGATAAGCAGCGCGGTGCTGCACGCACTAACAGTCTTGGGGGCCGTGCTCCCAGGTTTCACGAATCAACTGCTTGAGCACCTCAAGATCAATATCCTCTGGCTTATTGACGTAGACACAGGAAGCACCAGTGGTGTGCTTTCCCAAAGATGCGCTGAGTTCTTCCCAACGCGGACTTTCTTGTAATCCGTAGAGCGACAGCTTTGCTTTGCGCGGTGAGAATCCCACGCGGAAGGTATCTCCCTCGCGTCCAGTCGCGTACTTGTAGTGTGCCTCTCCGTAGCCAATCATCGACGGGCCCCACAGACGCGGGGCATCTCCTGTGGCACGGGCAAAAATCTCTAGAAGTAGTTGTGCATGATCTGCGCGGCGACCTTCTACAGTCGCTAGATATTCTTCTAAGTCTGCATCATTGCCGGCGTGAGTCTTGATGTCTTCGTCTTGAACACCAGTGTGGCCAATGAACCACTCATTCTTGCGTTCTTCTGGTTCTGGAACGTCACCGGACATACTCATTCCGCGTTCTTTCAGAGCCAGTTGCAAGCGCTCAAGACCGCGTTTGCCCACACCATGGAAGCTAAGCAGGGTTTTGTAATCCGCGCCGTCAAGGGATTCGAGATCCGGATATCCGTATTCTTCAAGTGCACGGCGGGCTGGGTTTCCAACGCCTGGAACGTCATCAATTGCAGTCATGCCCAAATTCTAAAACAATTCTGGCAGCAAAAATCGAGAGTCATACTTTTGGATGATGTACAACTCCTTCGCGGCGCGTTAGTATCGAGGTGCGAGGTTGAGAGGCGCCGGATTTGATCCCCCCCGATGCAAACTGGCTGCCCCGCCCCGAACAAGGTGAACCTTGGTCCTCCACCCGAGACCAAGGTTCACCTTTTTAAATCTTCATCTACATTCCTCTCCGTGACTCAACCACATTTTGTGGTTTAACTACTCCCAGTGACTCAACAATTCAGACGTTAATATCTGGTACCCCGGTTGGGAAGAGCTTTAGACAAAGACGGTACGAAAGTTCCCTAACGTTGAACTATTCAAAGGCAAAAGCATTTTGCGTGAGCCAGAGATTTCCTTTCAATTGCGCTATGCAATCGGAATGGGCGTACGCTATCTGACGGATCAAAATTCGCCGGAGAAAGGCTGCCTCGGTGGACATCACCTCATTCAATGACGCACTCCCCTACATCTTCTTAGGGCTCATCATCTTCATCGGTTCTACCGTGCAAGGTGTCATTGGTTTTGGGCTTGGCACGATCTCCACTCCAATCATGGCGCTCATAAAGCCAGAACTAGTCCCTGTTGTGGTTCTGTGCTTGGCTTTTATCATCGCCTGCACAACACTGCACCGCTCCTGGTCGGAGACAGACTGGAAGATGGTGTGGTATTCCAATATCGCTCGCCTGCCCGGCACGGTTCTAGCAGTGTGGGCATTGGCAATCTTGTCCACCAATTCCCTGCAGTTGTTTATTGGCTGCGCAGTTATATTCACCATGGTGCTCAGCTCTTTGGGCTGGACACCAAAGGTCAACGCTCCGAATACCATTTTCGCTGGCCTGCTCTCAGGATTTCTAGGAACGTCCACTTCCATCGGTGGCCCGCCGATGGCGCTGTTGATGAAATCCTTTAATCCCACCAAAGCGCGCGGCACGCTTTCTGCCACATTCGTCTTCGGCAGTGTTGTTTCCATGCTGACCTTGGGAATTGGCGGCCAGATCACCACGTACCAGCTAAAGTTCGCTGCGATTTATCTTCCGCTGGCTATCCTAGGTTTGTTCGCAGCCAGCTACTTCAATCGGTTTGTTGACCGCAAGCTCCTCAACCGAATCGTCATCACCGTGTCCATCGGCGCATCGATTGTTCTCATCATTCAATCCTTGATCTGACGCTCACTTACATATGGCTAAGGATCACTAAAATTTGTGTCCCAAAATCGCTCCCTTGGGGCTAGTGTGGGTAGGGTCAAGAAACAATTTTAAGGAGATCTAAATGACTGCCAACATTTCAGAGGTTTTGTCCAAAGTCCCAACTGGCCTATTAATCAATGGCGAGTGGGTTGACGCTCAGGACGGCGCAACCTTTGATGTTGAAAACCCTGCAACAGGCGAGGTTATTGCAACCTTGGCTTCTGCAGGTGAAGCGGACGCACAGGCCGCTTTGGATGCTGCTTGCACAGTTCAAGATGAGTGGGCTGCAACCTCTCCTCGTGAGCGCTCCAACATTCTGCGCCGCGCCTTCGACTTGGTTCAGGAACGCGCTGAGACCTTTGCAACCCTGATGACTCTTGAGATGGGTAAGCCAATCGCAGAAGCCCGCGGTGAGGTCACCTACGGCGGCGAGTTCCTGCGCTGGTTCTCTGAGGAAGCAGTCCGTGACTACGGCCGCGCTTTCCCTGCCCCAGAAGGCACCCTGAACATGATCACCCGCCGCAAGCCAGTTGGCCCTTGCCTGCTCATTACCCCATGGAACTTCCCACTGGCTATGGCAACCCGCAAGGTTGCACCAGCTGTTGCAGCGGGCTGCACCATGGTTTTGAAGGCAGCGAAGCTGACCCCACTGACTTCTCAGTACTTCGCACAGACCATGATTGATGCCGGTCTGCCAGCAGGTGTCCTCAACGTTGTCTGCGGCAACTCCGCATCCGCCATCTCCGGTCCACTGATGGCAGACCCCCGTCTGCGCAAGGTGTCTTTCACCGGTTCCACCCCAGTGGGCAAGACCTTGCTCAAGGCTGCCGCTGACAATGTTCTGCGCACCTCCATGGAGCTCGGCGGCAACGCACCATTCATCGTCTTCGAAGACGCTGACATTGACCAAGCCGTGGAAGGCGCAATGGGCGCCAAGATGCGCAACATCGGCGAGGCCTGCACCGCAGCCAACCGTTTCATCATTCAAGAGTCTGTTGCTGAAGAGTTCGCGCAGAAGTTCGCGGACAAGATCGGTGCTTTGAAGCTGGGCAACGGCCTCGAAGACGGCATCACCTGTGGCCCACTGGTGGAGAAGAAGGCTCAGGAATCTGTTGCTTCCTTCGTTGATGACGCAGTTGAAAAGGGCGCGAAGGTTCTCGTCGGCGGCGAGCGTATTGAGGGCGCTGGCTTCTTCTACAAGCCAACCGTTTTGACGAATGTCTCCCCTGATATGCGCGTTGCTCAGGAAGAAATCTTCGGCCCGGTTGCTCCAATCATCACCTTCTCCGATGAGGATGAAGCACTCAAGATTGCCAATGACACCGAGTTTGGCTTGGCTTCCTACGTCTTCACCGAGAGCATCGACCGCATGTTCCGCGTTGCTGACGGTCTCGAGTTCGGCCTCATGGGCGCGAACGCAGGCGTTATCTCCAACGCTGCTGCCCCATTCGGCGGTATGAAGCAGTCCGGTATGGGCCGCGAGGGAGGCGCAGAAGGCATCGAGGAGTACACCTCCGTGCAGTACATCGGCATCCGTAACGCTTACGTGAACAAGTAAAAATCGCACTTAGCAGTACGTAAACGGTCCCTTTCACTCTGAGCTTTGTCTCAGTGAAAGGGACCGTTTGCTGTATGCCCAAACTTTTTGAAGCTACTTGTACATCACTGTGGATTTAAGAGCCTCTAATGCCGGGTCTCTACGTGACCTTCGGTCCCAGCTGCAGACTCGGTCTTGGTCCCAGCCTCGGCGGCTGACTCTGAGCCAGGGACGGTGTCCTCGGCTGGTGAAGCAGCAGGTGCCCCGCCGTTGTTCTTCGCGGCGGAACTCTTGCGGATTGATTTGGAGATGAATACGACACCCACGATGGCGGCGGCGACAAGCACGACCAAGGCAATTGCTGGGAGGATTCCGTCGCCAGTAAAGACTGCGATGGCGGCTTTCCAGCCGGCGAGGCCAACGCCACTGTAAATAGTTGCCCACGCCATTGCGCCAGGAATCTGCGCAACGGTGAACTTCCACCACTGGATACGAACCAAGCCGGCGGCAGCCAACACTGCGGTCTGAAGGCCAACGGTGAGATAGCTCAAGGGAACGGCAACAACACCGATCTTGTGCACCAAGGTGCGCCCGGTCTTCGTCTTGTCGCTGTTGAACCAGGCTTTGACCTTCGCCCACTTGCTTCCCGTATCTTCATCCGAGCCGACATGCGTCGCCGCGCTGGAGGCACCGCGTCCGATCCAGTATGTTCCCTGACCGCGCAGCGTACCCAGGATAAACATAAATATCCATGCTCCCCAGAAGGGGAAATCCGCCAGCATGTCATCCATAGAAAGCACTCGCTCCAAACGATTATCGCGTGGGAAACTCACCAAGATTGTTGTTGGGTTTGTTAGTGGGTTTCTTTAGGCTCAGCTTACCCAAGCCCCACCGGGGAACCAGAATTCCTTCTCCACATTTCACTTGATAGCTCAATCACATCGTCATTAAAGACCACCTTGGGCAAAAAGGAACGAAAGAGTACCCCCGCGGAGCAAAATGAGTGAATTTGGAAGCTGTAAGTACTTCGAAAGGAAAATATTCAAAGATTTAACTGCTACCTAAACGAAATTAGAGGTTAAATTACCTAAGTGCTATCTACAATCGTTTACATAAAGAATGGGGAAAATCGACTTTGTTGTTATGCCACGTAATCTAAAGCACACTATTTCACCCCCGTAAATTTTTTAAAGTTGCTGCATGTAACCACAACCGTTATCGAAATGCCCCCGTTTTCACCCAGGGGGACCCTAGGTTTTGTATCCTTAACATTGTGTCTGGCACCAACAATGAATTAATCAAGTCATTCGAGTCCTCTGCTCCGGCCGCAGCCGCCGTGAGCGAGCCCCCTGCTGCGGAGCAAACGAACCGCTTCCGTAGACCGCGCGGCCACCGCGCTGGCTTGAACATCGACAAGATCATCAAAGCTGCGCGCTCCTTGCCGCAGAACCAACTGAGCATGCAGGCGGTTGCCAACACCCTTGGTGTTGACCGTAAGGCACTCAACCACTACGTGCACGATCGTGAGAACCTTCTCTCCATCGTCGCTGCGGTGGAATTCTCTGAAGCATTTGATGACCTCAATGTCCCAGAGGACGCAGACTGGCGCACCGTCGCATCAGCCTTCGCACACAGCAATGCCAATGGCATGCTCGCAGCCGGACTGCTGTCGGATTACCTGCGTCTAGGTTCCAACACTGCCGCGCGCTTCCTCAAGGCTTCGGAGATGTTGCTTCGTTCTTTGAAGAACGCCGGCCTGGACATCGACACCGCTATTCGCTGCGTTGCTGTCATCAACAACGCCTGCGCGGCGTACACCCGTGACGTAGCTATTGCTAAGCATTCCGTAGCCGCACTGCGCCATGAGCTGTTGACCGAGGCACTTAAGGAAGAGCAAGAAGATACGTTCCCACTGCTGCAGGAAGTAGCAGAGCGTCCAATTCTAACCACTGATAGTGAGCAGCTGGACTTCGCCATTTCCGTCGTGTTGGACGGCATCGAAGAAATCATCGAAAAGCACAACTCCAAGTAGGCTTTTCCCGCTTGTGCGGGAAATCCTCCCTATTGTTAGCTGCGTCGCGCGAGTACGCTGGGCACCATGCAGAAGATTGTGCCGCACCTATGGTTTGACCAGAATATCCGCGACGCCGCTGACTTTTATGCGTCTGTCTTCCCCCACGCCCATGCCGTCAACGGCTTCAGTAACCCGGAAACCGGCGAAGAAGTCACTGCCGAAGTAAACATTGATGGCTACCGCATCGCGCTGATTAATGGCGGGCCTTATGCCACTCCTAATCCTTCCATCAGTTTCTTTTTGAATTTCGATCCTGCACAGCGCAGTGACGCTGAGGGCGACCTCAAGCGCGTGTGGAATGACCTCACCGCGGATGGTGAAGTGCTCATGGAATTGGGCGAATACCCGTTTAGCAAACTGTACGGCTGGGTCACGGACCGTTTTGGTTTCAGCTGGCAGCTCATGCTCACCAATCCTGATAATGCGCCGCGTCCCTTTATTCTTCCGAGCTTGATGTTTTGTGGCGCAGCCCAAGGCAAGGCCACTGAGGCGGTGGACTTTTACACAGAGCTTTTCAATGATGCTGCATTGGGAAACCGCGTGACTTACGGCGCGATGGGTGCAGCACCAGATAAAAATTCACCGGATTCTATCCCGCAGCTTTCCGATGTCGCCTTCTCTGATTTCCAGCTCGCCGAGCAATGGTTTGCTGCCATGGATTCCGGCGTTGCGCAGCCCTTTAGCTTCACCCCGGGTGTGTCTTTGATGCTGATGGTTAAAGACCAAGCAGAGCTGGACCGCTATTGGGATGCGCTGTCGGCCAATCCAGAGGCAGAGCAATGCGGCTGGTTGGAAGATAAATACCGACTAAGCTGGCAAATAGCTCCCCAGAATCTTCCAGAATTGCTTTCACGCCCGCAGGGTTTTGAAAACATGTTGAAGATGAAAAAGCTCATCATTGATGAGTTCTAACTTCGGAGCATCACCGCTGATCAGGAGAAGACAATGAAGTTTTACGGTTCTACTGAATGCTCACGTTGCCGCGCCGCCATCGAAGAATTGAAAGAGGCCGGCACCGAATATGAGTTCATTGACGTCATCGGCTCCAAAGATAACCTCAAGGAGTTTTTGCAGTTGCGTGACTCCAGCTCTCTTTTTGATGTCGCACGTCAAGAAGACCGCATTGGCATTCCTGCATTCATTAAGGATGACGGTGAGTTGACCTTGTCCGTCGCAGATGTGAAATAACAAGTACCCCCCAACTACCCGATTAAGGAGAGTTAAGAAATGGCTTTGAAGTTTTATGGCACCATGATGTGCCCGGATTGCGTTGATGCGCACAAGGTGCTGGAAAATTCCAACACCCCGTATGAGTTCGTGGACATCACGGGTTCCGTACCAGCGCTGAAGGAATTCACGTTCTTGCGTGACTCCAACCCCGTATTCGACGGTGCTAAGGCTGAGGGCTATCTAGGCATCCCGGCTTTTGTCACTGATGAAGACCCGTCTACCGCAACGCTTGATGTGCAGGACGTTGTGCAAAAGTAGCGCGCACGCCGCATTCTAGAAGTCCATTCGCACAGTTCATCGCCCAAAACCAGATTAGCCGTGGCCGTGGGTCACATTTTTACCTACAGTGGGATCTAGTTCCCAAAACCTAGATGAATGAGCGAGGACTAAGAAGAATGCAACAGTATCGCACTCAAAATCCGGTCAATGATGAAGTCGTAGCAACATACGATTTCACCACTGATGCGGATATTAATATTGCCCTCGATGATTCCGCCCAGGCATATAAATCCTGGTCGAAGCTGTCCTTCGAAGACCGCGCGGAAGTCATGCGCAAGGTTGCAGACCTTATGCTGGAGCGCCGCGTTGAGCTCGCGCAGATTGCAGGCCAGGAAATGGGCAAGCGCATGGGCGAGGCCGTTGGTGAGGTCAAGTATTGTGCTTCGATTATCAAGTACTACGCGGATAATGGCGCGCAGTTTGCTGCCGACGAAGAAATCCCCACCAACTCTGACGGCAAAGCGATCATTCGCCGCCTTCCACTGGGCACACTGCTTGGCGTCATGCCATGGAACTTCCCTTATTACCAGGTGGCACGTTTTATCGCGCCGAACTTGATGCTGGGTAACACGGTGTTGCTCAAGCACGCTGAGATTTGTGCGGGTTCCGCGCTGGCAATCCAGAAACTGTTGGATGATGCTGGTGTGCCAAAGGGCGTGTACATCAACATCTTTGCCACCCACGACCAGGTCGCGGATATTATCGCCGATGACCGCGTGCATGGTGTTTCTCTGACTGGTTCGGAGCGCGCTGGTGAAATTATCGCAGCTCACGCTGGTAAGAACCTGAAGAAGTCTGTGCTGGAGCTCGGCGGCAATGACCCATACATCATCTTGGATACTGAGAATGTCGCGGAAGCTGCCTCCACCGCATGGTGGACGCGTATGTCCAACACCGGCCAGTCTTGTACCTCTAATAAGCGCTTGATTGTGCACGAGGATATCTATGACGAGTTCGTGGAAGAGCTGGTCAAGTTGGCACAGCAGATGTCCCCGGGCAATCCGGATGAGCGTGACAGTGCGAAGTACTGTCCACTGTCCTCGCGTGATGCGGCGGAACGCCTGGCCAAACAGGTGGAGAAGGCTTCCTCCAATGGTGCAACAGTACGCGCGGGCGGCGTGCTTGCTGATGTCGGCGCGTACTACTCCCCGACCGTTCTCACCGATATCCCGATGGATTCCGAGTCCTTCCATGAGGAATTCTTTGGACCTGTGACCTCCGTGTACAAGTTCTCTACCGATGAGGAAGCAGTTGCCATCGCGAATGATTCCCTCTTCGGTCTCGGCGGCTCAGTATTTTCTACTGACACCAAGCGCGCCCAAGACGTTGCACTGCAGATCGAAACCGGCATGATGGCCGTCAACGCGCCCGGTACCGCCGGCGCCGAGATGCCTTTCGGCGGCATTCAGCGCTCCGGCTACGGCCGCGAGCTTGGCCCGCTGGGCATGGACGAGTTCGTGAACAAGCAGTTGTTCTACGTCGCCAACTAGCCGAATCTAACGGCACTAACTGGCGTAACTGCAGTCAGTACCGGCCCAACGGCAGTGCGTCACCTGTGACCATTCCGTTGCGCTTGTCAAAGATCTGCTCGCAGAGGGCAAACAGATCCACAACATCACCATCGGGCAGCTGGATTCCAGGGTGCAGCCAACGGTCATCCGGGTGCCGCACCCACCCAGCGCCCGGTACCCGGTGGAGGTAGAACTCCCCAAAGACGCGCAAGTATGCGGTCTGCAGGTAGAAGTTTTGCGGCTGGGAGAAATCCGCGTAATCGGTGAAAGTATCCAACAGCTGGCATTCCAAAGCCATCGCATGCGCAAAGTTGAGGTCGTGGAAATCCACCTCAAAGAACACATCGCACGCCAGGAAGTCAGCAACAATTTCTTCAGTGTGCTCAACCCAGCCGTCAATATCATCGGCTGGCCAATTGAGGTCAATGGCTTCGACGCGCTTGCCGCTGGGCGCTCGCACGGGCATATTCTGCCGGCGCCACCCGGCGCGCGAAGGAACAATCGCCCCGGGGCGCGGCAGTGGCTGAATCTGAAAATCTTCCGGGTCTTCATCCGCGCCAACCAAGTACCACAGCTTCAACCTATCCATCGGGACGGAATCTAATAGCTTCAAAAAAGCGTCGCCAATGTTGTTTCCATAGTGTGCATCAATCAGGCGCGCTGAGTGCTCAAAAGCTGCACGGCCGTCGCGGCCACTGGCTGCCAACACCATCAGCACTGTCTTCCAGTGCAGCGGGGACAACCGGTAGCCATCGATAAGCTCTAGCGAAAGCCCCAGCAAACCCTTGATGGACCAAGCCATCAAATCAACCTGGTCTTCAAAAATCTTTAAACGACCAACAACCTGGCGCTCAACGGCCTTGCGTATCTCCACCTCATCACGCACGCCGATGGTGGTGGGAATGATGTCACTTAAATCAAAAGGCCGCTGCACCCACAGCTGCCCGAATATACGGCCGTGAAAGCGCAGCATATCCGCTGTAGCCTCCGCCGGGAGCAAGTGCTCAACCTGGCCAATGTCTACCAGCAGCCGAAACATCGGAGTGACATGAGCCGTCTGCGAATCATCTGCAATTGTGGCCGAAGCAGTAGGTATTTCCACCGCGATATAGGCATTGGCCATACCAGCCACCGGCTTGACCCACATGCTGTCAGCGCCTGTGAACTCCTGGCCTTTTAACGCCTTGACAAGGGCAGATTCAAGTTCACGTTCCAACATCGACATACCCAAATCCTAGCGCCGACGGCCGTGTGTTGCAGGAAGTCACACTTTAACCAAGCAACCTACTACCCTGGGAGCCATGACTGATACCCCACAAAAGATGAACGTCGAATCTTTCAACCTTGACCACCGCGCGGTGGCCGCACCTTTCGTGCGCGTTGCTGACCGCAAGGAACTACCTGGTGGCGATGTCCTGGTGAAGTACGATGTGCGTTTCAAGCAGCCCAACAGTGAGCACCTGGAAATGCCAACCGTGCACTCTTTGGAGCACATGCTGGCGGAGCTGCTGCGCAACCACACTGATGCGCTGATTGATTTCTCCCCTATGGGCTGCCAAACCGGCTTTTATGCCCTGATGCTCGGTGTGGAAACCGACGAGTTTGTATCCATTTTGGAAAAGGGCCTCAACGATGTCCTCACCGCAACGGAAGTACCTGCCGCCAATGAAGTGCAGTGTGGTTGGGGCGAGTCCCACTCCCTTGAGGGCGCACAAGAAGCCGCCCGCGCGCTGTTGGCTAAGCGCGACGAGTGGGCGCAGGTTATGGCCTAACTTTTAAAAGCTTGCGTCAGCTTCGTCTCACCCGGTCCGGGGTTGCTAAGCCGACTCAGGTTCTGCTCCGTTGGTGTAGATAACGCAGTGTGCGTTATTTCTCGCCGCGGAGCTTTGCGCTTTTAGCAGACAGCGCGTCCCACACCAGTTGGTGCAGTGGCGCGGTGGTTCCGCTGTTTTTGGCAATGCGCACGATACCGCCCACCTGTGAGTCCAGCTCACTGTGCAAGCCTTCGAGGATGTCGCGCTGCATGGACGAGGTTGCGCCTTCTGGCTGCTGGTCCACGAATGCCATGACTTTGTCCACGGTGCCCTCTTTGAGCTCAATCCCAGCCGCGTTCGCGGTTGCTGCGGCTTCCACCATCAGCGCGCGCAGGCTCTCACGATACTTGGTGCGCAATACATCGATCGGCTCTTCTTGCACCGCGCCCAGTGCACCAAAACAGGTCACCATCATGGCTTTCATCCACACATCGCTGAGGATATCCGGGTGAATCTTGGCTTTAATGGGAGTCTGCCCTAAAGCCTCATTTAGTTCCTGCACCACTGGCTCGGTTGCTGGGTCCAATGAACCAAAGGACAGCGCCAGAACGCCACCCATGTGGTGTGCGGTTGCTGGGCCTTCGCGGTGAATAAATGCACGAACCACTGCCGGTATGAAGCGCTGCGCGCCGTACTTCTCTTCAGCCAGAAGCGGGTATTCCACGGAGTTTTCTGTGGTCATAAACACCGCACCCTCCGGCAGCTTTTCCGGCAGGGCTGGTTCCCCGAAAATCTTGATGGCCGAAATAACCAGGTCCGCGGATTCCACCTCATCCAAGCTCGCCACGGTCGAGACGTTGGAGACATTCTCCGTGCCTTCTGGATTAATCAGCGTCAGGCCCTCAGATTCAATAACCTTGCGGGTTTCCTCGCGCACCACATAGGTAATGTCATGCCCCGCCTTAGCCAGCTGGCCACCGTAGTAGCCGCCGATGGCTCCCGCGCCAATAAACACAATCTTCATGTTGCTGTTAACTCCTTATGCGTCCCCATCGTGGCGCGGTAAAAGAGCCGGGGTCTTAGCCCAGCCCTTACATATATTGAATCTAGAAATTAGTTACTTCTAGGGACGGATCTGTCCCGTGCCCTGCAAAATCCACTTGGTGGAGGTGAGCTCTGGCAATGCCATTGGTCCACGCGCGTGCAGCTTCTGCGTGGAGATACCAATCTCTGCGCCCATGCCGTACACCTCACCGTCAGTAAACGCCGTGGAAGCATTCAACATTACGGCTGCGGCATCCACCTCATTGGCGAACTGCAACAGCACGTCAGCGTCCTGGGCCGCAATGCCCTCGGTGTGGCCGGTGGTGTGCTTGGCAATGTGCTCGATTGCGCCGTTAACACCATCAACGGCGGTGATGCGGACATCGAAAGACAAGTGCTCATCATCCCACTGCTCTGCCTCGTGCACGTTTTCCGCACCGAGAGCCTTGAGCTCATCCAAGTAGCCGTGCACAGTTACGCCAGCATCCTGGAATTCCTTGATTACACGCAGCTTCGTAGCATCATCCAAAGACTTATCCAGCAGGATGGTTTCAGTAGAGTTGCACACTGAGCATCGACGAGTCTTGCCGTTGAGAGCCATGGCAATGCCCTTGTCAATATCTGCCGATGCATCAATGTAGAAGTGGCAATTACCCGTACCAGTCTCAATGGTTGGCACGGTCGCGCCAGTAACTACTGCATTAATAAGACCAGCACCGCCGCGTGGAATTACCAAGTCCACCAGACCACGTGCGGTAATCAGATCCTGCACGGAATCATGGGAGTCACAAGGCAGAAGCTGAACAGCCTCCCGTGGGACATCGAACTGCGCCAAAGTGTCCTGCAGAATTTCCACCAGCTGTGCATTGGAATTACGCGCTGACTTAGAACCGCGCAGCAACGCCACATTGCCGGACTTCAAGGCCAAACCAAAAGCATCCACGGTCACATTTGGACGAGCCTCATAAACCATGCCCATCACACCCAAAGGCACGCGGACCTGCTTCATTTCAATGCCATTGTCCATGCGGCGGCCCTGAAGAACCTCACCCACTGGGTCAGAAAGACCCGCTACCTGGCGCAGTCCCGCGGCGATACCTTGAATGCGTTCAGCGCTCAAAGCCAATCGGTCAAGCAATGACTCGTTCATGCCGCGGTCACGCCCGGCCTGCAGGTCGGCCTCATTCGCCGCCATGATTTTGTCAGTATTGGCGGTGAGTGCCTCTGCTGCTGCGAGCAGGATTTCATTCTTTTGCGGAGTGCTGAGTCGGGCAACCGCTGGGGTTACCTCCTTGGCCTTTGCGGCCTTGTCAAGCACTTCGGCACGTTCTTGATCACGAGTAAGAGTTTGTTGATCAGTCATGGTGACCAGTCTACGGAAAATGCCCACCCCATGGGCTAGTTTCCCACCAGGTAGGCATAACAACCTTGCAACACGTTTTCACGATCGAAAATATTTGAAAGCAATGGTTATTGCTCTAATTCACGGCGGCGTTCCGCTGCTTTGCGCAGTCGCTTGCTGCGCTCATTTTGTTCTTTCTCATTGATTTCATTGAAGATTTCTTCTTCATCATCATCGAGCTTATAAAACGCCCTGATAGCAATGGAGCCACCCACAGCGCCAACTGGGAAGAGCCAGAAATAAGACCAGTCAGTGAGGAACATGAACACGAAGAACAAGATCATCGCCACTGTCCAGATGGTGGAATCCAGGCGCTGCACTTTCTTGCCGCGGTTTATGAGCTCTTCTAATTCCCTATCCGAATTCTTCGCCACCGCCTTGTGTGGCGAGGACTGCCGTTCCTGCAGTTCCGGATCCAGGTTTGGCGCTGGTGCTGAGGAGTTGCCCGAAGGCAGGTCCTTCAACAGCGTGTCCAAGTCACCACGGGTACGCGCGATGGCGGCGTGACCAGTACGCTCTTCAAATTCGTGGACATCAATATAGCCATCGGCAAAGTGCGCAGAAAGCAGATCTAGAACGTGGTTGCGTTCTTTGTCACCGACGCGAAAGTGAGCATTGTCCGGTGACGGATCAGAATAAGGCTGTGGCGTCGTCATATTCAACAGCCTACCCGCGGTTATAGGCCAAAGGCAGAGTGATTTATTGGCTGAATAAATTCCCTGCATAAACAACTCCCCGTGCAGTTGGCTTCGGTTTTCTCCGACCAGCCACCGGGGAGCCGTTCTATATCAGATAGCGCTAGTTTCCTCGGGCCTTAGCCAAGTGATCACGCGCTGCTTGCTCTAAGTGGGTCAGGTCAGAAGCAAGGGTAATAAACGTAAAGCCTTGGCTTGCGCGCTGGCGTGCGGTTTCACCATTCGGGGTGTGGATTGCCGCGATGAGATCATTATCGTGGACCACGGCACCGCCTTTGATATTGCAGGTAAGAACATTGCTGACCCGCGCAGCATGGTCGAGGCTCTCAACCAGGCGGCGGAAATGGCCAGTCAGCATGAGCCGAACCACGTAGGCTAGAAAAAGTTAAAGACTCCGCTTAAGAAAGAACAGGTAATGCGCGGATGAGTAGAAAGAAAACTTCACACTCACCGGCGCAACGTCGTTCAGAAATCGCTCGCCTGGCCTCCACCATCGGCTTGGCCAGCGTGGAAGAGCTTTGGGAGCGCTACGGGGTTACTTCTTCTACTATTCGCCGTGACCTCTCCCGGCTGGAGGCAGCGGGCCTCATTGCGCGGACTTATGGTGGTGCGATTTTCATCTCCGATGAGAATGAGTCTCCGTTACAGGAACGCCAGGGCGAGTTCTTCGCCGCGAAAAGGGCGATTGCATCGTGGGCGGCGCAGCGCATCAAAGACCATGAGCGCGTGCTTTTCGATGGCGGATCGACCGTCGGCGCCCTCGCCGCCACCTTGGGCAAGCGCGATTCACTGCGCGTTACCGCGATGGGCGTCAACGCTATCAACTCGCTGATTGACCGCGACGACATTGAGTTGAGCAGCCCAGGCGGAATCATTCGCCCGTCTAGCCAAAGCTTCGTCGGACCTGGCGCTGAAGCAGCATTACAGCGCGAAACTTTTGACCGCGCCTTTCTCGGCGCCGATGGTGTGACCGCGCAGTTTGGGCTTTGTGAAGCAGACCCCGACCAGACGCGCCTGAAGGAAATCATCGCTTCGCGCAGTTCAGATGTCTACGTCCTTGCCGATGGCTCCAAGATCGGCCGCCGCGCCTTCCACCACTGGGCAGTCCTACCCACCCCGTGGACGCTTGTCACCGATGACTCCGCGCACCCCGAGGAAGTCGCAGGCCTGCGCGCCGCTGGTATCACCGTCGAAATCGTTCCCACGAACTAACTGGGGGTGCAATTATGCGTAAGAAATACATACAGAGAATGCTGATCAGTAGCACCGCATGGTTTGTGGTTGTCACGCTGATCTTCGGGATAGCTTTCTCCTTTGCCCGAGGGCACGCACCGAACTTGGATGACATTTGGCCGTGGATTGCCGCCGCCTTGTCGCCGCGGTATTTACCGCGGTCCAGGCAAAAAGAAACTCCAAGGAATTTTCAGAACGCCACAATCTTTGGGGCCCTGATAACTCCTAGGAGCTAGAGGAAGCAGCTAATTAGTAGCCAAGAGTTGGGTCGACTTCGGTCGGCCACTGATCGCCGGCTTCGAAGGCGCGTGCGACTTCGACGGTGTGGGCACCGATGCGCTCGCGCACGGAGTACGGCGGATTGGCCAAGTGTGGGGTGATGACACAGTTGATCTCATCCCACAGTGGGTGCCCATCTGGCAGGGGTTCTGGGTCGGTGACGTCCAGGCCGGCTCCGGTAATGACGCCGTTCTTGAGCGCCTCGGTCAGCGCATCAGTATCAACCAGTGGACCGCGTCCGACGTTGACCACAACAGCATGCTTCGGCATCTTCTCCAGCGCATCAGCATTAACCATGTGGTTGGTCTCCGGGGTCAACGGCGCGAGCATCACGAAGTAGTCCGCAGCGGGCCAAACTTGATCGATCTGGTCAAAGGTGAATACCTCATCGGCGCCATCGACAGGCTTGCCGGAACGGTTAACCGCAATAATCTTTGGGCCGAAACCCTGCAACATGGAAATGAGCTTCTTACCAATTCCGCCGGCACCGATAATCGCCACAGTCTTATCCTCAAACAGGAATGTGGTGTTTGCTTCGGCCTCATCACGCACAGACCAAGTCTTGGCCAGCGCCATGCGCTTGTGTGAGTGCAGCTGCGCCAACAGCAGACCAATAGTGGATTCCGCCACCGTGGAATCATAGACACCAGCCGCATTGGACCAGCGCACCCCATACTTCTTATGAGTATCGGCGATCAGATCCAGAATGCCATCCACGCCTGCGAACGGCACCTGAATGAACTTCACCGACTCCGGTAGCTCCTCCGGGAAGTCCTCCGTCTTGCCGCTAAAGAACAAGAAATCAGGATTTTCAGATATCTCAACCAGGCTATGGCCTGCCTGCTCAAGCGCTGCAGCTGATTCTTCCCACTTCGTAGGAACCATTGCATACTTCATTTTTTAGTAACCTGCTTTCGGATCAACGTGAGTAGGAAGCGGTTTTCCCTCTTCCCATGCCCTCGCATTAGCATTGAAAATTTCGCCCAGATGTAAATCTGCCACCTGCCAGCTTGCCCCCATATGAGGAGTCATGGTGCAGTTCTTCAACTCCCACAACGGATGGCCATCCGGCAGCGGCTCCGGATCCATGACCTCTAAACCAGCGCCAGCAATCTCCCCGGTGCGTAGAGCCTCCACCAAATCATCAGTGTTGACCAGCTTGCCTCGACCCACATTGACCAAGATGGCAGTTGACTTCATTGCCTTCAATTTAGCGGCATCAACCAGGCCATTTGTCTCTTCAGTTAACGGCAAAATCAATACAATAAAGTCGGCTTTGGACCAGACCGACGTGGCATCGGTAAGCGAATGCGTTTGATCCGCACCATCTACTGCCCGCCCTGAGCGATTGACCGCCGTGATGTGCACGCCGAAGGGCTTCAGCATTGAAATTAATTCCTGCCCAATGCCACCCGCGCCAAAAATAGCGACGCGTTTCGGGGCGTGTCCCTTCGGCGAATACAGCCATGCCTGAGACTCATCGATCTCGCGTGCACCATCCCAAGTTGCCTCCAGCGCAAAGCGCTTATGGTGATGTGCCTGGGATAGCAACAAGCCCAACGCGGACTCCGCGACAGGCTTGGCAAATGCTCCCGCAGCATTGCACCACGGGATAGAGCTTTCTGTAATAATTCCGGCATCAATCATCTGATTCACACCGGTGAAACAATGCTGCACGAACTCAATATTCGCCGGCATCTCAGGGACTTCCGACGGCTTTGATGAGGTGTTGATGTACACCTGCGCCTGTTCAATGGAATCAACCTGCTGATGCCCCGCAGCATCAATATCGGATTTCATATGTGTCCACTGGCGAGAAGCGCTTTCGCTCGGCCCGAAAAAATACTTCATGGACACAGACTACGTCACTGACGTGCTATTTATTGCCGAGTTAGACGCGAGATGCAAAGTTAGACAGATAGTCCGCATGCACCACTGGACGCTGCAGGTGCTCTGGCAATTCAGAAGTCTGCTTACCCACCATTTTGCGTAAATCAGTGGAGTCAACGCTTACTTCACCGCGGCCAATGATCTGACCGTCCGGACCAACGATTTCCACGATCTCACCGGAAGTAAACTCACCGTCTACCTCAGTAATACCGACTGACAGCAAGGAGTTACGCTCCTCGGTGACGGCTTTCATCGCGCCCGCGTCAATACGCAGAACGCCGCCGGTATCAGCGGAGTACAGAGCCCAGAACTTCCATGCACTGAGCTTGCGCTCTGGGCGGGTATGGAACACGGTTCCCACACGGGTCTCCCCGAGTGCGTGGTCAATTCGCTCAGCGGAGGTGAGCAGCACTGGAATGCCTGCGCGGGTTGCCAGGCGTGCCGCCTGCACTTTGGAGGCCATGCCACCGGTACCAACCTTGCCGCCGTCACCGGCTGCAACCTCTTTCAGGTCTTCCCCAGTGCGCACCTCAGATACAAACTTGGCATCATGTTCTGCCGGGTTCTTGTCGTACAAACCATCTACGTCGGACAGCAGGTACAGTGCCTCAGCCTCCGTGAGCTGAGCAACCAGTGCGGACAGGCGGTCATTGTCACCGAAGCGCATTTCGGATGTCGCCACGGTGTCATTCTCATTGACGATTGGCACCACGCCCCAGTGCAGGAGCTTATCAATTGTGCGCTTGGCGTTACGTGTCCTATCGCGCTGGCCTGCATCGGATGCAGTCAGCAAAACCTGGCCGACGGTACGGCCATGGCGTGCGAAGGAACGGGACCACTCATTGGCCAGGTGAATCTGACCAACGGATGCGGTGGCCTGCTTATCGGCCAAGCCGCGCGGACGTTGCTTAAGGCCCAGCGGGCGCATGCCGGCAGCTACTGTGCCGGAGGAAACAATGATGACATCAGTGTTTTCCATGCGTTTGACTACAGCATCGACGATGCGGTCAATCTTGTCGCTCGCGACCGAAAAATCTTCTTCGGTCAGCGAGGAAGAACCGATTTTTACAACTATTCGGTTCGCGGCATTGATTTGCGCACGCAAGGTAGCTTCTGGCAACAGGTCTGACAGGGACTCGGAAGTTGTCGAAGAACTCATGCCATGATTTTAACCCTGCCAGCGGTCCTTATTCGCGGATTCGCGGGTAATTTCTTCATCTTGACCGAAATCAAACTCATCAATAAGGCCACGACGTGCTTGGGAAGCGCGCTTACGCTCTGAAGCAGAGGCACGTGATGTTCCCAACAATCGCGCGTCTTGTCCACGACCCGCCAAAGTTGGGTCGCCTGCAGTCATTGGCTCCCACTCAAATGTGATGTAGCCAATGGAAACTGGGCAGCCTTCCACGGCGCCCTGCTTGCGCAACGCATCTTCCACGCCAGCCTTAGCTAGACGGTCAGAGAGGTAACCAACTGCCTCATCATTTTCAAAGTCGGTCTGGGTAATCCAGCGCTCAATCTTCTCGCCCTCAACGATGAAACCGCCTTCGACCTCAGGGTCTGGCTTAACAGTAAAGTCCGCAAACCGCCCAGAGGTCTTCTTCGTCACTGCCTTTGGACGGATAATGGTGTGTTCCTTATCCACCTTCACGCGCGGTTGGGTCTTACGGTGATTGGTCACCATTTCCAGCAGCTTGTACTTCAATGGCTCCAGGCCCTTGCGTGCTACTGCGGAAATAATAAAGACTGGCCAGCCGAACTGCTCTTCCAGGTCTTCCTTGACGAACTCTGCGAGTTCTTCTGCTTCGGGCACATCAGCCTTGTTCAAAATGATGATGCGTTGACGGTCGCGCAAGTCACCCAGACCAGTATCTTCATCGAGCGCGGACTGATAGTTCGCCAGTTCCTTTTCCAACGCCTCAATATCTGATTGTGGGTCGCGGCCCGGTTCAATCGACGCGGTATCCACCACATGTGCCAACACGGCGGTGCGCTCAATGTGGCGCAGGAAGTCTAGGCCCAAGCCCTTGCCGTCGGCCGCACCTGGAATCAGACCAGGCACGTCGGCGATGGTAAAGGAGGCATCACCCATGTCCACCACGCCGAGGTTTGGCTGCAAGGTGGTAAATGGGTAGTCTCCGATTTTTGGCTTTGCTGCTGAGAGCACGGAAATCAAGGAAGACTTTCCTGCCGATGGAAAACCAACCAGGCCCACATCAGCCATGGACTTCAGTTCCAGAACGAGGTCATGCTGTTGACCAGGCTCGCCCTGCAGCGCAAAACCTGGGGCCTTGCGCCGTGCCGAAGCCAGGGCTGCGTTGCCCAGACCGCCGAAACCACCCTCGGCCGCGATGAAACGCGTGCCGGGGATGGTCAGATCGGCGAGGGTCTCACCCTTGGAGTTATGCACCACGGTGCCTGCTGGGACCTGCAGGATCAAGTCCTCACCACGCGCACCGTTGCGGTGGTCACCAGCGCCGTTAGCGCCGCGGCCAGCCTTGATGTGCGGACGGTAGTGGAAATCCATCAGGGTGTGGATTTGCGGGGAGACTTCCAAAACAATGTCTCCGCCGTGTCCACCATTGCCGCCATCGGGACCACCGAGCGGCTTGAACTTTTCACGGTGTACGGAGACACAGCCGTGCCCGCCGTCGCCGGCTTGCAGGTGCAGTACAACGCGGTCAATAAATCGTGCCAACTCGATAACTCCTCGAGAAAATATAGTTAGTGGCTTGCCAGTTTACCTGTAAACAAGCATCAAAAGGAAAAGAGCCTGACCCCACCAGGGAGCCAGACTCTTTAGTCGCGCTTAAAATAGCGCTTGCACTTATGCAGTTGCTTCTGCAACCTGCTCGGTGGCTGGAACGATGTTCACGGTGCGACGGTTGCGCTTGATAGCGAACTCAACTGCACCTGACTCGAGAGCGAACAAAGTGTCGTCGCCGCCACGGCCAACGTTCTCACCTGGGTGGAACTTGGTGCCGCGCTGACGAACGATGATCTCGCCGGCCTTAACCTGCTGACCACCGAAACGCTTGACACCGAGACGCTTTGCCTCAGAGTCGCGACCGTTGGAAGTGCTGGATGCACCCTTCTTGTGTGCCATGTGGTTTCCCTCCTTCTAAAGGTGTTCGGTGGTTGTTTACTTAATACCGGTAATCTTGACTACGGTAAGCGGCTGGCGGTGGCCCATGCGCTTCTTGTAGCGAGTCTTGTTCTTGTACTTCAGGATGTCAATCTTTGGGCCACGTGCGTGCTCAACGATTTCAGCCGCAACAGAAACCTTGGACAGGTCATCAGCCTTGGACTTAACATCTGCGCCATCTACGAGCAGAACCGGGGTAAGAGCTACGGACGAACCCGGCTCACCCTCGATCTTCTCGATCTTGACGAGGTCACCTTCGGCAACCTTGTACTGCTTTCCGCCGGTCTTGACGATCGCGTACATAGAGGGTTACCCCTTATCTAAACTCGGCTCAAGAACCTGCCCGGGTGTTAGTTAAAAAAGGCAAGTCCCTGAATGGACAATTACTTCAAACAGCGTTTAAGCGGTGCACTGTCCCGATGGGGCAGCAAGTTCTTCGCCTAAACAGCAACTGTCAAAGAGTACCCCGAGTGAGGCCAAAAATACAAACCGCGTCATCGACACGCCTTTGATTCACTCTGACTGTTGCGCAGCCAATACTCACTATGAAGACACAATGAGTACGGCTTGCCTAGGGATAAGAGTACAGCCAGCTCCCACAGATTCTAAAACCGCTGCTGGCTGCACACTCCCCCCGCCTAAGAACTTTGTGGCGTGCTTACTTGCTCCCGCGCCGTGCAACGCGACGGCGGGTACGACCACCGGAGCTCTTCTGCGCTGTCGACTGCTCACTCGACTGTCCACTCACCTGCTCATTCTTCTGTAGCTCACGCTGTGCAGCCTTCTTCTCCGAAGCACCAGATCCACTCTGCTTCGTTTCCTGCTGGCTTTCTGCACGCGGATTCACACGACGAACAGCACGCTTGCGGCCACGTCGCACCGTGGTTACCTCCACATCACTTTCTGTGCGCTTGCGTTGAGTTTCCACACCGCTGTTGGCAGCCTCACGGGACTCAGCCTGTGCATTCTTCTCAGCCGCTGCACCTTGGTTTGGGTTTCGCGGCTGCGAGACTCGGCGCACCGCGCGACGGCGTCCACGAGTAACCGCCTGGACCTGCGCACGCTTTGCCTCGCTGCGCGCCGAATCCTCGCGCTGCCCAGAAGCGCTCTTCGCTGCCCCACGCTCAGTGGTGCTGCTGTCTTCGGTAGCACCGTTGCCCACGTTCACAGGACGCTGTTCAGTGTCCTGCCTCCGGTTGGTGGCACGAACACGACGGCGCTTCGAATCACGCTTGATTTCCTTGGCTGGAGCATCATCTTGTGACCCCTTCGCCGAACGAGCATCGCCGTCCGAATCCGAGTCAGTGGATGACTTGCTTATTGCCACTGCATCATCGAAGTCCTGCGGGCGCGGCGCATGGTCACTGCGGGAGTTACCGCGCGTCTTGCGCTTGCGGCGAGGTGATGCCTCAAATTCCTTTACTGCTTCGTCATAGGACTTGCCGCCCTGCTTTACAGAAAGGTCTGCAGAAGAATCCTTGTCCTCAGAGACGTAAGAAGAGAACTCCCCTACTTCATCGAGTGCCTCAGCACGGTCGGAAGCCGCGAATGCAATGGACTCGATGTCGCTGACACCTCTCACGCCACTTCCTGAATCTTCATGCTGAGTCTCTTGCTTGGAATCCCGCTGCGCATCTCGTTGCGAGCCGCGCTGGGAACGGCGCTGCGCACGACGTTGAGCATCGCGGTGGTCATCACGGCTATCCTCATTCTTGACGTTAGAGGAATCCACCACGATGCCAGCAATCAAATCTTCCAGGCTGGAATCATCGTTGCTGGAACCACTACGGCGTGAGTCATTACGGCGTGGCTCGTTGCGCGTAGATGGTCCACGCCGCCCAGCACGCTTGGTGGCGCTGCGGCGAGACTGCCCACGACGGCTGCCGCGCTCAGAACTATGAGCATTGCTGTCCTCATGCTCATCGTGCGAATCGCCTTGATCGTGCTGATCATCTGGCTCGTTGTCATGCTTGTCGTGCTGGTTGTTATCACGTGCGTTATCGCGAGCGTTCTTGTGCCCACGACGCTGGTCACCACGGTTATCGCGGCTATCGCCACGGTGGTCATTGCGATGATCGTGAGGTTGCGCCTCAAATGGGCCTTCCTCCACTGGATCCTCGTGCAGGATAAGGCCACGACCCTGACATGCCTCACACTCGGTGGAAAAGGTCTCCAGCAGCCCGGAGCCCAGGCGCTTACGGGTCATCTGAACCAGACCCAGGGAAGTCACCTCAGAGACCTGGTGGCGGGTGCGGTCACGGCCCAAAGCTTCCTTCAACCGACGCAGGACCAACTCCTGGTTTTCAGGCAGAACCATATCAATGAAGTCCACAACAATCATGCCGCCAAGGTCACGCAGGCGCATCTGACGCACAACTTCCTCGGCTGCTTCCAAGTTGTTTTTCGTCACGGTTTCTTCCAAGTTGCCGCCAGTACCGGTGAACTTACCGGTGTTGACGTCAACCACGGTCATGGCTTCAGTGCGGTCAATGACCAAGGTGCCGCCCGATGGCAACCAGACCTTGCGTGAAAGTGCCTTCTGCAGCTGCTCATCAATGCGGTAGGTCTCGAAGGCATCGACGCCGCCATTTTCGGAGCGGTCATATTTGAATACGCGATCAGCAAGTTCTGGTGCCAGACGGTTGACGTAGGAGCTGACAACCTCAAAAGGGCGCTCACCATCAACAACCAGGCGGTCAAAGTCCTCATTGAACAGGTCGCGGACAACCTTGACCAGCATCTGCGGCTCTTCATACAGGGCCACTGGGTCAGAGCCCTTGGAGGACTTTTCCTTCTTCGCAGATTCCTGGATGTCATTCCATCGGTCATGCAAACGGTTAACATCTGCCGCGATGGCTTCTTCCGCGACGTTTTCCGCCGCGGTGCGGATGATGGCACCACCCTGATCTGGTACCACCTTTTCCAGGATTTCCTTCAGGCGCTTGCGCTCAGGAGCAGGAAGCTTGCGGGAAATACCCGCGTTGCGGCCACCAGGAACGTAGACCAAGAAGCGTCCTGGCAAGGAAATCTGCGTGGTCAGTCTTGGCCCCTTGTGCCCGACTGGGTCTTTGGCAACCTGCACCAGGACCTGGTCGCCGGACTTCATGGCTTGTTCAATCTTGCGGGAGCGCCCGCCCAGTCCTGCTTGACGCCAGTTCACTTCACCGGCATAAAGCACGCCGTTGCGGCCAGTTCCGATGTCAATGAAGGCAGCTTCCATAGACGGGAGGACGTTTTGCACGCGGCCAAGGTAGATGTTGCCGATGGACGAGGTATTGGTTTCGTCGGTGACGAAGTGCTCGACCAGCATGCCGTCTTCCAGCACACCGACCTGGGTAATGGTGTCAGGTCCGTCGTGGCGTTCGCGTTCGCGCACGACCATGGTGCGCTCAACTGCTTCCCGGCGCGCCAAGAATTCGGCTTGGGTGACAACGTGGCGGTTCTCGCGGTCTTTGGACCGCATTTCGGCGCGGCGACGCCGCTGGGATTCAATGCGGGTTGAGCCCTTGATTCCGCGTGGCTCGTCAATGATTTCTACTTCCGGCTTCTCCGGATTTGCAGCGTTGGCGGAGGTGGTTGTGTCCTTGCCGCGGCCGCGGGAGGTTCCGCGGTGTCCCCGGCGACGGCGGACAGAGGAGCCATCGGCAGCATTATCGTCGTGGGAGTCCGCAGAGTCACCGTCGGAGGATGCATCCTTTACTGCCGCATTGCTTGCCGATGCCGGCTGCGGCGGCATAAAGATCGGTGCATAAGCCGCCAGAACGTCGTCTTCTTCGGTCTTCTTTGGCGCAGGTGGAGTCAGCAGCGACTCAACGAATGAGTCATCAATTTGGATGTCATGCTCATCGGAGTCTTCCGAGTCATCGCCGTCGTGGTTCTTTTCCGCCAAGGCTTCCAAAGCTACTGCAGCCAGCTCAGATTCGACCTTGCCTTCAATCTGCAGAATCTCATTTTCTACGTTCTTCTGAACGCGGTAGCGCAGCTTATCGCTGTCATCGCCGGATTCAGCCTCTGATTCATTGTCGGCAGCGGTTGTCTCTGCAACTGGGCTCTCCGTCGCAGGAGCTTCAGGAGTGCCGGCGGAACGCTTAACCACACGACGTGTTTTGCTGCGCTTACGTGTTTCGGTCTGTAGGGTTTCCTCAGCAACAGGTGCAGCTGCTGCTTCTGCCACAGCTGCCTGAGCTTCCGCCTCTACCGCTGCCTGTACAGCAGCGTCATCTACAGGAGTTTCTTCTGCGGCAGGTGCAGTTTCAATCGGTGTTGATTCAGCAGCCTTCTTGGTCTGCTTACGGGTGTTCTTCTTTACCGCACGCTTGCGGGTCTTCTTCTGTGGAGCTTCTTCAGCTTGAGGGGCATCAGCCGAGGTCTCTTCAACGGCTGGGGCTGCGGCATCATCTTTAACTTCTACAGGTGCTTCAGACTTCGCCGCGCTCTTGCGGGTCGTCTTCTTCTGAGTCGACTTTGTGGCCTTCGTAGCAGTCTTCTTGGTTACTTTCGAAGCCTTCTTCGCAGCCTTGCGGGCCTTCGGAGCTGGTGCCTCTGCCTCTGCCTCTGCCTCTGCCGCTGCCGCTGATTCTGCTTCTGCAGAAGCTGGAGCACTTTCCTTGCCAGGCAAGGAATCAAATACCTTGCCCACTTCTTCTGCGGAAAGCGCGGACTGCGCCCTTTTGGAGATGCCCTGGAGGTGTAGCTGTTCAATCAACAGCTTAGAGGAAATCCCAAGCTGCTTGGCCAGCGAGTACACGCGGACCTTGTCCCCCAGTTTTTCTTTATCAATCTGCGCAGCAAGTGCTGCGGCACCCGATAGTTGTTCTTTCAATTGTTCGTCTGCTGTAGCCATAGGCCACGCTCCTGTCGTAGGTCATGTACGGTGCTTACCTCGGGCGCAGGCGTGTGTCTTCTTAAGCAATCCCCCACTTGATTCTTAAATAACCGGCGATCGCCGATTGGGAAATTGCTGGGTAAACGCTGCCGCCACACAAGGAGTAGCAACCTTGTGAATATGAAAATTCTCGTCAACTGTATGAAATTATGGCTTCCATTGTTCCATATATGCCGGGTGTGCGAGATTGCCATGCATAAAAAGGGATGAAGTATTGCGCGTGAACCACTATGCTGGCCGCTATGGAAGAGATCTCGGGCGGGGAACCCAGCCAAGAAATTGCGCACAGGCCTTCCACGCAACTTGCGCGAACAGCTCCCCTGAATAAACAGATTCAACATTATCGCAGCATCAATGAGCTCGACCTCCGCCAAACCCTGTGGACTGGCATGCCAGCCGGTTTCGCACTTGCATTGGCACAGACTGGTGAGCTCGCAATGGGCCTTCTTGCCATTCCGCTACTAGGTATCGCCGTAGTCTCCGGCGTCAAGCTGCTACGCAGGCCTCCTAAATCAGTCCAAGCTGGTCAAGCCGAATACAAATCCGGTGACTATACTGCTATACAAATGTGGGCGCCGTTTCTACCCGCGCTGGGCTGGCTCGTCGCCATTCCCTTAGACTTTTTAGGATTTGAAGCGCTAGAAACTCCGCCGCTCATCAGCGGGGTCTTCGGCGGGCTGTTGTTCGGAGCTGGCATCTCATTTGGCGCCTGGGGCATGTGGAACCAAGCATTCCGTATCGGCAAGCGCCGCATCAAAAAGATCACCGAGAAACAAAGCCTGGACGGCGTCAGCGAATCCCGCATGGAAGCCGTGGAAGAAAACGGGGACATACTCGGCGCTCTTGTCACCGCAGGCGCCGTGGACGGCAACGAATTATCCGTTGCCTCACTTGGCAAACTCATGGACTGGGACAACGAAGAAATCCCTGCGCTGCAAGCCCGCGTTAATGAACTGCAATCTAGTGGTGTGGTCAAAATTTCCGGCCAAGGCCTGTACCAAAAAGCAAAGCACTGGCAGGTCACCATCACCCCGGATGGCATCCGCAACATTGCCCAGCTGGGGCATCGTTAGTCCCTGCTTCGCGTGGCTAACGATGCCGTGATAGTAAGAGTGAGAGCCCAGGCAGATGAACTCTGCCTGGGCTCTCACTGATTCAGGGTTGGACGCTAGGTCCAGCTCTTTAATGAGTGCTTACTTGTTTGGGAACCAAATTCCGATTTCACGCTCTGCGGACTCAGGTGAGTCGGAGCCGTGAACAACGTTCTCACCAACGGTCAGAGCGAAGTCACCACGGATGGTGCCTGGGGTTGCCTTGGACACTGGGTCAGTGCCACCAGCCAGCTGACGCCATGCGTCGATAGCGCGCTCGCCCTCAACAATGCCAGCGATCAGCGGAGCGGAGGTGATGAAGTCAACCAGCTCGCCGAAGAAAGGCTTGTCGGAGTGCTCTTCGTAGTGCTTCTCAGCGGTTGCGCGGTCTGCGGTACGCAGGTCCAGCTCAACTAGCTTGAGGCCCTTGCTCTCAATACGTGCGATGATCTCACCGACGTGGCCGTTAGCAACGCCGTCTGGCTTAATAAGGATGAGTGTACGTTCAGTCATGCTCAATATCGTAGACGAGTACCAAGCACATCGCAGATTTGGGGGCGCTTACTTAGCGAAGCGTTTAACGAATGCTTCTGCTTCTTCATAAGAGACATTTTTAAACCACAGCTGGATTTGTTTCACGGCGGTGCCAAACTGGCCATCGGCAAGCAAACTGCGAATCTTGTCCATCTGATCATTCGACAAGTCATCGCGTGACAGATCCCGGTCACGGCCAGGCTGCGGGGTCTGATTGGTGCGCAGCGCCAGAATCAAAAATACCGCTGCTACGCCCAAACAGATCAACGCGATAACGCGCGACATATCCAGCAAATTTGCCAGCAAAGCACCCAGGCAAAAGATCGCGGCGGCGATGGAATAGGCGTAGCGCATGGTTTACTTCTTTGCTTCCAAGTGCTGCGTGGTCAGGTAACCGCGCTTCATGCGCTCAACCAAAATGGAGCGCAGGTAAAGGCCAAAGCCCCATACCGCGATGTACAAAATCATGATCGCCGTAATCGACCAGTGAACGAGGATTCCGCCGATAGCACCCGCGAACTGCACAATCATAATCGCAGTAATTGCCCACGGCTTGCGCACCAGACCGAGCATGACCAGGTGGATAAGCCCCAGAATGGTAATGAACATCCAGTTGAAGGTGGTCCAATAGGAACCACTGTCAATCTTCAGCACGACGAGCAGGCCCAGGAAGATGGAGATGGCTTCCAGCAACAAGGTTGCAGACACCATGCCGTTAAAGCCCTTGAGCGGGTCCTTGGTTGGCTCATTGCCTAAACCAAGAGGGCTGATGTTCTCCGAAGAGTTCTGATTGTTGGTCATGCCGGTTCCTTTCCAAACATCGCACGAGCTTCGCCAGCGGTGACTACAGATCCAGTAATGACGATACCCGAGCCGGATTGAATCTCAGCATCCTCAGCCAGTTCCACCGCCTGCGCGTATGCGCCCGGCAAGTCATCAGCAACATACACGCGTTCTTCACCGAATACATCGCGCGCGGTCTCCGCCAACTCATAGGCATCGAGTGCACGCGGGGAGGTGTTTTGGGTAATGACGATCTCTGACAAGAAGGGCTCCAGCGCCTGCAAAATGCCCAGCGCGTCCTTGTCCCCCAGCACGCCAACCACGCCGATGAGACGAGCGAAATCAAAATCACGATCCAACGCCTTGCCCAGCGCGGTAGCACCGTGCGGGTTGTGCGCGGCATCGATGAAGGTGGTTGGGGAGGTGCGAACGCGCTCTAGGCGGCCCGGGCTAATGACATGCGCAAAGCTATTGCGCACATTCGCGATATCCAGCGGGTGACCAGAAGATGCGCCGAAGAATGCTTCGACGGCCGCTAGTGCCACCGCAGCGTTCTTAGCCTGGTGCTCACCGTGCAGCGGGATGAAAATATCCTCATATATTCCGCCCAAGCCCTGGATGTTGAGCTGCTGCCCGCCGACGGCGATGCGTGATTCCACGGCAGCAAACTCGCTGCCCGAACGCGCGACGCCAGCATCAACTTCCACGGCGCGCTGAAGCAGGACATCCATTGCTTCTTTTTCCTGCTCAGCGATGATCGCAATGTTTTCTTTGGGTTCTGCGAAATCATCGGACTCGGGGCGCTTTTTGATGATGCCAGCTTTTTCCCCGGCGATCTCCGTCAGGGTCTCACCCAAATATTCGGTGTGATCCAAGCCGATTGGCATGACTACAGCAACATCCGCGTTGACCACGTTGGTGGCATCCCAGGTACCGCCCATGCCGACCTCAACCACCGCGACATCGACAGGCGCATCTGCGAAAGCTGCATAAGAAATGCCGATGAGCACCTCAAACTTGCTCATCGCCGGTCCACCCTTGTCCTGGGAGGCCTTATCCACCATCTCGACATAGGGCTTGATTTCTTCCCAAATCCGCACGTAATCACGCGGGTGGATGGGCTTGCCATCAATGCCAATCCGTTCTGTCACGCGCTGCAAATGCGGGCTGGTGACCAAACCGACGCGGCGGTGGAAACCACGCAGCAAACCGTCAATCATGCGCGAAGTTGAGGATTTACCGTTCGTGCCTGATACCTGAATGACATCAAATGAGTTCTCTGGATTGCCCAGCAGATCCATGAGCATCTCAATGCGCTCTAGCGACGGCGCCAGCTTGGTTTCTGGCCAGCGCAGATTCAGCTCCGCCTCAACCACGGCCAACGCAGCTAGCTCATCCGCGCTGACTTCCTCAGGCGCCGCCGCCGAGTACTCATCTTCCTCACCGAAACCCAGGTTGAGCTTGAGCCCAGATTCTGTGATTTCAACGGGGCTGTCCTCCGTGCCTTCCGCCAGAGCGTCAACGATTTCATATTCTTCACCGGTCGACTCAGCGCCGGACTGCGCAATCAAATCATCGAGCATATCCTTCGCCGCTTGCTGGCGGCCCTCGACGCTATCGCCCTTATCTCCACCGACATTGTTGTCACCGGTGTTGCCGTGCCCTGGGGTAGTCACTATTTCAGTGCCTCCAAATGAGTATTGAGAAGTTTTCTAATCCTGCGCGTAGCCCATGCGATTCCGCCGAGCGAGCGAGCCTATCTGAGCTCAGTTTACTGACAACACCAAACCGTGTTCTCCATCCTGTCCACAACGATGTGGAGACTGCGACAATTCCAGAAGCTACCCCCTAAGACTTACCCCTGCAGCGCCGACGACCTTCCGCTCCGTGACGGCACCCGCCTGCCAGGGCAACCGCTATGACTTGGATAAACACAGAGCCACGGGATCACGGAGAAACTACCAGTTGGATGTGTGTTTCGATGAGCGGAAGGCCGCTCTTTCGGATCCTGCGCCGTACGTGAAGGTGCCGGTGACTTCTGTGAGGTCACCGGCACCTTTTCGGGTTTATTGAAACCTACTTCTTAAGCCCCGCGAGGCGGGCTTCAATGCGCTCTACTTCTTCCTGCGCGATGGTTTGACGCTCACGGATCTTGTCCACAACGTGGTCAGGTGCCTTGGCCAGGAAAGCTTCATTGCCCAGCTTGCCGCCGGTCTGCTGCAATTCCTTTTGTGCCTTAGCCAAGTCCTTTTCCAGGCGCTTGCGCTCTGCCTCAACGTCAATCGCGTCGGAGGTATCCAGGGAAACCTCGACGGTGCCTTGTGAGAGGCGCACCTCAACGGTGGCAGATGCCGTGAAGTCATCCTCCGGGGTGGTGATATTAGCCAGGTTGCGCACCAAATCTTCCTGGTTCTGCAGGTCAACCACGGCGAAGTCCAGACGGCCCGGAACCTTCTGCGAAGGCTTCACACCCTGGTCGGCACGGAAACGACGCAGCTCCGTAATGAGCTTCTCCGAATCCTGAATGCGGCGCAGCGCGGTCTCATCAGCGGTTGCACCGCCGTTGGTATCCGCCGCGGTTGGCCACGGCGCAATCATGATGGACTCGGACTGCTCACCATTAGTCAGCGCCTGCCATAGAACCTCGGTCACAAATGGCATGGTTGGGTGCAGCATGCGCAGGACTACATCGAGGACGCGGCCCAGAACGATCTGGGTGTTGCGACCGGTTGCGGACTCACCGTCACGAGGAATCTGGGTCTTGGCAATTTCCAAGTACCAGTCACACAGCTCGTCCCATGCGAAGTGGTAGAGCAGCTCATTAGCGCGCGCGAACTGGTAATCATCCAAATAAGCATCCACGCGAACGCGCACATCCTCGGCGCGGTCGAGGATCCATCGGTCGGCATCGGTTAGCTCATCGCGGTTTGGTAGCACGTCAATACCCGCACCGTTCATCAACGCGAATTTGGTGGCGTTGAACAGCTTAGTGGCAAAGTTACGTGCCGATGCTGCGGCATCACTGCCCAATGGCAAGTCAGTGCCTGGGTTTGCGCCACGCGCCAAGGTGAAACGCAGCGCGTCCGCACCGTAGTCACGGACCCAATCCATCGGGTCAATGCCGTTGCCCAAAGACTTCGACATCTTGCGGCCCTGCTCATCACGCACCAGGCCATGCAGGTACAAATCCTTGAATGGAATCTGCGGACGACCGTTCTCACCTGTGCCCAACAGCTCTGGGGTCTGGGTGGATGCAAAGGTGCCGAACATCATCATGCGGGCAACCCAGAAGAAGATGATGTCATAGCCGGTGACCAGCACGTTGGTTGGGTAGAACTTCTCCAAGTCTGGAGTCTTCTCCGGCCAGCCCAAGGTGGAAAATGGCCACAGCGCGGAGGAGAACCAGGTGTCCAAAACGTCAGGGTCCTGAACGTAGCCTTCCGGCGCGGTCTCATCTGGTCCGACGCACACGATGTCGCGGTTGCCCTCGGCGTCTTCTGGTCCGTACCAGATTGGGATGCGGTGACCCCACCACAGCTGACGGGAAATAGTCCAGTCATGCATGTTGTCGACCCACTCGAAGTAACGAGCTTCCTGGGCCTCAGGGTGGATGTTGGTATCGCCCGCGCGGACTGCTTCCGCAGACATCTTGGCTAGCTTTTCCACAGCGACGAACCACTGTAGAGACAGGCGTGGCTCAATTGCCTCACCGGAGCGCTCCGAGTGGCCGACGGAGTGAACATAAGGACGGATTTCTTTAACAATGCGACCCTGCTCAGCCAAAGCCTCACGGACCTTCACGCGTGCTTCTTCGCGCGACATTCCATCAAACTGGGTGCCAGTGTTAGCGATATGGCCGGTGGTGTTCATGACCGTTGGCATATCCAGGTTGTGGCGGTTGCCCATGGCGTAGTCATTCGGATCATGCGCCGGGGTGATCTTCACAGCACCGGTACCGAATTCCGGATCCACGTAATCATCAGCGATGACCTTTAACTTCAGGTCATCACGGAATGGGTGGTCAAATTCGTTGCCAATCAGATCCGCATAACGCTCATCTTCTGGGTGCACAGCAATAGCAACGTCACCGAGCATGGTTTCCACACGGGTGGTGGCAACAATCATGTGCGGCTCATCATCATTGAGGGAGCCATAACGCAGCGAAACCAGTTCGCCTTCCACGTCCTTGTACACAACCTCAATATCCGAAACCGCGGTTTCCAGAACTGGTGACCAGTTGACAAGACGGTTGGCCTGGTAGATCAAACCAGCATCATAAAGCTGCTTAAAAATGGTCTGGACTGCGCGGGACAAACCTTCATCCAGAGTAAAGCGCTCACGGGACCAGTCAACCGAGTCACCGATCGCCTTCATCTGGGAGGTGATGGTCTTACCGAACTCATCCTTCCACTCCCAGACCTTGTCAATAAACTCTTCGCGGTCATAATCCCAGCGGGACTTTCCTTCGGTCTCCTTCAGGCGCGCCTCAACCTTGGTCTGAGTCGCGATACCCGCGTGGTCATAGCCCGGCAACCACAACGCCGAGTAGCCCTGCATGCGCTTGCGGCGAATAATCGAGTCCATAAGCGTATGGTCCAACGCGTGGCCCATGTGCAGCTGACCTGTCACATTAGGCGGTGGCAGCACAATAGAAAAAGGCTCTTTGTTCGGGTCTTCATCAGGCTTGAAGTAGCCCTTTTCAACCCAGCCTTCATACAGTTCGGTCTCTACTGCCTGGGGATCCCAGGACTTAGGAAGAGCGTCTGCGCGATTGGTACCAATAGTCTTATTTTCCTTAGTCACGCAGACGATTCTACACGGCAGCTACCCCAGTTACTTCAGCAGGTCAGCCACCATGTCGCGCTCTGCTTTCAGCTCATCTACCGAGGCCTGAATGCGCTCTTGCTGGGCATCGGTCACATCCAGTCCCGTGACAACTTCCCACGCGCCACCAACAGCTCGGGTTGGCAATCCCACGAAGAGTCCTTCTTCAATACCGTAGGAACCATCGGAATAGATGCCCGCGGTGCGCCACGCGGCCGGGTCTTCAATGCCATGAATCCAGTCGCGCATGTGGTCAATCGACGCAGAGGCTGCCGATGCCGCCGAAGAGCTTCCGCGTACCTCAATGATCTCTGCACCGCGCTTGGCCACGGTCGGAATCAAATAATCTTGCACCCACGTGGCATCGACAAGCTCTGCGACGTTTTTACCCTGCGCCGTGGCATAGCTGATATCTGGGAACTGCGACGCCGAGTGATTGCCCCACACAGCGATCTGCGCGAAGTCAGCGACTGGAATGCCCAACTTGGCGGAAAGCTGCGATACTGTGCGGTTATGGTCCAAGCGCATGAGCGCATTGAACTGCTGTGGCGCCAAATCCGGCGCGTTGGAGGAAGCAATCAACGCATTGGTGTTCGCTGGATTTCCCACCACCAGCACACGAACGGTCCTGCGTGCGACGTCATTAAGCGCAGCTCCCTGCTCCGTGAAAATCGCGCCATTGGCGGTGAGCAAATCAGCGCGCTCCATACCCTTCTTGCGCGGCTGCGCGCCAACCAAGAAGGCCGCCGATACATCCTCAAAAGCCTCACGCGGCTCAGACGTGACCTTAATATCGGTCACCAATGGGAAAGCCGAATCCAGCAACTCCATCGCCACACCCCGTGCAGCCTGCTCAGCCTGCTCAATCTCCAGCAAGTTCAACTGCACAGGCTGATTCGGGCCATACACCTCCCCTGCCGCAATGCGCCACAGCAAGGAATACGCAATGTTTCCTGCAGCACCAGTGACTGCAATCTTGACTGGCTCGGCTGAATTGAGAAGATTTTCAGGAGTGGACATGCGAATACACCTTTCAAGGCCATGCTATGCAAAGAAACTTCACTATTCACCCCCAGCCTAGACCAAAATCTTAAGCTTTGCCCCACCCCCCAAATCGGTTGACAAACTCACATTTGACTGTGCCGCTACCCCCATTTCTCCTGCGTTTTTGGCCGAAAACTAACGCCGTTGCTAAGCACAGGCAACACCCGAGTGTTGTTTAGTGCACGATGGAGGGAAGTACGTATCATTAATGTTTCCATTTTTGGATTTGATTCGGTTCGCGAGGGATAGTCACGCGCACGCTCTATTTTTATGCCGAAACTACGCAAAGGGAGATTTGCACAGGATGACCACCAATGACCACGTTGACGCTCCGGCCAATGTGACTGTTGAGGAAGTCATTGGCATTGCCATTGCCCAGTTCGCCGCCGACGGATACGACGGCACCAAAATTGAAAACATCTCCCGCGAGTCCGGCATGTCCAAGCGCATGATCCACTATCACTTCGGTGACAAGAAAGGCCTGTACTTGCAGAGCCTTGAAGCCGCGTTGGATAAGTTGCAGCCTCCTTTTGACCAGCTGGTTATTGACTCCGCCGTTCCAGTGGAAGGCATGCGCAAATTAGTGGACAGCCTGTTTGAACTGTTCATGAAGAACCAGGACGCATTGCGCATGATTGTGGAAGAAAACTCTCACCCCGTCATTGATGCTGCTGAACATCCTGCGATTGCGGACCTATCCGGGGTGATGTTGCACCTCAACCGCCTGCTCATGCTGGGACAAGACTCCGGCGCATTCCGCCCGGGTATTTCTGCGAATGACCTTTATTTGCTCATTACCTCCATGACTTTGTTGCCTGTGACCACACAAAACATCACGCAGAACCTATTCAGCGTTGACTTGTCATCGCCTGACAACGTCCGCGGCTTACACCGCTTGATTGTGGACATGGTATTGGCCTTTTTGACGTCCAATATCCCCGACAGCGGTCACCAAAGCTACCTTGAAGAAGATATGTCTGAGTCCAAGACGGATTCTTCTGCCAGCATCTATGACGATGGTGGCACGGATGACATCTTCTCCTAAGTAATCGAATTCCTAGCAAAAAGGCCCATCTCCGCACTTTATGTGCACAGATGGGCCTTAATCTTTGCTTGGAAGGAGGAGAACTAGGACGCCTTTTCTTCAGAGTCCGTGTAAACGTACTCTGGCTCTGCTTCGCCACGTACTGCCTGCGCGGTGACGCGAACCGTGTCAATGTCCTCGCGGTCTGGCAAGTCATACATGACTGGCACCAGGAGCTCTTCCAGGATGGCGCGCAGACCACGTGCGCCGGTCTTGCGTTCCAGTGCTAAATCAGCGATTTCGCTCAAAGCTTCTGGTTCGATATCAAGGTGCGCGCCGTCCATTTCAAACAGGCGCTGGTACTGCTTGACAAGAGAGTTCTTCGGTTCCGTCAGCACCTGGACCAAGGACTCACGGTCAAGGTTTTCAACTGTTGCCACAACTGGCAGACGGCCAATGAACTCTGGGATGAGACCGAACTTGACCAAGTCTTCAGGGCGGACCTTTTCAAACATGTCCACGCGCTCGCGCTCTTCCTGGGTATCAAGCTTGGAGCCAAAGCCTACGCCCTTCTTACCCACGCGCTCAGCGATAACCTTTTCCAGTCCTGCGAACGCACCCGCGACGATGAACAGGATGTTTGAGGTATCTAGCTGAATGAACTCTTGGTTTGGGTGCTTACGTCCACCCTGCGGTGGAATAGAGGCAACCGTGCCCTCGAGGATTTTCAGCAGTGCCTGCTGCACGCCTTCGCCGGAGACGTCACGAGTAATGGATGGATTATCCGACTTGCGGGAAATCTTATCCACCTCATCAACGTAGATGATGCCGCGGCTTGCGCGGTCAACGTCAAAGTCGGCTGCCTGCAATAACTTGAGCAGAATGTTTTCCACGTCTTCACCGACATAGCCGGCTTCCGTCAACGAGGTGGCATCGGCAATAGCGAAAGGCACATCCAGCATGCGCGCCAAGGTCTGGGCAAGGTAGGTCTTGCCGGAACCTGTTGGGCCGAGCATCAAGATGTTGGACTTGGAGATCTCAACATCATCGTCTTCTTTCGCACGACGGCTCGAGGATGCTGCAGCGGCCTGTGCTTCTTCAGCCTTGATGCGCTTGTAGTGGTTGTACACCGCAACGGACAGCACACGCTTTGCCGCATCCTGGCCGATGACGTATTTATCAAGGAAGGATGAGATTTCCGAAGGGCGAGGAAGCTTCTTTTCTTCGCTCTCAGCGGCGGCAGCCTGTGCTGCACCAAGTTCTTCTTCAATGATTTCATTGCAGAGCTCAATGCACTCATCACAGATGTACACTCCACCACCGGCGATCAGCTTCTTAACTTGCTTCTGGCTCTTGCCACAGAAGGAACACTTAAGCAGGTCAGCGCTTTCTTGCATACGTGCCATGAAGATCTTTCTACTTGAAGAAAATTAGAGCTTGAAGTCTACTTGTCACTGCAGCCTATAGCCACAGCCTCTACTTGTGCGGCGTCAACTTCTCCCCGCCGCACCGTATTTACTCCACCTTAGTAAATGCAGCCCGATCCTTACCAACGCGACATCCATCCGGCGCATTCCATCCGCACCGCTGTGAACTTCCCGCATTACAAACGCCATCTTCGTCGACCTTGAAAACTGCAACGACCGGCCTCCTCCCCCACATTCGAGGAAGAGACCGGTCGTTATGCCAATCGGCGCCTAGCGCAAGACGAGCTTTCTAACGGAAGGTAGCGAACTGCTTTACTACCCACTTACTGATGAACAGCAAGATGACGCCCAGGATGACAGAGACGACACCCAAGGAGATAAAGAAGGTGTTCTCAGCGGAAGCATCTTCTGGGTTGTAATAAGCAGCCAAAGAACCTGCCAATGAGGTACCGATGGACACTGCCATCATCCACACCGCCATCATGCGCGATGGGAATGCATCCGGTGCAACCTTGGTGGCCAACGAGTTACCCACTGGAGAGAGCATCAGCTCACCCATGGTGAACAAGAACAGGATCCAGATGATGGCGATCATTGGGGTGGAATTCGCTGCACCGCCGGAGAACGGCAGGAAGAAGAACAGGGAGACACCAATGATGATGTTGCCGACGCCGAACTTCACAGGGGTGGACCACTGACGCTTGCCCAATTTGGTCCAGGCAGCGGCGAAGACACCAGAGAAGATAATGATGAAGATTGGGTTAATAGACTGCACCAGTGACGGTGGAATCTCCCAACCGAAGATTTCGCGGTCCAGGCGAACATCTGAGTAGATGGTCAGCACGGTGAACTGCTGCTGGAAGATAGCGAAGAAGAGCACGCCGGAGATAAACATTGGAATAAAACCAATGAGACGCTTGCGCTCCAGATCGGTGGTCAGCTCAGAGCGGTACATCTGCAGCCACAATACGATTGCCGCGATCAGTGCAACGACGGTGACGATGTTGGACAACCAGTCCATCTTCACAATGCCGGTGGTCAACAGCACGGTAGCAATGACAACGATGGCAGCAATCACGATGATCACTGTGGTCAGCTGAGACTTGGTTGCTGGGTTTGGAACGTCATGGCCAGCATCCTTGATGGTGTGCTTGCGCATCATCATGTACTGGATAAGGCCAAGCCCCATGCCGACTGCGGCGATGCCGAAGCCCCAGTGGAAGCCCTTCCATCCCCACAGCGCGGTGGTAAGAAGTGGGCCGAGCAAGCCACCAATGTTGATGCCCATGTAGAAGATGGAGAAACCACCATCACGGCGTGGGTCATCCTTGGTGTACAGCGAGCCCAGAACTACCTGCGCGGTGGTCTTAACGCCACCGGAGCCGATAGCGATAAGGACCAGGCCAATAGCTAAGCCGGTGATACCCGGGATGATCGCCAGGGCAATATGTCCCAGCATGACCAAAATGGCCGAGTAGAACAGGGTGCGTTCAGAGCCGAAGACTTTGTCAGCAACGATGGATGCCAGCAGGCAGGCCATGTAGACCAGACCGCCATAGGCGCCGACAATGGAGGCTGCCGCTGCCTGAGGGATTCCGAGACCGCCGTCGGTAACGGAGTAGTACATGTAGAGCAGGACGATGGCTTGCATGCCGTAGAAGCTAAATCGCTCCCACATTTCAACGCCAAAGAGGTTAGCCAATCCCCAAGGATGGCCGAAGAATTGCTTCTCCTCCTGCTCCTGCGCGCGATGCTGATCACTCGCGCCAGCTTGTGTTTGAGTAGAAGACATGAATTCGATTTGAACACAACCTGTCCGGCTGTTCAAAATCATAAACCCGCACTTTTCCCAGCTCATAGCCGTTGACACACAGGCAACACCCAAGCGCCGAAACCTAGCTTTGGCCAAAGTTGTGCCGCGATTAAGCACTATTGAATTCAAGAAAGATGAGCTGTTTCAGACGTATTACTGCAGTAAATGCAACCTAGAGCAACACCAAAGCACGTCTCCAATTACGCAGTTTTTCGCCCTCGGATACAGCACCACCCCCAACAATTAAACACCCAACAAGATAGTCAATTAAGTGAACTAAGAGACAATTGGCATCTGCGGTCTGATTTCTCACTAGTTGAGATTCTGCGAGCGATCTGCGGCCTTTTCCCGACGTTTCACCCCACCCCGACGCGAAACAACGGGAAGAAAACAGCGAAGTGGGATGGCTCCCTTTTTAAGGAACCATCCCACTTAGCTTCACTGCACGCTAGGACGTGTGCGAACTAGAGTGCACTAGCTGAAATTAGTTGTTGAGCTTGCGGTAATCAAAGACCTGGTCGATGATGCCGTACTCTACTGCTTCTTCAGCGGTCAGAATCTTGTCACGGTCAGTATCAATACGGACCTGCTCTGCGGTGCGGCCGGTGTGTTCGGCCAGAGTGTTTTCCATGAGGCGACGCATGCGCTCAATCTCTGCAGCTTGGATCTCCAAGTCAGAAACCTGACCCTGGGTGCCCTGGGTGGCTGGCTGGTGAATCAGAACGCGAGAGTTAGGAAGCGCAGCACGCTTGCCCGGAGCACCCGCTGCCAAAAGGACGGCAGCTGCGGAAGCAGCCTGGCCCAAGCAGACAGTCTGAACGTCAGGGCGAACATAACGCATGGTGTCGTAGATAGCCATCAACGCGGTGAAAGAACCACCTGGGGAGTTGATGTACATGGTGATGTCGCGGTCTGGGTCCATGCCCTCGAGCACGAGCAGCTGCGCCATGATGTCATTGGCAGAAGTGTCATCAACCTGGGTGCCCAGGAAGATGATGCGCTCTTCAAAAAGCTTGGAGTACGGGTTGGTTTCCTTGGTGCCCTGTGCCGACTGCTCAATAAAAGATGGCAGTACGTAACGGGATGAAGGCATTTGGAAGTTAGACATAATGAGTTTCTCCTTTATCCCTTAGTTGCTAATTGGTCCGGATGCGGCGTCAATGACGTGGTCAACAAGACCGTAGTCCTTGGCCTGCTGTGCGGTAAACCAGCGGTCACGGTCAGAGTCCTTGGTAATCTGCTCAAAGGTCTGGCCGGTGTGCTCTCCAATAAGCTCAGCCATTTCGCGCTTGGTAGCTGCGAACTGCTCTGCCTGAATTGCGATATCGGATGCGGTACCGCCAACGCCAGCAGAAGGCTGGTGCATCATGATGCGTGCGTGAGGCAGTGCGAAGCGCTTGCCCCTGGTGCCGCCGGACATCAGGAACTGGCCCATGGAAGCAGCCAAGCCCATACCGTAGGTGCGGATATCGCATGGCGAGTACTTCATGGTGTCGTAGATTGCCATGCCTGCGGTGACGGAACCACCTGGGGAGTTAATGTACAGCGAGATATCACGAGTTGGGTCCTCTGCGGACAGCAGCAGAATCTGCGCGCACAGCTTGTTTGCAATCTCATCGTCGACCTGGGTGCCCAGGAAGATGATGCGCTCACTCAGCAAGCGCTCGTAAACACTGTCACCCAAGTTCATACCTGCGCCCTGGGAGGACATCTGAAGCTTGTCAGACATGGTTAATGCTCCTTGTCAGTTCTAAATTTTATTGTTGGCTTTGAAGAAGTACCTCTTCATTGTCAATGGCACCTACCCTACTTAAACTTCGCCACCGCGTGCGAGAAAAATAGGGCTTGTTCGCTGATAGCGTTAACCGTCCTTGGGAAACATAAGTTTCGGGGTTTAACAGGTCACACCACTGCCAATGCTCGCATGTCGCCGAGGAGTCAGTGCAGATCGAAAAAGGTCCTAGCTCTCAAGCTAGGACCTAATTCTTATTAGGCTAATTCACCCTCAAGCGAGGAGTTGAGAAGCACTCAGAAGCTAATTTATGCCTCGTCGTTGGTGTTCTCTTCTGCGT